>CAVVWG010000014.1:0-187541 GCA_963751875.1 uncultured Thermoleophilia bacterium
AGAGAGCGCCGCCAGCTCCTCGCGCGTGCTGACGTGCCGCGCCTCGCTGACGCCGAGCGCCTCGAGGCACGCCGTATAGCCGTCACCGTCGGGCTCGAGCACGATCGCGTCGAGGCGGCGGTCGAGGCCGAGGAACGCGAGCGTGACGGCCGAGGCTTCGCGCGGGCCCTGACCGTAGGCTGCGAGCCGCACGCCGTCCAGGCGCAGCGAGGCGAGCAGGGCGGCGGTGGCCGGGTCGCGGCGCAGGTGCATGCGGGCGTGGTCGTCGTAGAAGCGGCCGAGCTCGAGCCGCCACGAGCTGACCTCCTCGCCGGCCCAGGACTCGAGAGCCGGGACGGCGGACTCGCGCGCGGGGACGGCGGCGAGGTCGAGCTCGCGGATGGAGGCGAAGCGGCGCGCGAGGTGCTCGAGCGCCGCGGGCCAGATCGCGTCGCCGCCGGGGGCGAGCGCGCGCTCACTGAACACGACGGCAGTGCTCACGCGAGCCGCTCGTGCACCCGCGTGCGGCCGGCCGTCAGCGCCGCGAGCCCGATGCCGATTGCGTCGATGGCGACGTCGACCGGCGTCGCCGTGCGGCCGGGCACGAACGACTGGTGCCATTCGTCGCTGACCGCGTAGGCGAGCGCCACCACGATCGCGATGGGCATCGCAGCGGCAACCTCCGCGCGGTGCAGCGCGCGCAGCAGCAGGATCGTCAGGACGAAGTACCCGGTCACGTGCCCGAGCTTGCGCAGCAGCACCTCGCTCTCGGGCAGGTGCCCGCCGCCGTGCTGCGACGAGAACGCGAAGATCACGACCATCCAGACGAGCGGAGGCAGCCAGGTGAGCGCGAGCCGTGCCACGCCAGGCATCCTGTCAGACGCGTGCCGGAGCCTCGTCGACCTCTGCGGCGGTGCCCAGCTCGGACGGTCACGGGCAGCTCGCCGCGAAGCTCCAGGTAGTAGGCCTCGAGCTCCGCCGCCACGTTGCTCCAGGCGTAGCGGGTGGTGGCGGTGACACGTCCTTCGGCTCCCATCCGGGCCAGCTCGGCCGGCGAGCCCAGCAGATGCACGAGGGCGGACGCGAACGCTGCCGGATCGTCCTGCGGCGCAACCAGCAGCCCCTCGCGGCCGCTCGTCAGCAGCCGCTCGAACCCGGAGATCATGCTCCCGACGACCGGACGGCCGCAGCTCATGGCCTCGAGCAGCACCATGCCGAAGCTCGCCCGCTGGCAGGGCGTGCAGAAGACGTCGGCCGAGGCGTAGTAGCGAGGACGGTTCCAGTCGATGCGCCCGGCCCAGTGCACTGCCTCCGCCACCTCGGGCGCCAGCCTGCTCTGGTAGTAGCGGCGCAGCGGGCCGTCTCCCACGACGCACAGGCGCACGCGGCCGTCGCGCGCCCGCCAGACCTCGTTGAAGGCGTCGAGCATGATCCCGAGGCCGTTGCGCGGATCGAAGCGCCCGAGGAAGAGGATGACCGGGTCGCCGCTCTCGCGCAGCGCGCACGATCGGCTCGGCGCCGGGCGCGAAGTGATCCTCGTCGATGCCGTTCGGGATCACGCGCCAGGTGAACTCCGGGAAGTAGTGGTCGAGCGGCTCGATGCAGACGTCCGAGACCACGATGTGGCCGTCCAGCCGGCTGAGCGAGGCCCGCGTGGGCGCGTGCACGAGATCGCGCACGCGCCCGGGGGTGAAGACGGAGTGATACGTGCCGACACCGATCGTGCCCGCGGGCAGCACGAACGGGGCGAGCATGAAGAAGCTCGGGTTGTAGGGCGCGTGGATGTGGACGACGTCGAACTGCCGGGCGGCGAAGAAGCGGCGCAGCTGTCGCGTTCCGAGCGGGAGCACGGTGTGCAGCGTCTGGGAGCCGTTGCCGTAGAGCGGCAGCGCGGCTCCCATGTGCACGAGCTCGACGTCGTCCGAGGCGATCACGCGATCGTCGCGATCGGCGGCGCGCGGGACGTGGGGGAGCCGCCCGGTCACGATCGTCACCTCGTGGCCGCGAGCGGCGAGGTTCACGGCCTGGCCGTGGACATGCTCCGTGATGCCCCCGAGCTGGGGGTAGTAGTAGTCCGTGAGAATGCAGACGCGCACGTGCCGGGCTGCGATCAGTCCGCGAGGCCTGCGTCGTAGCCGACGGATGCGAGCCGGACCTGCACGAGTCGTAGCGCCTCGCCGTAGAAGTCGAGCGGCTCGATCCCGTAGCCCGAGCGCACGAGGTCGCCGAGCTCGGCGTCGGCCGGGCCGAGCAGCTCCGCCCACAGCCCGAGCAGTTCCTCGATCAGCTCGGTGATGACCTCGCTCGTGCGCTCCGGCGCCTGATTCATGCGCCGGCGCACGTAGGAGACGCCGATCCCGATGTGACGTGCCTCGTCGCGGGCGACGAGGCGCTGACCCTCCGCCAGCCCGGGGAACGAGAGCCGTTCGTACTGGGTCGCGGCGAGGTTCTGGGCGGTGCGGGCGATCACGCCCTCCGCCAGCAGGTGGTAGACGACGACCGCTGCCAGGAACTCGTCTTCGCCGGAGGTCGCCGAGAGCTTGCCGACGTGGTGCTCGAGCCGCTCGTACAGCGCCTCGGCGACGAGATCCATGTTGCGGTCGGCGACCGCGCGCACGGCCTCGATCCCGCCCGCACCCCGAAGACCTCGTCGTAGATGCGGAGCACCGCCTGCAGGTGCCTGTGCTCGTCCGCGACCTGGGTGGCGAGCAGCAGCTGGACGTCGTAGGTCGGCGCCGCGAGCAGGAACGGGGCCAGCAGCCGCGCGACGCTGAACTCTGCGTGGAAGCGGTGCGCGAAGATCCAGACCATGCCCGCCTGCGCGCTCTCGTCGAGCGCCTCGAAGCTGCGGCGGTCGGTCTCGAGGTCGAGCGCCAGAGCCGACCACTGATTGCGCTCCCAGTGCGCGTAGAGCGCGCTGAACGGCGACGCGCGTCCCTCCAGGGCAGCGACTTCCGCCGCTTCCTCGGCATCCGCGCGCGCGAGCAGATCGTGGGGGTCAGCCATCGGCCGCGTCTCCTCCGTCGGAGCATCCTGGCGCCAGCGGCGCCAAGGTTACACCTCGAAAGCGCTTTTCGGCGCCCCGCCATTCCCTGGTCGCCGGGGGAGCGCCGCACGAAGCGCAGGAGGACCTCGCGACCCCCCCGAACGGGTGGTCATTCGGGGGGTCGGGGCACCCAGGTCTTACGATTTCCGTGACATGCCACGACGCTCCCTTCTGGCGGCGCTGGCCGCGTCGCTCGTCGCGCTCGTTCCGGCGAGCGCGCACGCGGCAACGGCACCCGCGAACGCCCCCGTTCTGGCGAGTGCCGTGTTCGCTTCGCCGGTCGCAATCCAGTGGACGCCGGGCAACGACGTGCTCAACGTGACGCAGACCGTCCTGCGCGCGCCCGGGCCCTGCACCTCGCCCGCCTCCGGCGGTCAGCCCAGGCAGACCTTCTCGGACAACACGACGAGCAGCTACAGCGAGCCGGCACCAGACGGCACGTACTGCTACTACATCCAGTCCGCCGATCTCGCCCAGGCTGCCACGAGCCCGGGCCTGACGGTCGTCGTCGACACGCTCAACCCGGTCGCCACGATCACCGTCGCGGGCATGCCCTCGGGCGGCGTGATCAGCGGGACCGTCGAGCATCACGGGAACCGCGGCGGACTCGGGCTCGGGCATCGCAGCGAGCGTCCTGCACGTGGGCGGCCCCGGCAACTGCCCGGCAGGGCCTGTGATCGGGCCGCAATGGGACTCGGCGGCGCTGGCCAACGGCCCCTACGACTTCTGCAACGTCGTCACCGACAAGGCCGGTCACACGACCACTGCGATCGCGTCGATGACGATCGCGAACAACGTCCCGCCGCCTCCTGTCCCGCCGGCGCCCGTCGTGCCCGGCCCGCCCACGAAGCTCACGCTCACACGCGCGCGGGCCAAGGGCACCTTCGCGAACGCGATCCTCACGCTGCGCTGGGTCAATCCGGTGACGACGAACCTCGCGAGCGTGCTCGTGGTGATGAACCTCGACCACGCGCCGAAGAAGCCAAGCGACGGCACCAAGATCTACCGCGGGCTGAACACGTCGGCCAGCGTCACGCTGCGCGCGGGTCAGACCGGCTATCTGGCGCTGTACTCGTATGCCAAGGGCAGCACCAAGCCCTCGCTGCCCGCCCGCACGAAATTCTCGCTCGCGTCGCTGATCCCGCTGCGCCCGCTCACGGGCAGCGTCCTGCACAAGGTTCCCGTGCTCACCTGGAAGCCGAAGAAGGGCAGCGCGTACTACAACCTGCAGCTGTACCGCAACGGCAAGCGCGTGCTCGTCGTGTGGCCCTCACAGGCGTCGTACCGCATCCCCGCGAGCACGCTGACCCCCGGCACGTACGTCTGGTACGTCTGGCCGGCGCTCCGGGTCGGCGGAGCCGCGCCGGCGTTCGCGAGCCTCATCGGGCGCGCGACGTTCACCTACCGGGCGGCGTAGCGCAGATCGTCTTGTCGCGGTGCGATGGTTGCATCGGCCTGAGCCATGAAGGGCTCGGCCAGCAGAACGGCGAGCAACCGGCCTTTCGCGTGAACTGCGGGGCTCACATCTCCTGGATGGGACGGCTGAGAGCCTGCGAAACGTGAGATGCGTGAGGAGTGTCACTTCCGGCTCGGACTGGCACAGACACGGCACGTCCAGCGATGATCGCGACATGCAACACATCCGCCTCCTGCCACTCGTGGCAGCCATCCTGTTCGTCCTGGCGGGTGCGTCCGACGCGCGCGCCGGCGAATACACGCTGTCCTACGACCTCGCTTCCGACATGTCGGGCTGGGGCGGCTACGTCGAGCCCGGCTACAACCTCTGCGGCGGCGGTTCGGCCGCGGGCTGCCCTGACGTCACGACGCTGCGCATCATGGCGCGCGCCGGAGGCGCACAGGCGATCTGGTCGCAGGGGCGCTGGGAGTGGACGGCGCCGCCGGGCACGACGATCGTCGGCGGTGCGCTCGCGTACCGGACGCGCATGCGGCACTCGAATTTCTTCGCCCGCGTCAAGATGCGCAGCGGCGGCGACTGGGCCGATGCCCCGACGCTGCTGGCCGAGCAGCAGACGATCGGCCTGACCGACCACGTGATCGCCCTTGCCAGCGGCTTCCGCCAGGTCGGCATCTCGCTCTACGCGCACCCGGCGGCCGCCGGGCTGATCACGGACGCCTGGGACGACTACGTCACGCTGGTGCACCTGGATGTGACCGTCGCCGACGCGACCACGCCGGGCGTCGCCTGGGTCGACGGTGAGAACCTCGTCGACGGCCTCTGGCATCGCGACGACGTCTGCGCCACCGTCGCCGTCGGCGACAACGAGTCGGGAGTCGCGAACGTCTGGCTTGCCAGCGACGGGATCTCGACCGGCTGGTCCGCTCCGCGCACCGGCTCGCAGTATCAGCCGGGGCCGCCCTGGGGTCAGGCGCGGCTCTGCCTGTCTGCAGCGGCGCTCGGCGACGGCATCCACCACGGTGCCGTCGGCGGCGCCGATGTGAGCGGCGAGGTCGCCGCCGGCATTCCGTTCACGGTCTGGATCGACCGCACGCCGCCCGTGGTCGGCGTGATCGCGCCCGGCTCGGTCACCTCCGAGACGCGACCTCCCATCGAGCTCGCCTTCTCCGATGCCGCGAGCGGTACCGCCTCGATCGCCATCCTCGTCGACGGCGTTGCGCTCGCTGTCTCACTGCCTGGCGCGGGCCGCGCCACCGCGCGGCCGGCAGCGGCGCTGTCGTCCGGAGCCCACACGCTCTCGTGGAGCGCCGTCGACGCTGTCGGCAATCGCACCGTCGGGAGCACGAGCTTCGCGGTGCCCGACACGACAGCCCCAGTATTCGGCAAGCCGGAGCCCGAATCCGGCTCGACGCTGGGCGACGGTGACGTGCTGAGCATCTCCGTGGCGGCGACCGACGAGGGCTTCGGCATCGATCCAGCGTCCGTCGACCTCGAGCTCGACGGCACGCCCGTCGAGCACGTGTGGCGGACGGGCGACGTCGTGCACGGGGTCGCCGGGCGCCAGCTGCTCCCCGGAACGCACCACCTCGTGCTCACGGTCGCCGACCTCGCGGGCAATGCCGCCCGGCTCGCCTGGGACATCGTCGTCGTCGGCACTGCGGGTACAGCTGCCGGCACCGCTCCCGCGAGCGCCGGGGCAACCGGCCCGGCCGGCGCGCCCGGTGCGAATGGCTCCCCTGGCTCGGCGGCCGCGGCTGCGGTCGCGCGGAAGCGTGCGGGTGCCGTACGCGCGTTCGTCGCACGGGTCGGAGGTACGAGGCCGCGTGCGGTCGTCATCCGTCTGCACGCGCGACCACGTCTGCGCATCGCGCTGCGCGTGCGCTGCGGCCAGGCCGTGCGCACGCTGCGGGTGCGTGCGAACAGCCACGGAGATCGCGACCGTTCACGACACGAGCAACGAGCCCGTACGTGTCTTCGACTCAGGCGTGATGCCGAGAGAACCGACATCGTTCGGTGAGTACCAGCTCACGTATCGAACCGGCGATATCATCTCCCCGCACATCGCGCCCCTGGAGCCGCTCTTCCAGCAACTCCAGGATTTCTGCCGGGCGATTCGCGTGGGCTCAACGCCTCGATCGTCGATCGCCCTCGGCCTGGACGTCGTCCAGATGATGGAAGCTGTCGACCGCTCGCTCGCACAGCGAGGAGCACGAGTGGAGGTCGCCGACGTCCTCTCCGATGACGACCCGCAGCTGGAGGATTCCGTACTCCTCGCGTGAAGGCCGCGGCTAGAGGACCCTGCAGAGTACCGCGGGTCCACGGTGATTTCCCGCACACTCCCAGCGACCGCTCTGCGGCCGGGCCCGGCCAGCTATCGCAGCCTCCCTAGGGGGTGGGAAACTGGACGAAATAGGCCTGGCCCGGCCGCGTATCAGGGTACCCCGTGGACGGCCACACCTCCAGCGGGCACACGCTCAAGCCTCGCTGGGCCGATGCCGATTCAAGCCTCTGTGTGGGTCGGTGGCGTCCTAGGGGGATGCCTCCGGCCCACACTACTCGGACGGCTTCTCCGTGCCGCCCGGCTCCGGTCATGCCGGTGGCGAGCGCCAGAGCAGGGCTATGCCAAGCGCGATGAGCACCATGCCGACCACGTCCCTCACATGAATGCCGTGGCCACGTGGCAAGGTCAAGAAGACGACGTCCCAGCGGTTTGGGTTGAATCCGATGAGGATCGCCCCTGCGACGATCGAGCCTGCTCCGACAACTTTCCCCAAGCCACGCAGATTACTGTCCGCCGGCCGTGTCGCGAGCGAGCCTTCGCACGCCACGCTCGAGGCTCACGACAACGCTCCGGGCAATTCAGCGATCACGTCGCTCGCGACGAGCCCGGCCTGGTGCGGCGAGACGGCGGCGGCGAGCCCATGCGCGGTCGCGGCGGCCGCCGCGGCGGTGACCGGGTCGAGGCCCTTGGCGAGGAACGCCGCCACGATGCCCGGTCAGCACGTCGCCGGTGCCGGCCGTCGCGAGCGAGGGCGGCCCGGTGTCGCAGACGACAGGCCCTCCCGTCGGCGCCTGCACGATCGTGCCGGCCCCCTTCAGTAGGACGACGGCGCCGTAGCGCTCCGCGCACTCCCTCGCCGCCTCGAGCCGGTGGGCGTCGACCCAGGCCGAGTCGCGGTCGAGCAGGCGGGCGAGCTCGCCGGCATGCGGGCGTGAGCACGGTCGGGTGGGTACGCGCCACCGGGCTCGAGGCCGAACAGGGCGTCGGCATCGACGACGACGGGGAGCTCGAGGCGCTCGAGCAGCCGCGCCACGAGCGCGTGCGCCTCGGGGCTGCGGCCGAGCCCCGGCCCGAGCGCGACGGCGTCGGCGCGCTCCGCCTCGGCCATGATCGTCTCCTCGGCGTCGTCCCAGTCGAAGCCGCGCTTGACGGGCTCGAGCGCCAGCACCTCGACCGCTGCGAGGCACTCGCGCGGCACGGCGACGGTGACGTAGCCCGCGTCGGCGCGAAGCGCGGCCATCGCGGCGAGGACCGGCGCGCCGGTCGTCCCGGGCGCGCCGCCGACCACGAGCACCGCGCCGGCGGTGAACTTCGAGTCGCGGGCACCACGGATCGGGACCTGCTGCAGGAGCACGGGGGTCGCGCGCCGCACCGCGGTCTCGACCGGGAGGAGCCCGATGTCGGCGACGACGACCTCGCCGGCGTGGAAGCGCCCGGGCGCAACGTGGAGCCCGACCTTGCTCGCGTGGAACGTGACGGTGAGCGACGCGTTGACGGCCGCGCCTGCGACCTCGCCCGTCGACGCGTCGACGCCGGAGGGCAGGTCGACGGAGACGACCGGCAAGCCCGCAGGCGTTGATCCGCTCGATCATCGCCGCCGCGTCCGTGCGGGGAGCGCCGTGGAAGCCGGTGCCGAAGAGCGCGTCGATCACGACGTCGCAGCCTTCGACGGCGTCGGTCTCGACGGCCTCCCGGCCCGCCTCGCGGAGCACGCGGGCGGCGATGCGCCCGTCGCCACCGTTCGAGCCGCCGCCACAGACGACGGCGAACCGGCGCGCGTACGGATAGACGCGCATCGCCTCGTACGCGACAGCGGCGCCCGCGCGCTCCATCAGGTCGGGCGCCGTCGCCGGGAACCCGGGGAACGCCTCCTCGGCGGCCCGCATCTCGGCGGCGGTGCAGAGCGCCTCGTACCCCGAGCCGACCATCGGACTCAGCCCTCGAGCCGCACGACGCAGGCTGCGCCCGCCATCGTGTGGGAGTGGGTCAGCGAGACATCGATCTCGCGCATGCCGACCCGCTCGGCATATCCCGCGGTGCGTCCGGTGAGCGTCACGCCCGGCTTCGGCGGCCCGACGATCTCGATGTCCTTCCACGTGAACCGGACGCCGCAGCCGAGCGCCTTGCCGACCGCCTCCTTGCCGCAGAAGCGCGCCGCGTAGCTCTCGGCCGGGTTGCGCCGGGTCTCGCAGTAGTCCTGCTCCGCCTGCGTGAAGCAGCGGTCGCGGAACCCCGGTCGCTCGAGCGCCCGGACGATCCGGTCGATCTCGATCAGGTCGGTGCCGATCTTGACGGCCAACTCAGAGCGACCGCTCGAGCCAGTCGGGAAGCTGGGCGACGGAGCTGAGCACGATCTCCGGGCACGAGGCCCGAGTCCTCGAGCGTCTCGGGGCGGAACTTGCCGGTGCGGACGAGCGCGGTTCGCATCCCGAACGACTGCGCCCCGCGAATGTCGGCGTCGATGTCGTCGGTCACCATCCAGGTCAGCTCGGGCTCCGCCCCGAGCGCGTCGAGCGCAGCCGCGAAGTAGGCGGGGCTCGGCTTTCCGAGCACGGTCGCGTCGACGCCGGTCGCGTACTCGAGCCCGGCGACGAAGGCGCCCGCGTCGAGCAGGGGGCCGCGGCTCGTCTGCCACCACTTGTTCTTGTGCAGGCAGTAGAGCTCGGCGCCCATCTGGAGCTCGGCGAACGCGCGGCCGAGGTTCATCCACGAGAACACCTGGTTGGGCTCCGTCGTCTCGTCGCACCCTCCGAGCAGGACGGCGTCGGCGTGGTCGCCGACGAGCTCCATGCCCTCCAGATCCGGCACGAGCGCGCCCATCACGAGCGCGAACACGCGCTTGCCCGCGAGCTCTCTCGCCGCAGCCCGCGCCGTCGTCTGAAGCTCGTCGTCGTCGAGCTCGAACCCGAGCGTCCGCAGCTCCTCGGCGAGCGTCGTGCGAGGCCGGGTCGAGTTGTTCGTCACGAACCGGAGCGAGTGGCCCTGGCGGCGGAGCCGGGCAACGGCCTCGGCGGCGCCGGGAATGGGCTCGCCCGAGACATGGAGAACGCCGTCGACATCGAGCAGGATGCATGCCACCCCGGCATTCTCCCAGAGACGACCGGGACGGGTCGAACGGGCGGCGCGACAAGCGGCAGCGTCCGGCCGCGCTACCGTCTGCTCATGAGCACGGATCACGCACACGATCACGGCCACGATCACGGCCGCGGCGGTCTCCACGCCCATGCCATCGGCAGCTCGCTGCGGTCGCTGCTGATCGCGCTCGTCCTCAACGCGGCGTACACGCTCGTCGAGGTCATCGCCGCGCTCTTCGCCGGCAGCCTCTCGCTGCTCGCGGACGCCGGCCACAACCTCTCCGACGTGGTCGCGCTGGGTGTCGCCGCCGGGGCGGTGCTCCTCGCCCGCCGGCCCGCGACGCCGAACCGGAGCTTCGGGTTCCAGCGCGCGGAGATCCTGGCCGCGCTCGTGAACGCCGTCTCGCTGATCGTGATCGCGATCATCGTGTTCGTCGGAGCCGCCCGCCGGTTCGCCGATCCGCCCGACGTCCCCGGCGGCTGGCTCATCGCCGTCGCGAGCGTCGGTCTCCTGATCAACGTGATCGGAGCGGTGGCCGTGTTCCGTCCGGGCGGCCGCGACCTCAACCTGCGGGCGGCCTACATCCACCTCGTCGGCGACGCTCTCGGGTCGATCGGCGTGATCGTGACCGGCATCGTCATCGTCACCACGGGCTGGCGGTACGCAGACCCGCTCGTCGGCGTGCTGATCGGCATCTTCCTCGTCGTCAGCTCGTGGAGCGTCCTGCGAGACTCGACCCTGGTGTTGCTGGAGGCGACGCCACGCGGCCTCGATGCCGAGGTCATCGGCCGTGCGATCGCGGCTCAGCCCGGTGTCGTCGAGGTGCACGACCTGCACGTCTGGCAGATCACGAGCGGCTTTCCTTCGCTCTCGGCCCACGTCCTCGTGCGCGAGGGAGACGACTGCCACGGGATCCGCCGGGCCACGGAGAACATGCTGCGGGAGCGATTCGCGATCACGCACACGACGCTGCAGGTCGACCACGAGCACACGCCCGGGCTGCTCACGATCTCACCGGCCACCCGCCCATGAGCGACGCCGACGAGCGCACCCACCGGCGCGTGACGCGATCCGTCCTGCTGCCGCTCTCGGAGATCGAGCTGCGCGTCTCGCGTTCGAGCGGGCCGGGCGGCCAGCACGCGAACACGTCGGAGACGAGGGTCGAAGCGGTCTTCGACGTCGAGGCGTCGACCGCGTTGACGGCGAATCAGAAACACCGCGTCGTTGCGAAGTCCGGGCCGGTGCTGCGGGCGGTCGCGCAGGACGAGCGGAGCCAGCTCCGCAACCGGGAGCTCGCGATCGACCGGCTGGTCGCGCGCCTGGCCGACGCGCTTCGCGTCGAGCGCAAGCGCGTGCCGACGAAGCCGTCCCGCGCCGCGCGCGAGAAGCGGCTCGAGGCGAAGAAGCGGCGCGGCGCCACGAAGCGGCTGCGCCGGGTCGGAGACGGTGAGTAGCCCTTCGAGTGAGCTCGGGCCCGAGCGCCTCCGCCCGCTCCTGCGCGGCGCGTTCGGGGAGCCGTATCTCTACTTCGCCGAGACCGGCTCGACGCAGGACGTGTTGCGCGACGGCGACCACCAACACGGCACCGTCGCTCTGGCCGAGCACCAGACCGCGGGGCGGGGCCGGTCGGGCCGGAGCTGGGAAGATGCGCCGGCCGCGAACCTGCTCTTCTCGCTGCTGCTCGAGCCTCCCGCCGGTGCGCCTCTCCCCCAGCTCTCGCTCGTCGCGGGGCTCGCGGTGGCGTCGGCCCTCGAGCGCGAGGCCATGGTTCCCGCGCTCGTGAAGTGGCCGAACGACGTGCTCATCGACGGCGGCAAGGTCGCCGGGATCCTGCTCGAGGCGTCGGGCGACCGGGTCGTCTGCGGGATCGGGATCAACGTCAATCAGGTCGCGGACGAGCTCCCGCCGACACCGCGCTTCCCGGCGATCTCGCTCCGGGTCGCGGCGGGGCGCCCGTTCGATCGTGCAGCCGTTCTCGTCGCGGTCCTGGCCGAGCTCGAGGATCGCTACGGGCAGTGGCTCGACGTCGGGCTGGCCGGGCTCGCCGACGACCTCGAGCGGAGAAACGCGCTCCGCGGCAGGCGCGTGCTCGTCGGCGGCGGCCGCAACGGCACGGCCGACGCGATCGCGGCCGACGGACGCCTCACCGTCGTCCTCGACGACGGCGAGACGACGCTCGTCGGGAGCGGCGAGGTCGAGATCGCCTGACGGCAGCGACGCCGGGCTTCAGCCTGGCGTCGAGCGAGCGAGAAGCGCCGCCCACTCCTCCGGCGTGTTCGCGTTCTCGGCCGAGCTCAGCCGCGGGTCGGCGTCGTCGAGCTCGGGGTCGGAGATCAGCTCCCACTCGCCCACCTGGCGCACCGCGCTCGTGCGCGGAATGTCCCTGAGGCCGAAGGCGCCGTCGTCGAGCAGCGCGCGCAGCCGTGGTGCGATCCGGACGCGGTAGGCGGCGAGCAGCGGCTGAGAGCGGCCGCCGATGATCGGCACGACGGCGTCGTCGCCCTTGTGGAGCGACCGGAGCACGGCCCTGACGAAGGCGGGAGCGAGCAACGGCGTGTCGACGCCGCAGGCGAACGCGACGTCGGCCTCCCCGGTCAGCGCCACGAGGCCGGCGTGGAGCGCGGCGAGCGGGCCGTCATGGGCGACCGCGTCGTCGACCACGATCGCGTCGAGCGGCGGCAGCCTCTGCCCCGGCGCGCGGACGACGCAGACCGGGCCGTCGCCGATTCCCTCGCGCACCACCGCGACCGCGTGCTCGACGGCCGTCTGCCCGTGCCAGTCGAGGAGCGCCTTGGGCTCGCCCATCCGGCTCGACCGGCCGCCGGCGAGAACGACCGCTCCGGCCCTGCATGTCAGCCAGGGTCGCGCGCCTGCACGTGCTGGAAGCCGAAGCGGCCCTTGATGCAGAGGTTCCCGCGCGTGACGTCGTGGTCGTCGGGGCTCGTCACCTTGACGATCGTGTTGTCCTGCACGTGCAGCTCCAGGTTGCAGCCGACGCCGCAGTACGGGCACACCGTCGTCGTCACGACCTGATCGTCCTCGCGCCAGTCGCCCTCCTCGCGCAGCTCGTGCTCGGAGCGGAACATCAGCGCCCCGGTCGGGCACACCGCGATGCAGTTGCCGCAGTAGACGCACGCCGACTCCGGCAGCTCGGCGACGTACTCGGTCGAGATGCGCGCGTCGAAGCCGCGACCGGCGACGTGGATCGCGAAGCTGTTCTGGAACTGCTCGCCGCACGCGTCGACGCACTTGTAACAGAGGATGCACTTCGAGTAATCGCGCACGTAGAGCTCGTTGTCGATCTTCACCGGCGCGTAGACGGTGGCCGCGGTCTGCCCGTCGGGCTCGACGTGATGGCCGGTGCGCTTGCGGTCGCGATCGGGGTCCGGCGGCGCCGGCGGCCCGAACCGCTCGGGCTTCGCGTCGTAGCGCTCGAGGTAGCCGGGGGCGACATCCGTCGTCGAGAGATCGACCGACGACGCGAGCAGCTCGAGCACCAGCTTCCGCGAGTGGCGAACGCGCTCGGAGTCGGTCTGCACCTTCATCCCGTCCTCGGCCTTCCGCGAGCAGGCCGGAGCGAGCACGCGCGATCCCTCGACCTCGACAACGCATACCCGACAGGCATTGGCGGGCTCGAGCGTGTCGCCGTAGCAGAGCGTCGGCGTGTCGATCCCGAGCCGGCGGCAGGCGCCGAGGATCGTCTCGCCCTCGAAGACGCGCACCGAGCGCCCGTCGATCTCGAGCTCGATCATCCGCTTCGGCGCGAGCAGCAGGTCGCGTCACGAGAAGACCCCCAGGCGCCCGATCGCCGACTCGATCGCGCTCGACGCCGTCTGGCCGAGGCCGCAGATCGACGCGTCGCGCATGCACTGCCCCACCTCGGCGATCACGGCCAGCTCGCGCTGGGTGCCGCCGATCGTCTTGCCGGAGACGAGGCGGGCAAGGGACTCCTGCTGGCGCACCGTGCCGACCCGGCAGGGCACGCACTGGCCACACGACTCGTTGCGGAAGAACGCCGCGATCCGCATCAGCAGCCGCGGCAGGTCGACGGACTCGTCGAGCACGAGCACGACGCCCGAGCCGAGCGTCGTCTTCGCCTCGCGGGCGGCCTCGAACGTGAGCGGCAGGTCGAGCTCGTCGGGGCGCAGGAAGCCGCCTGCGGCGCCGCCCATCAGGATGCACTGCAGCTCCTTGCCGCCCGGCAACCCCGCCGGCCAGGGAGAGCAGCTCGCGCAACGTCGTGCCGAAGGGCACCTCGTAGACGCCGGGGCGCTCGACGTGGCCCGAGAGGCAGAAGAGCTTCGTGCCGGTCGAGATCTCGGTGCCGGTCTCGGCGTAGACCGGGCCCGACCGCGAGACGATGTCGAGCACGTTGACGAGCGTCTCGACGTTGTTGACGACGGTGGGCTTGCCGAAGAGGCCCTCGACGACCGGGAACGGCGGCTTGTTGCGCGGCTCGCCGCGGTTGCCCTCGATCGACTCGAAGATCGCCGTCTCCTCGCCGCAGATGTACGCGCCCGCGCCCTTGCGAATCTCGATCTCGAAGCTGAAGCCCTCGCCGAGCACGTCGTCGCCGAGGTAGCCGCGCCGGCGCGCCTCGGCGATCGCCGCCTCGAGCGCGTGCTGTGGCTCGGGGTACTCGCCGCGGATGTAGACGTACCCCCGCTCGCAGCCGGTCGCGTAGGCGGCGATCGTCATCGCCTCGATCAGAGCGAACGGATCGCGCTCCATCAGCACCCGGTCCTTGAACGTCCCGGGCTCCGACTCGTCGGCGTTGCAGACGAGGTAGTGCGGCCGCACGGGCTGGTGCGCGACCGCCTCCCACTTGACGCCGGTCGGGAAGGCTGCGCCGCCTCGGCCCTGCAGCTTCGAGTCCTTCAGCTCCCGGATCACGCCTTCCGGGCCGAGCTCGACGGCGCGCCGAAGCGCCGCGTAGCCGCCGTGGGCGCGGTACTCGTCGAGGCTGACCTCGTTCGGCGAGGCGGCGCGGCGAAGCAGGCGCAGCGACGCGTCGCCCGCCTGCGGCAGCACGGTCACCGGCGCCGGCCCGGGCTCGCCACCGGCGAGCACGTCGAGCACGGCTGCGGCCGTCGTCGGCGCCAGCGTCCGCTCGCGCGGGCTCGTCGCCCGCGTCGCCGACGAGCGCCGCCGGGGCGCGGTCGCACTGGCCGAGGCACGGGCTGCGGTACCAGGTCGTCGAGCCGTCCGCCGAGAGCTCGCCCTCGCCGCCGAAGCGCTCCTCGAGCTGCGCGATGAGCTCGTCGGAGCCGTTGCAGCGGCAGGCGATGTCCTCGCAGACGTGGACGACGCGCGCCGGCCGCGGCTCGACGGCGAGCATCGCGTAGAACGTGGCGACGCCGTAGGCGTCGGCCGGCGGGATCGTCAGGCGGCGGCAGAGCTCGTTGAGCCCGCCGGGGCTGATCCAGCCGATCCGCTCCTGCAACGCCCAGAGCGCGGGCAGCAGCAGGTGGCGCCGCGCGCGGGAGTCGTGACCCGTGCTGGCGGTGTTGCCCTCGGGCCCGAGCAGGCGCTCGCCGCCGTCCCAGCCGTCGCGGGCGGCGCCGAGCACGTGGTCGAGCGCGGCGCTCTCGGCCGCCGTCGGCTCCGCGCCCGGGAACGAGGTGGAGATCCATTACTCCTGCCCGCCGACGGTGGCCGGCTCGGCGACGCCGGCGCGCTCTTCGCGCTCGGCCGGGTCGAGCTTCTCGACCCTGATCGCGGCGGCCTTGAACTCCGCCGTGCCGGACTTCGGGTCGGTGACATCGATCGTGAGCTGGTTCGTGTCGACCTGGTCCGGGAAGTGGAAGGTCATGAACGCGAGACCGGGCCGCAGCGACGGGTCGATCCGCAGCGGCGCCTCGACCGAGCCGCGGCGCGACGACACGCGCACGATCTCGCCGTCGGCGAGCTCGAGCCGCTCGGCATCCTCCGGCGAGAGGTCGAGAGACTCGCCACGGTGGAGCGGCGAGCTGTAGAGGTTCGTCTGCGCGCCGGTGTTGAACGACTCGAGCCGGCGGCCGGTCGTGAGCCGGATCGGGTACTCGGCGTCGAGCGCCTCGAACGGGCCGCGGGCCTCGACGACCGAGAACGGCGCGGGCGGGCCGACGAGCGGCTCCTGCCAGAGGCGCTCGTGCAGGATCGGCGAGCCCGGGTGGCTCTCGTCGGGACAGGGCCACTGGAGGCCGCCGTGCTCCTCGAGCCGCGCGTAGCTCATCCCTGCATGCATCGGCGAGAGCGAGCGCAGCTCGTCCCAGACCTCCTCGGCGACCGGCTCCGGCCAGTCGTGCCCGAGCCGGCGCGCGAGCTCGGCGATGATCCACATGTCGTCGCGCGCCTCGCCCGGCGGGTCGAGCGCCTTGCGGGTGCGCTGCACCCGGCGCTCGCTGTTCGTCACCGTGCCGTCGGTCTCGCACCACGACGCAGCCGAGGGGAAGACGACATCCGCCATCTCGGCCGTCCGCGTCAGCACGATGTCCTGCACGACGAGGAAGTCGAGCTCCGAGAGGAGCTTGCGGGTCTGGGTGATGTCGGCCTCGGACTGGGCCGGGTTCTCGCCGATCACGTAGAGGGTGCGCAGCTCGCCGCGCTCCATGCCGTGGAACATCTGCGTCAGGTGCCAGCCGTACTGCGGGCCGGATCGTCGTGTTCCACGCCGCCTCGAAGCGGGCGCGCGCCTCGTGGTCGCGCTCGATGTCCTGGAAGCCGGGGAGCTTGTTCGGGATCGCGCCCATGTCGCCGCCGCCCTGGACGTTGTTCTGGCCGCGGAGCGGGTTGAGCCCCGAGCCGAACCGCCCGACGTGGCCGCAGAGCAGGGCCAGGTTGATCAGCGAGAGGACGTTGTCGACCGCGTTGTGGTGCTCCGTGATCCCGAGCGTCCAGCAGATCATGCCGCGGTCGGCGCGCGCGAATGCGTGCGCCGTCTCGCGGATCACCTCGGCGGGAACGCCGGTCAGCCGCTCCCCCTCGGCGAGCGTGAACGGCTCCACCGAGGCCGCATAGTCGTCGTAGCCCTCGGTCGCGTTGTCGATGAAGGTGCGGTTCGCGAGGCCGGCGTGGATGATCTCGCGCGCCATCGTGTTCGAGAGGGCGATGTCGGAGCCGACGTCGAGGCCGAGCCAGCGGTCGGCCCATTGCGCCGAGGACGTGCGGCGCGGATCGACGACGAAGAGCCGGGCGCCGTTGTGCACGCCCTTGAGCAGGTGGTGGAAGAAGATCGGGTGCGTCTCGCGCGCGTTCGAGCCCCAGAGCAGGATCACGTCGGTCTCCTCGATCTCTGCGTAGGACGACGTTCCGCCGCCTGCTCCGAACACCGTCGCCAGACCGACGACGCTAGGGGCGTGTCAGGTTCTGTTACAGGAGTCGATGTTGTTCGTGCCCATCACCTGACGGGCGAACTTCTGCGCCAGGAAGTTCATCTCGTTCGACGCCTTGGAGCACGAGAAGATCCCGAACGACTTCGAGGTGTCGGCCTCGCGCGCACGGGCAAAGCCTGCTGCGGCTCGGTCGAGCGCCTCGGCCCAGCTCGCGGGCCGCAGCACGCCGTCGTCGCGGACGAGCGGTGTCGTCAGCCGTGATCTCGATTTGCGCACTGCCACCAAGGATGGCTGCCACAGGCGGTCGACGTCAAAGTGAGCGGATCGACCGGGTGATAGACCTCGTCTATCATCGATGAATGGATCTGCGCCATCTTGCATACCTCGTGGCGCTCGTGCGGGAGGAGCACTTCGGCCGCGCTGCCGCCTCGTGCCACGTCTCCCAGCCGACGCTCTCGTCCGGGATCCGGCGCCTCGAGGGGGAGGTCGGGTTCCCGATCGTCCGCCGCTCCCAGCGCTACGAGGGGCTGACGCCGGAGGGGGAGCGCGTGCTCGAGTGGGCGCGGCAGATCCTCGCCGACGTCGGCGGGCTCGATGCGGAGCTCGACGCGATGCGCGGCGGCCTGACGGGGCAGCTGCGGATCGGCGCCATCCCGACCTCGCTGCCGTCGGTCTCGCTGCTGACGACGCCGCTCTCGCGCAGCCATCCGGGCATCACGGTGGCGGTCTACTCGCTCAACTCGAGGCAGATCGAGCGCGGCCTGGCCGAGTTCGAGCTCGAGCTCGGCGTCACGTACCTCGACTCCGAGCCGCTGACCGGCGTGCGCACGCTCGCGCTCTACCAGGAGCACTACATCCTGCTCACCGACGAGGACGGGCCGTTCGGCCTGCGTGACGAGGTGACGTGGGCAGAGGCCGCGACCCTGCCGCTCTGCCTGCTGACCGGCGACATGCAGAACCGGCGGATCGTCGACGGCATCTTCCACGAGGCGGGTGCCGAGCCGAAGCCGACGCTCGAGACGAACTCGATCTCGACCCTGATCACCCACGTCCGCGACGGGCCCTGGTCGAGCGTGATGGCGCACGCCTGGCTGCACGCGTTCGAGGTGCCGCGCGGCATGCGCGTGATCCCGCTCGTCGCGCCCGAGACGACGCGCACGATCGGTCTCGTCTGGCTCGACCGCGACCCGGAGCCGATCCTGGCGCGGGCGCTGCTCGAAGTGGCAGAGGGCGTGGATCTCGAGTCAGCGCTGCGGGAGACCCAGAGGAGAGGCTGAAGCCTCTGCCCCGGCTCAGCCGGTGATGCGCTCGGGTCGCGAGTAGACGTTCGCGCGGCCGTCGCGGACGAAGCCGGCGAGCGTCACGCCCCGGTCCTCGGCGAGCTCGACCGCGAGCGAGGACGGAGCCCCGACCGCGACGAGGATCGGGACAGCCGGCGACCGCTGCCTTCTGGACGAGCTCGAACGAGAGCCGCCCGCTCACGCAGAGGACGTGATCGCGAAGCGGCAGGAGCCCGTCGAGGAAGGCGCGTCCGATCACCTTGTCCATCGCGTTGTGGCGCCCGACGTCCTCGCGCGCGCACACGAGGTCGCCGGCCGGCGTGAAGAGGCCGGTTGCGTGGAGCCCTCCCGTCGAGGCGAACGCGGCCTGCGCCTCGCGGAGCCGGTCGGGCAGCGTCGCGAGGAGCGCCGCTGGAATCGTCAGCGTGCTCTCGACCGGGCGGCGACTCGACGGCGATCGCCTCGAGCGCGCCCTTGCCGCAGACGCCGCACGACGACGTCGTGTAGAACGACCGCGCCAGCCGGTCGGGATCGAACCCGGGCGCCTCGAGCTCGATCGTGTTCGCGGCCAGGTCGTCCGGGACGCGGGCCGACGAGCGGCCGCAGGCCCTCCGAGAGCGCGAACCCGAGCGCGAGCTCCTCGTCGTGGCCCGGGCGTGCGCATCGTCACGGCCACGGGCGCGCCGCCGATCCGCAGCTCGAGCGGCTCCTCGACGCGAGCCGGTCGTCGCGCTCCTCGCCGCCGGGCAGCCGGAGCAGCCGCACGGCAGCGGTGCTGTAGGGCGGCGGCGCGTCGGGCTTCGGTGTCATGGCGCAACCGTAGCCGTGCGAACGACAGCACATCACGTCCGGTGCATGCTCCACCATCGGGCGAAACTCGACGACGAGCGCAGGAGGAACGACATGGACGCACCATCGATGGGCAACAAGCTGCTGGCAGAGATCGTCGGCACCTTCGGGTTCTTCTTCATCGGGTTCAGCGGCATCGCCGCGTCCGTGAACCTGCCCGGCTCGATCGCGCCTGCGGGGGTGGCAGCGGGCTTCGGCCTCGGTCTCGGCCTGATGATCGCCGCCTTCGGGCAGATCTCGGGTGGGCACTTCAACCCGGCGGTCACCTTCGGGTTGGCCGCCGCCCGCAAGTTCCCGGCGGCCGCGGTGATCCCCTACTGGATCGCGCAGCTGATCGGCGGCTTCATCGCCGTCCTCGTCGCAGCGATCATCTACACGAACGACGTCAAGGACTCGCTCGTCACGAACCCGGGCGTGGGCGTCTCCGGACTGGCGCGCGATGCTGGCCGAGCTCGTTGCGGTCTTCCTCTTCGTCTCGGTGATCATCACTGTCGCGACCGACGACTCGGCACCGTGGAAGGGCGTCATGGCGCCCCTCGCGATCGGCGGCTTCATCTTCGTCGCGGCCGTCACGATCGGCCCGACGTCGGGCGGCTCCTTCAACCCGGCCCGCTCGATCGACCCCGCCATCTGGGCGCTCGAGTTCAAGAACCTCTGGATCTACATCGTCGGCCCGCTGATCGGCGCTGCGATCGCCGGTGGGCTGTCGATGGCGATCCGGGACGAAGTGCCGGAACCGACAGGCAGCGCCAGGGCGTAGCCGTCGACAAGACGTGGCGATCCTCCGAAGGGGGCGGGCCGATGCCCGCCCCTTTCGTGTTCAGGCTGCGCGCCGCTACTCGACGGTGACGGTCTTCGCGAGGTTGCGCGGCTGGTCGACGTTCAGGCCGCGCAGGCGCGCGATCCGGTAGGCGAGCAGCTGCAGCGGCACGACGGCCAGCACGGTCTGGAGGAACGCCGGCGAGCGCGGGATGAAGATGACGTCGTCGGCGTGGTGCTGGATGTCCTCGTTCCCGTCGGTCGCGATCGCGATCACGTGGGCGCCGCGCGCGCGGACCTCCTGGATGTTCGAGACCATCTTGTCGTAGACGTGGCTGCGGGTCGCGACGACGACGACCGGCGTGCTCTCGTCGAGCAGCGCGATCGGGCCGTGCTTCATCTCGCCGGCCGAGTAGGCCTCGGTCGGGATGTACGAGATCTCCTTCAGCTTCAGCGCGCCCTCGAGCGCCACCGGCAGGCCGATGTGGCGGCCGAGGTAGAGGAAGAACGGCTTGTCGAAGTGGCGCTGCGCGATCTCGTCGATCGGGTGGTCGCCGTCGAGGAACGCCTGGATCTTCTCCGGCAGCAGGTAGACCTCGTCGAGGATGAAGGTGAGCTCGTCCGGGGGCAGCGTCTCCCGCACCTGCGCCAGCTTGAGCGCGACGAGGAAGAGCAGGCTCACCTGGGCCGTGAACGTCTTCGAGGCGGCGACGCTGACCTCGAGCCCGGCGCGCGTGTAGAGGACGGAGTCGACCTCGCGCGTGATCTGCGAGCCCATCATGTTCGTGATCGCGACGGTGCGGGCGCCCATCTCGCGCGCGAGCTTCATGCCGGCGATCGTGTCGCGCGTCTCGCCCGACTGGGAGATCCCGATCACGAGCGTGCTCGCGTCGAGCACCGGGTTGCGGTAGATCCACTCGGAGGCGATGTCGTGCTCGACGGGCACGCGCGCCCACTCCTCGATCGCGTAGCGCGCGGCGACGGCGGCGTGGTACGAGGTGCCGGCGGAGAGGATGACGATCCGGCGCAGCACCTTCAGCGCATCGTCGCCGAGGAAGCCCTCGAGCTCGAGCCGGCCGTGGCGCACGCGATCGCCGATCGTCTCCGCGACGGCGTCGGGCTGCTCGTAGATCTCCTTCAGCATGAACGTCTCGAAGCCGGCCTTCTCGGCGCTCTCGTCGTCCCAGTCGAGCTCGATCAGCTCACGCTCGACCGCGCTGCCGTCCTCGGCGCGCAGGAAGCGGGCACCGTCGGGCGTGATCGCGACGAGGTCGCCGTCCTCGGGGAAGTGCACCTCGCGCGTCTCGCGCAGAAACGCTGCCGCGTTGGAGGCGAGGAACGTCTCGTCGCGGCCGATGCCGACGACGAGCGGGCACTGCATGCGGGCGCCGACGAGCAGGCCCGGGTGGTCGCGGTGGATCGCGACGAAGGCGAAGTGACCCTCGAGCTCGTTGAACGCGAGGCGCGTGGCCTCGACGAGATCGCCGTCGTAGTGCTCCTGGATCAGGTGGCTGACGGTCTCGGCGTCCGTCTCGGAGGTGAAGACGTGCCCGGCGTCGCGCAGCCGCTCGCGCAGCTCGCGGTAGTTCTCGACGATGCCGTTGAGCACGATCGCGAGCTCCTGCGGATCCTCGACCGCGAGGGGGTGCGCGTTCTGCTCGGTGACGCCGCCGTGGGTCGCCCAGCGCGTGTGGCCGAGGCCCGTCGTGGCGGGCGAGGTGCTGTCGCCGGCGGCGAGCTTCAGGTTCTGGAGGTTGCCGACCGCCCGTGTGTACTCGAGCCCGTCCTCCTCGAGGAGGGCGATGCCGGCCGAGTCATAGCCGCGGTACTCGAGGCGCTCGAGGCCGTAGAGGAGCAGGTGCTTGCACTCACGAGGTCCTACGTATCCGATGATCCCGCACATTGGCGATCCTCCTTTGTCGGGCCCCGCCTACTGGTGGCGTGGGGGTTGACTCCGCCGCATCCTCGGACATTTCCGTGACGTCGGCCGACAGGCTACTGGTCGGGCTGCGACCGGACGAGATGGGCGACTCTACCACAGAGGGCTGCTGCCTCCTCCTCGCTTTCCGACTCGACGAGCACGCGGACGAGGGGCTCCGTCCCGGACGCGCGGACGAGGATCCGGCCGCGTCCCGCGAGCTCGCTCTCGAGCTCCGAGACCTCGCGCGCGAGCGCCGGCGAGACCCCCGGACGGTCGACGCGGATGTTCTCCTTCGCCTGCGGGAGCAGCTCCAGCACCGAGGCCGCAGCAGCGAGCGAGCCGCCGTCGAGCGCCTTGCAGAGCAGCAACGCAGCGGCGAGGCCGTCGCCCGTGACGTGGCCGTCGAGCGTGATGATGTGACCCGACTGCTCACCGCCGAGCACGGCGCCCTCGGCGCGCATCGCGGCGAGCACGTGGCGGTCGCCGACGTCGGTCGTGAGCACGCGGACGCCCCGCTCGGCCATCAGGCGATGGAAGCCGAGGTTCGTCATCTTCGTCACGGCGACCGTCTCGACACCGAGGGCGAGCGCGAGCACGGCCAGGATCTGATCGCCGTCGAGCGCCTCGCCCGTCTCGTCGACGGCGAGCATCCGGTCGCCGTCGCCGTCGAATGCCACGCCGAGGTCGTACTCACCCGATCGCACGACGTCCTGCAGCAACCCGAGATCCGTTGCGCCGCAGCCGACGTTGATGTTGTCGCCGTCGGGCGCTGCGGCGACCGTCGTCACCTGCGCGCCGAGCTGCTCGAGCACGCCGGGCGCGATCGCCGAGAACGCGCCGTTGGCGCAGTCGACGGCGATCCGCAGGCCGTCGAGCCGGCAGCCGAAGTGCTCCAGGATGTGCTCGACGTACCCGGCAACCGCGTCCTGCGCCGGCTCGACCGAGCCGACGCCGTTGGACGGCGGCGTCTCGAGCAGGGCCTCGATCGCCTCCTCGTCCGCGATCGACGAGCTTGTGGCCCTCGGCGTCGAAGAGCTTGACGCCGTTGTACTCGGGCGGGTTGTGGGAGGCGGAGAGGACGATGCCGAGATCCTGGGCAAGCAGCGCAACGGCGGGCGTCGGCAGCACGCCGCCGACGACCGCGATCCCGCCTGCCGAGACGATCCCCTGGACGACGGCCTGCTCGAGTGCAGGGCCCGAGCCACGGGTGTCACGCCCGACGAAGACGCGCCCGCGGCCTGCCCAGGTGGTCGAGGCGCGGCCGAGCTGCTCGACGAGATCGAGAGTGAGGCGTCTCGCCGACGATGCCGCGAACGCCATCGGTGCCGAAGTGAGTGCGAGCCATGGGAGTCGTCGCCCTGGAGGCGAGAGGGAGCACGCGGTCGGGGCGCGCGCGGTCTAGCGCTTGGAGAACTGCGGCGCCTTGCGCGCCTTGTGCAGGCCGGCCTTCTTGCGCTCGACCTGGCGAGCGTCCCGCGTCAGGAAGCCCTCACGCTTGAGGACGACGCGAAGCTCGGGGTCGGCCTCGACGAGTGCCCGGGCGATGCCGTGGCGCACCGCGCCGGCCTGGCCGCTGATGCCGCCGCCGTGCACGCGCACGCGAAGGTCGTAGGTGCCCTCGGCGCCGGCCGTCTTCAGCGGGCCGAGCGCGGCGGTGCGGTGCGATCCGCGAGGGAAGTAGTCCTCGAGGGTGCGGCCGTTGATCCAGGTCTTGCCGTCGCCGGGACGGAGAATGACGCGGGCGACCGAGGTCTTGCGCTTGCCGGTACCGAGATACTGTGCGATGTCTGCCATTACGGGGTCTTCAACTCCTTGGGCGCCTGCGCCTCGTGTGGATGCTCGGGGCCGGCATAGACCTTGAGCTTGGTGAGCTGCGCCGCGGCCAGCTTGTTCTTCGGCAGCATGCCCTTGACGGCCTTGCGAATGACCTCGGTCGGCCGGCGGTCGAGCTGCTCGCGCATCGTCCGCGTCTTCAGGCCGCCGGGGAAGCCGGAGTGCCGGTAGACCATCTTCTGGTCGAGCTTCTGGCCGGTGAGGTGGATCTTCTCCGCGTTGACGACGATGACGAAGTCACCCGTGTCGACGTGCGGCGTGTACTGCGGCTTCTGCTTGCCGCGCAGGGTGTCGGCGATCTGCGTCGCGAGCCGGCCCAGGGTCTTCCCCTCGGCGTCGACGACGTACCAGTCGCGCTGGATCTCTCCCGGCTTGGCGGTATAGGTCTTCATCAGTCAGAAAGAAGGCGGTCACGTGACCGCACGACGGCGCAGTGTAGCAGGGGATTGGCGGAGACGGGGACCGGCGCGCTCGGCGGCAGAAACGTCCGCTGCCGCCCCGCTCGCTGTCCGACTGACGCGCGGGCAGGCTAGGATGGCGGCAGCGAAACGGGGAGCTCGGGCACGACCGGGCTGAGAGGGTGGCTCAACGCGCCGCCGACCCGCAGAACCTGATCTGGGTAATGCCAGCGGAGGTATGCGCGTGGAGGTCGAGACCGTCGTCGTCGTTGCCGGAGGGCATCCCTCCCCTGGTTGCGTGCCCGAGCTGCCGGAGGGTGCACACGTGATCGCGGCTGACTCGGGCGTCGACCGCGCGCTCGCGCTGGGGCTTCGCATCGATCGCGCGATCGGCGACTTCGACTCGGTCTCGACGGCAGGGCTCGCGGCGGCCGAAGCGGCGGGAGCCGTGGTCGAGCGGCACCCGGCGGCGAAGGACGCAACCGACCTCGAGCTCGCGCTCGACGCGGCAATCGCCCTCGAGCCATCGCGGATCCTCGTGATCGGCAGCGCCGGCGGCCGGCTCGACCACCTGCTCGGCTCGATCCTGCTGCTCGGCGACGCCCGCTACGCGAGCGCCACGATCGACGCGTACCTCGACGACAACCGGGTCACGGTGATCCGCGGCTCCCGGACGCTCACGGGCACGCCCGGCGAGATCGTCTCGCTGCTCCCCCTCCACGGCCCGGCCGAGGGCGTCACGACGAGCGGGCTCGAGTACCCGCTCGCACGGCGAGACCCTGCCCGCGGGCACGAGCCGCGGCGTCTCGAACGTCTTCGCCGCGGCGGAGGCCCACGTCACCGTCGCGCGCGGCTGCCTGATCGCCGTCCAACCCGGCCCCGAGCGAGCGGCGTCCTTGTGACACTTTGGCACAAGGTTCTGGCGGCCGCTGGCTCGGTGGCGCTGGCCGTCTCGCCGGCGGTTGTGGCCGCGGGATGCGGCGGAGCTCCGGCAGCGAGAGCAAGGAGGTCGTGCTCGTCACGCACGACTCGTTCGCGATCCCGAAGCAGGTGAAGGCCGCGTTCGAGCAGGAGAGCGGGCTGAAGCTGACGATCCTGCAGGGCGGCGACGCCGGCGAGATGGTCAACCGGGCGCTGCTGACGAAGGGGAACCCGCAGGGCGACGTCCTCTTCGGGATCGACAACAACCTGCTCTCGCGGGCGCTCGACGAGGGGCTCTTCGAGCCGTACACCGCGAAGGGGCTCGATCTCGTCGATGCGCGCTACCAGATCGATCCGAGCCACGCGGTGACGCCGATCGACCACGGCGACGTCTGCCTCAACGTCGACCGGAAGTGGTTCGCCTCGCACGGGATCGCACCGCCGCAGACGCTCGCCGACCTCACCGACCCGCGCTACCGCAACCTGCTCGTCGTCGAGAACCCCGCCACCTCGACCCCCGGGCTCGCGTTCATGCTGGCCACGATCGCGAAGTTCGGCGAGGGCGGCTGGCAGGACTACTGGCGCCGGCTGCGGGCAAACGGCGTGCTCGCCGTCGACGGCTGGGAAGAGGCGTACACCGCCCGCTTCTCCGGTGCCGGCGGCAGCAAGGGCAAGCGCCCCATCGTCGTCTCCTACGCCACGAGCCCGGCGGCAGAGGTCATCTTCGCGAAGACGCCGCCGACGACGGCCCCGACGGCCGTGGTCGCAGACAGCTGCTTCCGCCAGATCGAGCTCGCCGGCGTGCTCGACGGCGCCAGGAACGCGAAGGGTGCGCGAGCGTTCATCGACTTCATGCTCGCGGAGCAGTTCCAGGCAGCGATGCCGGAGAGCATGTTCGTGCTGCCCGTGCGCGAAGGGACGCCGCTGCCGGAGGCGTTCCGGAAGTACGCCGTCTCGCCGCCGAATCCGCTCGAGCTGCCCGCGGCCGAGATCGGCAGCAACCGCGATCGCTGGATCGACGAGTGGACACAGGTCGTCCTGCGCTGAGACGCGGCCGCGCAGCTCGCCACGATCGCCGTCCCGGCGGCGTTCCTCGCGCTCTTCTTCGCGTTTCCACTCGCCGCCATCCTCGAGCGCGGCCTGACGTCCGCGGGCGGGCTCTCGCTGCCGGCGGGCACGGCCGGTCTCGTCTGGTTCACGGTCTGGCAGGCGGCAGCGTCGACGGTGCTCACGCTCGTCGCCGGGCTCCCGCTCGCGTGGGCGATCGGCCGATTCCGGTTTCCCGGCCGCGCGCTCGCCCGCGCGCTCGTGCTCGTGCCGTTCGTGCTGCCGACGGTCGTCGTCGCGACCGCCTTCCTGGCCGTGCTGCCCGACGGCTACGAGCGCGGCCTCTGGGCCATCCTCGCCGCGCACGTCTTCTTCAACGTCGCGGTCGTGACGCGCATCGTCGGCGGCGCCTGGGCGGCGATCGACCCCCGGAGCGCCGAGGCCGCAGCGGTGCTCGGAGCCGGGCCGCTGCGCCGCGCCCGCGAGGTCACCCTGCCCCAGTTGGCCCCCGCGATCTCCGCAGCCTCGGCGCTGACGTTCCTGTTCTGCTTCACGTCGTTCGGCGTGATCCTGATTCTCGGCGGCCCCGGTCGAGCGACGGTGGAGACGGAGATCTACAATCGAGCGGCGCGGCTCTTCGACCTGCAGGCGGCGGCCGCTCTGTCGCTGCTGCAGCTCGGCGCCGTTGCGGTCGTGCTCACGGTGGCCGGGGTCCTGGAGGCACGGGCGGGCGGCGCCGCCACGCTCGCCGACGAGAACGACGTGCTCCGCCGGCCGCGCGGATGGGAGCGCCTTGCCGTCGTCGGCGTGCTCGGGGCCGGGGCGCTCGCGCTCCTCTTCCCGCTCGCCGTTCTCGTCGAGCGATCGCGGGGCAGCTGGGGCGCGCTCTTCGAGACGACGCCTGCGCTCCTGGTCGAGCCGTGGGAGGCGGCCGTGTTCTCCGTCGCGTTCGCAAGCGTCGCCGCGGCGATCGCCCTCGCCGTCGGTGGGCTTGCGGCCGTCGCTCTGGCGCGGCGGCCCGCCGGCGTCGTCGACGGCTTCGTGCTGCTCCCCCTCGGCGCCTCGGCCGTGATGCTCGGCTTCGGGTTCCTGATCGCGTTCGACGAGGCACCACTCGACTTCCGGTCCTCGTGGTGGCTCGTCCCCGTCGCCCAGTCGCTCATCGCGGCGCCGTTCGTCGTCCGCATCGTCACGCCCGCACTCCGGTCGATCGACCCGGCGTTGCGCGAGGTGGCGGCGACGCTCGGCGCATCCCCGCTGCGGAGCCGGCGCGAGATCGACGTGCCGCTCGTCGGCCGGGCGTTCGCCGTCGCGGCCGGGTTCGCGTTCGCGATCGCGCTCGGGGAGTTCGGCGCCACCGTCTTCGTCGCGAGGGCCGAGCAACCGACGCTGCCCGTGGCGATCTTCCGGTTCCTCGGCCGCCCGGGTGAGGCGAACCAGGGTGTCGCTGCGGCGCTGGCCGTCGTCCTCGCGGCGATCGCCGCGGGCGCCGCCTTGCTCGCCGAGCGTGCGGCGGACGGCCGGGGCGAGCGCTCTGATGGCACCCGCGCTGCAGGTCGCCGGTGCGAGAGTCGTGCTCGGGGGCCACGAGGCGCTTGCCGGCGTCGACCTGGCCGTCGAGGAAGGCGAGACGGTCGCCGTCCTCGGCCCGAGTGGAGGCGGCAAGTCGACGCTGCTGCGGGCGATCGCCGGGCTGCAGCCGCTCGACGCAGGGGCGGTGACGCTCGACGGCCGCGACCTCGACGGCGTCCCGCCACACCGGCGCGGGATCGGGCTGATGTTCCAGGACGACGCCCTCTTCCCCCATCGCGACGTCGCGGCCAACATCGCGTTCGGCCTCCGCATGCAGGGGAAGGGCCGCGCGGAGCAGGGAGCGCGGGTCGCGGAGCTACTCGCGCTCGTCGGCCTCGAGGGGCGCGAGCACCGGGCCGTCGCGTCGCTCTCGGGTGGCGAGCGCAAGCGTGTCGCGCTCGCCCGCGCGCTCGCGCCGAGCCACGCGCGCTCCTGCTCGACGAGCCGCTCGGAGCCCTCGACCGGGCGCTCCACGACCGGCTCGTCTCCGAGCTGCGTGACCTGTTCGACGAGATCCACCAGACCGCCGTCTACGTCACCCACGACGTGGCGGAGGCGTTCGCGCTCGGCAACCGCGTCGCCGTGCTGCGCGCCGGACGCATCCTCCAGATCGCCGGCACCGGAGCAGCTCTGGGCCGCGCCGGCCGACGCCTGGGTGGCGCGATTCATCGGGCTCGAGAACGTCGAGGAACGCGGCGCAACGTCGCTCGTCACGCGCCCGGAAGGCGTCGTCCTGCGTCCCGCTGCCGGCGGTAACGCGATCGTCGTCGCTGCGCACCGCGATGGGCCGGTGGTGACGCTCCGCGCCCGCTACGACGACGGCCGCGAGATCGTCTCCGCCCAGGCCGGGCTTGCCGGCCCCCGCACCGGGGACACGCGTCGACGTGCAGGTCGATCACACGGCCGTGATCGAGGTGCCGACAGATCTGGCTTGCGACTGATCTCGACCGACTCGGGCCGAGACGGCGTCAGTCCTCGTCGTCTCCGGCGTCCTCTTCGTCCCAGGCGTCATCGTCGTCGTCATCGTCGAGCCCGAGCTCGAGCTCGTCGTCCAGCTCGGGTAGCTCGGCGTCGTCCCAGGCCTCACTCACCGCCGTCCCCTTTCGTCGTGGATCGCCGCCAGCGCGGCCTCGACGGAACGCTACCGAGTGGAGCCGCCGGATGTTGCGTTCAGCGGCGGCTTAACGCTCTGCGGCGCAGCGGGCATCGCCGGCCATGACCTCGTCGAACACCGCGGTGATCGATGCCGCCGCTGCGCGGTCGGCCGATGTCAGGCCCGGTCCCTCCCACTGGATCACCGGGGTGACGCCGGGGCCCATCACGGTGATCCGGTACTTCTCACCGGGTGCCGCCGGTCGCATCGCCTGGCTCGGGTACCCCGGGAACGGCTTCTGTGGGACGAAGCTGTGACAGAAGGTGCCGTTCGGCTTGTGCACGAGGATTCCCGACTCACGCTTCCAGCCCGGCCCGTAGGCCGAATTGAACGTGTCGATGTAGACGTTCCGCCCGTAGCGGTCTTTCGGGTTGCCCTCCGCCGTCGAGCCGAACCCGAAGATCGGCTGGCCGAGGTACGTGAAGCGCCCGAAGACGCCCTGCCACTGACCGCCGTACGTCCAGTGGGTGTAAACCTCGATCTTGGCGAGCTCGCTGTTCCAGTGCGAGAGGTGGAGCTCGTAGGCCGTATGCTCGGGCAGCCAGGGATCGAACCCGAGCAGCGGCTGGAGTCGTTGCCACGACTGGATGGCCCAGTAGGTTCCGTCGGGCGCCTTGCAACCCGCGACGAAGTACACGAGCGCGGGACCGTCGTACGGCGCGCAACGGTTCCTGAACGTCGACCAGTAGTTCGCCTTGTGGTACTTGCCCCAGCCGCCGGCATAGTCGTACTTGAAGCGCACTTGCCGCGCCGACGGGTCACCGGAGACGGCCGAGTTGACGGCGTCCCAGACGAGGACGCGACGCACCTTGCCGTCGGTGCGCCGATAGGTGACGAGCGCCTCGCCCTTGCTGTTGACCTCGAGTGACTGGAGCTTCGCATTCGAGTCCGACATCGGCTCGCTCGCGAGCGCCGGGGTCGCGAACGCGCACGCCGCGACGGCGCACAGAGGGAGCAGGAGTCGAAAGAGGGGCCGCCGCACGAGACGTTTATCGGCAGATCGGCGGGTCGCAGGCGACCCCTCATCTCAGTGATGGCCGCCGTGCGCGCGGCCAGGGCTCAGCCTCTAGCGCTCGGGCACGCACACCTTGTCGGCCGGGCCGACGAGCTTGTCGAACAGCGCGTTGAACACGCTGTCCTGCCTCGCGTCGTAGGCGCCGAGCCCCTTCCCTTCCCATTGCAGCACCGGGGTCACGCCCGGGCCCATCACGGTGACCCGGTGGCGCTGGCCGTTCCCGGGCGGGCGGAGCTCGTGGACCGGGTAGCCGGCGGGGGTCATCTGCGGCACGAAGCTGTAACAGAACGCTCCGTTGCGGCTGTGCGCGACCTTGCCGGCGTCATGCCGCCAGCCGGGACCGAACACCGAGTTGAACGTGTCGACGTAGAAGAAGCGGGCGTAGGAATCGCGCTTGCTCGCCGACGGGGTGCGGAACCCGTAGGCGGGCTGCCCGAGGTAGGTGAGCTTGCCGAACAGCCCCTGCCACCTGCCGCCGTACGTCCAGTTCGGCGACACCTGCAGCACGGGGAGCGGCCCCGACCAGTGGGAGACATGGAGCTCGAACGCGGCCTGCTCGGGGCGGAACGGCGGGATCCCGCGCATCGGCAGCATGCGCTGCCAGCGTTGCAGCGCCCAGTAGGAGCCGTCGGGCGCCTTGCAGGCGCTCACGAGCCATGCGAGCCTCGGCCCGTCGTAGGGAGCGCAGCGATCGGCGAACGTCCGCCATGTCTGCCGTCCGCTTCGCTTCAGCCCGCCGGAGTAGTCGTACCTGAAGTGCACCTGCGGGACGTTCGGATTCGGGGCGTTGGCGTTGATCGCGCCCCACACGTACACGTGGCGCACAACGCCCTTCGTGGTGCGGTAGGTGACGAGCGCCTCGCCGCGGTCGTTGACCTTCAGCGACAGGAACGACACATCGAGATCGCCGAACTGCTCACTTGCCCGCGCGGCGGGCGCGGCGCCGAACAGGCACGCCACGAGCACTGCAACGACGACGAGAGAACGGGCGCGCATCGAACAATTCAGGGTACAGCCGGGCTCTCACGCCCCGTTGTAAAGCCTCAGCCCTGCCAGCGCTCCCAGTGGACGAGCTGATCGACCGGGAGGCGCCGCTGCGTCAGCCGCGAGACGAGTGGGCTGTCGTCGGCGTCTGCGGGCTGCTTGCCGATCGTGACGATGCAGTTGAAGTGGACGTCGTCGGGCATCCCGAGCAGCGCCTTGAGCTCGGGAACGGCCTCGCCCGGAACGCCGTAGACCCCCGCCCCGAGGCCCTCGGAGAGCGCGGCGAGCTGGATCAGCATGAAGAGCGATCCCGAGTCGACGTACCAGTACGGCGCCGGCCAGGTGATCTCCTCGCCGTCGACCAGCTTGTCCTCCTGCTGGTAGCGCTCGTGGTAGCTCGCCTCGCGCACGCCGATGACGACGTGGACGGGCGCGACCGAGATCCAGGGCGGCATGCCCATCGCGACGTACTCGTCCTCGCCGGCGAGGCGCGCGAGCTCGCGGCGGGTGTCCGGCTCGGTGACGACGACGAGCCGGTGGCCCTGGCTGAACCCGGCGCTCGGAGCCCGTCGCACCGTGCCGACGATCCGCTCGATCGTCTCGTGGTCGATCGGGTCGGGCAGGTAGTTGCGCACCATCCGCCGCCGCTTGAGCAGCTCGGGGAACGGTGTCGGGCGTCACTCCCACTCGATCGTGGCCGGCGGCTTCGACGAGAGGTCGAGCGCGACGCGGTTGACCCCGGGCACCTCGTTGATGATCCGGTTCGAGATCGTCTCGAGCACGTCGTACGGGAGCCGCGCCCAGTCGGCGGTCATCGCATCCTCGGAGGTGACGGCTCTGATCACGATCGGATAGGCGTAGGTTCGCTCGTCGCCCTGGACGCCCACCGACTTGATCGCGGGCAGCACGGCGAAGCTCTGCCAGAGGTCGCGGTAGAGACCGGCGCGGCGGATCTCCTCCTGGAGCACGGAGTCGGCGGCGCGGAGGATGTCGAGCCGCTCCTTCGTGACGTCGCCGATGATCCTGATCGAGAGACCGGGGCCGGGAAACGGCTGGCGCCAGACGAGCCGCTCGGGCATGCCGAGCTCCTCGCCGACCCGGCGCACCTCGTCCTTGAAGAGCAGCCGCAACGGCTCGACGAGATCCATCTTCATGTCGGCCGGCAGCCCGCCGACGTTGTGGTGCGACTTGATCTTCGCCGCCACCCCGTCGTCGCCGCCCGACTCGATCACGTCCGAGTAGAGGGTGCCCTGGACGAGGAACCGCGTCGTCTCGCCGAGCTTGCGCGCCTCCTCCTCGAAGACGCGGATGAACTCCTCGCCGACGATCTTGCGCTTCGTCTCGGGATCGGTGACGCCCGCGAGCCGGGTGAGGAACCGCTCCTCGGCGCGGACGTGGACGAGGGGCACCTGGAAGTGGCCACCGAAGGTCTCGACGACCTGCTCCGCCTCGTTCGCGCGCATCAGCCCGTGATCGACGAACACGCAGGTCAGCTGGTCGCCGACCGCCTTGTAGACGAGCAGCGCTGCCACGGCCGAGTCGACGCCTCCCGAGAGCCCACAGATGACGCGCTCCGAGCCGACCTGGGCCCTGATCCGCTCGACCTGCTCCTCGATCACCGCGGCGGGCGTCCACGTCGGCGGAGCCCCGGCGACGTCGTAGAGGAACTTCTTCAGGATCTCCTGCCCGTCCGGGCGTGTGCACGACCTCCGGGTGGAACTGGACGGCGTAGAGCCCGCGGCTCGCGTCCTCGAACGCCGCGATCGGCGTCGAGGGAGACGATGCGGTGACGCGGGCGCCAGGCGGGGGCTCGGTGACGGAGTCGCGGTGGCTCATCCAGACGACCTGATCCGAGCGGAGATCGTGGAAGAGCGCCGACTCGCCGAGTGCCGCCTCGGCCTTGCCGTACTCGGAGATGTCGTTCGACTCGACGTTCCCACCGAGGTCGCGCGCCATCACCTGCATCCCGTAACAGATCCCGAGCGTCGGGACCCCGAGCTCGAGCACGTCCGTGTTCATCTGCGGCGCGCCCTCGGCGTACACCGAGGCCGGGCCGCCGGAGAGGATCAGCGCGAGCGGATTCCGCGCGCGCACCTCGGCCGCCGTGATGCGATGGCTGACGATCTCCGAGTAGACGCGGGCCTCGCGCACCCTGCGCGCGATCAGCTGGCTGTACTGGCCGCCGAAGTCGAGCACGAGCACCGGGCGCTCCTCGGCCGCCGGAGGCGTGACCGGGAAGGGGAGGACTTCCGCGCTCTCAGCCACGCCGGTAATTCGGTGCGTCCTTCGTGATCGTGACGTCGTGCGGGTGGCTCTCGCGGAGGCCGGCGCCCGTCATCCGCACGAACTGGGCCTGGTTGCATCGCCTCGATCGTTGCCGCACCGCAGTAGCCCATCGCCTGACGCAGGCCGCCGACGAGCTGGTAGACGATCGGCGCCAGCGGCCCCTTGTACGGGACGCGCGCTTCGATTCCCTCGGGGACGAGCTTCTCGGCGTCCTCGACATCGCCCTGGAAGTAGCGATCCTTCGAGAACGAGCGGGCGCGCATCGCGCCGAGCGAGCCCATCGCCCGGTACTCCTTGAACCGCTCGCCCTGCACGATCGAGGATCTCGCCGGGCGCCTCGTCGGTTCCCGCGAGCATCGACCCGACCATGATCGCGGCGGCGCCGGTGCCGATCGCCTTGGCGACGTCGCCCGACGAGGTGATGCCGCCATCGGCGATGACCGGTACCCCTTCGTCCTCGGCCACCCGCGCGCAGTCGTAGATCGCCGTCACCTGCGGCACGCCGACGCCTGCGACGACCCTCGTCGTACAGATCGAGCCGGGACCCTGGCCGACCTTCAACGCATCGGCTCCAGCGTCGATGAGCGCCTCGGCCGCCGCAGCCGGTCGAGATGTTGCCCGCGATCACCTCGATGTCGAACGCGTCCTTGACCGCGCGCACGACCTCCACGCACCCCTCGCGAGTGCCCGTGCGCCGTGTCGACGACGATCGCGTCGACGTCGGCACGCGACGAGCGCCGCGGCGCGATCGAGCGCGTCGGGGCCGACGCCGATCGCGGCGACGACGCGGAGGCGTCCGCGCTCGTCCTTCGTCGCGAGCGGATACCGGACTCGCGCTTCTCGATGTCCTTGACCGTGATCAGGCCCGCGGAGCCTGCCGTCGCTGTCGACGAGAGGGAGCTTCTCGATCTTGTGGCGGCCGAGCAGGATCGCCTGAGCCTCGGAGAGCGTCGTTCCGACGCGGCGCGGTGACGAGGTCGGAGCTCGTCATCAGCCGATGCGACCGTATGCGCCGGGTCGGCGCCGAAGCGGAGATCGCGATTCGTGAGGATCCCGACGAGCACGCCCGAGGCGTCGTGATCGGCACGCCCGGAGACCCGGTAGCGCGCCATCAGCTCGAGCGCGTCGCCGACGAGGGCATCTGGGCATCAGCGTCACGGGCTCGACGATCATCCCCGCCTCGGAGCGCTTGACCTTGTCGACCTCGGCGACCTGATCCTCGATCGAGAGGTTGCGATGCAGGACTCCCGATCCCGCCCTCTCGCGCAAGCGCGATCGCGAGGCGAGCCTCGGTGACGGTGTCCATCGCCGCGGAGACGATCGGGATCTCGAGCGCGATCGTCCGCGTCAGGCGGGTGACGGTCGAGACCTCGTGCGGGAGCACCGCCGACTCGGCCGGAACGAGCAGCACATCGTCGAAGGCGAGGCCTTCCTTGCCGAACTTGCCGTCTCGATCGAGCTCGAACTCCAAGAGTCAGTTGACTCTACCAAGCTCGTCGGGCGGCACCCCCGGACGTCCGGCGGCGCGCTACGCGACGGGCTGCAGCTCGTCGACCTCGACGCGCGACACGAGGCGTGCGGCCTCCTTCGGGTCGAAGCGGCCGGCTCCGACCTCGAGCACGGACGCCGAGCCGGCTGCCACCGCGAGCCGCAGGGCCTCCTCCGCCGGGCGCTGCTCGGCCAGCGCCGCGAGCCAGCGCGCGAGCAGCACGTCGCCGGCGCCGAGGATCGAGACGGGATCGAGCTGTGGCGCCTTGGCCCGGTAGCGCCGCACCTGGCGCTCCTCCCGGACGAGCACGAAGCAGCCGGTCTCCATCGTGATGTGGACGTTGCGGGCGCCCATCTCGGCGATCCGGTCGAGCGCCATCAGGAAGTCGTCGTCGTCGTCGAGCTCCTGGCCGACGAGCTGCTCCGCCTCGTGCTGGTTCGGAGAGACGAGCCACGGCTCCGCCTCGATGCCCCTGCGCAGCGGCTCGCCCTCGGCGTCGAGCACGACGCGCGCGCCGAGCCTCGTCACCTCGCGCACCGCATCGGCGTAGAAGCCCTCGTCGACACCCCGGGGCAGCGAGCCGGCGAAGACCACCGTCGAGGCGCCGCGCGAGAGGTAGCGGAGCTTGTCGAGCAGGATCTCGAGCTCCTCCAGCGACACCTTCGGGCCCCACTCGTTGATCTCGGTGTACGTCCCGGAGGTCGGGTCGACGACGGCGGTGGAGGTGCGCGACTCGTCCTTGATCCGCACGAAGTCGTTGAGGATCGCCTCCTCGGTCAGCTCCTCGACGATCCGCGTTCCCGTGCGCCCGCCCGCGAGGCCCGTCGCGACGACGGGCACGTCGAGGCGCTTGAGCGCGCGGGCGACGTTGATCCCCTTGCCGCCGGCGAGCGCGAGCACGTTGCTCGCCCGGTGGCGGTGGCCGAGCTTGAAGATGGGGACGGTCAGCGAACGGTCGAGAGCGGCGTTGAGGGTGACGGTGACGATCACGCGAGTGACCCCTTCCGAGACGTGGACGCTACGAGACGAGCCCGACGAGATGGTGGACAGTGCGGCGGGCGTACCAGCGAGCCTTCCCTGCCGTGCCGACTGCCGAAACCGACTCTGCGGCGACGAGCGGTGTGCGCGCAATCAGCCTACCTCCAGCGAACACCCTCACCTCGCCGACTCGCTGACCCCGGACAACGGGAAGCGCCAGAGCCGAGCTCAGGACGACCCGCTCGACGAGAGGCTTCCCCACGCGCACCGTCCGGACGGCGTCGTCGCGCGGGACGAGCCTGATCGGGGCACGGCCGTACCCGGTCTCGGCGAGACCGTACGACGCGGCGACTGTCGATCGCCTTGACCCGGTGGTACTGCGCGAGGCCCCAGGCGAGGAGCCCGCCGAGATCGGCATTCCGCTGGGCCTCGGTCGGCGAGCCGAGCACCGAGGCGGTGATGCGAACGCCGTCGCCCTGCACGGCCGCCACCTGCGACCAGCCGGCATCGTCCGTGTGGCCCGTCTTGGCGCCGATCAGCGGCAGCGTGCCGATCAGGTCGTCGGTCGAGGTCAGCGTGCGGCCGCCGGCGATCGTCGCGGTCGAGCGGGTCGACCACGTCCGGATGAACGGATTGCGGAGCGCCGCCGTCAAGAGGGTCGTCATGTCGCGCGCGCTCGAGACGTGACCCGGCTGGTCGAGCCCGTGCGGGTTCTCGAAGTGCGTCGAGGTGAGCCCGAGCTCCTTCGCCTTCGCGTTCATCAGCGCGACGAACCGCGCGATCGAGCCGTTGCCGACGTACGCGGCGAGGGCGGTGGCGGCGTCGTTGGCGCTCGGGACGAGCGCCGCGATCGCGAGGTCGTGCACCGTCAGCTTCTCGCCCGCGCGCAGGTTCACGGTCGACTCGCCGACCCGCGCCGCCAGGGGCGACACCGTGACGACGTCGGAGAGCCGCGCGTGCTCGAGCGCGACGAGCACGGTCATCAGCTTGGTCATGCTCGCGGGAGCCCGCTCGACGTCGGGCGCGCGCGCTGCGAGAACGACCGCATCCGGGCCGCCACGAACGATGTAGGCCGGCGCGACGACCGGAGGGGGCGCCGCAACGGCGGTGGCGCAACAAGCCGCCAGGGCGACCACCGCGAGCGCAAGGAGACCGCGACGCATCACACCGGAATGTAGTTGACCGCGGCCGGTGGCTACCAGCCGGAGGCAGCCCAGATCTCTGCAGCGAGACGCGCAGCCTCGCTCCCCGCGGCGGCACGCCAGTCGTCGTCGCCGTCGCGGTAGGCATAGATCACGGATCGTGACGCGTTGACGAGCGCGCTCGCCGGACCGCTCGTGAAGGCGCGGGCGACGTCGGCCGGGGTTGCGCCCTGAGCGCCGACGCCGGGCAGCAGGATGATCGTCTGGGGCATCGCCCGTCGCGCATCGCCGATCACCCGCGGCACGGTTGCACCGACGACCGCACCGACGCTCGACATTCCCCGCTCGCCGACGAGGTCGGCTCCCCACTCGGCCACGAGGCCGGCGACGTGCCGCCACACGGTCGTGCCGTCCGAGAGGACGGCCTCCTGGAGATCGCGGCCGCCCGCGTTGGACGTCCGCACGAGCACGAACAGGCCGGCGCCGTGGTTGCGGCAGGCGGAGAGGAACGGATCCATCGAATCGGTGCCGAGGTACGGGTTGACGGTGAGGGCATCGGCGAGCGGCGGATCGGAGCCGCGCGGCTCGAGGAACGCAGCGGCGTACGCACGCGCGGTCGAGCCGATATCGCCCCGCTTGCCGTCGGCGATGACGAGCAGGCCGACCTCCGCCGCGTACCGCGACACCGCCTCCAGCGCCATCCAGCCGTCGCTGCCGAGCGCCTCGAAGAACGCGACCTGCGGCTTGACGGCAACGGCGTAGGGAGCGACGACGTCGATGATCCCCTTGCAGAAGCGCTCGACCGCAGCTGGCAGCCGCGGCCCGTCCGAGCACGGCCTCCCCGCGCAGCTCGACCGGCAGGAGGTCGACGCGGGGGTCGAGCCCGACGACGAGCTGGCTGCGCTTTCGCTCGACCGCTTCGGCGACCCGATCCGAGAACGCCGCGACCGTGGGCGCCTCGTCGTCCGGTCGCATGCTCACGCAGCCAAGGCTACCCCGTTCGTCGCGGCCAGGATCGCGTTGCGCTCGAGCGCGACGATCCGCAGCTCCGGCGCCGGCCGTCGCATGAAGGTCGCCAGCAGGAGCAGCTCATCTGCGGCGATCGCCTCGAGGTCGGCGGGAAGGTGGCGATCGACCTCGCTGAGGCCCGCGTCGACCTCGAGGTCGAGCGCCGCCGCCACGCGGCACGGTCCGACGCGTGACGACGCAACCCGCGACGAAGACGGCGCGCACCATCCCGGGCTCGAGCGCGGGCACGACGAGGCACGCGCGCATCGCCCGCAGCCGCCCGAGCTCGTCGATCCGGTCGACCACCTGCTCGAGGGCCGCGATCCGATCGCGCAGCCGGGCGGCGTCCTCGAAGCGCAGGTCGCCCGCGAGCCGCCGGAGTCGGAGCCGCAGGCCGGGGAGAACGTCCCGCGGATCGTCGCCTTCGAAGCCGTCGAGCGCCTGCGCCGCCCGCCGGGCGAGCGACCGCCCCGAGATCGGCCCGTGCGGGGTCGGCTCGGTGCCGCAGACCCAGCGGGCGCCCGCGGCGCCGGAGGTAGACGTGGCGATCGGGCCGCGTGCCGCGCGCGTTCGCCGGCGGCCTGAGCTCCCGCAGGAGCCGCAGCTCGTCGAGCGCGGCCTCGAGCTCGCTGCCGCAGGGCTGCCAGTCGATCTGCGCCAGCGCACCGAGCGCCGCCTCGACAGCCGGCCGCTGCCGCTCGCCGGAGAAGTACGAGCGGAGCCGGGCGCTGAGGTTGCGCGCGCGCCCGACGTACAGCGCCTGGCCGTTCGCGTCGCGGAACACGTAGGTGCCCGGCGTCGTCGGTGCCTCCGCGACGAGCGAGCGCTTGGCGTGGAGCCGGCGGGCTCGCGGCGCCGACAGCTCGACGAGGTCGGCGACCGTCTCGGCGCCGCGCTCCTGCGCGAGGCCGATCAGGGCGATCAGGATCTCGGCGGTCGCCTCGTGCATCGGCGAGCGCCCGGTGACACGGCTCGACCGACGTCCCGAAGAAGTGCGAGAGGTGCGCGAGGCCGAACCGCTTCGTCCGGCCGCTCAGCAGCCGCCGGGCGAGCCAGACCGTGTCGACCACCGGAGCTGCGACGCGCCGGCCCGTCAGCCGCTCGACGGCGCGGTCGAGGAAGCCCATGTCGAAGCGCGCGTTGTGGGCGACGAGGACGGCGTCGCCGGCGAACGAGAGGAAGCGGCGCACGGCGAGGTCGGCGGACGGCGCTCCGCGCACGTCGCCCTGGGCGATACCCGTCAGGGCGGTGATCGCCGTCGGCAGCGGCACGCCCGGGTTGACGAGGGTCTCGAACGTGGCGCCGGCCTCGAGTGCCTCCACCCGCTGCGCGCCGATCTCGACGATCCGCGAGCGGGCCGGCGAGAGACCCGTGGTCTCGAGGTCGAACACGACGAACGAGGCGTGCTCGAGCAGGAGCGCGGCACCGGGCGGGTCGGCGAGCCCGACCGCGGCGCCGCGCCAGGCAAGCCGCGCGTCACCCGAGACGACGTCGTCGAGCAGCGCGCGTGCGATCGCCGTCGGGGCCGACGCGAGCGCAAAGAGCGATCGGGCCGCGTCGCTCGGCCGGCACCGGTCCCCGCCGCGCCTCGACGAGCTCGACGAGGCGGTCGGCGCCGTCGAAGGAGAGCTGCATCCGTCGATGCTATACGAACATATGTTCTATGCCAAGGCCACAAAGAGAGGGCCCTCGCGGGGCCCTCTCTGGCGTTCCACGGAGGAGGAAGAGCCGCTAGTTGACGGCCTTCTTGAGCACCGAGCCGGCCGAGAACTTCGGCACGGTCGCCGCCCTGATCTGGACCTTCTCGCTCGGGTTGCGCGGGTTGACACCCATGCGGGCCGCCCGATGCGTCGTGTGGAACTTGCCGAACCCGGTGAAGTTCACCGTCTCGCCCGCCTTCAGCGTCTCCTCGACGGTCTCGAGGAACGCGTCCACTGCCGCGCCTGCGTCGCGCTTGGAGAGGCCGCTCTTGCCGGCCACTGCGTCTACGAACTCCTGCTTCGTCACTTCACTCCTCCTGCTCGATGGTCGTTGTTGGGACCGCCGGAGACCTTAACACCCCTGGCGGATGGCTCAACCATGCCGATCTTCGCCCAAGCGCTTCTGCGTCCGGTCGGGGGAAAGCGCGACCGGGCGTTCGCCGGGCTCCGGGCTACTCACTGGGGGAGCGCCCGGCGAGGAGGTCGCTCGCTCGGTAGAGGGCATGGAGCCGCACCCCCAGCCGCGCGAGGGCGTCCGCCCCACCTTCTTCACGGTCCACGACGCACACTGCGTGGCGGACGACGAGGCCGGCATCCCGCAGCACCGACACCGATTCGGCCAGAGCGCCACCGGACGTGACGACGTCCTCCAGAAGGCACACGACGTCCCCCCGGTCGAACGGGCCTTCGATCCGATTCGCTGTGCCGTATTCCTTGGTCTCACCGCGCACGATGATGAACGGTAGTTCGGACGCCATCGACGCAGAAGCGGCTAGGGCAACCGCTCCGAGGGCCGGTCCGGCGAGCCGGATGGTGTCTGGCTCGACATCACGCGCCACCTCCGCGAGGCGGGCTCCGAGGGCGCGCAGCAGGTCCGGCCGGGTCTCGAACCGGTACTTGTCGAGGTACCAGGACGAGCGCTTGCCGGACCGGAGCACGAAGTCGCCCTCGAGGAGGGCGTGCTCGACGAGCAGGCGCCCCAGGTCGTCCGTCACGGAAGCAGCGCCTCCGACGCGATCTGCACGAGGCGGTCGAGCTCCGGCGCCCCCTGCTCGAGCGTCACGGCCGAGCCGTCGGCGTAGCCGATCGTGGCGCTCTGCCCGTCATCCGAGCCACCGCGGTTGAGGAACCAGTAGACGATGCCGCCGATGACCGCGAGCGCGAGGAGCTTACGCATCGGCCGCACCCGCTTCCTCTTCCGGGTCGGCCTTCGCCGGCTGCTCCTCGTCGAGCCGGTGGAGCGCGGTGCGCAGGTCGTAGACGACGAGGCCGGCCGTCGGCTCGGGCACCGTTCGCGCGACGGCGCTGCGGCCACCCTCGGTGACGACGAAGACGCTGCCACCCTCGAGGCCGACCTCGATCCGCGCGATGTCGCCGCCGGGGCGGACGTCGGCTGCGGCTGCGAGCAGCTCGGCGGCGATCCGGGCCAGCTGCTCGCCCCGCTCGGGCGTGCCCGAGCTCGCGAGCACGAAGCCCGAGCCGCCGAGGATCGCCACATCGACGATCTGCGACGAGAGCGTCAGCAGCTCGGCGAGTGCCTCGTTCGGCTCCATCGGGGCGAAGCTACCAGTTGCCGCGGGCAGAGGCTCGGAGCGCGGGAGAGGCTTCAGCCTCTCCCCCGGGTTTCCAGCGCTGCCGCCAGCGCCGCCGCAGCGCGCGCGCGGTGCGAATTGGCCGTCTTCCAGTCGTCGCCGAGCTCCGCGACGGTGCTCGTCTCGCCGTCGGGCACGAAGATCGGGTCGTAGCCGAAGCCCTCGGCGCCACGCCGCTCGAGCGCGATCGTTCCCGCGAGCGTGCCCTCGGCGACGATCTCCTCGCCCGCCGGCCCGATCGCGACGATGACGCAGACGTAGCGCGCGCGGCGGTCCTCGAGCGGCGCGAGCTCCGTCGAGCAGCTGCGCGACACCGTCGCCGGCCCAGCGGGCCGAGGCGATACCCGGCCTCCCGCCGAGCCCGGACGCCTCGATCCCCGAGTCCTCGCCGATCACCCAGGCGTCCGCCGGTGCGCTCGCGGCGGCCGTGGAGAGCCTTGCCGCGCGCGTTCTCCTCGTAGGTCGAGCCGGTCTCGGGCGGGAAGTCCCGGTCGTCGACCAGCTCGATCTCCCAGTCCGGGCAGGGCACGGCGAAGCTCGACGAGCTTGTGCGGGTTGGCGGACGCGAGCCGGGCTCTCAAGCTTCGCCCGCTCTCAGGGACGCGGCGCGTCGGCGGCGGCGCGCTGGGCCACCGCGAGCTGCTCGATGCCGCCGGCGGCGAGGTCGAGCAGGGCGTCGAGCTCGTCCCGCGTGAACGGGTCGCGCTCGGCGGTCGCCTGAACCTCGACGAGGCGGCCGTCGGCCGTCATCACGACGTTCATGTCGGTGTCGGCCTGCGAGTCCTCGGGATAGTCGAGGTCGAGCACGGCGAGGCCGTCGACGACGCCGACCGAGACCGCCGCAACCGAGTGCGGAAGTGCCTTCGAGAGGCCCATCCGGTCGAGCGCGCGGTAGGCGGCGACGTAGGCTCCGGTGATCGCCGCGCAGCGGGTGCCGCCGTCGGCCTGGAGCACGTCGCAGTCGAGCCAGAGCGTGCGCTCGCCGAGCGCCTCGAAGTCGCACACGGCGCGCAGGGCGCGGCCGATCAGCCGCTGGATCTCGACCGTGCGGCCGTCGGGTCGCCCGCGCGAGACGCCGCGCTGGGTGCGGTCGCCCGTCGAGGCAGGCAGCAGCGAGTACTCGGCGGTCATCCAGCCGCGCCCCTTGCCGCGCAGCCAGCGCGGGATGTCCTCCTCGATCGTGGCCGTGCAGAGGACGCGCGTCTTGCCCTGCGACCAGAGCACGCAGCCGTGCGGCTGCTCCAGGAAGTCGGGCAGGACGTCGAGTGCGCGCAGCTCGTCGGGCCGGCGGCCGTCGTGCCTCGGTCGCTCACGCGGCGACGCTCTCGAGCTCGGCAACGCTGACGCGCTCGACGTCGGCGATCGGGAGCTGCAGGAAGCGGCTGCCCATCGCCTGGAACGCATCCGGGATCGCCGGTCGTCAGGAAGCGGTAGGTGCCCTCGCGCTCGGCGTCGTTCTCGATCGCCTTGCGGGCGAGCGTCTCCGACACCTCGCGGGCCGTCTCGTCGGCGGAGAAGACGAGCGTGACGTCGCGGCCGAAGACGCGCTGCAGGATCGGCCGGATCAGCGGGTAGTGCGTGCAGCCGAGCACGACGGTGTCGACCTCGGCCTCCTTCAGCGGCGCGGCGGCCTCGCGCACCGCCGCGACGGTCGCCTCGCCGAACGGGTCGTCGCCCTCGATCAGCGGCACGAGCTTCGGGCAGGCGACGGGCACGACCGTGACGCCGGCATCGAGCGTCCAGATCAGCGCCTCGTAGCGGCCGCTCGCGACGGTCGCCTCGGTCGCGAGCAGGCCGACGCGGCGGTTGCGCGTGGCGCGCACGGCCGCGTGGGCCTCGGGCTGGATCACGCCGAGCACCGGCACCGACAGCGCCCGCTGCAGGTCGGGCAGCGCCGCGGCGGTCGCCGAGTTGCAGGCGGCGACGACGAGCTTGACGCCCTGGCGCTCGAGGTAGCCGGCGATCTCGCCCGCGAAGCGGCGGATCTCGTCGAGCGGCCGCGGGCCGTACGGCAGGCGGGCGCCGTCGCCGAGGTAGACGAAGTCCTCGTGCGGCATCGTGACCAGGCACTCGTGAAGGACGGTGAGCCCACCGGCACCGGAGTCGAACACGCCGATCGGGCGGGCATCCACGCGCGGGAGTGTAGACGCGGCGGCAGGCGGGGCGCTGCTTGCGACCCCGCCCGCCGCCGCGCCGTCTTACATGTCGATCGTCTCGTACACCTCGACGCTGCCGCTGCCGCCGTTGAGGATCGGGACAGCCCTCGGCCTTCGCGAGCGCGTCGTCGAGGCTGCCGGCGGTCACGATCGAGTAGCCGGTGATCCCCGACGTCGACCCACCGCCGACCGCGGCGGAGGCGCCGAACGGGTTCCCCATGTCCACGACGGAGTCGCCGAGGCCGCCGAACCAGGACGTCCAGGCCTCCATGATCCGCTTGCCTTCCTCCTCGCTCTCGGGCATCCCGCCGCCCTTGTAGGCGTACACGTACTTCCCCATCGTCGTGCTCCCTTCGTTGTTGGTTTCGCTACATGCGCCGAGCGGCCTCGATCAGGCAGGCTCTCCGAGCCACGGGTCGCGCCCGGGGTCGCCGCCCTGCGCCGCCGTGACGAGCCGCGCCGAGGTAGTGATCCCAGCCCTCGGCATGCGACTGCGCGGCCTCGACGCCGGGCAGGTCGCGATGGGTGAACGCAGCCTCGTGCCGCCGTCCACGGCTCCAGCTCGATCTCGACCGTCGAGGAGCCCGGCGGCACCGGGTTCGGGCCCTCCGGCCCCGGCTCCCAGCCCCAGGTGTAGACGAGCCGGCGCGGCCGCTCCAGCTCCACGAACGCGCCGCTCGCGACGCGCCCGGGGACGATCTCGATCCGGTACGCCCCGCCGGGCTGCGGGTCGAACGCCGTCGCCGGCAGGCCCTTCCAGCGAGCCACCTTCTCGGGGTCGACGAGGAACTCCCACACCGTCTCCGGCGAGGCGTCGATCTGGAGCTCGCGCTCGTAGACCGGAGCCTCAGTCGTGGCGTGTCGTTTCCATCCTTCTCCCTCTCCTCTCGTTCGGCTTCCCGTTTGAGCGCATCGAGGCGCGGAGTCCCAGAACTCCTCCAGGAAGGCCCGCAGCTCGGCCATTCCCTCCGGACGCACGCGGTAGAGACGCCTTGTGCCGTTGCGCCGTTCGTCCACGAGCCCGGCCTCCTTCAGCAGCGTCAGGTCCTGCGAGACCGCCGGTCGCGTCACGTCGAAATGCGACGCGATCTCACCCGCCGACAGCTCCCCGTCACGGACGAGCGTGAGGATCTGGCGGCGGCGCGGCGCGGCGATTGCCTTGAGTGCGGTCTCCATTGGCCTCTATGTAAGCATATCCTAACGTTAGATAGCAACTTACATTTGGAACGATCTGCTGCTCTATGTTCTCGGGATGCCTGCCACCGTTCGCCTCGGGACGTGCAGCTGGGCCGACGAGGGCCTGCTCAAGGCGTGGTACCCGCGCGGCGTCTCGACGCCGCAGGCGCGGCTGCGCTACTACGCCGAGCGCTTCGACGTGGTCGAGGTCGACTCGCCGTTCTACGCCCTGCCCGATCCCGACGTGACGCGGCGCTGGGCCGAGCGGACGCCCGACGAGTTCACCTTCCACGTCAAGGCCGGCGCGGCGATGACCTTCCACGAGGGCGAGCCGACCGACGCCGCGTTCGCCGCCTTCCGTAGCTCGGTCGAGCCGCTCGAGCTCTCCGGGAAGCTGCGCGGCGTGCTGATGCAGTACCACCCACGCTTCGTCAAGTCGAAGGAGGCGAAGGACGAGCTCGCGCGCGTGCGCGCGCGGCTCGAGCCGCTCGTGCCGCTCGTCGAGTTCCGCCATCGCTCGTGGATGGATCCCGACGAGCGCTCGGACACGCTCGGGTTCCTCGAGGAGCAGGGGCTCGCCTACGTGTCGGTCGACGCTCCGCTGACGCGGGCCACGAACGTCGCGCCCCGGGTCGCCGCGGCAACCCACCCCGTCTCGGTGATCCGCTTCCACGGCCGCAACGCGCAGACCTGGAACATCCGCGGCGGCAGCGCCGCCGACCGCTTCGACTGGCTGTACTCCGACGAGGAGCTGGCCGAGTGGGTCGGGCCGACGCGCCGCCTCACCGAGCAGGCGGACGAGGTCTACGCGCTCTTCAACAACAACCGCGACGACTTCGCGCCGCGCAGCGCGGTGATCTTCCGCGGTCTGCTCGACGAGGCCGGGATCACGGCGACGGGCGGCCTCGACCTGCCGCCCGCGGAGATGACGTTGTTCTGACTAGGCTCGCGGGATGCGCGTGCTCTCGCTGGTTCACGAGCCCACCTCGACGGGCGGCGGGGGGCTGTTCGAGGAGGTCGTCGTCGCGCGTGGCGACGTGCTCGAGCGCTGCGTGATGCCGGAGACGACCACGGGGCCTGACGCAGCCGAGAGCTACGACGCGATCATGGTGTTCGGCGGCGCGATGCATCCGGACCAGGACGCGCGAGCATCCCTGGCTCGCCGACGAGTCCGCGTTCCTCCGCGACGCGATCGACCGCGAGGTGCCGCTGCTCGGGGTGTGCCTCGGGGCCCAGCTGATCGCCCGGGCGGCCGGTGCCGGCGTCGGGCCGTGCGAGACGCGACGAGGTCGGGTGGTACGAGGTCGAGCCGAACGCCGCGGGCCGCGACGGACCCGGTGCTCGGCGTCATGCCGTCCCGGTTCGAGGCGTTCGAGTGGCACTACTACAACTTCGAGCTGCCGGCGGGCGCCGAGCTCCTCGCCGAGAACGATGCCGCCCGCCAGGCCTACCGGCTCGGCGAGCGCACGTGGGGCGTGCAGTTCCATCCCGAGGTGACGCGGCACATGCTCGACTACTGGTTCGTCGAGGGCGAGTCCGAGCTGCCCGATCCGGCCACGGTGCGCCGGGACACCGACCTCTACCTCGGAACCTGGAACGAGTGCGGCAGGCGGCTCTGCAACGCGTTCCTCGACGCCGCGGCGAAGGTGTAGGAGACAGGCTGAAGCCTGGCACCTACTCGATCGGTAGGTCGGGGCTCGAAGACCACTCGTGCCACGAGCCCACGTAGTTCCGCGCGTCGTAGCCCGCGGCCTGGAGGAGCTGCGCGGCCATCGCGGAGCGGCCGCCGGAGTGGCAGTAGGCGATCACCTCGGAGCCCTCGGGCGCGCCGACGAGCGCCTTGATCGCGGCCGCGTCGGCTGCTTCCAGCAGGAGCTGGAGCTCGACGTTGCGGGCGCCCGGCAGGTGGCCCTGGCGCAAATCGCACGGATACCCAGACGCACCGGCGAACTCGCCCGGCGTGCGGACGTCGAGGACGACGAGCCCTTCCTCGCCGAGTCGCCGCTCGAGCTCGTCGCGCTGGACGTCGCTCACAGCCCGGCCACGACCGCGATCTCTGCGGCGATCGACGGCCGCTCGGCGAGGCGCGAGAGCCAGCCGTCCACATGCGGGTACGGCTCGAGCGAGACGCCGAGCATGTCGCGAGCCCGGATCACCCACGGCACGAGCGCGATGTCGGCGAGACCGAACGCCGCACCGGTGAGGAACGGAGCATCGGCGAGCGTCGCGTCGAGGTCGGCCAGCGCCGCCGCGAACGCCTCCTCGGCGCCGTCCTGCTGCCGCCGGAGCGCGTAGTAGGGCTTGGTGAAGTCGTCGTCGCGGAAGACCTGGAGCCGGGCGGCGGCGCGCGCCTCGGGGTCGGCGGGAAGCAGCGGAGGCTCCGGGTAGCGCTCCTCGAGGAACTCGTTGATCACCACGGACTCGGGCAGCGCCCAGCCGTCGCTCTCGAGCACCGGCACCCGGCCGACGGGGTTCAGCTCGTAGAGCCAGGCGGGACGATCCTCGAGGTCGATCACGACAGCCTCGTGGGCGATGCCCTTCTCGGCGAGGGCGATCCGGACGCGGGCGCAGTACGGGCAGCGGGGCGCGTCGACCAGCTTCAGCATCAGCGGTCGATCCGGTGATCCGACGGCATCGGCCGGAGCGTCGGCCCACCCGTGCTCGGCGCCCGTCAGCCCGAGGGTCGCGGCAAGCGCGGCCTGGAGCTCGCGCGCGGGCGGCACGTCGGCGGGCGAGGCTCCGACGGGAGCGGTCGCGCGCACCGCCGCCTGCGAGGCACCGGTGTAGCGCTCGACGACGACCGGATTCGCATGCAGCGCGACGACCTCTCCCGGCGGCAGCGAGCCGTAGAACTCGGGCACCGAGGCGTACTCGTCGACGATGCCGCCGCGGTCGAAGAGGATCATCCGCACGAGCGCTTCCTGCTCGACGCCGATCGCGATCACGACGAGCCCGGTGCGGGACGAGATCTCCTTCGCCAGCCGCCGGAGCATCGCCGGGTCGCGGTCGCAGACGTCGTCGTACACGGTCACGTAGCCGCCCCGTGGCTGGGTCACGATCGAGCCGGTGGAGCGGCCGGGAAGCCGCGGCACGAACATCTCGACCGACTTCAGGATCGCGTCGACATCGTCGGTCTGGGCGTGGATCGAGCCGAACGAGGACGCGATTGCGTCCGACTCGCCGAGCCGCTCGGCCAGCGCCGCCACGGGCGTCGCGAGCACGAGCACCTCGTCGCGGAAGCCCCAGCGGGCGTAGGCGGTGCGGGCCGCGGCGTTGGACGCCATCACCTCGAGATCGACGGTGTCGACACCGTCTGCGGCGAAGCGCGCGACGACCTCGCGCGCCAGCGCCTCGGCGACGCCGGCCCGGCGCTCGGAGGGCCTCACGTAGAGGTCGGTGATGCGGCCGACCCGCGGGCCGCGACGCTGGGCCAGGATCATCCCCACGGCCGCTCCGTCCTTCTCGGCGACCCAGCCGAGCCCGGACTCCACGATCCCGCGGATCTCGGCGAGCTCGGTTGCGTCATCCACGACCTCGTGGGCGGGAGGCGGCACCTCGGCGGTGAATGCACGCCAGAGCTCCTCGAGGACGGGCAGGTCGTCGGCGGTCGCGCTGCGCACGGTCATCCGTGCAACCTCGCCCCGGCGAGCAGCATGTGGCAGGCGACGTTACGCCACTGCCCGAATCGTTCTCCCACTTCGCGTACCTCCGTCTCGTCGAGATCTCTGCCTGAACCGTAGAAGAACGACACCGCCTTGCGCACGCCGAGGTCGCCTGCCGGCCAGCTGTCGGGTCGGCCGAGGGCCCGGGCGAGGAACCAGTCAGCCGTCCAGCGGCCGAGCCCGCGCTGCGCCGTGATCCGCTCGATCACCTCGGCATCGGGCAGATCGGCGAGCCCGGCGACGTCGAGATCGCCGCGCGCGATGCCGGTCACGTACTCGGCCTTGCGGGTCGAGAAGCCGACCTCGCGGATCTCGCTCTCCGCCGCAGCCGCGATGCGCTCCCGGGTCGGGAACGCCCACGCTTCCCCGTGCCGGATGCCGAACCGCTCGATCAGTCGCGACCGCACCGCGAATGCGGAGTGGAGCGACACCTGCTGCGAGGTGATCAGACCCACGAGCATCTCCCACGGATCCGGGACGAGCGGCGGCCGGTAGGGGCGCAGAGGCTCCGCCAGGGCGGCCAGCGCCGGCTCGGCCGCCGCCCAGGCCCAGAAGCGCTCGAGGTCGAGCGGCGCCCCGAGGAGCCACGCAGCCTCGCGGAGGATGTCGTCGTCGGCCGGCTCGACCTCGACGCCGCCGGGCGCGGCCTCGAGCCGCACCTCGCGCCCCGCGATGACGCGGTGCAACCCTCCGTCGTGCCAGGCATTGGCGCGGTCGACGCCGTAGGAGCGGAAGCGCTCCGTGGAGGCGAGGAAGTCGTATGGCTGCGGCAGCGCGAGGAGGGCGATGCTGCGATCGTACGCGCCCGACTCTGGATCTACGCCTCGAGCGCCTCGCGGATGTCGTGCAGGTCCTCGAAGGGCTCGAACGCCACTCCCTGCGCGGTGAGGTACTGGGCGAGGCCCGAGCGGGCGAACACGCGCTCCGCCGCGAGCGACGCGCACCGGTCGGAGATGCCGTCGCCGACGTAGACGTACGGCGCGGTGCCGGCGAGGGCGACGCGCTTGCACGGCTCGCCGCACACCGCGCAGGCGCTCCCGCACGAGGAACGTCGAGCGCCAGCCCGCCGGGTCGGCCTCGATGCGGTTCGCGACGACCGTCGCGGCGACGCCCTCGCGGGCGAGCACCGGCTCGATCAGCTCGTGGAACCCGGCCGAGATGATGAGAGGGTCGTGGGCGGCGACGAGCTCCGGCAGGCCCGGCCTGACGACGACCGTGTCGAGCAGCCAGTCGAGCACCGCGTCGAACGGTGCCGAGATCGTCCCCATCTCGACGCCGATCACCTCGTTGAGCGTCAGCTCGCGGCCGATCTGCTCCTCGAGCGCGTGAAACAGCTCGACGTCCCCGAACTCCTCGATCGCCATGTGGAGCGTGTCGCGCTCGGTGATCGTGCCGTCCCAATCGAGGACGAGCCGCGTCAACTGGAGAGCGGACATGCGCAGGGTGCCGATCCCGTCGACCTCGAGCTCCGCGTCGCCGCCGACCTCGTCGAGGACGACGACCGGGGGGCCTGCGATCACGTCGCCGGGACGGAGCGTCGTCCGGTGCCCTGCGAGCGCCAGCGCCTCGGCCCAGGAGAACGCCGCCGGTGCTGCCCTCGACGGCCCGCTCGCCCGCGCTCAGCCGGCAGGCGAACGACGCCCCGCCCGTCTCGTCGGGCGTCACGACGACCGGCCCGAGCACGATCCCGAAATCGGACCGCTTCACGTCGAGGTGCTCCGCCGGGTCGTGCCACTCGACCATCGCCGTGGTGCCGCCGATCTCGCCGCCGGCACCGATCACGACGGCGATCCGAGCCCGCGCCGAGAGGCGGGTGCCCGAGACCGGGACGTTCGGGCCGACCACGGCGGTCGCGTTGGCGAAGCGGAACGAGCCGCCGTCGTCGAACAGTCGCACCGTCGGCGGGTACTGAACGGGCACGAGCAGGGTGACGTCGGCGAGCGGGTACTCCGCATGCACGCGCGAGCCGCCGCCGACGAGGAAGAACGACTGCAGCGTCTGCGCCGCGAGGTGAAGCATCCGGTCGTCCTCGATGCGGCCGACCCACCCGCGGTCGAGGGGGTTGTCGTTCGGGTGGAACATGCAGAGGCGCATCGCGCCTATTCAACCTGGAGCGGCCGATCCGACCGCGGGTCTGGCCTCGCGTAGCCTCTAGGGCTCCGTGTGGACGATCACCTCGGCGACGCCGGGGACGACGACCCAGATTCGCTCCTCGACCCGGGAGGCCGTCGCATGCGCCGCCGCGAGGCTCTCGGCGGGATCGAGAGCGAGCGTGAGGAACACGACGAGGCCCTCGTCGGTGTGGAGGAAGCGAACGGCGCGTGCCGGCTCGCCCGTCGTCTCACGGACGATGCGCTCGATCTCGGCCGGGTCGTCGTCGGCCTCGCGCCCGGTCGCCGGCTCGGCGAGCGGCTCGAGGTGGCTCTGGACGTCGACGATCTCCGGCACCCCCTCGACGATCGCCCGCTCGACCTGCTCGGCGATCCCGTGCGCCTCTTCGAGCGGGAGCTCGCCCGGCAGCTTGAGGTGGAGCGAGACGTGGACGCCGTCGGGAAGCTCGATCACGGAGAGGTTGTGGATCTCGCGCACGCGCGTGATCGACATCGCAGCCTCGCGCACGCGCTCGCGCAACGCCGCCTCCGCCCCGGCCGGCTCGACGTGGACGACGACGTCGCTTCCGGGCAGCGCGGCGTGGACGGCGGCCTCGACGCTGTCCGCGACAGCGTGGCCCTGGCCGACTGCAGCGCCGGGCGAGACGCCGATCACGACATCGGTGAACGTGCGCCCGGCCGCCTCCCGCAGGCGCAGGCGCCGTACCTCGACGGGAGGGTCGAGCGTGGCGATCGCGGCCCGCGCCGCACGCACGGCATCGGCCGGGGCGCGATCCATCAGCACGTCCACGTTGCGCCGGATCAGTCGCATCGCTGCCGTGATCACGAGGAAGGCGACGAAGAGCGCGGCCACCGAGTCGCCCTCGGGCCACCCGGCGCGGACCGCGAGCAGGCCGCACAGCACCGCGAGCGTGCCCACGAGGTCGCTCCCGAAGTGGAGCGCGTTCGAGGCGAGCGCCGGGCTCGTGAACCGCCGCGCCGCCCGCAGCGAGACGGCGGTGCGGGAGATGTCGATCAGGATCACGACGCCGACGGCGGCGAACACCCACCACGCGGTCGAGGTCTCGATCTCGATCCAGCCGACGAGCCGCGCAACCGCGAGCGCCGCAACCGCGACGCTGACGAGCATGAGCACGCCGGCCTCGGCCAGCGCTGCGAGGTGCTCCGCCTTGCCGTGGCCGTAGGGGTGCGACCGGTCGGCGGGACGGCCGGCGACGCCGATCGCGAAGAACGTGAGCAGCGCGGCGACGAGGTCGGTGCCAGAGTGCAGGGCCTCGGAGACGAGACCGAGGCTGCCGCTCGCAAGGCCCGTGCCGAGCTTGATCCCCATCAGCGCGACGGCTGCGCCGACCGAGACGAGAGCGGTGCGTCGCTGCGGGCTCATCGGCGCAGCGTACTGCGATGGTCGGGATCAGGCTCTACTCCCCCGGCGAGACGGGCGACCGCCGCCGCGCGGCGAGGATCCCGACGCCGATCAGCAGCCCGCCGAGGATCTGGACGAGGTCGATCGTCTCCCCGAGCAGCACGACGGCGCAGATCGCGGCGGCGAACGGCTGCAGGTTGGTCGCGAGCGTGGCCCGCGAGGCTCCGATGCGGTCGAGCGAGTGGAACCAGAGGATGTTGGTCACGACGAGCGGCCCGAGCGTCGCGAACACGAGCAGCACCCAGACCTCCCAGCCGAGGCTCCAGTCCTGGGAGCGCGTCTGCGGCAGACCGATCAGCGCGATCCCGACCCAGGAGAGCGGAAGCACGACGGCGCTGATCCGCGACGGCGAGTACCGCGCCATCAGCGGGGTGATCAGGATCGAGTACACCGCCCAGGTCGCGGCGGTGAGGATCCCGAACAGGATCCCGACCGCGTCCCCGCCGATCTCACCGCCCGCGCCGAGCGCCACGAGCCCTACGCCCGCGAAAGAGAGCGCCGCGCCGGCCCAGAAGCGGCGGGGCAGCACCTCGGTGCCGAACGCGAGCCCGATCAGGGCGGCGAAGATCGGCGTGGCCGCGAGGATCAGCGCGATCACCGAGGCCGACGTCGACTTGAGCGCATAGACGAAGGCGATCTGGTTGACGAACAGCGCGGTCGCGGCCCCCACGACGAGGCCGAAATCGCGCCGCTCGATGCGGAGCGACCGCTCGGCGATGAGCGCGATCGCGATGAACACGAGCGAGGCGAGGCCGTAGCGCACGGTCGAGTAGGCGAGCGGCTGGAAGCCGTGCGTGAGGATGTAGCGGCTGACCGTGAGGTTGAGCGCCCACAGGCCGATCGCCGACAGCAGCATCACCTCGACGGAAGTCGGCTTACGCATCGGGCTGAAGGTAATCGTTAGGCTTCGGGCCGCGATGGCAGAGCCGACATTCGACGACATCGAGGCGCTCGTCGGGCCCGCCACTCCGCACTTCGCGTTCCAGCTGCGGGCGCGGGTGCGAGAGCTGATCGACGGCCTGCCGGAGGACGACCCCGTGCGACAGTTCGGCGAGGAGAAGATCCGCCTCCTCGACGATCTCGGCCACGCCTCGTCGAAGGCCGAGGACGACGAGCCGGAAGAGCCACGGACCCGGATCGGCTGGGACGAGATCCCGTCCTCGGCACCGGCAGCCCGGCCCCTGCCGCGCACGACCTGATGGGGCGATCGGTGCTCGTCACGGGCGGCTCGCGCGGGATCGGCAAGGCGATCGCGCTTCGCTTCGCGCGTGAGGGCGCCACCAGGGTCGCGATCGGCTACATGCGGTCGGACGCGGCGGCCGAGGAGACCGCCGGTGAGCTCCAGGCGCTCGGCGCCGAGCCGGTGCTCGTGCGGGGCAACGTCACCTCGGAGCGCGTGCTCCAGCAGGTGAGCGAGCTCGGGCCGATCGACGTCTTCGTCCACAACGCGGCGACCGGGGTGATCCGCCCCGCCCTCGAGACGGAGGAGAAGCACTGGGACTGGACGCTCAACTCGAACGCCCGCTCGTTCCTCTCCCTCACGCGCGCGCTCGCCCCGACGATGCCGGCCGGCTCGTCGGTGGTGGCGATCTCGAGCCTCGGCTCGATCCGCGTGCTCGAGAACTACGCCCTCGTCGGCACCTCGAAGGCAGCGCTCGAGTCGCTCGTGCGCTACCTCGCGGTCGAGCTCGGTCCGGTGGGGATTCGTGTCAACGCAGTGTCGGGTGGCGTCGTCGACACGGGTGCGCTCGATCACTTCCCGAACCGCGAGGAGATGATCGAGATGGGCCAGGCGAACGCCGCCGGCCGGCTCGTCACGCCCGAGGACATCGCCGGTGCCGTCTCGTTCCTCAGCTCACCCGACGCCGAGATGGTGCGTGGGCAGACGCTGATCGTCGACGGCGGCTTCAGCCTGGTCGCGTAGGGCCTGCCGGCACCGAGCGAACACCGACCACGGCGGCGAGGACGGCAACCGGGAGCTCGGCGAACACCGCCAGCGCCACGGCCACCCAGCGGTCGCTCCCGTCGGAGGTCAGCACGTCGAACCACGCATCGCACACGAGCGCGGCGGCCAGTGCCCCACCGAAGACGGGTGTCCACCGGGAGCGGCGGCGGAATGCGAGCACGGCGGCCGCCGCGAGCGCCGCCAGCGCGAGGTCGAATCCCACCCAGACGACGTCCCAGTTCGGCGCCACGTGCTCGCGCGGCAGCGCGACGGCGAGATAGAGCGCCCACGCGGGCAGCAGCAGCGCGACGCCGGCGAGCACGAAGACGCCGATCCGGAGCGGCGACCACGGCGCCGCGCCGCCGAGCCCCCGTGGAAGCCTCATCGGCGGGCCAACGGCTTCGGGATCTGGCCCTCGGCCCACGCCGCCGCGAGACCGGCGCGCGCCAGCCCCAGCCGGCCCTCGTACAGGACGTAGCGCGGCTCCCAGCGCGGGTCGAACTTGGCGTTGAAGCGGTAGAGGCTCTCGATCTGGAACCACGCGTCGGCCCAGCGGAGCATCCGGGCCGCGACGCGCTCGAGCATGTTCTCGGGCTCGGTCAGCAAGCGTGCGAAGGCGGCGAAGTTCAGCGAGACCTCCTCGGTTCCCCGCTCGCGGAACGCCTCGATCGAGCGCGCGACGAGGAACTCGGTCAGCCCGTTCGGGGTCTCCGGGTCGCGTCGCATGAACGAGAGCGAGACCGCCTCGCGCCCGTAGGACGGCACGAAGTGCAGGAAGCCGCGGACGTGACCCTCGGCGTCACGGGCGATCGCGACGACGGTGTCGTGCTGGTGGGCGCCACCGAGCCGCTCGAGCGCCATCGTGAAGCCTCGCTCGTCGACCCCCGCGCGCCACGCCTCGGAGACGCGCTCGAGCTCGCCCATCGTCTCGTCCGGGACGTCCGAAAGCGTCTCCATCGAGAGGGTGTACCCGGCCTTCTCGATTCGGGTCACGGACTGGCGCACCTTGCGGATCGCGCGGCCCTCGAGCGAGAACCGGCCGGTCTCGACGATCGCCTCGTCACCGAGGTAGAGGCGCCGCAGGCCGAGTGCCTCGAACGCCGGTGCGGCTCCAGCGCTCACCGCTACCGCTCCGAGCCGCAGGCCGCGAACCTGGGCGAACGCGGCGGCCTTGTCGAGCAGCGCCGGCATCGCGGCCGTCGGCCCGACGGGATCGCCGGCGCACAGCATCACGCCACCTTCGACGCGGTACCCGAGGAACGCCGCGCCGTCGTCGGTGAAGAGGTAGTGCTGATCGCCGCGGAGCTTGAAGAACGCGAGCGTGTCGTGGCCGTGCCGGCGCACGAGCTCCTCGACCGCGTGACGCACCTCCGGATCGGGCAGCGCCCGTGGGGCGGCCAGGGGCCGGAACACGAGCCACGCCGCGCTGCCGAGCGCAACGAGCCCGAGCAGGCCGAGCGCGAGCGGCAGGTGCCCGCCTTCGTCGCCCAGGTGCAGCTCGCCCGGCTGCCAGGTGAGGAGCTCGAACGTCTCGTTGAACCACGCCGAGAAGCCGGCGCGCGGCGCGGCGAACGCGACGGTGGCGAGGCCGACGAGGATCGTCGCGATGGCGATCGCGGGCACGCGCCAGAGGGCTGAGCGCAGCTGCACCGGGTCGCCCCTCACGACGAACGCGTCCCGTCCCCACCAGAGCAGCGCCGCTCCCGCAGCCGTGAGCGCCGCCTCCTCGACATCGAGCCCCTTGACGATGTCGAGGAGTGTCAGACCGCAGAGCAGGGCCAGCGCCACCTGCCACGCAACGCGCCGGCGGCGGCGCAGGTAGAACGCGCCGACGAGCAGAGCGACAGAGGCGGGCACCGCCAGCGCGTGGAAGACGTGCGTGACTTCGATCGGCTCGACCTCGAGGAGCAGGTGGCCGCGCCAGTGAGCGTTCGGCGTCAGCGCCGACAGGAGGTTGACGACGCCGAGCACGGCGGCCACGATCGCCGCCACGGTCGGCACCGCAGCGCGCGAGCCCGAGCAGGCCGAGAGTGAGCCGCTCACCGCCGCATCAGCCGCGGCCGATCGCCCTGGCCAGGGTCGCCTTGGCGATGACGCCGGCCATCTGTGGATTCTCCTGGAGCCGCCGCAGCGAGTACTCGTACCACCGCTGCCCGAACGGCACGTAGACCCGGAGCGGGTGACCGGCCGCGACGAGCTCGTCGGCACGGCTCTCGCGCACGCCGAGCAGCATCTGGAACTCGTAGCCGTCGGGCGGGAGCGACGCGACGCGCACCAGCGACTCGCCGATGAGCTGCTCGTCGTGCGTCGCGATCGCGACCCGCGATCCCTCGTCGAGCAGCGTGTCGAGACAGGAGACGAACGAGCGCCGGATCACGTCGGGATCCTTGAACGAGACCGCGCTCGGCTCGATGTAGATGCCCTTGCAGAGCCGCACGCTCGGCCGCAGGTCGCGGAGCTCCGCGATGTCCGTGAGCGTCCGCTTGAGGTACGCCTGCAGCACGATGCCCACGTTGTCGAGGCCGGCGCCGCGCAGCGTGCGGTAGAGGGCGAGCGTGTCGTCGACGCACGAGGCGTCCTCCATGTCGATTCGCACGAACGACCCGCGCGCGCCCGCATCGCGAACGAGGCCCTCGAGCAGCGACCGGCACAGGTCGAGGTCGACCTTCAGCCCGAGCCCGGTGAGCTTGACCGAGATGTTGGCGTCGAGGCCGTCCGTCGCGATCGCCGCGAGCACGTCCCTGTAGGCAGCCGCGATCGCCTGCGACTCGGCGGCGTTGTGCACCTCCTCGCCGAGCACGTCGACGGTGGCGCGCTTCCCCGCCGCGTTGAGCGAGGCGACCGTGCTGCGTGCGTCGTCGAGCGTGGGGCCTGCGATGTAGGGAGCCGAAACGCGCCGGACGAGCGATCGCGGGACGGCAGGGAGCACGGTCGCTACGGCACGATCGAAGACACCCAACGCGAATCAGTTCTCACGCATGGATCAGTTCTCGCGCATGAAACCCTGGCGGGCGGCACTCACGAGCGCCACTGCCTCGGGGAAGAGCACCCGCATCGCATCGCGAAGCGCGGCCGCCTGCTCGTCCGGCCCGCCGGTCGGCTGCACCTGCTTCAGCGCGGCCGCCGTGAGCTCGACGGCGGTGCTGAGCGTCAACGTCGCGAACTGCTCGCGCTGCGCCTCCTTGACGCTCTCGGACTGGGTCTCCGCGAACTCCCGCAACCCGCGCAGGATGTCCTCGGGGTCACCGCCCAACGGAAAGAAGCCACCGCCCTCCATGCCGGGATCGTAGCGCCCGCAATCGAGCTCGCGACCGGGCCTTGTGACACTTTGTCACAACGGGTTGGAGGTCAACGGCACGCGGTAGGTCGCCTCGATCTCCTTCTGCAGCTCGTCGATCGTGCTCTGGGCGCCCTTCAGCGCGGCCGTGAACGGCGACGGAGCGGCTGGGTCGAGTGCCTGCTCGAGCCGGCGCGTCGCGGCGCCGATCTCGTCGAGGCGGGCCGGCGAGGCGAGCTGCGGCGGCGTCCCGATCGTCTGTTGCAGCGCCCGCACGGCGTCCTCGGCCTCGTCGATCCCATCCGGATTCTCGGTCAGGCGGAGCGCGACGAGCTGCGAGAGGAGCTCGTCGAGGTCGCCGCCCACGGCCGACTCCTCGGCGATCTCGCACAGCGCCGTGATCGCGATCACGTCGCGGATGTCGCGGCGGTCGAGCACGGCCTCGCCCCCGTCGTCGACGACGAGCCACGACCGCTCGCCGGCCTCCGTCTCGAACGCGCAGAGGTAGCTCCGCCGCCCCGGCGTGGCCTCTGCCGGCAGCACGGCGCTCAACGCGCCGCCGTCGGGGGCGAAGCGCGCGACGCCCGCCGCAATGCGCTCGAGATCGGCGACCAGCGTCACCGTGCCAGGATAGGGACTGATGACCGACCGACGCGACCAGGCAATCGAGCTCTTCGCGCCCCTCGGGCCGAGGTACGACCGCCTCGGCGCGCTCCTCTCCTTCGGCCAGGATCCGCGCTGGCGCCGGGCGATGGTGTCGCACATCCCACGGGACGGGGGCAGCGTGCTCGACGTCGCGACGGGCACCGGCCTCGTCGCCGAGCGGCTGCTCGCACAGGGCCACCGGGTCACCGGCCTCGACCAGAGCCCCGACATGCTCGCGGTTGCGCGGAGCAGGTTCGGTGACCGCGTCGAGCTCGTGGAGGCATCGGCCACCGCGATCCCCTTCGCCGCCGCGTCGTTCGACCACCTCACGTTCACCTATCTGCTGCGCTACGTCGACGATCCGGGCGCAACCCTGGTCGAGCTGGCGCGCGTCGTCCGTCCGGGCGGGACGATCGCGAACCTCGAGTTCTGCGTTCCGCGTGGCATCTGGCGGCCGCTCTGGGATCTCTACGTCGGCGTCGGCCTCCCGGCACTCGGCCGCCTCGCGTCGAAGGGCTGGTACGACGTGGGCCGCTTCCTCGGCCCGTCGATTCGCGGGTTCTACGAGCGGTGGCCGCTCGAGCGGCAGCTCCAGCTCTGGCGCGACGCCGGCGTCACCGACGTGCAGGCCCGGCGCATGAGCGTCGGCGGTGGCGTCGTGATCTGGGGCACGAAGACGTGAGACCGGCGTTCTACGCGCTGCGTCGGGGAGGCTGGCGAGACTACGTCACGCTGCTCCACGCGCCGTACACCGCGTGGCACCTCTCCTACGTCGTCGTCGGCGGCTGCCTCGTGGCCGAGGTGTCGTGGAGCCGCCTCGGCCTCACCGTGCTCGCCTTCTTCCTTGCGATGGGCATCGGCGCCCACGCGCTCGACGAGCTCGCCGGGCGGCCGTTGCAGACGGCGATTCCCGGCTCGGTCCTCGTCGCGCTGGCGGTCGTCTCGGTCGTCGCAGCGTGCGCGATCGGGCTCGCGGTCGCGGTCAGCTTCAGCCTCTGGATCCTGCCGCTGATCGCGATCGGCGCCTTCCTCGTGCCGGCCTACAACCTCGAGCTGTTCGGCGGCCGCTTCCACTCGAACCTCTGGTTTGCCCTTGCGTGGGGCGCGTTCCCCGTCGTCACGGGTGCCGTCGCGTGTGCGGGAACCGTCCGCGCCGCCACCGTGATCGCCGCCGTCTGGGCCACCGTCCTCTCGCTCGCCCAGCGCCGGCTCTCGACGCCGGTGAGGAGGAACCGCCGGGAGGTCGTCTCCGCGACCGGCGAGCTCGAGCTCGCCGGGGGCGGCCGCGAGGCGATCACGCAGGAGGCGCTCGTCGAGGCGCCGGAGGCAGCGCTGAAGCTGCTCGCCGCCGCGACGATCCTGATCGCGGCTGCGCTGGTCGCGTTCCGCCTATAGCGTTTCCGTCGTGATCGTCTGGATCCTCGCCGCGTGCCTGGCCGTCGCGATCGTCGCAGCGGTCGTGCTCTGGATCGTCCTCTGGCGCACCCGTGAGCGGGCGGCCCAGACCGACACGATCGTCGCCGATGCCCGCGCCGAGATCCAGGCGGCCGTTCGTGAGGAGACGGCCGCGCACGTCGAGGAGATTCGCCGCACCATGTCCCGGGAGCGCGCCGACACGGTGTCGCAGCTGGCGGCCGACGAGCGGCGGCTCGGCGAGGAGCGCCGCTCGATCGTGGCCGAGCGCGAGCGGCGGGTGAGCGAAGGCCTCTCGAACACGCTGGCCGACGTCGAGCGACGGCTCGACGAGCGGTTGCAGGGGGTCGCCGACGATCTCGACCGTGCCGAGCGCCACCTCGAGACGCAGCTCGCGCGCCTCACCCAGCGGCAGCAGCAGGCGATCGCCGATGTCGAAGCGCGGATCGAGCGTGAGGCAGCGGAGCTCGGGACGACGAGCGACGAGCAGCGGCGCGCGGTCGTGCGCCTCCGCGAGGAGCTCGAGCGGGCAGCGGCCTCCGCCGTCACCGAGGCGCTCGACGAGCTCGAGGCGCACACGATCGAGCGCCGCCGCTCGGTGGAGGAGATCACCGAGCGCCTGCGGATCCGCGAGGCGGCGATCGCCGAGGGCATCGAGCAGGCCGAGACGGATGCGCGCGCGCCGGCTCGAGCTGACGCTGATCGAGTTCGAGCGGCGCCAGACCGAGCGGCTCGAGCGCGTCAGCGAGCGCGAGATCGAGCGCCACGCCCAGCTGGCGGCGACGGCGTTCGACGAGCGGATGCGCGAGATTCGCGAGGACGCGGCGACGAGGCTCTCCCGCGAGCTCGACCGCGCGGTCGAGCTGCTGATGCGCGAGGAGCTCGCGCGCAGGCTGGAGCAAGGGTAGGCGGTGCCAGGCTCAGCCTGGCTGCCGAACAGATCCACAAACCATTCGTGGAAGGGATCGTCTTAGCGATCACGAATCCTCCGGGCACGCAAGGCACACGAGGGCACACGAGGGCAGCCATGGCCGAGATCACCGAGACACACATCGAGCGTGAGGGCGAGCAGGCCAAGGTCGAGAGCTGGCGCCTGCACGTGCTGATCGAGGCCGGGTTCCCGCTGCCCCTCGCCGAGCGGCTCGCCGCGAGCGACGCCGATCTCCACACGTGCGTCGATCTGATGCGGCAGGGCTGCGCGCCCGCGACCGCGGCAGAGATCCTCCTCTAGCCGCGCCGCGGCTCGCTACCCGCGCCGGCGTCTACCCTGCCGGGGTGAAGGTCGAAGCGACGTTCCACGGTGACCGCAAGGTCTTCGGCGTCTCCGCGTTCAACCAGGGGATCGGGATCTACCTGCGCCGGCTGCCGTCGCTCTGGGTCGAGGGCGAGGTCACCGACCTGCGCCGGAACGAGGCGTGGGCGTTCGTGTTCTTCACGCTCAAGGATCCGGACACGGGAGCCTGCGTGCGGGCGACGATGCCGCGGCGCCGGTTCGACGAGCTCGCGCTCGAGCTCAGCGACGGCGAGCGCGTGCTCGTCGAGGGCAAGGCCGAGATCTACGAGGCCAAGGGCGAGCTCAGCTTCCGGGCGACGACGATCGAGCGCGTCGGGCTCGGCGACCATCTCGCGGCGATCGAGCGCCTCAAGCGCGTGCTGGCTGCCGAGGGCCTGTTCGCAGCCGAGCGCAAGCGGCCGCTGCCGCGATTCCCGCGCGCGGTCGGCGTCGTCACCGGCGCCGACGCGGCCGCGCGCGGCGACGTGATCGCCTCGATCCAGGCGCGGTTCCCGGCGGCGCACATCGTGATCGCCGAGACGCGGGTGCAGGGCGCATCGGCCGGCGCCCGCATCGCGGCCGCGCTCGGCCGCGTCGCCGCGCACCCCGCGGTCGACGTCGTGATCGTGACGCGGGGCGGCGGCAGCTTCGAGGATCTCCTCCCGTTCAGCGACGAGGCGGTCGTGCGCGCGTTCGCCCGCTGCCCGGTGCCGGTCGTCTCCGCCGTCGGCCACGAGCAGGACACGCCGCTCTGCGACCTCGCCGCCGACGTGCGCGCGTCGACCCCGACCGCCGCGGCCCGCCTCGTCGTGCCCGACCTCGGCGAGCTGAGCGCCGGGCTCGTGCGGCTGCGCGACCAGCTCGACGGCTCCGTCAGGCGCGCGCTCGCCCGCGACCGCGAGCGCCTCGAGCGCGACCGGCTGCGGCTCCGGGCCGCCCCGCGTCCTGCTGCTCGAGCGCCGGCGCGTCGCGCTCGACCACGCCGCCGCCCGGCTGCAGGCGCTCTCCCCTCGCGCAACCCTCGCGCGCGGCTACGCCGTCGTCCGCTCCGGCGGCTCGGCGCTGAAGGATGCCGCCACGGTCGCTCCCGGCAACCGCCTCGAGATCGAGCTGGCGACGGGCGGCCTCGCCGCGACCGTGGAGGAGGTGCGCGCGTGAGCAACGGCGAGGCGGCCGAGCGGACGTTCGAGGACCTGCGCCGCGAGCTCGAGGAGATCGTCGGCAAGCTCGAGCGCGGCGACGTCGCGGTCGACGAGGCGATCGAGCTCTGGCAACGGGGCGAGGCGCTGCACCGGCGCTGCGCCGCGCTGCTCGAGGCGGCCGAGGGCAGGATCGAGGAGCTCTCGGCAGGTCAAGTCCAGATGACACGGAAGCGCCCGGGCTGTAAGGTCACGGCCATGTCTCAACCCACAGCAGATCTCATCCGGGGCGTGCCCCTCTTCGCCGACCTCGACGACAAGACCGTCGAGCGGCTCGCAGGCGAGTTCATCGAGCGCCACTTCGACGAGGGCGCCGCGATCGCGACCGAAGGGACGGACGGCCTCAACTTCTTCATCGTCGCGAGCGGCGAGGCAGCGGTCACGATCCACGGCGAGCAGGTCGGCACGCTCGGCCCGGGCACCTCGTTCGGCGAGGTCGCGCTCGTCGACAAGTCGGCGCGGTCGGCGACCGTGACGGCGACGTCGCCGATGGTCGCCTACGCACTCCCGGTCTGGAGCTTCCGGCCGTTCGTCGAGCAGCGCCCGGAGCTCGCCTGGAAACTCCTCGAGATCCTCGCCGAGCGACTCCGCGCAGCCAACGCCCGCTAGGACCCGGTCGTGGCCGAGACAGTGGCCGCCACGCCGACCGACGCAGAGCTCGTCGCCGGCTGCCGCAAGGGCGACCCCGAAGCGTGGAACGCGCTCGTCGAGCGATTCTCCCGCTACGTCTCCGCGATCGCGACCCAGGCCTTCCGCCTGGCGCCGCACGACGCGGAGGACGTCTTTCAGACGGTCTTCATGCGTGCCTACGAGCGGCTCGGCTCGCTCCGCTCCGACGACGCGATTCGGCCGTGGGTCGGCCAGCTGACGCGGAACTGCTGCCTCGACCTGCTGCGCTCGTCCGGCCGGATCGTGCCGACCGAGGAGATCGAGGAGCAGGCGGCCGACGACGTGATCGCCCGGCTCGACGACGCGATGATGGTGCGCGACGGCCTCTCGCGGCTCGGGCCCGAGTGCCAGGAGATCCTCGACCGGTTCTTCGCTCGGGACGAGAGCTACCGGACGATCGGCGACGCGCTCGACATCCCGGCCGGCACGATCGCGAGCCGGATCTCGCGCTGTCTCGGGCATCTGCGGACAGAGGTGGAACGATGACGGAAGAAAGTCCCAACCTCCCACGTCGTGTAGACATGGTGATCGAATGACGACGTACGACGAAGAGCGCCTCGGCGAGCTGCTTCGCCTCCTCCCGCCGGCTCCTCCCGGCTGGGTCGAAGCAGCGCAGGAGCTGCCGCGGGCCCGTGCCGACCTCGACGCGCTGATCGCGCGGGCCGAGCGGGACGCAGCCTTCCGGCAGGCTCTCGTCGACGATCTCGAAGACGCATTGCGCGTCGCCGGGGTCGAGCCACGTCCCGTCGTCGTCGAGCACCTGCGCAGACGCTTCGTCGCGTGACGGACGCGCCGGCTCCGACGGCCGCACCCGCCCGCAGCGGCCTCGACAGCTTCCTCGACGAGCTCGAATCGCCCGCGCCGTCGTCGTGCGGAGGCACCGCCGCCGCGGTGACCGCAGCGATGGCGGCGTCCCTCGTCACGATGGTCGCCCGCGGCTCGTCGAGCTGGGACGACGGGCCCGGCATCGCCTCGCAGTCGCGGGCGCTGCGGTCGCGGCTGACGGCGCTCGGCGAGGAGGACGCGACGGCGTTCGCGCAGGTCCTCGTGACGATGCGCGATCGATCCGGCACGCCCGAGCAGCGCGACTTCGCGCTCGGCCTGGCGCTCCTGCGCGCGGCCGAGGTACCGCTGCGGATCGCCGAGGCCGCCGCCGACGTGGCCGAGCTCGCCGCGGCCGCCGCGGCCGCGGGGTCACCCCACCTCCAGCCCGACGCGACCGCCGCCGCGGCGCTCGCCGAAGCGGCAACGCAGGCGGCAACCCATCTCGTCGAGATCAATCTCGCGATCGTCCCGGGCGACCGGCACTCGGAGCGGGCCGCGTTGCTCGCGTCTGCAGCGGCTGCAGCGAGGGCGCGCGCGCTGGGAGCGACATGAGCGAGCGGATGATGCCCGCCTGGAGCCTCACCGCCGAGGCGGCAGGCTCGATCGGAATCCCGGCCGAGTGGCCAGACCGGGTCACGAGGGACTGGGCGATCGGAGGAGCGACCGGCGAGGGCGTCGACGTCTGCATCCTCGACAGCGGCGTCGACGGCGACCACCCGCTCGTCGGCGGGCTCGAGAGCGCGGTGGTGGTGACGCTCGACGGCGAGGTGACGACGATCGAGCCCGACACGATCGGTGACGTCTGCGGTCACGGCACGGCCTGCGCCGGGATCGTCCGCTCGCTGGCGCCGGCCTGCCGGATCCACAGCGTCAGGGTGCTCGGCGAGGGCAACACCGGCAGCGCCGAACTGATCCTCGGCGGCCTCCGCCACGCGATCGAGCAGCGCTTCGAGGTCATCAACCTCAGCCTCTCGACGACGAAGCGCAAGTTCGCCGAGCTCCTGCACGAGCTCGCCGACGACGCCTACTTCGGCGGCACGGTGCTCGTCGCCTCGGCGCACAACATGCCGGTCGAGAGCTATCCGTGGCGCTTCTCGTCGGTCATCTCCGTGGGCTCGCACGAGGGGGACGACTCCCTCGAGTGGTACGCGAACCCCAACCCGCCGGTCGAGTTCTTCGCCCGCGGCGTCGACCTCGACGTGGCGTGGTACGGCGGCAGCACGCTGCGGGCGACCGGCAACAGCTTCGCCGCACCGCACATCGCCGGCCTCTCGGCGCTCGTGCTCTCGAAGCACCCGGGGCTGACGCCCTTCCAGCTGAAGAGCGTCCTCTACCTGACGGCATCGAACGCGGGAGGAAGCAAATGACAGATGGCTCGAGCTACCAGGAGGCCGTCGCGACCGGGATGCTCCCGTCGGAGGAGAGCCATCGCGCGCTGCTGCAGTCGATCGTCGATGTCGCGCGGGCGATCTTCGGCGCCAAGGCCTCGTCGATCTTCCTGCTCGACGACGCGACGGACGAGCTCGTCTTCGAGGCCGTCTCCGGCGAGGGCGAGGGCGACCTGATCGGGATGCGGATTCCCTCGAGCACGGGAATCGCGGGCTGGGTGCTCGTCACCGGCCAGCCGATCGTGATCGACGACCTCCAGCAGGATCCGCGCTTCGCCCGCCAGGCGGCCGAGCGCACGGGCTACGTGCCGCAGGGCCTGATGGCGGTGCCGCTCGCAAACGGCGACACGATGCTCGGCGTGCTGCAGGTGCTCGACCGCTCCAAGGAGCGCGCGTTCTCGCTCGGGGAGATCGACCTGCTGATCATGTTCGCGAACCAGGCCGCGATCGGGCTCGACCTGCTCCAGACGGCGCGCCGCGCGCGGGCGGTGGCGGAGCAGGGCGAGGGCGGTGCGGCGGTCGTCGCCCGGATCGCGGCGCTGCTCGAGCACACCGAGGACGACGCCGCGGCGCTGCGGCTGCTCGAGGCGCTCGAGGCGGTGCTGACGCGAGCTCCCGACGCATAGATCGCGGCTGGCCGGACGCAGAAGAGGCGCCCGGAGGCGCCTCTTCCGAAGCCATCGTGATGCCGAAGCATCTAGGCCTTGACGTCCGTGAGGTCTGCCTTGACTTGCCGATCTTCTTCCGGGCCCGCGAGCCGGTGACCCTCGAAGTCGGCGCCGTCGTCGTCCGTCGCTGCTCTTGACGTCGGTGATGTCACCGTGCTCGCTCATCTTCTCCGGCCCGCTGAGCCGATGACCCTCGAAGTCGGCCTTGACGTCCTCGGTCTCGCTCTTCTTCTCCGGCTGATCCGTCATCTCGATCTCCTTTGGACTCGGTGCCCGGTTCGGGCCTGGTACCCAATAGACGATGCTCACCGGTGCAATCTTCCCGCCAATGTGGTGTTGTTGCAACATGATGACAGGACGGCGTGCAGTGAGCGGTCTCGGGGCACGGGTGGCCGAGTCGTTCGGCTCGCTCGCGCGCGTCTTCCGGAACCCCGGCCTGCGCCGGCTCGAGCTCGCGTTCCTCGGCTCGACGATGGGGCACTGGACGTACGTCGTCGGCCTCTCGGTCTACGCCTACGACAAGGGCGGCACGACCGCGGTCGGGATCATCTCCGTCCTGCGGCTGCTGCCCGCCGCGATCGCATCGCCGTTCCTCGCGACGCTCGCCGACCGCTATCGGCGCGAGCGCGTGATGATGGGCGACCGACCTGATCCGGGCCGCGCTGATGGCGCTCGCAGCCGTCGTGATCGCAACGGACGGGCCGGCGCTCGTCGTCTACGCGGTCGTGATCCTGACGAACCTCGTCGGCGTCGCGTTCCGGCCGGCGCAGGCGGCGCTCCTCCCCGGCCTCGCGCGCGATCCGGCCGAGCTGTCCGCGGCGAACGTCGCCGCGAGCACGCTCGACGCCGTCTCGACCTTCGCCGGGCCCGGCGATCGGCGGCATCATCCTGGCGCTCTGGAACGTCCAGGCCGTGTTCGGGCTCAACGCGCTCTGGTTCCTCTCCTCGGCGGTGCTGCTCGTCGGCCTCCGGGCGCCTGCGCCGGCCGCCTCCCCACTCGACGCGTCCGGCAACCGCCCCGGCTTCGTCTCCGAGCTGCGCGGAGGGCATGCGCGCTGTCGCGAGCGACCGCAACGTCGCGACGGTGACCGGCCTCTACACCGCGCAGGCATTCATCGCGGGTGCGCTCAACGTGCTCGTCGTGCTCGTCGCGTTCGAGCTGATCGACGCGGGCGACGCCGGGCGTCGGCTACCTGAGCGCGGCGCTCGGGATCGGCGGCTTCGTCGGCGGCTTCGTGGCGCTCGTGCTCGCGACCCGCGGCCGGCTCGCGGCCGACTTCGGGATCGGCGTCGTGCTGTTCGGCGTGCCGTTCGCCGTGATCGGCATCTTCGCCAGCTATCCCGTCGCCCTGCTCGCGTTCGCGCGTCGTCGGGATCGGGAACTCGGTCGCCGACATCGCCGCGCTGACGCTGTTCCAGCGCATCGTCCCGGATCACGTGCTCGGCCGGGTGCTCGGCGTGCTCGAGGGCGTCCTGCTCGGCGCGATCGGGCTCGGCGGGCTCGCCGCGCCGCTCTGCATCGCCCTCATCGGCACGAAGCCGTCGCTGATCGTGGCCGGCATCGTGCTTCCCGTCGGCGACGCTGCTCGTCGCGGGACGCCTGGCGGCGATCGACCGCACGACGGTCGCGCCCGCCCACGCGGCTCTGCTGCGCGGCGTGCCGCTGCTCGGCGTCCTGCCCGAGCCGGTGCTCGAGTTCCTCGCCGACGTCGGCGCGTCCGTCGACGGCCCGCGCCGGCGAGGCGATCGTCACGCGAGGGCGAGGTCGGGCGACCGCTTCTACGTGATCGAGAGCGGCGAGGTGGAGATCCTCGGGCGCACGTTCGGCCCCGGCGAGTCGTTCGGCGAGATCGCGCTCCTCCGCGACGTGCCCCGCACCGCCACGGTGACCGCGGTCACCGACGTCGAGCTCGTCACGCTCGAGCGCGACATCTTCGTCACCGCCGTGACGGGCCACGGGCCCGCGCACGCGACGGCCGAGCAGATCGTGGCCGAGCGCCTCGGCTCGTTCAGCCCGCTGCTCGGCTGACGGCCGCGCTGCCTGCTCCGCCTCTCCTCCTGCTCGACGAGCGCCGTCTCGTCGGCCGCCTGCTGCTCCTCCATCGTCTTCAGCGAGGCGAGCGAGAGGCCCTCGCGGGCGAGGAAGATGAGGCCGACGCCGACGCCGACGGACATCTCGACCGCCTGCAGCACGAGGCCGTAGGCGAAGCCGGTGCCGTAGGGGACGCCGTACTGGACGAGCGGCAGCGCGACCGCCGCCTGCAGGAGGCCGATGTTGCCGGGCCAGAGCGGGAAGATGATCGCGACGTTCATCAGCACGAGCACGAGCCCGGCGGCCGGCAGCGGCAGGTCGAGGTTGAACGCCTCCATCACCGCCCAGACCGCGAAGAGCTGCATGAGCCAGCCGACGAACTGGCACATCGCCGCGCCGAGCGCCGGCACCGGCCGCCGCAGGACGGCGAGGCCCTGGCGCGCCATGATCACGAGCGCCCGCAGGCTCCCCATCCCGTCGTGCACGCGGCCGCCGCCGGTGCGGGCGAAGAGGAGGCCGATCATGAGGAGGACGAAGCCGACGAGCCCGAAGATGATCAGGCTCGTCACGGCCCAGTGCGGGATCTTCGCGGTCAGCAGGACCCAGGTGACGAGGATCGCGACCGGGAAGAGGTCGAACAGGCGGTGCGCGAAGACGGTGCCGAGCAGGGTCGCGCTCGTGCCCCTGCCGTGCGGGAGGTGCCGGCGCAGCACCGCGACGCGCGCGAACTCGCCGGCCCGGGCCGGCAGGACGGCGTTCCCGAGCAGGCCGATCCCGAAGGCCGAGAACACCTGGCCGAAGCGCGGGTGCGGCTCGGGCAGCGCCTGGTCGATCGTCAGCCGCCACGAGAGCGAGCGCGCGAGGACGGAGAGGAGGTTGAGCAGGACGCCGATGATCACCCAGCGCCAGGACGACCGAGTCGAACGCGTGGTAGACGGTGTTCCACTCGGGGCCGCGCCACCAGATCGCGAGCGAGCGCGGCAGCCGAGCAGGGCGAGGACGAGGAGGCCGCGCGCCCAGGGATTGCGAGCGACGCACGGCGAGCCGGTTCACGCCGCGCGCCTCGCGTCGGCCTCGATCGCCGCGCTCGTAGATGCCCTCGAGCCGGCGGGCGATGTCGCTCCACGCGTACTGCTCGATCGCGAGCGCCCGCGGCCGCCCCGCCCATCGCGACGCGGCGCGGCTCGTCGGCGAGGAGATCGGTGATCGCCTCGACGAGCGCCGCGGGCTCGTCCGGCGGCACGGTGACGGACGTCTCCGGCGTCGTCACCTCGCGATAGCCGGGGATGTCCGACGCGACGACGGGCAGCGCGCAGGCGAACGCGCGCGTCAGCACCATCCCGAAGCTCTCGCCGCCGAGCGACGGCGCGATGAGCGCCTTCGTCCGCGCGAGCAGGCTCGTCAGCTCCTCCTGCGGCAGGAAGCCGAGGATGTCGATGCCGTCGTCCGAGATCCGCAGCCGGGTGAGCAGCAGCCGCACGGCGAGCGGGTCGGAGCCGCAGATCTGGAGCCTTGCGCCCGTCCGCCGGTGGATCTCGGGCCAGGCGCGCAGCAGCACCTGGAGGCCCTTGCGCGTCTCCTGGCGGCCGGCGAAGGTGACCGTGTGCTCGCGGCCCGCCGGGATCGACGCCGTGGGGGATCGAGCACGCCGTTCGGGACGATCTCGTAGTCGCCGGGAAGCCAGCGGGAGGCGGACTCGCGCGCGCGCTCGGAGACGGCGATCCGCTGGTCGATGCGGCTCGCGAGGAATCCCCAGGCGGGGATCGCCGGGCTTCATCCAGCCGAGGTCGCCGGACGCGTGGTGCGTGGCGACGATCGGAGCCGTCGCGAGCGCGAGCACCGAGATGCACGTCACCGGGGTCATCGGCTCGTGGAGGTGGAGGACGTCGAACTGCTCCTGCTCCAGCACCCGCTTGATCCGGAAGATCGCGCGCGGGCTGAGGATGACGTTCGGGAGCGAGCCGTTCGCGGGCACGATCACGGAGCGCCCGATCGCGATCACGTTCGCCGGCGGGTCGCCGTGGCGGCCGACCCGGGGGTGGAGGGCGCGCGTGAACTGACCCGGCGGGTCGTTGCCCATCACCAGCCGTACCTCGTGCCCACGCGCCTCGAGCGCTTCGGCCTGGAGCTCGGCGTGCTCGACGACGGCGCCCCAGAACGACCACGAGAAAGGCACCACGATGCCGATCTTCACGCGGTGAGCTTAGGACGTGGCGACTTCACTCGCGGTCGCGCCGGGCAGGACGCGCTCCCAGAAGCCCGCCAGCACGCCGAGCTCGCTCTCGTCGAAGCGGTCGACGAATCGGGCGCACGCCGGCGAGGTGCGTCGGCCGGGCCTCCGCGAGCGCGCCGGCCCGCGGCGTCAGCTCGGCATTCAGCCCGCGGCGATCGGTCTCGCAGCGCGTTCGCTCGACCGCGCCCGCGAGACGAGCCGATCGACGAGCCGGTCAGCCCGCTCTGGCTGAGCACGACGGCGCGGCAGATCCGACATCCGCAGCCGCTCCTCGGGAGCTGTCGAGGATGAGGAGCACCTCGTACTCGTGCGCGAGAGCTCGTGCGCCGCCCGCAGCTCGGCATCGAGGCTGACGAGTCGCATGGCCCGCAGCATGCCCCGCCACGCCGCGAGCTCGACGGGTGAGGCGGGCGGCGTTGACCGAAGATATTTGCATGTGCAACTATACTACTTGACACAGCAAGTATCTCTGAAAGGAAGAGTTCCGTCCAGCGACGGACGGACGAGACACGAGGACGGCAAGGAGAGCCACATGCGCTTCGAAGGCATCCATCACGTGACCTGCATCACCGGCGACGCCCCCGGCAACGTCGACTTCTACACCCGCGTGCTCGGCCTGCGGATGGTCAAGAAGACCGTCAACCAGGACGACCCGACCGTGTACCACCTGTTCTACGCAGACGAGGCGGGCAGCCCCGGCGCGGACATCACCTTCTTCGAGTACCCGGGAGCCCGCCGCGGCCGCGCCGGCGCGGGGATGGTGCACACGATCTCGTTCCGCGTCGGCTCGGAGGAGACGCTCGACTTCTGGGAGGCGCGGCTCGGCGCCGAGGGGATCGCGACCGACCGCAGCGCGGGCAGGCTCCGGTTCGACGATCCCGAGGGCCTCGGGCTCGAGCTCGCGGTCGTCGACACCTCCGACGCGCCGCTCGACGGCCGAGCACCCCGAGGTGCCCGCCGAGCACGCGCTGCGCGGCTTCGACAGCGTGCGGGCGTTCACCGCCACGCCCGAGGCGAGCCGCGAGCTGCTCGAGACGACGCTCGGCTTCGCTCCCACCGGCGAGCACGCCTGGGAGGCGCGCGGCGCGGTGCGCGGCGGCCACTACGCCTACGACCCGCCGCCCGCCTCGGGCGCGGGCATTCCCGGTGCCGGCACGGTGCACCACGTCGCCTGGGCCTCGAACATGGACGAGCAGGAGGCATGGCTCGATCGCGTGCGTCGCGCCGGCGCCCACGCGAGCGGGATCATCGACCGGTTCTGGTTCCGCTCGATCTACTTCCGCGAGCCGAGCGGGGTGCTGTTCGAGATCGCGACGATGGGGCCGGGCTTCTCGATCGACGAGGACGCGGAGCACCTCGGCGAGACGCTGATCCTGCCGCCCGCGTTCGAGCACCTGCGGGCGCAGATCGAGCCCGTCCTGACCCCGCTCCCCGACCCGCGCGCCGCCTGGACGAGCTCGTGACGCTCGAGCTGCATGTCGCTCGAGCGGCCGGCCGAGGGCACCCCCGAGGGAGCGCTCGTCCTGTTCCACGGACGCGGCGCGGACGAGCGCGACCTCTATCCCCTGCTCGACGCGCTCGATCCGGAGCGGCGGCTGCTCGGGATCACGCCGCGCGGCCCGCTGGCGCTGCCGCCCGGTGGCGCGCACTGGTACCGGCTCGGCGGCATCCCCACCCCCGACCCGAGCACCTTCTTCCCGAGCTTCGAGGCTGCAGGCGCACTGCTCGACGGCCTGCCGGTGCCGATCGAGCGGGTCGTGATCGGCGGCTTCTCCCAGGGTGCGGTGATGAGCTGGGCGCTCGGGCTCGGCAGCGGGCCGGCCGCGGCCGGCGGCGATCATCGCGCTCTCCGGCTTCATGCCCGAGGTCGAGGGCTTCGAGCTCGATCTCGCCGGCCTCGACGGCTACCCGTCGCCGTGGCCCACGGCTCGCTCGATCCCGTGATCCCGGTCGAGTTCGGCCGCGCGGCGGCCGAGCGCGTGCGCGCGGCGGGCGCCGACCTCCTCTGGCGCGAGACGCCCGTGCCCCACACGATCGACCCCCGCGTGCTGCCCGAGCTGCAGGCGTTCGTGCGCCGCGGTCGCCTAGCGACGCGGCGCAGCTCGGGCGGCACCTAGGCCGGCTCCCGAGCTGCACGGCGTTCCGCCTCGGGGTCGTGGAGCTGCGCGAACGCTGCCGATCGGGTACGACACGGCGTCGACCTCGACGTCGATCCCATTCGCGCGCAGCTGGAGTCACCATCGCATCGAGATCGCTGACGCGGAACGTTGATGCCCCCACCCACCCGGCCGATAGGATGGCGCCTGCCCGCTGCGCATGGCCGGAGGGTGGCGACACGGTCGCCCTCTGGATCGCTATATCGCTGGGCCTCGCTCGCCATCAAGATCTCCGTGCGGACGATGCCGCCGCCCTTCGGCCGGGTACTGCGCTTCATGCTCGCCGGGCTCCGGCTGGCAGCGATCCTCGCCGTTGGCGGACGTCACGCGCTCCATGGCGCGAGGACGGGGGCCGCCGCCGTGGGCTCGCCGTGCCCTCTGCGGCGTGGGGTCGCGTCGTCACGCTCGCTGAGCCGCCGTCGCTCACTCGAGCTCGCCGCGACGGCTCGGTGCCGCTGCAGGTGATCATCTGGCGGACGATCGCCCGGGAGCGGATCGCGACCGCGACGAGGCTCAGCGCCCTCGTCGGACTGGCCGGCCTCGCGCTGATCGTCATCCCGACCGGCGTCTCGGGTGGCTCCCAGGCGGTCGGGCTCGCGATGATGCTCGGCGCATCGATGGCCTGGTCGACGGGATCGTTCTTCTCGAGCAGGCTCGCGCTCCCCGCTGACACGTTCGTCGCCACGTCGTACGAGATGCTCGGCGGCGGTGCCGTGCTCGTCGTCGCGGCCCTCGCCCTCGGTGAGGGCGGCGATCTCGCGGACGGCGTCTCGGCCGCCTCGTTCGCCGCGTGGCTCTACCTCGCCCTCTTCGGCTCGCTGGTCGCATTCACCGCGTACGCCTGGCTCCTCCAGAACGCCCCGATCTCGCAGGTCGTCACGCACCAGTACGTCAATCCGCTCGTCGCGATCGTGCTCGGCGCGGTCGTGCTGGGCGAGACGTTCGATGCGACGACGATCGTCGGCGCGCTGATCGTGATCGGCGCCGTGTTCGCGACGATCCGGAGCGAGAGCCGGACGCGCGCGCCCGTCCGGGCGCCAGTCGCCGAGCAGCCGCGCTCGGCGCCGCCGGTGCGCGCGAAGTAGGAGCGAACGCCGTCTACGTCAGGTCGACGTGGGTGCGACGGTGCGCGAGGAACTCGAGCAGGTCGGAGCGGGTCAGGATCGCGGCGGGCCGGCCGGCGATCCCGACGACGACCGCAGCGCTCGGGCCCGACAGGTCGGCGAAGACCTCGTCGAGCGAGGCGCGCACGTCGACCGCGGTGAGCGGAGGCTGCATCGCAACGGCGATGTCCTCGTTGAGCGCGTCCGGGTTCTTGAAGACCCGGTCGAGGAGGCTGCGCTCCTGGATCGAGCCCACGATGTCGGTGAGCGACTCGGCCGTCCCGTGCCGCACGACCGGCAGCTGCGAGATGCTGTAGCGCTGCATCAGCTCGATCGCGGCGCCGACCTTCTTCGTCGACTCGATCGTGACGAGGTCCGGCAGGTCGGTCTCCTCGCCGCGCTTGAAGCGCAGCACCTCGTCGACGGCGGGGGTCGGCGAGGTGCGCTCCATGAAGCCGTACTGGATCATCCAGTTGTCGTCGTAGAACTTCGAGAGGTACGAGCGCCCGCCGTCAGGCAGCACCATCAGCACGCGTGCCTCGGGGCCGAGGCGGCCGGCAACCTGGAGCGCGGCCCACGCGGTCGAGCCGCACGAGCCGCCGACGAGCAGTCCCTCCTCGCGCGCGAGCCGCCGCGCGGTCAGGAACGAGTCGCGGTCGGAGACGCGCACCCACTCGTCCACGACCTCGGGGCTCATCGTCTTCGGCCACGTGTCCTTGCCGATGCCCTCGACGAGATACGGGCCGAGGGGATGATTCGCGTCTTCCGTGTAGACCGAGCCCTCCGGGTCGGCGCCGACGATCAGCACCTCGGGCTTGTGCTCCTTGAAGTAGCGCCCGACGCCCGAGATCGTGCCGCCCGTGCCGACGGAGATCACGATCACGTCGATCTGGCCGCCCTCGGTCTGCTCCCAGATCTCGGGCGCCGTCGTCAGGTAGTGCGCCTCGGGGTTCGCCATGTTCGAGTACTGGTCGGGCTTGAAGCCGCCCGGGATCTCCTCGGCGAGCCGGTCGGAGACCGAGTAGTACGACTCGGGCGAGTCGTGCTCGACCGCCGTCGGCGTGATCACGACCTCGGCGCCGTACGCGCGGAGCGTCGAGATCTTCTCCTGGCTCATCTTGTCCGGCATCACGAAGATGCAGCGGTAGCCCTTCTGCGCGGCCGCGATCGCGAGCCCGACGCCGGTGTTGCCGGAGGTCGGCTCGACGATCGTGCCGCCCGGCCGGAGCTTCCCCTCGCGCTCGGCCGCCTCGATCATCGCGAGCCCGATCCGGTCCTTGTTCGATCCGCCCGGGTTGAGGAACTCGAGCTTGGCGAGCAGGGTCGGCGGCACGGCGGCGCCGAAGCGGTCGAGGCGCACGATCGGCGTCGAGCCGATGAGGTCGAGCAGGGTCGGGTAGGTCCGGCTCACGGGCCGAACACTACGCGGCACGGAGGGGTTGCGGCGGCTGGGGTCGCTCGGCTGCGGGCTCAGCTGCGGGTGAGGCGGCGGGCGCCTTCGACGCTGCCGCTCCGCGACGCGAGGCTCTGGATCGAGACCCGCTCGCCGCTCTGCGGCGCATGGATCATCCGGCCGTGACCGATGTAGAGGCCGACGTGGCCGAGCCCGTGGAAGAAGACGAGGTCGCCGGGCTTCAGGTGGCCGCGGTCGACCGCCCGGCCGTAGGAGTACTGGGCGGCGGCGTTGTGCGGCAGCCGGATCCCGAGCTTCTCGTAGACGTAGGCGACGAGACCGGAGCAGTCGAACCCACTCGGCGAGCTGCCGCCGTAGCGATACGGCACGCCGAGCTCGGCGGCCGCGATCCGCACGGCCCGCTGGCCGAGCGTCGGCGCCTTGCGCTTCGGCCGCGGCAGCGGGCTGCAGCGGCACCGCCTGACCGACGCGCGCCGGATTCGGGACGGTCGGAAGCGCGGGCTGCGTCGCCGCAACCGCGCTCGCCACGGGCACGAGGAGCAGGCAGAGCGCAAGCAGGCAGATGCGGGTGGAGAGGGCCATGGAGAAGGTGACCGGAACGCAGCGCGGGCGCCTGAAACGGCCCGCCGCATCGCAGTGACTGCGGCACGGTAGCAGCACGAATCCGGTCCACCTGGACCCAAAACACCTTCCTTACAGCGTGTTCGTGCCTCGGACGGGGGACGACCGGACACGGGCGTGTGCGATGCTGCCGCGGTGGCCGTGAGGATCGACAGCTCGCTCGAGGGGATCGACTGGGAGCGGGCGAAGGCCGATCTGGCGGCGGATTCCTTCGACAACGGGCGCTCGGCGGCGGCGCTTGCGGCCTCGTTTCGAGCGCTCGCAGCACGTCGCCTTCGCCCGCGACGGCGACCGGCGTCGTGGGCATGGCCCGCCTGCTCTCGGACGGCGTCTGCAACGCCTACCTCGTCGACGTCTGGACGCATGTCGGCCTACCGCCGCCAGGGCATCGCGTCGGCGATGGTCGCGCTGGCTCGTCGGAAGCGGTCCCGGGCCAGCACGTCGGCCTGCAGACCGACGACGCGCGGCGCGCTCTACGCCTCGCTCGGCTTCCGGGCGCAGCCCGAGTTCTGGTCGCTCGTCTCCGGCCGCTGGCTCGACAACGACGCCAACCGCTGAGCGCGGGACGCGACGAGCCGGTGCTCCGGGTGGCGACGGTCGACGACGAGGCGGCCGTCGAGCGGCTGATGAAGGAATCGGCCGCGATCCTCTTCCCACGCTTCTACGACGAGCTCCGGGCGGCGAGCGCCGTGCGCTACGTGGCCCAGGCAGATCCGCTGCTGCTCCGCGACGGCACGTACTTCGTGCTCGAGAGCGGCGACGAGATGGTCGCGTGCGGCGGCTGGAGCCGGCGCGACCGCATGTACACGGGAAGCGGCGACGGCGCCGACGACGCGCGCGCGCTCGACCCCGCGACCGAGGCCGGCCAGGGTGCGGGCGATGTTCGTGCGCGGCCGACTGGACGCGGCGGGGCCTCGGCCGCCGGATTCTCGAGGCGTGCGAGGCCGCCGCCCGCGCCGAGGGCTTCCGCGACCTCACGCTCGTGGCGACGCTGCCCGGCGTGCCGTTGTACCTCGCGTTCGGCTTCCAGCCGGTCGACGAGCTCGAGGTCGAGCTGCCGGACGGCGTCAGGATCGACTGCGTCTCGATGACGAAGCCGATCGCGCCGCCCTGATCGAGCCGCGGAGAGGTTTCCGATCGCGCCGGCGGTGGTCACCATCTCTCCATGAGCACCTACACGAAGCAGAATCTCAACGAGGTCGAGAACCAGGCTCCGAAGTTCGGCATGCCGTCCGAGCTCGAGGCGCGTTTCGCACGCACTGCGCTCGAGGGCGAGACGCTCGGGCTGAGCCTGATGACCCTCGCTCCGAACTTCCGCATCCCCTTCGGGCACAAGCACGAGGGCCAGGAAGAGGTCTACGTCGTTCTCCGCGGCTCGGCCCGGATCAAGGTCGAGGACGAGATCGTCGAGCTCGGCCCGATGGATGCGATCTGCGGATCGCCATGGACACGATGCGGGACGTCGAGGCCGGCCCGGAGGGCGTCGAGTACATCGCCTTCGGCGCCGGCGACGACCCGCAGGACGCCGAGATGGTGCAGGATTGGTGGCGGGAGTAAGCTCGGTCCCGATCGGTGACCCACAGCACGCGTGACCGACCCTCCAGCCCCCCTCGAGTACGCGGTCCCCGTCATGCCGGGACGCGACCTCCACGAGCTGCTGGCCTTCTATGAGCGGCTCGGCTTCCGCTTGCAGGGGGCGCCGATCGAGCAGTACGGCTATCTGATCATCGGCCGGGGGTCAATCGAGCTGTACTTCTTCGCCGAGGCCGGCGTCGACCCACTGACGACCGCGCCGCGAACAGCTACGTGAGCGTTACCGACGCCGTATGCGCTCTATCGCGAGTGGCACACGCTTCGGATCGAGACCGACCCGCGCGACAGGATCGCGACTCGTCGCCCCGACGACGACGGACTACGGCATGCGCGAGTTCGCAATCGTCGACCCGAGCGGCAATCTACTGCGCATCGGATCGGTGCCCGGCGGACGGCAGTCCTAGTCGAGGGCGTCGAGCACGCGCTGCCGCAGCACGACGTACGGCGTGAGCCAGCGCGCCAGCTCGGTGAAACCCTCGATCCGTAGCTCGTAGACGCGCTGCCGGCCGGCCTTGCGCGAGGTGACGAGGCCCGCTCGGCGGAACACGCCGAGATGGCGGGAGGTGTTCGGCTGGCTCATGCCCGTCGCGGTGACGAGATCGCCTACCGGGGCCGGGCCGTCCCGGAGGAGGTCGAGCAGCCGGCGGCGGCTCGGATCGGAGATCACATCGAAGGCGCTCGGCACGCCCGCATTCGATCATCGTGATATATGCGTGTCAAGGCATATATGAGCCGGAGTTGTCGATCCCGCGGCGGCCCGGTCGTCGCCACCATGAAGCACACACCCAGACGAAGGAGGAGACATGAAGTTCCTGATGCAGATCTTCCAGGGCGAGGCCCTCGAAGCCTGGTCGCGGCTGTCCGAGGAGGAGCAGCAGGGCATCGCCGCCGACTACGCAGCGCTGAACGAGATTCCCGGCGTGACGCCGGGTGAGTGGCTCGCCCAGCCCGAGGCAGCGACGACCGTGCGGGTCCAGGAGGGCGCCACCGTCACCACGGATGGCCCCTTCGCGGAGACGAAGGAGGCGCTCGGCGGCTACTTCATGTTCGAGGGAGACGACCTCGACGCGGCCATCGCCGTCGCGGCCAGGGTGCCGGCGACCCGCTTCGGCGGCGCCGTCGAGATCCGGCCGCTCGTCCAGTACTCGTAGGGCGACGACGGGCTCGCGGGCGGTTGCGCAAAGCCGATCAAGCGTCGCGGTCGTGCCCGCTCGTACGATCGCGGGCATGAGCGCTACGGACGATGCCTTCGCCCGCTTTCTCGAGGTTCTCGCGGCCTCGCTCGACGATCACGAGACGTCGGGCGACGCACTGGCCGCCCGCGTCCACCTCTCCCGGTTTCACTTCGACCGGCTCGTCTCGGCGGCCGCCGGTGAGCCGCCCGCCACGCTGCGCCGCCGCGTGCTGCTGGAGCGGGCGGCTTACCGGCTCGTCACGACCACCGACGAGGTGCTGCCGGTCGCGCGTCGACGCCGGCTACGCCTCGCACGAGGCCTTCACGCGCGCCTTCACCCGCGCCTACGGGCAACCGCCGTCCCGCTGGCGCCGCCGACCCGACGGCATTCCAGCCTCGAGGCGCCGAGCAACGTGCACTTCCATCCCCCGGGGGCCTTGCGCGTCCCCGCCGATCGAAAGGTGAACGACATGGATCTCCTCACCCGCATGGTCGAGCATCACATCTGGCTCGTCTCGGAGATGCTCGACCCGGGCCGAACGGCTGCCGGATGACGTCCTCGACGCACCCGTCGAGATCTCCGTCGACGGGCATCGACTGCGATCCCGACTCTCCGCTCGCTGCTCGCCCGCCTCGTCGGCCAGCTCGCGATGTGGGACGCGGCGACCCACAACGAGCCCTACGACATCGCCGTCGAGCGAGGTCAGAGCATCGGCGAACTCCGCGCAGGCACTCGCGCGAGGCCGGGCCCGCGTTCCTCTCCCAGGTGCGCTCGATCATCGAGGACGGCCGGCTCGACGAGACCTTCGTCGACGCCGTCTGCGACCCGCCCGAGGTGTTCACCTACGGCGGCATGATCGCCCACGTGCTCACGTTCGCCGCGCACCGGCGCACCCTCGTCTGCGGCGCCCTCGCCGACGCAGGCGTCACCGACCTCGGCAGCGGCGATCCCATGCGCTGGGTCGCCTCGCGCCGTCCTAGACGCGCGGCTTCAGCTCGAGCTCGACCCGGGTCCCGGACCCGTTGTGCGCGATCGTCGTGCGATCCATCGTCGCCTTCATGATCAGCGTCCCGCGGCCACGGGTCGGGTCGAGCTCCGGCGCGCGCCAGACTCCCTCGTCCTCGATCGTGAACGTCAGCAGGTCCGATCGATGCTCGAACCGGAGCTTGATCGTCCCGCCCCTGCCCGCGTAGCCGTGCTCGATCGCGTTGTTGCACGCCTCCGAGACGGCGAGCACGGCATCGGTCTGCTGTTCCTCGCCGAACCCGCGGCGGGCGAGCCACGTCCTGAGCCGGGCTCGCACGCTGTGCATGAGCGTCGGATCGGCGGGGATCTCGATCTCCACGAGCGACGGCACGCCGATGTGACGCACGAGGAGCAGCGCGATGTCGTCCGTGGCGGAGAGCGGGATGACCAGGTAGTCGAGCAGCCGGTCTGCAGCCTCTGCAGCCGGGAGCTCCGACCCGTCGCGGAGCAGCTCCGCGACGCGGTCGATGCCGTCGTCGATGCTCACCCCGCGCCGCTCGACGAGCCCATCCGTATAGGCAAGCATGGCGCCGTTCACCGGCAGGGTGAAGTGCGCCTCCCGAATCTCCTCCGCCGCGGCCCACCCGAGCGGCGGCGCGTTCGCCTGATCGAGGCGCGTGACGGTGTCGGTCTCGACGTCGAGGAGCAGTGACGGCGGATGACCGGTGGAGGCGTAGGCGACCTCGCCCGTGTAGGGATCGATGGTGAGGAAGACGGCGGTTGCCATCCCGTCGAGCGGAACGAGGCGGGTCAGCCGGCGGGCGATCTCGCCGGGCGACGTGTGGTCGTACGCGAGGGCGCGAAAGGCGTTCCGCAGCTGCCCCATCAGCACAGCGGCCGGAATGCCGCGCCCGGCGACGTCTCCGACGGTCAGGTGGAGCATCCCGTCCGGGCGCCGCACGGCGTCGTACCAGTCGCCGCCGACCGCGAGCCCGACACCGCCTGCGTTGTAGCGGCCCGCGAAGTCGAGCCCCTCGATCGCCGGCAGTGCGTCGGGCAGCAGGCTGCGCTGCAGAGCGACCGCGACGTCGTGCTCTCGCTCGTGGCGGCGCGCCCGGTCGAGCGCTCTCGACGCATGCTCCGCATGGGCGAGGAGCAGCGACTCCTCGGCGGCCGCGAGAGGCCGGTCGTCGGGGAGCAGAAGCGTCATCGAGCCGGCCGGGCGACCTGCCTCGGTCCGGAGCGGCAGCCCGTAGAGCGAGTGGATCGCCGGCTTCAGCTCCGTGATCGACTGGCCGAGCACCGGCGCGAGCTCGGCTCCGGAGAGCGCGACGTGATCGGTCGCCTCGTACGCGAGCGCTGCGATCGCAACGACGGACGGGTCGTCACTCGCAAGCCGGTCGGCACCTTCGGGCTCGAACGCCGAGACCGTCAGGTCGGAGCGGTCATCCTCGCGCACGGCAACGATCACCCGGGCGTGCGGGAATGCCGTCGACAGAGCGGCCCCGAGGGCGTCCGAGACCTCACCGGTTGCGGAGGCGTCTCCGAGCGACTGGGCAAGCTCGTCCCAGTGCCGGATCTGAAGCCGCTCGGCCTCCTGCTCGCGTCGCGAGCGCAGCAGGGCCCAACCGATGATGCAGAGCACGGCGAGGGCTGCTGCGCCGATCACCGCGAGCTCGACGATGAGCCCCCTGCGGGCCGGCGCGAAGACGGCCGAGGCGGGACGGTCGATCACCGTCGTCCAGCCCGGCGCCGCGGAGTTGGCGTAGGCGACGACCCGGTCGCTCGAGCCGTCGAGACCGCGGACATCGGTGAGCACACCTTCGCCGCTCTTGATTCGGGCGAGGATGGCGGCGTTCGTGGGCCGCGCAAAGCTCGCCAGCGTCACCTGCTGGCCCGCCCGGTCGAGGATGACGAGGCCCTCGAAGCCGAGATCGATCGAGCGCTGATCGGTGGGCGAAGGCTTCAGCTCCAGCGCGCCGGCGAGGACGCCGGTGAGCTGCCCCGCACGGTCACGGGTCGGCACCGCCATGATCACGACACGCCGGTTGGCGGCTGCGCGTCACGAGCCCCTCGCTGACGAACGGGTCGCCCGTGGCGACGACGGCCTTGAAATACGACCGGTCGGCGACGCTCAACGGCGGCGCTCCGGTGCGGCGATTGCTCGAGACGCGGCTGACCCCCTGGCGGTCGATCCAACCGAGCCCGCCGGTGAACGGCTTCGCCTTCCCGCTCTCGAGGCGCGCGAAGTAGGTGCGCATCGCGACCTGGTCCGCGGAGACGACCGACGGCGAGGCTGCGATGGAGCTCAGCAGCCCGAGCTGGCCGGCGAAGTACGTGTCGAATACGGTCGAGGCGAGCACGACGCGCGCCTTCATCTCCACGAGATCCTTCTTCTTCTCCGCGTCGTACTGTCTCCACGCGAGCAAGGCCGAGACGCCGACGACCACCGTCAGGATGACGAGGGCGCCGGCGCCGAGCCGGCGGCGGAACTGGGACGACGCGCCCCCGAGCGCCGCCTCGAGGCCTCCCTTTCCGTCCTCGCGTGGCAGCTCGTCGGCCGGTGCCATCAGTCCCCCGAGCCTCGAATCGGATCTCGCGGCGCTGCCATCCGGAGCGCCGTCGCACGGTCCTGCTCGACCGGCACGAGCTGGGGCAGCAGCGTGATCTCGAACACGCGCTGCGCCACGGCGCTCGGCGACGCGACAACAGCAGTGCCGCCGCGGGCCTCGACCGATCTGACTGCGCGGATGAGCGCGTTGATCCCGCTCGAGTCGACGAACGTGATTCCGGCGACATCGATCACGACATGTGATCGGCCGCCACCGTCGAGATCCGCCATCCGCACGGAGAACTCTTCGACGCTGACGACTTCGAGCTCACCGACGAGCTCGACGAGAGCGGTGCCCTCGACCGGGAACGAGATATCGATCGACAGCGGCTGAGACGACGCCTCGCTCACAGTGCAACTCCTGCTCGAAGTCGAGCGAACGCTATCAGCGGTCTCGGGGCACCGATGGATCCGGCGCGCACGCGTGCCGGCGCATTGTGAGGGACGGGGGCAGCGGGTAGCGTGTCGAACGGGTTTCGCCCGTCGATCCGGAGGACGACCTGACCACTGCACTGTTGTTGCACGCCGGCATCGCCGACAGCCGCATGTGGCGCCCGCAGGAGGCGCCGCTTCTTGCGGCCGGATTCGACGTGGTTGCGCCCGATCTGCGCGGGTTCGGGCAGCGCCCGATGGGGACGGAGCCGTTCTCCAACGCACGCGACGCCGAGGCGTTGCTCGACGGCCCGTCGGTCGTCATCGGCGCCTCGCTCGGCGGTCGCGTGGCTCTCGAGCTCGCGGTGCTCCGGCCCGACCTCGTCGAGCGGCTCGTGCTCATCGCACCGGGGCTCCCCGGCTGGGCCTGGTCGGATGAGACGCGAGCCGGCTGGGCCGCCGAGGAAGAGGCGTTCGAGCGGGGCGACCTCGAGGGGGCGGCCGAGGCGAGCCTGCGGCAGTGGATCGACGGGCCGCGCCGCGCGCCGGACGCAGGTCGACCAGGAGCTCCGGGCGAGCGTGCGCGAGATGATGCTCCGCTCGTACGAGCTCCAGAGTGCCGAGGAGGCAGAGGAGGAAGCAGTCCTCGAGCCGGCGATCAACGAACGGCTCGGCGACGTGCGCTGCCCGACGCTCGTGATCGTGGGGGACGAGGACATCGCGGACATGCAGGGCATCGCCGCGCACGTTGCCGCCTCGATCGGCGGCGCCCGGCTCGAAACCGTCGCGGGCGCGTCCCATCTGCCGAGCCTGGAGCGGCCCGACGAGGTCAATGCGCTCATCCTCGGGTTCCTGGCCGAGGGTCAGCCACTTCCCGAGGAACGCAGAGCGAAGCGCATGACAGGCGTCGTCGTCATTCACAAGAGCATGTCGCTCGACGGCTTCGCCGCCGGGCCGGCAGTGTCACTCGAGGATCCGATGGGCAAGGGCGGAGAGCGCCTGCATGAGTGGTTGTTCGAGCAGTCCTCGCAGGCAGACGCCGATGTGGCCGCGGCGATGTTCGCCGAGGTTGGTGCCGTCGTGCTCGGCCGGCGCACGTTCGAGGTGGGCCGGCCGCAGTGGGAGGACACGCCCTATCCCGTCCCGTGCTTCGTGCTCACCCACCACGCCCAGCCGCCGATCGCCGAGAAGAGCGGCACGTTCACCTTCGTCGCCGACGGCGCGGTGAGCGCCGTCACCCAGGCCCGAGCGGCCGCCGACGGGAAGTCGGTGATCGTGATGGGCGCCGAGACGTCGCACGTGCTGCTCGCGGCCGGGCTCGTGGACGAGATCCAGATCAACCTCATCCCCGTGCTGCTCGGTGACGGCGTGCGGCTGTTCGACGACCTGCCCGGGCAGATCGACCTCGAGCGGCTTTCCCTGATCGAGACCGACAACGCAACGCACCTGCGATTCCGGGTGCGGAAGCCCGGCGGAGCCCGATGAGACCCAATCGCTCGATCCCGTCGGCAGCCGTCGTTCCGGTGCTCGTCTATCCCGACGTCCGCGAGGCGGTTGCCTGGCTCGAGACGGCGTTCGGGTTCGTCGAGCGGGTGCGCATCGGCGAGAGCCATCGCTCGCAGCTCAGCGTCGGTGAGGGAGGCGCGGTGATCGTCGCCGACGTGCGGAAGGACCAGCGACCGCCGCGCGCCGGCGAGGTCACGCACCGGGTGATGGTGCGGGTCGACGACGCGGCCGCCCACTGCGAGCACGCTCGGCTCAACGGCGCGAAGATCCTGATGGAGCCGACCGACTTCGAGTACGGCGAGCGGCAGTACCAGGCGCAGGATCCCGCCGGTCACATGTGGACGTTCACGGAGACGCTCGACGACGTCGCGCCCGAATCGTGGGGCGGGACACTCGTCGCGCCCTAGAAGTAGTCGATCGTCGGCACGGCGGCGTTGCCGCTGAGGCAGCTCCGGAGGTAGACGGCCGTCCCGAGATCGCCGGTCCAGAGCGTGTGGCGGCCGCGGCCGTGCTCCGCCCGAGCCTGCGCGACCTGCTCGATCGAGTGCATCGCGAATGCGCGGGCGCGCTCGAGCCAGCGCTCGTCGCCGGTGCGCTCGAACAGCTTCAGGAACGCGTACCCGTTGCCGGCGGTGCCGTGGCAGAGCTGGGCGCCCTTCCGGTGCGGGCCGGCGAGCCAGGTGAGCTCTCCGCCCCCGAGCAGCAGCTCCGTCAGCCGCTCGTCGTCCGGCGCCATCGTCGCGAGCGAGGCGACCATTCCCGGGGCGCCGTGGCACCACTGCGTCCTGATCCCCTGTGGCGAGCCGGGAGGCTCGAGCGCCGGCGGCCACTGGCAGAGCCCGTCCTCGTGCTGGGCGTACTTCTCGAGCGTCGCGAGCGCCCGTCGCTCCACCTCCGCTCGGCGGACAGGATCGAGGAGATCACCTCCGGCGAGCGCGAGGACGTTGCCGGCAAAGCCATGGGCAGGGCCGAGGCAGTGGGCCGGCCTGCCGTAGAGGTCCTGCTTCCAGAGATCGCCGCGCCACTCCGCCAGCAGGAGCGTCGCCGACTCCTCCCAGGCCGCGAGCCACTGCGGGTCTCCCGTCCGGGCTGCCATCACCCGCGCCGCGATCATCGTCCCCGGCGATCCCCACATGAGCTCCCAGAAGGGATTCGAGACGTTCGCCCTCACCGCCTCGAGCAGCGACTCCTCCTGCCAGCGCGCGGGGGCGAGCGTGTGTGCAACGAGCAGGATCCCGGACTCGCCCATCAGCAGCGAGGGGGCGGTTCCCTCAGCGACATCCTGGAAGTCCGGCTGGGCCTGGTAATGCTCGACCAGCCGGACGGCGACGGGCGCCCAGTCGCGGCCGAGGTCGGCGAGGCCGGCGCGCTCGAGCTCGTGCAGCGCCCAGATCACCCCCGAGGCGCCCAGGTAGAGCGACGACACGGCCGGCAGCGGCCCGTCGTCCAGGTCGCGGGGATGGGCGGGCCAGAGCTCCGCCTCGTCGAACGCGCTCTCGGTCTCGGCGACGATCGCGACGATCGCAGCCCGCACGCGGTCCTCGTCCCAGGGACGCTCGGTCAGCGGCTCGTGGCTGGGAGGGTCGTAGAGCATGGCTGGAGGCGGCACGCGCGCGCGCCGACCCGGGACGATACAGAGCCTCTAGCCGAACAGGATGTCGTTGACGCTCGTCGACCCGTCGCTGCCGGATGGTGAACGCGCACGGGCTCGAGGACGACAGCCGGTAGCCGCCGCGCTTCCGCGCGACCACGCGCGGGTTGACCTTCCGGTTCCCGGACATCGTGAAACCGGTGCCCGAAGCCATCGGCGCGCCGCGAGCCCCAGATGCAGTTGCCTCGCACCACGTTCCCCGACCCGACGGGGCTGCCGCTCGGGCCGAAGGCGCTGTGCACGACGACCTTGCCGCTGCGCGCGATGACGTTCTGCTCGACCCGGTTTCCCCGCGACGCCGTCTTGGTGTCGCCGCCGAAGTAGATCCCGCCGCCGTTGTCGACGATCAGGTTCCGGCGCGCGACCGAGAACTGGGCATTCGGCGAGAAGGCGATCCCGTCGCCACCCGCGTTCCCGTAGATGACGTTGCCGACGATCCTCGCCCCGACAGAGATCGCGGCGAGCACACCGGCGCCGTACTGCCCGGGCGACGCGCCGTCGCAGTCATGCAGCACGTTGCCCTGGATCACGGCGGCCCGAGCGTGCTCGAGCACGACGCACGAGCGGCCCGCCTCCTTCAGGCTGCCCGGCCCGACCCGGGAGCCCGTCAGCGCCGTCGAGTACCCGCGCAGCATCACCGTGCCGGAGACATCCAGCGGGACGGAGCTGTTCGAGGCGGTCAGCTCGAGGTTCGCAAGCGTCAGGTACCGCGTCGCCTGCGTCGTCTCGATCCCGTTCGCGAGGACGGCACGCGCGTCCACCCGGCCCGCTCGTGATCGTGATGCGGCCCTTGGCCGCCTTGCCGCTCGCAGTGATCGCCTCTCGCTTGCCGAAGGTCGAGCCCGGGACGCAGACAGCCCGTCTGCCCGGGCGCGAGCGACTTCGCGAGCCGGTCCAGCGACTGCAGCGGGCTCGCCTTCGTCCCAGGGTTCGTGTCCGCGCCGCTCGGCGCCGCCCACAGGTTGCAGCGCACCGCGACCGGGCTTCCTCCGGCGACCCCGACAAGCACGCTCGAGACGATGATCGCCGCTACGACAGGTGCTCCCCTCAGCACGGTTGAGAGTGTAGTCGCGCGGCCAGCATTGCGCTAGGCCGCTGCCCGAGAATCTGCCTCGTTCGTCACGCGAGGGAGTCGCGCGCGATCAGCGCTCGGAGAACGGCCGGAGCATCGTGATCAGCCCATCGGCCAGGCCACCCCGCCAGCAGGCGTAGTCATGACCGCCTTGGTACTCGCGGTATGTCAGGTCATAGCTCCTGCACTTCGAGCACGCTGCGCATGCGGCGGTTCTGTATCGAGCAGGTCGCGCTCGGTAGCTCCTGCTTCCAGGAAGAATCGAATCGGTGCCGGGCTACCTGTCGAGTAGGCGTTCAGGACGTCCTCCCCGGTCAGCCGCCCACTCGGGCCGCCGGGCCACCAGAACGACGAGGACTGGCCGACCACACCACCGAACCGGTGCGGCGCTGTCAGGGCGGCGTGCGCGGCGGCGAGACCACCGAGGCTCTGACCGACCAGGATGGTCTTCGCCGGGTCCGCGGACACGTTCCAGTTCGCATCGACGAAGGGGATCAGTTCCTCGAGGAGGAACGGCATGAAGATGTCGGGGTCGGTGAGGTTGCGTACCCGATCGGGGCCGAAGCGGGCAGCGCCGTGGATCGATTCGACAGGACTGCGACCATCGGGAGCTACGAGCCCGTCGGCGATCAGGTTGTCGAACGTCGCGGCGACGTCGAGGGTCATCCAGCTTCCGCCGTCGAACAAGACGGCGACCGGATACGGCGCGCCACCCGACGCGTGGCCGGGTGGCGTGTAGACGGACACCACGGACGGTCGTCGCCGTCGAGGACGAGCTCGTGACGCGTCACGTCCCCGCCGGGCACGTCCTGACGCCGTGCGTGCCAAGGCTGGGCCAGGGCATCGGGCAACTCGAGGATCGACGCGACGCCCGAGTTGCCGTAGGTACACGACGCGGCGAGAGTCTCAGGGTTCGACACATCTGCGATCCCCAGCGCGAGAATCTCCAGCCACCGATCATCGTCGAGGGCACGCCCACGCAAGGGCTCGTCTCTCACAGGGCATAGCTGGTACGACGTGCGCAAGTCCGAGCTCAGGAGGAGCGACCCGCTCCATTCACCTTCGTCACCCTGGTCGAGCAGATAGAGGTCGAGATCGCCGTCGTCGTGTGCATGGTCGGTGAGCGCGATGAGCCTGACCAGGACGTCCCGAGCAGGGCGGTCCGGCTGCGTCTCCGTCCAGGTGAACGTGACGTTCCGAAGTGAGCCGGGTGCTGCCGAGTCGGGGGCCGCGACGGAGGGAATAACCATGGAGCCTAACGCCGGGTGAGGCTTCAGCCTCACCCGCACGTATCGCTCGCTAGCGTAGCCGCTAGATCGCGTCGCGAACGTCGAGCTCCTGACTCATGCCCGTCATGTCGAGCACGCTGCGGGCGATGGAGCTCGCCGGAGCGACGATGAGGAGCGTTCCGTCGCGGCCGGCAACGGCTGCCGAGACGCGCTTCAGGAGCCGCAGGCCCCGGCTGTCGATGAAATCGATCGCCGTGAGGTCGATGACGACGTCCCGGGCATCCGAGATCGCATCGTCGATCTGTGCTTCCAGGCCGTCGACGTTCGACAGATCGATCTCGCCGCTGAGGCGGACGACGACGCGTCCATCCTCGCCGTCGGTTTGCATCAGGGGACGCGGATCAGTCATGTGCGAAGGCCTCTCCCGACGAGACGCGGAATCGTACCACCGTGCCGGCCGACGTCGATTCGCGGCTGAAATCGGCCGTCAGCCGCCGCATGATCTCGGTCCCGCGGCCGCGGTCCTCCCGTTCGACGGCCTGCTGGAAGCTGCCGGAGTCGCGGATCTCGACCAGGAATCCGTCGCTCGCGCTCTGGGTCATGTCGACCTCGACGTGGCCGGGCTCGGTGTCGCGGTACGCGTGCTCGATCGAATTCGCGCACGCCTCGCCGACCGCGAGGAGGAGCGTCTGCTGCAGAGGTTGTCCGACTGCTCGTCCATCGAGCCAGCATCTCATGGACGCGCGGAGCTCGCGAAGCTCCGTACCGTCGCGCCGGGAACCGGCGATGGTAGTGCGACGCCGGTACCGCCTCGAGCCGCATGGCCATCACTGCGACGTCGTCGTCACGCGAAGCGTCGACCCCGAGCTTGGCCATGAGGGTGCGACACACCTCCTCGACGGGGAAGCCCGCGACGGCCCGGCCGGCGGCGGCGAGCCGCTCGAGGCCGTCTTCGAACCGCTCCTTGCGGCGCTCGACGAGCCCGTCCGAGTAGAGGATGAGCAGGGACCCGGGTGCGAGAACGGTCGATTCCTGCGGTCGAGCGCGTGGCTCGCCGCCGCAGAGCGGGCCCGATTGGGCCCGATCGAGCCAGACCGTCTCACCCGCTGGAGACACGACGAGCATGGGCGGATGACCGGCGGACGCGTACTCCAGGGCTCCGGTGGGCGGGTCGATGATCACGTAACACACGGTCGCGAAGTCCGTCGTCCCGCTCCGGGCGAGGAAGCCGTCCAGGCGCTCGAGCAGCTCGCCCGGGCCGGCCGCGTGGTCTGCGAGGGCAGCGAGCGCCGTTCGAACCTGCCCCATCGCCGCGGCGGCAGCGAGCCCGTGGCCGACAACGTCGCCGACCGTCAGAGCGATTCGCCCGTCCGGCAACTCGAAGGCGTCGTACCAGTCGCCGCCGACCTCGAGCACGTCGCTGCCGGCCTCGTACAACGCCGCCAGCGCGATATCCGACCGAGTGGCGAGCCGCGCCGGCAGCAGCGCCCGCTGCAGCCCGACCGCGATCTCCCGTTCTTCGGCTTCGAGCGCTCGCAGGGCCTTCTCGGCCGCGACGCGGTCGGTGACATCGATCCCGGTCGGGTGGAGGAACCGCACCACACCCGATTCGTCGACGATCGGATGCATCACGAATTCGACGACGCGCTCGCTGCCGTCGGCGACCCAGTAGGGCAACGTCTCGCGGAAGACCTCGCCCGCCGCAGCCTGCTCCGCGGCGAAGCGAATTCGTCCCCTCACCTCGTCGGAGCCGCGCCACCACGGCGTGTCCCAGAAGGCCAGGCCGAGCACCTCGGCGCGGGTGTATCCGCACGCCTCGACCGCCAACGCGTTGATGTCACGGACGTTGCCCTCCGGATCCAGGATCCCGGCAAAGATCCCGGACTGGTTGAAGACCGATTCGAACTTCGCGTTCGCGGCGGCCAGCGCCTCCTCGGACTGCCTGCGGGAGGAGATGTCGCGGATGATCTTCGACGCCCCGGTGATGCGGCCGGAAGAATCCCTGATCGGCGAGATCGAGAGCGACACGTCGAGCGGGCGGCCGTCCTTGGTGAGCCGGACGGTCTCGTAGTGCTCGATGTAGTCACCCTGGCGGAGCCGAGCCAGGATCTCGTCCTCCTCGGCCTGCCGCTCGTCCGGGATGAGCAGCCTGATGTTCCTGCCCACCATCTCCTCGGCCGTGTAGCCGAAGATCCGCTCGGCGCTGGCATTCCAACTTCGGATCGTCCCGTCCAGCGACTTGCTCAGGATCGCGTCCGAGGACGCGTCGACGACCGCCGCGAGATGGGCGATTCGCGCCTCCTCGAGCGCAGCGTCGCTGATGTCGGTCATGGCGCGCACAGTAGGTCAGCCGCTCGCTGCGCGCTCGCGGAGCTCGTCAGTGGTACCGCGTGGCCGGGGGTACGCTCGCCATTGCAACGGTTTACGCTCACCCGATGGTTTCTCTCCAGCCGATCACCGATGCAAACCGGGAGGCGGTCGAAGCCCTGGCCGTGACGCCGGCGCAGCGTCGATTCGTCAGCAGCGTCAGCGACTCGATGCTCGAGGCGGCGCAGGAGCCGGACGCTCAGGCCCTGTACTGGGCGATCTATGACGACGAGATCCCGGTCGGGTTCGTGATGATCGCCGACGAGGTCGGCCCCGGCTACATCCCGCAGTTTCTCTGGAAGCTGCTGATCGACGCGCGGTACCAGCGACGAGGCTTCGGCACGGCGACGCTCGACCTGATCGTCGAGTTCTTCCGGACGCGGGGCGCCTCGTGCGATGTCGACGAGCGCCGGTCAGGGCGAGGGCAGCCCGATCACGTTCTACGAGCGCTACGGCTTCGAGCGCACCGGAGAGCTCCACGGCAACGAGATCATGCTCCGGCTCGAGATCGCTTCATAGCCACCAGGCGTCAGTGCCGGAAGTGCCGGCGGCCGGCGAAGACCATCGCGGCACCGGCATCGCGAACGGCGGCGACGACCTCGTCGTCGCGCTTCGAGCCACCCGGCTGGATGATCGCGGCGATGCCCGCCTCGAGCGCGATCTCGGGGCCGTCGGCGAACGGGAAGAACGCGTCGGACGCGAGCACGGCGCCCTCGAGCGAGTGCCCGTGGGCACGCGCCTTCTCGACGGCGATCCGCACCGCGTCGACCCGGCTCATCTGGCCCGCCCCCACGCCGAGGGTCTGGCCGTCGCGGGCGATCACGATCGCGTTCGAGAGCGTGTGCTTGACGACCGTCCACGCGAGGAGGAGATCGTCCCACATCGCCGGTGACACCTCGCCACAGACGACGTCCATCGCGTCGAGCGGATCGGGATCGCCGTCGCGCTCCTGCACGAGCATGCCGCCGAGCACGCGCTTCATGTCCCACTCCGACAGATCGAAGGCCCGCCGCTCGAGGTCGTTGAGGATGCGGACGCCCGGCTTCTGGGCGAGCGCCTCGACCGCGACCGCGTCGTAGCCGGGGGCAAAGAGCACCTCGACGAACTGCTCGCTGAGCCGCTCACCGAGCGCCGCGCTGACCGGATGCGTCATCACGACCACGCCGCCGAACGCCGAGACGGGATCGGCCGCGAGGGCCTTCTCGTACGCCTTCTCCAACGTGTCCGCCACCCCGACGCCGCAGGGGTTCGCATGCTTGACGATCACGCAGGCCGGCCCTTCCAGCTCGAGCGAGAGCAGGCGGGCGGCGGAGAGGTCGTTGAGGTTGTTGAACGAGAGCGGCTTGCCGTTGAGCTGCTCGACGCACGCGAGCAGATGCGTGCGGGCACCGCGCTCGGAGTAGAAGACCGCGCGTTGATGCGGGTTCTCGCCGTACGAGACCTCCTGCGCGAGGTCGAACACCGGCACCAGCGTCTCCGGGAAGCCGAGCCCGCGGGAGAGCCATCGCGCGACGGCACTGTCGTACGACGCCGTGCGGGTGAACGCGCGCGCCGCGAGCGAGCGCCGCGTCTCGACGGTGACCTCGCCGAGCCGCAGCTCGGCGAGCACCTGCTCGTAGTCCTCGGGCCGGCAGACCGGGATCACGTGGGCGTGGTTCTTCGCAGCGCCGCGGAGAAGGGCCGGCCCGCCGACGTCGATCTTCTCGATCGCCTCGTCCCACTCGACGTCGAGGCGGCCGACGGTCTGCTCGAAGGGATAGAGGTTGACGCAGACGAGGTCGATCGCGCTCGATGCCGTGGGTGGCGAGATCGGCGACGTCCTCGGGCACGTCGCGGCGCGCGAGGATGCCGCCGTGCACCGCCGGGTGCAGCGTCACGACGCGGTGGCCGAGCATCTCGGCGAAGCCCGTCAGCTCCTCGAGCCGAATGACCGGGATCCCCTCCTCGGCGAGCAGCGTCGCGGTGCCGCCGCTCGCCACGATCTCGAAGTCGAGCCGGACGAGCTCCGTCGCGAATGCGGCGATGCCCGTCTTGTCGAACACCGAGAGCAGCGCGCGCCTCATGCGGCCGTCAGCTCCCTCACGACCACGGGCAACAGGCGATGCTCCGCTGCCTGGACGCGGGCACGGAGAGAGTCGGGCGTGTCACCGGCGAGCACGGGCACGCGCTCGGCGGCGATCACCGCGCCGGTGTCGATCCCATCGTCCACGTAGTGGATCGTGGCAGCCGTCTCGGCCACCCCGGCCGCGAGCACGTCCTCGATCGGATGCGCGCCGGGGAACCCGGGCAACGGCGCCGAGTGGGTGTTGACGACCCGGCCGGGGAAGCGAGCGAGGAAGTTCGGACGCAGCAGGTGCATGTAGCCCGCCAGCACGACGAACCGCACGCCACATCCTTCGAGCCAGTCGGCCATCGCCCCGTCACGCTCCTCGCGCGTGGCGAACTCCTCGATCGGAAACGCGGCCGCGGGGATGGACGCAGCCTCGGCCCGCTCCAGGGCGCGGACGCCGGCGCGATTCGACGCGACGGCGACGATCGGCAGGTCGGCATCGATCAGCGCCTGCAGGTTCGTCCCCTCGCCGCTGACGAGAACGCCGATCATCCCGCCCACCCCACTCCTTCGCTCCCGGCCTCGACCCGACCGATCACGAGGTCGCCGCTCGTGACGTCGGCCGCCGGGATGACGGCGCAGTAGCCGATGCCGATGTTGAAGACGCGGCGGAGCTCGTCCTCGGCGACGCCGTTCGCCGCGAGCCAGCCGAAGACCTCGGGCCGCTCCCAGGACGACGGGTCGACAACGGCGCCAAGGCCGGCCGGCAGCACCCGCGCGAGATTGCCCGCGATGCCGCCACCGGTGACGTGGGCCAGCCCGCGGACGTCGGCGCGGGCACGCAGCGCGCGGACGTCGTCGAGGTAGAGACGCGTCGGCGGGAGCAGCAGGTCGGCATCGAACGGCTCGTCGCCGACGATGCGGCGGACGAGCGAGAACCCGTTGGCGTGAATCCCGGCGGAGGGGAAGCCGATCACGACGTCGCCGGCCGCGATGCGTGAGCCGTCGACGACACGGTCACGATCGACGACGCCCACGGCCGTGCCGCAGAAGTCGATCTCGTCCTCGCGGTAGATGCCGGGCAGCTCCGCCGTCTCGCCGCCGAGGATCGCGCAGCCCGCCGCACGACAGACGTCAGCAGCGCCCTCGATCAGCTCGGCGACCTGCTCGATGTCGATCGTGTTGGCGGCGACATAATCGAGGAAGAAGAGCGGCTCGGCGCCGGTCGTCAGCACGTCGTTGATGCAGTGCGCGGCGAGATCCTCGCCGCACCAGCGCAGCCGGTCACCGCGCCGGCCGAGCACGAGCTTCGAGCCGACGGAGTCCGTGGATGCCGCGAGCAGGCGGCGGTCGTCGATCGCGAAGAGGCCCGCAAACGCGCCGAAGGCGCCGACGACGGCAGGCGTTGCGGTCGACGCGACGGCGCTGCGCAGGCGATCGACGATCGCGTCCGCGGTCGCAAGCGACACCCCCGCGGCGGCGTACGTCTGCTCGGGCGAGGACACGAGACCGAGCCTAGCGATCCCCCCGGAAGCAGTCACCGGTGTGGCAGGATTGGCCGATGACAGCGGACGACGTCCAACGCTGGCTCGACGCCTACGTCGCCGCCTGGGCGAGCTACGACGAGGCGGAGATCACGGCGCTGTTCACCGACGACTGCGCGTACCGCTACGACCCGTTTGCCGATCCGCTCGTCGGCGGCGCCGCGATCGCGGCCGACTGGCTGAAGGACCGGGACGCGCCGGGATCGTGGGAGGCGGAGTATCGCGTGTTCGCCGTCGACGGCGATCCGCGCGGTTGCCGTGGGCGAGACGTCGTACCCGCAGGAGGGCCGCCGCTACGCCAACGCGTACCTGCTCGAGTTCGCTGCCGACGGGCGCTGCAGCTCGTTCACCGAGTGGTTCTTCCTCGAGCGGAAGTAACAGCGTCGGGAGAGGCTTCAGGCGCCGACCGGCTCGAACCGCAGCTTGGTGCGGCCGCCGGTGGGAACGCTCGTCGGGTACTCCCGGGTGAAGCAGGCGCGGCAGACCGAGCCGGCGGGCAGCTTCGTCGCCGACTGCATGCCGTCGAGCGAGAGGTAGTGGAGCGAGGTCGCGCCGATGCGCTCGCGCATCTCCTCGACCGAGCGGTGCGACGCTGCGAGCTCGTCCTCGTCGGCCATGTCGATCCCGTAGAAGCACGGCGACACGACGGGCGGCGAGGAGATCCGGACGTGCACCTCGGCGGCGCCGCCGTCGAAGAGCATCGCGATGAGCTGCTGCATCGTGTTGCCGCGGACGATCGAGTCGTCGACGATCACGACGCGCTTGCCGGCGACCTCGTCGAGCGGGTTGAACTTGAGCCGGATCCCCTGGCGCCGCAGCTCCTGGTCGGGCTGGATGAACGTGCGGCCGACGTAGCGGTTCTTGATCAACCCTTCCTCGAAGGGGATGCCGGAGGCCTTCGCGAACCCGATCGCCGCCGGCGTGCCCGAGTCCGGGATCGGCATCACGAGATCGGCGACGACCGGCGCCTCCTCGGCGAGCCGCTGCCCCATGCGGACGCGGCTCGAGTGGATCTCGCTGCCGCCGAGGCGCGAGTCGGGGCGGGCGAAATAGACGTGCTCGAAGATGCACGCGGCGCCGCGTCCCTCGGGCACCGCCTGGGCGCTGTGAATGCCCTCGTCGTCGAGCCAGAGCACCTCGCCGGGCCGCACGTCGCGGTCGACGGTCGCGCCGATCAGGTCGAGCGCGCAGGTCTCGGAGGCGACGACCCAATCGTCGCCGATGCGGCCGAGCGTGAGCGGGCGGATGCCGTGCGGGTCGCGGAAGGCGACGAGCGTGCCGTCGACGAGCGCCACGACCGAGTACGCGCCCTCGAGCCGGAGCATCGTCGCCGCCACGGCCTCGGGCAGCGGCGCCGGATCACGCGCGATCAGGGCCGCGATCACCTCGGTGTCGGAGGTCGAGCCGAGCCGGATCCCGTCGGCGATGAGCTCGTCGCGCAACGTCTCGGCATTCGTCAGGTTGCCGTTGTGGCCGAGGGCGACGGTGCGCTCGCGGCCGTGATGGACGAGCGGCTGCGCATTCGACCAGTGCACGCCGCCCGTCGTCGAGTAGCGGGTGTGCCCGATCGCGACCTCGCCGGGCAGCGCCTGCAGCTGCTGCTCGTTGAAGACCTGCGCCACGAGGCCCATGTCGCGGAGAACCGTGAGCCGGCCACCTTCGGAAACGGCGATGCCGGCCGACTCCTGGCCGCGGTGCTGCAGAGCAAAGAGGGCGAAGTACGAGAGCCGCGCCACATCGCGCTCGACCGACCGGATTCCGAAGACGCCGCACATGTCTAGAGCGCACGCTCCCAGACGGCCCGGAGGTCACCGAGCGGGACGCCGAGGATCTCGTCGCCGCCGACCTCGCCGATCCGCCTCAGGCCGACGTCCGAGCCGAGCGGATCGGTCTCCACCTGCTCGGCCGGCAGCGCCAGGATCACCTGGCCGCACCCCTCGCCGAACAGCGTCCGTGGATCGTCGGCGAAGGTCGAGCCGGGCGCCGACGCCCGAGTGCAGCGCGGCCTCGGCGAGCGCGACGGCCAGGCCGCCGTCGGAGACGTCGTGCGCGAGGGAGCAGCGCGGCGCGGCGGCGGTGACGAGCTCGATCAGCGCCGCCTCGGCCCGCAGATCGAGCGTCGGCGGAGTGCCGGAGACGGTGCCGAAGCGCGCCTGGAGCTCGGAGCCGGGGAAGGCCGGGGTTCCCGCCGAGGCGAGCATGATCACGTCGCCCGGCTTCCAGGCACCGGGGACGCGGCGAACGTCGGGCACGAGGCCGACGCAGCCCACGACCGGCGTGGGATGGATCGAGCGGCCGTCGGTGTCGTTGTAGAGCGAGACGTTGCCGGAGACGATCGGGAGCGAGAGGGCCTCGCACGCCTGCGCCATCCCCTCGATCGACTCGGCGAGCTCCCACCCGATCTCGGGCTTCTCCGGGTTGCCGAAGTTGAGGCAGTCGGTGAACCCGAGCGGCTCGCCGCCGGCGCAGGCGACGTTGCGCGCCGCCTCGAGGATCGCGGCAGCGCCGCCGGTGAACGGGTCGAGCGAGCCGACGCGCCCGGTGCCGTCGAGCGTGAGCGCAAGCCCGCGGTAGGAGGGCCGCAGGCGCAGCACGGCGGCATCGAGCCCCGGCCGGCGAACGGTGCGGGACTGGACGAGCTGGTCGTAGCGGCGGGTGACGAAAGCGCGCGAGCAGAGGGCGTCCGAGCCGAGCAGCTCGAGCAGCACGTCGCGCGGTCGGCGGCAGCGGCGGCAGCGGAATCTCGGCGCTCGGCTCGCGCGGCTCCTGCTCCACCGTGTAGCGCGGGCAGTCCTCGGTGAGGTACCGGGCGGGGATCGTGCCGGCGACATCGTCGTGCCACAGAGCGCGCAGCTCACCCGTCTCGGTCACCTCGCCGATCACGGCGCGGTGGAGCTCCCAGCGGTCGATCACGGCCTCGACCTCGGCGAGGCGCTCGGGCGCCACGATCGCGACCATCCGCTCCTGCGACTCGGAGATCATGATCTCCCACGGCTCCATGTCCTCCTCGCGCTGCGGCACGCGGTCGAGGTGGACGTCGATGCCGTAGTCCGCGGCCATCTCGGAGAGGGACGAGGCGAGGCCGGCCGCTCCGCAGTCCTGGAGCGAGAGCACGAGCCCCCGCTCGACGAGCTCGACCGACACCTCGATCAGGCGCTTCCCGGTGAAGGGATCGCCGACCTGGACGGACGGCCGCTTGTCCGCGGCCTCCTCGCCGAGCTCCTGGCTCGCGAGCACCGAGGCGCCGCCGATCCCGTCGCGGCCCGTGGTGGCGCCGTAGAGGACGAGCAGCGCGCCGGCCGTGTCGGCGCGCGCGCTCATCACGGAGTCGGCGGGCAGGAGACCGACGCACATGGCGTTGACGAGGCAGTTGGACGCGTAGACGTCGTCGAACACGACCTCGCCGCCCACGTTCGGCACGCCGACGGAGTTGCCGTAGGCTCCGATGCCGCCGACCGCGCGGGAGAAGTGGTCGTCCGGCGCGCCGAAGCGGAGGCCGTCGAGCAGCGCGATCGGTCGCGCTCCCATCGCGATGATGTCCCGGAGGATGCCGCCGACGCCGGTGGCGGCGCCCTGGAACGGCTCGACGGCCGAGGGGTGGTTGTGGCTCTCGGCCTTGAACGTCACCGCGAGGCCGTCGCCGAGGTCGAGCACGCCGGCGTTCTCCCCCGGCCCCTGCAGCACGCGCGGCCCGCCGCTCGGCAGCCGCTTCAGGAGCAACGCCGAGTGCTTGTAGCCGCAGTGCTCCGACCAGAGGAGCGAGAAGACGGCCAGCTCGAAATGGTTCGGCTCACGCTCGAGCAGCTCCTGGATGCGCGCGTGCTCCCCGTCCGTGAGGCCGAGCTGGCGGTGGAGTGGCTGTTCCGCGACGGAGCTCAGGACGCCAGTCTAGCGGCGCCCCCTGACGGCCCTCCACCTCGCTCCGTCGGCTCGCGGGGCAGAGCGCGCGACGGCACCTCACACGGCGATGCTCCCGCTGCGATTACCGTCACGAAGCCGTGACCCGCCGCGACGCCTCCCTCCTGCTGCTCCTCTCCGCGATCTGGGGATCGTCGTTCCTGTTCATCAAGCTCGGCGTCGAGACGCTCGAGCCGTCGGTCGTCGCGTTCGGCCGGCTCGTGTTCGGCGCGCTGACGCTGCTCGTGCTGCTCGCGGTGCTCCCGGGACGCGGTGGCCTCACCCCGCTGCGCGGCCACCTCTGGCCGATCCTCGTGCTCGGGGCGCTCAACAACGCCGTGCCCTTCTGGCTGCTCGGCTTCGCCGAGACGCACCTCGACTCGGGCCTGACGGCCGTGATCCAGGCGGCGGCGCCGATCTTCACCGTCATCCTCGCCTCGCGGATGGACGTCACCCAGCGCGTCACGGGGCCGCGGCTGATCGGCGTCGGCGTCGGCTTCGTCGGCGTCGCCCTGCTCGTCGGCGTCCAGCGTGGCGGCGATCTCGTCGCGGCGCTCGCGGTGCTCGGCGTCGCGCTCTGTTACGCGGCCTCCGTGCTCTTCGCCGGCCTGACGGTGCGCACGATCCCGCCGCTGCAGGTGTCGATCGGCCAGCTCTCCTGCGCCGCGATCATGATCGCGCCGTTCGGCCTCACCCAGCTGCCCGCGACGGCGCCGCCGGCGAAGGTGTGGCTCGCGGTCCTCGCCCTCGGCGTGCTCGGCTCGGGCATCGCGTACCTCCTCTACTTCGCGATCATCGCGAGCGCCGGCGCCTCGCGCGCGATTCTCGTCACCTACCTCGTGCCCGCCTTCGCGCTCGCCTACGGCGCCCTCTTCCTCGACGAGGCGATCACCGCGACCGCGCTCGCCGGGCTCGCGCTCGTCCTCGCCGGCACCGCGCTCGCGACGGGCCTCGTCCGGGCGCGCCCGTCACGTTCATCTAGCGTCAGAACATGACCAGCCGGTACTGGCCCCTCCTCCTCACGCTCGCCTCGCTCTGGGGTGCGTCGTACCTCTTCATCAAGGTCGGCGTCGACGGCGGCTTCTCCCCCGGCGCGCTGATGACGGCGCGGACGATGATCGCCGCTGCGGTGCTGTTCGCGTACCTGATCGCGACGATCGGCACTCGAACGGCGGTCATCCGGCTGCGCGAGGCGTGGCGCGAGGCGATCGCGCTCGGGTTCCTCAACGCCGCCGCTCCCTTCTGGCTCATCGCCTGGGGCGAGCAGCACATCGACTCGGGTGCAGCGGGAATCGCCCAGGCGACGGTGCCGATCTTCTCGCTGCTGATCGGGCTCAAGTTCCTGCCCCACGAGCGCATCGGCGCCGCCCGCATCGCCGGCGTCTGCCTCGGCCTCGTCGGCGTTGCCTTCGTCGCGGGTGGGACGCCCGAGGGCGGCGCGCTGGCCGTGATCGGGACGCTCGCCGTCGTCCTCGCCTCGGTGTTCTACGCCTCGGCGGGGATCTACAGCCAGCTCCACCTCAAGGGGACGATCTCGGGCCCGGTGCTGGCGACGGGATCGATGTTCGCCGGAGGCGTGATCCTGCTGCCGCTCGCCATCCTCGATCCGCCGACCTCGATGCCGACGGCGGGTGCGATCGGATCGCTGCTCCTGCTGGCGCTCCTCGGCACCGCGCTCGCGCAGCTGCTCCTCTTCCGCGTCGTCCGCCTGTTCGGGGCGCGGCGGCTCAGCCTCGTCACCTACCTGCTGCCGGGATTCGCGCTCGTGTACGGGGCGCTCATCCTCGACGAGCGCGTCAACGGCTCGGCGCTGATCGGCCTGGCCCTGATCCTGCTGGGCGTCGCGCTCGGCTCCGGGTCGTTGCGGCTGCGGCGTCGTCGCGCCGTGCCGGCAACGGAGACGACCCCGACCACCTAGAACAGGTGGCCGGGGTCTCGTGAGGTGGACCTCAGATCAGGATGCGGAACGCGGTCGTCGGCGGACAGCCACGCCGGACGAGCTCGGTCGCCTCGTGGAGGTCGACGCTGCGGTCGAGTGCGAGCACCAGGGCCGCGTCGCTGTCGAAGCCGACGGCGATCAGCTGCTCGATCCGCCAGCCGAGCACGCGGGCGGCCGGGTCGGGCGCGGTCTCCTCGGGGGCCTCGGTCTCGACGGCCTGGAGTGTCGGGTCGCCGCTCATGCCGCTCTCCACTCACGTGACTGGGTCCGATTCTGCTCCTCCACGTACCGCGCTGTGGCGTACGCGGACGCTTCGGCGTGGCCCAGCTCGAGGGCCTCTCGTGCGAAGCGGTACCACTCGATCCACGTCGTGAGCCTCTGACCGTCACTCATTGCCGCGCCCTTCCTCGAGGGAGTTCTGTTGTCTGCACCAAGGTGTATCGGCAGGATGTTCGGAAACCTTGCGTCCGGGTTGCGACGTCGCTTCAGCAGGGTTAAGAACGTGTGTCGATGTAACGCTCGAGCCGTTCCAGCGCCTCGGGCATGGCGGCCCGGCCGAAGCCGACGCGGACGTGGCCCGGCTCGTCGTAGACGGCGCCGGGAAGGAGCAGCACTCCCTCGGCGGCGACCAGCTGCTCGCAGAACGCGGTCGCGTCGTCCACGCCGTGCAGCCGCGGGAATCCGATCGGCCCTGCCGTCGGTCGCACCCACGAGAGCACGTCGGCGTGCCGCTCGAAGAACGCGTCGAGGAGCGGCAGGTTCGCGAGCACGATGCCGCGGTTGCGATCGGCGAGCACGTCGCGATGCCGGAGCGCGAGCGCGCTGAGGAGCTCGCTCGGGGCGCTCGAGCAGATGGTCGTGTAGTGCTTGAGGTCGACGATGCGCTGCAGGGCGTCGCGGTCGCGGCAGGCGAGCCAGCCGAGCCGCAGGCCGGGCAGCCCGTAGGTCTTCGACATCGAGCCGAGCGACAGCGCGCGCTCGTAGAGATCGCACGCGGCCGGCAGGCGGTCGGCCGGGTCGTGCTCGAGCTCGCGGTAGACCTCGTCGGAGAAGAGCCACGCGCCCCGCTCGGCGCAGAGCTCGACGACGCCGTCGAGCACCTCCCGGGACATCAGCATCCCGGTCGGGTTGTGCGGGCTGTTGATGTAGACGAGCTTCGTGTCCGGCCGCAGGGCGCGTCCGGAGAGCGTCGAGGTCGTGCGCCCAGCCGTCGCTCGCCGAGCGCCGCCACTCGGTCACCGTCGCCCCGGCAGAGCGGGCGACCTGGAGCGCCGACTCGTAGCACGGCGTCTCGACCACCACGTGATCGCCCGGCTCGAGGAGCGCGTGGTAGGCGACGAAGATGCCTTCCTCCGCCGCCGCGACGACGACGACGTCATCCGGCGACAGCGGTCTCGTAGATCGGAGCGATCGCGGCCCGCAGCTCGGGCGCACCGACCGACTCGGTGTAGCCGAGCCGCTGCGCCAGGAGCCGCTCCACGGCATCGGGCTCGAGCGCGAGCAGGTCGGCGATCGGCGACCGATTCGGCGTCGCTCGAGGAGAGCATGTACGGCGCCGTGAACTCGTGGACGGCGTAGTACTGCTCGATCCGGAACGGCGCGATCTTCACGCCTGCACCCTACGCGGGCGTCGGCCTCTAGGTGACGACCGGCTCGGCCTCGCCGTGCGCGGCGGCGAGCACGTCGCCGCGGCGCAGCAGGGCGAACAGCAGCACGGCACCGGCGGCAAGGAATGCGGCGCAGCCGATCCAGGCGATGTGGAAGCCGTCGACGAGCGCCTGCGCGGTCTCGTCCGCGTGTCGGCTTGCCGCCGGACGAGGCGAGCACGTCGGCCGTCTTGTTGGCGGCGAACGTCGAGAGCAGGGCGAGGCCGAGCGCGCCGCCGATCTGCTGCGAGGTGTTGAAGAGCCCCGACGCGAGACCGGCGTCGTCGACCGGGACGCCGCTCGTCGCGATCAGGGTCAGCGGCACGAAGACGAGCCCCATCCCGATCGAGGCGAGCATGATGCCCGGCAGGATGTCGGCGACGTACGTGCTGTCCGGCGAGAGCCGCACGAACAGCAGCATCCCGATCACGGCGATGACGAGCCCGATCAGCGGAACCTCGCGGGCGCCGAGGCGCGGGATCAGCTGCTGCGATGCGACCGAGCCGATGATGATCCCGGCCGTGAAGGGCAGGAACGCGAGCCCGGCCTCGATCGGGCGAGTAGCCGAGCACGCGCTGCACGAACAGCGTGTTGAAGAAGAACATCGCAGAACAGCCCGCAGGCGACGACGAGCATCGCGGCGTTCGCCCCGCGGATCGTGCGGACGGAGAAGATCGAGAGGCGGACGAGCGGCTCGGCCGAGCGCGACTCGATCACGACGAAGGCGATCAGGAGCAGAGCCGCGACGGCGAGGATGCCGAGCACCTCACCGGAGCCCCAGCCCTTCTCGGCCGAGCGGACGATCCCGTAGACGAGCGCGATCAGCCCGGCGGTGACCGCGACCGCGCCCGGCGAGGTCGAAGCTCTTGTGGGCGTGCTCGTCGCGCGACTCGGGCACGAACCGCAGCGAGAGCAGCGAAGGCGACGATGCCGACCGGGATGTTGACGAGGAAGATCCAGGGCCACGAGAGGGTCTCGACGAGGATGCCGCCGAGCAGCAGGCCGACCGCGCCGCCGCCGACGGCGATCGCGGCCCAGACGCCGAGCGCCTTCGTCCGCTCCGCGCCTTCCCTGAAGGTCGCCGTCACGATCGAGAGCGCCGCCGGTGAGACGAGCGCGGCGCCGAGGCCCTGCAGGCCGCGGCTCATGATCAGCCACGTCGATCCCGTCGCGACTGCGCAGAGCAGCGAGGCGGACGTGAAGAGAACGAGGCCGATGAGGAAGATCTTCTTCCGCCCGGCGAGGTCGCCGGCACGGCCGCCGAGGAGCAGGAAGCCGCCGAACATCAGCGTGTAGGCGTTGACGATCCACTGCAGGTTGGTGTCCGTCATGTCGAGATCCTTCTGGATCGTCGGCAGCGCGACGTTCACGATCGTCGCGTCGAGGATGACCATGAACTGCGCCAGGCAGACGAGGACGAGAACGAGCCACGGGTTTACGCGAGCGGTCATCTCTCTCGAACCTAGCAGCGTGCCTCGAGGGTGCCGGTGCGGTACCCGTCACGCTTGCGTAGCTCGGGCAGAGGCGCGACGCGTGACCGTCGCTGACGACCATCGCCAAAAGGAGAACGTCATGGAGCTCATCCACACCTGCTACCGCATCACCGACCCGGAGCGCTCGACCGCGTTCTACGAGGCACTCGGCCTCGAGAAGCGGCGCGAGCTGCCGATCCGCGACGAGGCGATGAACTACTTCTTCGGCGTCCCCGGCAAGCCGATGCCGGAGCTCGAGCTGACCTACAACTTCGGCGTCGACTCCTACGAGCTCGGCACGGCCTACGGGCACATCGCGCTGACGGTCGAGAACATGGCGCGAGACGCTCGAGAAGCTCGCCGCCCAGGGGATCGAGCCGGAGCGGGCGCCGTACTCGGTGCGCGAGGGTGGCTCGCTGCTCTGCTTCGTCCGCGATCCCGACGACTACCGGATCGAGCTGATCGAGCGCAACGACTACTAGGAGCGGTGCACCCGCGCCGCGGGCTCAGGCTGTCGTGAGCTCGATCTCGGCCGGCAGCTCTGACGGCTGCACGGGCTCGAGCTCGCCGCGCGTGCGGGCGTCGAAGTAGACGTAGGCCGTGACGAGGGCGACGAACGGGAGCGCGAGGGCGTAGACGACGCCGGCGACGATGTTCAGCAGCGCGAACGGCATGCTCGAGACGAAGATCAGCACCACGCCGAGGAGCGGCCCGGCGGCGAGCGCGATGGCCGCGCTGACGCCGACGAGCGATCCGGTGCGGATCCAGCGGCCGCGGACGAGGCTGCCGCTGCGGCGGAGGGCGGAGAGCCCCTTGCGATCGTCGAGCTCGACGGCAGGCGCGAGCAGGCACCAGCGCACCGCGAGCCAGATCGCCACCGGGATCAGGAACACGGTCGTCGTGAGCACGAGCCAGACGAGCACGAAGAGCGCGATCGAGCGGAGCAGCGGGCGGAGGCGCCGCAACGAGATCCGGTAGGCGTCGACCGGGCCGATCGGCCGGCCGGCGTCGAGCTCGACGAGGGCACACGCGGTCGCCGCCTGGACGAGCCCGAGGCCGAGCAGCGTCAACGTCGTGCCGATCACGAGGGCGATGAACGCGAACGTGCCCGCGGCCTGGCCGGTGACGGGTGCCGACGAGATCGACCAGTTGGAGCACGAGCCACTGCAGCAGCGTGATCGCGACTGTCAGCGGGATCAGGAGCACGCCGATGCCGAGGAAGAGCCCCGGGCGCCGGATGTACATCGCTCCCGAGGCGGAGATGATCTGGCCCCACGAGCGTCGCCGGGCGATCCGCAGCGGCGCCACCGGCCGCCAGGTCGCGCGAACGGCAGCGAACACGAGCAGCCCGAGGATCGTCCCGAGCACGAGCAGCGTCAGGCCCGGGCTCCGCAGCAGGAGGACGAGCGCCTTCGAGCCCTTGGCGACCCCGTTGCAGAACAGGTCGGTCGCACCCGTGCCGAAGACGCCGGCCGCCGGAACCGCGTAGCCGCGGTCGCGCCAATCCTGCGACCACTCGATCGGGTGCGCCACTGGTCCTTCATGTTGGGCCCGGTCGGGCCGTTGAAGAACGCCGCCTGGAGCTCGCCCCAGCGGCCCTCGAATGCGATCCACGGGAAAGCGGCTTTCGCCGCCGCCGGATCGCTCGGGATCGTCCTCACGACCGGGGTATCTCGCGATGCGGGCCGACGGTGTTGTCGCAGCCGACGCCCGCGTCGGCCGAGCTGCCGAGGTAGAGCGCCGAGGTGAACTTGTTCGCGTGCGAGCCTGCCGCGGGATAGACGACGGGATGGGTCCCGTCGACGAGCTCGAGCTTCTCGTCGCCCCAGTCGGCGCCCTCGGCGCCCTCGTGCGAGCTGTAACCGACCTCTGCTCGGATCCTTCTTCAGCGCCTCGGCCGCATCGGAGGCGTCGAAGACGAGCTGCGTCATCTCCCAGTCGCCCTCGTGGGTGTTGTTGAAGTCGTTGAACGGGTAGAAGAACCAGTACTGGAGCGCGAGCTTGCCGGGGTAGCCGGGGTCGGTCGCGACGTGGGCGTAGACCGTCGGCGGGGTTCCCTTCGTCAGCCGCCGCGCCCAGAGCTCGTAGTCGCAGCCTGCATCGAGCGGGTCGCCCGGGAAGTCGAGGTGATAGTCGTAGCGGTTCTGGAGATCTGTCGCCTCCGGCCCGATCTTGACGAGGTCGGTGCGATTCCAGGGGCCGCGAAGCGCGACGGTCGGCTCGTCGAACAGCACGTCGACGTCGGTCGGGATGTACGGCTCGCCCGGGCCACACTCCTCCGGCTGGTCGACGAGGCGGACGACCGGTGCGTAACGTGCCGCGAGATCCTCCTCGGGCCCGGCGAACGCTGCGCCGGCGAGGGCCAGCGCGCCGGCGAGGCAGACCGCAGCAACGGTCGCACGAATGGCCCAGGTCATCCGCATGAAGCTAACGTCTTCGACGGAACGCGTTGTCCACCGACGAGGAGCGTGACGATGAGCGCGGCACGATCGGAACGGCGGGCGCGCGAAGGGCGATCCCTGGCAGCTCGCCACGCTGTCTGGTAGCGTGCCTCGCCGCGTGTCACCCACGTCCGCCCGGAACAACCAGATCCGCCCGCGTAGAATCCCGGCGATGGAGGAGCACCGCACCGCAGACGAGCTGACCGCCGCGCTCGACGAGATCCGCCGGTCGCCCGCCGCAACGGGCACGGTCGAGCTGATCGTCCGCCGTCCGGCCGAGAACGAGCGCGAGGTGCTCGACGAGGCGGTGCTCGACCTCGACGAGGGGCTCGTCGGCGACATGTGGAAGGCTCGCGGAAGCAGCCGCACCCCGGACCGGCTCGGCGAACCTCGACGCCCAGCTGACGCTGATGAACGCCCGGGCCGCGCAGGCGATCGCCGGGAGCAGCGAGCGCCGGCCGCTCGCCGGCGACCAGCTCTACGTCGACCTCGACCTCAGCATCGCGAACCTCCCAGCCGGCACCCGGCTCGCGGTCGGCGACGCCGTGATCGAGGTGACGCCGAGCCCCACACCGGCTGCGCCAAGTTCAGCGCCCGGTTCGGCACCGAGGCGCTCAGGTTCGTGAACAAGTCGCCCGGGCGCGAGCTGCGCCTGCGCGGGGTCAACACGCGCGTCGTCACGTCCGGCACGGTCCGCGCGGGCGACACGATCGCGAAGCTCTGACGCTCGGCCTAGCCGCAGCGCGAGCAACGCGATCCCGCTGACGACGAGGACCGAGCCGGCAACGCGCCAGCGGGATACCCCCTCATGCAGCACGAGCGCCGCGAAGCCCGTCGCGATCACGACGCTCGTCTCCCGCACCGCGGCCACCGACGCGGCGGACGCACGCTCGAGCGCCGCCAGAACCAGCGCGTAGGCGGCGAACGACGCGCAGCCGGCGAGAATCGCCGCGGTGTTCGAGCTCGGCCCGCATTCGCCGCCCGGCCCTTGACGCGACGCGCGCGCGCATAGCCGAGCGCGGCCGGGATCATGCTCAGCTCGAGGTACGTGACCGGGCTCGCGTGCGTGATGCCGCGCTTGTCGAGCAGCGTGTACGCGGCGATCACCCGGCGATCCCCGAGCGCGAACCAGAGCGCGTGGGGATCCGGCGGCGTCTTCAGGCCACGCACGAGCAGCACGCCGGGCGCCGACGAGGAGCACGCCGGCGACCTGGGCTCGCCGAAGTGGCGTGGCCGAGCACGAGCACCGAGACGACGAGCACGATCGCGGGCGCCACCCCGCGGGCGACCGGGTAGACGAACGAGAGCTCCGCCTTGCGGTAGGCGGTGGGCGAGCAGAGCGAAGTAGAGGAGCTGGAGCAGCGAGGTGACGACGATGAACGGCCAGACCGCCCATTCGGCGTCGAAGCGGAGGGCGGTCACCGGGGCGAAGACGATCACGGCCGCGAGAAGTGCGACGGCGGTGGCGCACTCGGTGTCGCGCGCCCGCGCGAGGAGAATATTCCAGAAGGGTGGAGAAGGCGGCGGCGAGAGCCAGGGTGAAGGCGAGAGGGACATGGCACCAGCAGAGTAGGCTTCCGCCGCAGATGGGGAGCGGCGGAGGCACTCGTGTTCGACTTCACGCGGACGCTCTCCGACGACGAGCCGCTGCTGCTCTCGATCTACCAGGAGCTCTTTGCGCGCCACGGCCGTCCGCTCACCGAGGACGCAGTACGTACAGCGATCTCGCCGGGAAGTCACGGAGGAGACGATCATCGGCACGTGGCTCGGTGTCGACGGCCCTCTCCTCGCGATGCTCGTTCAGGAGCGGATCGACGCCTACACCGCGTTGGCCGCGAGCGGGTCGACCGTGACCTCGCCTGTGCGCGAGGCCGTCCGCTATGCGGCCGCCCGCGTCCCGGTGGCGATCGTGTCGGGTGCGTTCCGGGCCGAGATCGAGCCGGTGGTGGCGGCTGCGGGGATCGCGGGTGAGCTGAGCATGATCGTCACTGCCGACGACGTGGAGCACGGCAAGCCGCATCCAGAGGGATATCTCCTCGCGGTCGAGCGGGCTCGGCGTCGACCCGGCGCGGACGGTCGCGTTCGAGGACACCGAGGCCGGTGTGAGCTCGGCGAAGGACGCGGGCCTCCGTTGCCTCGCCGTGCGAGGCACCCTGCCGGACGAGCGACTCGGACGTGCCGACGAGCTGATCGACGCGATCGACGTCGCGCTCGTGGAACGTCTCATCGGGTAACGGCACGTGCTGCTTGCGATCGACCAGGGCACGACGGGCACGACCTGCCTCGTCGTCGACGACGGCCTGACGCCCATCGGGCGCGGCTATCGCGAAATCTCGCAGCAGTATCCCCGGCCGGGGTGGGTCGAGCACGACCCACTCGAGCTGTGGGAGAGCGTGCTCCAGACCGCGGCGACTGCGCTCGCCGACGCCGGGATCCGGGCGGATGAGCTGTCAGCGGTCGGGCTCACGAACCAGCGTGAGACGACCATCGTGTGGGAGCGCGCTACAGGGCGACCGGTGCACCCGGCGATCGTCTGGCAGGACCGACGCACCGCAGACCGGTGTGCCGCGTTGCCGGCCGAGCTGGTGCGTGAGCGGACGGGGCTCGTCTGCGACCCGTACTTCTCGGCCAGCAAGCTCGAATGGATCCTCGACGTGGTCGACCGCCCGCAGGCGGAGCTTGCGTTCGGGACGGTCGACAGCTGGATCGCCTGGAACCTGACCGGCGGAGCGGCGCACGTCACCGACCTCACGAACGCGTCGCGCACGATGCTGCTCGATCTCGAGCGAGCGACCTGGGACGACGAGCTGCTCGGCCTCTTCTCGGTCGATCCATCGATCCTGCCGCGCGTCGTGCCCTCCTCGGGCGCCATCGCCGAGGCGTCGCTGCTCGGTGCAACCGTGCCGCTCGCCGGGATCGCCGGAGATCAACAGGCAGCGCTCTTCGGTCAGGGCTGCTTCATGCCGGGCGACGTGAAGGCGACCTACGGCACCGGGACCTTCGTCCTCGCGAACGTCGGCGCCCTGGCCGGGCCGGTTGCTCCCGGCCTTCTCAAGACGGCCGCCGCGACACCGGCCGGCGCCCCGGCCCAGTACGCGGCGGAAGGATCCGTCCTCGTCGGAGGCGCAGCGCTCCAGTGGCTCCGGGACGGGCTAGGGCTGATCGGCGATGCCGCCGAGAGCGAGCAGCTGGCCCGGGAGGCGGGCTCGACGCGGCGGCGTCGTCTTCGTGCCCGCGCTGGCAGGTCTCGGCTCACCACACTGGGACGCGGAGGCGCGTGGGCCTGATCACCGGCATCACGCGCGGCACCACGCGCGCGCAGATCGTGCGTGCGGCGCTCGAGGGGATGGCCCATCAGGTGGCCGACATCGTCGACGTCCTGCCGGTCGCGGCGGGAGTGCTGCGCGCCGATGGTGGGGCGACGGCCAACGGCTTCCTCATGCAGCTGCAGGCCGACCTGATCGGCGTGCCGGTGGAGGTCAGCGCCGACGCAGACGCGACAGCGCTCGGGGCTGCGGCGCTCGCCGGCCTCGCCGTCGGCATCTGGCCCGACGTCGACGCCCTCGTGCCGCTGCTGCGTCGCGGAACGCGCTGCGGGCCGTTGGTCGACAACGGCGACGTCGAGCAGGCTCGTGAGAGCTGGCGGCACGCGGTCCGCCGGGCGACGCTGCCCCGGTGACCTGGGTCATCGCCCACCGTGGCGCCTCCAGCGAGGAGCAGGAGAACACGCTGCCTGCCTTCGAGCGCGCCATCGAGCTCGGGGCGGACTACGTCGAATTCGACGTGCAGGCGTCGAGCGACGGCGGCCTGGTCGTCTTCCATGATCTTCGACTCGACCGGCTGACCGAGGAACGCGGCCCGGTGCGGACGAGACCCCTCGCAGCCCTGAGAGAGCTGGGGATCCCGACCCTGCCGCGGTGCTCGAGCTGGCGTCGGGGCGGATCGGAGTGATGGCCGAGCTGAAGAGCCCGTGGCTCTACCGGCGCCATGACATCGTCGCCCGCACGGTCGCCCTCCTTCCTGCCGACGGCGTCGTCGTCTCGTTCTCGCGGCGCGCGATCCTCGAGCCCGGCGCCTCCGGCCCGGGCTTCGAACCATTCAGCACGTGGGCTATGGCACGTCGATCCGGGCGGCCGCCGGGTTCGCCTGGGCAGCGGGCTTCGACGCACTCGCGCGACGCCCCGTGGAATCGCGAAGGCGCGAGCGCTCGGCCTCGAGCGACCGTCTACACGGTCAACGACGCCCGCGCGGCTGATCGAGCTGCAGGAGCTCGGGGTCTACGGGGTCTTTACAGATTGTCCGGATCGAGCACGGGCAGCGCTGGCCGTCGTCGGGCAGGCTGAGCAGCTTCGCGTGGCGCCGGGAAGCTCGCGACCACCTTCGTCCCGACCGTTAGCGGCGCAGCGCGCGCGGTCGACATGTCGGTGACCAGGGTCGTGGCCTCTCGGTGACCTTCACGCGCGACATCGAGCCGAGGAAGGTCTGCTGGAGGACTTCGCCGAGGAAGGCGTTCGGCCCGCCACCGTTCGCTGCGCCTCGATGTCGAGCGCCTCGGGCCGGACGAGCAGGAGCACCCGCTCGCCGCGGACGGCCGCGTGCCGCGTCGACCTGGAGGCGCGTGCCGTCGTAATCGATCTCGCCGTTGCCGGCGTCCACGACGTCGCCTCGAGGCGGTTCATGGTGCCGATGAACTCCGCCACGAACGGCGTCGCCGGGGCGGTGTACATCTCGGCCGGCGTGCCCATCTGCTCGATCACGCCGCCGTACATCACGGCGACGTGGTCGGAGATCGCGAGCGCCTCCTCCTGGTCGTGGGTCACGTAGAGCGTCGTGATCCCGAGCTCGAGCTGGATGCGGCGGATCTCTTCGCGCAGCTGCACCCGCACCTTGGCGTCGAGCGCCGAGAGCGGCTCGTCGAGCAGGAGCACCCGCGGCTCGATCGCGAGCGCCCGCGCCAGCGCGACGCGCTGCTGCATGCCGCCGGAGAGCTGGTGCGGATAGCGGTCGGCGGCGTGGCCGAGGCCGACCAGCTCGAGCAGGTCGTCCACGCGCTTCGGCGGTCGCCCTTCGTCGCGCCCCCGGATCTTGAGGCCGAACTCGACGTTCTGGCGGGCGGTCATGTTCGGGAACAGCGAGTACGCCTGGAAGACCATGCCCATGTCCCGCTTGTTGGGGGCATCCCCGTGATGTCCTTGCCGTCGACGACGATCCGGCCCTCGTCGGGCCGGTCGAAGCCGGCGACGAGGCGGAGCGCGGTCGTCTTGCCGCAGCCCGAGGGCCCGAGCAGCGAGAGGAACTCGCCCTCGCCGAGCGAGATGTCGATCCCGTTCAGCGCCTTGACGGTGCCGAAGTCGCGGTGGAGGTTCTGCAGCTGGAGATAGGCCATTCAGTGGGCTCCTGAGGTCATCGTCGCATTCCTGCGATCGGGCCGGCACCGCCGCCTTCTTGCGGCCGAAGGCGAGCAGCGAGAGCATCGCGACCCAGGTGATCGCGAAGCTCATCAGCGTGAGCGCACCGGCCGGGAAGCCCTGCGACTCGTTCACGAACTGGATGAAGATCGGGAACGTGTGGAACGCAGCGAGGTTCGCGATCGTGAACTCGCCCATCACGATCGCGAGCGTCAGGAACGACCCCGCGAGCGCGGCCGCCTTGATGTTCGGGAGGATGACGCGGAACATCGTCGTCGTCCAGCGCGCGCCGAGGCTCTGCGACGCCTCGGTCAGCGTGTGCACGTCGATCGACCGGAAGCCGGCGTCGAGCGTGAAGAACATGTACGGGAACGCCAGGATCACGTAGGACGCCGCGAGAAAGCCCCACGGCTCCTGGTAGAACCAGTCCGGCGTGCCCTTGAAGACTCGAGCAGGCCGACGACCATCACGATCGGCGGCACGACGAACGGGATCAGCGCCAGGAAGGCGATCACCGGCCGAAGCCTCGGCACCTTCAGGTGCACCCAGTAGATCGTCGGCACGAAGAGGAGCGAGGCGATCACGACGGTCTCGACGGCAAGCAGGAACGAGATCTTGAGCGTGTGCCAGAACTCGCCGTTGTGCAGCACCCAGTGGTAGTTCGTCAGGGTGCAGCACTTGCCCGTCTGGGGAGACTTGAGGCTGATCACGGCGGTCGCGAACAGCGGGATGAAGAAATAGAGGCCGCCGAGCGCGAGCCAGAACACGGCGGAGGGGGCGATGTGGCGGCGATGCTTCACTTCATCCACCTCGCCGAGCGCCGCTGCAGCGGGATGTAGATCAGCATCGCCAGCGTCAGGACGAAGAACATGCCGAACGCGAGCGCCTGGCCAGATGGGGGTTGTCGAGCACGTTCCCCGTGTAGTAGGCAGAGATCAGGTTCGGGACGATCGGGATCGAGCCGGACGTGAGGCTGTAGGCGGTCGCGTAGGCGGCGAAGGCGTTGCCGAAGAGCAGGATCATCGCGCCGAGCAGAGAGGGCATCAGCACCGGGATGCCGACGTGGCGCCAGAACTGGAGGTTGCTGGCGCCGAGGTTGAGCGCAGCCTCGCGCCACTCCCGCCGGAGGCCGTCGATCGCGGGCGCGATCACGAGGATCATCAGCGGGAACTGGAAGTAGAGGTAGGCGAGCTCGACGCCGGTCTTCGAGAAGAGCGTGATCCCGTGCGCCGTGAGATCGAAGCCGAGGTGATCTCGCAGGAAGACCGTGATGATCCCGAGCGGCCCGATCGTGGCGATGAACGCAAAGGCGAGCGGGACGCCACCGAAGTTCGCGGCGACGCCCGAGAAGGTCATGATCCCGCCGCGGATCCACCGTGGCGTTCCGTCGCGGACGGCCGCGTAGGCGATGAAGAAGCCCGCCGATCCCGCCGAGGATCGCCGTCACGAGGCTGATCTCGATGCTCGTCTTGTACGCGTCGCTGTACGGGTGATCGAAGAGCAGCCGGACGTTGCCGAACGTCCAGGCGTCGGAGTTGTCCTGGAAGGCGCCGACGAGCACGCCTCCCGCCGGGAGAATGAGGAACAGGAACGCGTACGCGAAGAACGGGAGCGTCGCGATCCAGGCGAGCGAAGGACGTCTCCGGCCGGACGCTGTGTCCGGCCGGAGTGCCTGCTGTGCTACGTCCGTTGCGATGCTAGGCCCCTACGGCCGTCGGCCACTGCTTCGCGATGAGCTCCTTGGCCCTCGTCTGCTGGCCGATGCTCGCGAACTTGACCTTGGAGTAGATCGCGGCCGCCGGGAGCGCCTTCGTCAGCGCTGCCGGGATGACCTTGCGGGCGGCGAGGTCGTTGAACCGCGCCGGGTGCGCCGCACCCTTGAGCCAGATGATCTGACCCTGGTCGGAGTAGAGGAACTCCTGCCAGAGCCGGGCCGCCCACGGATGCGGAGCGGTCGCGTTGACGGCCTGCGAGTAGTAGCCGCCGTAGACGCCGTCCGACGGGATCGTGAACCCCCACTTCGCCGAGGGGAAGCCCTTGATGTAGGCGAAGTTGTTGTAGTCCCAGTCGATCGAGATCGGGGTCTGGCCCGAGGCGACCGTCGCCGGAGTCGTCTGCACCGGGATGAAGTTGCCGACTCTTCTTCAGCTGCGCGAAGAAGTCGATGCCGGCTGCGACGTTGCTCGCGCTACCGCCGTTCCCCATCGCCGCTGCGATCACGCCGGAGACGGCCGAGTTGGACGTGAGCGGACTGCCGTTGAGCGCGACCTTGCCCTTGTACTCGGGCTTGAGCAGGTCCTTCCACGTCTTCGGCGGGTTGGAGACGAGGTTCCGGTTGTAGCCGATCGAGATCGCGCCCCAGTAGTCGCCCATCCAGAACCCACGCGTGTCCTTCATCGCCCGCGGGATCGTCTTGTAGTTCTTCGGGAAGTACTTGGCGTACAACCCCTCGTTCGCACCGGCGATCGCGAACGACGACACCGACGTCGACGCAGTCGGGCGCACGCGAGTCGCCCTTGAGCGAGCGAATCGCCTGGTTCTCCTGCGCCGAGCTGCCGTCCGGGTTGTCGTTCGTGATCTTGATGCCGTACTTCTTGGCGAACGTGTCCATCATCTCGCCGTAGTTCGCCCAGTCGCGCGGCAGCGCGATCGTGTTGAGGGAGCCTTCCTTCTTCGCCTCCTTGACCATCTCGGCCAGGTTCACGAGCCGCCCCGCGACGGGCGGATTGGCGAGCGCCTGCTTCCGAGCCGCGAGCGCGGCCGGGGACAGCGAGAGCACGGTCAGACCGATGCCTGCTGCCGAGACCCCTCCTGACGAGCGTCCGCCGGTCAATCCGCTCTTCCTCGAGCCTGCGCAGGAATTCGTACTCCTGCTCCTGAAAATCTTCCATCGACCCTCCTCCGTTCGTCTGCGTGTGAGGCTCGATACTGCACACGGAGCCTCCTGACCTGCACCTGCGACCACCAGATTGACACCAGATCGTTACTTTCTCATGAACGTGCGCCAGAGTACAGCGATCCGATGAACAAACCCGTGGAATCGGCAGGGCCCATGGTTGCGCTGCGCGCTGCATGCCCACACGACCAATTCGGACGGCGAGGTCGCTCCGCGGGCGCTCGTCAAGCACTACGAGCGAGCGGGCTACGACGTGCTGGCGATCACCGACCACTGGTTTCGCAGCGCGCCACCGTCGACGGAGCGCGTCGTCGTGATCCCGAGCGCGGAGCTGAACTGCCTGCTGCCGGGCGACCGGGACGGCCACGTGCTCGCCTTCGGGATCGAGGACAGGCTGGCCGAGTTCGAGGGCGAGCGCCGCGACCTCGCCGCCACGGCGGAGTGGATCACCGCGCAGGGCGGCGTCGCCTACCTCGCCCATCCGTACTGGACCGGCGCCAACCCGGGCACGCTCGAGCTGCCCGACACCGTCTCGGGCATCGAGGTCTTCAACGCAGGCTGCGAGCTCGAGCTCGGCCGCGGGCTCTCCACCGTCCACTGGGACGAGCTGCTCGACGCGGGCAGGCCGTGCTACGCGATCGCGAGCGACGACAGCCACCACCCGGGCTTCGACTCCGACCTCGCCTGGACCTGGGTCAGGTCCGAGCCGACGGTCGCAGGCGTGCTCGACGCGCTCCGCACGCGGCTGCTTCTACAGCACTCGGGGCCGCGCATCACGTCCGTCGTCGCGGGTGGAGGCTCGGTCGAGGTGCAGTGCGATCCGTGCAGCTCGGTCAGGGTCGTCTTCGGGGTCTCGAGCGGGGCCGCCGTCAACGCCGGCCGCCTCGGCTACCGCTACGGCGGCGAGATCCTCGCCGCCGACGCCGGACGGGCTCATCACGGCCGCGCGGCTCGACCTGCCCGAGACCGCCCCGTATGCGCGGGTCGAGGTCGCGGACGCCCGCGGCGGCAGAGCCTGGACGAACCCACTGTGACCCAGGCAGCCTGGCGGGAGGCCGCGCGCGCCGAGCTGGCACGCGCGCCGTTCGACCTGCTCGTGGTCGGCGGCGGCATCGTCGGAGCCGGGATCGCGAGCGAGGCTGCGCGCCTCGGGCTCCGCGGTCGCCCTCGTCGACCGCAGCGACTTCGGCGGCGCCACCTCGAGCGCGTCGTCGAAGCTGATCCACGGCGGCCTGCGCTATCTCCGGCTCGGCGACGTGAAGCTCGTCCGCGAGGCGCACGCCGAGCGGCGAGCACTGCTGCGCGTCGTCGCACCGCACCTCGTCCGGCGGATCCCGTTCATGTTCCCGGTCTACCGCGGCGGCCCGTACCGGCCGGCGACGATCCAGGCCGGCCTCTGGACGTACTCGACGCTCGCGGGCGACAAGCTCGGCGGTCTCGTCAAGCCCGAGCGCGCGCGCCGTAGCGTTCCCGCGCTGCGCCTCGACGGCCTGCGCGGGTGCGGCGTCTACCAGGACTCGTGGACGCACGATGGACGGCTCTGCCTCGCCAACGTGACGGCCGCCGCCGAGGCCGGGGCGACGGTGCTCAACTACGCCGAGGTCGTCGGCTTCGAAAGGTCGATGGCGTCGTGCTCGGAGCGGAGCTGCGCGACCGGCTCTCCGGCGAGACCGTCTCGGTCGAGGCGCGCGCTGTCGTCAACGCGACCGGGCCGTGGCTCGACGAGCTGCGCCGCCTCGAGGAACCGGGCGTGGAGCCGTACGGTCAGCTCTCGAAGGGCGTCCACGTGACCCTTCCGCTCGACGAGCCGTGGTCGTCGGCGCTCACGATCCCGCACGACCAGATTCGCGTCACGTTCGCCTACCCGTGGGAGGGCATGCTCCTGCTCGGCACGACGGATACGCCCTACGAGGGCGACCCGGCGGAGGTGACGGCGACGGAGGACGACATCGACACGGTGCTCGCCGAGGCGGGAGTCGCGGTCGACGCCGCCGTGCTGCGACGCGACCGCGTGCTGGCGACCTACGCAGGGCTGCGCGTCCTGCCCCGCAACGACGGCTCGACCGTCGACGCCCGCCGCGAGACCGCGATCCTCGTCGGCCGCGGCGGGATGCTGACCGTCGCCGGCGGCAAGCTGACCACGTACCGGCAGATCGCCCTCGATGCGCTCGAGCGCCTCGCCCCCACCCTCGGGCTCGGCCGGCTCGACCGGCGGCCCGTGCCGCTGCCGGGCGCGACAGATGCGGGCAACGTGGCCGCGCGGCTCGTCGCGCGGCTGGGAGCTCGAGCCGGTCGTGGCCGCCCATCTCGCCCACTTCTACGGATCGCGGGCGGACCGGGTCGTCGCGCTCGCGGCCGACCGGCCCGAGCTGCTCGAGCGCCTGCATCCGGATGCGCCGGACATCGGTGCCCAGGTCGTCTTCGCCGCCCGCGAGGAGTGGGCGACGAGCCGCTGACGTGCTTCACCGTCGCACACGTGCAGCCCGGGCCTGACGGAGCGGACTCGCTCCCGATCACCTCCTGTGCGGCGTGCACGGCGCCCACCCTCGCCGCCCGCGGGCTCACCGGCGGCGATGTCACATCGCGGGTCGAGGAGCTTCTCGGCGCCGCTGCGCCGGGAGAGCTTCGGTCGCGGCGCCGCACTCTGATTGGATAGAGCTGTTCACGTCGAGACGAGAGGCTGACGATGGCGACGGTCGAGGAACCGAGGACGTTCATCCGCCCGGACGGCAAGGAGAAGGTGACCGGCACCGGCCGCTACACGGCCGATCTCGTGCTCGCCGGCCAGCTCATGGCCAAGTTCCGCTACGCCGACCACGCGCACGCGCGGATCACGCGCATCGACGTGACGAAGGCGCGCGCCCTCCCGGGCGTGCTCGCGGTCGTCACCCACGAGGACGTGCCCGACGTGCTCTACGGCGGCATGGTCAAGGACCGCCGGCTCTTCGCCAGGGACACGGTGCGGTTCGAAGGCGACATCGTGGCAGGGGTCGCCGCGACGACCGCCGAGATCGCCGAGCAGGCCGCGGCGCTGATCGAGGTCGACTACGAGCCGCTTCCCGTCGTGACCGACTTCGAGGCGGCGCTCGCCGACGACGCGACCCTCGTCCATCCCGACTGGGAGTCGTATCGCGGCTCGAAGGCGCTCGGGCGCCACGACAACACGCTCGGCTACTCGACGATCGTCAAGGGCGACGTCGACGCGGCGCTCGCCGCGGCCGACGTCGTCGTCAAGGGGCGCTACGAGACGGACTCGGTCAACGGCGTGCCGATCGAGCCGCGCGCGGTCGTGGCGCAGTGGCAGGGCGACAAGGTGACCGTGTGGACGTCGACCCAGGTGCCGTACGCGGCGCGCGGCGGCATCGCGGACACGCTCCAGATCCCGGAGTCGAACGTGCGCGTGATCGTGCCGCTGCTCGGCGGCGGCTTCGGCGCCAAGTGCGACTTCCACTTCGAGGGGCACGTGGCGGCGCTCGCCCGCGCAGCGCGACGGCCGGTCAAGCTCGTCTTCTCCCGGCGCGAGGAGTTCGTCGCCGTCGGTCATCGCCGCGAAGGCATGGTGATCGAGCTCGAGACCGGCGCCCGCGCCGACGGCACGCTCGTCGCCCGCAAGGCGCGACTCGTGCTCGACAAGGGCGCGTACTGCGGCGAGGGAGGCTTCTTCGCGCAGATGGCGGCGATGCACGCGCTCGGGCCGTACGAGCTCGAGAACGTCCACGTCGAGTCGTCGCTCGTGTACTCGAACAACCAGCCGTCGTCCTCGATCCGCGCGCCGACGGCGCCGCAGGTGTGCTGGGCGCTCGAGCAGCACATGGACGAGCTCGCCGCGGCGCTCGGCATGGATCCGGTCGACCTCCGTCGCCACACGCTGATCGAGACCGGATCCGTGACCGCGACGGGCCAGGTGCTCGAGCAGGTTGCGATGAAGGAGACGCTCGAGAAGGCGGTCGAGCTGATCGGCTACGGGCAAGAGCTGCCCGACGACGAGGCGATCGGGGTGTCGGTCGGCTGGTGGCCATGCTTCGCCTCGCCGAGCGGCGCCTACGTCAAGCTCAACCCGGACGGCACCGGCACGATCATCACCGGCGCGCAGGAGAACGGCACCGGCGCCGTGATGGCGATGCCCAAGTACGTGGCGGAGCAGCTCGGCATGCAGCCCGAGGACTTCTCGCTCCTCTACCAGGACACGGACGCGGCGCCGTCCGACATGGGCTCGTGCGGCTCGCAGACGACCTTCAACAGCGGCCGCGCCGTGATCGCCGCCGCCGTCGACCTGCGCGAGCAGCTGCTCGACGCGGCCGCGGAGGAGCTCGAGGCATCGAAGGACGATCTCGAGCTCCGGGACGGAGCGGTTCTCGTCAAGGGCTCGCCGGACAAGTCGATCACGATCGCGAAGCTGGCCGGAGGCGGGACCTTCCACGGCAAGGGCGCCGGCGAGGTGCCGGACGCGCCCGAGGCGTTCCCCGCCGAGGGCTGCGTCGGGCGGCTCGGGCTCGAGTCGTTCCACGCGCCGCAGCTGATGGCGCATGCCGTGCGGGTGAGGGTCGACCGTGGCACCGGCGTCGTCCGCGTGCTCGAGGTCGCCGCCGCCCACGACTGCGGCACGATCCTCAACAAGGTCGGCGCCGACGGCCAGGTCTACGGCGGCGTCGTGATGGGGATCGGCCAGGCGCTGTCGGAGGGAACGCAGCTCGACGCCGACGGGCGCCAGCGCAACCCGCACCTCACCGACTACAAGCTCGTGACGGCGTCCGACGCGCCGCGGATCGACATCGCCTGGATCGAGACCGACACGCCGAACGCCGGCCCGAAGGGCTCGAAGGGCGTCGGCGAGCCGCCGTGCGTCCCGACCGCCGGCGCGGTGGCGAACGCGATCGCCAAGGTGATCGGCGCGCGCGTGCACAAGCTGCCGATGACGCCCGAGCGCGTCTGGGAGGCCGGGGCAGATGAGCGTGCAGCGTCCTTCAGCACCGCAACGCACGGTCGACGACGCCGTCGCCGCGCTGGCAGCCGGCGCCCGCCCGGTCGCGGGCGGCACCGACCTCGTCGTCGGCGCCCGCTCCGGCAAGTCGCGCGCTCCCGGACAGCATCGTCGCGATCCACCGCATCGCCGCGCTCCACGGCGTCGAGTCGCTCGGCGACGGAAGCCTGCGTCTCGGCACCCTCGCGAGCCATCGCGAGATCGCCGCGAGCGACGACATCCGCGCCCGCTTCACCGCGCTCGCCGATGCCTGCGCGATCGTCGGCTCCCACGCCACGCGCGCGCAGGGGACGATCGGCGGCAACGTGATGAACGCCTCGCCCGCGATGGAGACCGGCGGCCCGCTCATCTGCTTCGGCGCGACGGCAACGCTGCAGTCGCCCTCCGGCTCGAGGCAGGTTGCGATCGACGACCTCTGGACGGGTCCCGGCGCCACGACGGCCGAGGCCGACGAGCTGCTCGTCGAGATCCAGGTTCCCGCCCCGGCCGACGGCACGGGCAGCGCCTACCTCCGGCTCGAGTACCGGCGCCAGATGGAGATCGCCGTCGTCGGCGCAACGGCCGTCGTCACCGTCGCGGACGGCACCGTGACCGACGCGAGGATCGCGATCACGGCGCTCTCCCCCACGATCCGGCGCGTGCCGGAGGCGGAGGCGGCCCTGATCGGCAGCGACGGTGGTTCCGCGGCGATCGAAGCTGCGGCTGCGGCGGTCTCCGCCGCCGCGACGCCCATCTCCGACGTCCGCGGCTCGGCCGACTACCGGCGCGCGATGGCCGCCGTGATCGCGCGGCCGCGCGATCGAGACGGCGCTCGCCCGCGCCGCGCAGGGAGCGACGCATGAAGGTCGCGACGACGCTGAACGTGAACGGGATCGCCTACCCGGTCGAGCTCGAGCCCGGCACGAACCTGCTCGCCGCCGTGCGCGACGTCGTCGGGCTGACCGGCTCCAAGGAAGGCTGCGACGACTCCGAGTGCGGCGCCTGCATGATGCTGCTCGACGGGCAGCCCGTGAACTCGTGCTCCTACCTCGCGCTCCAGGCCGAGGGCAGCGCGATCACGACCGTCGAGGGCCTCGCCGACGACGACACCCTCGCGCCGCTCCAGGCCGCGTTTCTCGATCTCGGCGGCGTCCAGTGCGGCTTCTGCACGCCCGGCATGCTCGTCTCCGCGACGGCGCTCCTCGCGAGCAACCCGTCGCCGACCGAGGACGAGGTGCGGATCGGGCTCTCCGGCAACCTCTGCCGCTGCACGGGCTACGACGGCATCGTCAAGGCCGTGCTCAGCGTCAGCCAGGCCTGAACGTCACGGCGCGCTCGGCGTCCGCCCTGGAGAGCGCAGCGTGGTAACGCCGTCGCCACGCCCCTCGAACTCGCTCACGGCGACATCGTGCCTGGCTCAGGCGTGCACGACCTGATGCCGGTAGAAGGGCGTGCTCTCCGCCGGCAGGGGCGTCACGCCGAGGATCAGGTCGGCCGCCTTCTCGGCCACCATCATCGTCGGCGCGTAGATGTTGCCGTTCGTGACGTAGGGGAACACCGAAGCGTCGACGACACGGAGCCCGTCCAGCCCGTGCACGCGCATCGTCTCCGGGTCGAGCACCGACATCTCGTCGACGCCGAGCCGGCAGGTGCACGACGGGTGCAGGGCGGTCTCCGCGTCGCGCGCGACCCAGTCGAGGATCTCCTCGTCGGTCTCGACCGAGGGACCGGGTGAGAGCTCGCCTGCATTGAACGGCTCGAACGCGGGTTGGGTGAGGATCGTGCGCGCGGCGTGCACGGCCTCGAGCCACTCCCGGCGGTCCTGCTCGGTCGAGAGGTAGTTGAAGCGCAGGGCGGGGTGGACGCGCGGGTCCTTCGACGTGATCTTCACCGAGCCGCGCGCGTCGGAGTACATCGGGCCGACGTGCACCTGGTACCCGTGGCCGCCGGCGGGCGAGGAGCCGTCGTAGCGGATCGCAACGGGCAGGAAGTGGAACATCAGGTTCGGGTAGGCGACGTCGTCGTCGCCGCGGATGAACCCGCCCGCCTCGAAGTGGTTCGTCGCGCCGGGCCCGGAGCGGAAGAACAGCCACTTGAACCCGACCCAGGGACGATTGCGCCACTTCATCGCGGGCGCGACCGAGACCGGCTGCTTGGAGCCGTACTGGATGTAGACCTCGAGGTGGTCCTGGAGGTGCTCGCCGACGCCCGGCAGGTCGTGGACGACGTCGATCCCGAGCGCCTCGAGCTCGGCCGCGTTGCCGACGCCGGAGACCTGGAGCAGCTGCGGCGAGTTGATCGCGCCGCCGCAGAGGATCACCTCGCCGGCCTCGATCCGCTCGGGGCCGGTCCTCCCCGCCACCTCGACCCCGACCGCCCGGGTGCCGTCGAACAACACCCGGTTGACGAACGCGCGGCAGCGGACATCGAGGTTCGGCCGGTGCATGACCGGGTGCAGGTACGCGCGCGCTGCGCTGAGCCGGCGGCCGTCGTGGATGTTGCGGTCGAAGGCGGCGAAGCCCTCCTGCTTGAAGCCGTTGACGTCGTCCGTGAGCGGGTAGCCCGCCTGCTGCACCGCCTCGAAGAACGCCTCGAACAGCGGGCTCGTGGCGGGGCCGCGCTCGAGCACGAGCGGGCCGTCGCCGCCCCGGAACTCGTCGGCGCCGGCGAGGCAGCTCTCCATCCGCTTGAAGTACGGGAGGCAGTGCGCGTAGTCCCAGCTGCCCATCCCCGGGTCGGCGCCCCAGCGCTCGTAGTCGAGCGGGTTGCCGCGCTGGAAGATCATCCCGTTGATGCTCGACGAGCCGCCCAGCACCTTGCCGCGGGCGTGGTAGATCCGCCGCCCGTTCATGAACGGCTCCGGCTCCGACTCGTACTTCCAGTCGTAGAGCTTGTTGCCGATCGGCGTCGCGAGCCCGGCCGGCATGTGGATGAAGACGTCCCACTTGTAGTCGGGCCGTCCCGCCTCGAGCACGAGCACCGTGGTCGACGGATCGGCGCTGAGCCGGTTCGCGAGCGCGCACCCCGCCGACCCGCCGCCGACGATCACGACGTCGTAGCGCGCGGTCACGTCAGCCGCCCGCGAGCTTCCGCTGCCGCCACGCCTCGGTGTCGGCGAGGTCGTTGAAGGTGAAGATGTGGAACCCGCCGACACGCTGCTCGGGGGTCGCGAGGGCCGGCGCGAGGCCCTTGATCAGCCGGTCGGGATTGAAGCCGCCGGGCTGGAGGAACCGCGTCACGAAGTCGCCGTGCTTGCGCAGGTAGCGGAGCGACTCGCCGATCCCGATCCTCGTCGAGACGCGGAGCAGCTTCGCGCGCGGGACGATGCCGGGGATGCCGACGAGGATCGGCAGCCGGGTCCCGCGCGTCCAGACGTTGTCGATCCAGGCCACGGTCACGCGCGAGTCGAAGCAGATCTGGCTCGCGATGTAGGTCGCATGGCGCGCCTTCTCGAACATCGCAGCGATCGTCGTCTCGTCGTCGATGATCGGATGGCTCTCCGGGTAGCCGGTGATCCCGATCTGCTCGAACGGATGGCCGAGCTCGGCCATCGCGTCGAGGAGCTCCGCGGCACCGCCGAACGATCCTGCAGGCTGATCCGCATCGCCGGCGACGACGAAGACGTCGCGCACGCCGAGCTCCGACATTCGCGCCACGAGCTCCTCGAGGTGCGAACGGTCGACGACGAGCCGGGCGGAGAGATGCGGCACGACCGGGATACCCGTGCGCCGCCAGCTTGCCCACCAGCTCGAGGGTGTGGTCGAGCCCCTTCACGGGCGACGCGGTAACGGTGAGGGTGACGTCACGGGGAACGTGCTCGAGCACCTGCTCCTCCGCGCCGGCGAGCGGAATCACCTCGTAGCGCGAGCGGCGGAGCAGCTCGGCGACCGTCGCGGGCCTGGGTGGCGCGCTCGCGGACATCAGGCGTTCGAGTCGGGGAAGGATGCCTTCTTGCGCTCGACGAACTCGCGCAGCTCCTCGTCGACGGCATCGTCGATCGGCGGCGCCTCGTACTCGGCGAGCATCTTCTTCCAGGTCGCGTTGGCGCGGACGTTCGCGTCCTGCGCGCCGTCGAGGTCCCACTGCTCGAAGCTGCCGTTGTCGGCGTTCGACGAGCGCCAGAACGCGCTCTCGAAGTTCGCGAGCGTGTGCGGGTGCCCGAGGAAGTGCAACCCGGGCTCGTTCGTCAGCAGCGCATCGAGGGCCTGGCCGTTCGGCGACATGTCCACGCCCTTCGCGAGCGAGTGCCACGCAGCTGCCTGGTCGACGTCGAGGATGAACTTCTCGTACCCCATCGCCAGCCCGCCCTCGAGCCAACCCGCCGTGTGAAGGACGAAGTTGACGCCGCCGAGCATGGTCGGCTGCATCGTGTTCGCCGATTCGTACGCGGCCTGGGCATCGGCGATCTTGGAAGCGGTGAGCGCGCCCCCGGAGCGGAACGGGACGCCGAGCCGCCGCGCGAGCGCAGCCATCACGTAGAGCATCAGCGCCGGCTCGGGCGTGCCGAAGGTCGGCGCGCCGGACTGCATCGACATCGACGAGGCGAACGAGCCGAAGATCACCGGCGCGCCCGGCCGCACGAGCTGGCAGAACGCCATCCCGGCGAGCGCCTCGGCGAGGGTCTGCGTCGCGGTGCCGACGACGGTGGCCGGGCTCATCGCGCCGGCGAGGATGAACGGTGTGATCAGGACGCCCTGGTTGGCCTCCGCGTACACCTTCGCCGCACCGAGCATCGTCGAGTCCCAGACCATCGGCGAGTTGGCGTTGACGAGCGAGACGATCACGGTGTTCGTCTCGAGGAAGTCGGCGCCGAACAGGATCCTGGCCATCGCGACCGTGTCCTCGGCCCGGCTCGGGTGGGTCACCGAGCCCATGAACGCCTTGTCGGAGAAGCGCATGTGCGCGTAGACCATGTCGTAGTGCCGCTTGTTCACGGGCACGTCGACCGGCTCGCAGACGGTGCCGCCCGAGTGGTGCAGGAACGGCGTCATGTACGTCAACTTGACGAAGTTCCGGAAGTCCTCGATCGTGCCGTAGCGGCGCCCGTTGTCGAGATCGCGGACGAACGGCGAGCCATAGGCGGGCGCGAGCACCGTGTTGGGGCCGCCGATCTCGACGGTGTGCACCGGGTTGCGGGCGACCTGGGTGAAGGTCGCCGGGGCGGACGCCTGCACGATGCTGCGGGCGAGCCCCCGCGGGAAGCGCACCCGCTCGCCGTCGATGTCGGCGCCGGCATCCTTGAACAGCTGCAGCGCTTCGGGCGTGTCCCGGAACTCGATCCCCACCTGCTCGAGCACGGTGTCGGCGTTTTCCTCGATCAGCGACAGGTGCTCCTCGGACAGCACCTCGAACGGCTTCAGCGCGCGGGTGATGTACGGCACGCTGACCGCGTTCGAGATCGCGCGCGCGGCCTGCCGGGCGGCGCGGCCGCCGCTGCGGCGACCGCCGGTGGTCTCGGTCATGTCAGCACTCCAATCATGCGAGGTTCCTCTCGGCGGGCTCGCTCGTGCCGCGGCGGCGCCGGCGACCCTCGGACGCATCGGCGACGCGGCGGGGCGGCAGGGTGACGACGGCACGGAGCCGCTCATAGGGATCGGTGTCGTGCGGGATCGCCATCGCACCGACGAAGAGCTCCTGGAAGCGCGGCTCGACCGCGGTCTCGATCTTCTCCACGCGGCGCACGACCTCCTCGATCTCGGCGCGGGCCGAGCGGTCGAGCAGCGCGATGCGCGCGCCGGTGCCGGCGGCGTTGCCGGCGGACGTGACGTTGGCCGGATCGCAGTCGGGCACGAGGCCGAGCACGAGCGCGTGCACCGGGTCGATGTGGTTGCCGAACGCTCCGGCGAGCCTGATCCGGTCGACATGGTCGATCCCGTAGCGCTCGCAGAGCAGCATGCAGCCTGCGTGAAGCGCCGCCTTCGCGAGCTGGATCTGGCGGATGTCGTTCTGGGTTACCGTCAGCAGCGGCTCGCCGTCGGAGAGGACGTAGGAGAAGGTCCGGCCGTCGGGGACGATCCGCGGCGAGCGCGCAGCGAGCGCCCCGTCGATCGTGCCGTCCGTCGTGAGCACGCCCGCGAGGTGGAGCTCGGCGATCACCTCGATGATCCCGGAGCCGCAGACACCGGTCACGTGCGTGCCGGCGAACGCCGGATCGTCCGACCAGATCTCGCTCCCGATCACGCGGAAGCGCGGCTCGAGCGTCTCGGGGTCGATCCGCACCCGCTCGATCGCGCCCGGCGCCGCGCGCTGCCCGCAGCTGATCTGCGCCCCCTCGAATGCAGGCCCCGTCGGGCTCGACGCGGCCAGGAGCCGGTCGCGGTTGCCGAGCACGATCTCGGCGTTCGTGCCGATGTCGACGATCAGGTTGACCTCCTCGCCGAGATACGGCGCTTCGGAGAGGATCACGCCGGCCGCGTCGGCGCCGACATGGCCGGCGATGCAGGGCAGCACGTACGCGCGCGCGCCGGGATTCGCCGGGATCCCCAGGTCGCGGGCCGGGCGCCGCACCGCCTCGTCGATCGTGAGCGCAAACGGCGCCCCACCGAGCTCCGTCGGGTCGAGGCCGAGCAGGAGGTGGTGCATGATCGGGTTGCCGACGAGCGTGATCTCGAGGATGTCGTCGCGCGAGACGCCGGCATCCTTCGCCAGCTCGGCCGTCAGCTTCGCGAGGCAGCCGCGCACGGCGCGGGTCAGCTCCTTCTCGGAGCCGGGGTTCATCATCACGTACGAGACGCGGCTCATCAGATCCTCGCCGAACCGGATCTGCGGGTTCATCTCGCCGGCCGAGGCGAGCACCTCGCCGGTGGCGAGGTCGCAGAGGTGCCCGGCGACCGTGGTCGAGCCGATGTCGAAGGCGATGCCGTACGAGGTGTCGTGGAACCCGGGCCAGACCGCGGTCAGGTCGGTGTCGTCGTGCACCGCGACGGTGACCTTCCACTCCCCCGCGCGCAACGTCTTCTGCAGGCCCGGAAGCACCTGGTCGTCGACCCGGAGACCGGTCAGCTCCCACTCGCGCTCGAGCGCCTCGCGGAGCCGGCCGAGATCGCTGGACGGCGAGGCGAGGTCGGGCTCCTCGACCTCGACGTAGTAGAGGCGGACGACGGGGTTGATCTCGATCGGGTGGGCGTCGGCCTCCTTGCGCACGACCTGCTTGTGCACCTGGCTCTCGGGCGGCACATCGATCACGAGCTCGCCCTCGACGCAGGCGGTGCAGCCGAGCCGGCGGCGCGGCGCGAGGCCCTTGTCGGCGGCGTACGCCCGTTCCACGGCCCCGATCGGCGACAGGTGAGCGGCGGACGAGGTGATCGCGTGCTTCGCGTGCTCGCCCTCGCTCACCTCGACCTGGCAGCGGCCGCAGATCCCGCGCCCGCCACAGACGGAGTCGATGTCGACCCCGAGCCGGCGGGCGGCGTCGAGCACGGTCGTGCCCGATGCGAAGCGGCCACGCCGCCCGGACGGCGTGAAGACGACGAGGTGGTCGGTGACGCGGGCGCTCACGCGCTCGCCGCCCTCCGCCTGCCGTCCCTACCGCCGCGTCGGCCGGTCTGCGCCGCCTCGCCGGAGTCGCCGTTGCGTGCGATCCAGGTGGCGCAGTGCTCGTCGTTCCCGTTCATCACGTCCGCCGCCCAGATCGCGTGCCGCACCTCGGAGTGGAGCGGGCTCGTGATCGCCGAGGTCAGGCCCGACGCGATCGCCATCGGCAGGAAGGCGGCGTTCAGCGCCGGCCGGTTCGGCAGGCCGAAGCTGACGTTCGAGGCACCGCAGGTCGAGTTGACCTTCAGCTCGTCCTGCAGCCGCCGGACGAGCCGGAACACCTGCCGGCCCGCCGTCCCCATCGCGCCGATCGGCATCACGAGCGGGTCGACCACGATGTCCTCTCGCGGGAATGCCGTAGTCGGCTGCGCGCGAGACGATCTTCCTCGCCACCTCGAAGCGCACGTCGGGGTCCTCGGAGATGCCGGTCTCGTCGTTCGAGATCGCCACCACTGCGGCGCCGTACTTCGCGACGAGCGGCAGCACGCGCTCCATCTGCTCGTCCTCGCCCGTGACCGAGTTGACGAGCGCCTTGCCCTGGTAGACCGAGAGCCCGGCCTCGAGCGCCTCGACGATGGACGAGTCGATCGAGAGCGGCACGTCGGTGATCGACTGGACGAGCTCGATCGTCTGGCGCAGGATCGCAGGCTCGTCGGCGAGCGGGATCCCGGCGTTGACGTCGAGCATGTCGCGCACCGGCCTCGACCTGGGCGATCGCGTCCGCGATCACCGTCTCGAAGTTGCCCGCCTTCATCTCCTCGGCCAGGATCTTCCGCCCGGTCGGGTTGATGCGCTCGCCGATGACCACGAACGGGCGGTCGAAGCCGATCACGACCTCTTTGGTGGCCGAGGAAAGAACGGTCTCTGTCACGCGGGCTCCTCTTCTCCGCTCGCACGGGCGAGCCGCTCGAGTCTCTCGTCGGGGTAGTCGTGCTCGAGCTGTGCTGCCGCTGCCGCGACCTCGGCCTCGAGGTCGTCGCCGCAGAGCCGACCCTCTCGCCGCCACTGCTCGAGGTACTCGTCGGTGCCGATCAGCCCGGCTCGCATCGCGGCGGCGTCGATCGCCTCCTGGAAGCGTTCGGAGAGCTGGGCCCGCGCCGCGCCGCGCCCCTTGCCGGCGGTCACCTGCGCCGGGATGCCCCGCCAGAAGATGATCGTCAGCTCAGGCATGCGTCGTCAGGTCGACGAACTGGACGAGCGACGGCTGCAGCTCGCCGTAGCCGGTGCGGCGCTCCTCGTACTCGAGCCCGAGGAACGCTGCCGCTGCGCGGGCGCGCTGCCGCAGGTCGTCGTTGTCGGTCTGGGCCAGGTAGATGAGCCGCTTGTAGTTGCCGAACATCATCGGGAGCAGCTCGGGGTGCGTGTCGAGCTTGAACGGCCGCACGATCAGCGACTCGAAGTGGCGCGCCAGGAAATCGGTCAGGTAGTACGTGCCGAGCTCCTCCTCCTGCATCGCATCCCACGCATCGTTGCCGGCCAGGAAGCCGTAGCAATGAGCGCCCGGCAGCCGCTCGACATTGTGTTGATTCAACACAATGTCGAGCGCGCCGCCCGTGCCGCAGTCGGCGTAGGCGACGAAGACGCTCTCGTACTGGCCCTTCAGCTCGGTCAGCTTGGCGTCGACGGCGCCGGCGATCTTCTCCGGCGTCGAGTGGAGCTTGGCCGGCAGGCAGCGCACGTCCACGTGCGTCCAGCCGTTGAGCTTGATCACCGCGAGCACCTCGCGGGCGATCGCGCCGCACGCGAGGATGAGCACGTCGGGACGCTCGGTCGCGTCGAACGCGACCTCCGTCTCGAGCAGCTCGGTCGTCCGGTCCACGAGCGCGTCTAGACCTTCGCCGCGGCGCGGCGCGCGAGCACGAGCGCCTGCGCGGTCTCGGCCGCGACGGCGGCGTCGCGGCAGTACGCGTCGGCGCCGATCGCCGTGCCGAACTCCTCGTTCAGCGGCGCGCCGCCGACGAGCACGATGTAGTCGTCGCGCAGGCCCTTCTCGTTGAGCGTGTCGATGACGACCTTCATGTACGGCATCGTCGTCGTCAGCAGCGCCGACATGCCGAGGATCTCGGGCTGGTGCTCCTCGAGCGCCTCGAGGTACTGCTCCACCGGCGTGTTGATGCCGAGGTCGATCACCTCGAAGCCGGCGCCCTCGAGCATCATCGCGACGAGGTTCTTGCCGATGTCGTGGATGTCGCCCTTGACCGTGCCGATCACGACCTTGCCGATCCGCTCCACACCCGTCTCGGCGAGCAGCGGGCGGAGGATCGCCATGCCCGCCTTCATCGCGTTCGCGGCCAGCAGCACCTCGGGGACGAAGAGGATGCCGTCGCGGAAGTCGATGCCGACGATCCGCATCCCACCGACGAGCGCGTCGTTCAGCACCTTGTCCGGCGCCCAGCCGCGGCCGAGCAGGATGTTGGTGCCCTCGGCGATCTCGGGAGCGAGACCGTCGTAGAGGTCGTCGTGCATCTGGGTTACGAGCTCGTCGTCGGGGAGCGCGTTCAGGTCGATCTCAGCCTCGCTCATGCAACACCTCGTTTCACATCGTCGTAGCCGATTCGCACAGACAGGGTAGAGGCCTCGTTCCGCACGAGGCGGCCGAGCTCGTCGAGCAGGCCGCTCGTGGAGACGAACGGTGGGGCCGGAGATGCTCAGCGCGGCGACGACGGAGCCGCCGGCGTCGTGCACGGGAGCGGCCACCGACCAGAGGCCGGCCTCGAGCTCGTCGACCGCGACGGCGTAGCCGCGGGCTCGCGTGAGCTCGAGATCCCGGCGCAGCTCGGCCACGTCCGTGATCGTGCGCGGCCCGAGCGGCTCGAGTGGCCCGGACGGCATCGGCAGCGCACCCTCGGCGAGGAAGACCTTGCCGACCACCGAGCCGTGGTGAGGCACGCGACGGCCGACCCAGTTCGTCGAGCCGACGATGTGGCGGCTGTCGCGCTGGTCGAGCATCTCGACCGCGGTCGATGTCGCGACGCCGAGGTTGGCCGTCTCGCCGCTCGCGCGGGCGAGCCGCTCGAGCGCCTCGCCCGCGAGCTCGACGAGATCGGGCCGCGTCGTCTCCCGGTGCGCGTAGCGAAGGAGCACCGGCCCCGGGCTGATCGCGCCGCCCGACGGATCGCGCTGCACGAGCCCCTGGCGCTCGAGCGCGCCGACGAGCCGCGAGGTCGTGCTCTTCGGCAGCCCCGCCAGCTGGGCGAGCTCGCCGACGGTCGGCGCGTCTTCCTCCTCGACCACGTGGACGAGCAGCTGCGAGGCTCGGTCGATCGACTGGGTTCCGGTGCGCGTCGGCATGGGCTCGTCCAGGTTGTGGAACGGGTGTTCCACAGTATGAGTCTAGGCCGGTCATTGGCCGGCGTCAACGCCCAGCCCGGATGACAGGCTGAAGCCTGTCGCCACGCCGCCCGGCGTCCGGCTTCAGCCGGTCGTCCGGGCTTCGTCGGGCGGCAGCGCCTCCGCCAGCAGCGTCGCCACGTCCGCCACCCGCAGCTCCGAGCCGTTCTGCTTGACGCCGTCGTCGAGCATGATCGTGCAGAACGGGCAGGCGACGGCGAGCGTCGAGGCGCCGGTCTCCGCCGCCTCCCGCGCCCGCTCCTCGTTGATCTGGTTGCCGCGCTCCTCCATCCACATGTGACCGCCGCCGGCGCCGCAGCAGAACGTGCGCTTGCCGCTCCGCGCCATCTCGAGCGGCTTGCCGACGCGCGCCACGATCTCGCGCGGCGCGGCGATCACGTCGTTGTGGCGGGCCAGGTAACAGGAGTCGTGGTAGGTGATCTCCTCCGTTCCCGCGACCGGCTCGAGCCTGCCCTCCGCGAGCAGCTCGGTGAGGAGCTCGGTGTGGTGGACGACCTCGTAGTTGCCGCCGAAGTCGGGGTACTCGTTCGCGAGCGTGTTGAAGCAGTGCGGGCAGCTCGCGACGATCTTCTTCACGCCGGCGCCGTTCATCGTGGCGACGTTCTGCTCGGCGTACGACTGGAACGTGTACTCGTTCCCCATCCGCCGGGCCGGGTCGCCGGTGCACGCCTCGCGCGGGCCGAGCACCGCGAAGTCGACGCCCGCCGCCTGCAGCAGCTTGGCCGTCGACTGCGCCGTCGTCCGCGCGCGCTCGTCGAAGGAGGCGGCGCAGCCGACCCAGTAGAGCACCTCGGGCGCCGGCGTCGCCGGGCTGCAGCACGCGCACGTCGAGGCCTTCCGTCCAGTCGGCCCGCTCCGCCTGCGGCTTGCCCCACGGGTTCTGGGAGCGCTCGACGTCGCGCAGCATCGTCTCGCCGTCGGCCGGGAAGCGGCCCTCGACCATGACGAGATGGCGGCGGAGATCGACGATGTGGTCGACGTGCTCGATCGCGACCGGGCACTCCTGGACGCAGGCGCCACAGGTGACGCAGTCCCAGACGACGTCGTCGCTGACCGCGTTCGGCACGAGCGGGCTCGGCGCGAAGCCGGCCGGGTCGGCCAGCAGGTTCGGCCCCTCGCTGAAGAGCTGGTCGCGCAGCCCCATGATCAGCAGCTTCGGCGACAGCTCCTTGCCCGTCGCGTAGGCCGGGCAGACGTCCTGGCAGCGGCCGCACTCGGTGCACGACATCGTGTCGATCATCTGCTTCCAGGTCATGTCGGCGATCGTGTTCGCGCCGAAGCGCATCGCGCTCTCGTCCTCGACCGTGAAGTCGAGCGGCTCGAGCCGGCCGCGCGAGCGCGTGCGGCCGAACCAGACGTTGACCGCCGCCGTCGCGATGTGGAGGTGCTTCGAGTGCGGCAGGTAGGCGAGGAAGCCGACGACGAGCAGGACGTGCGCCCACACGAGGATCCGCTCGCGCGCCTCGGCCCAGCTGCCCTCGCCGAAGACCTGCGCGATCGCGTTCGAGACCGGAGACCAGGAGGCGGGCCACTCGTTCAGGCCGGTGGCGATCAGCGCCGCGTGCCAGAGCAGCAGCGTCAGCACGATCAGCGCGATCAGCCCGAGGATGAGGTCGGCCTCGCCGAGGTGGCTGCCCTTGAACCGCTCCGGCCGCTGCACCTTGCGGATCCAGAACGCGGAGGTGACGCCGACGAGCACGAGCACGACGAAGAGGTCGACGAGGAACGCGAACCAGCCCTGCGATCCGAGCCACGGCAGCGTCTCGCCCTTCGCGACCGCGCCGATCAGCGCCATCACGATCGTCGGGAACAGGACGAGGAAGCCCCAGAAGATGAGCGCGTGGATGAGGCCGGGGCCGAGGCGCTGGAACAGCTTCTTCTGGCCGAGAACGACGACCGCCTCGTTGCGCACGCGCTGCGGCACGTCGTCGAACCGCTGCACCGGCTTGCCGAGCCGGACGAGGCGGGTGAGGAGGAGCGCGCGGCGGCCGAAGAGCGTGCCCGCGACGCCGAGGACGAGGAGGAGGGCGAGGGCGGAGACGGCGGTGCTCACGCGTCGCCAACCCGGGCGACGGCTGAAGCCTCACCGCCGCTGCCGGCGCCGCCCGGTGAGGCCGGCTTCAGCCGGTCGTCCGGTGGCTCATCCGCGCCGCCGCCGCAGCTCCGCCGACACCGCCGGCACCACCTCGTGCAGATCGCCGACCACCGCGTAGTCGGCGATCGACATGATCGGCGCCTCGGGGTCGGTGTTGACGGCCAGGATCCGCTTCGCGCCCTTGGCGCCCGCGATGTGCTGGGTCGCTCCCGACACACCGCACGCGATGTAGATCTCCGGCGCGATCTTGTTCCCCGTCTGCCCCACCTGGTCGGTGTGCGGACGCCAGCCCGACATCGTCACCGCCCGCGAGCAGCCGACGGCGCCGCCGAGCAGCGCCGCGAGCTCCTCGATCACGGCGAAGCCCTCCGCCGAGCCGACGCCACGACCACCGGTGACGACGACCTTCGCGTCGGCGAGCGACACCCCGCCCGCCGGCGGCGCGACGTGGTCGCGCACGCGGACGACGAGGTCTGCCTCGGCCAGCTCCGGCGTGAACGTCTCCACCGAGCCGGGCGCGCCCGCCGCAACCGCCGCGACCGTGTGCGGTGCGACGGTCAGCAACGCCCGCCCGGCGTGGAGCTCGGCCTCCTCGAGCAGGCTCCCGCCCCAGCGAAGGCGCGTCAGCGAGAGCGGCGTGCCCGCGCGTGACGGCGGTCACGTTGGCAGCGAGCGGCTCGCCAAGGCGAACGGCCGCGCGGGCCATCGCGTCGGTCGCCGGCCCGGTGCCCGGCGCCACGACCGCGGTCGCGCCGATCCGGTCGGCGAGCCCGCAGATGATCGCCGCCCACGCGTCGGGCGCGAACGCGTCGAGGGCCGGGTGCTCGGCGACGTGCGCCACAGCCACCGGCACGCCGGCCGCCGCCGCGGCACCACCAGGCCCGATCAGCACCGCGTGCGTCTCGCCACCGAGCGTCGGCGGCGAGCGCGAGCGCCTGCAGCGAGACCTCGGTGGCGACGCCGTCGACATGCTCGACGAGAACGAGATTCACGACGCCACCCCGATCTGCTCGAGCAGGTCGACGACCGCCGCAGCCGCCTCCGGCCCGCGGCCGAGCACCTCGGCCTGCCTCGCCTCGCCCGCCGGCACCACGAGCCGAGACAGCGCGAGCCGCGACTCTGGCCGCGCCGGCGTCGTCGCCTCGAGCGGCTTGCGTCCCGCGCGCATCCGGCCCGGCACGGACGGGTAGCGCGGCAGGTTGAGCCCCTCGAGCACGGTGAGCACGGCGGGAAGCGGCAGCTCGTAGACGTCACGACCGCCGCCGATCTCCTGCTCGCACCGCACGATCCCGCCCTCGACGACCACGCTCTTGAGCCCGGTCGCGCAGGGGCGTCCGAGCGCGTAGGCAGCACGAAGGCCGACCTGGAAGCCACCGGAGTCGGCCGACTCGTTTCCGAAGAAGATGAGGTCGAACGGCCCAGACGCGGCCTCGTCGGCACGGATCGCATCGACGATCGCACCCGCGGTCGCCTCGGGATCCCACTCCTCGCCGCCGGTGACGAGATGGATGCCGCGGTCGATGCCGATCGCCATCGCATCGCGCAGCTGCTCCTCCGCGTCGGCCGGGCCGAGCGTGAGCACGACCGACTCGCCGCCGTTCTGCTCGACGAGCCTCACCGCCTCCTCCACCCCGCACTCCTCGTGCGGGCTGACGGCGAACCCGAGGTGCTTCGTCTCGATCGCGAGCCCGTCCTCGGTGAGCACGATCCGGCCGCCGGTCATCGGCACGCGCTTGACGCAGACGAGGACCTTCACGAGCGGATCCTCGCATTCTCGGGATCGAAGGGTGCGGTCGCGCCGACGACGGCAACCGTGACCGGGAAGCGCTCGTTCATGTACTCGACCGCCAGCGCGTCCGAGCCCTCGAACGCCTGCTCGGGCGGCAGGTACGCCATCAGGAGGTACTTGCCGAGCGACGGGCCGGCGCCGGCGCTCGTCACGTACGAGCGGCGGCCCTTCGCGTCGGTGAGCGGCGTGCCGTCGCGCAACGTGATCGGCTCGCGACCGAGCGGGTAGCGCTTCACGCCGGCTGCCGAGGTGTGGTCGTCGATCGTCAGCGTGCAGAGGATCGCTGCCGGCTCCTCCTCGCGATGACGCAGGTGCGCCTCCTTGCCGACGAAGTCCTGCTCCTTCACGTTCGGCCGCTCCATGCCCGGCCTCGACGACGTTGTACTCCGTCTCGAGCTCGGCGCCGTAGGCGCGGTAGCCCTTCTCGAGCCGCCCGGTCGTCCCGTAGACGCCGATCCCGCAGGCGGTGAGCGAGTGCGGCGCGCCCGCCTCCCAGAGCACGTCCCAGAGCCGCGCTCCCTGCTCGATCGGCACGTAGAGCTCCCAGCCGAGGTCGCCGACGTAGGAGATCCGCGACGCGAGCACGAGCTGCGAGCCGATCTCGATCGTGCGGCAGCGGCCGAACGGGAAGCCCTCGTGCGAGACGTCGTCGGAGGTGACGCTCGCGAGGATGTCGCGCGCCCGTGGCCCCCAGAGCCCGATCGTCGTCCACGCCGTCGTCACGTCGACGAGCGACGCCGAGCCGTCGTCGGGCAGCGCGTCGACGAACAGCTTGCGGTCGGCCATGCCGTGGGCGCCACCGGTGACGACGCGGAACTCCTGGTCGCCGAGCCGCATGATCGTGAGGTCCGACTTGAAGCCGCCGCCGGGGCTCAGCACCGGCGTGTAGACGACCCGGCCGACCGGCACGTCCATCTGCGCCATCACCGCGTGCTGCAGCGCATCGAGCGCGCCGGCCCCGCACACGTCGAAGATCGCGAACGCAGAGAGATCGAAGATGCCGGCGTGCTCGCGCATCGCGAGATGCTCGGCGTTGATGATCGGCGACCACCAGCGGGCATCCCACTCGGCCCCGCGCGGCTCGACGCCGTAGCGCTCGACGAGCGGCGCGTTGGCCTCGTACCACTGCGGCCGCTCCCAGCCCACCGCCTCGTAGAACGCGGCACCGAGCGCCTGCTCCTGCGCGTACATCGGCGAGCGCCGGATGCCGCGCTCGCTCGCCCACTGCTCCGCCGGATGGACGATGCCGTAGGTCTTCGGGAACGCCTCGAACGTCCGCGCCTTCACGTGCGCACGGGTCTTCTGGTGGTCGTGGAAGCGGCTCGCGTCGGAGGTGTGGAGGTCGATGTGCGACTCGCCGTTCACCATCCACTCCGCCACCGACTTGCCGACGCCCGGGCCTTCCTTCACCCACACCGCCGCCGTCGACCAGAGGCCCTTCACCTCGGGCAGCTCGCCGAGGATCGGCATCCCGTCGGGCGTCAGGGAGATGAGCCCGTTGATCGCGTACTTCACGCCGACCGACTCGTCGCCGACGATCTCCGGCATCAGCTCGAGCGCGTGCTCCATCTGATCGGCGAAGTCCGCCTGCGTGAACGGGAACTCCGTCGGCGAGAGCGCCGCCTCCTCGATCGACGGGATCTCCTCCGGGTCGTGGAGGATCGAGCGGTGGGCGTAGGAGCCGATCTCGAGGCCGACGCCGTCCTGGCGCTCGTACATGAACACGTCCATGTCGCGCACGATCGGGAACTCGATCGCGCTCGAGGATCTCTCGAACCGCGGCACCGGGCCGACGTCGATCATCTGGTGCACGGCCGGGGTCAGCGGGATGTGAGCGCCTGCCATCTTCGCGAGCAGCGGGCTCCACACCCCGCACGCGATCACGACCACCTCGGCCTCGATCACCCCGCGCGAGGTGTGCACGCGGCGGATGCGGCCGTGCTCGACGTCCATCCCGCTGACGTCCGTGTTCGCGAACACCTGCAGGCCGCCGGAGTCGATGCCCCGCTCGCGCATGATCGTGCCGGCACGCAGGGAGTCGACGACGGAGACCGTCGGGCAGAAGAAGCCGCCGAGCAGGATCGACTCGTCGATGTACGGCACGAGCTCCTTGATCTCGGCCGGTGTGACGAGGCGGGCCGAGTCGACGCCCCACGACTTCGCCGATGCCATCCGCCGCCGCAGCTCCTCCATCCGCTCCTCGGTGCGGGCGACCTCGATGCCGCCGCACTCGGTGTTGACGCCCATCTCGATGTACTGCCGCTGCGACTCGAGCGTGAGCTGCGTCATCTCCTTCGAGTGGTCGACCGGGAAGATGAAGTTCGACGCGTGCCCGTCGAGCCGCCGGGGTTCGGCAGCGGGCCCTTGTCGATCTGGACGACGTCGGTCCAGCCGAGCCGGGTGAGGTGATAGGCGAGGCTGTTGCCGACGATGCCGCAGCCGATCACGACGGCGCGGGCGTTCGCGGGGAAATCGCTCATGGGGTCATTGCTCCTGTTGGTGGTCGGTCATCATCGGTCATAGCTCAGAGAACCGCTGCGGATCGCGCGCTCGAAGGCTTCGATGTGGTGGCGCATGACCGCCTCGGCGCGAGGCGCGTCGCCGTCGCAGATCGCCTGCAGCAGGTCGGCATGCTCGGTGACGGCGTCGTCGAGCCGGGCGACACGATCGAGCGCGAGGAACCAGATCCGCAGCGTCAGCGTGTAGTACTCGTTGAGCGTCGACTCGACGAACGGGTTGTGCGCGCAGCGGTAGACGTGGCGATGGATGCGCTGGTCGAGCTCGATCAGCGCCCGCTCGTCGCGCGTGTCGGCGAGGCGGGCCAGCTCGGCGAGGAGCGCGAGGGCGACCTCGCGGTCGTCGGCGTTCGCGCGCTCGGCCGCGAGGCGCGCTGCGAAGCTCTCGAGCGTGATTCGCGCCTCCGACAGGAGCGCGAGGTCGCCGACGTCGACCGGGCGAGACGACGATGCCGCGCCGCGGATAGACCTCGACGAGCTTCTCCTGCGCGAGCGTGCGCAGCGCCTCGCGCACCGGCGTGCGCCCGAGGCCGAGCCGCTCCATCAGCTCGCGCTCGCTGACCGGGGCACCCGGCGCGAGCTCGAGGGTGACGATCAGCTCCCGGATGCCGTAGTACGCCCGCTCACCGAGCGACAGCGGCGCGTCGGTCGCGGGTGGAAGGACGGTGCGCGATGCGGAGGCCAGAGCTGATATACGCGGTGTATATCACGACTCGCTGCGAGCGACGAACCTCGGACGCCCGGCTCACGCCGGCGACCGGCGGTCACGGGCGACACCGGACAGGTTCCCGGCTTCAGGATCCGCGCGAAGCGCGGCCCTAGCCGAACGACGAACGAGGTGGGTGCGACGGCTAGCGCGCGTCACACCTCCACCTCGCGGGCAACGCTCTAGATCCGGCTACTTGCCCAGCCAGAGCTTGACCTTGCCGGGGTTCGCCTTGACCCACTTCTCCGCTGCCTTGGCCGGGTCCATGTGCTGGCCGGCGATCAGGTTGGCGACGAAGTTCTGGTCGTCGGCGGTCCACTTCCAGCGCTTGATCACGGGCACCGCGGTCGAGCCGCTCTTCGCGAACTTCGACGTGATCAACTTGTCGATGATCGTCTGCGCGTAGCCGCACCGATAGATGCTCCAGTTGCTGCCGAGCTTCGGGTTGTACGAGTCGACGCAGTTCTTGCCGCGTGGAGGCAGCTTGACCTCCGACAGCTGGTACGCCTTGTTGAGGTACTGCGGCGTATACCAGTAGAACAGGATCGGCTTCTTCTGCTTGTACGCCTGCGTCCAGCGCGCCACCTGGGCGGGCTCGGCACCGACCGAGACGAACTTGAAGTTGAGACCGAGCTGCTTGATCAGCTGCGCGTCCTTCTGGACGTAGGACGGGTCCCCGCCGAGGAACATGCCCTGCGACCCGGACTCCGGGCTCTTGAAGATGCTCTCCTTGCCCTTCAGGCCCTGCCAGGTCTTGAACTCGGGATGCTGCTTCATCAGGTACGTCGGGATGAACCATCCGATCCGCCCGATCACACCGTTCGAGCCGAGCCGCAGAATCGTGTGGCTCGAGAGGTACTTCTGGTTCACCTTGAGGTCGATGTTGTTCCAGTCCTCGGGGACGACGTCGACCTTGCCGTCGGACATCGCCTGGAAGAGCGGCGTGCTCTCCGGCAGCTTCTCGATGTTGACCTTGCAGCCGAGATTCTTCTCGAGCACGTACTTGAGGACGTACACGTTCGCCGTCGCGCCCGCCCACGCGTTCTCGTCCATCGTCACGGTGCCGCAACCGGCGCTTGCCGCGCTCTTGGAGCTGCTGCCGGCGAGAGCGCTTGCCGACACGGCGAGCGCGCTCACCGCAGTGATCGCCATGGCGGCGACCACCCAGCGCCTCGACCATCTCCTTCGGGACATCCGACCCTCCTTGCCTCGTGGTTGGTTCGGGAAAGCGGACGATGTCCGCTGCTTCTCATCCACCGACGTCAATCGGCTCCTCCTTGTTGGCTCCGCCGGGCTCCCCGCGTGATCCGGTCGAGCGCGATACCCAGCGCAAGTATGGCGAGCGATGCAAGCACACCGAGCCCGAAGTCGGACCGCGCGAGCCCTTGCGCTACCTCGTAGCCGAGCCCGGGCGAGCCGACGAGGCCGCCGATCACGACCACGGCCAGCACCATGATGATCCCCTGGTTGACGCCGAGCATGATCGCGTCCTGGGCAAGGGGGATCTTCACCTTCAGCAGGATCTGCCTGCGCGTCGCCCCGAACGCCGCGGCAGCCTCGACCGTGTTCGCCTCCACGTTGCGGACGCCGCTCTCGACGAGCCGGGCGACGACCGGGAAGGCGTAGAGGACGCCGGCGATGACGCCGGGGACGACCGAGACCGGCATCAGGTAGATGAGCGGTATCAGATAGACGAGCTGTGGCAGGGTCTGCAGGACGTCGTTGACCGGGCGCAGGATCCGGGAGAACGTCCGGCTCTCGGCGGCCCAGACGCCGAGGCCGACCCCGATCACGACCGTGAGCACGGTGGCGACGAGCACCTGCGAGGCGGTGTCCATTGCGGAGCTCCACTCGCCGATGACGCCGATCAGGGCGAGCATCAGGAAGGTCGTGATCGCAGACCGGCGTCCGCTGACAACGAGCGAGATCAGCGTGATCCCGATCAGCGTCACCGGCCAGGGCGTCTCGACGAGGAAGTTCCGGAACGGGACGAGCCCGTACTGGACGATGTGGTCGCCGATCCAGCTCGTGACCCGGAACAGGAGCGTGTCCGGGTTCTGGACGTAGTCGAGCATCGACTGGAGCCGCGCGAGCAGCCAGTCCCGCGCCGTGGTGCGCGAGTACACCGCACCGACGCCGAGCGCACGCGCAACGGCGACCGTCGCGATGATCGCGACCGCCGTGACGGCGGAGGCGATGCGCAGACGTCGCCGAAGCTCGTCGGTGAGATGGCGCTTGGCGGGATTCGTGCGCTCGGCCACGGCTTCGGTGACGCGATCGAGCGCCATCGCCATCACCACGATCACGATCCCGGCGAGCAGCGCGAGTGCCGGATAGGAGTTGAGGCCACTCGTGACGACGTCTCCGAGGCCCTTGCCGCCGATCAGCCCGGCGATCACGACCATCGAGAGCGCGAAGAGGATCGTCTGGTTCACCGAGAGCAGCAACATGCGGCGCGCGAGCGGAAGTCGAACCTTCGCGAGCACCTGGCGAGGCGTCGATCCCATGGCCTCGGCAGCCTCGACCGTGTTGGCAGGCACGGCGCGGATGCCGAGCGCCGTGATCCGAATCGCCGGCGGGATCGCGTAGATCATCGTCGTGATCACCGCCGCTCCAGGCCCCACGGAGAACAGGATCACGATCGGCATCAGGTAGGCGAACGCCGGCACGATCTGCATCGCATCGAGCACGGGGGTGATGATGCGCTGGAAGCGGTCGGAGAGGCCCGCGAAGACGCCGAGCGGCATGCCGATCGCGAGCGAGAGCCCGACGGCGGCGAGCATCAGCGCGAGCGTCTGCATGCTCTCGAGCCAGAGCCCGCTCGCGGCGAACGCGACGAACGCCGCCAGAGCCCAGATCGCCGCCCGCGCACCGCCGAACCTGAGCGAGACGAGAACACCGGCGACCGTGACGCCCGCCCACGTCATCCAGCCAAGCGCATTGGTGAACCAGGTCACGAGGTTGTCGAGGAAGGTTGCGAAGCCGTTGAACGCTCGAATCACGACGCTCGTGTTCTCCGCGTTGCGCTGGTCGACGAGCCACGTCTGGAAGTCGTTGAGGTGCGTCGGCAGCACGTTCCAGGTGAGGCCGGCCGGCCATGGGTACTCGGACTTCAGCGCGAGATAGAAGACGATCATCACGCCGACGATCGCTCCGGACAGCGTCACGCGGCTGCGCCACCACGGCCGATGCTCGATGAGCAGTGGAGTGGCAGTGACGTCGATATCGGTCAGCGCCGACATCGCTACGTGCCCTCGCCGGCAATCGCCTTCAGAGCCGCAACGCGGTCGACGACACCGACGACCTTGCCGTCCTGCACCGCCGACACGGGCAACTCGCTGCCTGCGATCACCGGAATGGCGTCCTTGATCGTCGCTCGCACGTCGACGGCGGGCCCACCCTCTTCGCCCGGCCGAGCGTCGCGCATGATCCAGCGCAGCGTGAGCACGTGGCTGCGCGGGATGTCGCGGACGAAGTTCGCGACGTAGTCATCGGCAGGCGAGCCGACGAGCTCCTCGCCCGTGCCGAGCTGGACGATCTGGCCATCACGCATGATTGCGATCCGGTCGCCGAGCCGCAGCGCCTCGGGGAGGTCGTGGGTGATGAAGACCATCGTCTTGCCGGTCTCCTTCTGAAGACGCATCACCTCGTCCTGCATGTCGCGGCGGATGAGCGGGTCGAGGGCGCTGAACGGCTCGTCGTAGAGCATCACGAGCGGGTTGCCGACGAAGGCACGCGCGACGCCGACGCGCTGCTGCATGCCGCCGGACAGCTGGTCGGGGAAGGAGTTCTCGACGTCCTCGAGCCCGACGACGCTGAGGATCTCGCGTGACTTCGCGAGGCGCTCCGCCTTCGGCACGCCCTGGATCTCGAGACCGAAGGCGACGTTGTCGATCACTCGGCGGTGGGCCAGCAACCCGAAGTGCTGGAACACCATCGAGACGGAGTTCCGGCGCAGCTGCCGCAGCTCCTGGTTGCTCGCTCCCATCACGTCCTGCCCCGCGATCGTGATCGATCCCGCCGTCGGCTCGATCAGGCGAATCAGCGTGCGCACGAGCGTCGACTTGCCCGAGCCGGAGAGGCCCATCACGACGAACACCTCGCCGGGCCAGACTTCGAGCGAGACATCGCGGACGGCTGCGACGCAGCCTGTCTTGGCTCGCAGCTCCGCGCGCGGCAACGCTGCATCCGGTGTCCCGATCACCTGGTCAGCCTTCGAGCCGAAGATCTTCCAGACACCACTCGCCCGGATCACGGGCTCGCGCCCGGCGCCGTTCGAGACGGGCGCCGGCGGGACGCTGGCGGGTTCGGACTGGGGTTGAGTGCTCATGCGCGGGCCATCGCGGCCTCGCGATCATCGTCCCCTCGACGCTCGCGTGCAAGCCGGAAGCGGTTGCTCGTCTCCGCCCGCGCTCCCGCGACCGGGCAGAATCGCACTGTGGCCGATCTCATTCTCGACCCCGACGGGACCGCCCGCTGCTGGTGGTGCGGCGACGATCCGCTCTACCGCTCGTATCACGACGACGAGTGGGGACGCGAGAAGCGCGGCGACGACGCGCTGTTCGAGTTGCTCTCGCTCGAGGGCTTCCAGGCCGGCCTCTCGTGGCTGACGATCCTGCGCAAGCGGGAGAGCTTCCGGCTCGCGTTCGCCGGGTTCTCGATCGAGCGCGTCGCCGACTTCGACGAGCGAGACGTGGAGCGGCTCCTCGGCGATGCAGGGATCATCCGCCATCGTGGCAAGATCGAGGCGACGATCGGGAACGCGGTGGCGGCGCTCGACCTGCCCGACGGGTTGTCCGAGTTCGTGTGGTCGTTCGCGCCGCCCCGCCGCTCGGTGCGACCGTCGGGCCGCGGCGAGCTACCTGCGACGACGCCCGAGTCGATCGCGCTCTCGAAGGAGCTGAAGCGGCGTGGCTTCCGGTTCGTCGGGCCGACGACGGTCTACGCCTTCATGCAGTCGGCGGGCTTCGTCGACGACCACCTCGCGGGGTGTTACGTGGCGGATGCGGTCGGATGAGTCGCGACGACCGCGTACTGCCGGAGGTGACGGCGGCACTCGCCGGCGTCGCGTCCGCCGTCGTCTCCGATGTGCTCGACCGGATGGGAAGACGCGATCGGGTCCTCGACCCGGCGATCCGCCCGCTCTGGCCGGAGGCCCGGTTCGTCGGCGTCGCTGTGCCGGTCGTGATCGTCGCCGACTCCTCTGAGCCCGAGCTGCCGTACGACGGCGAGCTGACGGCGCTCGACGGCCTGCGCCCCGGTGACGTGCCGATGTTCGCGGTCGAGTCGGGTGTCCGGGCCGCCTCGTGGGGCGAGCTCTTCTCGTGTGCCGCGATCGGCCGCGGAGCCGCCGGCGTCGTCGTCGACGGGCTCGTGCGTGACGCAGCTCAGATCACGGCGCTCGGCTTCCCCACGTTCGCCCGCGGACTGTCGCCCCTCGACACGTTCGGGCGCGCGGTTGTGACGGACATCGACGTGGAGGCCGTGGTCGGCGGCGTGGAAGTGGCTCCCGGTGACCTCGTCGTCGGTGACGTCGACGGCATCGTTGCAATCCCACGCGCACTCGTGGCCGAGGTCGCCGAGGCGGTTGCGACGAAGCACCGGCTCGAGGGGAACGCACGGGTCGACCTGCTCGCGGGGCTCGGCATCCGCGAGGTGTGGGAGAAATACGGCGTCCTCTAGCCGTCTCGCCTCGCCGCGTGACGCTCCGTCGCGATTGGTTCACATTCGGCACGGAGACGTGACACTCCCGGCACACCTTCGCCGCTACGTTGCCTCCTATGAAGACAACGATCACCACCCCATGGGGAAAGGCGGCAGCGGTCGAGCAGGTCAGCGTTGCCCAGCGGGCCGGGGAGCGACGGTTCGCGACCGTCGTCGAGTTGCTCGAGACGGCGGACGGTGAGCGGCTCGTCCGCTTCGCGTACACGACGGGGGGAAGCGTCCGGCGGGGGCCGGTGACGCTGCGGGCGAAGGATCTCGAGCGGATGCAGAAGCTTCTCGAGCGGACACCCGAGTTGCGGGAGGCGCTGAGCCAATGAGCGGCGCCAGCCCGTCGGCGTACGCTCCCGGTGATGCGCCGCTTCGATGCCACGATGCACGAAGCCCGGACGACGACTCCGTGGGATGCGGCCCGGGTGAAGGAGGTCGCCGATCGGATTGCCACTGATACCGCAGCCGCATGCGAGGCGACGGCTCCTGGCCGCCACACCCATTCGACGGCATGGCAGTCGAGTCCGACCCGGGCGACGACCGCCGGCGCGATCTCTGGCTGGCGTGCGCGGACGCGCTGCTCGAGCAGCTCCGCACCGATCCTGCGGGCGCGGCTGCGCACCACGGTTGCATAGGCTGCCTCGCATGGCGAGGCGCTCCACGTGATCCGGGTGTGTGTCGCCGGTGTCACCGGCTGGACCGGGCGCGCCGTTGCCGAGGCGGTCAAGGCGGCTGACGATCTCGAGCTCGTCGCCGGCGTCTCGCGCTCCGACCCGGACTCGTTCTCGTCGGTGGCGGAGGCGCTCGACGCGATCAGGGCTGACGTCCTCGTCGACTACACGCACGCGGCCGTCGTCAAGCAGAACGTCGTCGCGGCGATCGAGCGCGGAGTGGCGGTCGTGGTCGGCTCGAGCGGGATGTCGGCGGCCGACTACGACGAGATCGACGCTGAGGCGCGGGCGAACGACGTCGGTGTGGTTGCGGCAGGGAACTTCTCGCTGACGGCGGCGCTTCTCCTCCGGTTCTCCGTCGAGGCGGCACGCCACCTCGAGATGTGGGAGGTCATCGACTACGCGAGCGCGAGCAAGCAGGATGCCCCGAGCGGCACCTCACGCGAGGTCGCCGAGCGGCTCGACGCCGTGCGCCGCCCGGCGATTGGGGTCCCGCTCGACGAGGTACACGGCGCGCGCGAGGCACGGGGCGCAACCATCGCCGGCACGCAGGTCCACTCGGTGAGACTGCCGAGCTTCACGGTCTCGACCGAGACCGTGTTCGCCGCCGAGGGCGAGCGTCTGTCGATTCGGCACGACGCGGGAGAGAGCGCGGCGCCCGTACGTCGCCGGCACGCTCCTCGCCGTCCGAGCTGTGGCAGGACGGATCGGGCTCACGCGCGGGCTCGATCAGCTGCTCGGCTGACGCCATGCGAAGAATTCTCGTCACAGGGATGTCGGGCACGGGCAAGTCGACGGCTCTCGCCGAGCTCGAGAGACGCGGCTTTCGGGTCGTCGACACCGACCACCCACCATGGAACGAGTGGTCGGAGGCGGATGGCGGGTACGTGTGGCACGAGGATCTCATGGCCGACCTCCTGGCCGGGGACGACGGCAATACGCTCTACGTGTCGGGCACTGTCTCGAACCAGGGACGGTTCTATGCACGCTTCGACGCAGTGGTACTCCTGAGCGCGCCGGCCGAGGTGCTCATGCGGCGAATCGAGACGCGGACGACGAACGACTACGGCAAGGCGCCTGAGGAACGCGAGCTCATCCTCGAGCACCTCGCCGAGGTCGAGCCGTTGCTCCGTACCACGTGCACACACGAGATCGACGCCACTCAGCCACTCTCCGAGGTCGTCGCGCAGCTCGTCGAGATCGGACGCAGCTAGGCGGTCGTGACCACCCTGTAGTGCTCGACCGTCGGGAACGGGTCGTAGAAGTGATGCAGGAGGCGCTTCCACTCCTCGTAGCCGGGCGACTTCCGGAACCCCTCCGTGTGATCCTCGAGCGTCTCCCACTCGACGAGCAGGAGATAGCGGCTCGGGGTCTCGATGCAGCGCAGCAGCTCGAGGGAAGTGAACCCGGGACTCGAGGCGATGATCGGCTTGGCGGTGGCGAACGCCGCCTCGAACTCCGCCTCTCGACCCGGTTTGACGTCGAGGACGGCCTGCTCCGTGATCACCCACGCATCATCGCAAAGTGGCAGCTCACGAGAGCCGGCGAAGTTACACCCGCGGTTACACCCACGGAGGAATGGTTACCGCGGACGAGGGAGACTAGCCTCGGACGCCATGATCACGATGACGTTCCAGAGGGGAACGGGCCTCACGCCCAGGCAGCGCGAAGTAGTCGCGCTGATCGCGGCGGGATGCTCGAACGACGAGGTCGGAGAGCGGCTCGGCATCTCGCCCCGCACGGCGAAGGCGCATTCGGACACATTGCGCTCGAAGCTGGGTGTGAGCAGGCGCCGGCAGATCCCGGTCGCGTTCAGGGTTCTGACCGGCGAGGACCCGCTTTCGGCAAGCCTCGGTGCGCTGCATCGGCCACCGGGGGTCTGACGGCAGAGGGCGCCCGCTGCTTCTCCCCGGCTCCGGCGGGCGCCCACTTTCTCGAATGAACGACACTGCTGTAATCTCACCCGTCAACGAGATGGCGGGCTTCCCGAAGCCGCGACTGCGGCGGCGACGCATCCTCGAGCGGCCGAGGCTGATCCGGGCGCTCGACCGATCACGCGCGCAGGTGCGCATGCTGGTCGCGGGTGCGGGCTACGGGAAGACGACGCTGGCCGAGCAATGGGCCGCCCAAACCAGGCAGGTGGCCTGGGTGCGCGCGAAGCGGTCGTCGGCGGATGTCGCGGTGCTGGCGCGGCAGGTCGCTGCAGCAGCGGCCGAGATCCTGCCAGGGAGCGACCATCGACTCTCCGAGCGCCTCAACGCGACGGCGGATCCCGCCGACGAGCTCGACGTGCTCGTCGACCTGCTGTCCCAGGATATGGCGGGCTGGCCCGACGACGCCTGGATCATCATCGACGACTACCACCTCCTCAAGGAGTCTGCGACCGCAGAGGCGTTCGTCGAGGGCATCGTGCAGCAGTCGCCGGTGCAGGTGCTGATCGCGACTCGTGATCGGCCGACGTGGGTCTCGACCCGAGCGGTTCTCTACGGCGACGTGCTCGAGATCGGGCAGAGCCTGCTGGCGATGAGCGAGGACGAGGTCGAGGAGATGCTCGCCGGAGTCCACGATGGGATCAGCTCCGGTCTCCTCGCCCTCGCCGGCGGCTGGCCGGCCGTGATCGGGCTCGCCAGCTTGACGACGACCGAGGCACCGCTACCGGCCGACGGCCTCGAGCTTCCCGAGCAGCTGTACGAGTTCTTCGCCGACGAGGTCTACCGCGCGCTCGAGCCGGAGAGCCGGATCGGGCTGGGTCTGCTTGCAACCGCTCCAAGCCTTGACCGAGAGCTCGCCGCCGAACTCCTCGGCACCGAGCGAGCCGAGCGGGTCTGCGCGGAGGCACTGACCCTTGGCGTGCTCGAGGAGCGTGAAGGGAGGCTTGAGTTTCACCCGCTGGCCGCCGCGTTCCTCGAGGAGCAAGCGCGAAGGGAGACGACAGGCGATATCGCAACAATCGTTGCGAGATGCCTGGCTGCGTATCGTCGGCGGCTGGAGTGGGATGCAGCTTTTGATCTCGTAGACCGGTACGGGGCTGATGGCGACTTCGAGACACTCTTCGCGGACGCGCTGGACCAACTCCTGAACGCCGCCAGGCTGGCAACGGTTGAGACGTGGATTGGCCGATCGGAGGCGAAACACCTTTCCTCGTCAACCATTGAGGTAGCGAAGGCCGAGCTCGCGCTCCGCGAGGGAAAGCACCTGAGTGCGCAGACGTTCGCCCAAACAGCGCTCACGCTTGCCGGCCAGAACCGTCCTGAAGCATGGCGCGCCGCGATGATCGCGGGACGCGCTGCGCATACGGGCTCGCGCGAAGAATCTGCTCTCGACTTCTATCGCCTCGCGGAGCAATTTGCGCAGTCGGCGAGGGACAAGCGCGATGCGCTCTGGGGGCAACTGATGGCCGCCTCAGCTCTCGAACTGGACGAAGTCCGAGACATCCTCGATCTTCTTGAGTCAACGGCCGATCAGTCAGATCGCTACGAGATCGTCAGGATGGCCGACAAGAAGATTGGGGCGGGGACGCGGTTGGGCTCTGTAGGAAACCTCGCAGACGCCCGGCGCGTGGTCGAGCTCGTAGATCAGGTTCACGACCCGTTCGCCAGGTGCTCCTTTCGATGCAACTACGCATACGCCTTGGACTTGAGTTCGCTTCTACAACGACGCTCATGAGCAAGCGTTGCTTGTGTTGGCGGACGCTGCAGACTTCCGCGTCGATCCAGCTCTCCCCTACGCTCATTACGTTCTCGCCATCGCCCTTGCCGGACTCGGTCGCTACTGCAGACGCTCATCGCGAGTTGGACAACGCGGTTCGCGAATCTCGGCGATGCAGCGACGACTTCGGGCTACAAAACGCCTTTGCCGGTCGAATGCGAGTACTCGTGCAGGAGGGACGAGCCGCTGAGGCGTGCGCGATAGAGCCTCCCGATCTTTCCAGCTCCTTGCGATCCATGCGAGGCGAGGTCCTCGCGTCGCGCGGACTGGCTCTCGTGACTCTAGGACGGCTTGCTGAGGCGAAGGCGCTCGCGAGCAGCGCCGCCTCCGCCACCACGTCAGTCGAAGCGCGTGTACTTGTTGCCGCGATCGAGGCGATCTGTGCAATGCGAGCGCGGACTACTGATTGGAGAAGCAATGTTGAACGACTGGTTGATACGGCGTTCGATGCGTGCGGAGTCGACCTACTGGTCGCGGCGTATCGCGGCAACGCCGATCTTCTGGATGCGCTGCTCAACTCGACCGTTACGAGAGAGCGGACGACCTACATACTCGCTCGGGCAGGAGATCAGGGCTTGGTCGAGGAGGCTGGGATTGAGACGACGGCGATCGATCATCCAGTCACCCTTCTCTCGCCACGCGAACGCGAAGTCTACGAGTTGATCTGCGAGGGACTCTCGAACGGCGAGATCGGCACGCGACTCTTCATCACTGAAGGAACGGTGAAAGTTCACGTCCAGCACGTGTTCGACAAGCTTGGGGTCCGGTCGAGAACGGCGTTGGCGCTCAGCGCTGCACGCGACCGACGACGGCAGGCGATCTGACCTCACTGCAAGATCGGCCGTGGGTCGAGTCCAGTCAGGCGGCGCCGAGGATGCGCTTCGCTGGTACTGCCGCATCGGGAGCGGCGACGAGTTCCGTGCTCGAACGCCGCCTCGACATCCTCAGCGTAGTTGGGCTCGAAGTCGGCTCGTCTTGCCGTCCTGTAGTCCTCACTCGCTCCAGCGAGGATCGCCTCGAACGCGGCCACCGCCGTCGTATCAAACTGGCTCTCAACGGCCTGGGCGAGCCGGAGTCGGGCAACTCGACTCGGCATTGCATCTCGATATGCGCGGTTTGAAGTCATCGCGTTGTATGCGTCCGCGACCGCGATGATCTTGCGAGAGCAGCGGAATGTCGTCGCCCGGAAGCTTGTCCGGGTAGCCCTCTCCATCGATCCGTTCGTGGTGGTGGCGGACGACGACGGCCACGTCGGCGTAGAGGTCGACCTTCTTCAAGATTGCTTCCCCGATCGCGGGATGCTCCTGCATCAGCCTGCGTTCCTCGAGGGTCAGAGGCCCGTCCTTCAGCAACAGACTCGCTGGCAGACCGATCTTGCCAATGTCGTGAACCAGACCACAGAGGTACGTCCGCTCCTGCGCGTCCGGAGAGAGGCCCATCCGCTCAGCGATGTCGCGGGAGTAGATGGCGACGGCCTTTGAGTGTCCCGCTGTGTATTGGTCGCTCTTCTCGAGCGTCGCGACAAGCGCCTCTGCGAACGACATGTTCGCTCGCTTCAGATCCTCGGCGAGCTGTCGCTGATGCTGGTACATGCCGAAGAGTCTTTGCGCAGCTAGCGCTGGAATGAAGAAGAGCGGCGCCGTCCACGGTGAGACCTGCGTATACGCCAAGGCCAGAACGGCGACGGTGGGAGCGTAGAGCGGGACAGAGGTGAGCAGAAGCGGCGTGAGCGTTCGCAACAGCCCCCGGATGCTGCGACCTCGGATCCGGGCTGTGAAGGCCGCGAACAACATGTCAAGTCCCTCCGCGACAAACGCAGCGCCGAGAGTTGCAACCATCAGCCCACCGAAGGCAGATGATGTGAACCCGAGAAGCCCCTGGGCGATGAACCCTGCGGCTGCTCCCGTGATGAACCGGGAACTCGCGTAGCTTGCAAGCTTCAGCCGCGGCGCACGGTCAGGGTCAGACCGCGAGAACAGTTCGGGATCGCCCAACATTGATGACGCGTTGACGATGCCGGCCGCCAGCGGCCCGAAGAGAACGGCAGCAAACAACGTGGGCAGGAGCGCGATCGACATCTGCGTCGTTCGCGTGATCCAGACCCCGCTTCGTTCGGCCACCGCATTGACGACGATCAGCGCGAGGATCGTCCACGGGTCGCCCCCGAGCGTGTAGCCGGCGAGGAGCAGACCGACGCAGAGCGCGACGGCCGAGATGCTGAGTCCCAGGACGTAGAGCTGAGTTTGTCGTTGTATTGTCAGCTAATCACTTGCATTATCCCTCGAATGGGGTATACGATCCGTCGTGCCGTTAGTCCCCAATGCTAGGAGCAACAGATGCGCAAGTTCTTTCGCCGTGTCGCAGCTCATGCCCTCATGAGCGGCGTCAAGGACTGGTAGCCGTCAGATCCTGAGTTCCACGTCTTAGGTCGGCATCCCTCTTTCGGGGGGTCTCGCCGAAGTCGACGAACTGCCAGGATCCGACGGGTGACCGTAATGAATACGTGCGCTACGCGATGAGCCCACGCCGATAGCCAACCGCTACGGCGTGGGCTCTGCTTCGCGCTTGGAGCTTCGCGAGCAGATGCCGCACGTGAGACTTGACGGTCTCCTCTGAGAGAAACAGGCGCTGACCGATCTCGCGGTTCACGAGGCCGTCTGCAACGAGCTGCAGCACCTCGATCTCACGCGCCGTCGGCTCCTGCGCAAGCTCGCGGAGGACCGGAGGATTGAACGGGATCACAGCTCCCGAGCGGCTCGTGCTGCGCCGGGCGGCCGCTGCTTCGAAACGACGGCTGTGATCGCGGTACCGGCTGAGGATTTCCTTGCGCTCTGCTGCGTCCATAGCACTTCGTATCGGCGCTCCCCGGCCCGGCTTTAGCCTGAACAGGCCGATTCTGGCCACAATCACTCACCGTGGGGGAGTAAATCGGCCCACAGCGGGCCTGCCGATGCGCGAGCAGCCGTCCGAACGGGCCGAAGCCCGCTCGGACGACATGCATCGAGATGGTGTTCTAGGCGGCGAGCGACGCGAGCTCGCGGAGCGCCGCGAGACGCGAGAGCGCCTGTCCCTCGAGCTGACGCACGCGCTCCCGGGTCAGATCGAGCTCGTGGCCGATCGCCTCGAGCGTCCACGGCTCACCCTCGAAGCCGAACCGCAGCTCGAGGATCCGCCGCTCCCGCTCCGGAAGGGCGTCGAGCGCACGCCGCACACCCTGGCGACGCAGCGACTCCTCGGCCTCCTCGAACGGATCGGCAGCCTCGCGATCGGCGAACAGGTCGCCCAGCTCGCCCTCGTCGTCGGCACCGACGGTCTGGTTCAGCGACACGGACGCATGAGCGGCCCCGAGCGCCTCGTCGACATGCTGGATCGGCAGGCCCGTCGCCTCGGCGAGCTCCTGCTTCGTCGCCTCGCGACCGAGCTCGACCTCGAGCCGGCGGGCCGCCCGCGACAGCTTCTGCTGGCGCTCGACGACGTGCACCGGCACGCGGATCGTGCGGGCGTGGTTCGCCACGGCGCGCTGCACGGACTGGCGGATCCACCAGGTCGCATACGTGGAGAACTTGAAGCCCCGGCGCCAGTCGAACTTCTCGACGGCGCGGTTGAGCCCGAGCGTGCCCTCCTGGATCAGGTCGAGGAACGGCACTCCGAGCCCGCGATATCCCTTGGCGATCGACACGACGAGCCGCAGGTTCGACTCGATCATGCGGCGCTTGGCGACCGGATCACCGCGCTCGATCCGCTTCGCGAGCGTGACCTCGTCGGCAGCGGTCAAGAGCTTGTGGCGGCCCACATCTGCGAGGAAGAGCTGCAGCGAATCGGCCGCGCCCGACAGCGACTCGGCGGCCCACACGGCTGCTTCCGCCTCTTCCTTCTTCCGCTCGGCATCGGCCAGCTGCTTCTTCGCGTCGGCGTCGGCCTGCGGCTGCCCGACCTCGAGACCGATGGTCTCGAGCTCACGCGTGACCTGCTCGGCTTCCTCGTCGTTCAGCTCGTGCTCGAGCACAAACGCCTCGAGCTCGACCGGTTCCACCCAGCCGCGCTCCTCCGAGCGCTCGATCAGACCCTTGATCTGATCGGATTCGAACAGTTCTGTCAGCTGGTTTTGCGTCAAGAGGTGTGTCAGTCCTTTCGGCGTACCCCGGTGTGCACAATCTCCATTGACTCTATGCGGGTTTGCCCCGAATTTCCAGGACGGGAACCCCGGTACAGCTGTCACAAGCTCACAACGAGGCCGCTGCAACCGTTATTCCTTCGGCCCCGCCGAGCGAGAGAAACATCCCCCTGACCGACGAATTCGAAGGCCAGGACACCTGACGATAATGGATTCGTCGGCGGTCTGCGTCAGCGCTTGCCGGCGACGCGCCGGGTCTTCTTCGGCGCAGGGCCTTTCGCGCGCCGTTCGGCGAGCAACTCGAGCGCCCTGTCCATCGTCAGGCCCTCGGGATCGTCGCCGCGGCGGAGGCTCGCGTTCGTCTCGCCGTCGGTGACGTAGGGGCCGAACCGGCCTTCCTTGACGACGATCGGCTTGCCGGTTCCGGGATCGGGGCCGAGATCCTTCAGGGGCGGCTTTGCCTGGCCGCGGCCGCGGCGCTCCTTGGGCTGCGCGAGCAGCGCGAGCGCCTCCTCGGTCGTGACCGTGAAGAGCTGCTCCTCGTCGGCGAGCGAGCGCGTCTCCTTGCCCTGCTTGATGTACGGGCCGTAGCGGCCGTTCGCGACCTGGATCTCCTCGCCGCCCTCGACCGGCAGCGTCCGCGGCAGCGAGAGCAGCCGCAGCGCATCCTCGAGCGTGATCGTGTCGAGCGACATCGTCTTGAACAGCGAGCCGGTCCGCGGCTTCTCGGTCGAGCCCTCCTCGAGCACCTCGCTCACGTACGGCCCGTAGCGGCCGTCGCGGGCGACGACCTGGCGGCCGGTCTCGGGATCGAGCCCGAGCTCGCGGTCGCCGGACGGCTTCGCCAGCAGCTCCTCGGCCTTCTCCACGGTCAGCTCGTCGGGCGCCATGTCGTCGGGCACGCTCGCCCGCTCGTCGCCCCGCTGCAGGTACGGCCCGTACTTGCCGACGCGAAGCACGATGTCGTCCGAGCCCGGGATCTCGATCGAGTTCACGTCGCGCGCGTCGATCTCCTCGAGGTGATCGGTGACGAGCGCATGGAGGCCCTCCTCCGCCGGCGTCGTGCCGTTGGCCTCGGTGCCGCGATAGAAGCGGCTGAGCCAGTCGACGCGGTTCTCCTTGCCCTCGGCGATGTCGTCGAGGTCGTTCTCGAGCAGGGCCGTGAACTCGTAGTCGACGAGGCGGGCGAAGTGCTTCTCGAGCAGCTTCGTGACCGAGAACGCGAGGAACGTCGGCACGAGCGCCGTGCCCTTCTTGAAGACGTAGCCGCGGTCGAGGATCGTGCCCATGATCGACGCGTACGTCGACGGGCGGCCGATGCCCCGGTCCTCGAGCGCCTTCACGAGCGACGCCTCGGTGTAGCGGGCGGGCGGCGAGGTCGAGTGCCCGGTGGGCTCGAGCGCCGTCGCGTCGACGTGCTCGCCGACCGCGAGCTGCGGCAGGCGGCGCTCGTCGTCGCCGTTCTTCGCCGACGCGTCGTCGTCGCGGCCCTCCTCGTACGCGGCCAGGAAGCCGCGGAACGTGATCACGGTGCCCGAGGCGCCGAACTCGGCGTCCCGGCCGTCGGAGGCGGTGGCGCCGAGCCGCAGCGTGGCCGTCTGCCCGCGCGCGTCCTCCATCTGCGAGGCGACGGTGCGCTTCCACACGAGCTCGTACAGCGCATGCTCGTCGCGCGACAGCTCCCGCTCCACGTCGGCCGGCATGCGGAACGAGTCGCCCGCCGGGCGGATCGCCTCGTGCGCCTCCTGCGCGTTCTTCACCTTGCGCTCGTAGCGGCGCGGCGCCGACGGGACGTACTCGGCCCCGTAGAGCTGCGCCGCCTGCGCGCGCGCCGCAGTGAGCGCCGACTCCGACAGGGTCGTCGAGTCGGTGCGCATGTAGGTGATGTAGCCGTTCTCGTAGAGCCGCTGGGCGACGCGCATCGTCGTCTGCGACGAGAAGCGCAGCTTGCGGCTCGCCTCCTGCTGCAGCGTCGAGGTCATGAACGGCGCCGCCGGGCTGCGCCTGTACGGCTTCTCCTCGACCGAGCGAACAGCGAACGACGCACCCTCGAGCGCGGCTGCGAGCGTGCGCGCCGCCTCCTCGTCGAGTGCGAGCAGGTCTCCCTTGAGCTTGCCGTCGTCGCCGAAGTCGCGGCCCTGGGCGACGCGCTTGCCCTCGACCCCGACGAGCTTCGCCTCGAACGCGCCGGGGTCGAACGTGCCGACGATGTCCCAGTACGACGCGGCGACGAACTTCATCCGCTCGCGCTCGCGCTCGACCACGAGCCGTGTCGCGACCGACTGCACGCGGCCTGCCGAGAGGCGCGGGGCGACCTTCATCCAGAGGACGGGCGAGACCTCGTAGCCGTAGAGCCGGTCGAGGATCCGGCGCGTCTCCTGCGCGTCGACGAGGTCGGCGTCGATCTCGCGGGTCTCGCCGAGGGCGCGCTGGATCGCATCCTTCGTGATCTCGTGGAACACCATCCGCTTGACGGGAACCTTGGGGTTCAGGACCTCGAGCAGATGCCAGGCGATCGCCTCGCCCTCGCGGTCTTCGTCCGTCGCGAGCAGGAGCTCGGTGGAGTTCTTCAGCTCGCGCTTGAGCTCGTCGACCTTCTTCTTCTTGTCGGGATCGACGACGTAGAGCGGCTGGAACGCGTCATCGACGTTGACGCCGAGGCGGGCCCACGGCTCCTTCTTCACCGCAGCCGGAATGTCGGCGGCGCGATTCGGGAAGATCGCGGATGTGGCCGATCGACGATTCCACGACGTAGCCGTCGCCGAGGTACCCGGCAATGGTCTTTGCCTTGGCAGGGGACTCGACGATGACGAGACGACGTTCGGCCACGCAATGCCCTTTTCGGGTTGGATGACAGGATCCTTCCCGGCCGTCGGCCGGGTGCGCGGGTCACCATAGCGAGGCTTCGCGACACCGCAAGTGTCCGGAACGGGCGATACTGGAACGGTCGATGTCCGAAAATCCTCGCCCGAGCTGGCCCTACCTCGTCATCGGCGCGCTCAGCTACCCCGTATTGCGCATCGTCTTTCGGGAGCGCTGGCAGGGCCTCGAACGGCTTCCGGCAGACGGGCGGATACGTCCTCGCGGCCAACCATCTCTCGAACGCCGACCCCTGGCCGCTCGGGATGGCGCTGTTCCCGCGGCGGTACCTCCGCTTCATGGCGAAGTCCGAGCTGTTCTGGTTCCCGCTCGGCCCATTCATCGCTGCCTGTGGCGCCTTTCCGGTTCGCCGTGGCGAGCACGACCTGGAGGCGATCGAGACGGCAATCCGGCTGTGCCGTGAGGGGCACATCGTCGTCATGTTCCCCGAGGGCACACGCCGCGAGAAGGGCCTGCGCAAGCGGCACGAGGCGCGCTGGCGCACGGGTGCCGCGCGCATCGCGCTCGAGGCGGGAGTGCCGCTCGTCCCGGCGGCCATCGCGGGCACGGCGGAGCTGAGCCACCTGCCCAAGCTGAAGGTCGTCTTCGGCGATCCGATCGCGCTCGACGACCTCACGGAGATGTCCGTCGACGACGCCGCGCATGTCGCGACCGACCGGCTCAGCGCGAAGATCACCGAGCTCGAGGCCTCGTTGCAGTGAAGCCACTCCTCGCAGTCGACGGCGACTCGTTCGCCCACCGCGCATTCCATGCCCTCCCGAAGACGTTCAGGCGCGACGACGGTGGCCCCGCCAACACGCTGATCGGCTTCATGTCGATGCTCCTCCGCCTCTGGCAGGCCGAGCGTCCACGGGCGGTGGTCGTCGGCTGGGACACCCTCTTCGTCCCGACCTACCGCAACGGGCTCCTCGAGACCTACCAGTCGGGCCGCGAGTTCGATCCCGAGATCGTCGAGCAGCTCGCGCTTGCTGCCGGCGCTCGTCTCGGCGACGGGCATCGTCTGCGGCAAGCAGGAGGGCTTCGAGGCCGACGACTTTCTCGCCGCCGCGGTTGCCGGCGAGCGGGCACGCGGAGGCACCACGCTCGTCGCGACCTCCGACCGCGACGCGTACCAGCTCGCAGCTCCCGACGTCACGATCCTCCAGCCGGTGCGCGGCGTCAGCGAGCTGGCCCGCATCGGGCCGGCCGAGGTGCGCGAGCGCTACGGCGTCGATCCGGAGCAGGTGTGCGACTTCATCGCCCTGCGCGGCGATCCGTCGGACAAGATTCCAGGCGCGCGCGGGATCGGCGAGAAGACCGCGGCGACGCTCCTGCAGACCTACCCCGATCTGGAGTCGATGATCGCCGCCGGGAGGTTCGCGGCCGAGGCGGAGAAGCTCCGCACCTATCGTCACATCGCCACGCTCGACCCGACCGCGCCGTTGCCCGACGTCCCCGACCTCGAGCCGGACTGGGCCGCGGGAGCCCGGGCCGCCGAGGAGCTCGGAGTCGAGCGGCTGGCGTCGCGCTTGCGAGACGCGGGATAGGCCGATCGAGCCCGTCAGTCATCCGGCGATGGCGCATCTGCACCCGACCGGACACCACCACCATCCGGAGTCGGAGCATCGCCTGCGCATCCTGATCGACGCCCTCCGCCCCGAGATCGAGGGCGGACGCGCCTCGGTCGAGGCGATCGAGCGCGTCCACGACCCCGACTACGTGGCGCGGATCGCGGCGCTCTCCGAGGAATGCTGGCTCGACGGCGACACGATCGGCCAGCCGACGACCTGGGAGGCGGCACGGCTCGCTGCGGGCTGCTCGATCCGAGCCGTCGAGATGGGTGGGTTCGCGCTCGTGCGGCCGCCGGGTCACCATGCCCTCCACGACCGCCCGATGGGGTTCTGCATCTTCGGGAACGTCGTCGTCGCGGCGCGGCACGCCCAGGAGGAGCTCGGGATCGAGCGAATCGCGATCGTCGACTGGGACGTGCATCACGGGAACGGCACCGAGGCTCTCGTCCGCGGCGACGACTCGATCCTGTTCGTCTCGCTGCACGAGTGGCCGTTCTATCCCGGCACCGGCGGCCCCGGGACGACCGACGCAACGATCGTCAACATCCCGCTCGCAGCCGGCTCGGGCGACGCCGCCTACGCCGAGGCGTTCCGGACGATCGTCGAGCCCGCCGTGCGCTCGTTCGAGCCGGGGCTGCTGATCGTCTCGGCCGGGTTCGACGCCCACGTCGACGACCCGCTCGCCCACATGGCGGTCACGGCCGACGGGTTTCGAGACATGGCGGCGCGGTGCACGCAGCTCGCCCCCCAGGTCGCCGCCGCGCTCGAGGGCGGTTACAACCTCGAGACGCTGCCCGGCCTCGTCGAGGCGGCGCTCGACGGCTTCAACTCGTAGGCGCGCAGGCTGAATCCGCACAGCGAAACGGCCGGGGTGCGGCCCGGCCGTCTCGGTGCGGTTCAACCCGCCAGCCCCTACAAGGAACCTGCGTGCATCGAAGTATGCGTCCGATGTGCTGAATCCGGCATCGCCCGACGTTGACGAACCTCATCCCTCTCGGTGGGGGATTCGCGGTCGGGTCTCGCGTGCGCCGAGGCTAGTGCCGGGCCGTGGCCAGGCGCTCGAGCGCCTCGCGACGGGACGAGACACCGAGCTTGCGGAGCAGGCTCTTGACGTGCGAGCGCACGGTGTGCTCGGAGATGTAGAGCCGGGCTGCGATCTCGTCGGTGCCGAGATGCTCGTCGAGGAGCAGCAGCACCTCGACCTCTCGGGCCGAGAGCTTCTGGGCGACCTCGTCCGGGATCCCGCCCATCCGGCCGCCTTCGCGGACACGGTCGAGCAGGCGGCGGGCGATCGAGCCGGAGAGCGCCGCCTCACCGTGCGCGACGCCGCGGAGAAACAGGGCAATGCGCTCGGGCGGCTCGCTCTTGAGGAGGTAGCCGGCGGCGCCTGCGCGGATCGCCTCGAGCAGGTTCTCGTCCGTTCCGGAGGCGGTGAGCACGACGACCTCGCTCTCGGGCGAGGCCTCGCGGATGTGCGGCAGGGCGCTGAGCCCGTCCATTCCCGGCATCGTCAGGTCGAGCAGCACGAGGCGCGGCCGAAGCCTTCCGGCCTCGGCAATCGCCTCCTCGCCGTCGGACGCGTGACCGACGACGTCGAAGCCGTGCTGCTCCAGCAGGGAGGCGAGAGCCTCCCGCGTCAGGGGATGGTCGTCCGCAATCAGGATGCTCTCCACATACCCCTCATCGGCAGAAGGCCTCCTGCCGATTAGGGGGAAGTGAGAACTCGTCCATCGGAGCGGTATCCGTCGTGGCTCATCGGCGAGCTTCTGCTCGTCTGCGTGCTCGCAATCGGGACGATTCTGCTCGTCCTCACGGGCCGACTCGATGGTTACGCGCTGCCGAATGCCCGCATCGCGCTCGACACGTCGGTGGCCATCACCGCCTCGATGGTGGCGGTGCTCACCGCGACGCGGTTCCTCGTCGGGGGAAGGGCGATGGACCTGCTGCTCGCGGCCGGGTTCTTCGCGACCGGCATCGGGACCTTCGCGTTCGCGGTCGCACCCGTCCTCTCGGGGAACGAGGCCGGGCTCGGCTCGGTCGAGACGTGGGCCGCACTCGGCGCGAGCCTGTTCGGCGCGGCGCTCATCGCGGTCGCACCGTTCGTCTCCCAGAAGACGACCAGGCGCAAGCGCGCGCTCGTCGTCACGGTCGTGCTCGTCCTCGTCTCGCTCCTCGGGATCTGGTCCGACGTGCACTTCCTCGGGCTGGAGATCGATGCCTCCGGGCCTGCCGGGGTTCGCTCGCCGACCATCGTCGGCGCCTACGGCCTGCTCGCCGTTCTCTCTCTCGTCGCGGCCGTCGGCTTCGGGCTGCGATTCCGCCGCCATGGACGTGATCTCGACAGCTGGCTCGCGCTGGCCCTCACCCTGGTCGTCTTCGCCGACCTCCACTACGTTCTCGCGCCGCTCCGCACGAGCGACTACGTGCTCCCGAGCGACTTCCTGCGGCTGCTCGCATTCGGCGTGCTGCTCGCCGGTGTCTCGCGCGCGATCGGGCACGCCGAGTTCGGCCGCGCGGTCGCCGAGGAGCGGGCGCGCGTCGCACGCGACATCCACGACGGGCTCGCCCAGTACCTCTTTGCGATCTCGGCGCAGGTCAGCATGCTCGAGTCAGGTGCCGCGCTCGAGACGATCCTGCCCCGACTCAAGTTCGCGTCGACCGCTGCGCAGCAGGAGGCGCAGTTCGCGGTGCTCGCGCTGTCCTCGGCGTCTGGCTCAGCTCCATTCGACGCGGCGCTCAGGCGCTACGTCGACTTCCTCGTCGCCGACGGCGAGCTCGACGTCGAGATGGAGATCGACCGGGACGTGACTCTCGGCCCGGACGAGGAGATCGAGGTGTTCCGGATCGTGCAAGAAGGGCTCGCGAACGTGCGCAAGCATGCCGGCGCCAGGAACGCGATCGTCTCGATCGTGCAGCGCAACGGCCGCCGTGTCGTCGTCGTCTCGGATGACGGCACAGGGCTCGTGACGGACGAGTCCGGCGCCGGCCAGGGCCTGAAGAACATGCGCTCGCGCGCTGCTTCGATCGAGGGCGTGCTGTCGCTGCGATCGTCGCCCGGCAAGGGGACGTCGATCGAGGTCGTGCTGCGGCCGGTGTAGGGCCGTCGGTCCGGCTCCAGCCGGATCCTGACGTCCGCCTGAAGGCGGACATCCGCTGACATGCGCCTCATAGAAAAAGCCCTGTTTCCAGGGCTTTTTCGTTAGCAGGCCTGTAAGCCGGATCCTGTCGTGGGTGACCATCTCTCTAGGCCGGCAGTTACCTGACGGCTCGAGCGGCGTACCCGGTTCCTCGGCGGGCTGCGTCAACGGAACCTGCTTCGCCTTGCACCGGACGGGGTTTGGCTAGCCGCCGTGTCACCACGGCGCTGGTGGGCTCTTACCCCACCGTTTCACCCTTACCGGAGCCGAAGCCCCGGCGGTCTCCTTTCTGTGCCACTGTCCATCGGCTTTCGCCGTCTGGGATTTCCCCAGCGTCCTGCCCTGTGGTGTCCGGACTTTCCTCGAGCGCACCGCCGAAGCGGGCGCCCGCGGTCACCCGGCCTGCGTCTGGGAGGGTAGCGCGGTCGCGACGGCGGCGCCCGAGAAGCCAAAGCCCGGACGACCGGCTGAAGCCGGGCGCCGCGCGCGCCGTGGAACCCTGGGGAGAGGCTGAAGCCTCTCCCCTCTCCTCGCGCTGCGCTCAGCCGGTCTGCGCGATCGACGGCAGTGCGAGCTCGCGGCACCTCGTGCCCCTCGGCCAGGATCGACTTGCACTCCGGGCAGGCGATCGCGAGGCCGTGTGCGCCGCGCACGTGCAGCACGAACTCGCTGCACACGGGACAGGCGAGGCTGACTCCACGGGCGAGCGCGACCAGCTCCTGGTCGAGCGTGCGGGCGAGGGCGACAACTCCGTCGGTCATCGCAGGCTCCGGAACACCCCCACGACCTTGCCCATGACCTGCACATGATCGGCGTAGATCGGCTCGAGCGCACTGTTCTCGGGCTGCAGGCGGATGCGGCCGTTGTCGCGGTAGAACGTCTTCACGGTCGCCTCGTTGGCGCCCTCGTCGTCACCGACGAGCGCCACGACGACATCGCCGTTCGACGCGTCCTCCTGCTTGCGCACGACGAGCGTGTCGCCGTCGAGGATGCCGGCTTCGATCATCGAGTCGCCGCGGACCGTGAGCAGGAAGTCGGCGCTGCGGCCGAGCGGCTCGGGCACCGCGATGCGGTCTTCCACGTTCTCCTCGGCGAGCAGCGGCGAGCCTGCTGCGATCTGGCCGAGCAGCGGCAGTCGCGGCATCTCCTCGACCACCGGTGCCGGGGCGGGAGCCGCCACCGTGCGGTGGCCGATCAGGTCGAGCGCTCGCGGCTTCGACGGATCGCGCTTGAGCAGGCCGGCGCGCTCCAGGTTCGCGAGGTGGGCATGGACGGTCGACGGAGAAGCAAGGCCGACCGCTTCGCCGATCTCGCGGACGGTCGGCGGGTAGCCGTGACCATCCGTGTACTCGACGAGAAACTGCCAGATCTCCTGTTGCCGTGCCGTCAGCATGATGCCTCCGAGGTGGGGTGTCCGAACACGTGTTCGTGATGAAGAGTACGGATCCTTCCGGATGGCGTCAAGAAGTTGTGCGGGCCTGAGATGCACGCGGCATCGTCCCGAGCAAGAAGGGAGGTTCTCCGGGAACCGTAGGTTCCAACTTCAGGATCACCGCGAAGCGGTGCAGCAAGCAAATGCAGATCGGGAGCCGCGATAAGCTTTTCCATCGCGGCTCCCGATATGCGCTGGAGAGGACTTGAACCTCCACGGGGTTGCCCCCACAAGGCCCTCAACCTTGCGCGTCTACCAATTCCGCCACCAGCGCGCGGCGCGATTGTATCCGCTCTACGCGAGCACCCGATATAGCACCACGGTGTTGATGAAGAAGAGCACCGCGATGACCGCCGTCAAGCGCGTGAGGTTGCGCTCGACGATGTGGGTGCCTCCCTGCGACTGCGGCGTGAAGCCCATGCCTCCGAAGCCGGCCTCGCGGCCGGAATGCATCAGCACGAGAACCACGAGCGCGGACGAGATCAGCACCTGGGTGACTGCAAAGAACGGAACCATCGCTCGAGGATCGTACCAGCGGTACTCAGCGCTACCTTGTGCCTCAATGGCCGCTCCGGAGGATGCCCGCGCCAAGATCCAGCATCTTCTCGTCACGGGTGACAACCGGCTCAAGCAAGGCGTGTCGCTCGACAAGGTGCGCGAGAGCTACGAGGCGGCGCTCGATGCGGCCCGGGCCGCAGGGCTCGAGGAGACCGTGCGCCCGCTCGTCGAGGTCAGGCTCGCCGACCTCGAGAAGCTGCAGCACGAACCAGGAGCTCCTCCACCCGCTCCGCCTGCCGCCTGACGTCGTGCGCCTCGGCCGCGCTCCGGGCCGCGAGGTTGGGACGAGGGAGCTGCGCCGCCGCATCGAGCCCCGCGCGCACCGAATCGTCGTCGGTCGGGTCGACGAGGACGCCGGCTCCGGCCGGCACGAACTCCGGCGGCCCGCCGACGCTCGTCGCGACGACGGATCGTCCCGATGCGAGGCCCTCGAGCGTCGCGAGACCGAACGGCTCGGCGAGGCTCGGCTGGCAGACGACATCGGCTGCGGCGATCCACGCAGCCACCCGCGCATGATCGACGTTGCCGGCGAGCCGGATCTTCGGCCGGCCCTCGAGCGCACCCCGCAGCGGACCGTCGCCGAGGAACGCGAGCTCGCCCTCGCCTCGTAGCTCGAACGCGCGCGCGAGCCGGAGCACGTTCTTGCGCTCGCTGAGCGAGCCGACGCAGAGGAATCCCGTTCCCTGCGGAGACCAGCCGACCTCCTCCCGGGCGGCAGCGGCGTCACGCGGCGCGAACTCCTCGAGGTCGACGCCGCAGTCGATCACGGAGCTCTTGGCGAGCGCAGCGGGCACCACCTCCACGAGCCGGTCGAGCAGCCAGGCCGACACCGCGACGACGGCATGCGCCCGCCGCACGGTGAGCTGCGTCGCCGCCCGAACCGCGCGGCTGCGGCGCGCATTCTCGACGTCCTGCCCGTGGGCGGTGACGACGAGCGGGGCGCGGCCTGCAAGGGCGGCGAGGAGGCCCGCCGGGACGAGGAAGTGCGCGTAGACGACGTCGGGGCGGAAGGAGTGCGCCGTCCGCAACACGTCGACCGCGAGCCTCGCGTGCCGGTCACGTCCGCCGCGGCGGTCGACGACGGCCCGCGCCAGCTCGTGACCGCGAGCCTCGAGCGCGTGCTCCAGCGTCGCGACGAACGAGCCGAGATCCGGCGCGTCCGGCCCGGGGTACATCTGGGAGACGAGCAGGATCCGCACGCCGGGAGCTTAGGTGTTGAGGCTGGTGCTCAGGGCGACGCGGCCGAGCTCACCGGCCGTCGTAGGTTCCCCAGAGCTCGCGCAGCGTGCCGCAGATCTCGCCCACCGTGCAGCGCGCCCGGAGGGCGTCGCGCATCGGTGGCAGCAGGTTGCCGGTGCCGGCGGCGGTCTCGCGGACGGCGGCGAGCGAGCTCGCTGCGTCCTCGGCATTGCGTTCGGCCCGCACGCGTACGAGACGGTCGCGCTGGCGCTGCTCCCCGGCCGGGTCGACGCGGTGGAGCTCGACGCGCGTCTCGGACTCCTGGCTGAACTCGTTGACGCCGACGACGATCTTCCGGCCCGATTCGACGGCGGCCTGGAAGCGGTAGGCGGACTCCTCGATCTCGCCCTGGACGAAGCCGGCCTCGATCGCCGCGACCGCACCGCCGAGCTCGTCGACGCGGGCGATCAGCTCGGTCGCGCGCTGCTCGAGATCCGCGGTGAGCGCCTCGATGTAGTAGGAGCCGCCGAGCGGATCGGCCGTGTCGGTGGTGCCGGCCTCGTGCATCAGAACCTGCTGCGTGCGCAGCGCGATCGTCGCTGCGTGCTCGCTCGGGAGTGCGAGCGCCTCGTCGAAGCTGTTCGTGTGGAGCGACTGCGCGCCGCCACAGACCGCCGAGAGTGCCTGCACGGCAACTCTGACGATGTTGTTCTCGGGTTGTTGGGCGGTGAGGGTCGAGCCGCCGGTCTGTGCGTGGAAGCGCAGCGCCTGCGCCTGCGCGGTGGTGGCGCCGAACCGGTCGCGCATGATCTGCGCCCACAACGTGCGGGCTGCCCGGAACTTCGCGACCTCCTGGAAGAAGTCGTTGTGAGCGTTGAAGAAGAACGAGAGCCTCGCGCCGAAGGCATCGGGGGAGAGACCCGCTGCGACGGCCGCCTCGCAGTAGGCGATCCCGTTCGCGAGCGTGAAGGCGAGCTCCTGGGCGGCGGTCGAGCCCGCCTCGCGGATGTGGTAGCCGGAGATCGAGATCGTGTTCCAGCGGGGGATGCGCTCCTCGCAGTACGCGAACAGATCGGTCGTCAGCCGCATCGACGGTCGCGGCGGGAAGATGTAGTTCCCGCGCGCCACGTACTCCTTGAGGATGTCGTTCTGCACCGTGCCGCGCAGCGCCGTGCTCGGCACGCCTTGCTGCTCGGCGACCAGTTCGTAGAGGAGGAGCAGCAGCGCCGCCGGGGCGTTGATCGTCATCGACGTCGACACCTCGTCGAGCGGAATCCCGTTCAGCAGCACCTCCATGTCGGCGATCGAGTCGACCGCAACGCCGGTCCGCCCCACCTCGCCCTCGGCCATCGCGTCGTCCGAGTCGAACCCGAGCTGCGTCGGCAGGTCGAAGGCGATCGACAGGCCCGTCTGGCCGCGCGCGAGCAGATAGCGGTAGCGCTCGTTCGACTCCTCCGCCGACGCGAAGCCGGCGTACTGGCGAATCGTCCACGGGCGGCCGCGGTACATGTCCGGGTACGGCCCGCGGGTGAACGGGAACGCCCCCGCGGCGGTGCGGCTCGACGGGCGGCGCATCCGCCGCGCGATAGAGCGGCTTCACCTCGAGGCCGGAGTCGAGGAAGCGTTCGTCGAGAGGCTGCTCGGGCATCCCTCGATCCTATGTCGATCCCGGCGGGCCCGCGGGTGACCCGTTGCGACTAGAGGACGCCGCCGGAGCGATCGATCGCGTCGAGCGCGATGCCCTTCCCCGACTCGATGTGCGTTCTGATCGCGAGCTGCGCCGCTGCGAGGTCGCCCGCCGCGAAGGCGTCGACGATCGCGCGGTGCTCCCGGGCGAGGTACTCGCCACCCTCGAGCCGGCCGCCGCGAATCACCTGCATCATCAGGTTCACGGACAGCTCCCGGTAGACGTGCGAGAGCATCTCGTTCGCGGCGAGATCGATCTGGAACTCGTGGAAGGCGGCGTTGGCGGCATCCCACTCCTCCTGCGAGATCGCCGCCTCGGACTCGACCATCAGCGCCCGGAACCGGTCGAGCTGCGGGCCGTCGACCGAGCCGACGGTGCACTCGGCCGCGTGCAGCTCGAGGGCGAGGCGCACGTCGTACCCGTTGACCAGCGTCTTCGCCGTCACCGGCGTGACGTAGTACCCGCGGCGCGCCTTGACCGAGAGCAGGCCTTCCGACACGAGACGCGTCAGGGCATGGTGCACCGGGCTGCGCGAGACGCCGAGCTCGGTCGCGAGCTCGTGCAGGCTCAGTTTCGCGCCCGGGCCCGGGTCACGGCGAAGCACACGCTGCCGCAAGGTCTCGTAGACCTGCTCGTTGAGGTTCGTGCGCGGAAGCATTGTCGCCATGGAGCAGATGTAACATGACAGCGCCCGCAGTCCGCAAGCCCCGGGTACGCTGCGATCCGATGAGGGTCGCTGTTCGCCTGTTCGCCGGCCTGCGTGAGCTCGCCGGGACGCGCGCCACCGAGATCGAGCTGTCGCCCGGCTCGACCGCTGCCGACGTCTGGCCTGCGCTCGAGCTCGGCGCCGAGCCGCCGGGGCTGCTGCTGGCCGTCAACAAGAGCTACGCAGCACGCGACACGGTGCTCCAGGACGGCGACGAGATCGCGTTGATCCCGCCCGTCTCGGGTGGCGCCTTCCGCCTCTCCGAGGAGCCGCTGTCCGTCGACGAGGCCGTCCGCGAGGTCGCCTCGGACGATGCCGGCGCGATCGCCACCTTCATCGGGACGACGCGCGCTCACTCGCGCGGACGCGACGTGGTTCAGCTCGAGTACGAAGCCTACGAGGGCATGGCCGAGGCCGAGATGGAGCGCATCGCCGCCGAGCTCGTCGAGCGGCACGACCTCATCGCGATCGCGATCCACCACCGCGTCGGCGTCGTCGGCATCGGCGGCACGAGCGTCGTGATCGCGGTCTCGTCGGCCCACCGCGCGAGCGCGCTCGCCGCCTGCGCCGAGGCGATCGACACCCTCAAGGGAACCGTGCCGCTGTGGAAGAAGGAGATCTACGTCGGCGGCGAGGAATGGATCGGGCAGGGGTCGTGAGCGACCCCTGGAGCCCGGGCGACAGGCTGAAGCCTGTCGCCGAGCAGGGCCAGCGCCCGGCGCCGCGCCGCGGCGGAGTGCTCGGCCGCATCTTCGCCCCGCTGCTCGTCCTCGGCGGCGTGCTCCTCAAGGTCGCCGGCTCGCTGAAGTTCCTCGGCGTGTTTCTCGCCGTCGGCGGCTACGCGCTCATCTGGGGCTGGCGCTTCGGTCTCGGGTTCGTGCTCCTCATCCTCGTGCACGAGCTCGGTCACTACGTCGAGGCGAAGCGGCAGGGGCTCAACCCGCAGCTGCCCGTCTTCATCCCCTTCATCGGCGCGTACGTCGCGCTCCGCAACCAGCCGTTCGATCCGTGGCAGAACGCGCTCGTCTCGGTCGGCCGGACCGGCGGCCGGCGGGATCGGTGCGCTGGCCTGTCTCGTCTACGGCAGCGCGACCGACTCCGACCTGCTGCGCGCGCTCGCCTACGCCGGCTTCTTCCTCAACCTGATCAACCTCGTCCCGATCGCGTTCCTCGACGGTGGCCACATCCTCCGCGCGTGGCGCGTGCTGCGCGCCGGCGGCGGCCGGTCGAATCCCGCCGAGGCCCGCCGGCTCGCCGGCGTCGTCGGTGTCTACTCGATCGCGCTGGCCGCAGCGCTCGCGATCGGCATGGTCGCATCCCACGTCCCGCAGAATCGCCTGTGAACGGAGAGCTCGACCGCAGAGTCCTGAGCCGCGGCCACGGCACGCCCGAGACGGACGTGGCGCTGATCGCTGCCGAGTTCTATGCCGGGTTCGAGAAGATCGAGCTGATCGACCGGCCCGCCGTCTCGATCTTCGGCTCGGCCCGGGTCGGCGAGGATGCGGCCTCATACCGGTTCGCGCGCGAGACGGCAGGGCTGTTCGCGAAGGCGGGGTTCGCGGTCGTCACGGGCGGCGGCCCGGGGGTGATGGAAGCGGCGAACCGCGGCTGCCAGGAGGCGGGTGGGCTCTCGGTCGGCTTCAACATCAGCCTCCCGCACGAGCAGGACGCCAATCCGTACTGCGACATCTCGATGACGTTCAAGCACTTCTACGCCCGCAAGACGATGTTCGTGAAGGCGGCGGAGGGGTTCGTGATCTGTCCCGGTGGCTTCGGCACGCTCGACGAGCTGTTCGAGTCGCTGACGCTGATCCAGACCGGCAAGATCGGCAGCTTCCCGGTGGTGCTCTGCGATACCGGATACTGGGCGCCGATGCTCGACTGGATCCGCACCCGCATGCTCGAGGAAGGGCTCGTCTCGACGGCCGACCTCGAGCTCGTGAGCGTCACCGACATGCCCGCCGAGGCGGTCGAGTGCATCGTCTCCCGGTTCGACGCCCGGGTCGCGGAGGGGTCGGCGTGATCGACGACGCGGTCGCATTCATCCGCACGCGGACACCGATCGTGCCCCGGGCCGCGGTGATCCTCGGCTCCGGCCTCGGCGGCTTCGCCGACCGCGTCGAGGACGCGGTCGAGATCCCGTACGGCGAGATCCCCGGCTGGCCCGTGTCGACGGCCATCGGGCATTCCGGCACGCTCGTGATGGGGACGTTCGCCGGCGTGCCGGTCGCGGTGATGAAGGGGCGGGCGCACCTCTACGAGGGCCACGCCGCCGACCGGGTCGTGTTCGGCGTTCGTGTGCTCGGGCGCCTGGGAGCCGAGGTGCTCGTCGTCACGAATGCATGCGGCGGCGTGCGCGAAGATCTCTCGCCGGGCGATCTCGTGCTCATCTCGGATCACCTCAACCTGCAGGGAACCTCGCCTCTCGTCGGGCCGAACGACGACACGCTCGGGCCGCGGTTCCCCGACATGAGCGACGCCTACGACCCAGAGCTGCGCGCGATCGCGCACGACGCGGCGGCGGGACTCGGGCAGTCCCTGTCCGAGGGCGTCTACGCGGCGTGGCTCGGGCCGGCGTTCGAGACTCCCGCCGAGATCAGGATGATTCGCGTTCTCGGCGGCGACCTCGTCGGCATGTCGACGGTGCCCGAGGTGCTGGCCGCGCGGCACATGGGCCTGCGCTGCCTGGCCATCTCGTGCGTCACGAACATGGCCGCCGGCATCCTGCCGGAGCCGATCGACGCCGACCACGTGCTCGTCGTCGGTGCCCAGGCACAGGATCGGCTGACGGCGCTGCTCGCCGAGGTGTTGCCCGCGGTGTGAGGAACTGCGGGTGAGGCTGAAGCCGCACCCCTTTGCCCAGTGGGAGGGTGAGGCTTCAGCCTCACCCGCACGTCCTACACTTGCTCCATGGCGCCCTCGCTGAGATCGCTTCCGTCGGTCGACCGCCTGCTCGCCGACGCGCGGCTGGCGGACGTGCCGCACCCACTCGCCGTCGCCGCCGCACGGGTGGTGCTCGACCGCGCCCGGGACGAGATCAACGAGGGTCGCGATCCCGGCGACCTCGTCGAGGCGACGCTCGCAGAGCTGGCAGCGAGCAGCCGGCCGTCGCTGCGACGCGTGCTCAATGCGACCGGGGTGCTGATCCACACGAACCTCGGCCGCGCTCCGCTCGCCCGGGCCGCACTCGACCGCGTCGTCGAGGTCGGCGGGAGCTACTCCAATCTCGAGTACGACCTCGAGGCGGGAGCCCGTGGGTCGCGCCAGGACCATCTCACCGCGCTGCTGCAGCGGATCACCGGCGCCGAGGCTGCGCTCGTCGTGAACAACAATGCCGCTGCCGTGATGCTCGCGCTGGCCGCGCTCGCCGAGGGCCGCGAGGTGCTCGTCTCGCGTGGGGAGCTGATCGAGATCGGCGACGGCTTCAGGATCCCCGACGTGCTCGCCCGCTCGGGAGCGCGGCTCGTCGAGGTCGGGACGACGAATCGCACGAGGGTGGCGGACTACGAGCGGGCGCTCGGCCCCGAGACGGCCGTGATCCTGCGCGTGCACCAGTCCAACTTCAGGGTCGTCGGCTTCACCGAGCAGCCCGCTCTCGCGGAGCTCGCCGCGGTTGCGGCACGGGCCGGGCTGCCCCTCGTCGACGATCTCGGCTCGGGCGCCCTCTCGGCGATCGGTGACGAGTCGACCGCCGCGGCGAGCCTCGCCGCGGGAGCCGACATCGTGTGCTTCTCGGGCGACAAGCTTCTCGGCGGCCCTCAGGCAGGCATCCTCGCCGGCCGCGCCGAGCTGATCGAGCGGCTCCGCCGGCACCCGCTCCAGCGGGCGCTCCGGGCGGACAAGCTCACGCTGGCGGCGCTCGAGGGGACCCTCGCTCTTGCCCTCGACCCCGAGCGTGCGCGCGCTGAGGTGCCGGTGCTGCGGATGCTGGCCGAGCCCGTTGCGGCCGTGCGAGCACGGGCCGAGCGTCTCGCCGGCCTCGTTGGCGGCGAGGTCGAGGAGACGGTGGCCCGGGTCGGTGGCGGAGCGCTGCCGCTCGAGGAGCTCCCGAGCTTTGCCTGCGCGGTCGAGGAGGCGCTGTTCGACCCGTTGCGCGCCGGCGAGCCGCCCGTCGTCGGGATCGTGCGGGACGGCCGCCTGCTCCTCGACGTGCGCGCGCTCGCCGACGGCGAGATCGACGAGGTCGCCGCCGCGGTCGCCGCCGCCCGGGCGCGAACCCCGGCGGCCTGAGAGCACTTTGTGTTGAATCAACACAAAGTGGTTGGACTCGCTGCGTGGCGCTGACGGTCGGCACCGCGGGGCACATCGACCACGGCAAGACGTGGCTCGTGCGGGCGTTGACGGGAAAGGACACGGACCGGCTGCCGGAGGAGCAGCGCCGCGGGATCTCGATCGACCTCGGCTACGCGCCGCTCGAGCTGCCGGACGGACGGCGCCTCTCGCTGATCGACGTGCCGGGCCATGAGCGGTTCGTGCGCACGATGGTCGCCGGCGCGACCGGGATCGACCTCTTCCTGCTCGTGATCGATGCAGCCGAGGGCGCACGACCGCAAACGCTCGAGCACATCGCGATCCTGCGGCTGCTCGGCGTCGAGGCAGGCGTCGTCGCGATCACGAAGGCGGACCTGGTCGACGAGGAGACACTCGAGATCGCGATCGCCGAGGCACGCGAGCTCGTTCCGGAGGCGGAGGTCGTCGCGGTCAGCGCCAAGACAGGGATGGGACTCGACGACCTACGGGCGGCACTCGCGCGGGTCGCCGACCGCTCGACGGTGCGCGATGCGGCCGGGCCGGCGCGCCTCTACATCGACCGGGTGTTCACGCTTCGGGGCATCGGCACCGTGGTCACCGGCACGCTCTGGTCGGGGACGATCGCCGAGGGTGACGTGCTCCAGGTTGCACCGGGCGGCGACGAGGTGCGGGTTCGCTCGGTGCAGGTGCACGATGCTGCGGTCGAGCGGGCAACCGCCGGGGAGCGGGTGGCGCTCGGGGTGCCGGGCGTCGACCGGCGCGACCTCCACCGGGGCGACGCACTCGTGACGCCTGGAGCATTTCCGGTCTCCTACCGCCTCGATGTCGAGCTCGAGGAGCTCGTGCCGATCGACGGCGGTGCGCGCGTCTCGGTGCACCACGGCACCTCGCGCATTCCGGCTCGCGTCGCCCGGGTCGGGACGCAGACGGCGCAGCTGCGACTCGAGGCTCCCGTCGTAGCGGCGCGCGGGGACCGTGTCGTCCTCCGCGGCGAGACGACTCTCGGCGGCGCCACCGTGCTCGACCCTGCCCCACCGCGACGACTCGACGAGGAGCGGCTCGAGCTGCTCGAGCGTGGCGACCCGGCCTCGATCGTGTCGGCGACGGTCCACGCGCCCGTCTCGGTCGAGTCGCTTCGTGCCCGTGGCCTGCTTGCTCCGGCAGAGCTCGAGGAGGGCCTCGCGGCGGTCGTGCAGGCGGGCGGCTGGGCGTTCTCGCAGATGTGGCTCGAGGAGACGCGCGAGTCGGTCGTCGACCGCCTGCGTGCCCGCGCCGAGGCGGAGCCGCTCGAGCCGGGGCTCGCGGTCGCCGAGCTCCTGCCGCCCGAGCCATGGGCACCGGCCGTCCTGCCGCTGCTGCCGATCGAGCGGCGTGGCGGGATGGCCTACCTCCCGGGCGTGGCGGCCTCGCTCGGCGCGCGTGCGGCCGCGGCCGAGGAGCTCGGCCACGCGCTCGATGGAGCGGGCCTGGCAGCGGTCAAGCTCGACGACCCCGAGCTTGCGCGGTACCTCGAAGGGGAAGGACGGCTCGTGCGACTCGGGGACGGGTTCGCAGTCTCGTCGACCGCCTACGAGCGTGCGCGCGAGCTCGTCGTCGCCGAATGCACCACGGCGGGTGAGATCTCGCTCGCCCGCTTCCGCGACCTCGCGGGCGTGGGCCGCCGCGACGCCCAGTTGCTGCTCGAGCGGCTCGACCAGGACGGCGTCACCCGCCGGCTCGGTGACCGCCGCGTGCTGAGGCGGGCGGGGCGCACGACGTAACCCCCGCTACGGCTCCTCTCCCCACTCGGGCTCGTCCTCGATACCGACCGCGTCCGCGATGCGGTTGATGTAGTTGAAGTAGCCGATCACCTGGATCGCGTCGTGAATCGCGACGTCGTCCCAGCCGTGAGCCCGCAGCACGTCGGCGTCCTCCAGCCCGACCGACGAGGGGGCGACCGTCAGCTTGACGGCGTAGTCGCATAGCGCACGCACGCGGGGCTCGAGGTCTGCCTGCCGGTAGTCGTGGGCCGCGTGTCGCGCGAGCTCGGGATCTGCGCCCTCTGCACGGAGGTCGTCTGCATGAGCAAGCGTTCAGTAGTGGCACTCGTTGATCTGCGACGTGACCGTCGCGAGGAGCTCGCGCTCGGCCCGGGTGAGACCGGACGGGCCGAACATGATCGCCCGGTACATCTCCATCGACTGCTTCAGCACCTCCGGGCGGAGGCTCATCGCCTTGACGATGTTGAAGACCTTGTCGGCCCGCTCGATCGCGGCGTCGTACTCCTCCTTCAGCAGGCCGTCGGCGTCGTCGGGCTCGATCAGGCGGATGTGCGGCACCGCGCGATCGTAACCACCGCCGCTGCCGGCACGCCCGGCCGCTGGTGTCCGCCGTCCGCGTCCCGCGTCATTGTGGGCCGGTCAAATTCCCCTGCACGGAGGCGTCCATGAGTGGCATCGTCTGGATCATCTATATCGCGATCATCGTCGCGATCATCGCGGGCTGGTGGATGCTCTTCACCAAGGCGGGCGAGGACGGGTGGAAGTCGATCATCCCGATCTGGAACATCCTGATCATCCTCAAGATCGTCGGCCGCGAGTGGTGGTGGATCATTCTCTTGCTGATCCCGATCGTCGGCTTCGTCATCTGGATCATCGTCTCGCTCGACCTCGCGAAGAGCTTCGGTCGCGGCACCGGGTTCGGCATCGGCCTGGCGTTCCTCGGCTTCATCTTCGCGCCGATCCTCGGCTTCGGCAGCGACACCTACAAGGGGCCGGCCAACGCGACGACCGCGTAGCGGCGTCAGGCCCGACCCGACCAGGCGACATCACGGCGGAAGCCCGGCCCGACGGCCGGGCTTCCGTCAGCTCGGCGGATCTTCGGCCGGGCCAGCGCGGTCAGGATCGCCTCGAGACCGGGATCGAGGCCAACGCTCGTGTCGACCTCGATCGTCGGCACCGGCAACGCGACGGGCTCGAAGGCGGCGAGCTTCGCGACGAAGCTCTCGAACGGCGCGTCCAGCGACGGGTCGCCGTGCACGAGACGTCGGACGGGTTGCTCGGCGGCCCGGCGGTTGATCCGCTCCCACGCGACGGCGGGTCGGCGTGGCAGCGGACGAGTGGATCCGCGCGCGATCGAGCAGCGGCGTCAGGCCCGGCGCCCAGAGCGTGCTGGAACGCGGCCTCGGCGACGAGCGAGACGCGCGCGTTGACCAGGGCGCCGACGATGCCGAAGAAGACGTCGAGCGTGCGCAGCGAGAGGTCGTCCCTGCGCCGGCGCGTAGGCGTCCATGGCGTGCACGAGCCCTTCCTTGATCTCGTCCCGGCTGATCGCCGGGCACGGAATCGTCCGGCGCGAGCGCGTGGGCGAGCGTCGTCTTGCCCGACCGGGAGGGCCGCTGACGACGACGAGGAGGCGGCAGGCCACGGTGCATTGTCGCCGCGCTCACCCGGAGCAACGCGGGGTGCGGGTAGCCGCACGTCGAGATGCGGGTGAGCCGCCTTACCGGGCGCGCGCCAGCATGAGGCAACGAGATCCGATCAGAGCGAGGAGGGGCGAGAGCCTTGGGGACAAGTACACGGCGCGCGGGTGTCCGCACCCGCGTCAGAGCACCAAAGAGTCATGACGTCAAAGCACCGCTCGGGGCGCACGACGGCGCAACCGAGCCGCTGCCTGTCATCTTCGTCGTCTCCGCCGACGCCTCTGTCGTGCGGGCGCTCGATGCCGACCTGAGCAGGCGGTTCGCAGCCGATTCGCGCATCGTCTGCGCGGTCGGGGTCGAGGAAGGATTGGCCCGGCTGCGGGCACTCGCGGCGCGGCCCGATCCGGTCGCGCTGCTGATCGCCGACCAGCGGATGCCGGGACTGACCGGCGTCGAGTTCCTCGAGCGGGCCCACGCGCTTCATCCGCACGCGAAGCGGATCCTGCTGATGGAGCGCGACTACACGACCGCGAATCCGATCATCTCGGCGATGACGCACGGTCAGATCGACTACCACCTCGCCAAGCCGTGGGCGCCGGAGCTCGGGCTCTACCCCGCCGTGACCGAGTTCCTCGCCAGCTGGGCCAGCACCAACAGCGAAGGGTTCTCGCTGTTCCGGGTGGTTGCGCCGGAGAACAGCCGCCGCGCCCACGAGATCCGTGACCTCCTCACCCGCTTCCCGATGCCGTACACGTTCCACGCGGCCGACTCGGAGGAGGGAACCGCGCTGCTCGAAGAGATCGGGCAGACCGGGTGCGAGGTGCCGGTTGCCGTCCGGCACGACGGCCGCGTGCTCGTCGGCCCGACCGATCTCGACATGGTCGAGGCGTTCGGCGGAGAGACGCGCCCCGGCAGCCGTGGTGTACGACGTCACCGTCATCGGAGCCGGCCCGGCGGGGCTCGCGGCCTCCGTGTACGCCGCGTCGGAGGGCCTCGAGACGCTCGTCGTCGAGCGGCACGTCTCCGGCGGTCAGGCAGGAGCCAGCTCGCGCATCCGCAACGTCCCCGGCTTCACGTGGGGCATCAGCGGCCAGGACCTCACCTATCGGGCCTGCGAGCAGGCCTGGCTGTTCGGGGCCAAGATGATCTTCGCCCAGGAGGTCTCGTCACTGCGGGCGGCCGCGGACGGGGTCGTCATCGGGCTCGGCGACGGGAACGAGGTGACGACGCGTTCCGTCGTTCTGGCGACGGGCGTCTCATGGCGGCGCCTCGGCATCCCGACGCTCGAGTCGCTGATCGGTGCCGGGGTCTTCTACGGCGCAGCGGGTACCGAGGCGCGCGCGATGCGCGGCAAGCACGTGACCATCGTCGGAGCGGGGAACTCTGCCGGCCAGGCTGCCGCACACCTCGCGAAGCATGCTGCGACCGTGACGCTGCTCGTGAGGGGCGACTCGCTCGCGAAGAGCATGTCCGACTACCTCATCGGCGAGCTACGCCGGACGCCGAACGTCTTCGTCCGCCTCGGCGTCGAGCTCGTCGACGGCGAGGGCGAGGAGCAGCTCGAGACGATCGTCGTCCGCGACCGGGCGAGTGGCGAGCACGAGTGCGTCGCGACCGACGGGCTCTTCGTGATGATCGGCGCCGAGCCGCGCACCGACTGGATCGGCGACGCGGTCGCGCGAGACGAGCGCGGGTTCATCCTCACCGGTGCCGACCTGCCGCCCAACACGTGGCCGCTCGACCGCCGGCCGCTGCTGTTCGAGACGAGCCTGCCCGGCGTCTTCGCCGCGGGCGACGTCCGCCACGGCTCGGTGAAGCGCGTCACGACCGCGATGGGCGAGGGCGCAACCGCGATCCAGCTCGTCCACCAGTACCTCGAGACCGACCCGAGCTAGATTCCGACGGCGAGCGCGAAAGGCACCAGCGTCCCGGCCGTACGATGGTCGTCAATAGCGGCCGACGCCACCCGAGGAGGAGATCCATGCAAGTCACGAGGAACAGCCTCGCCACCGTGGCGGGGCCGAGCGACTGGTTCACCGGCACCGTCTTGCTCGACCCCGTCGCCGTGCCGTCGGCCGGCTCGCGGCTCAGCGCCAGCAACGTCCACTTCACGCCCGGCGCCCGCACCGCCTGGCACACCCACCCGAACGGCCAGACGATCTGGGTCACCGAGGGCGTCGGTCACGCTCAGCGTCGCGGTGGGCCGATCGAGGTCATCCGGCCGGGCGATCGCGTCTTCTTCGAGCCGGGCGAGGAGCACTGGCACGGCGCGGCTGCGACCCGGTTCATGGTCCATATTGCGATGCTCGAGGTCGACGGCGACGGGGAACCACGCGGTCTGGGGCGACCACGTCACCGACGAGGAGTACGCGGCGGCGCCGGCTGATCGACGGCTGATCCGTTCGCTCAGCGGATGCCGGTGTCGACCGAGAAGACGATCTTGTCCCAGTGACCGGCGCGAACGCGGACCCTTGCGGGGCGAGGCGTCCGGCCGAAGAGCCGCAGGCTCGTCGTCACCGAATACGCCCCAGGCGGAAGCGCGATCCGGTAGGCACCCTTCTGATCCGTCCGGGTCTTCCTCACGACGCCCCCGCGCGAGAACGTGAGGACGACGCCGGGGGCGGGTGCGTCGCAGGCGACGCCCACTCTGCAGACAGGCGTGATCGGGCCGCGTCGAACGGTGCCGTGGAGCCCGCTGCTCGACGAAGCCGCTGACGCGCCTGCGGCGACGGTGAGCGTGACGACGATCAGGGCGAGCGTGCGCGACGATCGCATGCCTCACATCATGCGCCTTGACGAGAGATCAGGTCGTGCTGGGCTCCGCCGCTTCGCATGCTCTGGCCCTCGCCGATCGCGATCGCTGCGCTGACGAGCGCGAGGTGCGTGAACGCCTGGGGGAAGTTCCCGAGCTGCCGGCCGGCCACGGGATCGTATTCCTCCGCGAGGAGGCCGACGTCGTTGCGGAGATCCAGCAGCCGCTCGAAGAGCTCGCGCGCCTCGTCGTGCTTCCCCTGGAGGGCGAGTACCTCGGCCAGCCAGAACGAGCAGGGGAGAAAAACGCCCTCACCGGCCGGTAGGCCGTCGACGTGCCCGTCGCTCCGGGGGATGTAGCGCTGGACGAGCCCGTCGACCGTGAGGTCCCGCCGAATGGCGTCGACCGTGGCCGCGAACCGGGCGTCGTTGGCATCGAGGAACCCGACCGTCGCCATCAGCAGAACACTCGCGTCGAGCTCGTTGGCGCCGTAGTACTGCACGTAGGCGCCGACGGTCGGGTTCCACGCCTTCTCGAGCACCTCCGCCTTGATCTCCGCCCTGAGCTCTCGCCACCGATCGACAGGGCCTTCCCGACCGAACTCCTCGTGGGCGCGGACGGCGCGATCGAAGGCCACCCAGGCCATCACCTTGGAATGCGTGAAGTGTCGGTTGGGGCCTCGAACCTCCCAGATGCCCGCATCCTCGAGCCGCCACCCTTCTTCGAGCCATTCGAGAAGCTTGCGGGTCAGCGCCCAGATGTTGTCGTCGGAGGGCGCACCGTGGACACGCGTCTCGTAGAGAGCGTCGATCACCTCGCCGTAGACGTCGAGCTGGAGCTGCTCGGAGGCGGCGTTGCCGACACGGATCGGGAGGGACCCTTCGTAGCCCGGGAGCCACTCGAGGACGCGCTCCTCGAGGCGGCGCTCGCCCGCCAGCCCGTACATGATCTGCACGTCCGCCGGGTCGCCTGCGATCGCCCGCAGGAGCCATTGGCGCCAGGCGATCGCCTCGTCGCTGTAGCCGGCCCGGATCATCGCGATGAGCGTCAGGGTCGTGTCGCGCAGCCAGCAGTATCTGTAGTCCCAGTTGCGCACCCCGCCGATCCACTCGGGGAGAGAGGTCGTCGGCGCTGCGACGATCCCGCCCGTGGGCGCGTACGTCAGCGCCTTCAGCATCAGGAGCGACTCGTGGATCTCTTCGTGGTAATCACCGACGTGGGTGCACCGGGAAGCCCACTCGAGCCAGAACTCCTCGGTCTCGCTCAGCGCGAGGTCTGGATCGATCGCGGCCGGTAACCCCTCGTGGGACGGGAACCACGTCAGCACGAACGGGATCCGCTCGCCCGGAGTCAGAACGAACTCCGACACCGTGGTCATCTCCTCTCCGTGAACCTCCACCGGGGTTCGGAGGCAGAGCCCATCAGGCCCGGCGATCGCGACCCGGGCATGGTCGACGCCGCCGCACCCACGGCACGATCTTCCCGTAGTCGAAGCGGATCACGAGCTCTGATCGCATCCGAACCTCACCGTCGAGCCCCTCCACGATCCGAACGATGTCCGGCGCAACGCCGCGGGGCGGCATGAAGTCGATCGCACGGATGCGCCCCTCGTCGGTCTCGTAGATCGATTCCAGGATCAGGGTGTCGTGCCGATACCTGCGCATCGAGTGAGGCGTCCCGGCCGGAGCGAGGAGCCAGCGCCCGTGTCGCGCATCTCCGAGCAGAGCCGCGAAGCAGGCACCCGAGTCGAAGCGGGGGAAGCAACACCAGTCGATCGATCCCGCCCGACTCACGAGCGCCGCCGTCTGAAGATCCCCGATGAGGGCGTAGTCCTCGATCCGCCGCGTGTCAGGCAAGCTCCTCCACCGTTTCCAGGTGCTCGGGGTCGGCTGTCGTGGCCTGATCCTAGTCAGGCCCTCGGCAGTCCTCGTACGGCGCTGAGTGCTGAGCACTGCCGCGCCGCCGGCCCGTGCCGGGAGTCGACCCCGCGAGTACAGTCCGACAGATGTCTGCCGTCGTCTCCGTCAGCCGGCCTGGGTCGACGTGACCCGGAACCTCGTACCGCAGGAAAGCATCGCCTCTGCGGCCGAGCGCCTCCTCGCCGCACCGAAGGTCGAGCGCGGCGAGCTCGCGCTCGAGTTCGAGCAGAGTGCCGCCTCGTCGGTCGCGCTCCACGTCGAGGGCCGCAACTTCTATCCGCCGATGCTCGCGGACATCGCGGCTGCGACGTCGTCCGTCCACATCAACCAGTTCGGGTTCCGGCCCGGCGTCGTGGGCGACCGGTTCGCGGAGGTCCTGATCGCGAAGGCACGGGACGGTGTGCCCGTGCGCGTGATCGTCGACCGGCAGGGATCCGACCCCGAGCGCGGCTCGCGGGAGTTCTACGAGCAGCTGACGGAGGCCGGGATTCAGGTGTGCGTGGCCCGTGCGGTCCAGCCGCGGGCGCCACGAGGGCCGCTGAACGCGGGCGGGGCCACGCGGTTGGAACCTGAGCGGCCTCGGGCACATCGACCACCGCAAGGTCGTGGTCGTCGACGGCCGGATCGGCTGGGTCGGCGGCGCCGGGATCGAGGATCACTTCGAGAACGGCGAGTTCCACGACCTGTTCGTGCGCGTCGAGGGCCCGGTCGTGGCGCAGCTCCAGCTCGTGTTCGTCGCCAGCCTGCGCTGGCTCGGTGGCGCCATCCCGGCGACCAGCGCCTCGGAGCTCTTCCCGCCGCTCGACGAGGGATCGGGCCCGGTCGCCGCGGTCGTGCTCCACAACGCGCCGGGACGGTTCCGGCCGATCACGACCGCGATCGCCGAGCTCATCGACGGAGCGCAGGACACGCTCGACGTCATCAATCCGTACGTCACCGACCGCGGCATGATCGGCCGGATCGAGCGGGCGGCACGTCGCGGCGCGCGGGTGCGCATGTTCGTGCCGGCGAGCCCGAACAACTGGGCGTGCGGCGCCGCCGAGCAGTTCCACCACCAGCGGCTTCTCGATGCCGGGGTGCGGATCCTCGGCTATCCGAAGATGCTGCACGCGAAGGCGTTCGTCGCCGACGGCGAGCGGGTGCTCGTCGGCACGTGCAACCTCGAGGCGTGGAGCCTGAAGCGGTTCTTCGAGATCGACCTCGGCTTCACGTCCGCCGACCTCGCGGCGCAGTTCGAGGAGCGCTTCTTCGCCCCCGCCGAGGAGGTCAGCGTGGGTCTCGGGCCGCCGTCGACGCTCAAGGAGCGTGCCCGCGCGGCGGCGATGGCCGCGATCTCGCCTCTGCTGTAGCGCCGGGCGCATAGCGCGGCATGGCCATGGCCGGGCTGCGAGGATCGTGACCGTGCGCCGGTTCCTCCCGATCGTCGATTGGCTCCCGAAGTACGACCGCCGCTGGTTGCGCGGCGACGTCGCGGCAGGGATCGCCGTCACGGCGCTGATCGTGCCGAAGAACCTCGGCTACGCGGGCATCGCCGGGGTGCCGCTCCAGAACGGCCTCTACGCAGCGGCGGCGGGAGCGCTCATCTACGCGGTGTTCTGCACGTCGCGGCAGATCTCGACCGGCCCGAGCTCCTCGCTCGCGGCGGTGGCCGGCGGCGCCGTCCTCGTGACCGGTCTCGGCGGCGACCAGGCCGCGCAGCTCGTCGCCGCGATCACGCTGCTGACCGGGCTCCTCTTCCTCCTCCTCGCGCTGCTGAAGCTCGGCTGGATCGCCCAGTTCCTCTCCAAGGCCGTCGTCACCGGATTCCTCGCCGGCGCCGCCGTCGACGTCGTCATCGGCGAGCTCCCCAAGCTGACCGGCACCTCCTCCGACGGGGACAGCGCCTGGCGCGAGCTGGGGTCGTGGGCACGAACGCTGGGAGACACCCACTGGACGACGCTCCTCGTCGGGGTCGTCGCGCTGGCGGTGATCCTCGCGCTGCGGTTCACCGTCCCCGCGATCCCGGGCGCGCTCGTGCTGGTCGTCGGCGGCCTGCTCGCATCGGCGATCTTCGACCTGAGCGCGCACGGTGTCGCGGTCGTCGGAGACGTCCCGCGCGGGCTCCCCGCGCCGATGCTGCCGGACTACGACATCGTCCGGCACAACCTCTCCGTGATCGTGATCGCGGCGGCGGCCCTGCTGCTGATCGGCTTCTCGCAGACGGCCGGTGACGCCCGGGCGTTCGCGACCCGGCATCGATACCGCATCGACGTCGACCAGGAGTCGGTGGCGCAGGGGATGGCGAACGTCGGCGCCGGCGTGTTCCAGGGAATGCCGGTGTCGACCAGCCTGTCGGCGAGCTCGCTGAACGAGTCTGCCGGCGCGCGCACACCGGTGGCCTCGCTCGTCACGGGAGGCCTCGTGCTCGCCACCCTGGTCGTGCTGGCGCCGCTGTTCTCGGAGCTGCCGAAGGCGGTGCTGGCGGCAATCATCATCGACGCGGTCGTGTTCGGGATGATCGACATCCCGGAGCTGCGGCGCCTCTACCGGGTGACCCGGTTCGATTTCTGGATCGCCGTCGCGGCGATCCTCGGCGTGCTTTCCGCAGGCGTCCTCGCCGGGGTCGTGATCGGCATCGTGCTCTCGCTCGGCTGGCTCGTCTACGTCGCCACCCAGCCGTCGATGCCGCTTCTCGGTCGCGAGCCCGACACCCAGGTGTTCCGCGACATCCAGGAGAATCCCGACGACCAGACCTACGACGGGGATCACGGTCCTGCGCATCGACGGCGGGCTGTTCTTCGCCACCGCCGAGGCGCTCGAGAACCGCGTCCGGAGCCTCGTCGGCAGCGACGTTCGAACGCTGGTGCTCGACCTCGAGGGCGTCAACTTCGTCGACTCGCAGGGCTCGGCGAAGCTGGCGGAGATCCACGGCTTCCTCGATGCCGACGGCGTCGAGTTTCGCATCGCCCGGGTCAAGCCTCGGGTGCGCTCCGTGCTGCGAGCGGACGGCGTGATCGACCTGATCGGCGCCGATCACATCCACGGCAACGTCCATCGTGCCGTCGAGGCTGCGCTTCGCGATTGACACGACCGACGCCCTGACCGACAGGGTGTCCCGATGACGGATCGAGCATCAGCCGGGCGCGCCCGGTGAGCGAGGGAGGCACCGGCAGCCCTCCCGAGGAGCGAACGGCGAGCCCGCGGCTCCCGCTTCTGCTTGCGGCGGCGATGTTCGTGCTCGTCGTCGACACCTCGCTGATGAACGTCTCGATCTCGTCGGTGGTCGAGGATCTCGATACGACCGTGAGCAACGTTCAGGCGGCGATCGCGTTGGAGGCGCTCGTGTCGGCGGCGTTCATCCTGATCAGCAGCAAGGTCGGCGATCTGATCGGCCGCAAGCGGGCCTACGTCCTGGGCCTGCTGGCCTACGCGATCGGCGCCCTGGCGATGACGCTCGCCCAGAGCGTGACCGCGATCATCATCTTCTGGGCGATCATCGGCGGGCTCGGGGCGTCGCTGCTGCTGCCCGCGATGCAGTCGCTGATCCACGGGAACTTCGAGGGCGCGGCGCGGACGAAGACGTACGCGCTGGTCGGCGCCGCTGCCGCGATCGCGGCCGGGGTCGGCCCGCTGCTCGGGGGCTTCGTGACGACGTATCTCTCGTGGCGGGTCGGCTTCGGACTCGAGGTCGTCGTGATCGCGGTCGTGCTGTCCCAGATCAAGCTCGTCCACGACGTGGCCTACACGGGGCCGCGTCAGGTCGACGTGGTCGGCGCGATCCTCTCGGTGTCGGAATGGGCGGGCTCGTGCTCGGCATTCTCGTCTGGCAGGAGGGCGGCGAATTCGTCGGCCTGCTGATCGCGGTCGGAGCAATCGCGCTGGCGCTGCTCGCCTACTGGCTCGTGCGCCGCAAGCGGGCGGGGAAGCCGACGTTGCTCGACCCGGATCTGTTCAAGTTCCCGCACTTCACGGCCGGGGTCTCGGGGCAGCTGTTGCAGAACGTCACGCTGGGCGGCGCGATGATCGCGCTCCCGATCTTCCTCCAGATGACGCTCGAGTACAACGCGATGAAGACGGGATTGACCCTGGCGCCGCTCTCGCTCAGCATGTTCGCCGTCGCGCTGCTCGCCGGACGCAAGGCAGGCAACCGGCGCCCGAGCAACATCATCCTCGTCGGATTCGCGCTCTGCACGGTCGGTCTGGCGCTGATCATCCCGATCGTCCCCCGCACCGACTCCGGTCTGGCCCTCTTCATCCCGCTGCTGATCACCGGCTCGGGCCTCGGCCTGCTCGTCTCGCAGCTGAACAACTACACCCTCTCCCCGATCGAGGAGGAACGGGCGAGCGAGGCAGCAGGAGTCAACTCGGCGGCAGGCTCCTTCGGGCTCTCGTTCGGGCTGGCGATGGCCGGCGGGATCATGCTCGCCTTCCTCGCCTTCTCGTTCACCCACCAGGCCGAAAACAGCGCAGTGATCCCGCCCGCCCAGCAGCAACAGATCGCCGACACGCTCGAGGACGACGCCGAGGTGATGAGCAACAGCCAGCTCGAGCCGCTCCTGGCCGGCGAGCCCGAGGCCGTCCAGGCCGAGGTCCTCCACATCAACAAGCAGGCGCGGGACCGCTCCCTTCAGGTCGCCCTCCTCGTACCCGTCCTCGCAAGCCTCATCGGCCTGCTCAACGGCTTCCGGATGCGACGCCTCCCCGATCCCGTGCCGGCGAGCACCGAAGGCGTCGTGCTTGGCTGATCAGACGACGCGATGCCAGAACGTCTCGCGTACGAGGATGTCCGGATCCGTGAGACGGATCCCATATGCATGGTCGAGCTTCGGCACCTCGCCGTGATACGCAGCGATCGCCTCAGCCTTGCGCTCCCGTTGCGGAGGCGTGAGAAGGATGTCGTCGGCGTCCGAGTAGCGGTCGCGAAGCCCTTCCGGTAGCTGGAGCCCCGGTCGGAACAGGCAATACGGCTGATCCGCGTAGAGCAGGCATCGGGACGAATGTCCAGACACGCGTCCCTGACGAAAACGTGGTCGCCGTGGACACGTCCCCCCGGGACTCCTATCCCGGCGGGAAGATAGACGAGCTCTGCATCACGTAGACACTCCGCCATCACCCCGGTGTCGAACGAGCGCGCTCCGTACTGGGACTCCAGGAATCCGAGGTCGGTCGGCGTCCGCCCGGCAATCGCGAGTGCAGCTCGGTTCTCCTCGATGCGGGCCACCATCCGCTCCTTCGAGGTCAGGCCGGTATCGCGATCCCAATCGGTGACGAGATTCGGGTCATCCGGGCCTCCCGTAAAGACGGTGACGACCGCGACATCGGCGTCGCCGGCGACGATGCTCCAGCACGAGAGCACGGCATCATCGAGATGCGTCGAGACAACGACGACAGTCACGGCCGAAGAATACGTCCGTGCCTTTGCGTCCTCGACGTCTGCTCCTGTCCTGGCGCGGTCAGATTTCACGGCGGGATTCCCGCAACCATTCAGAGACCGCACCGATGACGAGGGGTGACGAGCCGCAACATTCAGGCGTGAGCATCGCGACGCCGCGTACGACTCCAAGCAGAAACCAACTGGTCGAGCGCGAGGTGGCACCTGGAGGTTCGACCTCACTCGGAGAACCGGATGATCGAGCCAAGGCTCGGCAGGCCCTGGAGGCTCGGATGATCGACCGGTAGGCCCGCTGCGAGAGAAGTGCGACGTGAGCCCAGCGGCTGATGACGAGCCACGCGACGGCGAGACAGACATCCTTGGCTCGCTTTCACTCCTGTCGCGTTCGAGCGGGACTGCAAGTGCGAAGACGGTATGGGTCGCCCTCGGCGCCAATGTTCTCGTCGGCGTAGCGAAGTCGATTGCGGCCGTGCTGACCGGGTCGGCGTCGATGCTGGCGGAGGCCGTGCACTCCTGGGCGGACACCGGGAACGAGGTGTTCCTGCTCGTAGCCAACCGGCAGTCGTACCGGCCTCCCGACCGTGCCCATCCACTCGGCCACGGGCGCGAGGCGTACGTGTGGTCCTTGTTCGCGGCGGTCGGTCTGTTCGTGGCGGGTGCCGCCGTTTCGGTCACGCACGGAATCCAGGAGCTGATCACGCCCGAGCCCGCGACCGACTTTGTCGTCGGCTATGTCGTGCTGGCGCTCGCCTTCGTGCTCGAGGGGATCTCCTTTCTGCGGTCGGTTCGTCAAGCCAGAGCGGCGGGTGAATTGTTCGGTTTCGACCTGATCGAGGAGGTGATGGCCACGTCCGATCCGACGCTGCGAGCGGTCTTCTTCGAGGACGCCGCCGCTCTGGTCGGCCTCGTCATCGCGACCATCGGCCTGGCGGCGAATCAGGCGACGGGCTCCTCGACGCCCGACGCCGTGGGCTCCATCCTCGTCGGCGTGCTCCTCGCCGTCGTCGCGGTCGTACTGATCAACAGGAATCGTCAGTTCCTCGTCGGCGAGGAGGCAGACCCCCAGGTCCGAAGCGCCGCGATCCGGGCGCTGCTCGAGCTGCCCGAGGTCGCCCGGGTGACCTATCTACGGCTGGAGATCGTCGGGCCGCGCATGCTCTACATCGTCGGCGACGTCGATCTCGTCGGAGACGACACCGAGTCCCACGTCGCAGTCCGGCTACGGGCGCTCGAGGCACGGATCAGCGGCTCCCCCTGGGCGGCGGGCGCGGTGTTGAGCCTGTCGGCGCCCGACGAACCGTCACTCTCGCCCTGAACCGCTCCCGATCGTCACAGCTGCCGAGAGCAGGGTGTTCAGCGAGGGGTACATGCGCGACCGGCTCGCCGGTAGCCTCCCTCGCGGAGCGGCATGGGCCCGGTGGCCCAGCAGGTCTTCAAAACCTGTGCGGTGTGGCAACCCCACGCTCGGTCGGTTCGACTCCGGCGCCGCTCCGTCAAGCCGTTTGTGGCTTCCGCAACGGGTCGCGGCCGTTTCCAAGGTGGCGCGGCGCTGCGCAGATGCAGCCGTTTGAGACCGGCAGAGACCGCCCGACGCGGGGGCGGACTGTGGCAAGGATGTGGCGTGAAACCGGATCCCGGGTCACGGGGCCTGGTGCCCAAACGCCGAACTACTTCTTCAGGGGTTTCGCCGGAGGTGGGGATCCTCGCCACCGGCGAGAATCGCGCGTGCGCACGGGGTTTAGGAAACGGGCGTCAGTTCGCTGGAACAGGGGAAAGGGTATCGCGCGGCCCCTTTAGCGGCCCCCTCGGGCGACGACACAGTGACGGCCTAGTTGGAGCCGACGGGGCGGTGACCCCGCGAAAGCAACTGCCGAACAGCGGCCCCTGCAGCCGGCACGTCGATGCTGACGCCGAAGATCCCCGGCTTACTGAGAAAGAATCGGCAGTTCGTGGGACAGCGGCTACGCGGGCGGGGGTTCCATAGTCCTTCGCATAGGCATCGGATGCGAGCAGCCGGTTGAACCCATAGCCTCCAACAACCAGACCGCGCTTGTAGGAGGTTGAAGGTTGAGCGAACTTGTCGCGTATTACGACGAGAACCCGATTGAGGTCAAGGGCAAGGTGGAAATCCACCAGTCGCCAATGTCGGCGGCTGCCGGATCGCGTTCAGAGGAAGGCGTGATCCGAACATCGCTCGTCTACGTTCGCGTGCCAAGCGCGGCTGGACTCCTCGTCCCGTTTGGGGAGTACGACGATTGGTCGCTCCGTGATCGATACAACGAGGCGATCCGGATCATGAACACGCTGGGAGCCGCGGAGATCAATTGCGAAACATTTGGCGAGGTCACCGTTCGGCGCGGCCTCCGCGCCAAGATCCGCGGTCAGGGGTGCAGAGTCGACTCAGCAACGCATGGAGAACAGCGGATTCGACTACCGGCACGTTGGCGCGGGCAGCGCACCCCGCGACCCAAGGCCACTCCTCTGGGCGGACGAGCCCGGATTCTCGGCCGCAGTATCGAGCGTTCTTGAGAACGGGGCGAGTCAGGTGGAGATCAACATCAGAAGCAATCGCACTCACGCGGTCGATGGCACCCTCGGCATCCAGCTCAAGCAGCTCGGCTTCGACCTAGGCGGGACAACAGAGCATTCGGCCACGACCAGGTTGCACATCGTCGCCAGCTTCCCGCAGGCCCGCAAGGGCTGGAGGTCTTGACCGTCCAGCCTCGTACTAGCGATGACTCGAGCCTCGTGGCGCTGGCCTACCAGCTGATGAGCCTCGCCCCCGGCAAGAATCGAACCTGCGCACGCGGTCGAGGAAACGGGCGGTGCTTGGCGTGAAGTGAGGGATTGCGGCTCAAGCGGCCCCGCCCGTCCTACCTCATGGGCGGACGCTTCTTAGATTCCTCGTCACGCTTCCGTGTGGCTTCGGCTCGTTGCAGGCCCGCCTCCGCGCGCTGTACGTCGGCGTCCGCTCTCGCCGCGATCACGTCGACGGAGTCCGCGCCCGGGGGGTCGAAGTCGAGCTCCTCCGTTGCTGTTCCAGAAGCTCCTGGAGCATCTCGCGTCGCCTGGGCGAGGTCGAGCTGATCCTGGCGGAGATCGCGGCGCTCCTGGGCGAAATCGGCGCAATTGCCCAGGTGCGCATCGGCGGCGAGAGCTGCTTCTGAATCTGTAGGCCCGAGCCCTTCGGCCAGATCTATTGCCTGGTCATCCACAAGCTGCTGGTCACGGTCAGCGATCGCCTGCTCACGATCGCCGGCGGCTTGATCGAGGTCGGCGATCACCTGATCACTCGTGAGATCACTTTGCTCCGAAGACATGTTCACCTCCATCATCATCAAGGGCGGCAACAGCGGGATGGGCCTAACTACCCCTGAGCTTAGTCGACACCTCGAACGACCAGCCCGCGCCTGTCTGGATCTCGCCGGGAGCGGAGAGCATCGGGCAGCTCGGCAGCGGCATCTTCGGCGACTCTAGCCTCTATCGGGGTCAAGTCGCTTCTGCGGCGCGGTTCGCGCTAGTTGAGACGCCGAAGGATGAGGGCAGCCCGAACCATCAGATGACATTGACTGGGATGGGCCAGTGTCCGCGAATGTCACCCGAGCGGCCGGGGACGGGGCGTGCGATAAGGTCGCGTCATGTATGTGGTGGTCAACCACCTCACGCTCCGCGACGGCTTGACCGAAGCCACCGTGGAGGCAGCCCGTGATGGTATGCAGATGGTCGTCGATGCGGGCGCGCTCGCGGCTCGCCTGGTGAAGGTGGACGAGACGCACCTGATCCTGATCCTCGAGTTCCCGACGACGGAGGACGCCGGTCGCGTCGCACGAGAGGTTGGCGGGCCGTGGATGAACGAGCACATCCGACCCCTGCTCGCGGGTGACACCGCGCGAAGCGTGGGCGAAGTGATCGCTTCTGCAGGAGCCTGAGCACAGAACCTGGCTCACGACCCTCGCCTGCGCGAGCGTCCTCTCACCCGAGGATCTTCGCCCGAACTTGAAGCGACTCTACTGTGGCAAGGAACGTGGCACGGGCCGCGCCAGGGTCGGCGAAGCCCTTGAACCAGCCGCTCGCTTCTCACGCTGACTGAGCCTTCAAAACCTGGGTCGTCTCGGCGCACCGAGAGCGAACGACCTGGCTGGTCGCCGCTACGCTGGCCGAGTGGTGGTCGCGCCGTCGCCTGGGTGATCGTGGGCTGTCTGGCGTTCGCCGGTGCCGCGGCTTCGGGATCGGCGGCGGACTCGAGCCCGGTCGTCCTTCGGGTCGTCTTCCCGGAAGGCTGGAGCGCCCGCCAGATGGCCGATCGGGTGGCTGAGGTGCGCCGCATCGCGATCGAGCGTCGGGGCGTCACGCCGCGCTTGACGGGCGCCGCATACGCGCGCGCAGTTCGAGGCAGCCCGACCTCCGAAGGCGTTCCGCGCGGAGGCGGGCGACCGCGTCGAGGGATTCCTCTTCCCTGCGCTCTACCAGTTCGAGGCACAGACCAGCGCCGAGACGTTGGTAGCGAACCAGCTCGCCGCCTTCGAGGAACGGTGGCGGACGGTCGACCTGCGACCCGCGCGGCGTCGAGGACGTACCCCCTACGAGGTGCTGAAGATCGCCTCGATGGTGGAACGGGAGACGGTCGCCCCCGAGGAGCGTCGACTCGTCGCTGCCGTGATCTACAACCGCCTCGAGCGCAACATGCCGCTCGGGATCGACGCGACCCTGCGGTACGGCCTCGGGATCCCCGGCACGAGACCGCTGACGAAGGCGCATCTCGCAAGCAACTCGCCGTACAACACGCGCCGCTTCCGCGGTCTCCCGCCGACGCCAATCGGCAACCCCGGCCTGGCATCCATCCGCGCCGCCGCCAACCCCGCCCCCGTCGACTACCTGTACTACGTTCGCAAACCGGACAAGATCCACCACTTCTTCACCGCAGACGACGAAGAGTTCTGCCGGAAAGCCCGCGAGTACGGCTACAGCTGCTAGACCGCCGGCGCCTCAACGACGCCACGCTTGACACGGATTGTACTGAGGGGCACCCCTATCTGTGGCGCGTTGGCTCGCGTGCCTGCGCCAGCGTGCTCTCGCCTGACCGCTGGCGGATGGGCCTGCGTGTCAGTTTCGGATGAGCGCTGTGAGCGCCTTCGCAGCTGGTTCGGGCGCCGGCCGAGCAGCTCGGCGACGAGGTCAACCCATCGGGCGGCGAGCGCGAACGGCATCGGCTTCTCGAGCAGCAGCCGCCGAGCCACCTGACCGCCGCCCACGGAGAAGACCGTTGGTCGCAGCTGCCGCAAGGCCGACCGCGGGACTCCAGAACTCCAAAGTCACTCGGATTGGTGAGCTTCCGAAACTGGGTGGACGCGCCGATCCGGCAGTGGCACGAACGGAACGGAGATAACGCCGAGTCGCTGGAGGATCGCGTCGCTCTGAACGCTCAGGTGTCCTCGGACGGGTAGCCCGTTGCCGCCATCGCGCGCAGGGTCAGCGCGACCTCGTACTCGGCCTTCAGTCTCCGCGCGATGCGGAGGCTCTCCGTAAGATGGGGGATGCTTTCCTTCGTTTGGTGCGCCTGGTGCAACGCGTATCCGGTTATCGCTCGAACAGGGCCTCGATGCCCCCGACCGGCGCTTTCGCGGCCGCGCCTCGATACGCGGTCGCAACCGCGAGAGCCTCCTGATGGCGACCCTCGAAGACGAGACACTCCATCCTCGCGCGCCTCCGCTTCGACCTTGAACCGCTCGGCAGAGAGCCCTTCAAATATCGTGAGCGCCGCCCCCAAGAGCCGGTGCGCCTCCTCGAACCGCCCCACGCGGGCGGCCGCCGTCCGAGATTCGAGAGGGCCAAGCCCTCTCCTATCGCCCAGCCCGATTCGCGGGAGAGGCGGAGCACCTCATCGAACATGGGAGACGCCTCGGCGACGTGCCCCTGATCCGACAGGATCTCCGCTTCGTTATTCACCTGGACTACAAGACCCATGAAGTCGCCCGCTCGTTCCTTGAACTCGCGGCTCTCGCGGTAGAGCGCGAGCGATTCGTCCCAGCGGCCTTCGTAGTAGGCGTGGATGCCAAGATTCGACAGCACGACGCCGAGCCCCCTTAGGTCGCCCAGCTCCTCGTAGATCGGCCGGGCCAACTCGAGATAGCGGAGTCCCGCCGAACTTCCGGAGTCGCTGTGCGCCGCGTCAGCAGATAGTACGCGCGTGGCAAGGGTGCCGCGTTCGCCTGCGCGCTCTGCGTGCAACGCCGCCGCTTCAAGCCAAGGGATCGCCTCCTGGTTGTTCGTTTGGCGGTAGTGAACGGTGCCTAGGGTGAGTTCGATGAGCGCGCGAACGGCGTCCTTCTCGGGTCCCTCCTCGACCTCTTCGAGTCGGGCGAGACCCTGTCGCATGCCTCGAGCGCCTCGGAGTAGCGCCCGACGTGCTCGTGCACCACGCCCTGCTTGCCCAGGAGTCGCGCATCCAGGAGTGCGGCTCGGCGTCGAGGACTTCGCGGGCTCGTCGGAGCGCGCTGAACGAGCGGTGGAACGCACCGGAGAGCGCGCAGACGTCGCTGAGGGACTCGAGCGCATCCGCGAGCTCGGAAGCTGGAAGAACGGAAGATGTCCGCCGCCGCAATCGCGCGCTCGTAGAGCTCGCGGGAGACGACGTTTGCGAACATCGCTTGCGCCCGTTGTCCCGCCGCGACTATGCCCACGCCTTCTCGTGTTCTGCGGCCTCGAAGAAGTGGTAGGAAAGCCGGTCGGAGATCTCGGCGACCTGCTCCTGGGCCTGCTCCTCGAGCGCGCCTGCCAACACTGCGGTGGAGTTTGGCGCGCTGTAAGGCGTGTCAGTCGGTCGTAGAGGGCGCGCCGCACGAGTTCGTGTGTGAATGCGTGCGCACCTGCTGGCTCGGCGAACTCTTCGATCATCCCGCTCCGCAGAGCCTCCTCGAGGGCAGATATCAACACACTCTCGTCGAGGGCTGCTGCACGGCGGAGCATGTTCACTTCGAACTGGGCGCCAGCGACGGCAGCGAATTCAAGCGCGATGTTCGTCGGTGGGGACAGGCGCGAGAGCCTGTAGTGGACGACATCTCAACGCTCTCAGGGCTGTTCAGCTCGACGACCGGACGCGTCAACCGCACGCCGCCGTCGGAAATCTCGATTGCGTCGGCGTCGACGAGCGCCCGCCAGAGTTCGCAGAGCAGGAAAGGCGTGCCGTCGGTGAGCTGGACGAGCGCGGTCGTCAGCTCGCTTGTCGCGCCCGTGTCCACCGACCGCCGAACAAAGTCGCCGGTCTCCTCTCGCTCAAACCACGAAGCGGCACACGGGTGAGTC
>CAVVWG010000015.1:0-139672 GCA_963751875.1 uncultured Thermoleophilia bacterium
GGCCTGCACAACTTCCAGTTGCTCTGGAGCGACCCGATCTTCCGCACGTCCCTGAGGAACAACGCGATCTTCGCGCTTTCCGTCCCCATCCTCGTCGTCGTCCCGCTGATCGTCGCCTTCGCGATTCACCGGCGCGTGCCGGGCTGGAGGGTCTTCCGCGCCACGATCTTCCTGCCCGCGGTGTACGCGACCGTCGTGATCGGAATCCTCAGTGCGACCGTCCTGCAACTCGACGGGCCGTTGAATGAGGTGCTCGGGGACATCGGGCTCGACGGGCTGCAGCGCGAATGGCTCGGCAGCTCGAAGACGTCGATCCCGCTGATCCTCATCGTCGTCGTGTGGACGAACTTCGGCTACAACGTGCTGCTCTACCTGGCCGGGATGAGCGCCATCGACCCGTCACTCGAGGAGGCCGCGCGGATCGACGGAGCCGGGTGGCTGCGCATCCTCGTCTCCGTGATCGCGCCCAACCTGCGGCGCGTGCTCGAGATCGTGCTCGTCGTAAACACGATTGCCGCATTCGCGTTCATGTTCACGTACGTCTACACGATCACGAACGGGGGCCCCGGTACGGACACCTACGTGTCGGAGTTCTACATCTACCAGCAGGCCTTCACGAACCAGAACATGGGGTACGCCGCCGCGATCGGCGTCGTGCTCGTCCTGATCGTGTTCGTGGTCGGCCTTTTCCAGATCCGCGTGCTGACCCGAGAAGAGGAGCGCTGAGGTGACGGCGGCCGAGCCCCCGGCCCCGCCGCCGAAAGGGCGGCAACGGCGCAGGAGCCGTCGCTCGTGGCCGCTCGTCCTCGCGATCGGACTCTTCTGCTTCTCCGCGATCCTGCCGCTCCTCTTCATGGCGGCGACCGCGTTCCGCACCCAGGCCGACTGGGCGAACGCGAAGATCGGCCTGCCGACGACGTTCTCGCTCGGGGCGTTCGAGCGGGCGTGGACCGGCGCCAACATCGGCGTCTACTTCCGCAACTCGGTCATCGTGACGACCGCGACGGTGGTGCTCTCCGTCTTCAGCGCCACCCTGGCGGGCTACTCGTTCGCCAAGCTCCGCTGGCGCCTGTCGGGCGGCGTCTACCTCTTCGTCCTCGCCTGGATCGCCGTGCCGCCGCTGCTGATGATGGTGCCGATCTACGTCGAGATGGTTCAGCTGGGACTGCTCGACACCTACGGCTCCGTGATCTTCCTCTACACCGCGCTCAATCTCCCGTTCAACGTCTACCTGATGACGGCCTACTTCAAGTCGGTGCCGGACGAGCTGATCGAGGCCGCGCGAATCGACGGCGCGGGAATCCACCGGACGTTCGTCCTCATCCTGCTGCCGCTCGCCAAGCCGGCGATCGCGACGCTCGTCATCTTCAACGTGCTTTGGTCGTGGAACGAGTTCCTGTTCGCACTCCTGATGCTGCAGTCCGACGGCGTCAAGACGCTCACCGTCGGCGTGCTCCAGCTGCAGGGACGCTTCACGGCCGACTACCCCGCCCTGATGGCGGGGCTGCTGATCACTTCGCTGCCCGTGATCGCGGCCTACCTCGTCTTCCAGCGCCACCTCGTCCGCGGCATCGTTGCCGGGGCCGTCAAGTGAGAGGAGCAGCGTGACAACTCGTCGATTCGAGTCAAAGAACGTCATCGTGACCGGGGCAGGTCAAGGCATCGGACGTGCGATTGCGGAGCGGTTCGCCGACGAGGGCGCCGACGTGATGCTGATCGGCCGCCGGCTCGAGCCCCTGGAGGCACTCGTCGCGGCGATCGGGAAACGGGGAGGCCGTGCCTGGCTGCATCAGGCCGACGTGAGCGACTCGGCGGCAGTCGATGCCGCCGTGGCAGTCGCGGACGAGCGCTGGGGACGCATCGACGTGCTCGTCAACAACGCGGGGATCGCCGAGGAGAAGGAGTTCCTCGAGATCGAGGATGCGAGCTGGGACGCGATCCTCGCCACGAATCTCCGCGGTGCGTTCCTGATGTCCCAGCGCGTCGCCCGCGTCCAGGTCGCAGCGGGCGCCGGGGCGATTGTCCACATCGCCTCGATCGATGCCTCGGGCGGCGACGGTCCCTACGCGAGCTACAACGCCTCCAAGGCGGGCCTGCTTGGTCTCAACCGCACGATGGCGCTCGAGCTCGGGCCGCACGGCGTCCGCGTCAACTGCGTCAGCCCGGGATTCACGCATACCGAGATGACCGAGGTGGGGGTGCCGCCCGGGATGATGGACTACCTCGTGCACCGCTTCGACCGCGTTCCGTTGCGCCGCCTCGTGCGCCCGGAGGAGATCGCGTCCGCGTGCGCATTCCTCGCCTCCGACGACGCGTCGGCGATCACGGGCATCGACCTCACGGTCGACTGCGGGCTGACCGCCAACTGGTACATCCTCGAATCGATCCCGGCCGATGGCTGACTGCCGGGTGACGGCGGAGAGCGTCGTCGGCTGGCAGAGCGTAGTGCTCGAGAACGACGAGCTCCGGGTCGTCGTCCTGCCCGAGAAAGGGGCGGAGATCCATCAGATCGTCGATCTCCGGTCGGCCACCCCTGTCCTCTTCGAAGCGCCCTGGGGGCTCCGCCCACCCGGCGCCGAGCCGCTGCCGGGGAGCGGCGGCGACGCGTTCATGTGGAACTACGCCGGCGGCTGGCAGGAGCTGTTCCCGAGCGTCAATGCCGCCTGCAGCTACCGCAGCCGCGAGATCCCGTTCCACGGCGAGGTCGCGTCGTTGCCGTGGGAGCACGAGGTCCTCGACGGTGAGGGGAGCGTCTGCTGCGTGCGGTTCCGGACCCGATCGCGCCTGACGCCGTTCCTCCTCGAGCGCGTCCTCAGCCTCCGCGCCGGTGAGGCGACCCTCGTCATCGACGAAACGGTGCTCAACGACTCGTCGCTCGATGCCCATTTCGTCTGGGGGCATCATTGCGTCGTCGGGCCGCCGTTCCTCGAAGCCGGCTGCCGGCTCGAGATCCCCGCTCGCACGATCGTCACCTCGCCCGAGCTGTGGGAGCCGGACACCGCGCGGCTCGAGCCCGCCCGGCGCGAGCCCTGGCCGGCGGCGCCGCTGCGAGCCGGCGGGACCGTCGACCTCCGTGACGTCCCGGGCCCCGAGACCGGGAGCCACGACGACCTCTATGTGACCGAGCTCGATGCCGGCTGGCTCGAGGTCTCGAACCCGCGACTCGAGCTCACGTTTCGGCTGGAGTGGGATCACGCGCTGTTCGGCTGGATCGTCCTCTGGCAACCCTACGGCGGCGCCGTGGCGCCACCGCTGGCGGGGTCGTATGCCCTCGGGATCGAGCCGTGGACGAGCATGCTCAACCTCGAAGAGGCCGTCGCCGCAGGAACAGCCGTCGAGCTGGCCGCGGGGGAATCGCTGACGACTACCCTGCGTGCGAAGCTGCTGAGCTAAAGAGCGAACCCGGTGGAGGGGTCGAAGAAGTGCGCGCGTTCGATGTCGACGCCGAGCACGAGTCGCTCCCCGGGGGCGGCGCCCGTGCGCGGGTCGAGACGGGCCACGAGCGCGCCGCCGAGCTCCACTTTGCCCTCGCTCTCCTGCTCGGCCTCGACGCCGTCGGCTCGGAAGTAGAGGAGCGTCTCGGAGCCGAGCTGCTCCGTCAGCTCGACCGTGACGGGAAGCCGGTTGCCCGTGGCCCCTGGTGCGCTGAGGCGGGGGTCGAAGAAGTGCTCGGGTCGAAGCCCCAGCAGGACCTCGCCGTCGACCTCGCGAAGGCGCTGGCGTAGCTGCTCCGGGAGCTCGAACCTGTAGGCAGCGAACTCGACCACGCCGCGAGTGAGCCGCGCCCGCAGGAAGTTCATCGCCGGGCTGCCGATGAAGGTCGCCACGAAGGTGTTGGCGGGGCGGCTGTAGAGCTCACCCGGAGTGTCGACCTGCTGGATGACGCCGTGGTTGAGCACGGCCACACGCTCCCCGAGCGTCATCGCCTCCGTCTGGTCGTGGGTCACATAGAGCGTCGTGACGCCGAGTCGTTGGTGCAGCTTGACGAGCTCGGCCCGCATCTGGACACGGAGCTTCGCATCGAGATTCGAGAGCGGCTCGTCCATCAGGAACGCCGTGGGGTGGCGGACGATCGCCCGCCCCATCGCGACGCGCTGCCGCTGGCCTCCCGACAGGGCTCCCGGCTTGCGCCCGAGCAGTTCGTCGAGGCCGAGCAGCTCGGCCGCGTCCCCGATTCGTCGTCGGCGCTCCTCTTTGGCAATCTTCTGCATGCGAAGCGGGAAGCCGATGTTGTCGCGGACAGTCATGTGCGGGTAGAGCGCGTAGTTCTGGAACACCATCGCAATGTCGCGGTCGACGGGATCGAGGTCGTTGACGACCGTGCCGCCGATCAGGATCTCGCCCGATGTCGGCTCCTCGAGGCCGGCCACGATCCTCAGCGCTGTCGTCTTGCCGCAGCCCGACGGGCCGACGAAGATCATGAACTCCCCGTCGTGAATCTCCAGGTCGAGATCGTCGACGGCGATCGTGCCGTCGCCGAACTGCTTCGTCACGCCTGCGAACGTGATCCCGGCCATCTAGGCGAACGAGACGCGGTAGCGGTCGATGAAGTCCTCGTCGAGCTCCCAGCCGAGCCCGGGCTGGTTGGACAGTTGCAAGATCCCGTCGCGGAGTTGCGGGCGGTTGATCGTCGTCGACCGGTACGTCATCTGGTACTGGCTCCGCGGTACGTCCTCGCGAGCGGCGCGCGGATCCCGGGCGTCTCGACAGCGCGGACGATCAGCGCTCGGGGGGTGGAGGGTGATTGGGCGCTCGCCGGCATCGGTTCAGCGATCCTAGTGCGAGCCCTGTGTCGTGTACCGAGAGCTCTTCCTCTTCCAAGTTTAAGGTCTGACCGCCTCGCTGATCTGGCGAAGGTCAACGGCGGCCGCTTCCCGAGCCGTTCTCAGAGTTAGTCAGGGGCTCAGCGAAGTCGTAGCCCGCGGCGCGATGTGGACTCGGCGAGGATCAAGTCGCCATGCCGCACGGCAGTAAGCGCACGTAAACGGAAATCGCTGCGCGACCGAGTTCAGCGCAGCAGGGGTCGGTCAGCCTTCGAGGGAACGGGCCATCCTGGCTCTCGCATGAGCGTACGGTGAGCGAACTGGCTCTCGCCTGCTCGAACGGCGAATCGCGGCAGACGTGGCTCGGCCAGCAGCGGGCGGCGAGGATCGGGCGGCTGGATCCCGGGCCGTTCGCAACTCCTTCGGTCGAGCGAGTGATGTAACCTCGGGCCGTGCGCAGGGGAGCGATCGTCCCCATTGGACAGCTCCTGCTCAGGCGTCGACCGTCGATCAGCTGGAGCGACTCGGACGTCTACTCCAACAGGGACTCATCGACAAAGACGAGTTTGAGCGTCTGACAGCGGACTTGCTTGGGACCCTCACCTGATCCATCCTCATGTCGCGCGAGAAGACAGTGGTTCGGGACAGCAATGAGCGCATGAGGGCAGCGAGAGTTACTCCGCCGCCATGTAGTACAAGAATCCCATGCCTCGGTCACCCCGACTGTCCCAACCGTGTCCCGAACTGCCGTGACCTGAGCGAACTGAGAGAGCCTCGGAGCACCTGAGAACATCTTGGAACAGCGGGCGTGCCTAGATCGACCGGTCTCGTAATCCCAAGGTCGAAGGTTCGAATCCTTCACGGCCCATGAAAGAACGGTTCGAGTGCCCTTTGTCAGGCCCTTGAACCTCGCCTACTCGAGCGGCGGCTAGCGTCCCGAGGCGATCGCCCGGTGCTGCGGGGGCGGCGGCGATAGCGCAAAACGGCCCATGAAAGAACGGTTCGAGTGCCCTTTGTCAAGGCCTGGAACCTCGCCTACTGGAGCGGCGGCTAGCGTCCCGAGGCGATCGGCCGGTGCGGCGCGGGCGGCGGCGATCGCGCGTCCGGAGAAGGAAGGTTGGAGACGCCTTCGGCCGAGTGGGTGATGTAACCTCGGGCCGTGCGCAGGGGAGCAATCGTCCGCATTCTCGGTCTCGGGATCGTGATCACGATCCTCGTCGGCCTCGTCGCGGTCCTGATTCCCTGGCTGCCGGATCCGGCATCGGAGCAGATGAAGCGGATCGAGGACGTCTACTGGTTCGCGACGATCATCTGCATCGGCATCTTCGCGCTCGTGATGTCGGTTCTGATCTATTCCGTGATGACGTTCCGCGCGGCGCCGGAGGACGAGTCGGACGGCCCGTCGATCCACGGGCACACACGGGCCTCGAGATCGTCTGGACGGTCGTGCCGGCGATCCTCGTGATCGCGATCGGCGTCGTCAGCGCCGTCGTGCTCTCCCAGAACGGCGACGCGGGCAAGAACCCGATGACGGTCAAGGTGTTCGCGCAGCAGTTCTCCTGGCGCTTCGAGTATCCGGACAGCAAAGGCCTCAAGTCGTACGAGCTCGTGATGCCGGTGAACCGCAACATCACCTTCGAGCTGCAGTCCGCCGACGTGATCCACTCGTTCTGGATCCCGGCGATGGGGCAGAAGCAAGACCTCGTCCCCGGGATCGACACGAGCATCGTGATCACGCCGACGAGGACGGGCCGCTTCCCGCTCGTCTGCGCCGAGCTCTGCGGGCTCGGCCATGCGACCATGCGCTCGCCGGTGACCGTGGTCTCGCAGGCCGACTTCGACAAGTGGGTCGAGGAGCAGCAGGGCGGCGGCAGCAAGGACGCCGACGGCGCCGCCGTGTTCTCGTCGGCCGGCTGCGGTGGCTGTCATGCGTTCAAGCCCGCGAACACGAACGGCGCGATCGGCCCGAACCTCGACAACGTCGCGGCCGACGCGAAGAAGGCGGGCGAGGATCCCGGCGGCGTACGTCAAGGAGTCGATCGTCGATCCGAATAAAGTGATCGCGACCGGGTACGCCAAGGACGTGATGCCCGGTGACTTCGGAAAGTCGCTGTCAGCCGAAGGAGATCGACGCCCTCGTCACGTATCTGACGGCAGGGACGCAGTGAACCACGTAGTGAAGTCGGCAAAGGAGCTGATCGCGTGAGCGTCTGTCGAGCACACGTCCCACGACCTGGGTCACGGCGCGCCGCCTCGCACGGCGGGGCCTCCTGATGCGCCCGGGCTTCATTCGGGGCGCCTGGTGCTTCGCGCTGTTCTTCCTCGCCGGGCTCTACCTCGTGGCCGGGATTCGCTGGCTCGCGGGCTGGGATCCGGTCTACGACTGGAACATCATCGTGCTCGTCGGCGGCCTCGACGATGGGCCCGGTCGGCTTCCTGCTCGGGAACGGGAACTTCGACTACTGGCTCTACTGGATCTCGGGCCGGCCGACGATCCCGGACGACCACGCGAACCACGGCGCGTACAGGTGGAAGGACTACTTCAAGGTCAACACCGACCACAAGGTGATCGGTGTCCAGTACCTCGTGACCACGTTCATCTTCTTCACGCTCGGCGGCCTGATGGCGATGCTCTTCCGCGCCGAGCTCGCGCAGCCGGGCATGCAGTTCATGGACACGCAGACCTACAACGGCCTCGTCTCCATGCACGCCGCGCTGATGATCTTCGTCTTCATCATCCCGGCGTTCGCCGGTCTCGCGAACTTCGCCGTGCCGCTGATGCTCGGCGCCCCGGACATGGCGTTCCCGCGCCTCAACGCGCTCTCGTTCTGGTTCCTGCCGATCGCCGGCACGATGTTCCTCTGCAGCTTCCTCGCCCCCGGCGGCGCGTTCGCGACCGGCTGGACGAGCTACGCGCCGCTCGCGTCGGAGCAGCCCATCGGCCAGGTGTTCTTCAACATGGGCGTCCAGTGGGCCGGCGCCTCGTCGATCCTGACCGCGCTCAACTTCCTCGTCACGATCATCACGATGCGCGCGCCGGGCATGACGTTCTGGCGGATGCCGCTGCTCGTCTGGGCGAACTTCACGACCTCGCTGCTCGTCGTGATCGCGACGCCGTTCATCGCCGGCTCGCAGTTCTTCGTCATGTTCGACCGCGTGCTGCACACCGACTTCTTCATCCCCGAGGGAGGCGGGTACGTCCTCGGCTACCAGCACATCTTCTGGTTCTACAGCCACCCGGCCGTCTACATCATGATCCTGCCCGGGTTCGGGATCATCTCCGAGATCATCTCGGTGATGAGCCGCAAGCCGATCTTCGGCTACCGGCTGATGGCGATGTCGCTGCTCGGGATCCTCGTGCTCGGGTTCTCGGTCTGGGCGCACCACATGTTCGTCGCCGGCATGGCCGACTGGCTGCGCGTCCCGATGATGATCTCGACGCTCCTGATCGCGGTGCCGACGGGCGTCAAGGTGTTCAGCTGGCTGGCGACGCTATGGGAAGGGCGCATCCAGCTCAACACGCCGATGCTGTTCGCGCTCGGGTTCATCTCGATGTTCCTGATCGGAGGCCTGTCGGGCATCTACCTGGCGTCGGTGCCGATCACGATCCACGCCTCGGACACGTACTTCATCGTCGCGCACATCCACTACGTGCTGTTCGGCGGCTCGGTGCTGACGATCTTCGCCGGGATCTACTACTGGTTCCCGAAGATGACGGGGCGGATGTACAACGAGCGCCTCGGCAAGCTCCACTTCTGGCTGACGTTCGTGAGCTTCAACCTGACGTTCTTCCCGATGCACTGGGTCGGGCTCGTCGGGATGCCGCGTCGCGTCGCCGACTACTCGGATCGATTCGCCGACCTCAACCTGTTCGTCTCGATCTCGTCGTTCGCGCTCGGCGCCTCGGTCGTCATCTTCTTCTACAACGTGATCACGAGCTGGGCGCGAGGCCCGATCGCGGAGTCGAACCCGTGGCGCGCGATGACGCTCGAGTGGCAGGTGACCTCGCCGCCGCCGGTGTTCAACTTCGACGAGATCCCGCAGGTCGTCGGTGGGCCGTATGAGTACGGCGTCCCCGGCGCCCGGCACGCGATTCTCTCGGGCGGGCCGACGCCCGCTCCGGCTCCGGCGGAGGCGACGGTATGAGCGCGCACGCCGAAGCAGCCGGCCACGGCCACGAGCATCATCACGGGCCGCCGATCGCCAACAAGAGCTCGAAGGTCGACGCGACCGTGCTCGGGATGTTCCTCTTCATCGGCTCCGAGGCGATGCTGTTCGGCTCGTTCTTCGCCGCCTACTTCTTCGTCCGGGTCGTCAATCCCGATGCGCCCGACGTCTGGCCGCCGCCGCCGTTCGAGTTCCCGAAGTTCGTCGCCGGCATCAACACCGCGATCCTCGTCACCTCGAGCTTCACGATGCACTGGGCGCTCCAGTCGATCAAGCGCAACAACCGGCGTGGCCTGCAGGCCGGCCTCGTGCTCACGATCCTGATGGGGACGGCGTTCCTCCTCACCCAGTTCATCGAGTACGCGCACGTCGGCTTCAACACGAGCGACGGCGCCTTCGCGTCGGTCTTCTTCGGGCTGACGGGCCTCCACGGCGCGCACGTCTTCGTCGGGCTCACCCTGCTGACGATCGCCGCCGTGCGGGCGTTCCGCGGCCACTACTCGCCGGAGCACCATCACGGCGTCGAGCTGCCTGGGATCTACTGGCACTTCGTCGACGTGATGTGGATCATCGTCTACGCGACCGTCTACCTGATCTAGCGCGAGTCGCGCCCGGCCGCCTGGTTGGTGCGCGCGGTGGCCCGGATCGCAGAGGAGCAGATGCAGAACCCGCTCGAGAGCGAGGAGGCAGCGTTCCGATTCGTGCTCGGTGCGCTCGTCTACTTCGCGGCGATCGTGGTCGCGGCCTGGGTCGCGACCTGGCTCGGCGTGATCGTGTTCGTCGTCATGAGCGTGCTCGCCTTCGTGGTGCTGCGGCGGGGGACGGCCTCCGTGCCGCCGGTGGTGTCGACCGAGCGGGCGGCCGTCGAGGACACGCGCCGGATCCTCGTCGTCACCGACGCGTTGCCCATCGGCCCGGGCCTTCGACGGGCGATCTTGCGCCTGACCGGGACGGTCACCGAGGATGTGCTCCTGATCTGCGCTGTGCGCGCCTTCTGCGGCCGAAGCAGGCGGAGCAGGTGGTGGCGGCCCTTCGGGGACGGGCACGTCCGAGGAGCTGGAGGCCGCGCTGCACGAGCTCCGGGCCGCCGGGATCAACGCCCGCGGCTCCCTCGCCGTCCGCGACCCACTCCAGGCCCTCGAGGATGCGCTCCGGGGCTTCGACGCGGACGAGGTGGTGCTCTCGATCACGACCACGGCCGGTCGTCCCACGGCCGGCGCTGACGCACTCGGCCGTCAGGCCCGTCCGTGCAGGACGTCGCCGAAGCCGCCCGATCGCACTTCGACGGCCCCGTGACCGCGATCGTCGACGACGACCCGCGCTGAGCCGCAACGCCCGTCAATTGGGCCTCGCAGAGCCGTGAACGGCTCTGTTAACTCCTGCACCGCCCGAACAACCTCGTATCAAAGTGTCACAAGGATCTGGTCGGCAGGTGGGTCGGCTCGAGGTGGGCGCTGTTCCTCACACCACCCGGCAGCCGTGCGAGCGCTTGTGACACTTTGACACAAGCAATGGCGACCGCAGCCGTCAGCGGTGGCGATTCCGGCAACCCTAAAACGCCGCGCCGCACAACAGCGAGGCCTAGGCCCCACAACCCGCACGGCCGGGCTACTTGCCGGCGACGCTCGAGACGTAGGCCGCGACGTCCGCGATCTGGGCGTCGCTGAGCTGGCCCTTGAACGGCGGCATCGACGCCTTGCCGTTCGTGACGCGCTCCTTCACGAGCGCGGCGTCGGGCTTCGCGTCGTCGAGGTTCGGGCCGACGGCTCCGGTCGCGCCGGCGTCGGCGAGCGTGTGGCAGCTGGCGCAGCCGGCCGACTCGAAGACGGACTTCCCGGCGGCCACGTTCCCGGCGCCGCCGCCGCCACCGGCGGCAGGCGCCGGAGTCGTCGTCGCAGGCTGCGTGGTCGTCCGGTTCGGATCGCCGACGCCCGCGACGCTCCCGACGTAGCTCGCGACGTCGTCCGCGTCCTGGCCCTCGAGGATGTTGGCCGGCATGCCCGGCGCTCCGGTCGACGGCTTCACGACCGGGTACGCGATCTGGCCGCGCACGACCTGGACGAACGTGCTCTCGCCGAGCCCGTCGCGCCGCGACTGGAGGAATGCGTAGTCGAGGTTGGGGCCGATCTTGCCCGACGTGCCGGCGTCGGCGAGCGTGTGACAGCTGCCGCAGTTCTTGACGAAGAGCTCCTTGCCGTTGGCGCGGTCACCGTTGCCCTTCGGAGTAGCCGACGGACCCGGAGCCGCAGCCGGCGGCGAAAACGACGGAAAGGGCGACGGCCACGGGCGCAAAGGCCAGCCGTCGGCGAACGCGAAGGTTGGGAGACGACGTCATCTGCCGCGAGAGTCTATCCCGACGAGGCAGAGGTCTGTTTCAGCTGCTTCAGCTGCTGCTTCACGATCGGCGCATTCGGATCGTCGGGAGCGAGCTTCAGGAAGGCGGTGTACGCCGCGATCGCCGACGCAGCGTCCCCTGCCTGCTGCGCAGCCTGGGCGAGCTCGAGCTGGATGTTCGGGTCGTTCGGCGTCAGCTTGACGATCGCCTTGTACGCCGCCACCGCTCCAGCCGATGCCGTCTGGGCCTCGCCGACGAGCTTCTGGATCTCCGTCGAGCCCTGCGCGTTGAGGACGACGCTGATCCTGTCGTCGACGAGCGACTGGCCCGTCGGCGACACGAGCGCGCCCGGGAAGCTCTGGCCGGCGCCCTGGTAGGCGGTGCGAAGCTGGGCCAGCTGGGCCTCCTGCTGCTTCGCCGTCACCTGGGCGAGATAGAGGCCGGCGAGCGTCCGCAGGGCGTCACTGTCCTTCGGCGTCAGCGCGACCACGTGCTTCTGGGCGTCGATCGCCTTGTCGGTCTGCCCATCCGCCTGCAGCGCCGTCGAGAGATCGGTCCACGCCTGCACGTTCTTCGGGTCCTGCTCGGTCTTCTTCTCGGAGCTCGAGATCGACGGGACGCCGCTCGAGGCCCCGCCGCCACGGAGAATGTCGCCCACGCCGGTGCCGCCGGCACCGACGCCGAACAGCACGAAACCGCCCCCGAGGGCGACGGCGAGGAAGACGAACATCCACTTGGCGTGGCGCCGCAACCGCGGGAAGAACATCGTGTCCTCGATCGACGGCGCGGTCGAGCGCTTGACGCTGCGCGTGGCCGCTACGGCAGCATCCTGCTTCGGGCGCTTCGTGCTGCTCTTGTCGAATCGGGCCATCGGGACGTTCCTTTCAGGTAGCGCTGTTCGCCGGCCACCAGAGTAGCTGTGACACGGTCGGGAGAGCCGCCCAGGACGGCTGCCGTAACAGGATCTTCCACGGGATCGAACGGAGAGTTCACGAGCGAGATCACGGCCAGATCGGCCTGCTTGCCGGGCACGAGCGATCCGATCCTGTCGTCCATTCCGAGCACGCGGGCGCCGCCGAGCGTCGCCAGCTCGAGCGCATCCGCGGCAGTCAGCGCATCCGGCCTTCCTTCACGGGCGCGCGCGGCGACGATCGCCGCTCGGATCTCCTCGAACATGTCGAGCGAGGGGGTGGATGCGGGGCTGTCGGTCGCGATCGACACGGCCACGCCGGCATCGCGAAGCTCCCGCAGCGGTGCGACGCCGCAGCCGAGGTAGCCGTTCGAGCGCGGGCAGTGCGCGACGCCGACACCGTGCCGGGCCAGGAGGTCGATCTCCTCGGCGTCGGCATGCACGCAGTGCGCTGCGATCAGGCCCGGGCCGAGCAGCCCCGCCGCCGCCAGCATGCGGATTCCGGTCTCGCCGGAGGGCGGCACGAGGAACTCCGCCAGCGGGCTCCAGTCCCCCGTACCGTCGACCAGCCAGTCGCGCTCGGCGGCGCTCTCGGCGAAGTGGGTCGCCTGCGGTAGGCCCAGCTCGGCGCACGCGCGGTAGGTCTCGATCGTGCAGGTGTACGGCGCATGAGGGGAGACGCCGAGGAGCACGCGGTCGGAGAGCACCTTCTCGATGCGCCCGCGCGACTCGTGGAACCGCTCGAGCGCCGGCCCGTCGCTCGAGAAGACCTCGAGGTAGACGATCGCCCGCAGGCCGGTCGTCGCCGCGGCGATCCCGGCCGCGCCCGAGAAGCTGCAGTCCCCGATCGTCGTCACGCCCGACCGCAGGCACTCGTGTGCCCCCACGGTCGCGATCTCGACCATGTCGTCGAACGTGAGCGCCGCCTTGCGCTGAATGTGCATCCCGATCCAGGGAACGAACGGCAGGCCGTCGCCGAATCCGGCGTAGACCGCGTACTCGATGTGCGAGTGCGCGTTGACGAAGCCGGGTGTGATCACGCAGCCCTCGAAGCGCTCACCGCGTCCGAGATCGGCAGCGGCACCGACCGCAGCGATCGTCCCGTCGTCCGCGATCGCGACGGCTCCATCGGCGATGGGCGCGCCCTCGACGGGAACGACCCAGTCCGCCGAGATCACTCTCGTCACGGCGCCGCGCCCTCCGGGTGCTCGCCGTCGTCATCGGGATCGGCGTCGAACGCGCTCCAGGAACGATGGCCCGCTCCGCCAGCGTGGCTCCATCACCTTGGCCAGCCAGATCGAGGCCTCGAAGAGGATGAGCAGCGGGACGGCCTCGAACACGAGCGAGACCGGATCGACCGTCGGCAGCAGGATCGCGAAGACGATCATCAGGACGTAGCCGATCTTGCGGTTGCGGCGCAGCTTGTCGTAGCTCAGCACGCGGATCCGGACGAGCGCGAGGATGAAGATCGGCATCTCGAACGCGAGCCCACAGGCGATCATCACGAGCGATGTGAACGAGAGGTAGTAGCTCGCTCGGATCTGAACGTTGTAGAGCGTGTCGTCGAAGTTGACGAGGAACGTGATCGCCGCCGGCAGGACGACGTAGTACGCGAAGACGACGCCGGCCGCGAAGAGCGCCGTCGCGAGAACGATGAACATGCGCATCGCGCGCTGGGTCGCCTGGTCGAGCGCGGGAGCGAGAAAGCCCCAGACCTGCCAGACGAGGATCGGCAGGATGATCGCGATCGCCGCGAGGCCGCTCACCTTGACCGCGGTCGTGAACGGCTCGACGACGCCGAGCGTGACGAGCGTCTTGTCAGTCGGCAGCGGCCGCTTCAGCCACTCGATCAGCGTCGTGTGGAAGTAGAACGTGACCGCGAACGCGGGGACGATCGCGAAGACGACGATCAGGAGTCGGTGCCGCAGCTCCGTCAGGTGCTCGACAACGGTCGCCTCTTCGTCCGTGCCGAGCCGGCGCGGGGCGAGCCTGCGGATCATCCTTCGTTGGGGGAGTTAGGAGACGGTGTCCCGCTCGCGCTGCTCAGGCGCGGCAGGTGCGGCGGGGACGACTGGCTCTGCCGGCGGCAAGGCCACCGTGGCCTCGTCGTCGTTGGAGTCGCCGGTAACCGAGTCCTTGAACTCCCTCATTCCCTTGCCGAGCTGGCGGCCCATCTCCGGCAGCCGCTTGGGGCCGAAGACGAGGAGCAGCACGAGCAGGAGGATCAGGAGCTCCCAGATGCCGATTCCGAAGGGCATGCAGGGAGAATAGCAGTGGGTCGTGCCGTCGACCGGGTGCGAGAAGGGTCCGGGTACGATACGACGAGGCGTGGGCTCGCGGCATGTCCGCAGCGGCCCTGACGCAACACAGACGAGACGAGGACTGAGATCAGTGGCATTGCTGGAGATCAAGAACCTGCACGTTGCGCTCGAGGACGGCACCCCGATCGTCAAGGGCGTCGACCTCGCGGTGGACACCAACGAGAAGCACGCGATCATGGGGCCGAACGGGTCGGGTAAGTCGACCCTCGCCTACGCGCTGATGGGCCACCCGGCCTACGTGATCACCGAGGGCGAGATCCTGCTCGACGGCGTCGACGTCTCGGAGCTCGGTGCCGACGAGCGCGCCCAGAAGGGCCTCTTCCTCGCATTCCAGTACCCCCACGCGATTCCCGGCGTCACCGTCACGAGCTTCCTGCGCAGCGCGATCAACGCGAAGCGCAAGGCGGCGAACGGCGGCGAGGACGACCCGATCGCGGTGAAGGAGTTCCGCACCGACATGCTCGCCGCGATGGAGCACCTCAAGGTGCCGCGCGAGCTGGCGCAGCGCTATCTCAACGACGGGTTCTCGGGCGGCGAGAAGAAGCGCGTCGAGATCCTCCAGATGGCGATGCTGAAGCCGCGCATCGCCGTGCTCGACGAGACCGACTCGGGCCTCGACATCGACGCCCTGCGGGTCGTCGCGAACGGCGTCAACGAGCTCGTCGGCCCCGAGATGGGCGCCCTCGTGATCACCCACTACCAGCGGATCCTCAACTACATCACCCCGGACCACGTGCACGTCTTCGTGGACGGGCGGATCGTGGCCTCGGGCGGCGCAGAGCTTGCGCAGCAGCTCGAGGCGGAGGGCTACGAAGCCTTCATCCGCAGGGTCGACGGCAGGTTAGGAGGCGAGAGCGCATGAGCACCACCGAGAACGACGTCGTCAAGGGCATTCGCAGCGAATACCAGTACGGCTTCTCGAATCCCGACGAGGCGAAGGACTACTTCTTCAAGTCGGGCCGCGGTCTCTCCCACGAGGTGGTCGAGGCGATCGCCGAGCACAAGAACGAGCCGGAGTGGATGCGCGCGTTCCGCCACAAGGCGCTCGACTACTTCTACGCGCGCCCGCTGCCGACCTGGGGCGGCAACGTCGGCGAGATCGACTTCGAGAGCATCTTCTACTACATCAAGCCGACCGAGAACCAGGTCGACAAGTGGGAGGACCTCCCGGCCGACATCCTCGACACGTGGGACAAGCTCGGCATCCCCGAGGCGGAGAAGAAGTACCTCGCCGGCGTCGGCGCCCAGTACGAGTCCGAGGTCGTCTACCACAAGCTGCAGGAGGATCTCGAGAAGAAGGGCGTGATCTTCCTCGACATGGACTCGGCGCTCCGCGAGCACGAGGACATCGTCAAGCAGTACATGGGCACGATCATCCCGGCGAACGACAACAAGTTCGCCGCGCTCAACTCGGCCGTCTGGTCGGGCGGCTCGTTCATCTACGTGCCGCCGGGCGTGCGCATCGAGATGCCGCTCCAGGCCTACTTCCGCATCAACGCGGAGAACATGGGCCAGTTCGAGCGGACGCTGATCATCGTCGACGAGGACGCCTACGTGCACTACGTCGAGGGCTGCACGGCGCCGATCTACTCGTCCGACTCGCTGCACTCGGCGGTCGTCGAGATCATCGTCAAGCCGCGCGGCCGCTGCCGCTACACGACGATCCAGAACTGGTCGAACAACGTCTACAACCTCGTCACGAAGCGCGCCGTCGCTCACGAGGACGCGACGATGGAGTGGGTCGACGGCAACCTCGGCTCCAAGCTGACGATGAAGTACCCGGCCATCTGGCTGATGGGCGACCGCGCCCACGGCGAGGTGCTGTCGATCGCGTTCGCCGGCAAGGGCCAGCATCAGGACGCGGGCGGCAAGGTCGTCCACATCGGCAAGAACACGTCGTCCGTGATCACCTCCAAGTCGATCTCCAAGGACGGCGGCCGCGCCGGCTACCGCGGCCTCCTCGAGGTTGCGCGCGGCGCGACCGGCTCGAAGTCGAAGGTCGTCTGCGACGCGCTGATCCTCGACGAGGACTCGCGCTCCGACACGTACCCGTACATCAAGGTCGACGAGAACGACGTCGATCTCGGCCACGAGGCGACCGTCTCGAAGATCGGCGAGGAGCAGCTCTTCTACCTGATGAGCCGCGGCCTCTCCGAGGCGGAGGCGAGCGCGATGATCGTGTCGGGCTTCGTCGAGCCGATCACGAAGGAGCTGCCGCTCGAGTACGCCGTCGAGATGAACCGGCTGATCCAGCTGCAGATGGAAGGCAGTCGTTGGCTAGCCCGGTGACGGGCCTCGACTTCGTCGCCGTGCCGTCCACCGACTGGCCGCGATCGCGGGCCTTCTACGTCGACACGCTCGGGCTGCGGCCCGACGCCACACGGCCAGGGCGAGTTCTGGGTCGGCGAGACGTGCTTCGGGATCTACGAGCCGGCGACGTTCGGGATGGAGTTCGCGCCGCAGAAGACCGCGCACCTCGCGCTCCACGTCGACGACATGGCCGCGGCGCGCGCGGAGCTCGAGGCCAAGGGCGTCGAGTTCCTCGGCGAGACCTTCGACACGGGCGTCTGTTACATGGCGTTCTTCGAGGATCCCGACGGCAACGCCCTGATGCTCCACCACCGCTACGCGCCGCGCGAAAGCAGCGACTCGTGATCACGGTCGAGCGCACGGATTTCATCTCCGTTCCGATCACGGACAAGGAGCGCTCGAAGCGCTTCTACGGCGAGACGCTCGGCCTGCCGCTGATCAGCGGCGGCGACGCCTGGCCCGAGTACCAGCTCGGCGAGAACGTCAGCCTCTACCTGATCGATCCGACGAACATCGGGCAGGCGTTCACGGCGCCGCACTCCTCGCACATCGCGCTGCGGGTGCCGGATGTCGCCGCCGCGCGCGCCGAGCTCGAGAGCGCGGGCGTCGAGTTCGAGGGCGAGATCTTCGACACCGGCGTCTGTCACATGGCCTTCTTCCGCGATCCCGGACGGGAACGCGCTGATGCTGCACCGGCGCTATGCGCCGGTCGAGGGCTCGGCATGAGCAGGGCCGAGCTGCTCGAGAGCTACCAGGCGATCCCGCTGCCGACGAAGTCGGACGAGCACTGGCGCTTCACCGACCTCGCCGGCTTCGACCCGGATAGCTACACCGCAGCGCGGTGACGCGAAGGCTTCGGCCGGCGCGACGATGCTCGAGATCGACGCGTCGGGCATCGCATCCGTCGGCGAGACCGGGATCACGATCGAGAACGCACCCGAGGGCATCCGCTTCGAGCTCCTGACGGACGACCATCCGCTGCTCGGCACGCTCGTCGGGCACACCGAGAAGTTCGCCGCGCACAACGCGGCGATGTGGGAGCACGGGCTGCTCGTGCACGTGCCGAAGGGCGTCGTGCTCGAGAAGCCGATCTACATCCGGATCGCGAACGCGGTCGAGGGCGGCTCGCTGTTCTGGCGGCTGCTGATCGTGGCCGAGGCGCAGAGCCGCTTCACGGTGATCGAGGAGTACACGTCCGCCTCGCCGGAGCTCTCGGGCTACTCGAACGCGGCGGTCGAGATCGTCGTCGAGGACGGCGCCAAGGTCGAGTACGTCTCGGTGCAGAACCTCTCCCAGAGCACGTGGCACTTCGCGTCGCATCACGCGACCGTCGGCCGTGACGCCGAGCTCGACTGGGTCGCCGGCGGCTTCGGCTCGGGCGGTGGCAAGGTGTGGATCCAGAACGACCTCGCCGGCCAGGGTGCGACGTCGCGGGTGACGGGCGCCTACTTCGCCGACCACGAGCAGCGGCTCGACTACGACACCTTCCAGGAGCACATCGCGCCCAACACGACGTCCGACTTCGCGTTCAAGGGCGTCCTGCGCGACGCCGCGAGCGCGGTCTGGCGCGGGATGATCAGGGTCGAGGAAGGCGCGCAGAAGACGAACGCCTACCAGGAGAACCGCAACCTGCTGCTCTCGAAGACGGCGCACGCGGACTCGATCCCCGGCCTCGAGATCCTCGCGAACGACGTGCGCTGCACGCACGGGGCGACGTTGAGCCAGGTCGACCGCGAGCAGCTCTTCTACGCGATGGCCCGCGGGCTCTCGCGCCAGGAGGCGGAGCGGCTGATCGTGCGCGGCTTCTTCCAGGACGTGCTCGACCGGATCGAGCTCGAGCCGGTGCGCGAGGCGCTCGGCCAGGCGCTCGAAGCCCGCATTCCCGAAGCGAACTGATATCGGCAACGCACAGCCGCAGCCGTGTGACGGAGAATCGTGTCACACGGCTTTGGCTGTGCGAAGCATCGTGGCGTTGCCATCAGTCAGCGCGTACTCTCCAGGGCATGGATGAGATCGGCCTGTTCCCGCTCGGCCTGGTGCTGCTGCCCACCGAGCAGGTGCCGCTCCACATCTTCGAGCCGCGCTACCGCGAGCTGATCGGGGAGAGCCTCGAGCAGGGCGTGCCGTTCGGCATCGTCTACGCCGACGACGACGGCCTGCGCCAGATCGGGACGCTGGCGACGATCACCGAGGTCGTCGAGCGCTTCGCCGACGGCCGCCTCAACATCGTCGTCGAAGGGGGCGAGCGGTTCAGGCTGGTCGAGCTGACCGAGGGCCGCTCGTACGTGACCGGGCGCATCGAGGCGGTCGACGACCAGCACGATCCCGCCGAGCCCGAGGACGTCGAGCGGGCTCTGGCGCTGTTCGCACGCCTCGTCGAGCTGACCTCGGCCGAGATCGAGCCGCCGCCGGCAGACGTGCCCGAGCTGTCGTTCGCCATCGCCGGGTGCTTCGAGTTCTCGCCCGAGATCAAGCAGGAGCTGCTGGACGAGAGCTCGGAGCGAGTGCGGTTGACGCGACTCTGCGAGCTGCTCGGGATCGCGGCCGAGACGGTCGAGCGCCAGAAGGAGATCGCCGGCCGCGCCCAGTCGAACGGCAAGGTCGTCCCGCCCGAGTGACGAGCGGCATGCCGGTGGTGGCCCCGTCCCCGGTGACAGCCGGCCTGTCCGAAGCGGAGGCAGCGGCGCGACGAGCAGCGCGCCCCGAACCGCCCGAGCCTGCGGCGAGCCGCTCGACCGCGGCGATCGTCCGGGCGAACACCTTCACGCCGTTCAACGCGATCCTGCTCGCGCTCGGCGTCCTCACGCTGACCTTCGGGGACTGGCGCGACGCCCTCTTCCTCGGGATCATCGTCACGAACACCGGGATCGGAATCTGGCAGGAGCTCCGGGCCAAGCAGAAGCTCGATGCGCTGGCAGCCCTGGTGGCGCCGCAGGCGACGGTCGTCCGGGACGGCGAGCCGCGGCAGCTTCACGTGTCCGGGGTCGTGGAGGGGGACCTCGTCCGGCTCGCGGCCGGCGACCAGGTCGTTGCCGACGGGTTCCTGCTCACGAGCTCCGGGCTCCGGCTCGACGAGTCGATCCTGTCCGGCGAGTCGGCCGCCGTGGAGCGGGCAGTCGGCGAGGAGGTGCGGTCGGGGTCGTTCGTCGTCGAGGGATCCGGGTCGTTCGAGGTCGCTGCGGTCGGTGCCGAGAGCTATGCCGAGCGGATCGCGGGGACGGCCCGCGAGTTCCGGCATCCCCGGTCACCCCTCGAGCGCTCGATCGACCGGCTTCTCTACGTGCTGCTCGCCGTGATGGTGCCGCTCGGGATCATGCTCATCGTCGCCCTCCGCAAGCAGGACGTCGTGATCGGCGACGCCGTCGACACCGCCGTCGCGGGGATGGTGACGCTCGTCCCCGAGGGGCTGATCCTGCTGGTCTCGGTGACCTATGCCGCCGCCGCGCTGCGCATGGCCCGCGCTGGGAGCGCTGTCGCAGCAGCTGAACGCGATCGAGTCCCTCGCGTCCGTCGACACGATCTGCGTCGACAAGACCGGGACGCTGACGACGGCCTCGCTCCGCCTCGTCGAGGTGATCCCGGCAGCGGGCACGAGCGCCGAGGAGCTCGACGACGGCGCTCGGCCGCTACGCGGCCTCCTCCGAGGCGCGGAACCTGACGCTGACACGCGATCGCAGCGGCGGTGCCCGCGACCGCCGAGCCGGTCGACGAGACCGTGCCGTTCCTCTCCCGCCGGCGGTGGAGCGGTCAGGCGATCGGCGGCACCCGCTACGTGCTCGGCGCGCCCGAGATCTTCCCGCTCGGGGAGCTCGCCGCTGTCGCCGCCGCGAACCAGGAGGCGGGCCGCCGCGTCGTCGGCTTCGGTGTCAGCGACGGCGCCTTCCCGGCGGATCCCGATGCGGGTCCCTCGACGCTGCGGACGCTCGGCCTCGCGGTGCTCGCCGAGGAGCTGCGAGCGCGAGACGCGCGAGACGGTGGCGTTCCTCCTCGAGCAGGGCGTCGAGATCGTCGTCCTCTCCGGCGACGCCGCCCGCGACGGTGGGCTCGATCGCGATGGATGCCGGCATCCCGGCTCTCGAGCCCGCGCTCGACGGCGAGGCGCTCCCGGCGAGCGATGCAGACCTCGACAGGCTCTCGGGGTCGCTGTCGGTCGTGGGCCGCATCTCGCCGGAGGGAAAGCGGCGCGTCGTCGAGTCGCTCCGCCGCAACGGGCGCTACGTGGCGATGGTCGGGGACGGGGTCAACGACGTCCCGGCGCTGAAGGCGTCGCGCCTCTCGATCGCGCAGGGCTCGGGAGCCCAGATGGCGAAGGCCGTCTCCGACGTCGTGCTCGTCAACGGCGACTTTGCAGCGATCCCTGCCATGGTCTCCGAGGGTCGCCGGATCCTTCGCAACATCCAGCGGGTGACGAAGCTCTTCGTCACGAAGTCGGTGTTCGCGGCATTCGTGATCGTCGCGATCGGGATCACCCCCGTCGACTACCCGCTGCTTCCCCGCCACCTGACGCTCGTGGGCGCGCTCACCGTCGGCATCCCGGCCTTCTTCCTGGCGCTGGCGCCGAGCGCAGGCCCGTGGCGCACCGACGACTTCCTGCGGGACGTCGGCCGGTTTGCCGTCCCTGCGGGCGTGGCGGCCGGTCTCGGGCGTCACGACGAGCTACCTCATCGCCGTCAACGTGTTCGACCTCGGGCTGCTCCAGTCGCGAACGGCGGCGACCTCGACGCTCGTCGTGATCGGCCTCTACCTCGTGCTCGCGCTCGAGGCGACGAGCACGCTGCGTGCGCGGCTCGTGGGCCTGCTCTGCGCGGGCCTGTTGGCCGTCTACGTCGCCGTGCTGCTCCTCCCCGGCCCGCGCCGGTTCTTCGAGCTCGCGATCCCGAACTCTGGCTCGCTTCTGCTCATCATTCTCGGAGCCGGGATCGCAATCGGCTTCCTCTGGCTCACCGACGACCGCTTCGTTCCGCTGCGAAATCGGCCAGGCTGACCCTCCCGGCTACGATGGGGTGATGGCTGTCAGCATGTCGAGCTCCCTCGATTCCGCCGCACTTCGCGCCGACTTCCCGTTCCTCGAGGAGCAGGTGGACGGCAAGCCGCTCGCGTATCTCGATTCGGCTTCGTCGACGCAGAAGCCACGCCAGGTGCTCGACCGGATGCGCTCGTTCTACGAGCACGAGTACGCGAACGTCCATCGCGGCGTCTACCGGCTGGCGGAGCGCGCCACGGAGGGCTACGAAGGCGCCCGTCGGACGGTCGCAGCCTTCGTCAACGCACCGTCCGAGCGCGAGGTGATCTTCACCCGCAGCGCCACCGAGGGCGATCAACCTCGTCGCCTACGCGTGGGGGCTCCAGAACCTCGGCCCCGGCGACACCGTCGTGATCACCGAGCTCGAGCACCACGCGAACTTCGTCCCCTGGCAGTTCATCGCCAGCAAGACCGGCGCGAGCTTCCGCCACATCCCGATCGACGACGCCGGCGAGCTCCAGCTCGACGCGCTCGACGGGCTCGCGCGCGAGGGCTCGATCAAGGTCGTCGCGACCGGCCTCGTCTCCAACTCGCTCGGCACGATCAACCCGGTCGAGCGCCTCGCGGCCTGGGCGCACGAGCAGGGAGCGATCATGGTCGTCGACGCGGCGCAGGCGGCGCCGCACCGGACGATCGACGTGCAGGCGCTCGGCTGCGACTTCCTCGCCTTCTCGTCCCACAAGCTGTGCGGCCCGAGCGGGGTCGGGGCGCTCTGGGGCCGGCGCGAGCTCCTGGAGGCGATGGAGCCGTTCAATCTCGGCGGCGAGATGATCCGCTCGGTGAGCCTCGAGCGCACCACCTTCAACGACCTTCCGCACAAGTTCGAGGCCGGCACGCCTGCGATCGCCGAGGCGGTCGGCTTCGGCGCCGCGATCGACTACATCAGCGAGATCGGCCTCCCCGCGATCGAGCAGCACGAGCACGAGCTGACGGTCTACGCGCTCGGGCGGCTGGGAGAGCTCGAGTGGGTGCGGCTCTTCGGCCCGCCGGCAGAGCGGCGCGCCGGGATCGTCTCGTTCGAGGTCGCGGGCGTGCATCCGCACGACGTGGCCCAGATCCTCGACTGGGACGGCGTCTGCGTTCGCGCAGGGCACCACTGCACGCAGCCGTTGATGAAGCGCCTCGGCGTCACGGCGACGACGCGCGCGAGCTTCTACGTGTACTCGGTGGCCGAGGAGATCGACCGCCTCGTCGTCGGGCCTCCACAAGGTCAAGAAGAGCCTCGGATGAGCGAGTTCGACCAGATGTATCGCGAGGTCATCCTCGACCACTACAAGACGCCGCGGAACCACGGCCTGCTCGAGCCGAACGATGCCGTCGCCGAGGGTCAGAACCCGCTCTGCGGCGACGAGGTGACCGTTTCGGTGAGGTTCGGGCCGGACGACGTGATCGAGAGCGTCGGCTTCGAGGGACGCGGCTGCGCGATCAGCCAGGCCGCGACGTCGATGCTGACCGAGATCGTGGTCGGGCGCACGGCGCAGGATGTGGCCTCGATGCCGAAGGAAGAGCTGCTCGACGAGATCGGCATCCCGCTCACGCCCGTGCGCCTCAAGTGCGCGCTGCTCGGGCTCGGAGTGCTCAAGGTCGCTCTCAACAAGTCCAAGGGCACGCCGCTGCCGGAGGAGTGGGGCACCTCGAGCGGCGAGATCTTCGTCGGGTAGCTCGTGGCCGAGATCGATGTCTGTCCGCTGGCGGAGCTTCCGCCGGGCACCGTGCGGATCGTCGAGGTGCGGCCGCTCCTCTCGATCGGCGTCTACAACTGCGACGGCCAGCTCTTCGCGCTCGAGGACAGGTGCTCCCACGACGACGGGCCGCTCTGCGAGGGTGACTTCGACTGCGGCGAGCGAGTCGTCGTGTGCCCGCGTCACGGGGCGCGCTTCGACCTCGAGACGGGCCGCGCATTGACCCTGCCTGCCTACATCCCGGTCGACACGTACCCGGTGCGCGTGCGTGACGACGGCATGGTCGTTGTCGACGCCTGATCGACCTCCGGCGGGTTCGGGCTTGCCGTCGTCCACCGCTCTCGGTATACATTCGGTCTTACCGCGGAAAGGAGGTGGTCCGGACGTGACAGATTCCAGCAGTACCGGCAGTGGAGGTACCAGCGGGTAGAGGCGTGTCCCCGAGACCCACTGGGGAATCGCCATAGCCGAGCGAAGGGGACGCGCATTCCGCGCCGCCGGCCCGGGCTTCGAGTAATCGAGGCGGGGGCTTAGGTAGGAAGCGCCTCTGCCAAATCCAACGCTGGCTACCGGGATCGAGGGCCGCCGAAAGGCGGCCCTCGCCTTTTTGGTGGGACTTCTTGAAACGGGGGAGCATGGTCGTTCCAACAAGTCCCACCAAAAGGGCCCGAGGCGAGTGCTCGCTGGACGCCCTGACGGGCGTGATCCTCGAAGAGGCGTGCTCGCGCGTTGCCCTGCGCCGCAGCTGCGGGCGCGGGCTATTCGCTCGAAGTTGCGCCAGTACCGGCTCGGGGTCGGGCCGCGCTGGCCCTGGTACTTCGAGCCGAGGCCGCTCGAGCCGTACGGGTGGTCGGTCGGCTCGGCCATCTGGACGAACGACAGCTGCCCGATCTTCATCTCCGGATAGATCGTGATCGGCAGGTTGGCCACGTTCGACAGCTCGAGCGTGACGTGCCCGTCCCAGCCCGGGTCGATGAAGCCCGCAGTCGAGTGGATCAGCAGGCCGAGCCTGCCCAAGAGCTCTTCCCCTCCAGCCTGGCGACGAGATCGTCGGGCAGCTTCACGCGCTCGAGCGTCGAGCCGAGCACGAACTCGCCGGGGTGGAGGATGAACGGATCGCCGTCGTCCACCTCCACGAGCTCCGTCAGGCCCTCCTGCTCCCGCTTGACGTCGATGTACGGGTAGCGGTTGTTGCGAAAGACGCGAAAGAGCCGGTCGACGCGCACATCGAGGCTCGCCGGCTGCATCAGCGCCGGGTCGTACGGATCGATCACGATCCGGCCCTCGTCGATCAATCGCGTGATCGACCTGTCGGAGAGAACCATGGCGCGATCCTAACCCGAGGCTGACCGAATTCCCCGTCTCGGCGGCCCGGATGCGGTACGCTCGGTGATCCGGTGTCCATGCTTTACGGACCTATGGACCCGAACGAGCGTTTCCGCGCTCGACGGGACCAGACGCGCCGGACAAAACGGCGGCGTCGGGCCGCGGTCCTGGCGTTCCTCCTGCTCATCGTCATCGCCGTCGTCATGGGCGCCCGTTTCGTGGGCGACAAGCAGCGCAGACGGGCGCGAAGCCGACCAGCGCCGCCGCACCCGTTGCGCCGACGGCGGCCGGCGACGCGCCCACGGCCGCTCCCCGTCGAGATCCGCGGCGTGCACGTGACCGGCGCCCTCGCGTCGCTTGTCCGGGCAAGTTCAAGGAGTACGTCGACTACAAGCGCTACGGCCTCAACACGATCGAGCTCGACGTCAAGGACGAGGGAGGAGAGATCGGATTCGCGACCCGAACGTGCCGCTGGCGCGCACGGTCGGCGCGAACCGGCTCTTCTACCACCCGAAGGCGCTCGTCGCGCTCGCTCACCGCAACGGCATCTACATGATCGGCCGCGTCGTGTGCTTCCAGGACCCGACGCTCGCCCGCGAGCGGCCCGACCTCGCCATCCAGCGCCCCGACGGGAGCGTCTGGACGACGCCGCCGGCCTCGGCTGGGTCAACCCCTACGACCGGCGCGTGTGGGACTACTGCGCGTCCGTCGCGCAGGCCGCCGCCGACGCCGGGTTCGACCAGATCATGTTCGACTACGTCCGCTTCCCCTCCGACGGCGACACCAACAGCGCCGTCTATCCGGGCCGGACGAGCGTCTCCAAGGGACGCGTCATCGCCGACTTCGTCGAGTACGCGAAGAAGCGGCTCGAGCCGAGCGGCACGCAGGGTCTCGACCGCCGTCTTCGGCCTCTCGGCGTCGCGCGACCTCGGCATCGGCCAGGTGCCTCGCTGGATCTCGAAGTACGTCGACAACATGTCGCCGATGTCGTATCCGGTCCTCTACGGCGACGGCGAGCTCGGCCTCTCGAGCCCGAGCACCCAGCCCGGCGAGACGGTGTTCCGCACGCTGACGGACTTCCGCCGCCAGGTGAAGGGGTCGCGGGTGCAGCTCGTGCCGTGGGTTCAGGACTGGAACTACACGCCCGAGCAGGTGAAGGCGCAGGTCGCCGCCGCACGGCTCCAGGGCGCCAAGGGCTTCCTGCTCTGGAACGCCTCGGGGATCTACACGAAGTCCGCGCTCGCCCCCGCGAACGCCCACCTCGAGGGCTGAGCGCCCCGCTACGGGCCGAGCCGCTCCCGGTTCCAGGTGGCGCCGTCGAGCTCGTAGCGAACGCGATCGTGCAGGCGGTTCGGCCGGCCCTGCCAGAACTCGATCGCCGCCGCGACGATGCGGTAGCCGCCCCAGAACGGAGGCAGCGGCAGCATCGGCCTCGCCGGCGAAGCGCTGCTCGATCTCGGCGACACGCCGCTCCAGCTCCTCCCGGTCGGCGACGGGCCGGGACTGCGGTGAGGCCCAGGCGCTCACCTGGCTCGCGCGAGCCCTCGTGTGGAAGTAGGCGAGCGACTCGTCGTCGCCGACGCGCTCGACGGCTCCCTCGACCCGCACCTGGCGGCTCTGGAGCTCCCAGTGCAGCGCTCCTGCCGCCCAGGGGTTCGCGTCGAGCTCGGCGGCCTTGCGGCTCGTCGCGGTTCGTGTAGAAGACGAAGCCGCGCTCGTCGTGACCCTTGAGGAGCACCATGCGCACCGAGGGCCTTCCGTCCGCGCCCGCCGTGGCGAGAGCCATCTGCTCGGGAGCGCGTCACGCCGGCGGCGGCTGCCTCGGCGAACCAGCGGTCGAACTGGAGGTGCGGGTCGGGGTCGAGATCGTCGGGGTCCACGGGCCGAGAGTAGCCGCCGTGCGGTTCGGTAGGCTCCTGTGCGTGGCGACCACGAAATCGATCAGCCTTCGCACCGAGATCCCAGGCCCGCGCTCGCGTGAGCTCCTCGAGCGCGGCGCCGGCTCGATCGCGGAGCCGCTGCAGGTGTACCTGCCGGTTTTTGCCGCCGAGGCCCTGAACTCGTCGATCACGGACGTCGACGGCAACACGTTCATCGACTTCGCCGGCGGCGTCGGCGTGTGCAACGTCGGCCACAGCCATCCCCACGTCGTCGAGGCGATCCAGGAGCAGGCGGCCCGGTTCATCCACACCGATTTCACGGTCGTGCCCTACGCCGGGTACGTCGAGCTCGCGGAGCGGCTCGGAGAGCTGGCTCCGTTTGCGGGCCCGACGCGCGCAGCCTTCTTCAACTCGGGCGCCGAGGCGGTCGAGAACGCGGTCAAGATCGCGCGCCTCGCCACGGGCCGGCAGGCCGTGATCGCCTTCGACGCCGCCTTCCACGGCCGAACGATGCTCGCGATGACGATGACGTCGAAGGTGCACCCGTACAAGACCGGGATGGGGCCGTTCGCCCCCGAGGTGTACCGGGCGCCCTTCCCGAACGCCTATCGCGGCCCGTCCGCGAGCGAGGCGCTCGCCGCGCTCGAGTCGATGTTCGTCTCCCACGTGGCGCCGTCGCAGATCGCGGCGATCGTCTTCGAGCCGCAGCTCGGCGAGGGCGGCTTCGTGCCGGCCCCGCCGGAGTTCGTCGAGGGGCTGCGCAGGATCTGCGACCGCGAGGGCATCATCCTGATCGCCGACGAGGTGCAGACCGGGTTCGGGCGCACGGGCCGCATGTTCGCGATGGAGCACTACGGGGTCGAGGCCGACCTGATGACCGTCGCCAAGTCGATCGCCGCCGGGCTTCCGCTCTCGGGGGTGATCGGCAAGGCCGAGATCATGAACGCTCCTCACTCCGGCGCCATCGGCGGCACCTACATCGGCAATCCCATCGCCCTCGCTGCCGCGCACGCCGTGCTCGACGTCTTCGCCGAGGAAGATCTCGTCGCCCGGGCCAACACGGTCGGCGACGCGATTCGCGCCCGCATGCTCGCCTGGCAGGAGCGCTGGCCGCAGATCGGTGACGTGCGTGGCCTTGGCGCGATGCTCGCGATCGAGCTCGTCCACGATCCCGCCACCAAGGATCCCGCCCCGGATCTGGCAGCGGCCGTGATCGCCGCTGCGCTCGAGCGCGGGCTGATCCTGCTGAAGGCGGGAATCGCCGGCAACTGCATCAGGGTGCTCTGCCCGCTGACGATCGAGGACGCCGTCCTCGAAGAGGCGCTCGCGACGTGGGAAGACGCGCTCGCCGCCGTGCTCGCGTAAGCGTCCGCGAGCGCTAGAAGTCGAGCTGCTTGCGCTGCTCGTGGCGATCGAGCGCGAGCTCGACGAGCCGGTCGAGCAGCGCCGGGTACGGGATCCCGCTCTCGGCGAACAGCTTCGCGTAGACGCTCGTCGCCGTGAAGCCGGGGATCGTGTTGAGCTCGTTGACGACGATCTCGCCGTCGGGCCGCACGAAGAAGTCGACCCGCGCCATCCCCTCGCAGTCGGTCGCGACGAACGACTCGACGGCCAGCTGCTGCACGCGCTCGAGCGTCTCGGCCGGCAGCCGGGCCGGGACGATCAGGTCCATGCCCCCGTCGGCGTACTTCGCGTCGAAGTCGTACCAGTCGGCGTGGGAGACGATCTCGCCGACGACCGAGGCGATCGGCTCACGGTTGCCGAGCACCCCCACCTCGACCTCCACTCCCGGCTGGAACTCCTCCACGAGCACCTTGTCGTCGTGGCGTCGGGCGAGCGCCACCGCCGCCTCGAGCTCCTCGGGCGTTCGCGCCTTCGAGATCCCGACCGAGGAGCCGAGCCGGGCCGGCTTCACGAACACCGGGTAGCCGAACGGATTCTCGATCGGATCGCCGGGCCGGAGCGTGATGTTCGGCGCCACGGGGATCCCGCGGTCGCGGAGCACGGCCTTGAACAGATCCTTGTCCATGCAGAGCGCCGACGCCGTCACGCCGGAGCCGATGTACGGAACGCCGGCGAGCTCGAGCAGCCCCTGCACCGTCCCGTCCTCGCCGAAGGGCCCGTGCAGGATGGGCAGCACGACGTCGACCGCGCCGAGCGCCGCCGGTGTCGCCGCGGTCGGGACCGGGAGGTTCGCGCCCGACTCGGTGAGCGCGAGCGGGACGTCGCCGGGCGGTAGCGCCCACGCGCCGTCGCGTCCGATCTCGATCATCCGGGTCTCGTAGCGGGCGGGGTCGAGTGCCTCGACGACCGAGCGCGCCGAGGCGAGCGAGATCTCGTGCTCGCTCGAGCGGCCACCGGCGAGCACGGCCACGCGAACGCGCGGCGTCACGGAGGAGTCGGGGTCGTCGTCGTTGTCGTCGTCGTGTCGGTCGTCGTGGTCGTGTCGACCGGCGGCGGACGTACTTCCCGACGAACAGCGTCACGACCGTGTTCGGGTCCTGCTGGCTGTTGCCGACGCGGATCCTGGGAGATCACGACGCCGTCGAACGTCTCGACGTCGGTGTCCTGCTTCGTCACCTTCACCTTGAATCCGGCCGCCTTCAGGGTCGCCGTTCGCATCCGCCTGCGTCTGGCCCGTGACGTCCGGCAGCGGCGTCGTCTGCGGCCCGTTCGACACGGAGAGGTTGACGGTCGAGCCCTTCGTCGCCGTCGACGATCCGCTCGGCACCTGCGACGTCACGACCCCCGCCGGCTGCGTGCTCTCGACATCGGTGCGCGCGACCGCGAACCCTGCGGCCTGGAGCTGCTGGAGCGCCGTCGAGTAGTCGAGGCCGACCACGGGCGGCACGGCCACCTGCTTCGGTCCCGTCGAGTAGTTGATCCGCACGCTCGCCCCCTCGACGAGGGAGGTGCCGGACCGCGGATCCTGGGCAGTCACGGTGCCGGACGGCTTGTCGGAGGGCACGCCGACGCTCTTGGCGTTCAGCCCTGCCCGCGTGAGTGCCGCCACGGCGTCCGTCAGCTGCTTGCCGACGACGTCGGGCACGTTGACGGTCTTCTTGCCCGTCGAGACCTTGATCGTGACGATCCCGCCCTTGGCCAGGCTCGTTCCTTCGATCGGCGACTGCTCGAAGACGATCCCGACGGGCTGGTCGGCGCTCGGCAGGCGCTGCACCTTCGGCTCGAACCCGTCCCCGATGATCAGGTTGACGGCCTTGCTCTCGACGATGCCCGGTGTACTGCTGCACCGTCACCGGCTTGTTCTCGTTGATCTGGTTCTGGACGTTGTCGTAGAGGAACCAGCCGCCCACCGCGACGGCGAGGATCGCGCCGGCCGCGATCACCCACGGCCACCAGTTGCGACGGCGGACGGTCGTCGCGTCGTAGGCGCGATAGCGCTCGTCGCCGCCGTAGGTTCCGCCCGTCGGCGCCTCCCAGGGGCGCCGCGACGCGAGTCGCCGCCGTCGCGTCGAGCGCGCCGGCGCCGGCGAGCACCATCGTCGCTGCCGTCGCGGTCTCCGCGCCGACCGGGTCGCCGCGCGCCACGAGCTCGAGGTCGCGATCGAGCTCGGCTGCGGTGCGGTAGCGCTCCGCCGGCTCCTTCGCGAGCGCGCGGAGGACGACGAGATCGAGATCGTGCGGAATATCGGGGCGCCGCGCCGAGGGGGCCTCGGGCGTCTGCGACAGGTGCTTCATCGCGATCTCGACCGGCGTCTCGCCGGTGAACGGCACCGTCCCGGTCAGCAGCTCGTAGAGGACGATTCCCGTCGAGTAGAGATCGGAGCTCTCGTCGACCGGGGCGCCGCGCGCCTGCTCGGGCGAGAGGTACTGCGCCGTGCCGACGATCGAGCCCGCCTCGGTCATCTCGCTCGCGCCTGCGCGCGCGATGCCGAAGTCGGCGACCTTGACGCGGCCCTCGCGGTCGACGAGCACGTTGTGCGGCTTGATGTCCCGGTGGATGATCCCGTTCTTGTGCGCGTAGCGGAGCGCGGCGAGGATCTGGCGCGTGTACGAGATCGCGACCGGCACGGGGCACGGCCCGCGGGTCACGATCAGCTCCTTCAGCGTCCGGCCCTCGATGTACTCCATCACGATGTAGTACGAGCCGCCGGCAACGCCCCGGTCGTAGATCGAGACGATGTTCGGGTGCGAGAGCCCGGCCGCGTGGGTCGCCTCGCGGCGGAAGCGCTCGACGAACTGCTCGTCGTTCGCGTAGCGCTCGTGGAGGATCTTCACCGCGACGTGGCGCCCGAGCTCCTGGTCCTCGGCAAGCCAGACGTCGGCCATCCCACCGGAGCCGAGCTTGCGCTCCAGCCGGTAGCGGTCTGCGAAAAGTGTGCCTGTGATGTCGTTGCCTGCCATGGATGCCGTACGTTACGGATTCGCCGTCGGGGTCAGGAGTGCCTGCATGACCTGCCGGGCAATTGGAGCTGCCGTCGCCCCGCCGGTGAGCGACTGATTCTGGAGTACGACGGCGATCGCGAGCTTTGGTTTCTTCCCGGGCTCGCCCGCGAATGCGATGAACCAGGTCGTGTTGTTGCCGTCGATGCCCGTCTCGGCCGTTCCCGTCTTGCCGCCGATCTCGAGGCCCGAGATCTGCGCCGCCGTTCCCGTCCCGGCCTGGACGGCGCGCACCATCATCGCGCCGATATCGCGCGCGGCTGCGGGCGAGACCGCGCGGCGAATCTTCGTCGGCTTCGTCCGGCTGCGGGTCTTGCCGTTCGGCGTCACGATCTTCTCGACCACGTAGGGGCGCATCAGGATGCCGTCGTTGCCGATCGTTCCCGCCACCATCGCCATCTGCTCCGGCGTCACGAGCAGCCGCTCCTGGCCGAACGCCATCCGGCCCGCGTCGACGTCGCGGTCGCGCTTCGGGTCGTAGAGCTTGCCGTTGCGGTAGAGGCCGCTCGCCAGCCGCTCGCTCTCGGGAGTCTCGAGCGGCGGCCGCTCGTAGAAGCCGAACTTCTTCGCCTGCTTGACGAGCCGCTTGGCGCCGAGCTTGAGGCCGATGTTGCAGAACACCGAGTTGACCGAGAACTGCAGCGCTGTCGCGAGCGACACCGTGCCGAACGGCCGCGACGTGTCGAAGTTGTTGACCCGCTTCCCGTAGACCGTGCAGTAGCCGGGGTCGACGAACGTCGACGACGGCGTGTACTTGCCGGAATCGATCGCGGCCGACGCGGTCACGACCTTGAACGTCGAGCCCGGTGGGTAGAGGCCCTGCGTCGCCCGGTTGAGCAGCGGCGAGGCCGGCCTGCAATCGGCGCGGATCTTCTCGATCCTGCCGAAGTTCTCCTCGACGTCGTTCGGGTTGTAGCTCGGGGAGGACACCATCACGCGCACGCGGCCCGTGCGCGGATCGAGCGCGACGACCGCGCCGCAGGTGCTGCCGAGCGCGTCGAGCGCGGCGCGCTGGCCGTTGATGTCGAGCGTCGTCACAACGGTGTCGCCGATGATGGGCTTGCCGTTGAGCTTGTCGAGCGACTGGTCGACGAGCGACGAGAGGCTGCGTGCGGAGCCGGTCAGCGCGGGATTGAGCGAGCGCTCGAGCCCGGTGCGCGAGCGGGCGGCGGTCGAGTAGCCGACGACGTGCGCCGCGAGTCGTCCCTGCGGATAGCGGCGGAAGTAGAACGTGCGGCCGCCGACCTTGCGCTCCTTGTTCCGCGCGAGCACGCGCGAGGGCGAGAGGATGAGCCCGCGCTTGATCTCGAACTGCGCCACCCGCTGGATCGCGTTGTCCTGCCGCTCCGCCAGCGCCGGCCGGGCCCACGTCTGCCAGTACGTCGTCGCGACGATGAGCACCACGAGGAGCCCCATCGCGAGGCCGGCGATGCGGGTGATCTGCCGGTTCACGCGCGCACCGCCGTCGCCGCGGCGCGATTCGAGACGAGCAGGAGCAGGCCGAGCATGACGAAGTTCGAGACGATCGACGAGCCGCCGTACGAGACGAACGGCAGCGTGATGCCCGTCAGCGGCACCACCCGCAGCACGCCGCCGACGATGATGAACGTCTGCAGGGCGAGCCCGAACGTGAGCCCGGCCGCGAGGAGCTTCGAGAAGCCGTCCTGGGCGATCAGCGAGATCCGCATCCCGCGGGCCACGATCACCATCACGATCAGGAGCATCCCGGCGGCGCCGATCAGCCCGAGCTCCTGGGCGATCGCCGAGTAGATGAAGTCGGTGTTGAGGTACGGGATCAGCTGGGTCCCGTCAACGGTCGTGAAGGTGCCCTTGCCGAGCCCCGTGCCGCCGTAGCCGCCGTTCGCGATCGAGTAGAGGCTCTTGACGAGCTGGTACGAGTCGCAGTTCTGGCGGTAGTCGAGCTTGCCGCTGATCGTGCAGTAGACCTTGTCGTCCGTCCAGGGGTGGAGCCAGACGGTGACGCGCTGCTGGACGCGGTCGAGCGCGTTGTAGAGCGCCGCCGCGCCGCCGACGAAGAGGACGATCCCGATGCCCACGTAGATGGCGCGGCCGGTGGCGATGTAGACCATCGCGAGGAAGATCCCGAAGTTGAGGAGCGCCGAGCCGAGGTCGCTCGTCTGGACGAGCACGAGCATCGCCGCACCCCAGATCACGAGCAGCGGCCCGAGGTCCTTGAGGCGCCCGCGGGCGAGTGCCTCGCGCTTGTCCCGCAGGTACCCGGCGAGGAAGATGATCAGGAAGATCTTCGCGAGCTCGCCCGGCTGGAACTGCATCGGGCCGAGCTTGATCCACAGCTTGACGCCGTTGACGCGGTGGCCGAGCCCCGGCACCGACGGCAGCAGCAGCAGGACGACGGCCGAGATCCCGAAGATGTACTTGTAGCGCTCGAGCACCCGGTAGTCGAACCGCAGCCAGATCAGCGTTGCCGCGAGGACACCGATCCCGACCGCGACCCAGACGGCCTGGCGGCGCGCGTCGTCCGGCCCGAGCCGGTAGATCACGGTCAGCCCGAGCGCCGTCAGGAGGCCGACGAGCGGCAACAGCGTCGGGATCGGCGTACGGAACGGTGAACCGCGCCACGACGTGGGCGACGAGGTAGAGCCCGAAGATGACCCCGACGTAGCCGAGCCACCGCGCCGAGACGAGCCCGGTGCCGACGATCGAGACGCTGGCGAACGCCGCCGAGGCGACGATCGCGGCGAACCCGAGGTTGATGAGCTCCTTGTTGCGCGCGCTCACCGCGCGAGGCTCCACCAGATGACCATCGCGGCGACGGCCAGCGCGAGGATGATCGCGAGGAGCGCGAGCCAGCGGCCACCGGCCCCGGCACCGTGGCGCCGCACCGGGACGGCTTCCGGCTCCGTGGGTGCCTCGGCGACCGCGACGGGAGCCGTTGCCTGCTCCATCGTGTCCTCGTCGGGCTCGAGCGCCGTCGCGGCCTCGGCTCGGCCGGAGCAGGCGGAACGGGGTCGCCCTCGATGATCTCGAACAGGACGACGGTGATGTTGTCGATCCCGCCGGCACGGTTCGCCGCGGCGACGAGCGCCTCGGCCGCCGCGTCGGGGTCGTGATCGGCTGCCCGGATCAGCTCCGCGATCTGCTCGTCGCGCACGATGTCCGTGAGCCCGTCGGAGCAGATCAGGTAGAGGTCGCCCGGGCTGGCAGCCACGGTGAGCGTCTCGACATCGACGGTCGGCTCGGTGCCGACGGCGCGCGTGATCACCGACCGGTGCGGATGGTGCTCGGCCTCCTCGGTCGAGAGTCGCCCGGAGCGGACGAGCTCGCCGACGAGCGAGTGATCGGGGGTGAGCTGCTCGAACACGCCGTCCCGCAGCCGGTAGGCGCGGGAGTCCCCGACGTGGCCGATCGCGATGTCGCCCGCATCCTCGTCGACGAGCAGCGCCGTCACGACCGTTCCCATCCCCGCCGCGGCCGGATCGTCGAGCGAGTGGCGGTAGATCCGGTCGTTGGCGGTCTGGATCAGCTCCGCGAGCGTCTCCTCGCCGAGCGCGGTCGGGAGCGCGCTCCTCGAGCGCGGCGGCGGCGAGGCGCGAGGCGATCTCGCCCGCCTGGGCACCGCCGACACCGTCGGCGACCGCGAAGAGCGGCGGGTCGCAGACGAACGTGTCCTCGTTGTGGGGACGCCGGCGACCCGTGTCGGTGAGCGCGCTGGCGCGGCCCGTTCTCATGCCTCGACCCTCAGATCGGTCTGCCCGATCCGGACGACGTCGCCGGCCGTCAGGAGCCGCGCCGTCGTCACCCGCGCGCCGTTGACGAACGTGCCGTTGGTCGAGCCGACGTCCTCGACCCAGAGGCCGTCGGGTCGCGGCTCGAGCAGCGCATGACGCGTGGAGACGAAGTCGTCGCCGTCGAGCCGGATCGCGTTCTCGCCGCCGCGGCCGAGCCGCGTCGGCACCTTCAGCTCGACGGTGGTTCCCACCTGCAGCGCTGGGCTGTCGAGCACGAGCATGCGCGCCACCGGAGCCTGGACGACCGGCTCGTAGCGGGAGCGCAGCTCGTTCGCCTCCTGGGCGCTGAGCACGATCGACTCCTGCGGCGCCGAGCGGAGGTCGCGCGTGACCGAGCGGACGACCGACCAGATGAACAGGTAGAGGAGCACGAGGAAGCCGATCTTCAGCAGGAGCAGCGTCTGCTCGGTGTCGAGCGCAGCGAGCACGTCAGGATGACGAGCGGCTGAAGACGAGGTCCGTCGCCCCGATCGTGATGCGGTCGCCGTCCGCGAGCTCGTGCCGCGTGACGCGCCTCCCGTTCAGCTCCGTGCCGTTCGTCGAGCCGAGGTCGACGAGGACGTACACCGAGCCCTCCTGCACGATCTCGGCGTGGCGGCGGGACGCGTTGCCGTCCGTGACGCGGAGATCGCACTCCCGGGAGCGGCCGATCACGAAGCTGCGAGAGGTAATCGGATGGGCATGGCCGGCCAGCGTAATCGTCACGACCTCGCGCGGCGGCTCGGGCGCCGGCGGTGCCTCGACCGAGGCATCCGGCCAGGCGCGCGCCGGGTAGATCATCGTCGTCGACGGTGCCGACTCGAGGGCCGGGGCGGGAGGGGGCGTCGGAGCGGCCGCCGGGGCAGCGACGGGAGCGGCCGGGATCGAGACGCTCCGGGCGGGTGCGGCCGGCACGGGGAGGGACGGCACGCCTTCCTCGGGCTGCGCGACGCGCGTCGCGATCCCGAACTCGCCGACGGCGAGATCGTCGTCGACCGCGAACTTGACCCGTGGCGGCGTCAGCAGGGCATACGCCTCGCGGCGGGCGTGCTCGGTCAGGTACTCCTGGAGCTCGCCGATGAGCGAGCCCTCGTACGAGGCGAACTGCTGCCGGTCGGAGCTCGAGAGGTAGATCGTGTACTCGTTCGGAACGTACACCCGCGAGACCGAGACGGAGCGGTGCTCGTCCATCTCCTTGGCCAGCTTCCGCGCCAGCTCGACGGGCTGAACATGCGTTCGGAAGGCACGACCAAAAAGGCCCTCGAAGAGGCCCTCGATCTTGCTCTCGATGGTGCGCAGGACGCTCATGTGCCGGAGGCCGTCTCCCGGCTAAGGGTAGCGACCGGCCCTGAACGAGAGCGCCGCGAGAATGCCGCAGAGGGCGCACGTGCCGAGCACGATCGAGAGCGGTGGGACGAGCGGGGCGAGACCGACGATGAGGGCGATCTGGCACACCCCGAGCACCGCGATCCCCTTCAGGCCCCGCCTGCGGGCATCCGGCAGCAGGGCCGCAGCGAGTGCGAGAACGGCTGCGACGACGACGAGGCCGATGTTGTCCTGAACGACGATCGCGATGGCCTGGATCACGTCCGTGACGCGGGTGGTGCCGTCGATGCCGAGATTCGGCACGATCGAGCCGGTGAGGGGCAGCGGATGGCCGCGAACACCGGCCACGGCAGCGGCGGCAAGGACACCGGTGAACGCCTGGAGCGCCCGCCGCACGCGCCCGCGGGCCGGCTGCACCGCGAGCGGCAGGAGCGCGATCGCGCCGACCGCCGCCAGCACCGGCCCCGCCACGAAGAGCAGGCCCGCCCGCGCGTCGCGCCAGAACACGGCGAGCCAGGCGAGCGGCGAACGCGGCGTACGCGACGGCAGCCGCCTGGGCGACGTTGCCGAGCGGGAAGATCGGCACGAAGAGGGCGATCGCGAGGCCGATCCGCGGCGTCCTGATCGTCGCGGCGGCGGCCGCGAGAGCAAGCAGCAAGACGAGCCCCGGCGTCCAGAACGGCAGCAGCGCGGCGGCGAAGGTGACGGTTCCCGCCGCGAGGGCCGCCGGGATCAGCTGGCGCTCGAGTGGAATCGCGGCCGCAGCGGGCCTGGGAGCGACCGTCGCCTGGCGCGGCCGGGCCGACTTCGACCGATCTCGTCTCGGTGAGGTGAGGGCCGTTCGCAGGGCGTCTGCGAGCTGCTCGGCGGACGGTCGGCGGGACGGGTCGATCGTGAGAGCGGAGGAGACGGCGTCCGCGATCGCGGGAGGCAGATCCGGGCGCGCGGTGCCGATCGGCTTCGCGCCTGCCTCGATCGCGGCGGCGACCTGCGGCAGCGGCACGCCCCAGAAGGGGTGCTCGCCGACGAGCGCCTCCCACAGCAACACGCCGACCGCCCACACGTCGCTCGCGGCCGTCGCATCGCCGCCGCGGAGCCGCTCGGGGGCGATGTAGGCGAGCGTTCCGGGCACGTCACCGACGGCCGTCAGCGTGTCGGCCTCGTCGAACTGGGCCAGGCCGAAGTCGAGCAGCCTGATCGAGATCGTCGGCGCCACCTCGACGAGGACGTTCGACGGCTTCACGTCGCGGTGGACGATCCCGATGCGGTGGGCGTGCGCGAGCGCGTCCAGGATCTGGGCCGAGGCCTCGACCGCGTCGCGGTCGCCGAGCTTCCCGCTGCGGAGCGTCTCGCGCAGCGTGCTGCCCTGGACGTACTCGTAGGCGATGTAGACGTGGCCGCTGTCGCCGCCGAAGTCGTAGGCGCGAACGCAGCGCTCGTGGCGAAGCCGCGAGGCAGCCTCCATCTCGCGGGCGGCGCGGGAGGCGCGCTTGCCCTCGCGCGGGACGATCTTGAGCGCGACCTCGAGCCCGGTGCGCTCGTCGCGGGCGAGCCAGACGGAGCCGGACCCGCCGCGGCCGAGGGGCCGGAGGGGCCGGTAGCGGTCGAGGACGAGGTCGGGAGTCGGAAGGGCGTACGCGGTGCTCGACACGGTCATCGCCACTTCGCCGCGGTAGGGGACCTCCCTTCCGGGCCGAAGCATGGCGTAGACTCCCGCAGTCCCCTGAGGGAGCAGAATCTGTGAGCTCGCACGACGACGACAACCTCGACTTCGACTTCTTCGACGACGACGCAACCCGTGAGGCGCCGGGCGCCGGGCGTGCAGACGCGCCCCAGCGCCCCTCGGGCGGCGGGGAGGTGGCGGCGGTGGGCCTCGGCGGCCCCAGTTTCACGCACCACACGGTGTGACGCCGATCCTCCGCCTGATCGGGTTCGTCGCGTTCGCGATTCTGATCGTCGTCCTGCTCGTCCTCTGGGCGCAGGGCTGCTCGGGGGACAAGAAGCGGAACGACTACTCGGACGCGATGACGCAGCTCGGCACGATCGGCTCCAACTCGGCCAAGATCGGCTCCAACCTGGCCGAGCTCCTGACGACGCCGGGGCTCAAGCAGGCCGAGCTCGAGACGTCTCTGCAGGGGCTGATCGACCGGCAGCAGCAGGACGTCGACAACGCGGCGAACGTCGACGTGCCGGGGCCGCTGCGCCCGTCGACCGATCATGCCGTCGAGGCGCTCGGCCTTCGCGTCAGCGGCATGCAGGGGCTCCTCCAGACGTTCAAGGACACGAAGGACGACGACTCGAAGAACGCGACGACCGCCGGCGAGAAGCTGGCCGAGCAGGCACGCCTGCTCGATGCCAGCGACGTCGTCTGGCAGGTGCTCTTCCGCGTTCCGGCCCAGGCGACGATGCAGGACGAGGGCGTCGGTGACGTGACGGCGCCGGCGTCGGTGTTCGTCGAGAACGTCGAGCTCTACTCGGCGCGCTCGATGACGGCGATCTGGCTCCGCGTCCACGGTGCCTCGACCGGCGGCACGCCCTCCGGCGTCCACGGCACCGGGCTCGAGAAGGTCGTCGTGCAGCCCGCCGGGACGCACGCTCGCGCCCGACACCGAGACGACGATCAAGGCCTCGACCGATCTGGCGTTCGACGTCTCCGTCAAGAACACGGGTGACAACCAGGAGGTGCGGATCGAGGTGACGCTGACGATCCCCAAGGGGACGACGCCGATCGTGAAGAAGCAGACGATCGACATCCTCGACATCGGCGAGACCAAGACGGTCACCTTCAAGGACTTCCCCGACCCGCCGTTCGGCGAGAAGACGTCGGTCCAGGTGAGCGTGAAGCCGGTGCCGGCGAGGCAGAACAAGACGAACAACAGCGCCGAGTACCCCGTCATCTTCTCGCTCGAGTAATGGACGTCGCGCTTGCCGTCGCGATAGCGGCGTGCGTGGTCGCCGTCCTCGCGCTTCTCACCTCGGCGCTCCTCGTGCGCCGTCTGCGTCGCCTCCAGAGTGGCCAGAAGGCGGTCCTGGGCGGCGCCTCGCACGACATGGTCGACTTCGCCGTCTCGCTGCAGGGCCGGATCGACGACCTCCACCGCGCGGTGGACGAGGTCGCGACGGGGCTCTCCCGGGTCGACCGCCGGGTCGACGGAGCGATCACGAACACCGCGGTCGTCCGCTACGACGCCTACGAGGACACGGGCGGCAAGCAGTCGGCCTCGTTCGCGTTCCTCGACGCCACGCAGGTCGGGCACGGTCGTGACCGCGATCCAGGGCCGTGACTACGCGCGGATCTACGTGAAGGACGTCGAGCGCGGCACGGCGTCGGTCGCGCTCTCGCCGGAGGAGCAGACCGCGGTCGAGCGCGCGATGGCCCGCTGAGCGAGCGGCCTCGGGGCCGCTTGTGGCCTCAGCAGGCGACAAATCCGAGCCTGGCCGCCAGTCTCGCTGGTACGCTCGCCCCACGTGCATCAGGTACTCGTCCTGAACGCAAGTTACGAGCCGCTCAACGTGTGCTCCGATCGGCGCGCGCACGTCCTCGTCTGGAAGGGAAAGGCCGAGGTGGTGGAGCACCACGCAGAGCCGCTGCGCTCGGCCGAGCGGTCGTTCGTGCGCCCGCACGTGATTCGCCTGCTGCAGTACGTTCGCGTGCCGCGGGCGGTGAAGCGACGGATCTCGCGGCGGGCGCTCTTCGCGCGTGACGGCTGGAAGTGCGTCTACTGCGGCACCGCGGGCGGACGGCTGACGCTCGATCACGTGATCCCGCGCTCCAAGGGCGGTGATTCCGTCTGGGAGAACGTCGTCACTGCCTGTGCGCCGTGCAATCTCCGCAAGGGCGATCGCCTGCTCGAGGAGGCGTCGATGTCGCTCCCTCGGCCCCCGCGGGCGCCGGCGCCGGTGCTCTTCATCCGCCTCGCGGCGCAACGGGTGCCGGACAGCTGGCACCAGTACCTCCCCTCGCTCGAGCAAGCCGAGCCTGCGGCCGCCTGAGGCCGGCTCCGCTCGCTCGACTGCGTGCACGAGCGCGGGCGTCAGACGGTCGGGCCGCGATCCCGCCCTCGTGGTCTGCCCGGTACGAGCCGAACACGCGGAGCTCTGCCGTCAGGTCCTTCATCTCCCGGAGCGTGGCGGAGATCTCCGGGTCGAGCGGGTGGCCGCTGAGGACGGCGTCGAACCGGTAGCTGAACGGCCTCGAGGGGATCGGCCGCGAGACGAGCAGGTTGAGGTCGATCGCGTGGCGGGAGAGCGGCTCGAGCGCGTGAAAGAGCGCTCCCGGGCGGTGATCGGTCGTGAAGGAGAACGCCGTTCGCCAGCTGCCGTCGCGCCGGTCGAGCCGCGTGTAGGGCGCCACCGAGACGAAGCGCGTGAACGCCTCGGGATGGTCGCCGACGTTGGCGTCGATGATCGTCAGGCCGTTGATCCGCGCCGCTCGATCGCTCGCGATCGCGACGATCGTCGGGTCGGCCAGCTTCGCCACGATCGTGGCCGCGTCGCCCGTCGTCGGCGCGGCGACGGCGAGCGCGTCCGGGAGCGAGGCGATCAGCCTCCGGCACTGATCGAGTGCCACCGGGTGCGAGTGGATCTCGCGCACGTCGCCGAGCGCGATGTGCTCCGGGCCGACGAGGCAGTGGTTGATCGGGAGGATCGCCTCGGCCACGATCGAGAGCGGCGACTCGTAGAGCAGGTCGTGCGTCTCGGCGACGGGCCCGACGAGCGAGCTCTCGATCGGGAGGACGCCGAACGGCACCCGTCCCGAGACGACCGCGTCGATGACGTCCGAGAACGTCGGCAGCGGGACGAGGCGAGCCGCCGGGAAGAGCCGGTCGCAGGCAGCCGCGGAATGAGCGCCTTCACGGCCCGGATAGGCGACGGTGAGTTCGATGGAAGCCATGAGAGAAAGAGCGCCTTTCGCTGGAGTCGGTTCGCCGGGGATTCAGCTAGACGGCGCGAGGCAGGGTCGAAGGCGCCGGCTAGCCCATAAAGGCGAAGCCGAACAGGGCGCACGCAGCCGAGAGGGAGAGCGTCGTGGCAGGCGCGTGTCGCATCGTCGTCACAGGGTACGGGCAGCGTCGAGGGCGCGCAAGACGGCGTCGCCGACGTCGCGCGTCGTGCTCGTGCCGCCGAGGTCGGGCGTCGGAGCTTCGGCGAGCGCGGTGTCGACCGCCCGCTCGAGCGCGGCTGCCTCGTCGAAGCGGCCGAGCCCGTGGGAGAGGAGCAGCGCGACCGACCGCAGCATCGCCGCCGGGTTCGCGATCCCCTGGCCCGCGATCTGCGGCGCCGAGCCGTGGACGGGCTCGAAGATCCCCGGCCCCTCGTCTCCGAGCGAGGCCGAGGCGGCGAGCCCGAGGCCCCCGGTCACGGCGGCGGCGACGTCCGAGAGGATGTCGCCGAACGTGTTCTCGGTCACAACGGTGTCGATCGTCTCCGGCGCCTGGACGATCGTCATCGCGAACGAGTCGACGAGCGCGTGATCGAGCTGCACCTCGGGGTAGCTGCTCCGCGCCGAGCTCCGAGACGACATCGCGCCAGAGCCGCGAGGTGTGCATGACGTTCACCTTGTCGACCGACGTGAGGCGGCCTCCGCGCTCCGCCGCGATCTCGAAACCGCGCCGGGCGATCCGCTCGACCTCCGGCCGCGAGTACTCGCACGTGTCGAACCAGGTGCCGTCGTCGCGCGTGCCCTTGGCGCCGAAGTAGAGCCCGCCGACGAGCTCGCGCACGATCATCATGTCGATCCCCGGAGCACGCGCCGGCCGCAGGTTGGCGTAGACGCCGAGCTCCTTGCGGAGCCCGAGCAGCCCCTGCTCGGGCCGAACGGCCTGGCCCTCGAGCTCGGGGAGCCCGACCGCGGCAAGGAGGACGGCGTCGGCCTCGCGGCAGGCCGCGAGCGTCTCGGCCGGGAGCGGGTCACCCTGGGCGAGGATCGCGTTGCCGCCGAACGCGTGCTCCGAATGGCCGATCCCGAGCGCGTCGAGCACCCGAATCGCCTCGGCCGCCACCTCGGGCCCGATCCCGTCCCCGGGAAGGACGGCAACGTGCGTCACGCCGACCCTCGCTCCGAGGCTCCGCACCCTCGCTTGTGACACTTTGACACAAGGATCCGGCTGCGCGCGCGCGCCTTCGCCGACCGGCACACCGCATTGCTTGTGACAAAGTGTCACAAGCATGCGCTCTCGGCCGCCAGGCTGAGCTCGAGCGCGAACCAGGGATGCGATCATGCGGTCGATCGGGCCGTCTCGTACGCCGTGATCTCGTCGGCGTGCTGGAGCGTGATCCCGATGTCGTCGAGGCCGTTGAGGAGCCGGTAGCGGGTCGACGCGTCGAACTCGAAGGGCAGCACCTTGCCGGCGGGCGTCGTCACCGTCAGCGCCTCGAGGTCGACGACGAGCTCGGAGCCGCGGTCGAGGTCGACCGACTCCATCAGCTCCTTCACCTGCTCCTCGGGCAGCTCGACGAGCACGATGCCGGTCTGGGCCGCGTTCGAGCGGAAGATGTCTCCGAAGGACGGCGCGATGATCACGTCGAGCCCGTAGTCCTGCAGCGCCCAGGCGGCGTGCTCGCGCGACGAGCCGCAGCCGAAGTTCCGGCCCGCGATCAGGATCCTGGCGCCGGCGAACTGAGGCTGGTTGAGCTCGAAGCCGGGCCGCTCGTTGCCGTCTTCGTCGAAGCGCCAGTCGAAGAACGCGTACTGCCCGTACCCCGTCCGCTCGATCCGCTTGAGGAACTGCTTCGGGATGATCTGGTCGGTGTCGACGTCGGGTCGGTCGAGCACCGCGACGCGCCCCTCGACGTGCGAGATCGGCTTCACGCGGGCACCGCCTCGGCGGCGAGCGAGCGCACGTCCACGAAGTGCCCGTGGAGTGCGGCTGCGGCGGCCATCTGGGGGCTGACGAGATGCGTCCGGCCGCCGCGCCCCTGGCGGCCCTCGAAGTTGCGGTTCGAGGTCGAGGCGCACCGCTCGCCGGGCGCGAGCACGTCGGGGTTCATCCCGAGGCACATCGAGCAGCCGGCGAGGCGCCACTCGAAGCCGGCCTCGAGGAATATCTGGTCTAGACCTTCCTGCTTGGGCCTGGCGGCGCACCTGCGCCGAGCCGGGCACGACGAGCGCCGTCACCGCGGGGTCGACCGTGCGGCCGCGGACGATCTCCGCTGCCGCGCGCAGATCCTCGATCCGGGAGTTCGTGCAGGAGCCGATGAAGACGCGGTCGATCCGGATCTCCTCGATCGGCTGCCCCGGCCGCAGCCCCATGTACTCGAGCGCCCGCGCTCCCGCCACCTGGTCGTCGGCGTCCGGCGAACGTCGCCGGGATCGGGCACGGTGCCGGTGACGGGGACGACCATGCCCGGGGTTCGTGCCCCACGTCACCTGGGGCACGAGCTCGGTGACGTCGACGATCACGTGCGTGTCGTAGGCGGCGTCGGGATCGGAGGCGAGGGAGCGCCAGTCCTCGACCGCGCGCTCCCACTCCTGCGCCCGCGGGCGCGTGCGGGCGCCCCTCGAGGTACGCGAAGGTCGTCTCGTCGGGCGCGATCATCCCGGCGCGGGCACCCCACTCGATCGACATGTTGCAGATCGTCATCCGCTGCTCCATCGACAGCGCCCGGATCGCGTCGCCGGCGTACTCGACCACGTAGCCGACGCCGCCCGCGACCCCGACCTGGCCGATCGCGCCGAGGATCATGTCCTTGGCGGTGAGCCCGGGCGGCAGGTCGCCGACGAACTCGAGCAGCATCGTCTTCGGGCGCCGCTGGTTGAGCGTCTGCGTCGCGAGCACGTGCTCGACCTCCGAGGTGCCGATGCCGAACGCGAGCGCGCCGAAGGCGCCGTGCGTCGAGGTGTGGCTGTCGCCGCAGACGATCGTCTTCCCGGGCTGCGTGACGCCGAGCTCGGGGCCGATCACGTGGACGATGCCCTCGCTGCCCGACCCGGTCGCGTGCAGCTCGATGCCGAACTCCTCGCAGTTGGCGCGCAGCGCATCGAGCTGCGCCTTCGCCATCTCGTCGGTCACCGGCCCCGGCAGCGTCGGGACGTTGTGGTCCATCGTCGCGACCGTCAGGTCGGGCCGCCGCACCGTGCGGCCGGCGAGCCGCAGCCCCTCGAACGCCTGCGGCGAGGTGACCTCGTGCACGAGGTGCAGGTCGATGTAGAGCAGCGTCGGCTCACCCGGCGCGTCGCGGACGACGTGCCGCTCCCAGACCTTGTCGAACAGGCTCCGCCCCGCCATCAGGCGACGAGCACCTCGTCGACGAATGCGTCTGCGTCTGCCTCGATCATGATTGGATCGTAGGTGTGGGCGACCGGGCCAGGCGTCTTCAACCCGTCGCCCGTGACGAGCAGCACGACCCGTGACTGTGGGCCGACCCGGCCGGCGGCGACCGCCGCCTTGAGCGCGCCGAGCGTGACGCCCGTCGCGGTCTCGCCGAAGACGCCGGTCGTGGCCGCGAGCTCGGCCATGTTGAGCCCGATCTCGTCCTCGGGCACGGTGTAGATCGCACCGCCGGTCGAGCGCGCCGTCGCGACCGCGAAGTCGCCGTCGGCGGGATTGCCGATCGCGAGCGACCGCGCGATGCTGTCGGGCCGCACCGGCACGACGCGCGCCCCGTCGCGGAAGGCGGTCGCGACGGGCTCGCACCCGGCGGCCTGGCCACCGAAGAGCGTCGGGCTGCCGCCGTCGATCAGGCCGAGCCGCTGCAGCTCGGTGAAGCCCTGGCCGACCTTGTGGAAGAGCGCGCCCGATGCGATCGGGATCGCGACGGCGTCCGGCGTCTCCCAGCCGAGCTGCTCCGCGATCTCGTAGGCGAGCGTCTTCGAGCCCTCGGCGTAGTACGAGCGCAGATTGACGTTGACGAAGCCCCACGGCAGCTCGAACGACAGCTCCACCGAGAGCCGCGAGCAGTGGTCGTAGGTGCCGTTGACCGCGTAGATCCGCGGGCCGTAGACCGCGGCGGCCGCAAGCTTCTCCGGCTCGAGGTCGCTCGGCACGAAGACCGCAGCGTCGAGGCCCTCCGCGGCCGCGCGCGCTGCAACGGCGCCGGCGAGGTTGCCGGTCGACGAGCAGGAGAGCGTGTCGAGCCCGAGCTCCTGCGCCTTCCGGGCCGCCACGGCGACGACGCGATCCTTGAACGAGTGGGTCGGGTTCGCGGTATCGAGCTTGAGCCAGAGCTCGCCGATCCCGAGCTCCTCGGCGAGGCGGGGAGCCGGCACGAGCGGCGTCATGCCCGGCGCGAGCCGGGCGTCCGTCGGCGCGCGTCGACGGGCAGCAGGTCGGCGTAGCGCCAGATCGACTGCGGGCCGGCCTCGATCGAGGCGCGGCTGACGCGGCCGCGGAGCAGATCCCAGTCGTACGTCGGATCGAGTGGGCCGAAGCACTGCGAGCACGAGCCGTTCGCGACGAGCGGATGCTCGGTCGCACAGACGCGGCAGCTAAGGGAAACGGCGGGCATGGGGTAGAACCTCCTGGTCGTCGCTCGACATCCGTCCGGGATTGGCACCGTCACCCGATATGTGGGGCAGGTTGCCGAGGCGTCACAGGGCCGGTCCCTCAGCCTCTCTCGATGCGGAGCGGAACGAGTCCCGCGCCACCACAAACACTAGCGGAGCGCTCCGGACTACCGCGGAAACGCGTAGGGCTCCCGCCGGGGAGCCCTACGCGATGCATTCGAGTGCCGCGAGCGGCTCAGCCGGTCGGCTGCTTCACGATCCGGATGTACGGCTTCGGCGACTCCCAGCCGTCGGGCCAGATCTCGCGCGCCTGCGTCGTCCGAGACCGAGCCGGCGATCACGACGTCCTCGCCGTTCTTCCAGTTGACCGGCGTCGAGACCTTGTGCTTCGCCGTCAGCTGCAGCGAGTCGATCACCCGCAGCACCTCGTCGAAGTTGCGGCCCGTCGTCATCGGGTAGACGAGGATCAGCTTGATCTTCTTGTCGGGCCCGATCACGAAGACGTTCCGCACGGTCTGGTTGTCGGCCGCCGTCCGATCGGCCGGATCGCCCGAGACGTCGGCGCCGAGCATCCCGTACGCCTTCGAGACCGCGAAGTCGACGTCGGCGATCATCGGGTAGTTCGGGGCGTAGCCCTGCGTCTCCTCGATGTCGTTCGACCACGGCCTCGTGCTTGTCGAGCGGGTCGACCGAGAGGCCGATGATCTTCACGCCGCGGCTGTCGAAGTCGGGCTTGATCTTCGCCATGTAGCCGAGCTCGGTCGTGCAGATCGGGGTGAAGTCCTTCGGGTGCGAGAACAGGACGACCCACGAGTCGCCGATCCAGTCGTGGAAGCTGATCGGGCCTTCCGTCGTGTCCGCCTGAAAGTCGGGCGCAGTGTCTCCGAGCTGCAGTGCCATTCCTTCCTCCTCATCGGTGGTGCAGATGCACGCTTGCGCAACAAGCGTACGACGTCGCTCGATTGCGTACAAGCACATTACTTCACGAAGTAAAGCAATAACCGGCAGGCACCGCCAAACGGCGTCAGGCGGTCTCGTACCGCGACAGCATCACGGCGCCGTCCGAGGCCGACGCGACGAGCGTCGCGTAGTTCGCGAGCACGCCGCGGCGGTAGCGCGGCTCCGGCTCGACCCAGTCGGCGAGACGCTCCGCGAACTCGGCCTCCGTGAGCTCCGCGTTGAGCTCGGCGCGCTCGACGTCGATCACGACGATGTCGCCCTCGCGCAGCGCCGCGAGCGGGCCGCCCTTCGAGGCCTCGGGTGCGACGTGGCCCACCATGAACCCGTGGGTCGCCCCCGAGAAGCGGCCGTCGGTGATCAGCGCGACGGAGTCGGAGAGACCCTCGCCGACGATCGCGCCCGTGACGTGGAGCATCTCGCGCATCCCCGGGCCGCCGTGCGGGCCTTCGTAGCGGATCACGACGACGTCGCCGGCGACGACCTTGCCGGCCTTGACGGCCGCGAACGTCTCCTCCTCGGAGTCGAACACGCGCGCCGGGCCGCGGTGGAGGGTCCGGTCGTGGCCGGCGAGCTTGACGGCGCAGCCGTCGGGCGCGAGGTTGCCGTAGAGGATCGCGACGCCGCCGCGCGCCTTGAGCGGGGTCTCGATCGGAACGACCACGCTCTGGCCCTCGGTCTCGACGGCCGAGTCGGCGATCTCGCCGAGCGTCCGGCCGTCGACGGTCCGGGCGTCCTCGTGCAGCAGCCCGGCCTTCTTCAGCTCGCGGGCGACGAGGGCGACGCCACCGGCCTTGTACATGTCGTTCGCGTGCCAGCGGCCCCACGGCTTCATGTCGGCGATGATCGGCGTCTTGGCGGAGATCCGCTCGAAGTCGTCGATCGTGAACTCGATCCCGAAGTCACGGGCGATCGCGACGAGGTGGAGCACGCCGTTCGTCGAGCCCCCGGTCGCCGCGACCGAGGCGACGGCGTTCTCGAACGACTCGCGCGTCACGAGCGAGCGCGGCGTGACGTTGTCGCGGACGAGCTGCACCGCGAGGCGGCCTGCCTCGTACGCCGCCTGCTCCTTGTCGCGGTGGATCGCCGGAATGCCGTTCGCGCCGAACGGCGAGAGGCCGAGGAAGTCGAGGATCGTCGACATCGTGTTGGCCGTGAACTGGCCGCCGCACGCGCCGGCGCCCGGGCAGGCGGCCGACTCGAGCTCGTGCAGGTCGGCCGCGCTGATCTTGCCCGCCGCGTACGCGCCGATGCCCTCGTAGACGTCCCCGATCGACACCTCGCGCTGCCGGTAGAGGCCGGGTGCGATCGAGCCGGAGTAGAAGAGGACGGACGGGATGTCGAGGCGCCCCACCGCCATCGCTCCACCCGGGTTCGTCTTGTCGCACGCGACGAGCTGAACGAGCCCGTCGAACAGGTGACCACGGGCGACCAGCTCGATCGAGTCGGCGATCACCTCACGCGAGACGAGCGACGCGCGCATGCCGGACGTCCCCATCGAGACGCCGTCCGAGACGGCGACGGTGTTGAACTCCATCGGCGTGCCGCCCGCGTCGCGCACGCCGCGCTTCACATGGACGGCCAGGTCGCGCTGGTTGAGGTTGCACGGCATGGTCTCGATCCACGTCGTGCCGACGCCGACGATCGGCTTCGCGAGATCCTCGTCCGTGAAGCCTGTTGCCTTCAGCATCGAGCGCGCGCCCGCGCGGTCGGGGCCGTCGGTGAGCGCGGAGCTGTGACGCTTGGCGGGATCTGAGGGGCGATCGTACGGCGTTGTCACGGTGTTCCTTTCTCGATGGGGTAGCTCTCACGGCGGCACCACTCGCTGAACGAACCAGGGTAGAGGCGAACGTCGTCGCGGCCGGCGAGCACGAGCCGCTGCGCCACGACGCAGGCGGTCACGCCCGAGCCGCAGTAGGAGACGAGCTCCGCGGCGTCCGTTGCCCCGGCGGGGAGCGGCTCGGTGAAGGGTGCGTTGGCGGCGCCGGGGATCCGTCCGGCGACGGGGTCGAGCGGCTCCTCCTCGCCGAGCCAGCGGACGCGGCTGCGCGCGTCGAGGAGCAGCAAGGACGGGTCGCCGAGCCGCGCGAGGATCTCCTCGGCGGCGATCGTGTCGTCCTCGCGCGGTCGCGCCTGGAACGTGGTCGGGGCCGGCTCGACGATCTCCGTCGACAGCGGCCCGACGTAGCCGCGGACGTCCATTGCGCCCGCCGCGTCGTGGCCGACGTGCCGCAGGAGCCACCAGCAACGCGCCGCCCAGCCGGAGCCGTCGTCGAGCGCGAGCACGAAATCCGACGGCCCGATGCCGGCTCGTCCGAAGACGCGCTCCAGCTGCGCGACGCCGGGAAGCGGGTGGCGGCCGCCCTCGGCCGGATCCGGGCCGATCGCCGAGAGGTCGGTCTCCGGGTCGAGGTGGGCGGCCCCGGGAACGTGCCCTGCCTCGTAGTCCTTCCTCGGCCGCACGTCGACGAGCACGACGCTCACAGGGCGCCCCGGGGTGCGATGTCCAGCTCGAGGATCTCGTGGTCGGGGAAGCGGAGCCCGGAGGTCGGCGGCGCACGCAGCGCCGTCCGAGGCCCAGGCGATCACGGTCGGCCCGGATCCCGACAGCGTCGCGCCGCCGCAGCCTGCGGGCGGCGTGGTTCGGATCGCGGCGAGCGTCTCGGACGGGCGGTACGGCTCGTGGAGCCAGTCGCTGAGCGCGGCGGAGAAGAGCGACGCATCGCCGCTCGCCGCGCCGGCACCGAGCAGCGCTGCGCGGCCTGCGCTCGCGGCCGCCTCGTCATGGGGCACGGTTGCGGGGAGCGTCTTGCGGGAGCTCTCGGTCGACGTGCGCTCCCTGGGGACGACGGCGACCGCGGCGAGCGGCAGCCGCTCGGCGATCCGCGCGATCCGCCCGTCCCACGACAGCGTGAGCCCCCCGAGGAGCGCCGCGGCGAGGTTGTCGGCGTGCGGCTCGAGCGTGATCCCGACGGCGAGCAGCTCCTCGGCGCTCGCGTTCGGCGCAGCCGCGACGAGGCCGAGCGTGATCGCGGCCGCCGACGAGCCGAGCCCGCGCTCGAGCGGGATCCGGTTCGTGAAGCGGAAGTGCTTTCCGGCCGGGTCGGCGAGCAGCGCATACGCCTGCACGGCAAGGTTGGATTCGTCGGCCGGAAGCTCACTTGCACCCTCGCCCTCGACCGTGACGCCGGAGCCGTCGGTCACCTCGAGCTCGTTCCAGAGATCGAACGCGACCGCGGCGGTATCGAAGCCGGCACCGATGTTGGCCGACGTTGCCGGGGCGCGGAAGACGGTCATCCCCGTGCTGCGGCGGCGATCGCGTCGGGGTCGGCCTCGACCTGCTCGAGCGCGGGCGCATAGCGGTCGGCGCTCTCCGTGTCCTTGAGCCCGTGGCCGGTGATCGTGACGACGAGCCGCTCACCGGCGACGGCGCCGCGGCGGATCGCGGCGAGGCCGGCTGCCGACGACGGCTCGCAGAACAGCCCTTCGACGGTTGCGAGCTGGAGCCAGGCTGCGACGATCTCCTCGTCGGAGACGGTCACGACCGTCGCGCCGGACGCGCGCACGCTCCCGGCATGGACGGGATCGCCGATGCGGATCGCCGACGCGAGCGTCGTCGGCCGGTGCTCCGCCTCGACCGAGTAGATCGGCGTCGAGAGGCCGAGCTCGCCGATGCCCGCGGCGTAGGCGGAGGTGTTGCCGCCGCCGCCGTACGGGATCACGAAGGCGTCGGGCGCGGCGCCGAGCTCCTCCACGATCTCGAACACGGCGGTCTTCTGGCCCGCCCTCCGATTCGGGTTGACGGAGTTCACGAGCACGTGCGTTCCGCGGCGGCCGAGCTCCTGGGCGGCCGCGAGGGCCTCGTCGAAGTCGCCGCGCACCTCGAGCACCTTGGCGCCGAACATCCGGGTCTGGGCGACCTTGGGGCCGGCCACGGCTCCGGCGGGCGTCAGCACGACGGCGGGAATGCCGGCCCGCGCCGCATACGCCGCCGCGGACGCGGCGGTGTTCCCCGTCGAGGCGCAGATGACCGCCTCGGCGCCGTCCTCGGCGGCCTTCGAGACCGCCACCGTCATGCCGCGATCCTTGTACGAGCCGGTCGGGTTCGAGGCTTCCCACTTGAGCAGGATCTCGACGCCGAGCAGCTCCGACAGCCGTGGCGCGCGCAGCAAGGGCGTCGATCCCTCGCCGAGCGAGATCACCGGCGTCTCGGCGGAGACGGGAAGGCTCGAGCGATACCTGTCAATGAGCGCGATGGTCATGTTGCCTTCTATCTAGCGCAGATCGCTGTCAGGCGATCTGCTATGCCCAGCCGAGCTCCGCGACGCCCCGTCCGGAGACGACGGGCATGGCGCTTGCCTCGCCCCGCGCCTCGGGCAGCGCCCGGATCGCGTCGAGCGCGGCGCCGACGTGGCCGGCGGATGCCTCGTGGGTGACGACGTGGAGCACGGCGTGGCCGTCGTGCGGCTGCTGCACGAGCTGGGCGACCGAGACGCCCTCGGCCGAGAGCTCCTGCGCGATGCGCGCGAGAACGCCGGCGCGGTCCTCGACCTCGAGCCTGAGATAGAACGGCGAGGCCAGATCGCCTGGCGGCAGCCGCTCGAGGTTGCGCCAGACGGGATCGTTCTGGAGGAAGCCGGTGCCGGTCGTGCCGACGACGGAGACCATGTCGGCGACGACGGCGGATGCGGTCTCGATCCCGCCGGCGCCGGGGCCTTCGAGCGTGATCTCGCGGATCGCGTCGCCCTGCAGCATCACCGCGTTGAAGGCTCCTTCGACCGCGGCCAGCGGGTGGTGGCCGTCGACGAACGCGGGGCCGACGCGGACGTCGACCCGGTCGCCGACGAGCGTCGCGCGGCCGATCAGCTTCACGTGCATGTCGAGCGCGCGGGCCGCCGCGACGTGATCGAGCGTGACGCCCTCGATGCCTTCGACCTCGACCCACTCGAGCGGGACGCGGGAGCCGAAGGCCACGGTCGCGAGGATCGCGGTCTTCGCCGCCGCATCGAGCCCGGCAACGTCCTCCGTCGGGTCGGCCTCGGCGAAGCCGAGCCGCTGCGCGTCGGCGAGGGCGTCGCCGTAGGAGTGGCCGTCCTCCATCGCCGAGAGGATGAAGTTCGTCGTCCCGTTGACGATCCCGAGCACGCGGTGCACGTTCGTGACGACGAGCGACTCGCGCAGGACCTTGATCACCGGGATCGCAGCGCACACGGAGGCCTCGAAGCGGAGCTGCACGCCTCCCGCTGCGGCTGCCTCGAACAGCTCGGCGCCGCGACGGGCGACGAGCTGCTTGTTGGCCGTCACGACGGGGCGCCCCGAGCGGAGCAGCTCGAGGACGTGCTCGCCGGCGGGATCGACGCCACCCATCACCTCGGCCACGACCTGGATCGACGTGTCGTCGAGGATCGTCGGCGAAGTCCTCGGTGAGGACGCCGGGGGCGGGGGCGTACGACCGCTCCTTGCCCGCGTCGCGGACGAGCGCGTGGGTCACCCGCAGGCGGTGGCCCGTTGCACGCTCGATCTCGTCCGCCGAGTCCTCCAGCAACCGGTGCACGGCGGCGCCGACGGTGCCGTACCCGAGGAGCGCTACGGGAACGTCGACGGACGCCACGTGCGGCCTACCTCTCCCCGGCCTTGTGCATCAGGCCGCGCAGCTCCTTGCCGACGGTCTCGAGCTGGGACTGGGCTGCCTCGGCGCGCATCTCCTTGAGGCGCGCCTCGTTGTTGTCCATGTCCTCGACCCACTCGCGGGCGAACTCGCCGGACTGGATGTCGGCCAGGATCGCCTTCATCTCCTCGCGCACGTGGGCGTCGACGACGCGCTTGCCGCGCGTGTAGTCGCCGAACTCCGCCGTATCCGAGATCGAGTAGCGCATGCCTGCGAGCCCGTTCTCGTACATCAGGTCGACGATCAGCTTCAGCTCGTGCAGGCACTCGTAGTAGGCGATCTCGGGGGCGTAGCCGGCCTCGACCAGCGTCTCGAACCCGGCGCGCACGAGCTCGGACGTGCCGCCGCAGAGGACGGCCTGCTCGCCGAAGAGATCCGTCTCGGTCTCTTCCTTGAACGTCGTCTCGAGAATCCCGGCCCGGCCGGCGCCGATCCCGATCGCGTAGGCGAGGGCGATCTCGCGGGCGTTGCCCGATGCGTCCTGCTCGACCGCGATCAGGGCCGGCGTCCCGTATCCCTCGGTGAAGAGCCGGCGGACGACATGGCCCGGGCCCTTCGGCGCCACCATGATCACGTCGTGACCGGTGGCCGGCGCGATGCGCTCGTAGAGGATGTTGAAGCCGTGGGCGAACAGCACCGCGGCGCCCGGGGCGAGATTCTGCTCGATGTGCTCCGTGAAGACCTGCGGCTGCACCTGGTCGGGGAGCAGGATCGAGACGAGCTGCGCACCCGCGACCGCGTCGGCCACCGTGCGCACCGTCAGGCCCGTCGCCTCGGCCTCGCCCCACGAGGGCGAGCCCTCGCGGAGGCCGACCTCGACCTGGACGCCCGAGTCGCGCAGGTTGAGCGCATGGGCATGCCCCTGGCTCCCGTAGCCGATGACCGCAACCTTGCCGTCGAGCAGGCCGAGGTTGCCGTCGCGGAGAATCGTCGCCATTGCCATTCGTCCCTTCGTCTGAAGTGTGGTTGTTCGCCTGGAGTCTGTGTCGTAGATCTGTGTCGGAGACAGGCTGAAGCCTGTCACCGACGCTCTGTCAGTTGATTGCCGAGAGGCGCCGGGTCTTCTTCGCCGAGGCGCGCGCGATGCCGACGCGGCCCGTGCGGACGAGCTCCTGGATGCCGTGCGGGCGGGCGAGCTCCTGGAAGGCATCGAGCTCCTCCGGCGTGCCGGTCAGCTCGAACGTGACCGAGTCGGCGCCGAGGTCGACGACCCGGCCCTTGAAGGCCTCGGAGGTGGAGATCAGCTCGGCGCGGCGCTCGGGGCCGGCGCTCACCTTCAGCAGCAGGAGCTCGCGCTCGACCGCGTCGTCCGGCGCGAGCTCGGTCACCCGGAGCACGTTGACGAGCTTGTGAATCTGCTTCTCGATCTGCTCCAGCGTGTGGTGCTCGCAGTCGACGCGGAGCGTGATGCACGAGACGCCGTCGCGCTCGGTCGGCCCGACGGCGAGCGAGTCGATGTTGAACCCGCGCCGGGCGAACATCGTCGCGATCCGGGCGAGCGCGCCCGGCTTGTCCTCGAGGAGCACCGAGATCGTGTGCTTCACGAGGCTGCCTCCACCGACTCTTCGTACTCGACCATGTCGATCGCGGCGGCGCCGGCCGGGATCATCGGGAAGCACTGCTCGGCCGGGTCGACCCGGCAGTCGATCACGACGGTGCGGTTGAGCGAGAGCGCCTCGCGCAGGGCCGGCTCGAGCTCCGCCTCCGACTCCACGAGCATCCCGACGCCACCGTACGCCTCGGCGAGCTTCACGTAGTCGGGCACGTCGACGCCGAGGCCGACGTGGGAGCGGCGTCCGTCGAAGAACATGTCCTGCCACTGCGTGACCATGCCGAGGTAGCCGTTGTTGACGAGCACGACGATGATCGGCAGGTCCTCGGTGACGGCGGTCGTCAGCTCCTGGGCCGTCATCTGGAAGCAGCCGTCGCCGTCGACGCAGACGACGGTGGCCTCCGGCCTCGCCGCCTTCGCTCCGACCGCGGCGGGGATGCCGTAGCCCATCGTCCCGAGCCCGCCCGAGGTGATGAAGTTCCGCGGCCGCTCGATGATGGAGGTACTGCATCGCCCACATCTGGTGCTGGCCGACCCCGGTCGTGAAGATCACGTCGTCGCCGGCGGTGAGCTCCTGCAGCGTCTCCATCAGCTTCTGCGGCTTCAGCCACTCGCCGCCGCTGCCGTAGCGGAGCGGGAACTCGTCGCGCCACTCCTCGATCTTGTGGACCCAGGCGGCGGGCGGCGGGACGCCGTCGTCGCGGTGCTTGCCGACCTCCTTCGCCAGCTCGGCGACGGCCTTCTTGAGCGGGCCGACGACGGGAACGTCGGCGTCGCGCAGCTTCGAGATCTCGGCCGGATCGATGTCGAGGTGGATCACCGTTGCGCCCGGCGCGAACGCGGAGAGCTTGCCGGTGACCCGGTCGTCGAAGCGCGCGCCGATCGCGACGAGGACGTCGCAGGTGTTCATGGCGATGTTCGACCACTTCGTGCCGTGCATGCCGGGCCAACCGAAGAAGAGCGGGTGGGTCTCCGGGAACGCGCCCTTGCCCATCAGGGTCGTGATCACCGGTAGGCCGCCGACCTCGGCGAGGTCGCGCAGCTCGTCGCAGGCGTCGCCGTTGAGCGTGCCGCCGCCGACGTAGAGGACGGGCTTCTCGGCGTGGGCGATCCGCTTCGCGGCCTCGCGGATCTGGAGCGGATGCACCTTGCGCGGCGGCCTCCAGCCGGGCAGATCGACGGTCTCCGGGTAGCTGAAGTCGACCTCCGCCTCCTGGATGTCGCGCGGCACGTCGACGAGGACGGGGCCGCAGCGGCCGGTGCGGGCGACATGGAACGCCGCCTTCATCACGGCCGCGATCTCCTTCACGTCCTGGACGAGCCACGAGTGCTTGACGATCGGCATCGTGATCCCGGTGATGTCGCACTCCTGGAAGGCATCCGTCCCGATCAGGTTCGAGCGCACCTGGCCCGTGATGCAGACGAGCGGGGTCGAGTCCATCCAGGCATCCGCGATCGGCGTCACGAGATTGGTGGCGCCCGGGCCGGAGGTGGCGATCGCGACGCCGACCCTTCCCGAGGCCCGCGCGTAGCCCTGCGCCATGTGCCCCGCTCCCTGCTCGTGGCGCGCCAGGACGTGGCGCACGGTCGTGCCACGGGCCATCGCGTCGTAGGTGGGCATGATCGCCCCGCCCGGAATCCCGAACATCACCTCGACGCCCTCGGCCTCGAGCGAGCGGAGAATCGCGTCGGCTCCGTTCATCTTCATTTTCTGTCCTTCGGTCTCACGGTGCCTCGTCCCTTCTCCGGTCACCAGGGCGGCGATCGGGGCTGTCTCCGTCGCGTTCCTGCATCGGCGGGCTACCGGTGCGCGGGCGACGTCTCCCTAGCGGGGGAGAATGTCAATGAGCTCGATGCCTACGCCGCGCGAGACCGCACTGCCGTCAATGGCGGCGAGCGGATCGCTGAGAAGCACGGAAACGGAGAGGCAGAGCATCTGCTTCAAAGCATGCCTGATCGGGTCCGGGGCCGCAAGCCGGAAGCGTCAGCGGTTGCCGCACCGGAGCCGTTTCGCCTCGGTTCACCCTTCCGCATAGATGACGCTAGAATTGCATAGTATGCAATCGATGGCAGACGTCAGCATCGTCGGTGCGGCCGGCTACACCGGTCAGGAGACGCTCGACCGCGTGCTCGGGCACCCGAGCCTGCGCCTCGTCGCGGTCGGCTCCGACTCCCTGGCCGGGCACCCGGGGGGCGCGCTCGACCCACGGCTCGCCCATGCAGCGATGCCCTCGTTCGTCCCGAACGACGAGGCGCTCGCGCACGATGCCGACGTCACGATTCTGTGTCTTTCCCATGAGGCTGCGGCTGCGATCGAGCCTCCCGCCACCGGTGTCGTCGTCGACCTCTCGGGCGCCCATCGGTTGCGGGACGCCTCCGCCTACGAGGCCTGGTACGGCTTTACCCACCCGCTTCCCGGCGGGCTCGGCGACTGGGTCTACGGGCTGACCGGAGCTCGTCGCCGAGTCGGGGCGTCTGATCGCGAACCCAGGGTGCTACGCGACCGCGACCCTGCTCGCGCTCGCGCCGCTGAAGGACGCGATCGAGCCGGGCTCCGTCGTCGTCGACGGGCTCTCCGGGATGACGGGAGCGGGCCGCACGCTGAAGGAGTCCACGCATGCCGGCGCCGTGCTCGAGAACGTCGCGCCGTATCGGGTCGGTGCCCATCAGCATGTGCCCGAGATCACGCAGCTGCTCGGCTTCCCGGTCTCCTTCACGCCGCACCTCCTGCCCGTCCGGCGCGGTCTCATCGCGACCTGCAACGTCCGCTCCACCGGGCCTGACCTTCGCGCCCTGCTCGAGGAGGCCTACGCCGGCAGCCCCGTCGTCACCGTCCTGCCCGAGGGGATGGCGCCGGAGCTTGCCCGCGTCCAGCACTCCGACCGCGCCGAGATCGGCGTCTTCGACGACAGGTTCACGGATCGCACCATCGTCATCTGCGCCGAGGACAACCTCGGCAAGGGCGCCGCCGGCCAGGCAATCCAGAACGTGAACCGGGCGCTCGGCCTCGAGCCGACGGCCGGGCTCCGACTCGGTGGGGTCCTCGTCTAGCCATGTCGGTGACTGCTGCGGAGGGCTTCGAGGCGAGCGGCGTCTCTGCGGGAATCAGGCCTTCCGGGCGTCCCGATGTCGCCGTCGTGCGCTCGGTCCCGGCTGCGGTCGGCGCCGCGCTCTGGACGACGAACCGCGTCCAGGCGGCTCCGGTCACCGTCTCGAAGCGCCATCTCGCTCTTGCCGCGCCGCAGGCCGTGCTGATCAATGCCGGCGTCGCGAATGCCGCGACGGGGGCGCAGGGCGAGGAAGACGCCGTCGCATCTGCGGTCGGTCTCGCCGGTGCGCTCGGGATCGAGCCGGAGCAGGTTCTCGTGCTCTCGACCGGCGTCATCGGCCCGCGGCTGCCGCTCGACAAGGTGCTTGCCGGGGCGCGGGCGGCTGCCGGCGAGCTCTCGGCCGAGGGTGGCGATGCAGCCGCCGCCGCGATCCTGACGACCGACTCCGGCCCGAAGGTCGCTGTCGCGCGCGCGGGCGGCTTCACCGTCGGCGGCATGGCGAAGGGCGCCGGCATGATCCACCCGCGCCTCGCGACGATGCTCGTCGTGCTCACGACCGACTACCCGCTCGCCGAGGGTGAGGTGGAGGAGTTCCTGCGGCCCGCCGTCGCCCGGAGCTTCAACCGCATCTCGGTCGACGGGGACTGCTCGACGAACGACGCCGTGATCTTGCTGGCGAACGGGGCAAGCGGTGTCGATCGCGACGACGAGGCCTTCGCAGCGGCGCTGGACGAGGTATGCGGCGATCTCGCGCGCCAGGTCGTGGCGGACGGCGAGGGCGCGACCGTCGTGCTCGAGATCGGCGTCAACGGTGCCGCCTCGACGGTGGAGGCGGAGGCGATCGCGCGCCGGATCGCGACCTCCCCGCTCGTCAAGACGGCGGCGTTCGGTCACGATCCCAACTGGGGCAGGGTGCTGATGGCGGCCGGCTCGGCGCCGTACGGGGACGGATTCGCGCAGCTCGACACGGAGCGGCTGACGGTCGCCTTCGGCGGCGTCGCCGTGTTCGCCGACGGCTCGCCGACGGGCTCCGTGCCGGAGCTCGCCGGCCCGGTCTGCCGGATCGACCTCGAGCTCGGGCTCGGCGAGGGCTCCGCGGGCTACCTGGCGTCGGACCTGACCTACGACTACGTCCGGATCAACGCGGAGTACACGACGTGAGCCGCATCGTGATCAAGCTCGGCGGGCGCGTTGCCGCCGCCGCAGCGGCCGAGGCCGTCGCCCTGCGCGAGCAGGGACACGATGTCGTCGTCGTCCACGGGGCCGGGCCGCAGATCACGGCGGAGATGGAGCGCCGGGGGATCGACCCGAGCTTCGTCGACGGGCGGCGGGTGACGACGACGGAGGTGCTGGACGTCGTCCGGGCCTCCCTCGCCGAGGTCAACGACGACGTCTGCGCCGCGATCGGGCCTCTCGCGCTTGCGCTCTTCGGTGACGAGGTGGGGCTGCAGGCGACCCAGGTGGAGGCGCTCGGGCTCGTCGGGCATCCGACTCCCTCGGCGCCGCCGGCGATCGAAGCGGCTCTCGCGGCCGGCCGCATCCCCGTCGTGGCGCCGCTCGCGGTTGGAACCGGCGAGGTTGGAACGCTCAACGTCAACGCCGACGAGGCAGCAGCCGCGCTCGCCGTCGGACTGGGTGCCGAGCGGATCGTGTTCGTCAGCGACGTGCCCGGCGTCCTGATGGAAGGCGCCGTGATCGAGCACATCGCCGTCGACGACGCCGATCGGATGCTCGGTGACGGCACCTTCGAGGGCGGCATCGTCCCCAAGCTCCACGCGGCCGTCCTCGCCGCCCGGGGCGGCGTGCGAGCCGCGATCGGCGCCACGGAGGTGGTTGCATGAGCGCCTCCGAGCTGTCCCTGCTCCGGGACACGGTGCTGCCGACCTATGCCCGCGCCGACATCACGGTCGTGCGCGGCGAAGGCTGCCGCGTCTGGGACGACACGGGCCGCGAGTACCTCGACTTCGTCGCCGGGATCGCCGTTGTCGGTCTGGGCCATTGCGCGCCGGCGCCGCTCGCGGCAGCCCGCGCGCAGCTCGACCGGCTCTGGCACGCGTCGAACCTGTACTGGACGGAGCCGATGCTCCGGCTCGCCGCGCTGCTCTCCGAGCGGTTTCCGGGCGGCCGTGCCTTCTTCTGCAACTCCGGTGCGGAGGCCAACGAGGCGGCGCTCAAGATCGCGCGCAAGGCAACCGGGCGCACCCGGATCGTGGCGCTCGAGGGCGGGTTCCACGGCCGCACGCTCGGGGCCCTCTCGGCGACCGGGCAGCCGTCGAAGTGGGAGGGCTTCGGGCCGCTCGTGCCCGGGATCTCGTTCGCCCGTCCCAACGACGTCGAGTCGCTCGAGGCCGCGCTCGCGCCGGCCGGCGACACCGCGCTGCTGCTGCTCGAGCCCGTGCTCGGCGAGGGCGGCGTGATCCCGCTCGAGCCGGCGTTCGCCCAGGCTGCCGCAGAGCTCGCGCTCGAGGTCGGGCGCGCTCCTCTGCGTCGACGAGGTGCAGGCCGGGATGGGCCGTACGGGGACGTTCTTCGCCTTCGAGCAGCTCGGCATCACGCCCGATCTGATCACGCTCGCCAAGGGCCTGGGAAATGGGCTGCCCATTGGCGCCCTGCTGGCCGGCGAGCGGGCGGCGCCGGGCTTCGTCCCGGGCGATCACGGCTCCACCTTCGGGGGCAACCCCGTCGCTGCCGCGGCTGCCGCTGCGGTCGTCGAGGCGATCGACGACGACCTGCTCGCTGCCGTCCGGGCGCGCGGTGCCCAGCTCGTCACTCGCCTCGAGGCGCTGCCGGCGGTGCGGACGGTTCGCGGGCGCGGTCTCCTGATCGGAGCCGAGCTCGACCGCCCCGTCGGCCCCGTCGTCGATGCCTGCCGCGAGCAGGGTCTCCTCGTCCTCTCGGCCGGCCCGGACGTGCTGCGGTTGACGCCGCCGCTCGTCGTCAGCGCCGCCGAGGTCGACCAGGCCCTCGCGATCCTGGAAGGGGTGCTCGCATCGTGAACCGCCGGGAGCGCCAGAACGCGATTCTCCGGCTCGTCCGCGACCGGGCGCTCTCGACCCAGGCCGAGCTCGTGCAGGCGCTGCGGGACGAGGGTCACGAGGTCGTTCAGACGACCGTCTCGCGCGACGTCACGGAGCTCGGGCTCGTCAAGGTGAGGGCTCCGAGTGGCCGGCTGATCTACGCCGCATCCGGGACCGGCGATGCCGACCGGCTTCGCGCGATCGGTGCCGCGATGCGGCGCTACGCAACCGGCGTCCAGGCGGCGAGCAGCGGGCTCGTCGTCGTCACGACGCCGTCGGGCTACGCGTCGCGCGCTCGCCCAGGCGATCGACGAGGGCGCGCATCCGTCGATCGCCGGCACGCTGGCCGGCGACAACACCATCTTCATCGCCGCCAAGGACGGGACATCGGCACGCGAGCTGCGGGCCGAGCTCGCGTCGTACCTCGTCGACGGAGTCACGCCGTGACGCTCTGGTCGGGGCGCGTCGGCGGCTCGCTCGACCCTTCGGTCTGGGCCTTTCTCCACGCGGACGACGCCGAGCTCCTGCCGTACGACTGCGAGGCGACCCTCCAGCACGCCCGGCGGCTCCACGGCGCCGGCCTGCTCTCGGATGACGAGCTCGCCGAGGTCGAGGAGCGGCTGGCCGAGATCGCGCTCGACCCGGCCGGCTACCTGGCCGAGGACGAGGACGTGCACAGCGCGATCGAGCGGCAGCTCGGAGCCGTCGGCCGGAAGATCCATGCCGGCCGGTCGCGCAACGACCAGGTCGCGGCGGCGTTCCGCCTCTACGTCCTCGATGCATGCTGCGGAGGCGCGACGGGAGATCGAGGCGCTCGCGCTCGTGGTGCTCACGCTCGCCGAGGCGGAGGCCGACACGCTCCTTCCCGGCTACACCCACCTGCAGCGCGGCCAGCCGGTAACGCTCGGACATCATCTCCTGGCCTGGATCGAGATGCTCGACCGCGACCGCTCCCGCTTCGCGGCTGCCACGGCAGCGTCGACCGAGAGCCCGCTCGGCGCCGGTGCGCTCGCCGGCTCGACGCTCGGCCTGCCCGGGCCGCCGAACCAGATGCGGAACTCGATCGACGCGGTCGCCGACCGCGACTTCGCGCTCGACTACCTCTACGCCGTGACCGTTCTCTACACGCACCTCTCGCGGATCGGCGAGGAGATCGTGCTGTGGTCGTCGGGCGAGTTCGGCTTCGTCAGGCTGCCGGAGAATGCGGCCACCGGCTCGTCGATGATGCCGCAGAAGCTGAATCCCGACGTCGCCGAGCTGGCGCGCGGCAAGGCGGGCACGGCGATCGGACGCCTCACCGGCCTGCTCGCGACCGTCAAGGGGCTGCCCCTCGCCTACGACCGCGACCTGCAGGAGGACAAGGCACCCGTGTTCGCGGCGCGGGCGGATACCCGGCTCGGGCTCCGCGCCCTCGCGGCGCTCGTCGCCGGGCTGGAGGTCGATCGCGAGCGCATGGCCGCGGCGGCGTCGGACCCGCTCGTGCTCGCGACCGACGCGGCGGAGGCGCTCGTGCAGGACGGCGTGCCGTTCCGCGAGGCGCACGAGCGCGTCGCGGCGAGCGTCCGCGACGGGTCGTTCACGCCGGCCGGCACGCCCGCGGAGAGCGTCGCCGGGCGCGGGGCGCCCGGGCCGGGCGGAGTGCGCGAGGCACTCGCCGCGGCACGGTCGCGCTTCACGGCCGAGAGCGTCTGAAACCGTGTGACGTAGGCGGGCCGCGGCGGCGTAGAGAGGGAGACAACACTCGACGCTCCCTGGAGGCTCCCGATGAAACGCATTGCCCTTGCCGCTTCACTCCTGCTCGTCGCCGCTGCCATCGCCGGGGTCGCCCGGCCCGAGGGCGCGCACGCCGTCGACGGCACGGCCGCCACCTCGAGCGACTCGATCACGGTCGCCGGCAACGGCTCGGTCAGCGGCGTCCCGACCTCCGCCTCGTTCTCGTTCGGCGTCGACGTCCGGGCAGCGAGCGCCAAGGCCGCGATCGCGGCCAACGCGCGCGAGATGCGGCAGGTCATCGCCGCCGTCAAGTCGGCCGGGGGTCGCAACATCGGGACGCAGTCGGTCTCGCTCTCCCAGGTCTTCACCAACAACGGCGAGCCGTCCGGCTTCGCGGCCTCGAACATCGTCACCGTCACGATCGGCCTCGACAAGGCCGGGGCCCTGATCGACGCCGCAGTCGAGGCGGGGGCGAACAACGTGAACGGCCCGACGATGTCGGTCGCCGATCAGAGCTCGCTCTACCGGCAGGCCCTCAAGGCCGCCATGGCCGACGCGCGCCTGAGCGCCGAGACTCTCGCCGCCGCGGCGGGCCGCTCGCTCGGCAAGGTCACGACGGTGGTCGAGGGCGGCGGCACCGCTCCCCAGCCGATGTTCGCGAAGGCGCCGCCGCCGACAGCGCGACGCCGATCGAGGCCGGAACGCAGGAGACGACGGCGCAGGTCACCGTCACCTTCGCGCTCGGGTAGACGCTCGAGCAGAGGGAGCCACGCTCCCCGGCTGCCGGCAGGGCCGGCAGCCGGGGAACGGGCTGTGGCGCGAGCGCGACGCGGGGAACGTCACGCCAGCAGCTCACGCGTCGGGCACTGACGCCCCGTCGAGCCGTGTGTGTCCCTCGCGAATGCGGGACGACATCGTCTTCAGCATGTTGACGGCGAGGCGCGGATCGTCCTGGATCCGCTTCTCGACCGTCTTCCTGTCGACCTCGAGGACGCGAGTGTCGCCGACCGCGCGAACCGTGGCCGAGCGGACCTCGTCCTCGAAGATCGCCATCTCACCGAAGAACTCACCGGGCTTGAGCGTCGCCAGCTGCTGGTCCTCGCCGGCCTCGGTCGTGTGGATCGACCTCGACCTTGCCGGACTGGACGACGTACATGCTGTCGCCGGACGAGCCCTGGGTGACGATCACCTCGCGGTCGGTGAAGTGCTTCCCGGGCAGGACGGTCGGCTCCGAGCCGTAGCCGCCCGGGACCGGGATGTAGAACTCGGGGTAGCCCCACATGCCGTGCTCGGAGACGTCGAGGCCCATCTCCTCGACCTCGGGCTCGGTGCGGATGCCGAACGTCACCTTGAACAGCAGCAGGATCAGGAACGAGACGGTGAACGTGAACGCGCCGACCGCGAGCGAGACCGAGGGCCTGGATCCCGAGCTGGTGGAAGCCGCCGCCGTAGAAGAGGCCGCCGCTTGCCGGTCTCGAGGTTGCTCGGCGAGCTTCGGCACGGCCAGGAAGCCGAGCGACAGCGTGCCCCAGACGCCCGACATGCCGTGCGCCGCGATCGCGCCGACGGGGTCGTCGAGCCCGACCCGCTCGACGAGCAGCGAGCCGAGGACGACGATGATGCCGGAGACGAACCCGATCAGGATCGCGGCCCACGGGAGCCACGAACGCGCAGGCGGCGGTGATCGCCACGAGCGCGGCGATCGCACCGTTGAGCATCATCGAGAGGTCGGGCTTCTTGACCACGATCCACGACGTGATCGACGGCACCGAGCACGCCGGCCGCTGCGGCGAGGTTCGTGTTCAGGGCGACGTAGGCGAAGAAGCCGACGCCGCCGAAGTCGACCGAGAGCGTCGAGCCCGGGTTGAACCCGAACCAGCCGAACCAGAGGATGATCACGCCGAGGGTCGTGAACGCCATGTTGTGGCCGGGGATCGCGTTCGGCTTGTGGTCGGAGCCGAACTTGCCGATCCGCGGGCCGAGCAGGATCGCTCCTGCGAGGCCTGCCAGGGCGCCCTGGTAGTGGACGACCGTCGAGCCGGCGAAGTCCTGCATGCCCTTCTCGAACAGCCAGCCCTGCGGGCTCCAGATCCAGTGCGAGACGAGCGAGTAGATGAGCGTGAAGGCCGCCCCGAACGCGAAGTAGACCCAGAGCTTCGTGCGCTCTGCCATCGCGCCCCACACGATCGCGAGCGAGACGGCGGCGAAGGCGACCTCGAACAGGTAGCCGGCCGCTCCCGGGATCTCGCTGAACCACGAGAACGGCGACTGCGCCGATCGTGAGCAGCTCGTCGACGCTCGGGAAGAAGCCCGAGCCGCCGACGATGCCGTTGCCGCCGTCGCCGAAGGCCATCCCGAACCCGACGCAGTAGTAGACGACCGACGCGATCGCGAGGATGAGAACGTTCTTCGCCGCGATGTGGCCGACGTTCTTCATGCGCGTCAGGCCGGCCTCGAGAAAGGCGAAGCCTGCCTGCATGAAGATCACGAGGATCGCCGCCAGGATGACCCAGACCGTGCTGACTGCGAATCCGACTTCCTTGAGACTCATACCGTCTCCACCTCCTCGAGCTTTGCTCCGGTGCGGTTATGGGTGACGTGGGTCACCGGTGAGGCCCAGCAGATGCCGTCGCCCGTGGCGTGGCCCGTGCGGGCCGCGTCGACGATCGCCGCGATCGCGCCCTCGACGTGCTCGTCGGCGACGACGAACGTCATGTGCGCCTTCGGCAGGAACCGCGACTCGAAGATGCGTCCCCGGTACTCGTGCGTGATGCCCTTCTCGCGGCCGTGACCGACGGCCTCGATGACGGTGACGCCTACGTGCCCGGTGGCGGCCTCGACGGCCTCCATGACGGTCTCGACGCGGTCTCGGACGACGACCGCTTCCACTTTCATCATCTGCGCGTCCTCCTCGATGGACCAACAAAAAAAGCCCCAGGGCTCGCAGGGAGCACTGAGGCGTCATTGCCACACGGAGGAGCCTTCGTCGGCCCCGCCAGACGCAACACTATAGCGACACCCGCGGACGACCGCAAACGACAACCGTCGTCGCGGTGCAACCACCGCTTGTAGCGGCCTTGCCCGCGCATGCCAGTCTCGTCGCCGGCTCGCTCTGCATGGCGCCCGCGCTCGCGCTCTACCGGCGGGCCGCCCGGCACGGGGCGAGGACATCGCGCTCGACGATCTCGCCGCGTTCGACGACTGAGCACTCTCAGTCGGTGGGCCTGGGTTCGTGGCCGGGTGAGGCCGAGCCGTCGCGTGCTCGGCCCCACCCCGGATGGGAGTTAGGGCCCCTAGCCCACCACCGGCTCGCTGACGAGCAGCGGCCTGTTCTCGCGATGCGGCGAGCCGTTTCCGGCCGCCAGCTCAGCCGGGGACGCACCCGGGAGCGGCACCGCTTCGATCGACTCGATGATCCGTCCGGCGATCCGGTACGGGTCGCCCTGGGAGTTCGGGCGGCGATCCTCGAGGTAGCCCTTGAAGTCGTTGTTGACGAAGCTGTGCGGCACCCGGATCGAGGCACCACGGTCTGCGACGCCCCAGCTGAACGTGTCGATCGACTGCGTCTCGTGGAGACCGGTCAGGCGCAGATGGTTGTCCGGCCCGTACACCTCGATGTGCTCTGCCATGTGCTCCTCGAAGGCGGTCATCAGGGCGTGGAAGTAATCCTCCCCGCCGACCTCGCGCATGTACTTCGTCGAGAAGTTCGTGTGCATCCCCGAGCCGTTCCAGTCGACCTCGACGCCGAGTGGCTTGCAGTGCCAGTTGACGTCGACGCCGTAGCGCTCGCAGAGGCGCAGCAGCAGGTACCGCGCAATCCACATCTCGTCGGCGGCCCGCTTGGACCCTTCCCCGAAGATCTGGAACTCCCACTGGCCCTTCGCCACCTCGGCGTTGATGCCCTCGTGGTTGATCCCGGCCTCGAGGCAGAGATCGAGGTGCGCCTCGACGATCTCGCGCGCGAGCGAGCCGACGTTCTTGTGGCCGACGCCGGTGTAGTACTCGCCCTGTGGCGCCGGGAAGCCGGCCGCCGGGAACCCGAGCGGAAGGCCGTCGACGTAGAAGAAGTACTCCTGCTCGAAGCCGAACCACGTGTCCGGGTCGTCCGGGATCGTCGCCCGGCTGTTGCTCGGGTGCGGGGTCCCGTCGGGGAGGAGCACCTCGCACATCACGAGCACGCCGTTCGTCCGGGCGGGATCGGGGAACAGCGCGACCGGCTTCAGGGTGCAGTCGGAGTTGCTGCCGTCGGCCTGCCGGGTGGAGCTGCCGTCGAAGCCCCAGAGGGGAAGCTCCTCGAGCTCCGGGAAACGGGCGAACTCCTCGATCTTCGTCTTCCCGCGCAGGTTGGGCACCGGCTCGTAGCCGTCGAGCCAGATGTACTCGAGCTTGTACTTCGTCATCTCTCACCTTCTCTCGTCTTCGACATCACGGGTCTGTGTACGACAGACAGGGCACAAAAAAAGACCCCAGGACTCGAAGAGTCCTGAGGCCCCATTGCCTCGACACCGCCTCCGGCGGCGTCCGTTGTCAGTTATAGCGGCGCCGTCGGCCGGGCGTCAACCCCCGACCGACGACACCGAAGGCACCGAAGCCGCACTGCGATAGCATCGACTCCTCTCGGGGCACGTGGCCCTGGGCGGACTCGGCTGTCCGGCCGGCGAGCGAAGGAGTGTGAAGATGGCGAGACCAAGGAGCAGCGCGGCGCCGGCAACGAGGCGCGCAGCGCAGGTGCAGAGCAAGGATCGGGCCACGTCGAGCGTCGCCGCGCGACGCGCGGTGCTGAAGCGGATCAAGGACGAAGGCGTCGAGCACGTCCTCTTCTGGTTCACGGATCTCGAGGGGCATCTCAAGTCGTTCGCGATCACGCCCAACGAGATGGAGGGCGCGCTCGACGACGGGATGGGCTTCGACGGCTCGTCGATCACCGGCTTCAACCGGATCGAGGAGTCGGACATGGTCGCGATCCCGGACCCGGCGACGTTCGAGCTGATGCCGCGGCCCGTCGACGATCACGGCCACGAGCTCGGCTCCAAGGTCGGCCGCATGATCTGCGACGTCGTCAAGCCCGACGGCACGCCGTACGAGGGGGACCCGCGCTACATCCTCAAGCTCGCGCTCGAGCGCATGAAGAAGATGGGCTTCGACACGTTCAACGTCGGCCCGGAGCTCGAGTACTTCCTCTTCGAGGACGACAAGGGCACCGAGACGATCGACGAGGGTGGGTACTTCGCGATGACCGTGCAGGATGCAGCGACCGAGGTTCGCAACGACACGATCGCGGCGCTCGAGTCGGTCGGGATCCAGATCGAGTACCACCACCACGAGGTCGCCCCGTCGCAGCACGAGATCGACATGCGCTACGACGACGCGCTCGCGATGGCCGACAAGACGATGACGTATCGCATCGTCGTCAAGGAGGTCGCCGCCTGGCACGGGTACTACGCGACCTTCATGCCGAAGCCGCTGTTCGGCGAGAACGGCTCGGGCATGCACACGCACATGTCGCTGTTCACCGGCGGCCGGAACCAGTTCTTCGACGGCAAGGACCCGAACAACCTCTCCGACACGGCGAAGTCGTTCATCGCCGGCCTGCTCGTGCACGCCCGCGAGCTGTCGGCCGTGCTGGCCCAGTGGGTGAACTCCTACAAGCGGCTCGTTCCCGGGTACGAGGCGCCGGTCTACGTCGCCTGGTCCCAGCGCAACCGCTCCGCGCTGATCAGGATCCCGCTCTACAAGCCGGGCTCCGAGCAGGCGACCCGGGCCGAGATCCGGTGTCCCGACCCGGCGTGCAACCCGTACCTCGCGTTCGCGTCCCTGCTCCATGCAGGCCTCGAGGGGATCGAGAAGGGCTACAAGCTGCCGGCCGAGATGACGACCAACCTCTACCGCCTCTCGGACGAGGAGCGCGTCGAGCAGGGGGTCGAGGCACTGCCCGGATCGCTCGGCGAGGCGATCGAGGCGTTCGCGTCCTCGGAGCTGCTCCAGAAGGCCCTCGGGGAGCACATCTTCCCGCGGTACGTCGAGCTCAAGCGCGCCGAGTGGGACGAGTACCGCACCCAGGTGTCGCAGTGGGAGCTCGACCGGTACCTCGCGGCGCTGTAGCTGTCGCCTCCAGGCAGGGCAGGATCCCGTCTTCGAGCCGGGATCCTGCCCTGCCGACAGAAGCTCTTGCAGATCCGACTGGACAACGTCCGTCGAATGGCGCATCATCGTCGGTGCAGGCGCAGCCGCAAGGCGAGCGGCGCGCTTGTGTCTGACGGCCGATCGCGGGTCCCCGGTGTGGGGCCCGTGGTCGTTGTGGGCCGATTCGGCCTCGGCTCAGGCGGGCTTGGCGCCCATCGCCCAGATCGCGACGATGTAGGCGGCGAGCAGGACGACCGAGATGATCAGGCTCGCGCGCAGCAGTCCCGTGCCGCCCCCGCCGCGCTACGCGGCGCAGGCCGAGCCCGCCGAGGATGAGCGAGATGAGGAGGAGCAGCGCACCGGCGTCGGCGGTGATGAAGCCGATCCCGATCCAGGCCGGGTCGTCCGGCAGCGTCGTCGAGGTGCTCGCGCGAGTAGATCCACTGGGCGCCGCCGCGCATCACGATGTAGCCGGGCAGGCAGACGAACAGCAGCGTCATCACGCCGATCCGCAGCGTCCGGACATCGCCGCGCGCGACGAGCACGCTCGTGGACGTCGCGAGCAGGCCGCCGACGAGGATCATCGCGCCGAGGACGTGGACGAAGAGCGGCAGGTTCAGGTTGTCGGGACGCAGCATCGAGGCAAGCATCAGGCGCCCGGCTTCCAGATCATGTCGACGAGGATCAGCAGGATCGCGAGCGACGAGATCGAGTGCAGCATCAGGCCCGTGTTGCGTGCGCGCCGAGCTCGGCGAGCTTCGCGTCGGGGCCTGTGCTCCCGGACGCAACGAGCTCCTTCGCGCGGTCGATGGACGGCGCGTGAAGATAGGTGCCGCCGCGGCGCCCCGTCTCGGTCCCGACCGCCCAGAGGATGATCGCTGCGATCACCCAGCCGCTCCAGACGGCGACGCCGTCGAGCGAGATCGCGAGCCAGACGCCGAAGATGATCGTCCCGAGCGAGCCGACCGTCACCGCGACCGTCGGCGACCGGGAAGAGGCGGCCGGCCGCGACGACCTGCTCGGGAAGATCGGTGCGCCGGATCACGACGATCCCGACCCAGAACACGATCATGGCCGCCGACGAGCGCGAACGCGCTCAGCAGGTGGAGAGCGAGCAGCCAGTCGTTCAGCTCCATCGCGCGACGATATCGAACTGACCAGGACGATTTCGAGCGGTCACGATCTCGCTCCGCGGGCGACCGGCGATAGCCTGCTTCCGTGATCAGCGTTCTCCGCGTGATTCATCTGCTCTCGGCCACGATCTGGGTCGGGGGCACGATCGTGCTCGTCTTCGTCGGCGTCCCGGCGATCCGCAAGCTCGAGGGCGAGGCGCGCGCGACCGCGATGCGTGCCCTCGGCCGGCGCTGGCGACCGCTCGGCTGGAGCGCGATGGGGGTCGCGATCGTGTCGGGCCTGTGGCTGACCGATCTTCACGGGGGCTTCGACTCCGGCGCCCTCTCGACCGACTTCGACCGGACGCTGATCCTGAAGTCCGTCCTCGTGGCGCTGCTCGTCGTCGGCGCGCTGATCCACGACTACGTCCTCGGGCCGAGGCTCCAGCGCGAGCTGCGCGCCGGCGAGCCGCAGGCCCCCGAGACGCGGAAGCGGCTCGTCGTCGTCGGCTGGTTCAACTTCTCCCTCACGATCGCCGTGCCGATCCTCGGCGCGATCGTTCTCACCTACCTCACCTGACCGATGGACGACGCCGGCCGCCATCTCGCGCTGCTGACCCGAACGACGGAGGTCGTCAACTCCTCGCTCGATCTGCAGGAGGTGATGGAGGCGATCGCCCACGAGGTCGCGGCGGCGCTCGAGACCGACTCGGCGTACGTCTACCTCTACGACGAGCGCACCGACGAGCTCGTGCTGCGCGCGACCCACGGCACGAGCGTGGAGCTCTCGACGAGGACGCCGCGGATGCGTCGCGGCGAGGGCATCACGGGCGCCGCCGCCGCCGAGCGGGCTCCGGTGATGATCGCCGCCGACGCGCATCTCGACCCGCGCTTCAAGGCGTTCCCGAACCTGCCCGAGGACCAGTACGCCTCGATCCTCGCCGTGCCGATCCTCGCCCGCGAGAAGCTCGAGGGAGCGCTCAACGTGCGCACCCGGGAGCCGCGGGCGTTCACCCAGGCCGAGGTCGACCTGCTGATGACGATCGCGGGCCAGGTGGCGCAGTCGATCGAGCACGCGAAGCTCTACGCGCAGGCGCAGCGGCGGGTGCACGAGCTCGAGGCCCTGGCCAGGATCTCGGAGGCCGTCTCGGAGTCGCTGTACCTGGAGGAGTCGCTCGAGGCGATCGTGCAGACGACCGTCGAGTCGACCAACGCGACGGGCGCCGCGATCGTGCTCGAGGACGGCCGGATCGCGTGGCCGGAGGGCCGGGCCGGCGCCTACGCGGTGCGGATGCCGTTGCGCTGGCGGAGCCGCACGATCGGCGAGCTCGTGATCGACCGCGACACGCCGTTCTCCCGCCGACGACCGGCAGCTGCTCGAGGCGATCGCGAGCCAGGCCGCCGTCGCGCTCGAGCACGGCCGCATGGCGCTGCGCGGCGTGCTCGCCCAGGAGATCCACCACCGGGTCAAGAACAACCTCCAGACCGTCGCCTCGCTGCTGCGCCTCCAGGCGCGGGCCGAGAACGTCGATCCCCAGAAGGCGCTCGGCGACTCGGTCAACCGGATCCTCGCGATCGCCGCCGTCCACGAGGTGCTGACGGAGCATCGCGAGGAGGACGTCGAGCTCGACGAGCTGATCGACCGGCTGCGGGCGATGCTCGTGCAGGGCCTCGTCGTGGGCAAGGAGGTCAGCTCGACGCTCGAGCCCGTGTGGCTCGCGGGCCAGCGGGCCACCTCGCTGGCGCTCGTCTTCAGCGAGCTGTTCGGGAACGCGCTCGAGCACGGCGGGCCGACGATCTCCGTTACTCTGACCGGGCATGACGGTGAAGTCGTGCTCGCGATCGCCGACGACGGCGACGGCATGCAGGCCGCATCTGACAGCACCGGCCTCTCCATTGTCCGCGCCCTCGTCCGTGACGAGCTGGGCGGCGAGCTGATGCTCGTGGACGACAACGGCCTGCGCGCCGAAGTCAGGTTCCCGGCCCGCACTGGAAAGGACGACGACGATGCGCATTCTGATCGCTGAAGACGAGACGATCATCCGGCTCGACCTCCGGGCCCTGCTCGAGAAGGCGGGCTTCGAGGTGTGCGCCGAGGCCAAGGACGGCGAGGAGGCGGTGACGCTCGCCCGCACGGTCGAGCCGGACCTGGCGCTGCTCGACGTCAAGATGCCGAAGCTCGACGGGATCGATGCGGCCCGCCGGATTCTCGAGGAGCGGCCGATCCCGATCGTGATGGTGACCGCGTACGGCGAGCAGGAGCTCGTCTCGCGGGCCGTCGAGGCCGGCGTGTTCGGCTACCTCGTGAAGCCGTTCCGCGAGAACGACCTGCTGCCCTGCGATCGCGACCGCACGCGCGAGGCACGACGAGCTCGCAGCCGTGCGCGAGGAGGCCGACTCCCTCTCGGAGGCGCTCGCGGCGCGGAAGGCGATCGAGCGCGCCAAGGGGCTGCTGATGGAGCGGGAGGGCCTCACCGAGCAGGACGCCTTCGCCCGGCTGCGCAAGGCGAGCCAGATCTCGGGCCGGCCGCTCAAGGTCGTCGCGGAGGCGCTGATCGCGACCCTCGACGTGAAGGCGGCGAAGAGCTAGCGGGGAGAGGCTGAAGCCTCTCCCCGCTCGCCTCCCGGTCACGGTGCCGAGAGAGCTCCGCTTCCTGCCGCTTGCGCAGGCCGCGGCGGCCGAGCCAGACGAGCAGCGCCAGCAGCGCGAACGGGCCGACGATCACGAGGGCGTAGAGGACGAACGTCGCCTCGGCGACGAGGATCTCGCCGGCGCGGTCGAGCGCGTTGTCCCAGCGCGACGGCACCGGCACGACGGCCGCCGACTCGCGACGTCTGCAGCGTCAGCTGGATCGTGGCGTACCGCGCCTCGCCGTTGACCTGGGCCCGCGTCGTCCGCACCCGTGCGAGCTCGGCGCGGGCGGCGTCGCGGCGCGCCTCGAGCGTGGCGCGGGTCTCGGCGTCGAGGTCGGTGGTCGGCCAGACGGGCGGAGAGGCGCGCGATCTGCCCGCGCAGCGCCGTCTCGCGCTTCGTCAGCTCGTCGACCTGACCCTGGAGGTCGTCGATCTGCACCTGCTGCGACACGATCTTGCCGAGCCCGGTCAGGCGCACGAGCGCGTCCTGCACGTTCGCGGTCGGCACCTTCAGCGTCAGCGACGAGACGCCGGTGTCGGAGGTGGCGTACGAGACCGAGACGACGTAGCCGCCGAGGTCACGCGTGATCTGGAGCGCCTTCTGCGTCGCATCGGAGAGACCGTCGACGTCCTTCACGGCGAGGGTCAGCTGGGCCGAGTAGCGCTGGGCGCGACCCGTCGTCGGTGCGGGCGCGGCCGCATCGGCGGCGGCGGGAGGCGCGGCGGCCTTGAGCTGGGGTGCGGTCGTCACGCCTCCGTTCGGGGCGGGCGCTTGCGCCTGCGCGCAGAGCTCGCGCGCGGCCGAGCTCTCGACCTGCGGGCTCGGAGCCCGAGTCGAGCAGGCCGACGACCCCTGCCGTGCCGAGCAGCACGACGGCCGTCGCCGGGACGGCGACGAGCGCGAAGCGCCGGAGCGAGATGCGCGACAGGCGGGCGAACGGCGAGGGCCGTTGCACGGGCTCGGCCGCGGCGATCGCGCGGACGCGGTCGCGCAGGGTGTCGGTGGCGACGGGCCGGGTGGCCTGCAGCGCGGTGATCAGCTCAGCGGAGGTCATCGTTCCTCACCTTCTCTTCGAGTTTCTGGAGCGCCCGGCTGAGCCGGGTCGACACGGCCGTCGGGCTGATGCCGAGCACGCGGCGCGGTCTGGTCGCCGTCGAGCTCGATCACGATGCGGAGGACGAGCACCTCGCGCTCGCCGGCGCTGAGGGTTGCGAGCGCCAGCTGGAGCTCGGGCGAGAGCCCTTCGACGAACTCGGCCTCCTGCGCCTCGGGCTCGGCTGCGGCCTCCTCGCGCCGGTGGCGCCGGGACTCGGCCCGGAACCAGTCGAGCGCGGTCGTGCGCGCGATCCCGAGCAGCCAGGTGCGGGCGCTGCCACGGCGTGGGTCGAACCGCGACCACTGGCGGAGGGCCTTCTCGAACGTGGCGCCTGCCAGGTCGTCGGCGAGCGGGCGGTCGCGGGTCAGGTAGAGCAGGTAGCCGAAGACGTCGTCGAGATGCCGCTCGGCGGCATCGGCGAACGTGGGCGGCGCGGTGGTCGTCTGCGTCAAGGGCCGGGTCAGCGTCATTGCGTCCACGACCGTTCTACGCCACCGGGTGGCCGGCGTGTCACATCAGACTTGACATGTAACCAATCGGTTACCTATTATCCGCGGCATGGACAAGGTGTTCAAGGCACTCGCCGACCCGACTCGACGGAGTCTGCTCGACGAGCTGTTCCGGGAGGACGGCCAGACGCTGAGCGCGCTCGAGGCCCGACTGCCGATGACGCGCATCGGCGTGATGAAGCATCTCCGCGTGCTCGAAGCCGCGGGGCTCGTGACCACACAGGCGCCGTGGCCGCGAGAAGCTCCACTTCCTGAATCCCGTCCCGATCCGGCTCGTCCACGACCGCTGGGTGAGCAAATACGCAGAGCCCTGGGCGGCGACGCTCAGTGACCTCAAGACCAGACTGGAGACCACGATGGAGAAGGTGTTCGAGATCTACATCAAGACGACCCCGGAGCGCCTCTGGGAGGCGATCACCGACCCCGATCTGCGGGAGGTGTACTCGTTCGGGGTGCGGACCGAGACCGACTGGACGCCGGGCTCGACCTACGAGTCCTTCCATCCCTCGATGGAAGGCCCGTTCGTCGCCGGCGAGAACCTCGAGGTCGACCCGCCGCGACGGCTCGTCCAGTCGATGACCGCGCTCTGGGGCGAGGACGTCGTCGCCGAGGGAACCTCACGCGTGACCTGGGAGATCGAGCCGGTCGGCGACTCGTGCCGGCTGGTCGTCACCCACGATCAGCTGCGCGAGGGCGCGAACGACCAGCTCTACGGCGGCTGGCCGATGATCCTCTCCGGCCTGAAGACGCTGCTCGAGACCGGGGAGCCGCTCACGACGCCCGGGCTCGCTGCGGCACGCGGTGTAGCTCATCGCTCGAACTGGGGCGCCGTCCGGCCGGGCGGCGCCTCAGACGGCCTCGGCGAGGATCTCGTACGACCGCACGCGCGCGGCGTGGTCGTAGATCGCCGTGACGACCATCAGCTCGTCGACGCCGGTGAGCTCGCGGAACTGCTCCACCCCTGCGCGCACGGTCTCGAGCGACCCGACGACCGAGTACGTGAGCATCGCCGACGCCTGCGCCTTCTCGGCCGGCGACCAGTACGCCTCGATGTCGTCGATCGGCGGCGGGTAGGGGCCGGAGAGCCCGCGGAAGCGGTTCGCCCACGACTGCTGCGGCGTCGTGAAGAGGCGCCGCGCCTCCTCGTCCGTGTCGGCCGCGTAGACGTTGATTCCGGCCATCGCGTACGGCTCCGCGAGCTGCGCCGACGGCCGGAACTCCCGCCGGTAGAGCTCGAGCGCGGTCGAGCAGGTCGGTGGGCGCGAAGTGCGAGGCGAAGGCGTACGGAAGCCCGAGCAGGGCGGCCAGGCGGGCGCCGTACGTGCTCGAGCCGAGGATCCAGAGCGGCACCTCGAGACCCGTGCCGGGAATCGCCCGGATCGGCTCGTCGTCCCGCGCGGGGCCGAAGAGCACCTGCAGGTCCTGCACGTCGTGCGGGAAGCGGTCGGCGCTCAGCGGATCGCGGCGGAGCGCGCGGGCCGTGAGCTGGTCGGTTCCGGGAGCCCGCCCGAGCCCGAGGTCGATGCGGCCGGGGTAGAGCGACTCCAGCGTCCCGAACTGCTCCGCGATCACGAGCGGCGAGTGGTTCGGCAGCATGATCCCGCCGGCCCCGATCCTGATCGTCGACGTGCCCGCCGCGAGATACCCGGCCACGACAGCGGTCGCAGCGCTCGCGATCGCCTGCATGTTGTGGTGCTCGGCGACCCAGTGGCGCTTGTAGCCGAGCCGCTCGGCGTGGCGGGCGAGGTCGAGGCTGTTGCGCAGCGCGTCGCCGGCGGTCGACCCGCGCGTGATCGGGGCGAGGTCGAGGACGGAGAGGGGAATCGGAGTCACCTCGCCGACGTTACCCGTCGTATCTGGTACCACCGGCGACCAAACCAGTGCGGGAGGCACGACGTATCCGTCGTTGTGCGCGCTCCCGACGGAACTGTCGTCGACGATCGCGGGCGGCGTCGCGTGAGCGGTGCCGCGTCGTTCACCGCGTCCGACGCGATCGACCTGCTCGAATGGAAGCACGCGATCTTCGATCTCTACGCCGGGATCCGCGCAGCGCCTGAGCCCGAGCAGGCGTGGCGGGACTGGCGGGCAACCCGCGACCGGATGTACCGCGATCATCCGCAGTCGCCGATTCCCGCCGCCGCGCGGGCCGACTTCGCGTTCTGCCGGTTCTACGACTACGACCCGGCGTGGCGGACGATCGCCGTGATCGAGAACGCCGACCCCGACCCGACGCGAGATCGCTGCGAGCACCGGCGGCACGTTCTCGTTCACGCGGATCGGCATCGCCCGCTTCGTCCTCCAGGGACAGGAGCACGAGCTCGAATTGGCGTGGAACGACGGCTACGGCGGCGGCATCTTCCTCGCCTTCACCGACGAGACGAGCGGTCGGTCGACCTACGGCGGCGGCCGCTATCTCATCGACACCGTCAAGGGCGCCGATCTCGGCTTCGACCGCGACGCCGGCACGGCGGTGCTCGACTTCAACTTCGCCTTCAACCCCTCGTGCTCGTACGACGCACGCTGGGCGTGCCCGCTCGCGCCCGCCGCCAACCGGCTGCCGATCGCGGTCACGGCGGGCGAGCAGCACGTCAACGCTGCCCCCGCCGGCTCGAGCGGCTAGACGTAGCCGGCGCGCGTCGCGAGCGTTGCCGCGCCGGCGCGGGACGACTGCCCGAGCTTGCGCAGGATGTTCGCGACGTGCCGGTGCACCGTGTGCTCGCTGAGAAAGAGCGAGCCTGCGATCTCCCGATTCGAGAGCCCCGCTGCGACGAGCCGCAGCACCTCCGCCTCCCTGCCGCTGAGCGGGCTGTCAGCCTCGGCCGCTGCCGCCGGGCCGTCCTCGAGGAAGCCCGCCAGCGCGCGCCGCACGTCCCGCTGGTCGTCCATCCAGGGCAGGTGGGCGTCGCCGCCCAACGCGATGAAGCGGGCGTTCGGGAGCAGGGACGCGAGCTCGCGGCCCCGGCCGATCGGCACGGCACGGTCGCCGCGGCGGTGGAGAACGAGGGCGGGGGTGGTGACGTGCGGGAGCACTGCGCGCGCGTCGGTCGTGAGGTCGTCCTCGAGCGAGGACGCCGCCACATCGGCGTCCGCCGCGAGCCGCATGTAGCGGCTGAAGGCCGCGATCTCGACGCCGCTCGCGTGGGACGAGGAGCCCCGCCAGCATCTGCGACGCCAGCGACCAGTTGACGCGCACGAAGTCGACGATCGAGCCACGCGTTGCATCCGGGATGTCGTCGCGGGCCGCGTACCCGCCGAAGAAGACGAGCTTGCTCACCCGCTCGGGGAAGTCGCGTGCGAAGCTCGCCATCGCGAGCCCCGCGCAGGAGCAGCCGAAGAGCGCCGCCGGCCCGCCGCCGCAGGCATCGAGGACCGCTCCGAGCTGCCGCACGTCGGGCACGTCGTGGGAGCCACGGTCGGAGAGGCCGACGCCGAGCCGGTCGTAGCGCACGACGCGGTGCGTCTGCGCGAGATCCTCGAAGAAGGCTCGCGCGTCGGGATCCGACCAGTCTTCCTCGAGGTGCGAGATCCAGCGGCCTCCGAAGAGCAGCGTCGGCCCCTCGCCCACCGTCGCGTAGGCGATCCGGCGCCCGTCGAGCTCGCAGTAGCGGATCTCCTGATCCTATGGCCCGAATCTACATGGCCCGTTCGGGCCATGTCAACGAGATGGCCCGAGCGGGCGAAGACCATGCGGCCGCCGACGGGCATAGCGTCCCGGTCATGCACGCGACGTATGTCAACGGGATCACGATCAGGCCGCTGCGAAACGGCGACGTCGCGACGGTCGCTCGCGCTGTTCGGCCGGCTCGGCGAGCAGGCCCGGGCGTCGCGCTTCTGCGGCGCGAAGCCGCGGCTCACCGACGCCGAGCTGGCCGCTCCTCGCGCGCGTCGACGCCGAGCCGACACGTGCTCGTCGGCTACGTCGACGGCGACGCCCGGCCGGCGGGAATCGCGCGGCTCGTCGCGGGACGGTGCGCAGCGCCGAGATCGCCCTGAGCGTGGCGGACGAGCTCCGCGGCCGCGGCGTCGGGACGGCGTTGCTCGAGGCGCTCGCGGCCGACGCCCGTGCCGCCGGGATCACGTCCTTCGTCGCAACCGTCTGCGGCGACAACCCGTCCATGGTCGCGCATCTTGCACCGCCTCTCGACCTCGCTCGAGGTGCGCTGGCAGCGCGGCGAGCGCGAGATCGTCGTCCCGCTCGGCGCCTAGGCTAGGCGGTCTCGAACAGCGCTTCCCAGCGCTCGAGCAGCTCCTGCAGCTCGTCGCGGGAGGTGCGGTACTCGGTCAGCATGTCCATGTTCGTCCAGTCCTCGGCGAGCTTCGCCTCGAGCTGCGCGACGTGCTGCTCGAGCGTCGTGATCCGCCGCTCGACCTGCTCGAGCTCGGTCGGGCCCTTCTTCTTGGCGGCCGGCCGCGGTGCCTTCGGCTCCTTCGGTGCCCGCTCGGCCACCGGCGGCGCGGCCGTTCGCTCCTCGCGCGCCTGGACGAGGTCGGCCCAGCCGCCCTCGTAGGAGTGCAGCGTGTGATCCTCGACCGCGACGGTGCGCTCGGCGACGGCGTCGAGGAGGGCGCGGTCGTGGGAGACGAGCAGGATCGAGCCGGGGAACGCCTCGAGCGCCGCCTCGAGCGCCTCGCGGCTCTCGAGGTCGAGATGGTTCGTCGGCTCGTCGAGCACGAGGAAGTTCGCCCCGGACGCGACGATCGCCGCCAGGGCGAGCCGGCGGCGCTCGCCGCCCGAGAGCACGGACACCTGCTTCTCCTGCTCGGCGTAGCCCGAGAAGAGGAACTTGCCGAGCAGGTTCTGCGCCTGCGGCCGGGCCAGCCCGGTCATCGCCACGGCGCAGTCGAGCACCGTCCCCCGCTCGTCGAGCTCCACCTCGTGCTGCGAGAAGTAGGCCGGCTCGACGCCGTGGCCGAAGCGGATCACGCCGGCGTCGGGAGCGCGATTCTCCATCAGCGTCTCGAGCAGCGTCGTCTTGCCCGACCCGTTCGGGCCGACGAGAGCGATGTGCTCGCCGCGCTCGATCACGAGCGAGGCGCCGTCGAGCAGCGGCTTGCCGCCCGCCGAGAGCCGCAGCCCCTCGACCTCGACGACCGTTCGCCCCGTGCGGGCCGGCTTGAGGAACTCGAAGCCGATGTTGCGGCGGCGGTGCGTGAGGTTCTCGAGCTCTCCGGCCGCCTTCTTGCGCTCCTGCTCGAGCCGCCCGATCTGGGTCAGCTTTGCCTGCGCCTGCTTCGCCTTCGACTTCTTGTAGCGGAACCGCTCCACGAAGCGGTTCAGGCGCTCGATGTCGGCTCCGACCCGCTGCACCGACTTCGCCGCAGCCTGCGCGCGCGCCGCCCGCTCGAGCCGCCACTTGTGCCAGGGCCCCGGGAAGTAGAGGCCGCGGCCGCCCTCGAGCTCGAGCACCGCCGTCGTGACGGACTCGAGGAACCAGCGGTCGTGCGCGACGAGGATCACGGCGGCGTCGATCGTCGTCAGCTCGCGCTCGAGCCACTCGAGGCTCTCGACGTCGAGGTGGTTCGTCGGCTCGTCGAGCAGGAGCAGGTCGGGGTCGCCCGCGAGCGCGCGACCGAGCGAGGCGCGCGTCAGCTCGCCGCCCGAGAACGTCTCGAGCTGCCGGTCGAGGTCGTGGTCGTGGAAGCCGAGCCCGCGCAGCACCGAGGAGGCACGGTCGCGCCAGTTCCAGCCGCCCGCGTGCTCGAGCCGCGCCTGCGCCTCGCTGTAGCGGCGCATCGTCGCATCGTCGTGCGCACCGCGCGCCATCGCCTGCTCGAGCTCGCGCAGCTCCTCCTCGATCCGCACCAGGTCGGCTGCGCCCGAGAGCGCGTACTCCCGCAGCGTCAGGCCGCGGTCGCGCGGCGGGCGCTGGTCGTGGAGCGCGATGCGCGTCCCCTTCTGGAGCGCGATCTCGCCGCCCTGGATCGTCGTCTCGCCGATGATCGCCCGGAGCAGCGTCGTCTTGCCGGAGCCGTTCTGGCCCGCGAGCGCGAGCCGCTGGCCGCGGTCGACGGAGAAGGAGATCCCGTCGAAGAGCGGGTCGCCGGAGAATTCCTTGCGGAGGTTGGATGCGATCAGGACGGACACGGCTTCGTAGGGTAGATGCGGCTGTCGTCCGGCTGGCGATATGCTCGGCAGGGCAGTGCCCGCGGACCCCCGCACCGAGACGATCGACACGATTCGCGCGCTCGCGATGGACGCGGTGCAGAAGGCGAACGCCGGTCACCCGGGCACGGCGATGGCTCTCGCGCCGCTCGCCTATCTCCTCTATCGCGACGTGCTGCGCCACAACCCGGCCGATCCGCACTGGCCCGGCCGCGACCGCTTCGTGCTCTCGGCCGGCCACGCCTGCATCCTCCAGTACGCGTCGCTCCACCTCTCGGGCTACGACCTCACGCTCGAGGATCTCGAGCAGTTCCGCCAGTGGGGCTCCCGCACGCCGGGGCATCCCGAGCACGGTCACACGGCGGGCATCGAGACGACGACGGGGCCGCTCGGCCAGGGGTTCGCGAACGGCGTCGGGATGGCGATCGCCCAGCGCTTCCTCGCCGACCGCTACAACCGGCCGCAGCACGAGATCGTCGACTCGTGGATCTACGCGATCTGCTCGGACGGCGACATGATGGAGGGCATCAGCTCCGAGGCGGCGTCGATCGCCGGGCACCTCGGGCTCGGCCGCCTCGTCTACGTCTACGACGACAACCACATCACGATCGACGGCACCACCTCGCTCACGTTCACGACGGAGGACAAGGGCAAGCGCTTCGAGGCCTACGGCTGGCACGTGCAGCACGTCGACGACTCGGAGGATCTGGACGCGCTGCTCGGCGCGCTGGCGGCGGCGAAGGCCGAGGAGGAGCGCCCGTCGCTGATCGTCCTGCGCAGCCACATCGCCTATCCGGCACCGCATGCGATCGACACCGCGAAGGCTCACGGCTCCCCGCTCGGCGAGGCCGAGGTCCGGGCGACGAAGGAGATCATGGGCTTCGATCCCGACGCGACCTTCGCCGTCTCGGACGCCGTGCGCGAGCACATGGCGGTCGTTGCCGAACGGGGCGCAGAGCTGCAGCGCGAGTGGGAAGGGCGCCTCGCGCGCCTGGGCCGGAGCCTTCCCGGAGCTGGCGCAGGAGCGCGAGCTCGATCTCCGCGGCGAGGCGCGCGAGGGCTGGCGCGAGGCGCTGCCCGTGTTCCCGGCCGGCGAGGAGGTCGCGACCCGCGATGCCGGCCGCAAGGTGATGCAGGCCCTGAAGCCGTTCACGCCGACGATGGTGGGCGGGTCGGCCGACCTCGTCGAGTCGAACAAGACCGAGTTCGAGGGCGCCGGCGTCTTCTCGGCGATGCACGCGGGCCGCAACATCGCCTTCGGGATCCGCGAGCACGCGATGGCCTCGATCGTGAACGGGATCGCCCTCGAGCCGGCGATGCTCCGGCCCTACGGCTCCACGTTCCTGATCTTCTCCGACTACATGCGCCCGGCCGTTCGGCTGTCCGCCCTGATGGGGCTGCGCAACGCGTGGGTCTGGACGCACGACTCGATCGCCGTCGGCGAGGACGGCCCCACGCACCAGCCCGTCGAGCACCACATGGCGCTGCGGGCGATCCCGAACCTCTGGTACGTCCGTCCTGCCGACGCCAACGAGACGTCGATGGCCTGGCAGATCGCGCTCGAGCGGCCCGACGGCCCCGTCGCGCTCGCGCTGACCCGCCAGAAGCTGCCGACCTTCGACCGCACCGAGGTCGCCCCGGCGAGCGGCGCCCTGCGCGGGGCCTACACGCTGTGGCAGCGCGGCGAGGGCGAGCCCGACGCGATCGTGATCGCGACGGGGAGCGAGGTGCACCTGGCGCTCGAGGCGGCACAGTCGCTCGAGGCCAACGTGCGCGTCGTCTCGATGCCGTGCTGGGAGCTCTACGAGGAGCAGGACGACGACTACCAGGAGTCCGTCCTGCCGTCCGCCGTCGAGACGAGGGTGGCCGTCGAGGCCGGCGTCACGCTCGGCTGGGAGCGCTATGCGAGCGCGATCATCGGCATAGATCATTTCGGTGCATCCGCGCCCTACCAGCGGATCTTCGCCGAGTTCGGGATCACCGCCGAGGCGATCGCCGCCACGATCGAGGCCGAGCTGCAGTGAAGATCGCCGCGGCATTCGATCACCGCGGCGTCAAGCTGCGCGACGCCGTGCTGGGGGCGATCGAGGCTGCCGGGCATATGGCGGTCGACCTCGGCACCGACACCGATGCGGTGCGCATCGACTACCCGGACAAGGCGCTCGAGCTCGGGATGGCGATCCGCCGCGGCGAGGTCGACCGCGGCGTGCTCGTCTGCGGCTCCGGCGTCGGCGCGTCGGTCGCCGCGTCGAAGATCCCGGGCATCAGGGCCGCGATCTGCCACGACACGTATTCGGCACACCAGGGAGTCGAGCACGACGACATGAACGTGCTCTGCCTCGGCTCCGAGATCGTCGGTGGCGAGCTCACCCGCGAGCTCGTCCACACCTTCCTCGGCGCCCGCTTCATCGGCGGGGGCCGCTACGCCGACCGCCTCGAGAAGGTGGCCGAGCTCGAAAGGATGTCCGATGGCTGATCACACACGACTGCAGGAGCTGAGCGCCGCGGGCGTCAGCGTCTGGATCGACTCGCTCTCGCGCGAGATGCTCGACTCGGGCCAGCTCGCCGCGCTGATGGCCGACGACTCGGTCGTCGGCGTCACGTCCAACCCGACGATCTTCCAGAAGGCGCTCGCCGAGGGCGATCTCTACGACGAGCAGCTGCGCGAGGTGGCGGCGACGACCGACGACACCGTCGAGGTCTTCTTCGCGCTCGCGATGGACGACATCCGCGAGGCCTGCGACCTCATGCGCCCCGTGTGGGAGCGGACGGCCGGGATCGACGGCTACGTCTCGCTCGAGGTCGACCCGACCCTCGCCTACGAGCGCGAGCAGACGTTCGAGCAGGCGCTGCGGTTCAGCAAGGAGGTCGACCGGCCCAACCTCTACGTCAAGATCCCGGCCACCGAGCCCGGCCTCGGCGCGATCGAGGACTGCATCGCGAAGGGCGTGTCGATCAACGTCACGCTGATCTTCTCGCTCGAGCGCTACGCGGCCGTCGCCGAGGCGTACCTCCGCGGTCTCGAGCGCCTGGTTGCGGGCGGCGGCGATCGCGAGCAAGGTGCTGTCGGTCGCGAGCTTCTTCGTCTCCCGCGTCGACACCGAGGCGGACAAGCGCCTCGAGGCGCTCGGCCGCACCGACCTGCAGGGCAAGCTCGCGGTCGCGAACGCGAAGCTCGCCTACCAGCACTACCTCGACGTCGTTCGGCGACGACCGCTGGGCGTATCTCGCCGGCAAGGGCGCGCGCCCGCAGCGGTGCCTGTGGGCGTCGACCTCGGCCAAGAACCCCGCCTACCGCGACGTGATCTACGTCGAGGAGCTGATCGGCCCCGACACCGTCAACACGATGCCGCTCGAGACGGTGCGCGCGTTCCAGGATCACGGCGAGGTGAAGCACGACAGCCTCACCGCCGGGATCGACGAGGCGAACGCGCTGCTGGCAGACCTCGCCGCAGCCGGTGTCGACTACGACGACGTCGTCGCGACGCTCGAGGCCGAGGGCGTGCAGAAGTTCGCCGACTCGTTCGTCGAGCTGCTCGACGGCATCCGCGCCAAGGTGGGCTCGCTGGCGACCGCATGAGCGAGGACGCGGCAAACCCGCTGCTCGAGGGTCTGCAGCTGCGGCGGCGCCCGGAGGCGTGCGCCGTCGTGATCTTCGGCGCCTCGGGCGACCTGACCAAGCGCAAGCTGATTCCCGCGCTCTACGCGCTCGCCTATCGCAAGCTGCTCCCGGAGGAGTTCGCGATCGTCGGCGTTGCGCGCTCGCCGCACACGTCGAAGCAGTTCGCGGCCGCGATGAAGAAGGCCGTGAAGCAGTTCGCGCGCGATCCGTTCCGGCAGGACGTCTGGGACCGGCTCGCCGCCGGGATGCGCTACGTCGGCACCGAGTTCGCCGACGAGGAGGGTGAGGACCGGGTCGGGCGCGTGCTCGAGGAGGTCGACGCCGAGCGCGGGACGGGCGGCAACCGCCTCTACTACCTCGCCGTGCCGCCGCAGGCCTTCACGGCCGCAGTGACAGAGATCGGTGAGCGGCGCGCGAAGGAGGGATGGGTGCGGCTGATCGTGGAGAAGCCGTTCGGCCACGACCTCGCGTCGGCGCGCGAGCTGAACGACCTGTTGCACCGGTGGTTCAGGGAGGACGAGGTCTTCCGGATCGACCACTACCTCGGCAAGGAGACGGTGCAGAACATGCTGGCGCTGCGCTTCGCGAACGGCATCTTCGAGCCGATCTGGAACCGGCAGTTCATCGACCACGTTCAGATCACGGTCGCCGAGTCGATGGGGATCGAGGGCCGCGCCGGCTTCTACGAGTCGGCCGGGGCGATTCGCGACATCTTCCAGAACCACCTGCTCCAGCTGCTGGCGCTGACGGCGATGGAGCCGCCGATCGACTTCACGGCCGACTCGGTGCGCAACGAGAAGGTGAAGGTGCTGAAGTCGATGCACACGCCGGGGCCGAAGTCGGTCGTCCGCGGCCAGTACGGCGCGGGGTTCGTCGAGGGCATCGAGGTGCCCGGCTACCGCGAGGAGGACGGCGTCGCTCCCGGCTCGCTCACCGAGACGTACATCGCGGCGAAGCTCTACGTCGACAACTGGCGCTGGGCCGACACGCCGTTCTACGTCCGGGCCGGCAAGCGGCTCGCGCGCCGCGAGACGACGATCGCGATCCAGTTCCAGCGCGCTCCGCATCCGCCGTTCGAGGAGATCGCCGGCGACGGGCTCCGCCCCAACGTGCTGCTGATCCACGTCCAGCCGGACGAGGGCGTCTCGCTCGCGATCGGCGCCAAGGTGCCGGGCGCGGGGATGACGATCAGGACGGTGCACATGGACTTCCTCTACGGCGGCGCCTTCCGCACGGGGCTGCCGGAGGCGTACGAGCGGCTGATCCTCGACGCACTGCTCGGCGACGCGACGCTGTTCACGCGCGAGGACGAGGTCGAGGAGCAGTGGAAGCTCGTCGACGCGATCAACGGCGCCTGGCAGCGCGACCGGCCGAACTTCCCGAACTATGCGAGCGGCACCTGGGGGCCGGCAGCGGCGGACGACCTGATCCACCGCGACGCGCGCTCCTGGCGCCGCCACTGAGGAGGCTCGATGGGCGTCGTCTCCGACATCGAGCGCCAGCTGGGGCGCCTGCGGGCGCGCGAGGCCGACGACGGCATGCCCGAGCTGCGCACGAGCACGATGACGCACATCGTGTGGTGCCCGCCCGAGTGGCGCCCGAAGGCGCGCGCGACCCTCGCCGGCCTGCTCGAGCGCCATCCCGCCCGGACGATCTTCCTGATCCCGTGCCCGGGGAGCGAGGCGAAGATCGACACGCGCGTGGAGCTGAAGGACTTCCAGCTCCAGGGTCTCTCGCGCGAGGTGCTCTCGGAGGTGATCGAGCTCCGGCTCCGAGGCTCCGCCGCCCACCACCCGGGCTCGATCGTGCTGCCGCTGCTCGTCTCCGACCTGCCCGTCTTCTGCCGCTGGCGCGGCGAGCCCAGCTGGGGAAGCGTGCCCCTCGCCGAGATCGTCGGCGTCACCGACCGTCTCGTCGTCGACTCGTCGGAGTGGCGCGACGTGCCGAAGGCCTACGCGCTGCCTCGCAGGAGCTGTTCGACAGCGTCGCCGTCTCGGACATCGCGTTCTCGCGCACGCTGCCCTGGCGGCGCCGGCTCGCCGAGCTCTGGCCGGAGATCGGCGGAATCGAGAAACTGCGAGTCGAGGGCCCGCGGGCCGACGCGGAGCTCGTCGCCGGCTGGCTCCGCTCGCGGCTGAAGCGAGACGTCACGCTGACGCGGCGGAACGCTCCCGCGGTGAGGGCGATGTGGGTCGACGGCGAGCCCGTCGAGTCACCGGGCGAGCTGCTCAACGGGAGCGAGCTGCTCTCCGCCGAGCTCGATCAGTTCGGCCGCGACGCCGTCTACGAGGCTGCGGTCCGGGCCGTCGTCTCGCAGCGTCGCCCGTAGCTCGCTCGTCACCGTGCCCCGAGCAGCAGCTCGGCGGCGGCCGTCAGGCTGGCGCGACCGGACCCGAACGTCGTGATGCGGCCGTTGAGCGCCGGCGGAGCTCTGGGCCGGATAGCCGACATCGACGACGACTCCGCCGCGCGGCTCGGCAGCGAGGATCGCCGCCGCAGCATGTTGCTGCCAGGGATGCCGGTCGACATCGCGGCTGACGACCACCGGCCGGCGATCGGGGCTCGCGTGAACGGCCGCGAGCGCCTGGTCGAGCCGGCTCTCCGTGGTGTGGATGGCCTCGACGTCGGCGCCCAGCTCGCCGAGGATCGACGCGAGATCGTGTGACGGGAGCCCGGCGGCGACCGAGGTCGTGCCCTCGAGGTCGACCAGCAGCAGCGGCCGTCCGTCGGTGACGGTGCCCTGGACGAGGAGCGCGCGCCGCGCCGCCGCCAGGCCGAGCTCGGCGAACGGCGGCGCGTCCGCCGCGCGGGCCGCCGCGACGGGAACGTGGCTCGAGGCGACGCGAGCGGCCGCCTCGGCGACCCTGCTCTCGTCGAGCCGTCCCTCGCGCACCGCGGCCACGATGGCCGCCCGGACGCGCGCCACGTGGCCCGTCGTCGATGTCGTGCCCGAGGCAGAGCGCGTCGGCTCCCGCGAGCAGCGCCTGCACGGCGCCTTCCTCCATCCCCACCGTCGCGCTCACCGCCTTCATCTCGAGCGCGTCGGTGACGATCGTGCCCGTGAACCCGAGCTCGTCGCGCAGCAGCCCGGTGAGCTGGGCGCGGCTGAGCGTTGCCGGCACGTCGTCGACCGCCGGGACGACGAGGTGGGCCGACATGATCGCCCGGGTGCCGGCGGCGATCGCCGCCCGGAACGGCGCGAGCTCGACCGCCAGCAGCTCCTCGCGCGTGGCCGAGACGACGGGCAGTCCGAGGTGCGAGTCGACGTCGGTGGCGCCGTGGCCGGGAAAGTGCTTCGCGCAGGCGGCGACCCCACCCGCCTGCAGGCCGGTCACGAACGCGGCGACATGGCGGGAGACCAGCGCGGGGTCGGAGCCGAACGAGCGGACCCCGATCACAGGGTTGAGCGGGTTCACGTTGATGTCGGCGACCGGAGCGAGATTCAGCGTGATGCCGGCCGCGCGGAGCTCGTCGGCGAGGGCGCGGGCGATCTGCTCGGTGAGCGCGACGTCGTCGATCGTGCCGAGCGCGAGCGGGCCGGGCAGCGAGCTGCCGCGGCTCGCTTCGAGGCGGGTGACGTCTCCGCCCTCCTCGTCGATCGCGACGACGGTGGCGGCGGAGACCCTGAGCGATCCCGTCAGCGCCTGCAGCTGCTCCGGCCCCGAGACGTTGCGCGCGAACAGGACGACGCCGCCGAGGCCGTCGTCGAGCTCGCGCGAGAGCCAGTCGGGCGCCGTCGTCCCGGCGAACCCCGCCAGGATGCACCCGTTCGCCAGGCGTTCGAGCGAGCCGCTCATCCCTTGGTCGCGCCGGCCGTGAGACCGAAGGCGATCTTGCGCTGGACGAGCAGGAAGAAGGCGACGACGGGAATCGCGGTCAGCGTCGAGGCCGCCATCAGCCCGCCCCAGTCGGTGTTGCGGCTCGTGCCGTAGAAGTACGAGAGCCAGACCGTCACCGTCTGATGCGACTGATCGGTGAGCAGGACGCTCGCGAAGATGTACTCGTTCCACGTCGTCACGAACACGAACACCGAGGTGGCGACGAGGCCGGGCGCGACGAGCGGCAGCAGGATGCGCACGAACGCACCGAGGCGGCTCGAGCCGTCGACCATCGCGGCCTCCTCGAGGTCCTTGGGGATGCCGATGATGAAGCCGCGCAGCGTCCAGACGGCGAACGGGATCACGAACGTCATGTAGGTGAGGATCACGCCGATCAGCGTGTTCGTCAGGTGGTAGCGGGCGAGCACCACGTAGAGCGGGATGATCAGCCCGGCCTGCGGCAGCATCAGGATGCCGATCATCAGGACGATGAAGACCTTGCGTCCCGTGAAGCGGTACTTCGCGAGCGCCACCGCTGCGAGGAATGCGAGCACCATCGAGGCGACCACGGTGACGGCGACGATGATGAGGCTGTTCTTGACGTCGTCCCAGAAGTACGGCCGGGCCATCGCGTCCTTGAAGTGGACGAGCGTCGGATGCAGCGGGATCCAGGTCGGGGTGCGCCCGTTGATCTCGTCGTTGGGCTTGAACGCGGTCGTCACCATCCAGTAGACGGGGAAGACCATCAGCACGAAGACGAGGAGCCCGAGCGCGTTCCAGCCGAAGCGGCGGCCGCTGCGGCGTCCGCGCCGGGTGGCGACGGCGGCGCGGCGCGGCGCCGGCGCGCTCGCGGTCTCCGGCAGGGCCGGGGTGACGGCGCTCACTCGTCGGCCTCCATCCGCGCCTTGCTGCGGACGTAGGGGATGCTCATCGCCGCGACCATCAGCAGCATCAGCAGCGAGATCGCGGCGCCGCGGCCGTAGTTCGAGTGGGCGTAGCCCTCGATGTAGACGTAGACGCCCATCAGGTAGTTCGACGTGTCGACGTGGGAGGCGCCGATCAGCAGGTACGGCTGGGTGAAGACGCCGAAGTCCCAGATGATCGAGAGGCTCGATGAGGATGAGGAAGATCGGCTTCAGGATCGGGAAGGTGACGTCGCGGAAGACGCGCAGCGGGCCGGCGCCGTCGATCTCGGCCGCCTCGACCAGCTCGCGCGACACCTGGGAGAGGCCCGCGTAGAGCGTGATCGTGACGAACGGGAGCGCTCCCCAGACGATCAGCAGCGTCACCATCGAGAGCTTCGAGAAGGTCGTCGCGTACCAGTCGTGGAGCTCGTAGTCGCCGAGGTGCAGCCGCGTGAGGGCGTAGTTGAGAATCCCGTTCTGGTAGTTCGTGATCCAGTACCAGACCTGCACCGCGACGACGACGGGCATCGACCAGACGAGCACGAGGCCGGCGGTGAGCAGGATCCGGACCGCCGAGCTGACGCGGACGAGGAGCAGGGCGAGGAACGTCCCGATCCCGATCGTCAGGCCGACGTTCGCGACCGTGAAGACGACCGTGCGCAGCAGCGTGTGCCAGAAGACCGGGTCGTGGAGGACCGACGCGTAGTTGGCGGTGCCGACCCAGACGCCCTTGTGCTGGATCAGCTCGGCCAGCCCGTACTGCTGGAACGAGAGGACGACGAGCTGGTAGAGCGGGTAGCCGAGGATCGCGACGATCGCGATCAGCACCGGCATCAGGAGCCAGTACGGCCCCGTCGCGCGGAGCGCCCGCTGCCACGTCAACGGACGACGCCGCCGAGACCACACCTGCGTGGTCTCGGCGGCGACCGCCGTTCCGTCCGGGAGCCGGGTGCTCGTCACCGAGATCGGCTCTCCGTCATCTGCTTCTCTAGCTCGCGTTCAGGACCGACGAGATGTTGTCGCTCGCGGACTGAGCTGCCTGCTTGATGCTGAGCTTGCCGGTGAGGATCTGGGCGAGCATGTTGCGGAGGATATTGCCGTTCTCCACGTTGACCCAGTTCTTCGCCGTCGGAACGAACCAGCTCTGCTGTGCCGCCTTCTCGTTGATGCTCGAGCCGAGGAGGCTGGTCGTGTTCGGGATGTTGCCGATCCCGCGCAGCGCCGTCATCGTCTGCGTGCTCGTGTAGAGCTTGATCCAGTCGACGCGCGAGCGCCTTGTTCGCGCCGATCGGGACTGCGAGATCCGAGCCGCCGAGGAAGCCCGGGCATCGCCTTGCCCTGCGGTGTGGCTCGGCATCACGAACTGCTTCGTCGCGCCCTTGTACTTGTCGCCGACGCAGCAGCTGAACCAGCCCGGCCCGACCATCGAGGCCGCCTGGCCCTGGGCGTAGACGTCGTACGGGTTCGGGTGCGTCTCGTCGGTCGTCTTGCTCGCCCGCGAGGCGGCCGCGTAGAACGCCTTGTAGGCGGCGAGGCCGGCGAGCGACTTCGGCGAGGCGAGGTTGCCCTTCCACTTGCCGCTCACCTGGGTTGCGATCGAGCCGCCGAAGTCGTAGACGAAGCTCATCGCGAAGTACCAGTCGGTGCCGGCGATGTAGACGGGCGAGAAGCCCTTCGCCGTGTTGCCCGAGCCGAGCTTCTTGGCGGCTGCGGTGAACTGCGCGAGGCTGGTCGGCACCTTGACGCCGGCCTTCTTGAACAGGTCGGAGCGGTACGTGACGACGCGCGAGCCTGCGTAGTACGGCACGCCGTAGAGCTTGCCGCCGTAGCGGCCCGAGGCTGCGAGGCCCGAGAGCCACGTGGCCGAGTTCGGGATCGCTCGCCTTGTCCGCCGTCAGGTCCTGGAAGGCACCTGCGGCCATGTACTTCGTCATCTCCGTGTTGCCCATCTCGATCACGTCGGGGGCGTTTCCGCCGGCCAACGTCGCGTCGAGCTTCTGCAGATGGTTGCCCCAGGTCTGGAACTGCACGTTCACCGTGACCCCGGGGTGTGCCTTCTGGAAGTCGGCGTTCACTGCGTTGACGATCGGCTGCCAGTTGGCGGCCTGTGCGTCGGTCTGAAGCCAGACCGTGATGCTGCTCGCGGACCGCGCTGACGTCCCACCGGACGCCGATGACGCGATGACCGCGAGAGCAACTCCGGCCAGGACGACCGCGCTGATGGTACGTGCTCTCATGGACGTTTCCCCCAAGCGCATCGAGAGGCGGTAACCTGACGTCCCGACCCGGCCGTGGCCCTCTGGGTCGCGGAGCGCATCCGCCTACTGGCTTATACCACTTTGCCACGGGGCGTAAGGGTCGCACACGATCAGCAAGTTGTCAAGACCACTTTGCGAAATGGTGAAGAATCCCGCTATACAGGCTGTCTGCGCGACGCCGAGCGGACCGCATCAGGTCTGGCAGGCTGCGACCGACGCGCTCGGCGCGCAGGCGGTTGGTACTGACCAACCCGCGTTCAGCGGGTGGTGCGAGACCGCGTCGGGCGACGGTTGAGCTCGGTCACGAGCTTGTAGCGGTCGCCGCGATAGATCGAGCGGACGTACTCGACGATGCCGCCGTCGGCCGCGCGGGTCGTGCGCTCGAACAGGAAGGCCGGCGAGTGCAGCGGCACTCCGAGCGCGTCCGACTCCTCCTCGTTCGTCACGGTCGGCTCGATCGTCTGGATGCCGCCGACGATCTCGAGGCCGTAGCGCTCCTGGAGGATGTCGTAGAAGGACTGCCGCTCGAGGTCGTCCGGAGCGAGGCCGGGGACGAGCGACTCCCGAACGTGGAGCGTCTCGATCGCCATCGTCTCGCGATCGGCGAGCCTGAGCCGGCTGATGATCACGACGGGATCCGACGGGGAGGCGTGCAGCAGGCGGCCCAGGTGCGCGCCTGCGGGAACGATGCGGAGGTCGAGCGTGCGGCTTCCCGGCACCATGCCGCGACGGACCATGTCCTCCGTGAAGGAGGTCATCGTGAGCTCCTGGGCGATCTTCGGCTCGCTGACGAACGTGCCGCTGCCGTGGCGGCGGATCGAGCATGCCGTCGCGGACGAGGTCGTCGAGCGCGGCCCGAACGGTGAGCCGCGAGACGCCGAGGTCGGTGCACAGCTGGCGCTCGGACGGGATCGCGTCACCCACGCCGAGCTGCTCGATCAGGTCGAGGACGCTGTTCCGCGTCTCGCTCTGCTTCGTCCCGGGGCGGGTGGTGCCGGTCGCTGTCTTCTCGTTCGTTGCCATCGTCTGTCCTAGTGATCAATACCAGTTATGCCGGAACCGGTGCGCTGTCGACCCGAGCGGCGTCTCTCAGCAGGAGCGCCACGCCGGTCGCCGGGTCGAAGAAATGGAAGCGGGCGGGGTCGACTGCGAGCGTCGACGCGACCGGCTCCTCGCACCCGCGAGCGGGGGTCGAGCCGGGCGGTGAAGAGCTGGGTGTCGCTCGCAATCAGGCTCGCGTCGGACTCCTCGCTCGCAGCCGCCTCGGCGGCGACGCGGGCAGCGTCGATGCGGAAGAACGCGTTCGTCTCGGCTCCGAGCTCCTCGACCACCTCGACGTCGACGCTCACCCGCGGCAGCGCCGCGGCTGCGAGTGCCGCGTCCTCGAACGTCTCGGGGCGGATGCCGAGCACGACCCGGCGCACGTCTGCGGCCGGGCGCCGCCCGGCGTCGAGCGGCAGGCGGAAGCCGCCGAACGCGATGGCATCGTCCTCGATCGACGCCTCGACGAGGTTCATCGCGGGCGAGCCGATGAAGGCCGCCACGAAGAGGTTCCGCGGCTCGGCGTAGAGCACCTGGGGCTCGGCCACCTGCTCCACCTTGCCGTCGCGCAGCACCGCGACCCGCTTCCCGAGGGTCATCGCCTCGGTCTGATCGTGCGTGACGTAGACGGTCGTCACGCCCAGGCGGGCGTGGAGCTGCGCCAGGGAGGCGCGCATCCCGACCCGGAGCTTGGCATCGAGGTTCGACAGCGGCTCGTCCATCAGGAACGCCTGCGGCTCGCGCACGATCGCGCGCCCCATCGCAACGCGCTGCCGCTGGCCGCCGGAGAGCTGCACCGGCTTGCGGTCGAGCATCTCCGTCGAGGCCGAGGAGCGCGGCCACCTCCTCGACGCGCCGGCGTGCGTCCTCCTTCGGCGCCTTCCGGACCTTGAGCCCGTAGCCGAGGTTCTGGCGGATCGTCATGTGCGGATAGAGGGCGTAGCTCTGGAACACCATCGCGATGTCGCGATGGCGCGGCGCGAGCTCGGTGACGTCGTTGCCGCCGATGCTGATCGAGCCGGCGGTCACTTCCTCGAGCCCGGCGATCATGCGCAACAGCGTCGACTTCCCGCATCCGGACGGGCCGACCAGCACCATGAACTCGCCGTCCCGGACTGCCAGGCTGATGTCGTCCACGGCCAGGAAGCCGTTCCCGTACACCTTCGTGACGCCGTCGATCTCGATCGAGGCCATCAGCGGGTTGCGGTCATTCGTCGGAACCTCCCGAAGCTGCGGGGAGCGGGCCGCTTCGGCCCACTGGTCTTGACCACTCTACCAGATCGTGCATACACTGGCCAGCATGCGAAGAGCGACCGACGAGCGGGAGATGTTCGACGAGCTGCCCACCGAAGCGTGGAACGCCGCCGCGGCCGACCTCGATCTCCGCGACACCACCGAGCTCGTGGCCCTGATGACCACCGAGGATGCGTCCGTTCCCGCCGCGGTCGAGCGCGCGAGCGCGGCCATCGTCGAGGCGATCGACGCCGTGGCCGACCGGCTCGCGCGCGGCGGCCGGCTCATCTACGTCGGAGCCGGGACCTCCGGCAGGCTCGCTCTCGTCGATGCCGTCGAGTGCGAGTCGACGTTCGCCGTTCCGCCGGGGCTCGTCATCGCCCTCGTCGCCGGCGGTGCCACGAGCGCCGCCACGGCGCAGGAGCACGCAGAGGACGACGGCGACGCCGGCGCGTCCGAGATCGCCGCCGTGCAGGTCGGCCCGCTGGACGCCGTCGTCGGGCTCAGCGCGAGCGGCAGGACGCCGTACGTGAGGGGTGCCCTCGATGTGGCGCGCTCGGCCGGCGCGCTCACGATCGCGCTCGTTGCGGTGCCGGACTCCGAGCTCGGGCGGTTGGCCGATCACGAGGTCGCGGTCGTCGTCGGCCCCGAGGTGATCGCGGGCTCGACGAGGCTCAAGGCGGGCACGGCTCAGAAGCTCGTCCTCAACATGATCTCGACGATCTCGATGGTCCGCCTCGGGCAAGACCTACGGCAACCTCATGGTCGACGTCGTCGCGACGAACGACAAGCTCCGGGCCCGCGTCCACCGCATCGTCGCGCAGGCGACCGGAGCCGAGCCGGACCAGGTCGACGAGGCGCTCGCCGCCTCCGGCGGCGACGCGAAGGTCGCGATCGTCTCGTTGCTCGCCGGCATCGACGCCGAGGAGGCGCGAGCAGCGCCTCGACGGCGTCAACGGCGTCGTGCGGAAGGCGCTCGAGCAATGAGGCTGGGCGTGCAGGCATGCCTCGTCGACGGCCGGCTCGAGCCGGGCGACGTCGAGGTCGAGGACGGCGTCGTCGTGGCGATCGGCCTCGAGGGCGGCAGCCGCGGCGTCGCGATCCCGGGCTTCGTCGACCTGCAGGTGAACGGCTTCGCGGGCATCGACTTCCTCGGCGCCGATGCGGACGGGTATCGCGAGGCCGCCGACGCGCTGCTCGAGACCGGGGTGACCGCGTTCCAGCCGACCTTCATCACCTCCAGCGAGGCCGATCTCGTCACCGCGCTGCGCTCGATTCCGCTCGAGGCGCCCGCTCGTGGCCCGCGCGTGCTCGGGGCGCACCTCGAAGGCCCGTTCCTCTCGGCGAGCCGGCTCGGCACCCACCCCGCCCGCTATCGCAGCGATCCCGACCTGGCCCTGCTCGAGCGGCTCCTCGCGGCCGGTCCGGTGCGGATGATGACCCTCGCGCCCGAGCTTCCCGGGGCGCTCGAGCTCATCGACGTGCTCCAGGCCCGGGGAATCGTCGTCTCCCTCGGCCACTCGAACGCGACTGCGGCCGAGGCGCATGCCGCCTTCGATCGCGGCGTTCGCACCGTCACCCACGTCTTCAACGCGATGCGACCCGCTGACGCATCGCGACCCCGGCATCGTCGGTGCGGCGCTCGTGCGGCCGGACGTGGTCGTGCAGGCGATCGTCGACGGCGTGCACCTCGACCGTGACGTCGTGCGGCTGCTGTGGAGCGTCGCGGCGGGCCGGTTCGCGCTCGTCACCGATGCGATCGCCGCCGCCGGCCTCGGTGACGGCGACTATCCGCTCGGCAGCGTCGACCTGGCCGTCAACGGCGGCATCGCCCGCCGGGGTGACGGGGTCCTCGCGGGGAGCACGTTGACGATGATCCAGGCGCTGCGGAACCTCGTCGAGCTCGGGGTCCCGCTCGAGCGGGCCGCCGAGGCCGCGTCGCTCGTGCCCGCCGGAGTCCTCGGCCTCGGCGATCTCGGCCGCCTCGGGATCGGCCGGAGGGCCGACGTGGTGGTGCTCGACGACAACCTCGAGATCGAGCGCGTCCTCGTGGCAGGGGAGACCCGTGTCGCAGGCTGAGGCCCTCGCCCCCGGCTCGCTCTTCCGCTCCGAGATCTTCGAGCAGCCGGCCGCGCTCGAGCGGCTGCTCGCGGCGCAACGAGGAGATCGCGCGCATCGCAGCGACCGCGGTCGCCCGCAACGTCCAGCTCGTTCGCATGGTCGGCCACGGCTCCTCCGACAACGCCGCCTCGTACGGCGTCTACGCGTTCGGCCTGCTGCCGCGCTGGACGGCGGTGCGCGACTCGATCACGCTCACCGTGCACTACGACACGCCGATCGACCTCTCGGGCTCGATGGTGATCGGCCTGTCGCAGTCGGGCCAGACGCCGGATGTCGTCGAGTACCTGCTGCGGGCCCGGAAGGCGGGTGCGTTCACCGTTGCGATCACGAACGACGCCGCCTCCGACCTCGCCAACGCGGCCGAGGCGACGATCGCGCTCGGCGCCGGGCCGGAGCTCGCCGTGGCGGCGACGAAGACGTACGTCAACACGCTCGGCGCCCTGGCGCTCCTCGCGGGTCACATTGCCGGCCGTGGAGCGGAGATCGAGGCCGGGATCCGCAACGCCGCGCAGCTCCTGTCGGAGTCCCTGCCGGGGTTCGAGGAGGCGACGCGCTCCCTCGCCCTCCCGTTCGCCTACACCGGCCGCATGTTCGTGATCGGTCGCGGCACGGAGTTCGCGACCGCGCGGGAGATCGCGCTGAAGCTGCTCGAGACCTGCCGGATCGCGGCCGAGCCGCTCACCGCCACCGACCTCGCCCACGGGCCGGTCGCCGCGCTCGATCCCTTCTTCCCCGTCTGGGCGATCGCCTCGGCGGACGGGACGCTGGCCACCGTCCAGGAGGCCGCCGCGCGCATCCACGCCATGGGTGCGACGCTCGTCGCGAGCGGCACGGCCGCGTCTGCGGTGACGGTCAGCTCGTACCGGCTCCCGGTTCCCCCGACCGAGCCGGCGTTGCTCTCGCCGCTGCTCTCGGTCGTCCCCGGTCAGCTCTTCGCGCTCGCGCTCTCCCGCGCCCGCGGCCTCGACCCCGACGCGCCGACCGGCCTCAACAAGATCACGCTCGTCACCTAGAGCGCGGCTAGGAGCTCGACGCCTCGAGCAGCGCCTCGTGCAGGAGCCCGTTCGACGAGATCGCCGAGAGGCCGTCGACGCGCGCGGTGCCGTCCTGGTCGCTGAAGCGCCCGCCGGCCTCCTCGACGATCGGCTGCAGCGCGGCGAGATCCCAGACCTTGACGCCGATCGCGTCGATCGCGCCGTCGACGGCACCCTCGGCGACCAGCATGTGCGCCCAGAAGTCCCCGTACGCGCGCGGGTGCCAGCAGCGGTGCGCGATCGCCGGCAGCGGCCGCTCGAGCGAGAAGCAGAGCACGGCGTCCTCGACCTCGGCGACGCGGGAGACGTGGATCGGATCGCCGTTGACGAACGCGCCCGCTCCCCGCTCGGCCCACCAGCGCCGGCCGAGCGCGGGGGCCGAGACGACGCCGAGCTGGATCGCGCCGTCCACCTCGAGCGCGATCAGCGTCGCCCAGATCGGGATCCCGCGCGAGTAGTTCCGGGTGCCGTCGATCGGGTCGACGATCCAGCGGCGGCTGCCACTGCCGGTGACGCCGAACTCCTCGCCGAGCATGCCGTCGTCGGGGCGCTCGACCGCGAGGCGCTCCCGGATCGCCTCCTCGACCGCGCGGTCGGCCTCGGTGACCGGCGTCCGGTCGGGCTTCGTCTCGACGAGCAGGTCGCTCGCGCGAAAGCGGCCGAGCGAGATCGCATCGGCCGCGTCTGCGAACGAGAGGGCGAGGGCGAGGTCGGGGCTCATCGAGCCCCGACCTTATCTCCTCGCTAGTTAGAGGGTCGGACGACGCGAAATACGGGTCGTGCGAGCGTCAGCTTCTGCGCCGTCGACCACGACATCGCCTTGGCGGAACCGGGCAAGAGAGCGTTGAATCCGCGCACACGATAGAACCAGCGGCCGGCCTTGAGCGGCAGGAGGGCCGACGTCGACTGGGTCGTCAACGAACCGGCCGACTTCCAGGGATACGACTTCTTCGACCACTCGACCTGGTAGCCGTCCGCACCGAGTGCGGGCTTCCAGGCGACGAGCGGCGCTCCGAAGAATGAGGTGCCGTGACCGGCGGAGGCGACGAGCCGACCCTGCGGCGACAGACCCGAGGCGAACGCTGTCGATCCACCGGCGACGACCGGGGCGCTCTGCTTCCCGAAGGCCATCACTCGCCCGTTGGCGCACGCATCCTGGGGAAGCTCGGCGTCGCGATACTCGACCTGTGTTCCCTGCGACACCTTCTCGCCGCTGCTGTGGCTGCGGTTCAAGGGCGAGCTGAGCGTCACCGTGGTTCCCGAGATGGAGTCGACGAGAGCCAACTCGGATGTTGCTCCAGAGCCGATGGTGAGCGTCGAACCCTTGGAGATGCCCGAGATCGATGCGACCGTGATCGTCGAGGAGCCCTGCGCCCCTCCGCCCATCAAGATCGTCGACTTGGTGCTGGCAAGCGTTGCGATGACGGGAACGACCGTCCAGTAGAAGCGACCATGCGGCCAGCCGCTGTCCCAGAGATCCACCGGTGCACCGGTCAGCGCCGGAAGCGACGGCAGGTTGAGATCGGGTGTCGCGCCGGGGTCAGCGGTCGTGGAGGACCCTGACTTCGTCGAGCCGGATGTGGCCGCGGCAGCCGCCTTGTCGCTCTCCGTCGTCTGGACGCTTGCCGTGTCCGCCATGAACGTCTTGCCTTCCTGGCCGTCGGGAAGGTACGTCGCGGCGGCATCCAGCAGGTCCTGCGCCGACACCGGCAGTGCGAGCGGGCCGGTGGTGCGCGGGGCGTAGCTGGGACTTCCGGTGATGGCACCGCGATAGATCACGTTGACGCACTGGCTGTCGCTGAAGACGTAGACGCGGAACAGGGTGTACGAGGAACCACCCACCTGGTCGCCTGAGAACGTGAAGGCCGGCGTCAGTCGATGAACGTGTGCAGCGGTGGTCGTGCTCTCGGAACCATCATCCGAGATCGCAGACACGAGCTTCAGCGGCCCCGAGCCGACGGCCGGGTTCGTCGACGTGTTCACCTTGCTCCACGGGCCGTACGTCACCCGGGGGAGACTCGAAGGGATCGTGCCGTACATCGTCCGGACGGCGCGAACACGCCAGTGAATGGACCCCGTGAAGGCCGGCACGCGGTGGAAGGCGTAGAACTCTCGCTCGTCGACTGCGTTCGTCCTCGTTGCGACGACCTTGCCGATATCCGTGAACCACACGTGGTAGCTCGTGGCGCCCGGCACCGCGGTCCACCGCGCCAGACCAGGCTGCGACGGGAGAATCGCCGTGGGAAGGGAGTCCCAGGCAACGTTGAAGCCGAACGGCGTCGTCCATCGCGTGACGCCACTCGCCGTCCGCGCGCGGACCCGAGCGTAGGCGGCGTAAGGATTGCCGCTCATCCACGGAAGGGCCATGGGAATCGTGACCGCCGGCGACTTGAGGGATGTCGCGTACAGCATCGAGCTGTCTTCGAATGCCGGAGACTTCGCGAGCTGGAACTCGTAACGTGTGGCGCCGCGCACCGGCACCCACGAAAATGAGGGGGTTCGTGGAAAGACGTGGCTGGGGGCTTCGTCGGCGCGGAGGAGGAACGGCTTCAGGCCCTGAGGTGCAGAGAGAGACGCCTCTCCCTGGGCGAGGGCGGAACCGGAAAGCAGCGTGGCGGCGCACGCTGCGATGAGGGCGAGGCGGGCGTATCGCATGGGTCCTATGTCGGCATCGCCACCGCGCGCGCTCTCCCTCCATCGGGGGATACCCCAGGGCCTGCCGACGCGGACTAGACGAGCAGCGGATCGATCGCGGCCGCGACGAAGAGCAGCGCCAGGTACGCGAGCGAGTAGTGGAACAGCATGAACGCGCGGCGGCGGGAGGTGTCGCGCCGAAGCTGCCAGGCGAGGAGGAGGAAGTACGCGCCGAGGAGCACGGCGGCGGCGGTGTAGACCGGGCCGAGCCACCAGCCGACCGCGACGGTGAACGCGACCATCACGATCGAGTAGAGCAGGATCTGCCGCGTCGTCTCGCGGTCGCCCTTCGTGCCGGGCAGCATCGGGATGCTTGCCGCGGCGTAGTGCTCCTTGATCATCAGCGCGAGCGCCCAGAAGTGCGGCGGCGTCCAGAGGAAGACGATCAGGAAGAGCCAGAGCGCCGGCAGGGTGAGGTTCCCGCTCGCGGCGGCGAAGCCGACGAGTGGCGGCACGGCGCCGGCGGCCCCGCCGATGACGATGTTCTGGTCGGTCGACCGCTTGAGGTAGCCGGTGTAGACGACGACGTAGAACAGCCCGCCGACCAGCGCCAGCGCCGCGGTGAGCACGTTCACCGTCGTCGCGAGCAAGGCGAACGAGAGGGCCATCAGGACGACGCCGAACTCGAGCGCCCGCGGCGCTGCAACGCGGCCCGAGGCAACGGGGCGGGCGGCGGTGCGCTCGCCCATCAGCTTGTCGATGTCGGCGTCCATCACGTGGTTCAGCGCGCTCGAGCCGCCGCAGGCGAGCGCGAGGCCGGCCATCGTCGTCAGCAGGAGCCAGCCGCCGGGCCAGCCCTCGGCGCCGACGAACATGCCCGCCGCGCCGGTGATGAGCAGCAGCGACATGATCCGCGGCTTCGTCAGCGTGATGTAGTCGCGCCAGGGGCCGAACGGCACCGAGTCGCCGCGGAAGGAGAGGACGAGCGCGACGAGCGACGCGGCGAGCGAGGCGCCGGCGGCCGCGACGTGGAGCGCCACCGTCCAGGTTGCGTCGTCGACGAGGGCGATCAGCCCGCCGGAGGCGATCGCCGCGAGCATGAGCCCGAGCGCGGTCGCGGTGGCCGCGAGCAGGCGCGGGTACGCGATCCGCGCGATGATCACCGCCGCGACGAGGAGCGGCAGCGCGACGAGGGCCGCAGCCCAGTGACCCCGGCCGGAGTCGATCGTGGCGCTCGCGACGACGACCCCCGTCGCGAGGGCGGCGGTGACGATCGTGCCGCGGAGGAACGGCCCCGGCGCGACGCCGTCGCTGCGGGCACTAGAGAGCATTGCGCTCCTGGAGCGTGCGGCGCAGGTCGGCGAGCGGGCGTGCGCTCGTGATCGCGCGGCACGGAGTCGAAGTTGTGCGGCGGCGGCGGCGAGGTCGTGTACCACTCGAGCGTGTCGCCGAGCCACGGGTCGTTGCCCGCGCGCTTGCCGCTGTGCGCCCGGGCAACCGCGAGCAGGAAGGCCAGCACGCCGAGCGCCGTCACGGCCGCTCCGATCGTCGAGATCATGTTGTAGGCCGAGATGCTGCCGTGCTCGCGTGAAGCTCGACGCTCCTTCCGGCTGGCCCTTGTCGCCGAGCAGGAACTGGACGAAGAACGTGCAGTTGAAGCCGATGAAGAGCAGCCACGCCGACCACGCCGTGAGCCGGGTCCCGAGCAGCCTGCCGAAGACCTTGGGCCACCAGTAGACGAGCCCGCCGAGCAGCGCCAGCAGCGCCGTGCCCCAGATCAGGTAGTGGGCGTGGGCGACGCCGAACGCGGTCCCGCGCCAGTCGCGGTTGTTCCCGAAGATCGCGAGCGCGAGCGCGGAGAGGAGGCCGATCGCGAACAGGACGATGGCGCCGCCGGCGAACAGCAACGGCGCCGTCCAGCGGATGCCGCCGCGGGCCTGCCAGAGCGTCTTCTTGAGCAGCACGAGCGCGACGACCGAGGGGATCGTCGCGATCACGGCGAGGATCAGCAAGCACGACGCTCGGCTTCTTGCCGATGCCGCCGGCGTAGGCGTGGTAGAGCACGAGGACGAGCGTGAGGCCGCCGATTCCCACGAGCGCCTGCGCCAGCGTCCGCGCGCTCGCGATCGCGCGGCCGGCGAACACCGCCACGATCTCCGCCAGGATCCCGACGACCGGCACGAGCGCGGCGTAGGCGAACGACTGCCCGAACAGCCAGATCAGCCACGGCTTCACGGTCTGGTCGCCGGTGAGGAAGAAGTCGAACGAGCCGTTGAACCGGCGCTCGAGCAGGATCAGGCCGAGCCCGATCGCGGCGAGCGGCGCGAGCACGATCGTCACCACCGACCACACGTACACCGACCAGGCGAACAGCGGCGTCTTGTCCCAGTCCATCCCCTCGGCGCGGAGCGAGCGGATCGTCGCAGCGAGATTGACCGCAGAGGCGGCGACCGAGAGCGCGAGCAGGAACAGGCCCATCAGCCAGAGGCGGACGCCGTTGCCCTCCTGCGTCAGCGTGCCGGGCGGGTACCCGGTCCAGCCGTCCTTCGACGAGCCGCCGGACGCGAACGCCGACAGGACGACCGCGATCCCGGCGAAGGCGAAGAGCCAGAGCGCCGCTGCTGCGAGGCCGGGCAACGCGATCCGGTTGGCTCCGATCATGAGCGGCACGAGGTACGTCGCGAGCCCGATCACCACCGGCACGAGGACGAAGAAGACGAGCAGCGTGCCGTGCATCGTCAGCACGCCCTTGTAGGTGCTGTCGCCGAGGATCGACGCGTTCGGCCGCGTCATCTGCAGCCGCATCAGCACCGTCAGGATCGCGGCGATGACGAAGAACACGCCTGCCCAGCCCAGGTAGAGCGCCCCGATCCGCTTGTGATCGACGGAGACGATCCACCCGGCGACCTTGCCGTGCTGCCACGAAGGGGCGGATTGGGTGGTGCTGCTCATCGCTGGCTCCTGGTGGTTGCGCGGTCGTCGGGCACGGAGATGTCATTCTAGGGGGATGAGCGAGGCGACCTCACAGCAAAGCTCGCAGCAAACGCGCGTCCGCCTCCCGGCCGACGTCGTGCGGCCGTTCGAGGTGTTCGTGAACGGGGTGCTCCAGCGCGAGGGCGCCGACTACGTCGTGCGCGACGGCAACCTCCTGTTCGAGCGGCCGATGAAGGAGGAAGGGAAGCTCGGGCTGATCCGCTGGGCCTCGATCACGCTCGGCATCGCCGGCTCGTACCGCCAGAACGACTCCGTCGACGTCGCCTACGAGCGCGACGGGCGGAAGGTGGTGGCGGCCAAGTTGCCGGTCGAGCCCGTGGAGTAGAGCCCGACGGCCTCTCACCGCGGCGCGAGCACGAGCCAGGCGAAGCCGATCGCCTCGCGGTAGCCCTCCTCGTACTCGCGCCGGCGCTCGGCCGCGAACGCCACCGCCTCCGCGTCGGTCGACACCTCGAGGCCCGACCGCCAACCCGCTTCGAACGCGTCCCACTCGGCGAGGTCGGAGACCTCGTCGCGCTCGATCCGGAAGCCCGCCGCGGCCGCGGCCGCGTGGAGCTCCTCGAGCCGGGGCAACGCACCGATCGTCGCGAGCGCCGCGGCCGACGGCTCGGCCGCCCAGAAGCCGTCACCGAAGAGCACGCGGCCGCCGGGCGTCACGCTCTGCCGCAGCCAGTGGAGCGCGTCGCCGGTGCCCCCGAACGCGTGCGAGGAGGCGACCGCAGACGACGATGTCGGCGACGTCGACGAAGGTCTCGGCGGGCGCCTCGACGAACTCGACCCGCCCGTGCAGGCCGCGCCGCGTCGCCGCCCGCACGCCACGGTCGAGCGCCTCCCTGTCGGTGTCGACGCCGGTGCCCGTCGTCGCCGGGTGTGCGGCGAGGATCCGCAGGAGCAGCTCGCCCCAGCCGCAGCCGAGATCGAGCACGTGGTGGCCGGGCGAGATCGGCAGCGCCGAGACGAGGGCACGTCGCGCGCTCCTCGGAGAGCGGCGCGTTGAACGTGAGGCCGGCGTGCGCGAGCCGGCGGAAGTCGTCACGCACGGGCCGATTCCTCCGCCGCCGACCGCAGCCGGGCCGCCTCCGCCGGACCGAGCTGGCCCTGCTCGAGCCGCCAGCTCCAGTTGCCGCCGATCTCGCCGGGCCGGTTCATGCGCGACTCCGAGCCGAGCTCGAGCACGTCCTGGGCGGGCACCATCCCGAGCGCCGCCCGCGACGACAGCGCCAGCTCGACGAGCGGCCACACCGGCTCGCCCGGGAACGTCCCGGCGAGCGTGTCGGTGTCGTGGGTCGAGGTGCAGACGACCTGATGCACGCGGTGGTTCTCGAGCCGGTGCGGGTTGTCCTCCGGCCCTTCGAAGGCCCAGAGCAGGATCGCCATGCCCGGGAAGCCGAGCGCGTCGCGCAGCGCGGGAACGTCGGGCGTGATCAGCCCGAGGTCCTCGACGATCACCGGCAGCGGGCCGAGCTCGCGCTCGGCCGCGAGGAAGAGAGCCGCCCCGGGGCCGCGCGACCAGTGGCCCTCGCGGGCCGTCTCTCTCGTCGGCACAGCCCAATAGTCGACGAAGCCTCGGAAGTGATCGATCCTGAACGCGTCGAAGAGGCCGAGCATCCGGCGCAGGCGCTCGGTCCACCAGCGGTAGTCCTCGCGCGAAAGCGCATCCCAGTCGTAGAGCGGATTGCCCCACTTCTGCCCGAGCTCGTTGAGCGGATCGGGCGGTGCGCCTGCGACGTAGCCGTCGGGGAGGAAGAGCTCCGGGTGCGCCGCGTGGTCGCAGCTGCCCGCCGCGACGTAGATCGGCACGTCGCCGATCAGGCGCACGCCGCGCTCGGAGGCGTACGCGCGCAGGGCCGACCACTCGCGCTGGAACCGCACCTGGTCGGCGAGCGCGTCGCCTCCCGCGAACGCGACCCAGTCGCCGATCCAGTACGCCTGCTGCCGCTCGAATCGACGGATCTCGGACGGCTCGACGACGGCGTCCGGGTCGGCGAGCAGGCCGGGCCAGTTCGCGAACGCCGACACGGAGGCATACGGAGAGCCGAATCTGTCGGGTGGATTGAGCGGCAGCACCTGCCAGAAGCGCGCTCCCGCGGCGGCGAGCCAGTCGACGAAAGCGTACGCCTCGGGCCCGAGCCTGCCTCCCGGCAGCGAGGTCGGGTGGAGGTTGATGCCGACGGAACGGGAGAGCCACATCGTCAGACTGTTTACCTTGTCGGGGGTGGAGCCGGAGCGAATCCAGATCCAGCACGTCCAGCCGCAGGTCGACTGCGGCCGTTTTCCCGTCAAGGCGTGCCTCGGCGACACGGTCACGGTGAGCGCCACGATCTTCCGCGACGGCTACGACAAGCTCGAAGGCGTCGTGCGCTTCCGGCCCGTCGGAACGCGACGGTGGCGCGAGGCGCCGCTCGAGCCGCTGGGGAACGACTACTTCGAGGCCGGGATCGCTCCGGACGCGCTCGGCCCCTGGGAGCTCCGGATCCAGGCCTGGGTCGATCCGTACGCGAGCTGGCTCGACGAGCACGATCGCAAGGTGGCGGCCGGCCAGGTCGACCTGAGCGGCGAGCTGTCCGAGGGTCGGGCGCTCTTCGGCGACGGCACGGTGGACGAGTGGCGGTTCGCGGCGCAGGCGCTCTCGCACCGCAAGCGCAAGAGCGCGGTCAAGAGCGCCGCGCTCCGCATCGACGTCGACCGCGAGCGGGCGCGCTTCGGCTCCTGGTACGAGCTGTTCCCGCGCTCGTGGGGTGGCTTCCGTGGCGTTGCCGCGGTGCTGCCCGACCTCGCCGCGCTGGGCTTCGACATCGTCTACCTGCCACCCGTGCACCCGATCGGCGAGACGCATCGCAAGGGCCGCAACAACACCGAGCGCGCCCGCAAGGGCGATCCCGGGAGCCCGTGGGCGATCGGCGGTGCGGCGGGCGGCCACGACGCGCTCGATCCCGACCTCGGCAGCGACGCCGACTTCGACGCGATGGTGGCGGCCGCGCGCGAGGCGGGCATCGAGCTGGCGCTCGACTTCGCGATCCAGACCTCGCCCGACCACCCGTGGCTCACGCGAGCACCCGGAGTGGTTCCACCGCCGGCCCGACGGCACGCTCAAGTACGCCGAGAACCCGCCGAAGCGCTACCAGGACATCCACAACGTCGACTGGGAGACGTCCGAGCGCGAGGCGCTCTGGAATGCGCTCAAGGACGTCGTCCTCGGCTGGTGCGCCCGCGGCATCCTCGCCTTCCGGGTCGACAACCCCCACACGAAGCCGATGCCGTTCTGGGAGTGGCTGATCGCCGAGGTTCGTGCCGTCTACCCGGAGGCGATCTTCCTGGCCGAGGCGTTCACGCGCCCGGCGCCGATGACGACGCTCGCCAAGATCGGGTTCTCGCAGTCGTACACCTACTTCGCGTGGAAGAACACGAAGGCCGACCTCGTCGAGTTCGTCGAGCAGGCGCGGTCGTGGTCGGCGTTCTACCGCCCCAACATGTGGCCGAACACACCCGACATCCTCAACGAGTACCTCCAGCACGGCGGCCGGCCGGCGTTCGAGGCACGACTCGTCCTCGCGGCGACGCTCTCGCCGAGCTACGGGATCTACTCGGGCTACGAGGCGTGTGAGAACGTGCCGGTGCGCGAGGGGAGCGAGGAGTACCTCGACTCGGAGAAGTATCAGCTGAAGAAGCGCAGCCTCGCCGGGCCGCTGCTGCCGCTGATCCGGCGCGTGAACGAGATCCGGCGGGCGCATCCTGCGCTGCAGCGCTTCGAGAGCCTGGCCTGGCTCGAAACCCACAGCGACGATCTGATTGCGTATGCCAAGCGGGACGGCGAGGATGTCGTGATCACGGTCGTCAACCTCGATCCGGCGGCCCCTCAGGAAGGGCTGTGCATCCTCCCGCCGGAGCTCGGACTGCCGGACAGCTTCACGGCCGTCGACCTGCTCGCCGACGAGAGCTACCGGTGGCGCACCGGCAGGAACTACGTCGGGCTCCCGCCCGGCGGCGCGCATGTGATCGTCGTCGGTGACGAGGCACCATGAGCGGTCTCGGCGAGGTCGACCTCTACCTGGCCGGCGAGGGCCGCCACGAGCGGCTCTACGAGCGGCTCGGCGCCCACTGTCGTCGACGGTGGCGGCGTGCGGTTCGCGGTCTGGGCGCCGAACGCGACCGCGATCTCGGTCGTCGGCGACTGGAACTTCTGGAGCGAGGGCGCCGACGCGTTGCGGCCGGTCGAGTCGTCCGGGATCTGGGAGGGCGTCGCCGCCAACGCGGTCGAGGGGCAGCGCTACAAGCTCGCCGTCACCGGCGTCGACGGGATCACGCGGATGAAGGCTGACCCCTACGCCGCCTTCGCCGAGGTGCCGCCGGAGAACGGCTCGGTCGTCTTCCGGAGCCGCTACGCCTGGTCGGACGATGCCTGGCTCGAGCAGCGGCGCGCGGCCGATCCGCTGACGCAGCCGGTCTCGATCTACGAGGTGCACGCGGGCTCGTGGCGCCAGGGTCTCTCGTGGCGCGAGCTCGCGGCGGAGCTCGTCCCCTACGTGGCCTCGCTCGGGTTCACGCACGTCGAGCTGATGCCGATCATGCAGCACCCGTACGCGCCGTCGTGGGGCTATCAGGTGAGCGGCTACTTCGCGCCGCAGTCGACCTTCGGCACGCCCGACGACTTCCGCGCGCTCGTCGACGCGTTCCACGGCGCCGGGATCGGCGTGCTGCTCGACTGGGTGCCCGCGCACTTCCCTCGCGACGAGTGGGCGCTCGCGCGCTTCGACGGCACCGCTCTCTACGAGCACGACGACCCGCGCCGCGGCGCGCATCCCGACTGGGGCACGCTGATCTTCAACCTCTCGCGCCACGAGGTGCGGAACTTCCTGCTCGCGAACGCGCTCTACTGGGTGCGCGAGTTCCACGCCGACGGGCTGCGCGTCGACGCCGTCGCCTCGATGCTCTACCTCGACTACTCGCGCGACCCGGGCCAGTGGGTCTCGAACGAGCAGGGCGGCCGCGAGAACCTCGAGGCGGTTGCGTTCCTCCGCGAGCTGAACGAGGTGCTGCACGCCCGCGAGCCCGGCGTGGCGGTGATCGCGGAGGAGTCGACGGCCTGGCCGGGCGTGTCGCGGCCGACCTCGATGGGCGGGCTCGGGTTCACGTTCAAGTGGAACATGGGCTGGATGAACGACACGCTCACCTACGTCGAGCACGAGCCGGTGCATCGCCAGTTCCACCACGACGAGCTGACCTTCTCGCTCGTCTACGCGTGGGACGAGAACTTCGTCCTGCCGCTCTCCCACGACGAGGTCGTGCACGGCAAGCGCTCGCTGCTCTCGAAGCTCCCGGGCGACCGCTGGCAGAAGCTCGCAACGCTGCGGGCGCTCTACGGGCTGATGTGGGCGCACCCGGGCAAGCAGCTGCTCTTCATGGGCGGCGAGCTCGCCGAGTGGGGCGAGTGGTCGGAGGGCCGCTCGCTCGACTGGCCGCTGCTCGACGACCCCGATCACGCCGGGGTGAGCGCCGTGATCCGCGACCTCAACGCCACCTACCGCGCGCAGCCGGCGCTGTGGCAGATCGACTTCCGGCCGGAAGGGTTCGCGTGGCTCGTCGGCGACGCGCGGGACGAGAACGTGATCGCGTTCGCCCGCTTCGGGACGGAGGGCGGCCCGGTCGTCTGCGTCGTCAACTTCTCGCCGATCGTGCGCGAGGGCTGGCGGCTGCCGCTCCCGGCCGGCGGTCGCTGGCGCGAGGCGATCAACACCGACTCGCGCTTCTACGCCGGCTCCGACGTCGGCAACGGCCTCGGTGTCACCGCAGAGGCATCGCCGCTGCACGGGCAGCCGTTCTCGGCGCTCGTGACGCTGCCGCCGCTCGCCACCATCTGGCTTGGTGCCGGAGTAGAGCGACCGGCTTCGGCACGAGCTGCTGCTGGCGTTCGCGGCCGAGCGTTCGCCGTCTCGAGCGCGACGTTCGCGGCGAGCCGGTCGAGCAGCGCCCCGAGCTGAGCAACCTCCTCCGCCGAGAGCCCGCGCCGCAGCCGGCGATCGAACCCGATCACGACCTCGAGCAGGCGGGCGTGGGCCGCGTGGCCCTCGTCGGTCAGCTCGACGAGGACGGCGCGACGGTTCGCAGGGTCCTGCCGCCGGTGGACGAGCCCGCGCTGCTCGAGCCCGTCGAGGTGGCGCGTCAGAGTCGGGCCCTCGATCCCGACGGCGCCGGCGAGGTCGTGCTGGGTGCGCCAGGCGGCCGCTTTCAGGTTCGTGAGCACGAGCCAGGTCGGAATCGAGCCGCCGGCCTCGGCGAGCGCGCTGTCGAAGGCACGGCGAACCGCCTTGGACGTCTGGAAGAGCCGAAGCCCGAGCGGGGTCGTGGTGGGACGCATGCCCGGCATCGTATCGCGAATCGCTTCCCATCTAATTATTCGTGTGCTAATAATGCGCAGACGAACAATTCGAACCGAAAGGAAGTCGACATGAGCGCAATGCCGTTGATGCACGAGACCTGGGGTGGGTGGCCGTGGCTCGCACCTCTCTGGATCCTGCTCTGGATCGTGGTGATCGCCACCGTGATCCGCCTGGTCGCCCGGCGAGGTGGCAGGTGGTGCGGGCCGCGGGTCGGCGCCGGCCGGGGGCCGCAGGAGATCCTGGCCGACCGCTTCGCCCGGGGCGAGATCGACGCCTCCGAGTACCGGGCCAGGCTGGACACACTCCGTCAGTAGTCTGAACCGATGACCCGCGACAACAGCATCGTCGTCGAGAAGCTCGTGCGGCAGTTCAAGAAGGGGCCTCGCGCCGTCGACGGGATCGACCTCCACGTCGCGCCCGGGGAGATCTACGGGTTCCTCGGGCCGAACGGTGCCGGCAAGTCGACCACGGTCCTGATGCTGACCACGCTGCTGCCGCCGACCGACGGCACGGCGCTCGTCGGCGGCTACGACGTGCGCACCGAGGGGCCGAAGGTGCGCTCCGTGATCGGGGCGGCGCTGCAGGAGGCTGCCCTCGATCCGCTCCTCACCGGCCGCGACCACCTGCGGCTGCAGACGATGCTGCAGGCGATCCCGCGGGCCGAGCGCAAGGGGCGCCAGAACGAGCTGCTCGACCGGGTCGGCCTCACCGAGGCGGCCGACCGCAAGGTGGGCGGCTACTCCGGCGGCATGAAGCGGCGCCTCGACCTGGCGCTCGCGCTCGTGCATCGGCCCAGCATCCTCTTCCTCGACGAGCCGACGACGGGGCTCGACCCGCAGAGCCGCACCGCCCTCTGGGAGGAGGTCGCGCGGCTCGCCCGCGAGGACAAGGTGACCGTCTTCCTGACGACGCAGTACCTCGAGGAGGCGGACGTGCTCGCCGACCGGGTCGGGATCATCGACCACGGCAAGATCGTCGCCGAGGGCACTCCGGCCGCGCTGAAGGCCGAGATCGGCCGCGCCAGCATCCACGTGATCCCGCGCCAGGAGGAAGACCGGGCGCAGATCCAGGAGCTGCTCGGCCGGTTCGGCGAGAAGCTCGGCGGCGAGCGCGACCTCGCCGTGCGGCTCGGCGACGGCCTCGGCATGGCCGACGTGATCCGCGCGATGGACGCGAGCGGCATCGTCGCCGCCGACGTCGAGCTGCGCGCGCCGACGCTCGACGACGTGTTCCTCGCCAAGACCGGGCGGACGCTCGAGGGCGCCGCCACGGGCGAGAACGGGGCGGCATCCGGATGAGCGCCCTGCCGACGCAGGTCGGTGCTCTGGCGCAACGGTCGATCATGCGCACCGCCCGGCAGCCGGCGAGCGCGATCCCGCCGCTGCTCTTCCCGGTCGCGCTGATGCTGCTGAACTCAGGCGGCCTCCACGCCTCGACCGAGCTGCCGGGATTCCCGACCGACTCGTTCCTCGCATTCGCGCTCGCCGTGCCGTTCATCCAGGGGGCGCTGTTCTCGACGATGAACGCCGGCACCGACCTCGCCCGCGACATCCAGACCGGGTTCTTCGCCCGGCTCTCGTTGACTCCCGTCCGTGGTGAGGCGCTCCTCGCCGGCCAGCTCGCGGGGATCGTCGTGCTCGGCGTGCTCCAGGCGGTCTTCTACATCACGTGCGGGCTGCTGCTCGGCGTTCACTTCGCCGCCGGCGCGGCGGGGATCGCCTTGCTCCTCGTCTACGCGGCGATCGTCGCGGTCGGCTTCGGCTCGATCGGGTCGTGGCTCGCGCTCCGCACCGGCTCGGGCGAGGCGATCCAGGGCCTCTTCCCGCTCCTCTTCGTCTTCCTGTTCATCTCCTCGATGAACACCCCGCGCAACCTGATCGCCGTCGGCTGGTTCCAGTTCCTCGCCTCGATCAACCCGATCTCGTATCTGATCGAGTGCGTGCGGAGCCTGATCATCACCGGCTGGGACGCGCGAGCCCTCGCGCTCGGGTTCAGCATCGCGATCGTGCTCGCGATCGTCGCGGTCATCGTCGCGAGCCGCGAGATGGGAAGGCGGCTCGACCGATCGTGAACATCTGGCCCGTTGCATCCGGCGTCGCCTGGCGCACCCTCAAGAACGTGATCACGACGCCGTCGCTCGTGATCCCGTCGCTGATGTTCCCGCTCCTCTTCTTCATCGCCTTCGCCGGCGGCCTGTCGCAGGTGCAGAACACGCCCGGCTTCGACTATCCGAACGGCTACACCGCGTTCCAGTTCGTGTTCGTGCTGCTCCAGTCGGCCGCGTTCGGCGGCGTCTTCACCGGGTTCGGCGTCGCCCGGGACTTCGAGGGAGGCTTCGCGCGCCGGCTGCTGCTGGCGGCGCCGAACCGGCATCGGGATCGTCGTCGGCTACAGCATGGCGGCGCTCCTGCGCTGGTGCATCACGGCCACGCTCCTGACGATCATCGCCCTGGTCGCCGGAATGCAGGTCGGCGGCGGGCCGGTCGACATCATCGGCCTCTACACGCTCGCCGTGATCATGAACCTCTGCGGCTTCCTCTGGGCAGCCGGGGTCGCGATGCGGCTGCGCACCATCCAGGCCGGGCCGCTGATGCAGATGCCCGTGTTCCTGCTCCTCTTCATCGCACCGGTCTACGTGCCGCTCGCGCTGCTCGGGACGACGTTGCACGCGTTCGCCCGGTTCAACCCGGTCACCTACGCGCTCGAGTCGGGCCGCGGCTTCCTGGCGGGCGATCCGACGCATGTCGGCGCTCGGATTCGGCCTCCTGCTCGTGGCCGCGATCGTCTTCTCGGTGTGGGCGCTCCGCGGGCTGCGCTCGGCCGAAGCCGCCGGGTAGCCGCCGGCGTAGGCGCTAGCATCACGCGATGCGACCCTGGCCCGGAGAGCCGTTTCCGCTCGGCCCTTCGTGGGACGGGAACGGCACCAACTTCTCGATCACGTCGGAGAACGCCGAGCGCGTCGAGCTGTGCCTGTTCGACGACGACGACGTCGAGACCCGGGTCGAGCTCCCGCGCCACACGGCACACAACTGGCACGGGTACCTGCCCGGCGTCGGGCCCGGCCAGCGCTACGGCTATCGCGTCTACGGGCCCTGGGCTCCCGAGGAGGGGCACCGCTTCAACCCCAACAAGCTCCTGATCGACCCCTACGCGAAGTCGATCGAGGGGCCGGTGCTCTGGGATCGTGGCCGGACGCTCGCGTACGCGGGCGACGACGACCTCGTGCTGGACGAGTCCGACGACGCCGCGGCGATCCCCAAGTCGGTCGTGATCGACGCCTCGTTCGACTGGGAGGGTGACCAGCTGCTCCGGCGTCCGTGGGACGCGACGGTCATCTACGAGCTGCACGTGAAGGGCTTCACGCAGCAGATGCCCGGGGTGCGCGAGGACCTGCGCGGCACCTACGCGGGGCTGGCCTCGGATGCCGCGATCGCGCCATCTCGTCGACCTCGGGCGTGACGGCCGTCGAGCTGCTGCCGATCCATCACATCGCCGACGAGCACTTCCTCCAGGAACGGGGACTGACGAACTACTGGGGCTACTCGACGATCGGCTTCCTCGCCCCGCACGCCGGGCTACGCAGCGACCGGCACCCACGGCGAGCAGGTGCGCGAGTTCAAGGGCCTCGTCAAGGCGCTGCACCGGGCCGGGATCGAGGTGATCCTCGACGTGGTCTACAACCACACCGCCGAGGGCAACCACCTCGGCCCGACGCTGTCGTTCAAGGGCGTCGACAACTTCGCCTACTACCGGACGATGCCCGACGATCCCCGCTACTACAAGGACTTCACGGGCACCGGCAACTCGCTCAACCCGGTGAACCCCTCGGTGCTGCGGCTGATCATGGACTCGCTGCGCTACTTCGTCCTCGACTGCCACGTCGACGGGTTCCGGTTCGACCTCGCCTCGGCGCTCGCGCGCGAGTTCCACGACGTCGACCGGCTGTCGGCGTTCTTCGACATCATCCACCAGGATCCGGTGCTCTCCCAGGTGAAGCTGATCGCCGAGCCGTGGGACGTCGGCGAGGGCGGCTACCAGGTCGGCAACTTCCCCGTCCTCTGGACCGAGTGGAACGGGATGTACCGCGACACGATGCGCGACTTCTGGCGCGGCCAGACCGCCGTCGCCGCCTTCGCGCAGCGGTTCACGGGCTCGAGCGACCTGTACCAGTCCGACGGCCGGCGCCCGTTCGCGTCGATCAACTACATCACCTGCCACGACGGCTTCACGCTGCGCGACCTCGTCTCCTACAACGAGCGCCACAACGAGGCGAATCTCGAGGACAACCAGGACGGCACCCCCGACAACCGGTCGTGGAACTCCGGCGTCGAGGGGGAGACGGACGATCCCGCCGTCAACGAGCTCCGCGAGCGGCAGATCCGCAACTTCCTCACCACGCTGATGCTCTCCCACGGCGTGCCGATGCTGATGGCCGGCGACGAGCTCATGCGCACGCAGGGCGGCAACAACAACGCCTACTGCCAGGACAACGAGATCAGCTGGATCGACTGGGAGCTCGACGAGCGGGCCCGGACGCTGCACGCCTTCACGCGCCGGCTCATCGCGCTGCGGCGCGACCACCCGATCTTCCGGCGGCCGACGTTCCTGACGGGGCTCGAGCAGCAGGACTCGGGCGCACCCGACATCTGGTGGTTCCGGCCCGACGGACGAGCGATGACGCGCAAGGACTGGGATCGGGGCGACGCATCCGCGATCGGCGCGTTTCTGAACGGTGCCGAGATCATGGCCGAGACCCGTGAGGGCGAGCCCGTCGTCGACGACTCGTTCCTCGTCATCTTCAACGCCTGGCGGGACCCGCTGACCTTCAGGCTGCCGCCGGTGCGCTTCGGCCGCCGCTGGGCGCTCGAGCTCTCGACCGCCGACCCCGGGCTCGAGCCGGGTGCGTGGGAGGTGCCGGTGCGCGCCGAGGTCGAGGTGGAGGGCCGCTCGCTGCTGCTGCTCCGCCGCGTCGCCTGAGCGCCCCGAACGCCCGAAGGCCTAGAGGCTTGCGGCGGAACTGTCGCCCGGCGCGAGGAGAACGCGGAGGCAGACCTCGACGATCGCGGGATCGAACTGGGACCCGGCACCTTCGAGCAGGCGGCGACGTGCCTCGGCGACCGGGAGTGCCTCGCGGTACGGCCGGGTCGTCGTCATCGCGTGGAACGCATCGCACACGAAGATGATCCGGGCCTCGAGCGGGATCTCGTCACCACGCAGGCCGTCCGGGTACCCGTCTCCGTCGTAGCGCTCGTGGCAGGCGCGGACGATCGGACGCACGTGCTCGAGCTGCTCGATCGGCGCGAGGATCCGCTCTCCCAGCTCGGGGTGCGTCTCGATCAGCGCCCTTTCCTCGGCGGTCAGCGGGCCGGGCTTGGTCAGGATCTCGAGCGGGATCCCGATCTTCCCGATGTCGTGGAACAGCGCGCCGAGCTCGACGCGCTTGAGGGTCGCCCCGTCGAGGCCGAGCTCCCTGCCGACGTTGACGGCCATGTCCCTGATCCAGCGCGCGTGCGACGAGGTGTACTCGTCCTTCGCCTCGAGCGCGTTGGCGAGGGCTTCGACCGTCGAGAGGAACGTGCGCTCGAGGCTCTCGAAGGAGCGCGCATTGGTCAGGGCCAGCTTCGCCTGCGCGGCGATGCCCGCGAGCAGGTCCAGCCGCCGTCCGTCGAGCGTCTCGCCCGGGGACAGGGTGAGGCTGAGCCCGCCGTGGCTTCCGTCGATCGGAAACGGCGCCAGGGCATACACGGCGGCGAGCGTCCGCTTGAAGTCCGGGCCGACCGTCTCGAGGTGATCCTCGCTGCGGATCAGGAACGGATCGGTCTTGTCCGCCAGCAGCTGGAGGGCTCGCGACGGCAGCCGATCGCCGGGGTGGGCGTACGCCGGATCGTCGTCGTCGGGCCACCGGCTGAGACACTCGAGCCCCGCGTCATCCTCGAGCGGGAGCCAGAGCGAGGCCCTCGGAACCTCGAGAATCCGAACCGCACCCCGCACGACCCGCTCGGCGACCGCGTCGAGCTCGGTGCAGGCCGAGAGCTCGCGCGAGAGCTCGAGCAGCGCCTTCGCCGAATGCGCCTCGCGCCGCTCCGCTTCGTAGAGGCGTGCGTTCGCGAAGGCAACCGAGGCATGCCCTGCGAGCACCTCGAGAAAGCGGAGGTCATCGCTGTCGAACTGGTCGATCCCGAGCTTCGACAGCACGAGCACGCCGACGACGTTGGCGCCGTACCGGAGCGGGACGGCGAGGAGCGACTCCTCGATCCGGGCTGTGCCCTCGATGTGGTGCCCGATGCCGCAGTTCGCCGCATCGCCGGTGAGGAACGGGGCACCCGTTGCCGCCACGTGCCCGGTGACCCCGACTCCGACCTTGATCGCGAGAACGTCGAGCACCGAGCCCGTCGTGTCCGTGAGTGCGCCGCGGAATGCGACCGGTGTGAGGTCGTCCCCGTCGCGCAGGTAGACGCGGCAGTTGTGGTAGTCGATCAGCTGGTGGAGCTCGTCGGCGATCGTCGCCGCGATCTCCTCGATCTCGAGGAGACGGCTGAGCTTGCTCGAGACGCCGTGCAGCATCTTGAGGTGCGAGATCGACCGCAGGTCCTCACTCCGGGCCACTGCGGAACCGGGTCGCTCGCTCTCGTCTGCGTCGAAGACGACGATCCGGCTCTTCCCGCGAGCCTTGGCCGTCATCATCGCGATCTCCGCGCACGCGATGAGCTCGCGCGGGTTGGCCGCGTGCTCGGGGCCGATGGCGATCCCGATCGAGAGCGTGACAGGCCCCGCCTGGTAGAAGTTCGCCTCGGCGACCTGCTGCGCCACCCGTTCGGCGAGGGCATGCGCAGCCTCGAGATCGCCGGCCCGGACGATGATCGCGAACTCCTCACCGCCGGTCCGGCAGACGTCGTCCGTCTCGCGCACGACGGCACGGAGCTGCGTCGCGAGCTCCGCCAGTACCTGGTCTCCGACGGCGTGCCCATAGATGTCGTTGACCCGCTTGAAGTCGTCGAGGTCGAGCATCAGCAGCGCCACGGATTCCGCCTGCTCGGTTGAGACACGAACGGTCTCGTTGCGCAGCCGCTCGTGGAAGGAGCGGTGGTTCCAGAGCCCCGTCAGCGGGTCGGTCTGGGCCTGGAGCTCGAGGCTGGCGCGCGCGTGGGCGTTGTCGAGCGCGAGCGCAGCGGCGTCGCCGAACCGAACGGCGAGGTGGAACTCCTCCTCGCTGAACTCCGCGAGGCCCACGCGGTAGATGTTCAGCGCGCCCTTGATCGATCCACGCGCGATGAGCGGGACGGCGATCAGCGACTCGGGATCGGGCGGCGTGCCCTCGACGAACCTGACGCGCGGGTCGAGGTCGGCCCTGTTCGCAAGCACGGGCTCGCGATTCGCGACGGCCCAGCCGGTGATGCCCTGGCCGAAGCCGAACGGCTCGTCGGCGATCACCTCGTCGGCGTAGTGACCGCGGGCAAAGACGCCCCACAGCTGAGACGTGGTCTCGTCGGCCTCGTAGACGGCGAGGTCGTCGTGCGGAATGAGCTCGCCGAGGGTGTCGGCAATCCGCTTGAGCAGTGCGTCGAGCGACTGCTCCGAGAGAACCTCGTGAAAGACGTCGGCGAGCCGGCGATACGAGTCGAAGAGCGCGAGTGCCTCTCGGGTATCGCGCGCTCCGCCTCGGATGGGCTCGGGGGGAAGCATTGAAGAGGTGACAGGGGTGGCCATCGACTCTCGAGGTACATCGGCGCGAAGGCTGTGTGCCTTGAGGTTCCCGCTGATCTGCCGATCGGTAGGAAATGCGACTTGCGGCGGCGAATCTGATTGCCATGAAATGCAGCGCTTTTCTCGCGCTTGCGGTCTCTGCCCTCGTGTTCGCCGGCTCGGCCGGCGCGGGCGTGAACGTCTGGTTCGTCGCGGACGGAAAGCCGGTTTCCGTGCCGCGCAACGGCACCACACCGAGAAGGGCGGTCGAGCAGCTGCTCGCCGGGCCGACCGCGGCCGAGCGCCGCCGTGGCATCCGCTCGGCCGTTCCGCGCGCGACACCGCTGCGCTCGATCACGGTCACGCATCGCGTCGTCACCATCGACCTGGGGGCGCGCTTCGCGGCCGGCAGCGACGGCCGGCTGCTCCAGGAGCGCGTCGGACAGCTCGTCCGCACCCTTCGCGGCATTCCCGGCGTCCGCGGGGTGCAGGTGCTCATCGACGGAGGCGTGCCGGTCGGGCTCTTCCCCGGCTACGACCTCAGAAAGCCGGTGGCGGCCCCGGTCGAGCCGGCCGAGCAGCACGAGCTCTCGACGCGCGACATTCAGCAGCGATTGATCGATCTCGGCTTCATGGCTCCCTCGGGGCTGACCGGAACGGTCGACACGCAGACCTCGACGGCGGTGCTCGGGCTTCGAGAAGTGGGCGAACCTTCCGCGCGACGGCGTCCTCGGCGCCACGACCCTCGATCAGCTCGAGCGGGCAACACGACCCGAGCCCCGGCTGCGGATGCCCGGCCGTCGGATCGAGGTGCAGCTTCGCCGCCAGCTCGCGCTCCTGATCGACGACAACCGCGTCGTGCGCGCTGTCCACATCTCGTCGGGATCGGGTGGGAGGACGCCGACCGGGTCGTTCCACGTTTATCGCAAGGAGCGCTACTCGTGGTCGGTGCCGTTCAAGGTCTGGCTGCCGTGGGCGAGCTATTTCACGGGTGGCATCGCCTTCCACGAGTACCCGGTGGTCCCGACGTACGCGGCATCTCATGGTTGCGTGCGCGTGAACCACTACGACGCCCAGATGCTCTTCGGCTTCGCGGAGCAGGGCACCCCGGTCGACGTCTTCGACGAGGCATACCTGTGACGTCTCCTTCCGCGGTGCGCGCCCTCGCCGGGGGGATCGGCCTCGTCGCCGGGATCGTCGTGTGCGCCATCGTCGCTGCGGGGCTGCTCGCCCTCGGCATGCCGGCCGACAGCCGTGCCGACGACCCGCCGTCCACCACCACCGTCGCTCCCGAGCCCCGTCCGACGGAGCTCGTCGTCGCGCTCGGGCTCGGCGATCCGGTCCTGCAGGCAGGCGTGGTGCGCGACGGCGAGGTCATCATCGCCCGTGGCCTCGAGGTCGACATCGCCCGCAATCTCGCCAAGCGCCTCGGGATCCCTCGCGTTCGCTTCGTCTATGTCAAGCCGGCCTCGCGGTTGCTCGTCGCCACGGTGCGTCCCTGGGATCTGACGATCGCCTCGATCAGGCCGGCCCGCGCCGAATCCGCCTCCGCCGATCTCAGCGATCCGTACCTCGGCACCGATCAGGCGGTCGTGTTGAGGCGTGGCCTGCCGCCGCTCACCGACGCTCGGCGATCTTCGCCGCAAGATCACGTGCGCGGTGCGCGGGAGCGACGGTGCCCGGGCGATCGCCGGCTCCGTGCATCCATTCCTGAAGCCGATTCTCGCTCCGTCGGAGACGCGGTTGCTCGAGCTCGTCCAGACCGGAGCCTGCGACGCGGCCCTCGTCGACGCGGGCTCCGTCGGACGGTTCGTTGCCGGTCGCGGGGGGATCCTCGGGCCTGTCTCGGCGAAGGTCGAGCGCGGCGGCGGCTACGTCGTCGCGGTCACGCGCGGCGGCCCGATTGCGGTCTCCGAGGTCGATCGCGCCCTCGCGCGGATGCGCGCCGACGGCACGATGCACCGGCTCGCGCGGCAGTGGCTCGGGATCGACCCGGCCCGGCTGCGGCCGCTGCGCTGAGCCCGAGCTGCGCTACTCGGCCGCGTCGCCGGTCACGTCCGGCAGGGCGCTCCACGGGAAGATGATCCAGTCGTCGGTTCGGCGCCAGACGTACTCGCACTTGATCGTCGTCCGCGACTTCTCGTAGAGCACCGCGACGCGCGTTTCCGCGACCCGACCGACGCAGAAGTCGTGCACGAGCTCGAGCGTCGCGCCCGTGTCGGCGACGTCGTCCGCGATCAGAACCCGTGCCGCCGAGAGATCGACGAGGTCGGGCACGGGAGGAAGCAGCATCGGCAGCTCGAGCCGCTCGTCGATGCCGGTGTAGAACTCGACGCTGATCGTCGCCGTGTTCTTGACCCCGAGCGCGTACGCGAGCGCCCCGGCGACGAGCAGCCCGCCGCGGGAGATCCCGAGGATCAGATCCGGCACCCAGTCGTCGGCGTAGATCGCCTCGGCGAGCTCCCGCGAGCCGGTGCCGAGCTGCTCCCAGCTCATGATCTCCCGCTCGTCGCTCATCGCCCGCGCCCTCTCATCGCGGCATCCTCTCAGAAACCGCCGTCAGGACCGTACGGACCGTCGTCCTCCTGGCGCCGGAACCAGCCGAGCCAGAGCAGCACGCCGAGCACCGCGATCGGCAGCACGACGGCGGCGACGATCCAGCCGATCGGGCCGGCGAGCGCGGCGAGGATGATCAGGGCGGGCAGGCCGATGAAGAGCCCGGTCGCAACCGCGATCGCGCCCAGGAGCGACACGGTCAGCCTCCCGCGGTGACGCGAACCTCGTTCACGGCGGCCTCGCCGCCCGCGGGCATGGACGTGATCCAGATCACCACGTAGCGTCCGCGTCGGGGCTTCAGCGCGAAGGTCGGTACGTGTCGTCGTCTTCTTCGAGCCCGACACGGGGCTGAACGGGCCGGTGGCCGAGCTTCCGACCTGCACCTGGGCGGCGTAGCCCGGGGTCTCCGTCGTGACGACGACGCGCGACGCCTTCACCGGCCTGCCGGCGTCGAGCACGAGGCCGACACCCGACTTGCCGAACGTCGACCGGTAGTGCTCGGTCTTCCACGCCGTCTTGGCGTTGCCGTCGGTCGCGAGGCGGGCGTCGCCGCCGTTCTCGGACTTGTCGCCCTCGGGGTCGTAGGCACCGACCCCGGTCACGACGATTCTGGTCGGGACGGGTGATGGCTTCTTGACCGGCGGCGGCGACGTCGGGGCCGGCGTCGTCGTCGCGGGGGCGGCGGTCTTGGCGCCGTCGTCACCCGTCTCTCCCATCACGATGAACGCCATCCCGCCGAGCAGCGCGACGAGCCCTGCCGCCGCGAGGAGCCGGGTTGTTGCGTTCGCTGATCTCCGAGGCGGCTGACGCGTCATTCCCTTCATCCTTGCAGTCTTCGTGGCGGGGCGAATTGCCGCCACCGGCCGCGTCCCGGATGATAGGCACGTGACCGCCGCCGACCACGGAACCCCGCTCGAGCTGCATCCGGACCGGCTGTTTCCCGTCGACCCGACCGTTCGTGCGATCGCCCGCGAGCTCTACGACGCAGTCCGGGAGCTGCCGCTGATCTGCCCGCACGGGCACGTCGATCCGCGGCGGCTCGCCTTCGACGAGCCGTTCGAGGATCCGGCGAGCCTGCTCGTCACCTCGGACCATTACGTGACCCGGCTGCTCCACGCGAGCGGCATCCCGCTCGACGAGCTCGGAGTCGGCGACGAGGCGCTGTCGGAGGACCGCGCGCGAGGCATCTGGCGGCTGTTCTGCGGGCACTGGGACGTCTACCGCGGCACGGCGGTGCGCTACTGGCTCGAGTGCCAGCTCGTGGAGCTGTTCGGGGTCGCTGTCCGCCCGTCACTCGAGACGGCCGATGCGATCTACGACCGGATCCTCGAGTGCCTCGGCGAGGACGCGTTCCGGCCGCGGGCGCTCTACGCCCGCTTCGGCGTCGAGGTGCTCGCGACGACCGACGATCCGTGCGACGACCTCGGTGCCCACGAGGTACTCGCCGACGATCCGTCCTGGCCGGGGAGGGTGATCCCGACGTTCCGGCCCGACCGGTATCTCGAGGCCGGCCAACCCGGCTGGGCCGGCGCGATCGCCGAGCTCGCCGAGGCGTCTGGCATCGACACGGGCGACTACGCCGGGTACATCGCACGCACTCGAGCAGCGGCGGCAGCACTTCATCGCGCACGGCGCAACCGCGGCCGACCACGGCCACGCCGACGCGCGCACCGATCCGCTCGACCTCGCCGACGCGAAGCGCATCTACCGGGCAGCGCTCGCGGGCACGGCCACGGCGGCCGAGGCGGTTGCCTTCCGGCGGCACATGGTGCTCGAGATGGCGCGGATGTCGTGCGAGGACGGGCTCGTGATGACGCTGCATCCGGGCGTCGTCAGAGGCCACCACGCGGCCGACGGCCGACCGGTTCGGCGCCGACACGGGGCACGACATCCCGGTCGCGCTCGAGCTCACGAACGCGCTTGCGCCCGCTCCTCGAGCGCTTCGGCACGACGCCGGGATTCCACCTCGTCGTCTTCACCGTCGACGAGACGCTGTGGTCACGCGAGCTCGCCCCGCTCGCGGGCTTCTACCCGTCGGTGTTCGCAGGCGCGCCGTGGTGGTTCCTCGACGCGCCCGACGCGATCAGGCGGTTCCGGGCCGCGATCGGCGAGACCGCCGGCTTCTCGCGCACTGCGGGCTTCGTCGACGACACGCGTGCCTTCTGCACGATCCCGGCCCGGCACGACATGTCGAGGCGCATCGACGCCGGCGTGCTCGCCCAGCTCGTCGCCGAGCACCGGCTGCCCCTCGATGAGGCCTTCGAGACCGCTGTCGACCTCGTGACCACCCGGCCAAAGGTCGCGTTCAAGCTCTGAGGCGCCGCTGCAGACAGTGGACAAGCGCCTAGGCGCGGTGGGTAGGCTCGAGCTGTGGAGCGACTCGAGCGCAAGTGGTGGACGCTGATCGCCGTCTGCACGGCGATCTTCATGCTGCTGCTCGACATCACGGTGGTCAACGTCGCGCTGCCCGACATGCAACGTGATCTCGACGCGAGCTTCGCCCAGCTGCAGTGGGTCGTCGACGCATACGCGCTCACGCTCGCGACCACGGTTCTCGCCGCAGGCTCGCTGGCCGACATCTTCGGGCGCAGGCGCGTGTTCACGATGGGGCTCGTCCTCTTCACCGCAGCGTCGTTCGCCTGCGGGATCGCAAACAACGCCGGCCTCCTCATCGCCGCCCGGGCAGTTCAGGGGGTCGGCGGCGGAATCATGTTCGCCGTCTCGCTGGCGCTGCTCGCGAATGCCTTCCAGGGCCGCGACCGCGGGACCGCATTCGGGATCTGGGGTGCGACGACAGGCGCCGCAGTGGCGATCGGGCCGCTCGTCGGCGGCGTTCTCACCGAGTGGGCGGGCTGGCGCTGGATCTTCTTCGTCAACATCCCGATCGGTGTCGCCGCGATCGTCCTGACGCTGATGCGGGTGGACGAGTCGAAGAGCCCGCATCCGGGCCGCGTCGACTGGCTTGGTACCGCCGCGTTGACCAGCTCGCTCTTCCTGCTCGTGTACGGGCTCCTGCAGGGCAATCAGGAGGGCTGGTCGAGCACGCTGATCCGCTTCTGCCTGATCGGTGCGGTCGTGCTCATGGCGGTGTTCGTGGTGATCGAGCTCACCCGCCGCGATCCGATGCTCGACATCCGGCTGTTTCGTGGAGCGGGCTTCGTCGGCGCGCAGATCGCGGCGTTCTCGATCTCTGCCTCGATCTTCGCCGCGTTCCTCTATCTGACGCTCTACCTCCAGAACGTCCTCGGCTACTCGCCGCTCGCCGCCGGGCTCCGGTTCCTGCCGCTGTCGCTCGCCGCGTTCGTCGTGGCCGCGTGTCCGGGAACCTCACGTCTCGGGTCTCGGCGCGCTGGCTGATGGGCGCGGGCCTCGCGATCATCGGGGTCTCGCTCCTCCTGATGACCCGCATCGACGCCGACTCGGGCTGGACGCTGCTGCTGCCCGGCTTCGTCCTCGGCGGCATCGGCATCGGGCTCACGAACCCGGCACTCGCCTCGACTGCCGTGAGCGTCGTCTCGCCCGAGCGGTCGGGCATGGCGTCCGGGACGAACAGCACGTTTCGGCAGGTCGGGATCGCCACCGGCATCGCGGGCCTCGGTGCGCTCTTCCAGAGCACGATCGCCTCGAAGCTGACCCTGCCCGACGGCACGGCTCCGGGGCACGATCTCGTCGCCTCGGTCGCCTCGGGCGCGTTCCCGCCGGCGATTGCGCCGCAGGCCCGGGCTGCGTTCGTCGACTCGCTCGGCTCGATCCTCACGATCGCAGCGATCGTCGCTCTCGCCGGTGCGGTGCTCGTCGTCGTGCTCCTGCGGGGCCTCAAGCCACCCCAGGGCCAGGCGCCTGCTCCTTCGGAGTAGAGCGTCCGGCGTTGGCGTGCCCTCAGAGAGGGAGGAGCCGCGCGGCCGTCGCCTTGAACGATGCGACGACGACGTCGCCCTCGCGAAAGCCGAGCCGCTCGGCCGAGGCCGCCGTCACCTCGGCCACGATCGGGCCGACCCGCACGCGCGTGCGGTTGCCGAGGGGGACGATCGACGCGACGGTGGCCCGGATGTGGTTGACGGCCGAGTCGTCCGGCAGCTCCCGTCCGAGCGAGACCTCCCACGGGTAGATCGCCAGGCCGACCCGGCCCGTGCCCTTATCCGTGCTCCAGGCGCTGCCGCCGGCGTCGAGCACGACCTCGGTGAGCCCGTTGGCGCCGGCCGACGCTGTCCCCTCGAGCAGGGTTGCGCCCGTGAAGCTCGCGACGAACGGATCGGCCGGGGTTGCGACGAGCTCCGCCGCCGTCCCGCTCTGGAGGATCCTGCCGTCGACGATCACGCCGACCTCGTCTGCGAGCGCGGCGGCATCCTCGAAGTCGTGGGTGACGAGGATGGTCGGGAGCGCGAGCTCGCGGAGCAGCTCGTGGAGCTCGATCCGCACCGTCGCCTTCGTGTGCGCGTCGAGTGCCGACAGCGGCTCGTCCAGCAGCAGCACGCCCGGCTCGAGCGCGAGCGCCCGCGCGAGCGCCACGCGCTGGCGCTCGCCGCCCGACAGCTCGCCGATGCGGGCCGCCGTCAGATGAGAGATCTTGAACCGCTCGAGCAGCTCGGGCACGGGCGCGTGGCGGCCGGCACCGAAGCGCACGTTCGCGAGCACGTCGAGGTGGGGGAACAGCGCGTACTCCTGGAACAGGTAGCCCACCTTGCGGCGCTCCGGTGGCACGTCGATGCCTGCCGTCGTGTCGAGCCAGGTGCGATCGCCGAGCGTCACGACGCCGATCCGGGGCCGCAGCAGCCCGGCGACGACCCGCAGCACCGTCGTCTTGCCGGCTCCCGACGGACCGACGAGCGCCGTCGTGGCGCCGTCGGGGACGGTCAGCTGGACGGACGCGTCGAAGCTACGAAGGGGATGGGTGAAGTGGACGCTGAGCGCCATCGGGTCAGGAGCTTGACGGAGAGGAGGGTGACCGCACTGATGATCACGAGCACTGCGCTGATCGCGAGCGCAACGTTGAAGTCGAGGTCGAACTGCTCGTAGATCGCGAGCGACAGCGTCTGCGTGACGCCCTGGAGCGAGCCCGCGAACATGATCGTGGCGCCGAACTCGCCGATCCCGCGTGCGAAGGCGAGCGCCGCGCCGGCGCCGAGCCCGCCGGCGGCAAGCGGCAGGGCGACGCGGAAGAAGACCCGGCCCTGGCCGGCGCCGAGCGTCCGAGCGGCGGCCGGCAGCGTCGGATCGATGCTCTCGAGCGCCGAGACGGCGGTGCGCACGTAGAACGGGCTCGCGACGAACGTCACCGCCAGGATCACGGCCACCTTGTTGAACGCGACGTTGATCCCGAGGGCTTCGAAGGTGCCGCCGAGCAGCCCGAGCCGGCCAAAGGCGGCGAGCAGCCCGATCCCGGCGACCGCTGGCGGCAGCACGAGCGGCAGCTCGATCAGCGTCACGACCAGATCGCGCGGCCGCGAGGTCCGGTTGGCGACCCAGTACGCGGTGGGTGTGCCGAAGAGGATGATCAGCACCATCGCGACGGCGTTCGTCTCGGCGGTGACGATGAGCGCGTCCCTGGCGGCGCTCGTGCCGAGCGCCGAGATCAGGTCGCCCGGCGGGACGCGAAGGAAGATCGCCGCGATCGGCAGCAGCAGGAAGAGCAGGGCAACGGCCGTCGCGAGGACGACCGTCGCCCTGAAGACTCTGTCTACGAGGACGCCTTGGGCAGCGGCAGGAAGCCCGCGTTCTTCAGCGCCGTCTGTCCCTTGGTGGAGAGGATGCCCTTGATCCATGCCTGTGCTGCGGCCTTGTTGCCGGACTTCGAGACGACCGCGATCTCGTAGCGTACGCGTGGCTGCGCCCAGGCTGGGATCTTGATCACGGTGACCTGGTCACTGACGGCCCGCGCGTCCGTGACGTAGACGAATCCGGCGTCTGCCTGCCCGAGCGCAACCTTCCCCGTGACCGCCTTGACGTCGGACTCCTGGCTGACCACCTTCGAGAGCACCGAGGTGAGCGCCATCTTCTTCAGCACCGTGCGGGTGTAGCTCCCGACCGGTACCGCGGCGTTCGCGATCACGAGCTTCACGTTCTTGGTCTTGAGGTCGTAGATCGACTTGATGCCGGCCGGGTTCGACTTCGGCACGATCAGTGCGAGCCGGTTGGCAGTGAACGTGACCGGCTTGTCGACCAGGCCGGCGGCGAACAGCCGTTGCGTGTTGAGGGGGGCCGCAGACGCGAAGATGTCGGCCGGGGCGCCGTTTCTGATCTGCGTCTCGAGCACGTTCGAGCCGGCGAAGTTGTACTTCTGCGCTCCGTCGTAGGCCTTGAAGACCTCGGTCAGCGACGCCGCGGCGTAGATGTTGAGGGGGTCCGCCTTCGTCTGCGCGCCGGCGGTGGCCGAGAGAGCGAGGGCGACGATCAGCGCTGCCGCGGCGAGGACTGGACGAGATTCGCTTCATGGGATGGCTCCTAACCAAGATAGGACTCGATTGCGTCGCTCGCGGTCTCGACGTCGATCGCAGCCGGAAACGAGACGCCGACTATGCGGCCGCCCGCAAGGCTCGAGAGGAAACCCGCCTGCTGCGCCACGTTCCCCGCCATGCTCGCGAACAGGGTCCGGTAGGAGGCGATCGAGACGCGTGCTCGCAGCACTCAGGTAGACACCCAGCAACGGCTGCGCGATCTTGGGGCCGTTCGTCCCTGCCGACTTCGCGGATGCGAACGCGTCCTTGGGCCAGGCGAACTCGAAGTCCTCCGCGACCGCGGCCGGCTGGCCGGCGTCGGTCGAGAAGCTTCGCGAGAGCGGTGGCGTGCTCGGTCGCGTTGAGACCGCCGCGGGTCACGTTGTGCAGTGCGGATCCCTTGACCAGCTTCGCAGCCGCGACCTTGGCATAGAAGTCTGCCAGCAGAAACTCGGCAGCCTGCCCGAAGCTCGCGAACGCCAGCTCGTCGTCGGTCGCGGCCGGGGCCGCAAGGCCGCTCGAGGCGGAAAGACCGCTCACGGCCAGTCCGGCGCCCGCGGCGGAGAGGATGAGGCTTCGACGGTTCATATGGCGTGCGCTCCTTATGTTGCCGATGCCGCAGGAGCATCCGGGTAGAAGAAAATTGACTACAAGCGCGCAGAACCTACCACGCACAGGATTTACGAGCTGAAGACCTTCGACGAACAGGAGCCCGAGATGCCGATCAGCGCGCGCAACCAGCTTCGGGGGACGGTCACGAGCATCCACACGGGCGAGGTGATGGCAGAGGTCGAGGTCGCCGTCGGCGACCACCGGATCGTCTCCGTCATCACCCGGCACAGCGTGGAAGAGCTCGGTCTCGCCGTCGGCGACGAGGTCACGGTCGTGATCAAGTCGACCGAGGTCATGCTGTCGAAGTAGCCTCGACGGCAGCAGTTCGCCGACTCGGCCTCCGCCGAGCGCGTAGTAACGGGCGTGGTCTCTGACATGGTGGCCGGGGGGAAAGTGGCGCCCTGCCCCGGCCCGCGGGCAGCAGAGCAGGGCGCCTGCCGTACCAAGAGAACGATGGTAGTAGAAACTTGACTAGCTGGCAAGGAGCCTGACGGCTCCAGCCGGGCGCGTTCGCGACGAGAGTGCTCGTCCAACCCTACGCCCTAAGATCGAGCCGTGGCACGCGTCGCCCGTACCGAGCCCTCGCTCACCGAGTGGGCCGTGCTCGGCCTTCTCCGCGAGGGTCCTGCTCATGGCTGGGACCTCGCACGCGCCTTCGTCCCGGACGGAGAGATCGGCCGCGTCTGGACGGTCAGCCGGCCGCTCGTCTATCGCGCGATCACCGTCCTCCGCGACCTCGGCTACGTGGTCGACCACGGCAGCAGCCCGAGTGCGTCGGGCCCGCAGCGGATGCTCCTCGCTCCGACGCCGCGTGGCCGGCAGGCGCTCCGGCGTTGGCTCGCTCGCCCGACGCTCCATGTTCGTGACCTCCGCTCGGAGCTCCTGATCAAGCTGTTGCTCCTCGAGCGCAGCGGCAGCGACGAGACGCCACTGCTCCGCGCCCAGCTCCAGCTGCTCGAGAAGGGTGAGCTCGCGCTCGCGAGGCGGGTCGGTGAGACGGAGGGGTTCGATCGCACCGTTGCCGTCTGGCGCCTCTCGACCGCCCGCGCCGCCCGCTCGTTCGTCGAGGCCCTGCTCGACGAGCGCATCGGCGAGCCGATCAACTACGAGGCGATCGGCTACGTCCACTCACCCCACACCTCGCTCGACGGCATGCCCTTGCAGCCGGCGGCCGACGAGTCGGGCCCGTCCCGGATCGTCCTCACCGAGCCGCATCGCGGGGCGCTCCAGGATCTGGCGAGCTTCTCGCACGTCTGGGTGCTCGCGCATCTGCACGAGTCCGTCGGCTGGGCGGCGACGGTCGACCCGTTCCTCGACGACCAGCCGCGCGGGACGTTCGCGAGCCGCTCACCCCACCGGCCCAACCCGATCTCGCTGTCGCTGTGCACGCTCGTCGCCGTCGAGGCGGACGGGCTCGTCGTCGACGGCCTCGACCTGCTCGACGGCACGCCGGTGCTCGACCTGAAGCCGTACGTGCCGCTCTTCGACACTCCCGCAGGGCCGGTCGCCTCCGGCTGGTTCGCCGACCGGGCCGAGCTGATCTTCGACCGCCGCTCCGACAGCCGGTTCAAGCGCCGGAGCGTCCAGTAGCAGCTGCTCAGTCGGCGTCGTCCTCGGCGTGCTCGCCGCGCTCGCCGGCCTCGACGATGTCGCCCTCGGAGAAGAGGATCTCCTTCAGCGCCGCCTGCCACTTCGGCGTGCGGCGGAGGAGAAACTCGAGATCCATCCCGAAGTGCTTGAACTCCTCCTCCTGCGCGTTCTCCATGATCGCCTTTGCCTGAGCGTCCTGCTCGACGGCGATGCGCTGCTCGTACCAGCCGATCGCCTCGGCCTCCTCGGTGAGCGAGGCGATCATGCGCGCGAACGTGCGCGTCTCGGCGCTCAGCTCCTCCGGCGGCTCGTGGTACTGATCGAAGCCCATGCTGCCCTCCCGGTTGTAGGTGAGCTTCCGAGATTAGAGGGTGGGCTTCGAGAGGACTACGTTAAGGCCGGGTTCGGGGGAGCTCTGGAGGCGGCGGTCGGCAACTACCATTCCTGCCATGAAGACGCTCTCCGATCGGCGGATCGCAGCATTCTTCTCGCTCGTCCTCGCCTCGGGCCTGTGCGTGGCGCTGCTGGCGGTGCGCGTCCGCTACCCGCACGGGAGCGACTTCGAGTTCCTCACCTGGAACCTCTTCCTCGCCTGGATCCCGTTCGTGCTCGCCGTCGTCCTCCACGACGGCGCCCGCCGCGGGCGAGGGCTGGCCTTCCTCGGAGCCGTCGGCTTTGTGTGGCTCCTGTTCCTCCCGAACGCGCCGTACATCGTCACCGACTTCGTCCACGTCGGCCGGGTGAGCGGGGTGCCGGTCTGGTACGACGCGGCGATGATCGCCTCGTTCGCGGCCGTCGGGCTCGTGCTCGGGCTGGTCTCGATCCTCCTCGTCCAGGGGGTGGTCGAGCGGCGGTTCGGTGCGGCCGTCGGCTGGCTGATGCTGGCGCCCGTCTTCTTTCTCTGCAGCGCGGGCATCTACATCGGCCGTGTCCACCGCCTCAACAGCTGGGATGCGATCACGAGCCCCGGCACGTTGCTCCGGGGCTTCGCCGACCGTCTCGCCGACCCGCTCGCGCAACCCGAGGCGATCGTCGCCCTGGTCGGCGCGATGGGCCTGCTGACGGTCGCCTACCTCGTGCTCTACACGATCTCCGACCTCCGGCCCGACCGCAGGCTACGGCAGACGCCTCGGCTACGGGAGTTGGCGGAGCCGCACCGTCGTTCCGCCTGCGTCCGTCTGGATCGTCGCGTCGGACACCAGGGAGCGGATCAGGTTGAGACCCCGTCCCCGTTCCAGCGGGGGCGGATCGTCGGGGATTCTCCACGCTCCGTCGTCGGAGACCTCGATCGTGAGGCCGGCGGGATTGGCGTCGGCCCGCACGCGGATTCGATCGGCCGTACCGGAATGCTGGATCGCGTTGGCGACGGCTTCGTGGGTCGCGAGGATCACGGCTTCACGGGAGCGCTCGCTCATCTCTCGGCGCTCGAGCCAGGCTGCGAGGGCATGGCGTAGCAGCGCCAGGGCGGCAACGGTCGGGTCGACGTTGTGTTCGAAGCGACCCGTGGCATCGACTGCCCTCTCGTGCTTGATGCCGAACCTCCTGGTGTGCGTCTTCTGCAACTGCGTAGCGAACCCCCTCTGGCGGGCCTAACCTCAGGTCCTTGACGCCGCCGCGGTCGCCTAAACATCGGGCGCGCCGACCGGCGACCGCGGGCGACGGTTCTTACGAGGGCCGCGGAGGCTGCTGCCGTCGTGGGCCGGGCGTGGATCAGGACGGTAGCTCTGCGCCGAGCTCACAGGTCGCTCGATCGCCGAGCGTCGACGGGCCCGGCCCCGATCAGGCTCGCGCAGGATCGTGAGGTCGTCGCTCCCTGACTTCGCGGGCTCGAGCAGACGCTCGCCGGTCGACGTTGAAGATCAAGCACAACGTCGTCGCAGAGGACATGATTGGGATATGGACTACGCCGCAGGCCCAGTCGACATCCTCCACCCGGGCCCATGCCGATCTGGGCGAGGGGCCGGTGTGGGACGCGAGAGACCAGTCGCTCTACTGGGTTGACATCCTCGAGGGGCAGGTCCTCCGTCACGAAACGCGGTCCGGAGAGACGCGCACGACACCGACGGGCGAGGACGTTGGCTGCATCTTCCTGACGCGAGACCGTGACTGGGTTGGTCGCTGCGCTGCGGAGCGGTTGGCACTGGCTTCACCTCGCGAGCGGCCGGTCGCACCTCATCTCCAGGCCTGAGCAGTCCGGGCCACGCCTGTCGCTTCAACGACGGCGCGGTCGATGCGCGCGGCCGCATCTGGACGGGAACGCTCGAAGACGGTGAACAGAAACCTGTCGGCGGGCTGTTCCGCCTCGACCCCGACCTCCAGAGCCACACCATGGACGAGGGCTTCCTCTGCTCCAACGGCATCGACTGGTCCACCGACGGCGAATGGCTGTTCTTCGTCGACTCGCGCCGGGACGCGATCTTCCGCTACCGCTACGACGCCGACACGGGCAGCATCGGCAAGCGCGAGCTGTTCGTCGACACGCGCAACTTCGCAGGGCTCCCCGACGGGATCGCGGTCGACGCGGAGGGATTGCTCTGGTGCGCCTTCTGGGACGGCGCCGCTCTGAGGGCGTTCGCGTCGGATGGAAAGCCTGTCGTCACAATTCCCGTTCCGGCACTACGACCGACGAGCCTGTGCTTTGGAGGCACTGACATGAAGACGATGTTCGTCACGTCCGCCACCGTCGGGCTCTCGGCCCGTGAGCTCTCCGAATCACCCGCCTCCGGGTCGACCTTCGTCATCCAGAGTCAGACAGCAGGTCGTCCCGCCGGCGTCTTCGGTGGGCAGGTACCGCTGTGAGGTTCGAAGGAAAGTGGGCGATCGTCACGGGCGCAAACCGGTGCCGTCAATCACGCGGCTTCGGCGTGACGCCTCCGCCAGGCCGGGAGCGCCCGCCAGAGCCGGCCGACGAGGATCGTCGCGACGATCCAGAGGACGTAGAAGAGCGGCGTGAAGGCGCCTCCCGTCCACGTCCCGTGGCCACCGTCGAACGTATAGGTGACGGTGCTCTGCAGGCGCGAGATGCCGCCCCAGGTGTACGTCCCGGTGGCATCGGGGTCGGCGGCTGTGATCCCGCTCGCGAAGGCGGTTGCCGCGTCGGCGAAGAACGACATCGCCAGCAGCGGTACGGCAAGGGCGAAGACGCCCGCTGCCATCCAGGAATGGCGTGGCCCGGATCCGAACGCGGCCGACAGGTAGCCCTGCGCCAGCTCGGAGCTCCTGCCGAGGTTGCGGAGCGCCTGCGTGGTGCCGACATCGCGGGCGCCCGTGAGGAGGTTCTGTCGTACCTCCCGGCGTGTCTCGATCCGCGTTCGGCGCGGCAGGTCGTAGAGGCGCTGGTCGAGCGACCAGACGGCGCGCTCGATGCGCAGTCGGTCGAGCCAGGTCACGTTGTGCTGGGTTTCGGGGTGCTGCACGTCAGGCTCCTTTCAGTGGCTCTGCGGGGAGGGGACGAGAGAGTTGCGCGCCGACCACGGCCGCGAGGGACAGCCAGTCGGACGTACCCGCGGAGAGGGCGTCGCGGCCGGCGGCGGTCGGCCGGTAGTACTTGCGCGCCGGGCCGGCGCGCGACGCGACGAGCCGCGTGCTGACGCGCCCTTCGCGCTCGAGCCTGGCCAGGGCCGGGTAGACCGTGCCTTCGAGCACCCCGGTCAGCCCGGCCTCGTGCAGTCGCTGGACGAGCTCGTAGCCGTACGACTCGCGCTCGGAGAGCAGGTGCAACACGAGGAGCGAGAGGACGCCCTTCAGGAGCTGCGAGTCGTGGTCAGAGCTCATTGGAGCTATGCTATGTCAACTACTTGACTATGTCAAGTAGAGCTGATACCGACCGACAGGGGCTCCCTTTCAGGCGACGTTCATCTGCCACGTCCGAGGATGGTGGCATGGAGCACCGCGAGGTCTCGAACGCAGATCGCGCCTGCCTGGATGACAAGCTCAGGTTCTTCGGCTGGAAGTGGGCGGGCTTCTGGACGTGGCTCGACTCCATCGGCAAGAACACCCAACCCGTCCCGATGTCCCCTGGCTCCGACAGTCGTGCCGCGACGAAACCCGAGGCCTCGTCGCCACGGAAGTAAGAGCCGATCGATCACGAGTTCTCCACCACCTCGTAACCGCGGCTCCCACCCGCTGCAGGCACGAGCTCGTTCGGGCCGCTTCAGCTGGGAACGCATCCAGCCCTCCTGACCGAACGCATCCGGGGTGGGAAGGCCGTTCGCGGCCGGCCCACCCGGATGCGTTCGCGCTACGGTCGCATCCCCTGATCCGGGTGAGCGGCTGGGGGTGAGAGATCCTCCGCGGGTTCCCCCCTGGCGGCGGATTTCGGCGCGCCCTGCCCTTTCCGATGTAGAGCGTACGAAATGACGACCGAAATGCCGAGGCCTTTGTGACGCGACCGTTTCTCTTGCGCATTGACACCGGGGAGTGGACACCCGCTCTCCGCTACTGCTGGAGGCGAACATGCGGGGATTGATGCGTAGGAGCCGCAGGAGCGCTCGCGCTCCTGCTCGTGGGCGTGGCGGCGGTACTGGTCGTCGGGGGCGCCTCGGGCTCGCCGACGGTGACGATCGGCCAGACCGACGCCGGGGCAAACTTCGGTAGCCGGTACCGCAGCGTGGTTTGTCCAGACGGGGGTTGCTTCGGGAACGGACTTCGTCGTGCCGCCGGGCAACTGGAACATCACCGGCTGGAGCACCTACGCCGTAGGTGCGGGATCACCCAGTCGATGAGCATGATGGTCTTCCGACCCGACGGCTTCGGCCACTACACCGTCGTTGGTGAGTCACCGATCGAGTCGCTGACGCCCGGGTCACTGAACTCGTTTGCAGACGTCAATTTCGCCGTGCAGGCGGGTGATCGACTGGGCCTCTACGATCCGAACGGCAAAGCCATCGTCGCGACCAGCGACCGGCGCGGCTGGGGATACCTGGCGTTCGGGATGTCGGCCACCCAGCCGGCTGTGGGTGCGCTCGTCACACCCAGCGGGTTCATGGCGAATGTCTTCCGTCTGAATATCTCCGCCGAGCTGAGCCCGCTCGGACTCGACGGCGCCGGTGACCACGATCAGCGTGTCGCCCGCGGTGCCGAACGGGAACAACGGCTGGTACACCGAGCCGGTGGGCGTGTCGGTCAGCGCGGACGACAACGGCGGCTCGGGCGTCGCGGAGACGCGTTGCGTGCTCGATCCGGCGACGCCGCCGTCCGTGTTCGGCGACGTTCCTGCCGGGCTGCAAGTACCTGGGCGCCGGCGCAGATGTTGCGAGCGACGGGCAGCACGACGTCTACGCGGCGAGCGAGGACAACGCCGGCGACGACGAAGCGCCGGTCAGCGCGAGCTTCAAGATCGATGGCACGCCTCCGACCGTGACCTGCGCCGTGCCGATGCCGACGTTCCAGCTCGGTTCGGCCGGAGGCCTGGTGACCGCGGTCGTCAGCGACGCCGGGTCGGGGCCTGTCAGCACCAGCGTGTCCGCGACCGCCTCCGCGGCGACCGCTGGAGCGCACACCGTCGACCTCACCGGGGAGGATGAAGCGGGCAACACGGCGACCGCGGCTTGCCCCTACGTGGTCGGCGGCTACATGTTCGGCGGTTTCTCGTCGCCGCTGCCGAAGTCGACGGTCAAGTCGGGCAGCACGCTGCCGCTCAAGTTCCAGTTGCAGGACGCGAGCGGCCAGCCGATCAGCGACGACGGATGCGCAGGCGCTGGTCTCACCGTCCTGCAAGATCGCGATCATCCTGGTCAAGCCCGCCGGCCCGGTGCCCGGGTGCCCCAGCTACGACCCGATTTCGAAGCAGTTCCAGCTCAACTTGAAGACCACGGCCGCAATGAAGGGGGCGAACGGCGTCTCGGTGACCGTCACGTTCGGTACCACGATCGTGATCGCGGGCGCGGTCGAGCCCTTCATCGTGCGATAGCCACGCGCAACGACCAATCTCGCGCGCGGTGAGCGGGGCGGTTCCGCCTCCGTCTTGGACGGAACCTGAGGACTGCCGGCGAGAGCCCAGGCTGGGCGCCGGCCCGGGCGGATCCGCTTGTGAGTGTGCGCTGCGCGAGTGCCCCTTCAGAGGGATGACGCGAGTCGCGTGTTGAGTTCGATAGGTCTCGAACGTTTTGCAGATCGGCAAACGCGGCAGAGGACACTGAATGGCGGCTGGCGGTGCGGCACGCACTCAATCGATCGACCGATGCGCGAGTGCATGGGCGGCTACGCCGCGGCTCGCGGTCGGGACGGCCCGCGAGCGGCTCCTCGCGCTGGTGTCGTGCGGCGGGGTAGGACGATTCGCGCAGACTAAAGTTCGGTCGAGGAACAGCCGATGCGTTCCCGCATGAGCGCGCGAACGTTCGCCCCGCTGTCGTCTCCCGAACCGGATTCGTGGGTGGACCGGTGGCTCGCTGCCTGCGGCGATCTCGCGGAGCTCGAGCGCACCCACCCGATGACGGACGCCGTGATCGAGGAGATCGACGGTCGCATGATCCGCGTCGGCGACAAATGGCTCGCCGATTTCGCCTCGTGCAACTACCTCGGGTTCGATCTCGAGCAGGAGATCATCGACGCCGTGCCCGCGTTCCTCCAGACGTGGGGGACCCATCCGAGCTGGTCCCGCCTGCTCGGCAGCCCCGTCCTCTACGAGCAGATCGAGGAGCGGCTCACCGAGTTGCTCGGCTGCGAGGACACCCTCATCCTCCCCACGATCACCCTGATCCACATGTCGGTGATCCCCGTGCTTGCCGGCGGTGGAACGATCTTCATGGATCGTCGCGCACACAAGACCATCTACGAGGGCTGCCAGTTCGCAGCGGCGCGCGGTGCCTCGCTCCAGCGTTTTCAGCTCGACGACCTCGACGGGCTCGAGAAGCTGCTCCGCGCGGACACGTCGCGCACGCGCCTGATCTGCATCGACGGCGTCAACAGCATGACCGGCAACATGCCCGATCTCCATGCCCTCGCCCTCATGGCGCGCACGTACGACGCGATCCTCTACGTCGACGACGCCCACGGCTTCGGCGTCATCGGCGAACGGGCCGCTGACGAATCGACGCCACTCGGCAGGCGCGGGAACAGCATCGTGCGGCATCTCGGCGAGAGCTACGACAACGTCGTGCTCGTCTCCGGGTTCTCGAAGTCGTACTCGTCGCTCGCTGCGTTCATCGCCTGTCCGACGGAGCTGAAGCGGCTCTTGAAGACCGCTGCCTCGCCGTATCTGTACTCGGGACCGTCCCCGGTCGCGTCGCTCGCGACGGTGATCGCGGGCTTCGACGTGAACGACGCGCGCGGCGACGCGATTCGAACGGATCTCTGGCACAAGACGCGAAGGTGCTCGATTGCCTCGACTTCCTCGGGGTGCACACGCCGAATCGATCCGGGCTCCCGGTCATCGAGGTGCCGCTCGCGCGCCACGAGGAAATCGGAGAGGTCGGCCGGTTCCTCTTCGACAGTGGGATCTACGTCACGCTTGCCGCGTACCCGCTCGTCCCCAAGAGCGAGGTCGGCTTTCGCATCCAGACCACCGCTGCCAACACACACGCCGAGATCGATCAATTGGTGGATGTGCTCGGTCAGCTCGTCGAGCGGTACGACCTGCAGCCGGCACGACGCGAGGAACGTGCGGCATGAGCACCCGCGCCATCCTCGCCGGGGCCGATCGCACCGTGGCCGCTCCCGACGACGACGGGACAGTGACGCGCAGCGCGATGTGTCCTACGCCTGGGTTGCGTACCTCGGCGTCTCGGCCGTGCTGGCAGCGCTCTACCTCTTCGCCTCTCAGTTCAAGGGGAACGGCCCGCTGATCAACCTGCTCGGTCTCTCCTCGCCGATCGCGATCGTGATCGGGATCCGCCTGCACCGGCCGAAAGCCGTCGCGGCCTGGTCGCTCTTCGCATTGGGCCAGTTCCTGTTCTTCGCCGGCGACCTCTACACGTACAGCTACCCGAAGCTGCTCGGCGCCGACGTGCCGTTCCCCTCGCCGGGAGACGCCATCTACCTCCTCGTCTACCCCGCGCTGATGGGCGGGTTGCTGCTGCTCGTGCGACGGCGGAACCCGCGGCGCGACTGGGCCGGGCTGATCGACTCGCTCATCCTCACGATCGGTGTCGGCCTGTTCTCGTGGGTGTTCCTGATCGCACCGAACATCCACCTCTCGGGCCTCTCGCTGCTCGCGACGGGGGTGTCGATCGCGTACCCGCTCGGAGACCTGCTGCTGCTGGCTGCGGCGATCCGCCTCGCCGTCGATACCGGCAAGCGGGCGCCGGCCTTCTACCTCCTGATCGGCAGCATCGTCTGCCTCTTCGTCACCGACTCGCTCTACGGGTATGCGCTGCTGAAGGGCACCTACGACCACCAGCTCGACCTTGGACGCCGGCTGGATTGCGTACTACGTGCTCTGGGGCGCCGCCGCGCTGCACCCGTCGATGCGCTCGCTCGAGCAACCGTCCGCCAACGTGAGGGCCCGGCTGACCTCGCCCCGCCTCGCATTGCTCGCCGGAGCGTGCTTGATCGCGCCGGGCATCCGCTTCGTGCAGGACTACGGGAACGCGGATGTGGTCGTTCTGATGATCGCGTCCGCAGCGTTGTTCCTCCTCGTCGTCGGGCGGATGGCGGGTCTCGTGCGCCAGGAGGAACGAGCAGCCTCACGGGAGCTCGCGCTCAGGAATGCGGGCGGCCAGCTCGTCGCGGCGGCTGGACAGGAGCAGATCCATGACGCGGCGATCTCGGCGGTGCACCGGCTGCTCGGCGCCGAGGCCGGCGTGCGCCTCGCCCTGGTCTCGGCCACCGGCCCGATGGTCGTGGCAGGGACCGACGGTGGCGAGGGTCGCCCGCTGCTCGACTCCACGTGGGGATGGCTCGAGGCGACCGGGTCCCGGCTGCCGATCCCCCTGACCGAGGTTCCACCGGCGGTGTGCGGTGAGCTCCAGCTTCCGCCCGGCGACTTCCTGCTCGCGCTGCCGCTGTCGATGCGGGACGAGGTTCGCGGCCACCTCGTGATCTGCTCGCGTGGCGTCGCCTCACCCGAGCTGCTCGACTCACTCGAGGGGCTCGCCACGCAGATCTCGCTCGCCCTCGAGGCCGCCTCCCTGACAGAGGATCTGCACCGTCGGCAGAGCGAGGCGCGGTTCCGCTCGCTCGTGGCGCATTCGAGCGACCTCATCACCGTCCTCGACGGAGACGGGATCGTCACCTATCAGAGCCCATCGATCGAGCGCGTGCTCGGGTACAGCGTCGACGAGATCGAAGGGACGCAGTTCGACCGGCTGCTGCTCGACACCGACCGCACGGGCCTCTCCCAGGTGATCACGGGCGGCGCTCGCGAGGGCTCCGAGGCGCATGTGATCAGCTGCTCGCTGCAGCATCGCGACGGTACGTGGCTCCAGTTCGAGATCCAGCACGCGGACCTGCTCGCGCGACGAGCACGTGCGCGGAATCGTCCTGAACAGCCGCGACGTCAGCGAGCGCAAGGTGTTCGAGGAGCAGCTCGCCCACCAGGCCTTCCACGACTCCGTGACGAACCTCGCCAACCGACCGCTCTTCGCGGACCGTGTCCAGCATGCGCTCGCCCGCGCCGAGCGGTCCGGAGCGGCGGTCGCGGTCATGTTCATCGACCTCGACGAGTTCAAGACCGTCAACGACAGCCTCGGCCACCCCGCCGGCGACCGCGTCCTGCGCGAGGTCGCATCCCGTCTCAGCGCCACGATCCGGCCCACCGACACGGTCGCACGCTTCGGCGGCGACGAGTTCGCCGTCCTCCTCGATGGCGTCACCGACCTCGCGGACGCTGCCGACGCGGCCGCCCGGTTGCTACGCGCCCTCGAGGCAGAGCTCGAGATCGACGGCAAGCAGGTGTTCCCGCGCGCCAGCATCGGCATCTGCCTCGTCGAGCCGGGCGGCCCGACGACGAACGCCGAAGAGCTGCTTCGCAACGCCGACGTCGCCATGTACATCGCGAAGCGGGACTGCAAGGGCAGCTACCGGGTCTTCGAGCCGGCGATGCACGAGCGCGTGCTCGAGCGGCTGGAGCTGCGCTCCGACCTGCAGCAGGCGATCGTGCTGAACCAGCTCGCCGTGCACTACCAGCCGATCGTCCGCCTGCAGCAGGACGAGATCTACGGCGTCGAGGCCCTGCTGCGGTGGACGCACCCGACGCGCGGCAACATCACACCCGACCAGTTCATCCCACTGGCCGAGGAGAGCGGCCTGATCATCCCGATCGGCCGCTGGGTGCTGCAGGTGGCCTGCCGCGACGGCGCGATCATGCACGCCCGGTTCCCCCGTCCGGTCCCACTGACGATCAGCGTCAACCTCTCCGTGAGGCAGCTGCAGTCGGAGACGATCGTCGCCGATGTGCAGGAGGCGCTCGCGGCGAGCGGGCTCCCTGCTTCCTCGCTCATCCTCGAGATCACGGAGTCGGTCATGCTCGCGGACACCGAGCTCGCGGTGCGGCGCCTGCTGGACCTCAAGGAGCTCGGAGTCCGTCTCGCGATGGACGACTTCGGCACGGGCTACTCGTCACTGAGCTACCTCGGCAAGTTCCCGGTCGAGATCCTCAAGATGGACCGCTCGTTCCTCGCGTCCCGCGACAACGACGCGCTCGCCGCCGCGATCATCGCGCTGGGGGAGAACCTCGCTCTCGACGTCGTCGCAGAGGGCATCGAGCACGCGGACCAGGCATCGTGGCTGCAGCGACCAGGGGTGCGAGCTCGGCCAGGGCTTCCACTTCGCCCGGCCCATGGGCGACCACGCGCTGTTCGAGTACCTGGTCGAAAGGAACATCGGCGGATCGGAGCTGCGCATCGTGCAGCCGGAATCCGATGCAGCATAGTTACGAGGCGCTCGACCGTCCCGGGGGCGTAGGCGGGGCGGGCCTTCTCTCGCCGCTGCGCCACCGGGACTTCCGCGTCCTGTGGGCCGGGATGGCGGTCTCGCTCCTCGGCGACGGGATCTTCCTGATCGCGGTTGCCTGGGAGGCGTACTCCCTCTGGAACGCGCCGGCAGCACTGGCACTCGTCGGCATCGGAATGACCGTGCCGACCATCCTCTTCCTCGTTCCGGGCGGGGTCGTGAGCGACCGCCTCGACCGGAGGACTGTCATGTTCACCGCAGACGCCGTCCGGGCGGCGGCTGTCGCCGTTCTCGCGCTGCTCGCGCTCACCGGCTCGCTTCGGTTCTGGGAGCTCGTGGCGGTGGTGGCCGTCTACGGCGCTGCGAGTGCGTTCTTCATGCCGGCGTTCGACGCCGTCGTTCCCGATCTTCTCCCGTCGGCCGATCTGGCCGCCGCGAACTCGCTCGACCAGTTCGTGCGGCCGATCGCTCTCCGTCTCGCAGGGCCGGCGGTGGGCGGGCGTGCTCGTGTCCGTGGGGACGGGCGTTGCGTTCGCGGTCGACGCAGCCTCATTCGCGGTTTCGGGCGTGGCTGTTCTGATGATGAGCCCGCCGCCGGCCCCGTGGCGGGAGACGGCCGAGCCGGCGTTCACCGCCGTCAGGTCAGGGCTTCGCTTCGTACGGGGGCGGGTCTGGCTCTGGGGCACGCTCCTCTCCGCCGCGTTCGCGTATCTCGTATTTCTCGGGCCTGCCGAGGTGCTGCTGCCCTACGTGGTCAAGAACGACCTCCACGCCTCGGCCGGGGCACTCGGCCTCGTCTTCGCCGCGGGCGGCCTGGGAGCGGTCGGCGCCGCGATCGTGATGGCGCAGCGTCGGGAGCCTCGCCGCAACATCACCTTCATGTACGCGACCTGGACGCTGGCCACCCTTGCCGTCGCCGGGTACGGACTGGCGACTTCCGCCTGGCAGCTGATGATCGCCTGCCTCGCCTTCAACGCGCTCGAGACGGCGGGCACGATCGTGTGGGCGACCCTGAAGCAACGTCACGTGCCCGCGTCGATGCTCGGCAGGGTCTCGAGTCTCGACTGGCTGATCTCGATCGGCTTGCTGCCGCTCTCGTTCGCCCTGACGGCGCCCGCTGCGACCGCCTTCGGTGCTCAGGCGACCCTCGTCGGGTCGGCCCTGCTCGGAGGTGCGATCACGCTCGGAGCTCTCTTCCTCCCCGGCATGCGGGACCTCGAGCGTCAGCCCGCAGGCCCGAGAATCCCCCTCCCAGGAGTCGCACCGTCCCTGGATCGCGGCTGACCGTCAGGCGATCGTCGTGATGTAGGAGCCGACCAGCTGCGCTGTCTGCTGGTCGACGCTCCCTTCCCGACGATCCCCGTGCCCGTCCTGGAAATGCGCAAAAGCGGCGGTCGACGAGATGGGATTGATCTCGTCATCGCGATGGTCGTGGAACGACACGTGCACGAATGAATCGTCCGCGAGCCGAAGGACGATGTAGCTCACGTTGTCCGGCTTGGCTTCCGCGAGCTCGGCGAACACTCCCTCGATGCGACGATGGTTCTCATCGGCGTCCTCGGCGGATCGCATCGCGTAACGAGTGACCAGTCTCTTCTCCATCGAGCAACTCCTTCCCGGGCCTGGCCCGTGCGAGCATCGAATGAATGGCCGAAACCTGCGGATGCCCCCGGCAAGAATCGAACTTGCGCACGCGGTTTAGGAAGTCGACGAAACGCCGGTTGAACCGCATAGACAAGCCGTTTGAGGCACTTTTTGCTGGTACGATTTGGTTAATGATTGTCCTCAATGGTGACAACATGGGCATTCGCCTCAACCCTCGCGTATCAAGCGTTGGCGGGTATGGTCCAGCGAACCCGATGGCAACATTCGGAGAGGCTGCGCAAGAGTGGCTTCGCTACATCGAGTTTGATCGCAAGCGTCGACCATCAACTCTTAGAGGCTACAGAGACGCTGTGCGGGTCCATCTACTTCCTGAGTTCGGCGAGCACACGCCGCTCTCAGACATCACGCACTGGCGGGTCGACGCGTTTCGGCAGCGGCTGGTCGTGGAGGAGGTGCTCGCTCCGCGGACCATTAACAAGCTACTGACCAACTTGCATGGCATTTTCCAGCGAGCCGTCCGCAATCATGGCGTGGTCCAGAATCCAGTCGCCCTAGTTGATCGTCAGCCATGTCGCAATTCGGGAGAGTTTCGAGTGCTCGCGCCTGCTGAGGTCGAGAGATTACTCGATGCGGCAGGTACCACCCAAGATAGGGCCGTGTTTGCAGTAGCCGCGTTCGCGGGCTTGCGCATGGGCGAGCTGCGAGCACTGCGTTGGGCGGACGTCGATTTCGACCTCGCGTGCATTCACGTACGGGGCAGCTACTGCCACGGGCGCTTTGATCCACCGAAGTCCGGCCGCGTACGTTCAGTCCCTCTGATTCCGCAGGCCGCGAGTCCCCTCCAAGCGGTTCGCTTTACCCGCACGGTTAGACCTGAGGAGCTCGTGTTTGTGAGCCACTTGGGACGAGTGTTTGATGACTCGCGGCTGCGCCGGCGCTTCTATGAAACGCTCGACCGGGCCGGGCTCCGGCCGATGCGTTTTCACGACCTGCGCCATAGTTTTGCGACGCTCGCGGTTCAGGCGTTCCCGCTCACCGACGTCGCAGCGTTCATGGGGCACGCCGATATCTCTACGACGATGATCTACATCCATCACATGCCCCGCCTCGACGCCGCCGCTCGACTAGCGGAGGTCGTCGTCAGACGTC
>CAVVWG010000016.1:0-81749 GCA_963751875.1 uncultured Thermoleophilia bacterium
CAGTGCGAGGACGCCGATTCTCATGCTGCAAGTGTAGGTGCCGCGTGCAGCCCGGACGACAGGCTCAAGCCTGCGCCGTCGCCTACCAGCCGCGAACTTCGAGCCGCTCGCTGTCGGCGAGCGACGCGGAGGAGATGCCGACCATCGGCTCTCCGAGACCCGTCGAGACCTCGGCCAGGATCTTCGCGTCCTGGAAGTGCGTCGTCGCCTCGACGATCGCCTTCGCGCGCAGGTCGGGGTCGCCCGACTTGAAGATGCCCGAGCCGACGAAGACGCCGTCGGCGCCGAGCTGCATGCACAGCGACGCATCCGCGGGGGTGGCGATGCCGCCCGCCGTGAACGTGACGACCGGCAGCCGGCCGTTCTCCGCCACCCAGCGCACGAGCTCGTAGGGGGCCTGCAGGTTCTTGGCCTCGGTGTACAGCTCGTCGCTGCGGAGCGACTGGAGCCGCCTGATGCCGCCGAAGACAGCCCGCATGTGGGTGACGGCGTTGACCACGTCGCCCGTGCCGGCCTCGCCCTTGGTGCGGATCATCGCGGCGCCCTCGTTGATGCGGCGCAGCGCCTCGCCAAGGTTCGTGGCCCCGCAGACGAATGGGATCTTGAAGCCCCACTTGTCGACGTGATGCTCGATGTCGGCCGGAGTCAGCACCTCGGACTCGTCGATGTAGTCGATCTCGAGTGCCTGCAGGATCTGCGCCTCGGCGAAGTGGCCGATGCGGCACTTGGCCATCACGGGAATCGAGACGGCCTCCTGGATCTCGCGGATCATGCCTGGATCGGACATCCGCGCCACCCCGCCGTCGCGGCGAATGTCGGCGGGCACCCGCTCGAGCGCCATCACGGCGCAGGCGCCGGCGTTCTCGGCGATCACCGCCTGCTCGGCGTTGACGACGTCCATGATCACGCCGCCCTTGAGCATCTCGGCGAGCCCGCTCTTGACGCGCATCGTCCCGGTCTCGCCTCTGAGGCCGTTCTCGGTCATGGAGGTCATCGCCGTATCGAGTGTCAGTGTGCGGGGTGCCTGCTCCCGCATGTGCGGGAGCAGGCAGTCCCGGAGGGCTCAGGCCGGCGTCGCCGGCGGCGACTCGTCGTCGCCTGCCGCGGTGTCCGTGACGGGCTCGGCCGCCGGAGCGGCGGGTGCCGGCGTCTCGGCCGCGGGGGCGGCGGGGGGTGGAGGGGCCGGCGCTTCAGGAGCAGCGGTGCAGCCGGGGCAGCGGGAGCCGGCGCGGCAGCTGCGGGAGCGGCGGCAGGAGCGTCATCGCCCTTGTCGGTCGCGGCCTTCGCCGCCGCGGCAGCGCTACTGGCTGCGGTCTTCATCGAGGCGCCCATCTCGGACACGGACTCGCCGAGCTGCTTCATGTTCACCCAGGCACCGACGGCGATCAGGATCGCGAGCAGCAGGCCGAGCCACGCCCAGAAGGTGCGGAACTCGTTGCTGACCAGGAACTTCAACACCGTGAAGACGAGCAGCAGGATCGCGAGCGCGGCGGTCACCATCGCCGGCGTGAGCCCGATCTCGATCTTCATGTTGGCGAGGCGGAGCCCCTCCCACACGATGATCGCGATTGCGATCAGGCCGGCCAGCACTCCCCAGCCATGCCACATGTTCACGCCGACCGAACCGACGACCGTATCGACCGATTGCCAGTTGAAGATCGACACGATCAGGAACAAGATCGTGCCTCCGAGAACCAGCTTGGCTCCGTGAGTGAGCTTCGAGATATCCATTTTGCGAGCTTTTCCTTTCTCGGTGGGCGGGCGGACCCTCGCAATAATCGTTGCGATATGAGACAGATACAACTGGTTCGGTGCGACTCCTCTCCCCACAGGTGGGAAACCACCTGCCCCCCGGGGTTGCGCCGTGCGGGCGAGGGGCCCGCCTGCGGGTCCCTCGCCCTCCCCTTTCCGCCTCGCTGAGCCCTCGCGCATGGGCTCGCTGCGCGCGCGAGCCGCGCACTCAACCATCGGGCGTAGCTGCCGATAACGGCGGCATGAGCGCGACGATCGACGACCGGCTGCTCGAGCGCTGGGAGGTGAGCCGGCGCCACCAGGACGAGGCGCGCCGGTTCCTGGCCCGCCAGAAGTTCTCCGACCCGCGGGGCGAGCGCCGCGCGCTCGAGGAGATCGTCGGCACGATCGCCGACCTCGAGCAGACCTTGCGCGAGCGCGCCGCCCGGCGCTCGACCCGACCGACGCAACCCGGGCCGCGGTTCGGCCTGAGCGGCTCGTGGTGCGGCCGGTGCGGCCGGCGCGCGAGCACTCGCGACCCCAAACCACCATCCAGACGACATGCCTAGAAAAGGACGGAACACCATGACCCGAAGGACAATCGCCATCCTCGCCGACCGTTGTCGCGATTTCACTCGTCGCGGTCTCGGCGGCCTTCGCCGCCTCACCGCTCGAGAACCCGGGCTTCGAGACGGGAGACCTGTCGAGTTGGAACGCGGATTCCGTCGGCTCCGGCGCATGGGGCACAACCACGACCGGCGCGGCAGGAATCGGCACGACGAACGCCCCTTGGGAGGGGAGCTTCTCGGCGCTGTGGGATATGAGTGGCCCGTCAGGTGGCGTCCTCTCGCAGACCTTCACGGTGCCGGAGTCGGAGACGCTCAGCTTCGCGTTCGCCTACGACAACCAGGCCGGCGCGTGGGCGCAGGACGTGGATCCGTACGGCCTCGGGGTCGTCACAACCAGTGGCTCCGGATCGACGTGCTCGAGTCGGGCGCGGACCCCGGATCGCTCGACGCCGACGACATCGTCGCGACGGCGTTCGACTCGCAGTCGGGCGAGCATCCGTTCTCGCAGGGCTGGGAGAACGTGACGGTCCCCCTTGCCGGCCATGCGGGCGACACGCTCATCTTCCGCGTCGCGACCGTGAATACGCTCCTTTACCTGCCCGTGTGGCTCGACGGAGTGAGTGGCTCGACTGAGGGCAATGAGGGCAACCGGGCGGGCTTCTGCTCGGTGGCGGGCAACACGACGCCGAACGGGACGGCGATCCCACCCGGGACGTTCCTCGACCTCGGCGTGAGCGAGCCGTCGACGGAGCGCAGGCTTCAAGGGTGCGACCCCCGCGTACTACTACCAGGACTCGGGATCAGCTGCGACGTCCTGCCCGGTTATACGAAGACGGGTGAGATGGTCGGCTACGGCGGCCACGGCGATCCCGGCGGCTACACGTACATGGCGAAGAACTAGCGGCGCTGCGACCCCGCGGAGCACAGAGGGCGCGCCGATCCCATGAGGATCGGCGCGCCCTCTGTCCTTTCTCTCGCGGTGCTCTGGTCTGCTCAGCGATTGCGTGCGGCGCGGAAGGTCGTCGATCTGAGCCGGAGATCCAGAGCCGAGGCCGCAGAGCGCGGATTCTGCACGTATGCTGACTCTCCAGTGCCGCTCATCTACGGAGACCGAGTGAGCGACGCAGAGAGTGCCCAGCTGATCGACAAGCTCCGCAGCCGAGGGACGTCTGCGGCGCTCGTTGCCGCCAATACCGTCAGTCGTGGCCCGAGCCGCGACGCGACCGCGGCGACGTCGACGCAGGCCCGTGAGGCGATCCTGTTCGAGCTGAACGCGTGGGCCGGCCTGGACGACAGCGCGCCGAACCTCGCCGCCTTGCGTGATCGCCTGTCTGCGCCTCCGCGCGGCCTCCGCATCATCTAGAGAACCCATCTGCGCCTGGCGGCCGCTACGGTGCAGAGAGTGCGTTTATACGGCGTCGCCGTAACCGACAACAACTGCCGCCTCTTGATCACAGCGCTGATCGCGGACGGGAGTCCTGCGGCGCTCGAGACGGCCGACCGAATCTCCCGAGAGCTCGCCCAACAGCCGGCGACGACCGCGCTCAACCCCGAGGGGCGGGACGCGCTGTTGCGGAACATCCCCAAGCATCCGCCGAGCGGCCTCATTGCGTTGCGGCAGGCGCTCGCGAACGACCAACGCGCACGCGCCTAGGTTTGCTCCTCCCCGGCGTGCGCTCGTCCGTCCGGGGTGGTAAAAGAGAGGTCGCGCATGCCGTCGCGCGTTCTGGTTCATCTGCCACCACCCGAGCCGCCCCGACTGGTCGACTGCCCGCCACGGCGCCCAGCACGCGGTGAGGAGTTCCCGGCGGGCTGGACCGTCGCGGACTACCAGCTCGAGCGCGGTGAGTTCGCAGGCGAGGAGTACGCGTTCGAGGTGTGGGCCATCCCGTTGCTCGCCCTGGACGAAGGCCCGGCGAGCGCCGACCCCGCCTCCGGCGAGGGTGGTACCCGCAGCGAGGAACAACCGGTTCACGGTACTCTCGCCGCCGTGCCGACCCTGTATGGCTACGAGCTCACCGCCGAGGACGGCGATCGCCTCGTCGCGGCCCTGACCGACGCCGGCACTCACGCGTCGCTCGAAGCGGCGGCCGCGATCCGTTGGGGCGAGGCGATGGAGGTTCCCGTCGACAACCTCGAGCCCGAGCTCTGCCGGGCCATCCTCGACGTCCTCGACCGCGCCACCACCGACCTCGAACCGCTGCGGGAGAGGCTCTCCCGCGAGGCGCATCCGCCACGGAGGCGCACGCGCCTGATCCGCTTCATCCACAACCCGAGGCGGCGAGCATGCGGCTGCCTCGACGACTGCTGGTGCAAGCGAACGGCCTGGGGACGCGCCATCCGTTGGTACGTCCCGCAGAACCGTCATACCTCGGTGTCGCCGTGCTGGAAGCAGAACTGGCATGAGGCCGGCGCGTGGAGCGCCCACGGCCAGAAACGGGATGCCTAGTCAGCTCATGCCCGAGATCTCGATCCTCACCGGCTCCAACACATTCGTCCTCGGCGACGACGAGGCCGCCGATCTGCTTGCGCACATCAGGTCTGCGGGCGGCGAGAACCTGGATGCGGCCGAGGCACCAATCCTCGCCGCGATCGACACCCAGGGCGCCCAGGACGTTCGCTGGTCCGAGGAGGGCAAGCACGGAGCCCTGCACGCCATCAACGCGTGGCTGATCTCGGAAGGAACCCAGAGCATGCCCGCCGTGATGCTCGACATCCGCGACGAGCTCATGCGAGACCTGGGCTTGCCGCCGTTCGACGAAGAGACCCCGTACGACGCGACGTAGCGGTGCAAGCGTGGCCTGGTACGCCTGAGGGGACGGTCTGGCGCGCCCACTCGACCCACGCCGGCGGCAGCTGACGCGCGTTCGCGTCACTCGTCGTCGCCAACGGCAAGCAGATCGATCGACGTAAGGAGGGGCGCCACGGGAACGGGAGCCGCGAAGTCGCCGCTTCCCCGGCAACAACGACCGACAATGGGCGGGCCAGGGTGACCAACTCGGAGGGAATGCCGACCGTCGTTTGGGTGCTATCCAATTGTTATACAGTTTGTCTGCCGAAGTCCAGCGCAACCACAGGCCCGAGCACGCCGCAGACAGGCTCCGAATAGGTGATCCAGTTCGACATCAACGGCCGGCGGACGGCCTTGCAGCCACATGAAGCCGACGAGCTCGCGACCTCGCTCCGAGATCTCGGCCTCGAACGAGGTGCTGGAAGCGTGGCTGCTCTCGCACTTTCCTACCGCCTCGAGGACGCCCTATTCCAGGGGCACGGCTCCATCCGCCTCCACGGGACTGACGCCGAAGCTGTCTACCGGGTCATCGACGATGGCGATGTCGACCCGAACACCAGCGTCCGCACGGCGAGGCTCCTGCTGGCCGTGACAGCCGCGACAGGCATGCCGCCGCTCGCTCTCGTCCACCTGCCACAACCCGAGGCGTTTCACCTGATCGACGTACCAGAGTTCGCGCCCGGCGATCGGTGAGGAGTTCCTGCCCGGCCTCAAGGCTTGCAGCTACCGGCCGGAGCACCAACGCCGTGATGGCGACGAATCCTACGAGGTGTGGGTCCGACCCCTCGCGAACGACTGCTGCTGAAACCGGCCGGCTACTGGAGTACAGCCGGACCACGGTCACGCGGCGGCCGGCGGCAACGGGCCGAACGCGACAGAGCCCGGAAGCATTGCGTGTTCCGGGCTCTGTCGCTGACAGTCGACCCCCAACTGCACGATGGGGACCTCTACTAGGCGATGGCCCACCGAGAGCGGAACCGCCTATGTGGTCCCTCGATACCCCGTCAGGGAGCAGCTCCGACCGCGAATACGCGGCGTGGGACTACTGATCCCCGGTAGACGGGCACGACACGCCATAAGCGGGACTGTCCGCCGCAGAAAGTCGACCCTCAAGGGGAGACAAGAGAGTCGGCCCGCGTGCCGCGCCCACACTCAGTCTGGCACCGTTCGGCGATGAAGTAAATGCCTAGAGGTTGCCCGAACCGCCAGCTCAGACCGCGAGCACGCCGCCTGGGAGTGCTGACCTTTAGGCGCGAGCGAACGCGACGAGAGCCGTCTGCTACCCGAATTCGCGTTGGTGGTTCATGATGGTTCGCACCGCGACAACGGGAAGTGAGGGACAGGGATGCAAAGGCCCTTCGGATCGGAGGCTTCGTCTCCGGCGCGATCCTGATCGTTTTCGGGGTGGTCGTAATCGCCCTCGCGATCAACGCCCGCTCGACGGTGACCGACAATCTGAAGGACGAGAAGATCGTTGGCTCGGCGGACATGAACCCATCCGACATCGAGGCAGCGATGAAGGAGGCGGGTCTCACCGGCGTCGACGTCCCGAGTTGCGACGTTGCCGATGAGGAGATCGACACCGGTTCGGAGGCACGCTGCTTCGCCGAGTACATGCGGATTCACGCGCTCGAGGCCTCGGGTGGCCTGACCTACGCAGAGATGGGGCGCTTCGCGACCGAGAACGGCGACGCCAAGGGCACGAACGACGCCGAGCAAGCAGCGAAGGACGACAAGGGACAGCCGATCTCGAACTCCGCCCGCAATCTGTGGGTGACAGAGACAGCGCTCTCGACAGCACTCAACGTCAGCTACATGGCCGAGCAGTTGTCGCTGTTCAGCCTTGTCGTCGGGATCGCTCTGCTTCTCGCTGGTGTCGGCTTCATCGTGCTTGCCTACGCCGCCCGCGTCGACCGCAAGCAACGATAAATAGCGACCAATGCGGCATGATGTCCGCTAGCTGCAGTGCCAATCTACCGACGCGTCGGCGGAAGCCCAGGAGGAACTGCTCGGTATCGCTTTGAGGAGGTAGCAATCGAGCGGGGGTAAAGCACGTAGATGGGCAACAACCTCGGACGTCCGAGTACTGCGCGCTCGAGACTGGCTTACCTAAGCGCAAAACCGCCTAGAGACAAGCCATACGCTCGTCTAGTGTGTCAAATGGGCCCGCCTGGACTCGAACCAGGGACCTACCGATTATGAGTCGGCTGCTCTAACCAGCTGAGCTACGGGCCCGCCCTGGCAATCATGCGGCATCGCGGCCGCGGCTGGGGCTGCAACCGCTCCGAGGGGAGACGGCGCCGGTGACACCACTCGGGTGGAGGACACTGATTCGATCAGGTGAAGTCGGATGCGCCGTAGGACACCGAAGAGGAGGCTACGACGAACAATGCCGGAGCCAAGCCGACGATGCTCTTGTCGGCTGGCCGAGGCCCACGCATGGCTGACGGCCCCGAACCAGACCCACGCAGGCCGCTCCGCGGCGGGACAATCCCTGAGCAAGGACGGCGCGGGCGGCTAGCCGTCGACCGTTGCTCCGTCGGCGCCTCGTGCAGGACTGACACAATGTCCGCGCAAGCGCGACCACCGGTCGCGAACCCGACCGAAGGGACCGGCCGTGAAGACGTTCCAGCGTGAGGTGCAGCTGCGCACGGCCGGCGGTCTCACGGTCACCGACATCACGGACGACGTGCGGGACGCCGTCCGCGAGAGCGGGATCCAGGCAGGCATCTGCTGCATCTACTCGCCGCACACGACCTGCTCGGTGCGGATCAACGAGTGGGAGCGCGGCTTCCTCGAAGACTTCGCCGTGATGCTGAAGCGACTCGTGCCGACCGAGCACTACTACGCCCACGACGACTGGGACCGGCGCACCGAGAACGTGAACGAGGAGGATCAGGAGTTCGGGAACGGCCACTCCCACTGCATGTCGATGCTGCTCGGCCCGGCCGGCGAGTCGGTACCCGTGCGCGAGGCCGAGCTGTGCCTCGGCACCTGGCAGCGCATCCTCTTCCTCGAGCTCGACCGCGAGCGCGACCGCCGCTGGCTGGTTCAGGTCGTCGGCGTCTAGGGACGCGCGCGCCGGGTGAGGCTTCAGCCTCACCCGCACGTACGAAACTGCGGGTGGAGGCTGGAGCCTCACCCCGACCCACGCCTACTCCGGCGTCACGTACGCCGCAGTCAGCCCGCCGTCGACGAGGAACGACGTCCCGTTGACGTACGACGACTCGTCGCTCGCGAGGAAGAGCGCGCCGTTGACCACCTCGCGCGGCTTCGCGAGCCGGCCCATCGGCCAGTGGATGCGGCGGCGCTCGAGCGCGGCCGGGTCGTCGCCGAAGATGCGGAGCAGGAGCGGCGTCTCGACCGGTCCGGGCAGAGCGAGTTGACGCGGATCCCCTGCCGCGCGAACTGCACCGCCAGCTCGCGGCTCATCGAGAGCACGGCGCCCTTCGAGGCGCTGTAGGAGATCTGGGAGGTCGCGGCGCCGAGGATCGCGACGAAGGAGGCGACGTTGATCACCGATCCTCCACCCCGCTCGATCAGGTGCGGGATCCCGTGCTTGCAGCAGAAGTAGACGCCCTTGGTGTTGACGTCCTGGACGCGATCCCACGCGTCGGCCTCGGTGACGAGGATCGAGTCGTCGTCGGCCGGTGAGATGCCGGCGTTGTTGTAGAGGACGTCGATGCCGCCGAAGCGGTCGGCGGTCATCGCGTACATCTCCCTGACCTCTTCCTCGGCCGCCACGTTCACCTGCAGCGGGAACGCGGAGCCGTCGGGACACAGCGCGACTGTCTCCTCGGCGAGCGCGAAGTCGATGTCGGCGACGCAGACCTTCGCGCCCTCCCCGGTGAACACGATCGCTCCCTCGCGCCCCATCCCGCCGCCGGCGCCGGTGATCACGCAGACCTTGCCCTCGAGCCTTCCCGCCATGGTTGTCAGCCTTCCGTCGAGATGAACACGTTCTTGAGGTCGGTGTAGCCGTCGAGCGCGGCCATGCCGAGCTCGCGGCCGAAGCCGGATTGCTTCATGCCGCCGAACGGCGTGTGGACGCGCACCGAGCTGTTCGAGTTGACCGAGAGGACGCCGGCCGAGATGCCGCGCGCGACGCGAAGCGCGCGGCCGCCGTCACGCGTCCAGATCGAGCCCGAGAGCCCGTACGGCGTGTCGTTCGCGATCCGGATCGCGTCCGCCTCGTCGCTGAACGGGATCACGGCCGCAACCGGGCCGAAGACCTCCTCCCGGGCGACGCGATCGTCGTTCGACGCCTCGACGAGCGTGCACGGGAACCAGAACCCCGGTCCGTCGGGGACGTCGCCGCGGAACAGCGGCTCGCCCTCGACGAACGAGCCTACGGTCGCGCGGTGCTCGGCCGAGATCAGCGGCCCCATCTCGGTGGCGTCGTCGGCGGGATCGCCGACCCTGACCCCGCGGGTCGCCTCGACGAGCAGCTCGAGGAAGCGGTCGTAGACCGAAGCCTCGACGAGGATGCGCGACCGCGCACAGCAGTCCTGGCCGGCGTTGTCGAACACGGAGTACGGCGCCGCGGCGGCCGCCTTCTCCAGATCGGCGTCGGCGAAGATCACGTTCGCGGACTTGCCGCCGAGCTCGAGCGTGACGCGCTTGATCGTCGCCGCCGCGCCCTGCATCACGCGCTGGCCGACCTCGGTCGAACCCGTGAAGCCGATCTTCGCGACGTCGGGATGCTCGACGAGGCGCTGGCCGACAACCGATCCCTTGCCGACGACCACGTTCAGGACGCCCTCGGGAATCCCCGCCTCGAGCGCCAGCTCGCCGAGGCGGAGCGTCGTCAGCGGCGTCAGCTCGGCCGGCTTGATCACGATCGTGTTGCCCGTCGCGAGCGCCGGGCCGATCTTCCAGCTCGCGATGTTGAGCGGGAAGTTCCACGGCGTGATCAGGCCGACGACGCCGAGCGGCTCGCGGAAGGTGACGTCGATCCCGCCGGCGACCGGGATCGTCTCGCCGTAGTGCTTGTCGACCGCGCCCGCGTAGAAGTGGAAGACCTGAGCCACCATGCCGATCTCGCCGCGGGCACCCGAGATCGGCTTGCCCGCGTTCGCCGACTCGAGCCGCGAGAGCTGCTCGTGCTGCTCCTCGACGAGCGTGGCAAGGCGGCGAAGCAGCCGGGCGCGGTCTGCCGGGGCGACGGCACGCCACGCCGGGAAGGCGGCTCTCGCTCGGGCGACGGCGGCGTCGGTTTCGGTCGACCCCGGCCTGCTCGAGCTCCGCGATCGGCTCCTCGGTGGCGGGATTGACGACCGTGAGGGTCATGGCGTGATTCAACACGATCCCGGAGCCGGTTGTGGCGCAGGCGTCAGGGGGTGGCGCCTCACCCGATCGAGGGAGCCGAATGCCGCCTGCGAGGCCGATGTCACGTCGTAGATGAAGCGAGCCATACTCATGCTCGGGCTGCTGCTCGCCCTCAGCGGCGCCATCGCGGGCACGGCACGCGCCTCGGACGCTACGCCGGCCACCACCGAGCGCCTGCAGGCGCTCGACGGCCAGATTCTGACGCGCCTCAACGCGACCCGGGCCGCCCATGGCCTTCGCCCGCTCGTGGTCTCGGACGGGCTCGAGAATGCGGCCGTAACCCACTCGCGCGACCTGATCCAGGCAGGCGTGTTCCAGCACGACTCGCCCGACGGGACATCGTTCGTCCAGCGCCTGAAGCACTTCTACAGCCCGTCCGGCTATTCGAGCTGGACGGCCGGCGAGAACATCCTCTACAACACGGCCGACATCGACGCCGATACGGCGATCCGGGCCTGGCTCGACTCACCGCCGCACCGCGAGAACATGCTCAACCCGGACTGGCGCGAGGTCGGCATCGGCTCCGTGCACGCGTCGACCGCCGGGCGGCACGTTTGGCGGTGCGCCGACGTGGGTGATCACAATGGACTTCGGCGCCCGCACCGGCGGCGCCAAGGCTGCCGCGAAGGCGCCTGTCAGCGTCAAGGCCGTGGCTGGCAAGAAGAAGGCCACAGCGAAGAAGAAGGCGAAGAAGCACGCCGCCGCGCACTGCCAAGAAGCCGGCAGCGAAGGCGAAGCCCAAGCAGAAGCCGAAGCCGAAGGCAGCGCCCGCGCCGGATCCCTCGGCCAGCGCGCCGTACGAGCCGCCCGTGGCAGGCTCACCCGACCCGCTCGACGGAGCCGCGCTCGGCCACCGGCCCGACGGAGGCGAGGACGAGGGCGAGGACGTTGCACCGGGAGGCGAGGATCTCGCTCCCGTGCCGCCGCCGGCCGAGCCGGACACCGCCCGCTCCCGGCCCTAGATCTCCTAGGCCGCTGCGAGCGCGTGGTACGGCATCGTCTGCGGGTCGATGCTGAGCCGGAATCCCCGGTCCCACTCGACGACCACACCGTCCGGCGTGATCTCGTCGACAACGCCGCGGTCACCCGCGATCAGGCCCGACCCGACATCGTCCGTGTCGAGCACGATCCTCGTGCCGACGCTGACGCGGGCCCGAAGTCGTGCCGCCAGGTGACGGGCTCCAATCGAATCCATGTCACCATCGTGGGTCGGCGCGGTCACGTTCGCAATCCCTCGAACGGGCAGGATCGACTCGCCGAACGGGCAGGATCGAAACCGCTACCGTCGAAGAGCAAGCAGCCGGCGGTCGGGTTCCGAATTCAACGGCTGAGGACGTCGGCTGCCGGCCCCATCCACTCCGGAGACCACGCGTGCAGGGAGACCCTCGAGGCGATCGTGAATGGGAGCACTGGCCCGGCCGGAGGCCACCGGACGAGGGGATTCGGCACCGGCTGAAGGCGCTCTTCGCGGCGACCGACGATCGAGGCCGCGGTCGACGCGGTGATCAGCGACCGGGGCCGCGAGCTCGAGGAGCAGACCGAGCGGTTGCGGCAGACGATCGAGAGCCTCGAGCGCCGCGAGGAACAGGCGGCACGGCTCAGGAGCGCGGTCGAGGAGATGCTCCGCCACGGCTCGGCCGAGCTCGACGAGCGGCAGGCCGAGCTGGCCGCACTCGCGGTCGAGCTGCGCGGCCCGCGAGGAGGCCGTGCGCGAGCAGGAGCGCGACGTCTCGCTTCGCAAGCAGGAGCTCGGAGCCGTCGAGCTCCGCCGCGCCGCGGTCGAGCGGCGTGAGGAGACGGCGGCCGAGCGCGAGTCTGCCCTCGAGCAGGTGGCCTCGGATCTGCGCGACCGCGAGCTGCAACTCGCCGAGCGAGAGCACGCGCGTCCCGTCGGCGGCGATCTTGTCCTACGACCTGCCCCGGAGCCCGAGGCGGCGACGCATCTCCTCTACGTCGCACGCGACGGCTGGCAGCTCGTCGAGCGCGACGGCCCCGTGCCGCCGGTCGATTCCTCCGTCGACATGGACGGAGAGCTGCTCGTCGTCACCCGGGTCGGGCGCTCACCGCTCCCTGGCGACCGCGCGTGCCTGTGCCTACCTCGAGCCTGCACGCAGCGCGCGTAGCGCGCGTACGCGGCTGACGGCGCGACTACCGAAACCGCAGGCGGCGCTTCGGGCTGGGCGGCTCGCCGAGCGCCTCGATCCGGCGGCCGGCCTGACCGACGAGGAACCACGCGAGCGCCTCGTCCTCTGACGTGAAGCGGCGCAGGCGCATGTCGTAGATCTCCACGAGGCCCCACGAGCCGCCGTGAACGACGAGGGGTACGAGCATCACGGCATTCATCTGCAGCTCGCGCAACACGAATGCCTCGCCGCTGTCGACGTCGTCGTCGAGGAACGAGATCGACTTCACCGTCGCCGTCTCCAGCACCTCCTGCGTGACCGGGTAGTCCGCGATCAGATACGCGTAGTCCTCGCCCAGGTCGATGTCCCGCAAGGCGTGCTTGGTCGTGTCGGTGAGCCGAGAGCCTTCGACCCTGGAGATGTTGGTGGCCGTTGCGCCGACGACGAAGGCGATCGCCTTGCCGAGCCGCTCCAGCACGTCGGCGACCGACTGCTCGGCCCAGATCGCGCCCGCTGCGTCCATCGCGCCGACGAGCGCCGAGCCGTCCGCGCCCGAGCCGCTCCGGCTGCGATCGCTGCGCGCCGGCAGGCAGCTCCGTCGGCGACGCGCCTCGCAGGATCTCGCGGAAGCCGACCACCTGGTTCTTGCCGCGGGCCTTCGCGTGGTAGAGCGCCTGGTCGGCGGCGCGGAGCAGCTGCGTCGCAGCCGCGCCGTCGTAGGGATAGGTCGAGATCCCGGCGCTGAGCCGCAGCGGGAAGCCGGCCTCGTCGAGGCCCGCACCGAGCTCGCGGCGGAGCCTGTCGGTCGCCTCGAACGCCGCATCCGCATCGGTGCCGGGAAGCATGACGACGAACTCGTCGCCGCCGAGCCGCGCCGCCTCGGCGTCCGGCGGGCACGTGCGCTGCAGCACGAGGCCGACCTCGCGCAGGAGCGCGTCGCCGAACTCGTGGCCGGCCCGATCGTTGACGTCCTTGAAGTCGTCGCAGTCGAGGACGACGAGGCTCAGCTCGCTTCGATGCTCCTGGGCGCCACCGAGCTGGCGCTCCAGCAGATCCTCGAGCCCGCGCCGGTTGTAGAGGCCCGTGAGCGGGTCGGTGTGCGCGCTGCGGCGCTCGCGGTCGAGCGCCACCGCCGCGTCGAGCGATGCCGCGGTGTGCGCGGCGAGGAGCGATGCCAGCTCACCCTGGCCGCGGTCGAACTCCCGCGCGAAGCGGCTCGCACCAACCAGCAGGCCGATCTCCTCGCCGTTCGCCCGCAGCGGAATCAGCACCACCGACCGAAGCTTCAGGCCGGTGAGCTCGGGCACCGACACCGCAGTCGTGTCGAGCAGCTCGAACACTGCCGAGGCGTCGATGCGCGCGCGCAGCGCCCGCAGCGAGTCCAGCGGCAACGGCTCGGGACCCTGGGCGGTCGCGCTCCACTCCGTCGACTCGACGAGCTGCCCGTCGTCGTCGAGCAGCAGCAGCTGGCTCGTCTCGACCGGCAGCACCCTGCCGAGCGAGCGCACCGCCACCTCCGCGATCGTCTGCGGGTCGCGGAGCGAGCTCATGTAGACGAAGAGGCGAGCGAGCGACGAGAGATCCGTGCGGGAGCCGCGCAGCTCGTCCATGGGCGCGGCCAGGACTGCGAGGAGCTCCGCGACCGCACCATCGCTGCCCGCCGGAAGCGGCTACGTTCGTCTCGATGTTGAGGACGCCGACGACCCCGGTCGGCATCATGAGCGGCGCTGAGAGCTCGGACACCGTCGCGCGTGAGACCTCGACGAAGTCCGGGTCCTCGTTCACGTCGAGCACCAGCTGCGCAGTCGACGTGCGTACCGCGCGCCCGATCACGCCCTCGTCGAGCGGCAGGCCGTCCGGGATCATCGCGTAGCCGCGGACGCCAACCGACCACAGCCGACCGTGCTCGAGCACGAACGCCGCCACACCGGGGCCTCCGAGCTCGTCGTGCAGTGCTCGCAGAGCCCTGTCGAACACGTCCACCGCGCTCCCCGCCGACGCTGCGGCGGCAACAGCCGCGGCGCAGGCGCGCTCGAAGCGGGGCAGGTCGATCGCAGCCGAATCTGCGATCTCGGTGGAGAGGGGCTCCATCCCGGGAAGATCGGCATTTCCGCGCGCTTTCTTGAACCGCGAAAACGCGCTCTCGAGCCTATTGTCCTGCGAGCAACGCGCTCTGCGCCGACTGCAGCGAAGCGAGCGCCTTGGTGAGATGCGGCCGCCGCATCCTCCTTGGCCTCGAGCGCCGCAATCGCGGCGTCGAGCTCCTCGAGTGCCGTCTGCTCGGTGGCGGCGATGCCGAGCAGGTCCTCGGCGCACGGAGGGTGTGCGGCGAGGTAGCCGCCGAGCGCTCTCCGCGCCCGCTGGAGATCGAGCAGCAGTGTCGCGGGCGCGCCGCCGCCGCCGGACGCGTTCGAGACGGCGGTCTTGGTCACGTACAGCTCCTCGTCCTGCGCGCGGAACGCTGCATCGTTGCAGGGCACGGCCACGGTCGTCTCTCCCCCACCACCGCCGCCGCCGCAGCCCGTGGCGAGGAAGGCGAGCGCGAACGCTACGGCTGCGACCCGTCTACCCAAGCCACGCGTCGATGATCGCGTCGCCCCAGAACAACGCGATCACGGCGCCGCCGGCGAGGAACGGCGCGAACGGGATGCCCACCTTTCGCGCCGACCTTCCCTGGGTGGCGAGGATGAAGATCGCCGGAATCACGGCCAGGAGCGAGCCGGCAAAGAGGGCCACGATCACGGGCGTACCGAGCCAGGCCCCGAGGAACGCGGCGAGCTTGACGTCTCCCATCCCGAGCCCGGCCGGGTAGATCAGCGCAGCGATCAGGAAGAAGCCGCTCGCCGCGACCGCGGCGACGATCCACTCGACCGATGGATCACGAACCGTCTGGACGACGAGCGCGATCACGAGCGCCGGCACGATGATCCTGTTGGGCACGATGCGCCGCTCGAAATCGGTGACACTGACGGCCACGAGCACCGCACAGCCCAGCGAGTCGACGAGCGCCTCGACCGAGAGGCCGAACGTCGCAATGCAGGCAACGACGAGAGCCGCGAAGACGACAACGGCGATGGGTCGGAGCCTGGTGGTCACGTCGATGCTCCGTTCCTGCTGCCGAAGCGGGATCCTGCCTGCTGCAGCGTCACTCGATCGAGGGACGCGCAAGCGCCCAGGTCAGAACAGCACCGCCCCGGCGAGGGCGGCGATGCCGACGACGGCCCAGGGTGGCAGGAACCGGAGCAGCAGGAACAGCACCACGACCACGACTGCGTCGCCCGCGTCATGCACCGAGGTGCTGAGGACCGGGTCCCACAGAGCCGCGGCCAGCAGGCCCACCACGGCGGCCCCGATCCCGGCGACCGCCGCCTGGATCTCGGTCCGCTCCCGCGCAGCCGACCAGAGCGGCAACGCCACCCCGAGCAGCAGGAACGACGGCAGGAAGATCGCGACGAGCGCGATCCCCGCGCCCGCGAGGCCGTTCGGCGACGGATCCTCGATCGCGCCCAGGTAGGCCGAGAACGTGAACAGCGGCCCGGGCACGGCCTGGGCGGCGCCGTACCCGGCCAGGAATGCCTGCTGCGACACCCACCCCGGGACGACCACGGCTTCGTTGAGGAGCGGCAGGACGACGTGGCCGCCGCCGAAGACGAGCGCGCCGGCGCCGTAGAAGCTGTCGAACAGGCGCAGGCTGTGCGACGAGAGGGTGTTGGCGAGCCACAGCGGGACGAAGAACAACAGCACGAGGAGTTGCGCGCACACGATCGCCGTTCGCCGGCTGATCGGGAACGCGAGCGTCAGCGGCAGCGGCTGCATCCGGCCGCGGAACAGGTAGCTGCCGATGGCTCCCGCGACGAGGATGGTCGCGAGCTGCCCGAACGTGCCCGGGAAGACGAGCGCGACCGCCGTTGCCGCGATCGCGAGCACGGCCTTGACCGCCCCGCGCGCCAGCGTGCGCGCCATCGCGATCACGGCCGTGAGGACGACGGCGGCTGCGGCGAGCTCGAGCCCGTGCACCCAGCCGGCGCCGGCGAGGTCGAGATTGCGCGCCCAGAGCGCGAGCGCGGTGAGGATGATCGCGGAGGGAAGCGTGAACCCCAGCCACGCGGCGAGGCCACCGAGCTTGCCGGCGCGGTGGACGCCGACCGCGATCCCGACCTGGCTCGACGATGGGCCGGGCAGGATGCTCGTGAGCGCGACGAGCTCTCCGAACTCCTGCTCGCCGATCCACTGCCGGCGCGTGACGTACTCGTCGTGGAAGTACCCGATGTGGGCGACGGGGCCTCCGAAGGACGTCAGCCCGAGTCGGAGTGCGGCGCGAAAGACCTCGCCGGCGGATCCTCCTACCTTGACGCCCCGGGCTTCCAGAGGGGCTCGTCGGCGCCGGCGAGCGCGTTGGCCGCGCGCGCGAGGATGAACAGGAGGTCGGAGAGACGGTTGAGGTAGACGGCGACGAGCGGATTGACGTCGTGCTCACGGGCAGCGACGAGCGTCTCGCGCTCGGCTCGGCGGCAGACCGTGCGGGCGACGTGGAGGCCGGCCGAGGCGGCCGTTCCGCCGGGCAGCACGAAGCTCTTCAGCTCCGGCAGATCCTCGTTGAAGCCGTCGCACAGCTCTTCGAGCCGGTCGACCATCGCCTGCTCGACCCGGAGCCTGCCCTCGACCTCGAGCGGCACGCAGAGATCGGCGCCGACGTCGAAGAGCTCGTTCTGGATCCGGCCGAGCGGCCCCCGCAGCTGTGCCGGGCAGTCGCCGGCGAGCACGACGCCGAGCAGCGAGTTGAGCTCGTCGGTCGTGCCGAACGCCGCGATGCGTGAGTCGAGCTTCGAGACCCGGGAGCCGTCGCCGAGCGACGTCTCCCCCGCGTCGCCGCCGCGGGTGTAGATCCGCGTCAGACGGACCGGCTCGTCGGCAGCGCGAGGCATGCCAGCCAGCCTACCCGGCTGTCTTGCGGCGCCGACCGGGAGCCGGTCGTCCTGCTCGGCGAGGATCGCGCGGGCGATCACGATGCGCTGGATCTCGCTCGTCCCCTCGTAGATCTCGGTGATCTTGGCGTCGCGGTAGTAGCGCTCGACGGGGAACTCCTTCGTGTAGCCGTAGCCGCCGAGCACCTGGATCGCCTCGCCCGTCTGCCGCCGCGCAACCGACGACGCGAACAGCTTCGCCTGGGCGCCCTCGAGCGAGTGCGGCAGCCCTTCCTGCTTCAGCCAGGCGGCGCGATAGACGAGCGCCCGGGCCGCAGCGATCTCGGTCGCCATGTCGGCGAGCTTGAACTGGATCGCCTGGAAGTCCGCGATCCTGCTGCCGAACTGACGGCGCTCGGCGGCGTAGCGTCGCGCCACGTCGTAGGCGGCCTGGGCAATGCCGACGGCCTGCGCGGCGATCCCGATGCGGCCGCCGTCCAGCGTGGCCATCGCGACCGTGAAGCCGCGGTTCTCCTCGTGCAGCAGGCGATCGCGCGCGACGAATGCCCCGTCGAAGCGGATGTCGGCGGTCGAGGACGAGTTGAGGCCGAGCTTCTCCTCCTCGCGCGTCACCTCGACATCGCTGCCGTCGACGAGGAACGCGCTGACACCGCGCGTGCCGGCCGTCGACGCGTCCGTGCGGGCGAAGACGAGGAACGTGCCCGCGTGGCTGCCGTTCGTGATCCACTGCTTCGAGCCGGTCAGCCTCCAGCCGTCACCGTCCGCCACTGCCGCCGAGCGCAGCGCCCCGGCGTCGGATCCCGAGTCGGGCTCGGTGAGCGCGAAGGCACCGATGACCCGGCCGGCAGCGAGGTCGGGGACGAACCGCCGCTGCTGCTCGTCGGTGCCGAACGCGAGGATCGGCAGCGTGGCGGCGCTCGTGTGGACGGCGACGGTGACGCCGACGCCCGCATCGGCGCGCGAGAGCTCCTCGAGCACGAGGATGTACGAGATGAAGTCCGCGCCGGCGCCTCCGAGCTCCTCGGGCACGCAGACGCCCATCAGCCCGAGCTCGCCCAGCTTCGCGAACACCTGCCGCGGGAACGTGTGCTCGCGGTCCCAGCCGGCCGCGTGAGGTGCGATCTCGGCGTCCGCGAACTCGTGGGCGAGAGCCTGGATGGCGCGCTGCTCGGGGGTGAGCGAGAAGTCCATCGGCCGCGAGTATAGTCGGGGACGATGCGCCGGCCGCCCGCCTTTGCCCTGCTCTTGCTCCTTTTCGCGGTCGTCGTGTCCGGCTGCGGCGGCGATGACTCCAGCGACCCCACCAAGGTGGTCGAGAGCTGGAGCCAGGCGATCAACGCGAGCGACGACGACACCGCAGCGGGTCTGTTCGCCCCTGCTGCGGTCGTGATCCAGGACGGCCGTCACACGACCCTCAAGGGCGAGCCCGAGGCACTGGCGTTCAACTCGTCGCTTCCCTGCGGCGGCAAGATCGTGAAGACGTCGACCGAGGGCAACGAGGTGACGGCGACGTTCACGCTCACGAGGCGCCCGGGCCACATGTGCGACGGCACCGGAGAAGCCGCCGTCGCGGTGTTCCGCATCACCGACGGCAAGATCACCCTCTGGCACCAGCTCCCGCCGGTCAGCACGGAAACGCAAGCGGCCTGATCGACGCGCTCAGCCTCTAGGTGCCGCGCAGCTTGCGGTACGACGGGCCGAGCCGCCGCCGGGCGGTGCGCCGCACGCCGTCGGGAGAGACGAGCCGCCGCAACCGCCGCGGGCTGAGCTCCGCACACAGCACCGCTGATGCCGCCGGGCCACGAGTGCCGTAGGCGACGCCTTCCGGGTCGAACGTCGGGGCCGAGCGCCAACCGTCCTCCCCGAGCTCGTACGCCTCCTGCTCCTCGACGAAGAACCCCGCGTCGGTGAAGAGCCGCGTCCAGCCGCGCACATCCTCCTGCCGGAACCAGCCGTAGTCACCCGGCTCCCCGAGCGGAACCGTCACGAGCAGGCTGCCGGCGGGGCGCAGGATCCGGCGAAGCTCGCGGAGGGCGGCGGAGCGACCCGAGTCGTCGGGCTCGCCCTCGACGCCGTACACCTCGTTGTCCGCGCCGATGTGCTCGAGCGTCGAGACGAGCAGAACCTGGTCGAACGACCGGTCCGGAAACGGCAGCGACCGCGCATCCGCGACGACCGTCTCGAAGCCGGGCACCTCCGCCGTGGCGAGGTCGACGCCGACGAGCTCGCCCGGGTCGGCCTCGACGAGAGCGGCGATGTAGGCCGGCTCCGCGAAGGCATACCCCACTTCGAGCACGCGGCCGGTGCGAAGCCGCGACAACACCCACGGCACCTCGACGAGCCGCTCGTCGGTGCCCGGCGGGGCCTGGAGGTGGCGGGGCCGCTCGCCGCGCCGGCGCGGCACCACGGGCGAACGCGACGACGTCGTCGAGCTGCCTGACGCGCTCGAACTCCTCGGCGGTGACGAGCTCCTGCAGGAGGCTCGCGCGGGAGAGCGTCCCTTCCGCGAGCTTCGTCAGCGCCCGCTCTCGCGCCTCCGCGTCCGGCGGGCGCCGCAGCACGAGGCCGAACGCCGCATCGACGAACTCCTCGTCGGAGGTCGATCCGACGGCGATGTGCTCGCGCAGCCGGGGGTCGATCCCGCTCACGCGTACTCGTAGAAGCCGCGCCCGCTCTTGCGGCCGAGCCGCCCGGCCGCGACGTACTGCCGCAGCAGCGGGCACGGTGCGTACTTCGGATTGCCGAGGCCCTCGTGCAGCACGTCCATGATCGCGACGCAGGTATCGAGCCCGATCAGGTCGGCGAGCGCGAGCGGCCCCATCGGGTGCGCGAAGCCGAGCTTCGCGATCGTGTCGATCGCCTCGGGCTCGGCGACGCCCTCCATCAGCGCATAGGCGGCCTCGTTGAGGAAGGGCATGAGGATGCGGTTGGAGACGAAGCCGGGGAAGTCGTTCGCCTCGGCCGGCTCCTTGCCGAGCTCGCGAGCGAGGGACACGATCGCGGCAGCCGTCTCGTCGGATGTCTGGACGGCCCGGATCACCTCGACGAGCTGCAGCACGGGCACCGGATTGAAGAAGTGCATGCCGATTACCTGGTCGGGCCTGGAGGTCGCGGCGGCGAGCGTGGTGATCGGGATCGACGACGTGTTGGAAGCGAGGATCGCGTGTGCCGGGAGCACCTCGTCGGCGGCGCGGAACAGCGCGAGCTTCGCGTCCACGTCCTCCACGATCGCCTCGATCATCAGGTCGGCCGGCGCGAGCGCCGAGGTCTCGCTGACGCGGCCGAGCGCCTCTGCCGCGGACGGGCCTCCCTTCGCCTCGAGCCGCTCGAGGCTCTTCTGGATCCCGGCGAGGCCGCGCTCGACGGCGCCCGGGAACGGGTCGTGGAGCAGCACCGTCCGCCCGGAGGTGGCGACGACCTGGGCGATGCCGGCACCCATCTGACCGGCACCGACGACGAGGACGCGCTCGAAGGTCATCAGCCCGGGGTTCATCAACGCAGATTAGACCAGGGGTCGCGCCTTCGAACCCTTCGGATCGAGTACAGCAAGACCGCTGCCAGGATGAAGACGCCGATCAGGAGCCTGATCGCGTTGCCCTTCGGCTTGTCGACGCCCGCGAGCACGACGCCCGGGTCGGTGATGCCGCAGCGCGTCGTGAACCAGGTGCCGTTCGCGCGGTTCATCAGGATCCCGGCCGCGGTGTCCTCGGGGATCACCTGGCCGCCGTTCTCGGGCTTGACCGGGACGCGCACGCTGACCGTGCTGCCGAGGTCGCCCTTCACTTCCTGGTCGATCTCGAAGTGGTAGAGCCGCTGCGGCACACCGGCGCCGGCGATCGGGATGAACCCCGTCGAGCGTCCGACGAAGACCGCTCCCGCACCCTCGATCCGCGTCTCGATCGGCGTCGTCGGGCACGAGTAGGCCTGCGCTGCGCCGGAGAACGCGAGCGCGCCGAGCACAGCGATGAGCGCCGCGCGAATCAGACCTCGACCAGCAAGCGCGTCGCCCTGCCCGCCGCCCGAGCAGATCGCTGCCAGGCCGAGCCCGCCGCCGGAGCGCCGGAGCTCGTTCACGAGCGTCCCCACGATGCGGCCGCCCGAGGCGCCGATCGGGTGCCCGAGCGCGATCGCGCCGCCGTTGACGTTGACGATCTCCTCGTCGACCCCGAGCATGCGCGTCGAGTTGCTCGCCACCGAGGCGAACGCCTCGTTGATCTCGACGCGGGAGACGTCGGCGGTCGTGCGGCCGGCCTGCTCGAGCGCGAGCGCGCCGGCCTTCGCCGGCGTCCGCGCGAGGTAGGCGAAGTCGTCGGCAACCGCGGCGTACCCGGCGATCGTGGCGAGCACCTCGAGGCCGCGCGAGCGCGCGTACTCCTCGGAGCACACGACCACGCACGAGGCGCCGTCGTTGACGCCCGGTGCGTTACCCGCCGTGGTCGTCCCTTCCGGGTCGAAGACCGGCTTCAGGGTCGCAAGCTTCTCGACGGTGGTGTCGCGGCGGATCCCCTCGTCGGCTGCGAAATCGCCGACGGGAACGATCTCCTCCGCGAGGATCCCCGCATCCTGCGCTGCCGCGGCGCGCGACTGCGATCGCGCCGCCCAGGCGTCCTGCGACTCGCGCGAGATGTCGAGCTCGCGCGCCACGCGCGAGGCCTGGACGACCATGTGGTCGCCGTCGAACGTCGACGTGAGCCCGTCGAACACCATGTGATCGATCACCTCGCCGTTGCCGAGCCGGTAGCCGAAGCGCGCCTTCGGGAGGAGGTACGGCGCATTCGACATCGACTCCATGCCGCCGGTCACGACGACGTCGTGCCGGCCGGCGCGGATCATCAGATCGGCCAGCTCGATCGCCCTGATCGAGGAGGCGCAGACCTTGTTGATCGTGTCGGCGGGGACTTCCTTCGGGATGCCCGCCCCGACGGCCGCCTGCCGTGCAGGCGCCTGGCCGACGCCGGCCTGGAGCACCTGACCCATCACGACGTAGCCGACCTCGGTGGGATCGATCCCCGCGCGCTCGAGCCCGGCCCTGATCGCGATCGAGCCGAGCTCGGTGGCCGGATGACCTGCGAGACCGCCGCCAAGCCTGCCGAAAGGCGTCCTCACCGTCGAGACGATCACCGAGCGCGTCATGGTTTCAGCGTACCGCCCGCCTCGAGGCACCCGACGCAAGGCGCTGCCGGTTCAGCGCAGGAACGACGTCGCGGCCGTCAGCGATCGGGCGTATGCCTCGATCAGCCGCGACGCGTCGTCGACGTCCGACAGCTGCACGATCTCGCCGGCCGTGTGCATGTAGCGGAGCGGGACGCAGATGATCCCGGACGCGATCCCGTCGCCGGCGATGAACACGTCGTCCGCGTCCGAGTGGGTGGCCCTGCCGGTCTCGATCGCCACGGTGATGCCTTCCCTCGCCGCGATCTCGAGCAGCGCGTCGCCGACGATCGGGCTGACGACCGGGCCCGCGGAACACGGTCGGCCCGCCGCCGAGCTTGACGTCTCCTCCCCAGGGCGGGTATCCCGGTGCGTCGCCCGCGTAGGTGACCTCGATCACGATCGCGACGTCCGGCGACGAGTCGCTCCGCGGTCACGCGCGCGCCGCCGTGGTTGTTCTCCTCCTGCACCGTCACGACGAGTGCGACGTCCCACTCGGGCGGGTCGGCGGCAACCCGTCGCAGCACCTCGAGGCCTGCGTAGATGCCGATTCGGTCGTCGAGCGCGCCCGAGAGCACGCGGCCGTTCGGCAGCGCCTCCGGTGGCCCGTCGAGCACGACCGGATCGCCGGGCCGCACGAGCTCGAGCGCCTGCTCACGATCGATGGCGCCGATGTCGACCCGCATCACCTCCCACGAGAGCTCGCCCTCGTGCGGCGCGACGACGACGCCGCGCACCTCGCCGGTCGCCGTCGTGATCCGGACGCGCTGGCCGCGCGCGTCGCCCGGGTTCCAGGCCGCGAGCTGCGCGACGGTGAGCAGCCCGTCGCTCCCCGCGTCCCGGACCGACATCGCGACCTGGTCGGCATGGGCGAAGAGCGCCAGGGTGCGACCGCCCGCCGTGCCCTTGACGGTCGCGATCGTCGTGCCGAGCACGTCGGTGCTGATCTCGGCGCCGATCGCCTCGGCCTCGCGCCGCACGATCGCCTGCACCGGGTCCTCGTACCCCGAGGCACCGGGGGCGAGAAGGAGCTCTGCGAGAAGTTTCGGGATGGCCACGAGAGCGACTCTATCCCTCGCCCGAGGTCCGCTCCGCAACTAGGAACTCTGCCGGGAACCTCCTACACTCCATCGATGCCCGCCGTCTCCGAGTACATGTCCCGCGACCTGCTGACGGTCGACGAGACGACACCGCTCGTCGGCGCGGTTCGCGAGATGCACACGCGGCGCGTCGGAGCCGTGCTCGTGCTCGACGGCGAGCGCCTCGTCGGCGTCTTCACCGAGCGCGACGTGCTCCGCGCCGTCGCCGAAGGGCTCACCGCGGACGCGATCGTCGGCGACTGGATGACGCGCGGCCCGGAGACGATCGAGCCGGAGCAGCCCGCCGAGCACGCGGCGGTGCTGATGATCCACGGCGGCTTCCGCCATCTGCCCGTCGTCGCCGACGGGAAGGTCGTCGGGATCCTCTCGATCCGCGACCTGATGCGCGGCGTGCTCGACGACGCCGCCCCGCGCGGCGTCTGAGACGCGCCTTGTCCGCAGCGGCCACCTTGCCCGGCCCGGTCGGTCCCGCTAGGGTCAGCTCGATGACTGCTGCGACCTCCCGCACCTGGTGGCGCCAACGGCGATGCGGGAGCGTGCGCTAGAGCGCGACGACAGCCCACCTCGCCACCCAAGGCCTCTGCGGAGGTCTTTTTCGTTTCTGGAGCGCGATTCCCGACACCGATGACGACGACGATCAACACCGACCTCCTCACTCCGCTCGCGGCGTACCTGCGCCTGCGCGATGCGGGCCGCGCGAGCTTCATCCTCGAATCGGTCGAGCGGGGCCGGCTCGGGCGCAACTCGTGGATGGGAGCCGGCTCGCGCATCGTCGACTTCGACGAGGCGACCGGGCTCGGGCTGCCGATCGTCGGCTATCTCGCCTACGACCACGTCGCGCGGCTCGAGCCGACGGTGCCGCTGCCCGAGGACGGCCGCGGCTTCCCGGAGAGCCGCGTGATCGTGTGCGACACGCTCGTTCGCTTCGACCACGGCGCCGGCGTCGCCGAGGTGCTCGCCGGCGACCGCGGAGGAGATCGCCGGGCGCCTCGAGTCGGGCATCGCCTGGCGCCGAGAGCCGCGCGGCACGTCCGGGCCGATCCGGCGCTCGCCCGACCGCGACCGCTACATCGAGATGGTCGAGTCGGTGAAGGAGCACATCGTCGCGGGCGACGTCTTCCAGTGCGTCCCGTCGCAGCGGGCCGAGCGGCCGACCTCGGCGACCCCGCTCGACATCTACCGGGCGCTGCGGCGCGTCAACCCGTCGCCGTACCTGTTCCTGCTCGAGCTCGACGGGATCGCGCTCGTCGGCTCCTCGCCCGAGCGGCTCGTCGCCTGCGAGAACGGCCGCGCCAGCCTCTGCCCGATCGCCGGCACGACCGAGCCGACCGAGGGCGACGTGGAGCGGCTCCTCTCCTCCGAGAAGGACCGCGCCGAGCACGTGATGCTCGTCGACCTCGGCCGCAACGACCTCTCGCGGGTGTGCAAGGCGGGCACCGTCCACGTCGCGCGCGACATGGAGGTGGAGCGCTTCTCGCACGTCTCCCACCTCGTCTCGGAGGTCGTCGGCGAGCTGCGCGACGGCGTGACGCCGTTCGAGGTGCTCCGCGCCTGCTTCCCCGCCGGCACCGTCAGCGGCGCGCCCAAGGTGCGCGCGATGCAGCTGATCTCCGAGCTCGAAGGGTTCCGCCGTGGCCCGTACGGCGGCGCCGTGCTGTACTCCCTACCGGATGGGACGATGGACGCCTGCATCGCGTTGCGCACGATGGTGATCGCCGACGGCGTCGCCTACCTGCAGGCGGGCGCCGGCGTCGTCGCCGACTCCGACCCTGCGGCCGAGCACGAGGAGTGCCTGAAGAAGCTCGCCGCGCTCGAGGCGGCGATCGATCTCGCGGAGGTGGAGTTCGCGCCGTGAGACTCCTGATGATCGACAACTACGACTCGTTCACCTACAACCTCGTGCACCTGTTCGAGGAGCTCGGAGCCGAGGTGGTGACGGTGCGGAACGACGCGATCACGGTCGACGAGGCGCGCGACGGCGGCTTCGACCGGCTCGTCGTCTCCCCCGGCCCCGGCCGGCCCGAGACCGCGGGCGTCTCGATCGAGCTGATCCGCGCGCTCGGCCCGACCAGTGCCGACGCTCGGCGTCTGCCTCGGCCATCAGGCGATCGTGGAGGCATTCGGCGGCACCGTCGGCCAGGCGAAGGCGCTGCTGCACGGCAAGGCGAGCACGATCTCCCACGACGGCCTCGGGGTCTACGCGGAGCTTCCGGCCGATGTCGAGGTCGGCCGCTACCACTCGCTCGCCGCGCTCGACGTTCCCGCCGAGCTCACCGTCACCTCGCACACGCCCGACGGCGAGGTGATGGGAGTGCGCCACCGCGAGCTCCCGATCGAGGGCGTGCAGTTCCATCCGGAGAGCGTGTTGACGCCCGCTCGGCCCCGCGATGGCGAGGAACTTCCTCCGATGATCGTCGGGCCCGCGATCCAGCTGCTGCTCGACGGGCACCACCTCTCGCGCGCCGACGCCCGCGAGCTGATGGGCTCGATCATGGACGGAGAGGCGACGCAGGCCCAGATCGCCGGGTTCCTCGTCGCCCTGCGCACGAAGGGCGAGACGGCCGACGAGATCGCCGGCTTCGCCGAGGCGATGCGCGAGCACGTCGTTCCGGTGACGCCGCAGCGCTCCCCCGTCGTCGACATCGTCGGCACCGGAGGCGACGGCGCCCACACGTTCAACATCTCCACCGCGGCAGCGCTCGTGGCAGCGGCTGCCGGCGCCGCCGTCGCGAAGCACGGCAACCGGGCCGCGAGCTCGCAGGCGGGCTCGGCCGACGTGCTCGAGGAGCTCGGCATCGCGCTCGAGCAGCCACCGGAGCGGATCGCGCTCTCGATCGACGACCTCGGCTTCGGCTTCATGTTCGCCCGGGCCCACCACCCGGCGATGCGGTTCGTCGCGCCCGTGCGCCAGGAGATCGGGATCCGCACCGTCTTCAACGTGCTCGGCCCGCTCGCGAACCCCGCCGGTGCCTGCGACGGCGTCTTCGGCGTCTACTCCCCCGCGCTCGTGCCGCTGTTCGCCGAGGCGCTCGCCGAGCTCGGCGCCCGGCGCGCGTTCGTCGTCCACGGCGACGGCGGCCTCGACGAGCTCTCACCCTCGGGCCCGAGCCTCGTCGCCGAGATCGTCGACGGCGACGTCAGCGAGTGGGAGCTCGACCCGCGCGACCTCGGCATCGAGCCCACCGATCCGGCGGAGTTGCGCGGCGGCTCGGCGGCCGAGAACGCCGTGATCGTCCGCGCCGTGCTCGCCGGCGAGCCGGGCGGCCGGCGCGATGCGGTGCTGCTGAACGCCTCCGGCGCGCTCGTCGCAGCGGGGCTGGCGGACGACCTCGTCGAGGGCATCGCCCTCGGCGCCGAGACGATCGACTCCGGCGCCGCCGCGAGCCGCCTCGACGCGCTCGTCGCGTTCAGCGCGGAGGGCGCGGGCTGATGGGCCGCTTCGACGACGCGCTCTCTGAGCCCGGCCTCGGGCGCGATCGCGGAGATCAAGCGCCGCTCGCCGTCGGCCGGCGACCTGCGGCCCGACGCCGACCCGGCCGTGATCGCACCCGCCTACGCCGCGCGCCGGCGCGGCTGCGATCTCGGTGCTCGTCGACGAGCGCTTCGGCGGCACCTGGGACGACCTCCGCGCCGCCCGCGCGGCGACGACGGCGCCGCTCCTCGCCAAGGGCTTCTTCTCGACCGACGAGCATCTCCGCACCGCGAAGGAGGCGGGCGCCGACGCCGTGCTCCTGCTGCTCCGCGACCTCGACGACGGCGAGACGGCGCGGCTGATGGACGTCGCCGAGAGCCTCGGGCTCGACACGCTCGTCGAGGCGCACGACGCAGCCGAGCTCGAGCGCGGGATCGCGCTGCGGGCGCGGGTGCTCGGCGTCAACGCCCGCGACCTCGCGACGTTCTCGATCGACCGCAAGGCGCAGCTCGAGCTCGTGGCCCGCATCCCGGCCGACCGCATCGTGATCGCCGAGAGCGGCATCCAGACGCGCGCCCAGGGCGCCGCGGCCGAGCTCGCCGGCGCGGACGCCGTCCTCGTCGGCTCCACGCTCATGCGCGCGCCCGACCCCGGAGCGAAGCTCGCCGAGCTGCTCTCGCGGCCCGCTCGTCAAGGTGTGCGGGCTGACGCGCGAGGAGGACGTTGCGGCCGCCGCCGAGGCGGGCGCCGACCTCGCCGGGTTCATCCTCGTGCCCGAGAGCCCGCGTGCCGCGACGGGCGTCCTGCCGGTGCCGGACGGGATGCTGTCGGTCGCGGTCTGGGTCGGCGAGGCCGGGCGACGCCGGCGCCGATCTCGACCAGGTGCACACCGTCGAGGAGGGCAAGGTGCGCGGCCGCGAGGCGGCGCTTCTCCGCGACGGCGAGGAGGTGGCGCGGGTGCTCGACCTGCCCGTGGGAGGGGACCGACCCCGATCACTGGCGCGCGGCCGCCGAGGCCGAGGGCCGGATCGTGCTGGCGGGGAAGCTCGGGCCGGACAACGTGCGCGCGGCGATCGCGGCCGTGCAGCCGTGGGCGGTCGATGCGGCCTCGTCGCTCGAGTCCGCACCGGGGATCAAGGATCACGACAAGGTGAGGCGATACGTGGAGGCAGCCCGCTCATGACGACCGATACGACCGAGGAGACCTACGGCCCCTACGGCGGCCGGTACGTGCCCGAGACGCTGATCCCGGCGCTCGACGAGCTGACGGCGGCGTGGGCCGAGGCGCTCGCCGATCCGGCCTACCTCGCCGAGGTCGAGCACCTCGGCCGCACCTACACCGGGCGGCCGTCGCCGATCACCCTCGCGCCGCGCTTCGCGCCGGGCAAGCGGCTCTACCTGAAGCGGGAGGATCTGAACCACACCGGCGCCCACAAGATCAACAACGCGCTCGGGCAGGTGGTGCTGGCACGGCGGCTCGGCAAGACGCGGATCATCGCCGAGACCGGCGCCGGGCAGCACGGCGTCGCGACGGCCACCGCCTGCGCGCGCTTCGGGCTCGAGTGCATCGTCTTCATGGGCTCCGAGGACATGCGGCGCCAGGCTCCGAACGTCGAGCGCATGCACCTGATGGGCGCCACGGTCGTGCCCGTCGAGTTCGGCACGAAGACGCTGAAGGAGGCGACGAGCGAGGCGATCCGCGACTGGATCACGAACGTCGAGACGACCCACTACGTGATCGGCTCGTGCGTGGGGCCGGCGCCGTATCCCGAGATCGTGCGCGAGCTGCAGGCGGTGATCGGCCGCGAGGCGCGGGAGCAGCTGCTCGAGGCGGAGGGCGCGCTGCCCGGAGGCCGTCGTCGCCTGCGTCGGCGGCGGCTCGAACGCGATCGGGATGTTCGCCGGCTTCATCGACGACGCGGACGTGCGGCTGATCGGCGTCGAGGCCGCGGGTGCGGCGTCGCTCGGCGGCGGCCGCACCGGCGTGCTGCACGGCTCGCGCTCGTCGATCCTCGCCGACGAGGACGGCCAGATCGCCGACGCGCACTCGATCTCGGCCGGGCTCGACTACCCCGGCGTCGGCCCCGAGCACGCGTACCTCCGCGACACCGGCCGGGCCGAGTACCTCCCCTGCACCGATGCCGAAGCGCTCGACGCGTTCCAGCGCCTCTCGCGCCTGGAGGGGATCATCCCGGCGCTCGAGTCGTCGCATGCGCTCGCGGTGGTCGACCGGATCGACGCGGAGTACATCGCCGTGTGCCTCTCGGGCCGCGGGGACAAGGATCTGGCAGAGGTGCTGGCGGCGCTGGGAAGGCGTCGTGAAGCCCGGAGACAGGCTGAAGCCTGTCACCCCGGCGCCGGCGACAGGCTTCAGCCTGTCGTCCGGGCTGGAGCGTGCGCATGAGCAAGACGCTCGTCATCTACCTGATGGCCGGCGCCGAGACGCCCGCCCTCGCCGCAGCCGCAGTCGCCGGCGGCGCCGACATCATCGAGTTCGGCTTCCCCTTCTCCGACCCGCTCGCCGACGGGCCGGTGATCCGCGCCGCCGGCGAGAAGGCGCTCGCCGCCGGGATGCGCACCGCCGCCTGCCTCGAGTGCCTCGCCGCCACCCGCGCCCTCGTCGGCGACACGCCGCTGATCCCGATGACCTACGCCTCGCTGCTCGAGGCCTACGGCTGGGAGCGGTTCGAGACCGACGCCCGCGCCGCCGGCGCGACGAGCTTCATCATCGCCGACACCGCCGCCGGCTCACGGCCCGAGCTGAAGCGCGTCCAGCTCGTCGCCCCCACCTCGACCGACGAGCGCATCGCGCTCGCCGCCTCGGAGACCGACGGCTGGCTCTACCTCGTCACGCTCACCGGCACGACCGGTGCCCGCACCGAGCTCTCGGATGCGCTCGGCGGCCTCGCCGCCCGCGCACGCGGGCGCTGACCGACGTGCCGCTCTACGCCGGCTTCGGGATCTCGACGCCGGAGCAGGCGCGCGCCGCAGCCGATCTCACCGACGGCATCGTCGTCGGCTCGCGGGCCGTGCTCGTGGCCGAGGAGGGGCCCGGCGCGCTGCAGGAGTACGTCGCGTCGCTGCGCGAGCGCGCTCGACGCCTGAGCGCCGTGTACCGGGCGACAGGCTGCACGCCTGTCGCCATCGCTACTTCGACTGCACGCGCTCGCCGCAGCGCTCGCAGCGCTGGAACCGCTCGGTGAGGAAGAACCACCTCGCCTTCGGCACCTTGTGGCCGAAGAGCTTGCAGCGCAGGCTCATGCGTCCGGCCCGATCTTGACGAGCATCTTCCCGATGTTCTCGCCGCTGAGCAGGCCGAGCAGGGCCTCGGGTGCGCGCTCGAGCCCGTCGACGACCGTTTCGCGGTAGGCCACCTTCCCGTCGCGCACCCAGGGGCCGACCTCGGCGAGGAACGCGGGGAACCTGTCGAAGTGATCGATCACGATGAACCCCTCGATGCGCAGCCGCTTGGTGACGACGTAGGACATGTTCCTCGGCCCCGGCGGCCGCTCCGTCGCGTTGTACTGCGAGATCGCGCCGCAGGCAACGACGCGGCCGTGCTGGCGCAACGCCGAGAGCGCCACCTCGAGCGTCGCGCCGCCGACGTTGTCGAAGTACAGGTCGATGCCCTCCCGCAGCGCCTCGCGCGCGTCGGTCTGGCGGTAGTCGAACGTCTCGTCGAACCCGAGCTCCTGCAGCCACGCGACCTTCTCGGGCGATCCCGCGCTGCCGATCACGCGGCAGCCCTTCAGCTTCGCGATCTGCCCGGCGAGGGAACCGACTGCGCCCGCTGCTCCGGAGACGTAGACCGTCTCCCCCGGCTCGGGCCGGCCGATGTCGAGCAGCCCCACGTACGCCGTCAGACCGGGCATCCCGAGCACGCCGAGCGCCGTCGAGACGGGCGCCACGGACGGGTCGACCGGCATCAGGCCGCGGCCGTCCGAGAGCGCGAGCTCGCGCCAGCCGAGCCAGCTCGTGACCCACGATCCCTCGGGCACGCGCTCGTTGCGCGACGCGACGACCTGGCCCACGGCGCCACCGCTCATCACCTCGCCGACCTGGAACGGCGGCAGGTACGACTTGACGTCGTTCATCCGCGGCCGCATCGAAGGGTCGACCGACATGAACGCGTTGCGGATCAGCACCTCGCCCTCGGCGGGCTCCGGCACCTCGACCTCGACGAGGGCGAAGTCGGTCGGCTGCGGAACGCCGTGCGGCCGGGCGGCCAGATGGATCTCGCGACTCGTGGCCATCGCTCAGATCCTAGAGGCATCGTGCCTCGGAACACACGGATCGTCACAATGCAGCGATGGAGTCACTTCGCGGACAGCTGCTCGTCGCCGGGCCCGACCTGCTCGACCCGAACTTCCGCCGCAGCGTCCTCCTCGTCGGCGAGCACGGCGACGAGGGAGCGATGGGCGTGATCCTGAACCGGCCCTCGCCGGTGTCCGTCGCCGACGCGGTGCCGCCGCTCGCCGATCTGGTCGACGACACCGATCTCGTCCACGTCGGCGGGCCCGTGCAGCCCCAGGCGATCGTCGTCCTCGGCGACTTCCGCGACCCGGACGAGGCGGCGGCGCTCGTGCTCGGCTCGATCGGCTTCCTGCCCGCCGAGATCGAGAGCGCCGCCGATGTCGGCAGCCTCGATCGCGCCCGCGTCTTCGCCGGCTACGCCGGCTGGGGCCCCGGCCAGCTCGAGAGCGAGATCGCCGAGGAGTCGTGGATCATCGAGCAGGCGCTGCCGGAGGACGTCTTCACCGAGGATCCGGACGACCTCTGGAGCGCGGTGCTGCGCCGCAAGGGCGGCGCCTTCGCCGTGCTCGCGCAGATGCCGCCCGACCCGAGCAGCAACTAGCGAGCCTAAGGCTCAGCCCGATACCCCGCTGATAGCGTCGGAAGACGATGTCGTCGAGGTCACCTGCCGCCCGGGTTGCGCGACGGCTCGATGCGCGCGGCATCCACTACGGCTGGGTCATCGCCGCCGTCTCGTTCCTGACCCTGATCACCGCTGCCGGGTTCCGGTCGACGGTCGGCGTGCTGATCGTGCCGCTGCAGGACGAGTTCGGCTGGTCGCGCGCGACGATCTCGGCGGCGGTCGCGATCAACCTCGTTCTCTACGGCCTCGGCGGCCCGTTCGCGGCCGGGCTCTACGACCGCTTCGGCATCCGCCGCGTGATCGTGATCGCCCTGGCGACGATCGCGATCAGCTCGACCCTGACGACGCAGATCGACGCACCGTGGCAGCTCGACCTCCTCTGGGGCGTCGCGAACGGCCTCGCGACGGGCGCGATCGGGGTCACGCTGGCCGCCGTGATCGCGAGCCGCTGGTTCGTCGAGCGGCGCGGGCTCGTGACGGGAATGCTGACGGCGAGCAACGCCACCGGCCAGCTCGTGTTCCTGCCGCTGCTCGGCTGGATCGTCACCGCGCAGGGCTGGCGCTCGGCCGCGCTGACGGTGTCGATCGTCGCGCTCGCGTTCACGCTGCCGCTCGTGGCGCTCTTCCTGCGGGACAGCCCCGCCGAGATCGGGCTGCGCGCCTACGGCGCCGTCGAGGACGACCCGGTGATCCTGCGCCAGAACCCGTTCCGGGCCGCGATCGGCGGGCTCGTGACGGCGTCTCGAACGTCGACGTTCTGGCTGCTGACGGGGAGCTTCTTCATCTGCGGCGCGACGACGAACGGGCTGATCGGCACGCACCTGATCCCGGCCGCGATGGACCACGGCATGTCCGAGGTGGCGGCCGCGAGCCTGCTCGCCGTGATCGGCGTCTTCGACCTCGTCGGCACCCTCTGCTCGGGCTGGCTCACCGATCGCTACGACCCTCGCTGGCTGCTCTTCTGGTACTACGGCCTCCGCGGCCTCTCGCTCCTCGTCCTCCCGTTCGTGATCGGCTCGTCGAACCTGGGCCTGATCGCCTTCGTCGTCTTCTACGGGCTGGACTGGGTCGCGACCGTGCCGCCGACGGTCGCGATCACGGCCAAGGCATTCGGACGCGAGCACGTCGGCGTCGTCTTCGGCTGGATCTTCGGAGCCCACCAGCTCGGCGCCGCCGTTGCCGCCTGGGGCGCCGGCGCCGCCCGCACCTGGTTCGGCGACTACCAGTCGGCCTTCATCACCGCCGGGCTGATCTCGCTGCTCGCTGCAGGTCTCGTGATCCGCATCACGCAGCGCCGTGCGGATGCCGCGCCGGCCGGGCCCAGCCCGGCCGAAGCGCCCGCATGAAGACGACGCCTCGCCTGCGCCCTCGTCGTCGTCGCGCTGGCGGGCGTGCTCGCCGGAGCCGCCGCCGCTCACCCGCGGCTCGCCGGCACGGCACCGGCCGCCGGCGCCCGGCTCGACCAGGCACCACGCACGGTCGTGATCAGGCTGTCGGAGCACTCGGAGCCCGTCGGCGACGGGATCTCGGTCACGGGTCCCGACGGCCGCGAGGTCGCCCACGGCCCGGTCGTCGTCGGCCCGTCGAGCCTCACGCGCGCGATCGACGCGCGGCAGCACGGCTCCTACGTGGTCGAGTGGCTCGCGGTCGGGTCCGACTCGCACCCCGCGCGCGGCGCGTTCTTCTTCAGCGTCGGCGAGCCGACGAGAGCCGTCCTCCCCGGTCCGGCCCGCGCCGGCCGCACCCTCGAGGTGCTCGGGCGCTGGCTCTCCCTGCTCGGATTCGCGCTCGGCTTCGGCGTGCCGTTCGCCGCGCTCCTCTCGGGCGGGATGACCGCGAGGCTGTGGCGGCTCGTCTCCGCCGGCGTCGTGCTGATGATCGTCGCCGAGCCCGTTGCCCTGCTCGGCCAGACGGCACTGCTCGCCCCGTCGCGGATGTTCGAGCCGCAGCTGATCGAGGATGTGCTGCTGACGAGCTACGGGCATCTCGCCGGGCTCCGGCTCGGGGCCGCCGTCGGCCTCTGGGCGCTCGCCGGCGCGGTCCGGGGCTCGACGCCGCGAGCGCAGTGGTCGATCCCCGCCGCCGGTGCCGTCGTCGCGATCATCGAGGCGGGGAACGCCCACCGGTTCGACGGCCTGCCGTCGGCGATCGCCGTGCTGCTCGTCGCCGTCCACGTTGCGGCGTTCGCGGCGTGGCTCGGCTGCATCGCCGTCGCCGTGGCGGAGTCGCGCGCGCGGGCCGTCGCGCACCCGGCTTCGCTCGCGGCGTTCGCCCTCGTCGTGACCGGCGCCGGCCTCGCGCTCGGCCACCTCGAGTCGGTCTCCGACCTCGTCGAGACGGGGTACGGAGCGACGCTCGGCGTCAAGATCGCGCTCGTCGCCATCGCGTTCGCCCTCGGCGCCGCCGCCTGGCGTCGCGCCGAGCTCGCCGCCGCCCTCGCGGTGCTCGCCGCGGCGTCGCTGCTCGTCTCGCTCGCTCCGCCCGTGTAACCGCCGGCAGCGCCCCTGATCAACCGAGGTTGCAGCGCTCATCGGGAGCGATCACAGGGAACCGTAGCTTCCCGGCTTGAGGATCCGCGCGTTGCGCGGCAGCAGAATCGCGGTCAGGTACTGCTGCGATACGCTTTTCATCGCAGCATGACCTGACGTTCCGTCGCCACAGCAGGAACAGCACCGGCAGCAACGCGGCGACGGCGAGCGGCAGCGAGAGCTCCCGGACCGATGTGGTGCTGTGGCGCGCTACCCCGTCGCCGTGGGCGACGGCGCGGGCAACCTCCGCGATCGCCGCCTGCGCCTCCGGCTCGGCGTACGCGGATGCATGGAGGAGCAACGCCGTCCGGGCGAACTCGACGCCGGTTCCCCGCACCGGCCGGTAGGCCTCCGGCCGCCCCGATGGGGCGAATACGCGCTCGCTCGCACTCCCGAGCCGGATCAGCACGAGCTGGATCCTGGCCCGTCGCAGAGCGGTCGCCACGGGTTGGAACGGGAACCCGCGGGACTCTCCGTCGGTCAGGACAACCGCGACACGCACGTGCTCTCCCGGCGGGAAGAAGTGCGCCAGGGCAAGTTCGCCGAGTGAGCCGAGGTCGGTGCCGCTCGCCCGCGTGACCTCGGCAGGAGGCGGTCGCTGAACGCCGATCGCATCGTTGAGCGTGGCGTCGAAGTCGGCTTGATTCACGGTCGGAAAGAGGTGCGGCAGGACCCGATCGGTCATGGAGGCGATCCCGACGGCCGCGGCCGGGAGCGCCTTGTCCAACGCTTCGGGCGATCGCTCTCGCGCGGTCGAACCTCGTCGGGGTCTCGGGCGCGCGTGACGCGAGCATCGACCGCGAGGTGTCGAGCACGACGAACACGTCGGCGTCCCGCCTCACTGTCGACCGGTGCGGTGACGCGACGACGGGCTGAGCCGCGGCGAGCCCGAGCAGTGCGATCGCCAACACGAGCGCACCCAGGAGGAGCACGCTGCCGCGACGTGGCGGTGGCCCGAGCCCGATCGTGTGCCGTACCGAGGCCGAGCGCCGCGCCCCAAGGACCCATGCCGCGACCGGCACCACGGCTGTGAGCGCGACGAGCCCGGCCCAGGGAGTCTCGAGCTCGATGCTCAATAGCCGACCTTCGGAACAGCGAGCCCTGCCCCGACACCGCTCGCAGTCCCGTTCTGGTCCTCGCGCAGATCGCGCCCGAGACCGCCGCCCGGCCGCAGGAGCGTGAGCAGGAGCTCGAGGTTGAAGCGCGCGTCGTCCGCTCCCTGGTCCTCGCGCGCCCCCATCGCCGAACGCGCGGAGCGCCTGACGGCTCAGATCCTGGCGACACCTCCTGCCCCGCCCGCGAGTCCTCGAACAGCAGGATTCCGAGCAGGTTCGCCGCCCTGGCCCGCCGCCACGACGAGGTATCGTGGGCGATCGTCTCCTCGAGCAGATCGACGTCGGCCGCACGCGCCGAGAGGCGTGCCTTCTCCTGCACGAAGCTCGTCGCAGTCTCGTGCCCGCGGATGTACAGCCGCTCCGCCTTCCGGAACCGGATGTCGTCCCCGAGTCCGAGGAGATCCCTGGTGAGGCCGGCCCCCGGGCCGCGCGGCGCAGCCCAGAGGCGCGGCGCCGCGGGCGTCGTGACGAAGCGGACATCGTCCTGGAGCATCACGTTGTGCCACGCGGCGACCTGATGGGCAGCACCGGCGAGGGCGAGTGCGACAAGCAGGAGAGCTCCGGCGGCGGGAATCGCGTAGCGCGCCCTCATGCCGATCTCCAGGCCAGTCGGCCGCACAGAGCCTCGTTGACGCCGAGTGCCACGGCGAGAACCGAGATGAGAATGATCAACAGCGTCGGCGTCGCCCCGTTCACCGACCGCTCGGTGCGGCCGCTGAGGCCGTCGGCGTAGGCCGACCGCGGCACGAATGCCGCTGCGCCAAGCCGGCTGGCGAAGAACGTCACGGGCGTCCGTGGAGGGACGCAGGGGAACGATCCGCAGCCGGATCCCCTCATGGCGGTAGGTGCGGATCTCCTTCACGAGCGACTCGATATCGAACAGGGAATCGTTGAGATCGCTGACGAGAACCACGTCGTGTGTGCCCGCCGACGGTGCCGCGAGCACCATCCTCCGCGCGGCCGCGAGCCCGGCGGAGATCCTCGTCCCCGACCGGAACGACCTCGACCATGGCGTCAACGGCCGTACCGGCGGGGGTGTGGCAGCGCTCGCGGGGACGGCCGGGGCCGGCGGGCGCCGGAAGTAACGCAGGAAGGGGCGCAGCTCCTCCGAGCTGGTCCCGAGCGGAAGCGCCTCGTACGCGACGTCGGAGAAGAGGACGAGGCCCGTACGGCCGCCGGCATTGGCCAGGTGGCGGAGCAGGCCGGGGATGTCCCGCGGCGGTGCCGACTCGGTGCTGGAAGAGAGGTCGAGGACGATGACGCCGCTGGTACCAGGGCCGAGTACGGTCGTCTCGGCGACATCGAGACGGCCAACGGACGCGACGCAGGCAGCGGCGACAGCCGCAATTGCCGCGAGCAGCACGAGCCTCACGATTGTCGTCCTTCGCGTCAAGCGCGCAAGATCGGACGTGTCCGCAAGGGGGATCGTGGACATCGTCAACGGACGCCTTTCAAGGCCTGCTCGGCCCTGCCAACCAGCCCCGACATCGCCTCGCCGACGGGTGGGCTCTCCTCCCAAGCCATCCGGCTCGCCTCGTCCGCGAGGTCGGGCGAGCCCCGACGCTCGAGCTCGCGGCCGAGACGCTCGAGCGCCGTGCGCCTGCGCCCGGGATCGTCACGAGCCGACGCGCGACGGGCCAGGAGGAGCGCCCGCTCGGCCGAGCCGAGCCTGTCGAAGCTCCGGCGAGGGTGGGGAATCCGGCGGGCAAACGGGACGAGGAGCGCACCGGCAGCGAGCACGAGAACCCCGACGCCGACCCACAACAGCCGCTCGAGCGTCGAGGCCTCGATGCGGTTGTTCGTCGCTCCGAGCGGATAGATCGTCGCCCGCTGTACGGGGCGCGCACGATCTTCCGGGGCGAGGCGCGACCTGAGCGTAAGGGCCGGCCAGAGCGTCGTCACCGTCTGGGCTCGACCGGTGATCGGCACGGTGACCTTCGCCGGTGCGAAGAGCACACGGCGCTGCTTCGTGCCCGGGAGACACGCACGGGTCAGGCATTCGAGATGCCAGATCCAGCGCAACTCGGTCTGCTGCCCTGCCTCGGTCCGCTCGACCTCGACCGGGCCGACCACCCTGTACGGCGAAAAGTCGGCAACGACCCGGACTCGAGCGGAGACGGCGGAGTCCACCACCACCTGGAGGCCCGCCACGACCGGGTCTCCGAACAACGCAGTGCGCGGGGCCACCGATGTTTGCAGCGACAGCGTGTCGTCGGCCCCGGCCACGCCCGGAACCACACCGGCGCCACCCGCGAGGGCGAGCACGATGGCGACGGCAAGCCGTCTCATGCGGCGCCCCGCCGCTCGATGACTCGCGCGTCGGCCCAGGCCAGAAAGGCAGTGAGGATCGCGTCCGGATCGGCGCTCGAGACCACCACCGGGTCGGTGCCGTAGGCAGTGAGCGTGTCGATCAGCGCCGCATGCCGGTCCTCGTGCGCCACGCGCATCCGCCGTGCCTCGCGACGCCCCATGCGCACGCGCCGCACCCCTCCGCTTCCAGCGTCGACGAACGGGACCAGCACGCCGCCGACGTCGGGGAAGCTCGCCTCCCAGACCGGATCCTGGATCACCACGGGCACGACGTCCCAGCGGCGATCGACCGCGCGCAACCACGCCTCGGCACTCGTCTCGAGAAGGAAGTCCGACAGCACGAAGACGAAGCTCCCGGCCGGGAGCGAGCTCCGCAGCAAGCCTAGGTGCAAGAGGGCCTGCTCGACCGCGTCGGGTGGCGCCCGGAAGCCGGCGCTCTCACAGCGCTCCTCGAAGCGCCAGAGCCCCGATGTCGTCGGGGCCAGCCAGACCGGATGCTCCGCACCGTCGCCGTGATCGAGCGATCCGACAGCTCCGCGATGTTGCGTCGTGCTGGCGGCGATCAAGAGCGCCGCAACGCGCAGCGCCGTGGCCTTCCTGAGCCAGGGCAGGTCGGGCGGGCAGAGAGCCATCGCCGGCCGCCGGTCGGAGAGCACGACGACCCGCGGCGACTCGTCGGCGAACCGCTCGCGGACAACGAACGCATCCTCGTCTCGCGCGGAGGAGAGCCGGGCGGACGACGCCCAGTCGATCGCGCGCATCGCGTCGCCGGCGCGATACGGTCGTGATCCCGCGACATCCGACCCGACGCCGCGCCGGGCACTCGGAGCGGCGCCGAAAGCGAGACCGATGTGACGGCGGCGGAGGACGAGCGGAAACGACGCCGCTCCGCCGCTCACTCGCGCTCGGCCTCGATCTCGCTGTCCGGCATCTCGGGACGTGGGGCGCGCTCGAGGATGGCGAGGCGGAAGGTCTCGATGGCGTCTGCCCAGCCCGTCCTCCGTGCGTCGGCGTGGAACATCGCGCCGAACGCGATGCGGTGGCAGAGCACGGGCAAGATCAGCCGGTCGACGTCACTCGGTATGACGAACTCGCGTCCCCCGATCAGTGCCCACGCCCGGGCGGCATGCTCGAGCGCGAGCGTGCCACGCACCGACGACCCGATCGTCACGCCTTCCAGGTCACGGGTGGCGCGGACGAGACGAACGATCCACCTCTGGATGAGGTCGTCGACGTAGACCGCTCGCACGGCTGCCTGCAGCGCCTTCACCTCGGCGAGCGTGATGACCGTCTGCAGACGCTTCAGGGGGTGGCCCTCGACCTGATCCCGGATGATCTGGAGCTCGTCGTCTTCCCCCGGATAACCGAGCGACGTGCGCAGGAAGAACCGGTCGAGCTGGGCCTCGGGTAGCGGGAACGTCCCTTCGTGCTCGATCGGGTTCTCGGTCGCGAGCAGGATGAACGGCTCGGGCAGCCTGCGCGTCTCGCCGTCGACCGTGACCTGGCCCTCGGCCATCGCCTCGAGCAGCGCCGACTGCGTCTTCGGCATCGCGCGGTTGATCTCGTCCACGAGCAGGACGTGCGCGAAGACGGGGCCGGGCCGAAACTCGAAATCGCGTTGCTTCTGATCGAAGATCGCGAGCCCCGTGACGTCGGTCGGCTGCAGATCGGGCGTGCACTGGATGCGCGCGAACTGCACGCCCTCGATCGAGCCCGCAATGGCGCGCGCGAGGACCGTCTTCGCGGTTCCCGGCACGTCCTCGAACAGCACGTGCCCTTCACACGCGAGCGCCGCGACGACGAGGCGAATCTCGTCGTCCTTGCCATGCACGACCGAGGCGATATTGGCCATGAGGCGTCCGGCCACGTCCGCAGCCGAGACGAGCCGGTCAGCCTCCAGCCGGGCCATCGTGCTCATATGAGACGAAAACTATCCCCTCGGGGATAGTTGCAGCCGCGCGATGCTGCCGCCGGACGGCGGAGGGTGCCTCCCTTCTCCCGGGAGACACCCTCGTTGTCGCCTCTGAGCGCGGGCTTACGCCGCGACTGCCTCGCCGCCCGCCGCGGCCGTCGCCGTCGCGAACGTGTGCCCGGAGCGGAAGCGGCCGTCCGGATCGACCGACGCCTTCACCTGCTCGAGCCGCGCAAACGCCTCGGCGCCGACCGCATCGCCGATGGTGACGTTCTTCTCGGCGAAGTTGAGGTACGTCTTGCCGCGCGACCAGGGTGCGAGCGCGCCCTTGATCGCGTCGATCCGGCTCTCGATCGCCTCGGCTGCGCCCGGCCCCATCGGCACGCCGACGCGAGTAGAACGCGAACGACCCGTCGAGCGAGCCGAGCGCGCCTGCACCGGGGCGACGCTCACGGAGCGTCCCGCCGAGCTGCCGCAGCTCGACCATCATGAGCGGCGAGTCGGTGCCGGGCCCTGCGATCTCGACGATCGCCTTGACCGCATCGGCGTCGAGGTCGTCGACCAGGAAGCCGTCGCCCTTGCCGGGCATCGGCGGCTCCGGATCCATGTGGAGCCGGATCAGCGCCGCGGGCGGCGACGGTGCGCGAACGTGTCGATCTCGGGACCGAGCGCGCGGAACGGGGCGAGGATCTCGTTCGCCTCGTCCTCGTTGCCGAGCACGGCGCCGTCGATGACGACGATCTGGCGGCCGCGGAGGAACTCAGGGATGTCCGGCAGCGGCGGGATCTGCAGCATCCGGGCCGACGTGCTGACCGAGTTCGGTGCCGTCTCCGCCCACTCGACGTACGCGGTCAGGACCTCCGCCGACCGCTCCCACGGCCAGATCATCATCCCGGCGACGAGCTCCTCGACCTCGTACAGCGCGATCTCCATCGCGACGACGACTCCGAGGCCGCCGCCGCCGCCGCGCAGCGCCCAGAACAGCTCGGTGTTCTGCGTCCGGTCGGCGCGCAGGAGCGTGCCGTCTGCGGTGACGACCTCGACGGCGAGCACGCTCTCGGCCGAGAGGCCGTGCTTGCGGGCCAGCCAGCCGATGCCGCCGCCGAGCGAGTAGCCGACGACGCCGACGTTCGGCGACGAGCCGTGCAGCGCGGTGAGGCCCTGCTCGGTGGCCGGCGCGACCACGTCCTCCCACAGCGCACCGGCCTCGACGCGGGCGCGGCGGTTCTCCGCGTCGATCTCGACGGCGCGCATCTCGCGCATGTTGAGCAGCAGCGTTCCGTCGAGCGAGCCGTGCACGGAGGCGCCGTGCCCCGTGCCCTGAACGACGATCCTCAGGTCGCGCTCGGCGGCGTACTCGACGGCGCCGACGACGTCCTCGACCGTGGTCGGAAGCACGACGACGGCCGGGCGCAGGTCGGCTGCGAGGTTCCAGGACTGGCGGGCGTCGTCCCAGCGACTGTCATCGGGGAAGACGTACTGGTGATGTTTTTCGGCGCTCATGGCGGGCTCCTCGTGACGGGTTGCTGAAGTGCCCTGAACCTAGAACAGCCCCGACGCGCCGGATGGGGCGGTTTTCCGCACCTCCGGGGGTCGGCCCGCCCGTCAATTTCGTGGCGGCCGGCGAGGCGGCCGCAGTCGGCCGGCTCTACAGCGCGCCGCGGAGGCGGAACCGGCCGGCGATCCCGAACCGGTCGCCAAGGCAGCCGGGGCAGCACGGGTGCAGCTCACCGAGCTCGTCGGCGAAGTAGGCCCAGCCCTGCAGCTCCGCGGCCTCTCTCGTCGAGCATCGGCGTCTCGCACCAGGCGCAGTACTCCGGACGCCGCGCGATCCGGAGGAGATGCGCGCACGAGAGGCAGTACGTGCCGCCGCCCGCGAGCAGCTGCGAATCGGTCACCCAGCCCGACGACGCCATGCCGCAATCCTCGGCATCGTGGCCGCAGCAGTCGCAGCCGTCCGGCACGATCTCCCAATCGAGCTCCCCCATGCGCCACACTCTACGAAGGGTGAGCCGGATCGCTAGATCGGGCTGTCAGGATCACCCGAACGGGTGATGGCACGCGCGGCGGCGTCCTCGACCGCCGTTGCAGTAGGGTTGGCGGCGTGCTGCTGCCCGTCATCATCATCGTCGTCGTCGCGATTCCCGTCCTGATCATCGCGTTCCGCGCCACCCAGCGCTCGAAGGCGGCAGGCGAGCATCCGGTGCCCGAGGACGATGCGACCCGTCAGCGGATCGAGGACGAGTTCGCCGCCGGCGGAGGCGTATCAGGAGCAGTGGCGCGAGGAAGAGAAGAAGCACCCGCGCGACTCGATCATGTAGAGGCACGAGCGGTACGCCGTGGAAGTCGTTCGCATCGACAAGTGGCTCTGGGCGGCGCGGTTCTACAAGACGCGCAGTGCAGCCACCGACGCGGTGCTCGGCGGGCGGGTGCACCTGAACGACGCCCGCGTGAAGCCGTCCAAGGAGGTCAAGGCCGGGGACGTCGTCGAGGTGAAGATCGGGCAGCTGCAGTGGACGGTCGTCGTCCGCGGCATCTCGGCCAAGCGCGGCTCGGCGAGCGTCGCGGCGACGCTGTACGACGAGACGCCGGAGTCGGCCGCGGAGCGCGAGCGACGGGTCGCCGAGCTGCGGCTGTCGCGTCCGATCGGCGCCGATCTCGCCGGCGGCCGGCCGACGAAGCAGGATCGCCGCCGGATCGAGAGCCTCCGCCGGGCGCAGCGCGGCGGCCCGACCGGGCGTTAGCTCGGCCTAGCGGGTCTTCACGAATCGCTGCACCGCGGTGAGCAGCTCCGCCGTCTTCTCGTCGGCGGCACTCTCGTCGCCCGAGGCGATCGCGTCGCGCACGCAGTGGGTGACGTGATCCTCGAGCAGCTTCGCGCCGACCTGCTCGAGCGCGGTCTCGACGGCGGCGATCTGGGTCAGGATGTCGATGCAGTAGCGGTCTTCGTCGACCATCCGCTCGATGCCGCGCACCTGCCCCTCGATCCGGTGCAGGCGCTTGACGAGTCAGATCCTTGTCCTTCGGCGTAGCCGTGCATCAGAGTCCTCCCTGAGTCGGTGGAAGCGCCGCAGGCGCAGGCTGTTCGAGACGACGAAGACGCTCGAGAACGCCATCGCCGCCGCGGCGACGATCGGGCTCAGCAGCCCGGCGACCGCGAGCGGGATCGCGGCCACGTTGTAGGCGAACGCCCAGAAGAGGTTCTCCTTGATCGTCCGCAGCGTGCGGCGTGAGAGCCGGATCGCATCGACCGCGGCGCCGAGGTCGCCGGAGACGAGCGTCAGGTCGCTGGCCTCGATCGCGATGTCGGTGCCCGTTCCGATCGCGAGCCCGAGGTCGGCCTGCGCGAGCGCGGGGGCGTCGTTGACGCCGTCGCCGACCATCGCCACCGTCTCCCCCTCGCGCTGAAGCTGCGCGACGACGTCTCGCTTGCCGTCCGGGAGAACGCCGGCGATGACGCGGTCGATGCCCGCCTCGGCGCCGACCGCAGCGGCGGTGCGCTCGTTGTCCCCGGTCAGCAGCACCGGCATGAGGCCGAGCGCGCGGAGGTCGGCGATCGCCCGCGCGGAGGTCGGCTTGATGCGATCGGCGAGGACGAAGACGCCCGCGACGGTGCCGTCGATCGTCGCGGCGACCGCGGTGCTGGCCGTTCGCCTCCGCCGCTGCGACCGCGGCAACGAGCTCGGCGGCGAGCTCGTGCGCGGACGGCCGACCGACGACCACCGAGTGGCCCTCGACGACCGCCTCGATGCCGTAGCCCGGCGCGACTCGTGAAGCTGTCGACCGGGGCGAGGCCGCCGGCTTCGCGTACGCGCGAACGCGGCGATCGCCTGCGCGACCGGATGCTCGCTCGCATCCTCGGCCGAGCCTGCGAGCCGCACGAGCTCGCGCGCGGTCGACGCCGTCGCCGGCGACGACGCCGACGACCGCCAGCGTCCCCTTCGGTCACGGTGCCGGTCTTGTCGAGCACGATCGTCGTGATCCGCCGCGTCTGCTCGAGGATCTCCGGGCCTCTGATCAGGATCCCGAGCTGCGCCCCGCGTCCGGTTCCGACCATCAGCGCGGTCGGCGTCGCGAGGCCGAGCGCGCACGGGCAGGCGATGATCAGCACCGCGACGGCCGCGGTGAACGCCGCCGAGACATCGCCCGTGACGAGGAGCCAGCCGCCGAGCGTCGCGAGCGAGAGGGCGATCACGATCGGGACGAAGACGGCCGAGACGCGGTCGACGAGCCGCTGGATCGGCGCCTTGCCCGTCTGCGCATCCGCGACGAGACGGGCGATCTGGGCCAGGGCGGTGTCGCCGCCGACCTTCGTCGCCTCGACGACGAGCCGGCCCGAGGTGTTGATCGTGGCGCCCGCAACCGCCGCTCCCTCCCCCACCTCGACCGGCACGGGCTCGCCCGTGAGCATCGACTGGTCGACGGCCGAGGCGCCGGAGACGACGATGCCGTCGGTTGCGATCTTCTCGCCGGGACGCACGACGAAGCGGTCGCCGACCGCGAGCTCGGCGACCGGCACGAGCACCTCGGTGCCCCCGCGAAGAACGTGCACGTCCTTCGCGCCCAGCTCGAGCAGGGCGCGGATCGCCTCACCCGAGCGACGCCGGGCGCGCGATTCGAGGTAGCGGCCGAGCAGGATCAACGTCGTGATCACGGCGGCAGCCTCGAAGTACGTGTCGGCGTCGAGCCCGGCGAGCAGCACGACCGTCGACCAGCCCCAGGCGGCGAGCGTGCCGATCGAGATCAACGTGTCCATCGTCGCCGCGCGGTGGCGCGCCGTCCGGAAGGCGGCGCGATGGAACGGCCAGCCCGCCCAGAGGACGACCGGCGTCGAGAGCGCGAACGCGACCCACTCCCAGCCCGCGAACTGCAGCGGCATCACCATCGCGACCAGGGCGACGGGCACGCTCAGCACGGCTGCAACGACGAGCCGCAGCCGCAGGGCACCCGACTCGTCGCTCGGGGCGGCGTGCCGTCTGACTCCGGGATGCCCCGTATCCCGCGGCCTCCACGGTGCCGACGAGGTCGGCGACCGACACGACGCTCGGATCGAAGCGCACTGCGGCCTGGTCGGTGGCGAGGTTGACCGTCGCCTCGACGCCGTCGAGCTCGTTCAGGCTCCGCTCGATGCGGGAGGCGCACGAGGCGCACGTCATTCCCTCGAGATCGAGCCGGATCCGTCGCTCGGATGTGTGTCGACAGCCAACGTCCGTCACGCCTTCTCCAGACGCGCCCGATATACCCCCTAAGGGTATAAGACGTCGAGGCGATTCAGGCGACGATCACGACGAGCGTGGCAAGCCCGAGCGCTGCACCTGCGATCGTGAAGCCGAGCGCGGCAATCGCGCCGAACGGGACGAAGCGCCCCTCGGCGAGCGCGTTCTCGAGCATGCGCTCGCGCCAGTAGCCGTAGCCGACGAACGCGATCCCGAGGAACGCGTAGCCGACGCCGACGAACTCGTACCCGATCGACCGGCCCGACGTCAGCTCCGGCACGAGCTTCCCCACCCCGAGGCTGACGGCGAAGGCCGCGAGGGCGCTCCGCAACCACGCGAGGTACGTCCGCTCACTCGCGAGCCGAGTGCGCCTCGTGGCGTCGACGATGTCCTCGTAGCGCTCGCGGTTCCACCGAAGTGAGCGTACCGCGCTGGACGACGAGCTTCAGCGAGCGTCGTCGCGTTCCGCTCAGGAGTCGACGACGATCAGCGGCGTGTGGTCGGGCACCGTCGTGTAGAGCACCTGCATCACGCCGCGGGGACGTGCACGCAGCCATGGCTCGCGTACGGCCCGTAGTTGGAGCCCTTGCCGTAGGCCCCGGCCGGCTCGTACGAGTCGTGGAGGAAGTCGTTGTCGTAGAAGTACATCGCCCAGCGCACGTGCGCGGGCGGGTAGTAGTACGGGTTTCCCTCCGGCCACGGCGAGATGAACGTGTACGGGCTGCGCCGCCAGGCGATGTCGTAGCTCCCGACGGGCGTCGGCAGCGCGGGCCGCCCTGTCGTGACCGGCGTGCTGAGAACGACGGCGCCGTCCTTGTAGAGCGTGAGCGACTGCTCCTCGAGCCGGACGACGATGAACAGCTGGCCGGGCCCGGCAGGCTTCGTCTCGGTCAGCAGCAGCTCGATCGGCGGGCGGGTGGCGCTCTTCAGCGTCCGCGTGATGATCGTCTCCATCCGCTGCTTCTGCACCGCGCGGGCAGTGAGCGGCTCGACGAGCTTCGCCTTGCGCCCGACCCGCGTGACGCTGCCGACCCGGCCGGCCGCGCGTAGAGGCTGTCGAGGTAGTCGACGTAGTGCTCGACCTTGGCCGGGTCGACGGTGATCGTGACCGGGATCGTCCGTCCGCCCCCCACTCCGGCCAACGCGCGATCGAGCGCCCCGTCGACGTCGGCGGTCGCGCCGAGCTGCTTCGGCGTCACCTGCCAGCGCTTGCCGTGCCAGGTGAACACGACGGGCCGCGCGAATCGCGCCAGCACCCGCGCCCGTGCCTGCTGCGGGCGTCAGGTAGCCGACCCGGATTCCGAGCATCGTGGTGCCGGGCGCGAGCCGCGTCGGGTTCGCGACCGTCGTGAAGGCCTGGTCGGCGCCGACCACCTGGCCGGCGGCCGTCGTAACGACGAGACGGAAGTGCACGGTCGTGCCCGGCTTCTCGCTGCGGAGCTTGGCGGTGACCGGCTGCGGGCCGGTGACTGCGGCGAGCGGCTGCACGGCGGTGCAGCGCAGGCCCGTCGGTCGCATCGCCGAGCTCGAACGCAGCCTGGCCCGCGACGCCGCCCGTGTCGACGGTGGCGAGGAGCGTGGCCGCGGTCTTCGAGACCCCGGTGCTGCTCGGCACGGGGTACGAGACGACCGCCGGCCGCGGGCGCGGGGAGTGCCGGATCAGGGGCGGCGGCGGAGGCGTGCAGGTCGAGACGGCGGCCGCCGACACGCCCGCGGGCGCGGAGCCCACGAGCAACGCGCCCGCGAGGAGCGCAACGATCCCTATCGTCGGAGTGGCGAGTCTCATGGTCGTTGGTCGGACGGCGGTCCGGGCTCGAAGAATACGCGTGTTTGCAGCGGTGTGTTGCCCGCTTCACGTCATCTTCACACGAGCTTCCTGTCGGCTTTGCACGATTCCCAGCGGACGCACAGCTTCGGCTGCTTCGCTGGATGCGTTACCGAATTCAGCCGAAAGGAGCACCATGAGTGCGACAGAGGGATCAAATCGTGGCAGGCGCCGGGTGCTCCTGGTCGCAGCGCCGTTCGTCGCGGGCGCCGTCGTCGGAGCCGGCGTGCTGACCGGGATCGGGGTCACGGCGGGTCCGACTCGCCCGCGACGACCGCCGCTCCGGCCACCGCGGCCACGTCGACGAACATCGCCCAGACGGCATCGCAGTTCGACGCCGAGACGATCTACACGCGTGACAGCCCCGGCGTCGTCGACATCACCGTCACGGTGGCGTCGACCTCGAGCAGCGGCGGGCTCTCGCCGTTCACGCCCGGTGGCAGCGGCTCGCAGCAGACGCAGGCCGAGGGCACGGGCTACGTCTACGACAAGAGCGGCAACATCATCACCGCCGACCACGTCGTCGACGGCGCAACGAAGATCACGGTCCGGTTCAAGGACGGCTCGACGGCGAAGGCAACGCTCGTCGGCACGGATCCGTCGACCGACACGGCCGTGATCAAGGTCTCGGTCGCCTCGAGCAAGCTCACGCCGCTGCAGCTGGCAGACAGCTCGACCGTGGCGCCGGGTGAGGGCGTCGTCGCGATCGGCAGCCCGTTCGGCTACTCCGAGAGCATCACGGCGGGCATCGTCAGCGCCGTCGACCGTGACATCACGGCGCCGAACGGCTACTCGATCTCGAACACGATCCAGACCGACGCCGCGATCAACCACGGCAACTCCGGCGGGCCGCTGATCGACGCGACCGGCAAGGTCATCGGCACGAACGTGCAGATCGCGGTCGACAGCCAGAACGGCGGCAGCGCCAACGCCGGCGTCGGGTTCGCCGTCCCCTCCAGCACCGTCAAGACCGTCGTCGACGAGCTGATCGCCGGCAAGGTCGTCGAGCACGCCTACCTCGGCGTCACGGTCGGCGACTCGCAGGCAGGCAGCGGCGCCGTAGATCGGCACGGTTCGCGCCGGTGGCCCGGCAGCAGCAGCAGGGCTCAAGTCGGGTGACGTGATCACCGCGATCGACGGCACGCCGATCCTCAACGCGAACAAGCTGACCGCCGCGGTGAGCAGCCACAGCCCCGGCGACAAGCTGAAGATCACCGTCACGCGCGGCGGCTCGACGCTCACGATCACGGCGACGCTCGGCACGCGGCCGGCCACGACGACCGCCTGAGCCGCACGCACTACGGAGCTCGAGCCTGCGGGCGGGAGACACTGTCTCCCGCCCGCAGCCGCTTCAGCCCGGCAGCCTCACTCCGCCTCGCCCCCGTGCGCGCGGCTGCGCAGCGGCAACGCGAACCACGTCAGGCCGAGCAGGACGACGCTCAGCGCTGCGGCGACAGCGACTCCACGGTGCCGAACAGGAAGGCGCTGACGAACCACACGGCGGTCGTCATCGCGACGGCGAGGCACGCCATGCCGGCGAGGAACATCCGGTGCGCCACCCGGATCACCTCGGTCTTGTTGCCCTGCTGCCAGCGGATGCGGTGGTAGACGGCGGGAGCCATCAGCAGGATCGTCGCCGCGAGCGTGGACGAGCAGGCAGATGTAGAAGACGATCTGAAGGCGGTGGCTGACATCCCCGAAGCGCGACGCAAAGGGCACCGCGAGCAGAAACGCAAACAGGAACTGCGCGCCCGGCAGCGCCACCCGCAGCTCGTTGAGGAGCTCGAGGAGCTGCCTGTCGGTGCGCTCCTTGGGCGTCTCCTCGACCTCGGCGTCGCCGCCAGTCGGCGCTGATTGCCGGGAAGCGTCGAGCCGCGGCCGGGTCGGCCGGCTCGCTCATGCCTCGGCGGCAGGCACGGGGCTCGCGACGATCGACACGCGACCGTTGCGGGCGACCCGCACCGTCTCGACGATCCCCGTCACGGTTCCGTGGATGAGGTCGCCGACGGCCGGAACATGCTCGACGCGGCACACCGTCGTCTGCTCGCCGATCCGGACCACGCCCAGAGGCGCGGCGAGGAGCGTCTTCCGTTGATCCGTCGGCGACGTCCCGATGCACGAGCTGCCTCACGAGCCCGAAGGACGCGCTCCTCTCGGTGCGCCGCTGGGTTCCGAAGCCGAGGAGCGATCCCATCGCGCGGATTGGTACCCCGCCGCCTCGATTGCGAAACCGGCAGCGGTGGTGCCGGCCGATCGGCCGGCGCCACCGCTGCCGCGAAGAACGGTCAGCGCGTCCCGGCGAGCTGCGGTCCGGCTCGAGCAGGGACTCGAAGACGGCACGGAAATCGACCATCGCCCTGCGCAGGTTCTCCGTCCGCGCCGCGTCACCATCGGAGTGCGCCCCGAGCGCGTCGCATCCTTGGCGGTATCGCTGCACGACATCCGGGTGATCGACCGATACGACCTCGGCACGCGGCACTCGCATCCGCATCCGCGGGATAGCCGCGTTCCACCATCACCCTCCGGACGAGATCCGCGGCCTGCTTCGTCGCGTTGTCCGGGTCGTCGACAAAGCGCTGCTGAACGCCCTGCCACTCGTCGAGGAAACGTGTCCGCGACGCGTCGGACAGCGGCTTCAGTTCGAGCTCCGCGTGACGCCGCTCGCGATCGGCGAGCTCGTCTTCCGCGTCGCTGCGCGAGTCCGCAGCACCGACCACGCGGTCGTACTCCGGCCCGAACTGGTCCTGGAGGTGCGACCGGCGCCGTGAGCTCGCGATGCGCGAAGCGATCAGCAACCCGACAATCGCGACGATCGCAATCACGAGTCCCGATGACGATCCATCCGTTCGTACTCATCGTTCCTCCTCCGGTTGAGGGCCGGCTACGAGCGCTTGCGCGAAACCGCGCGCTCGAGCTGCTCCTTGTTCATCGTCGACCGGCCCTTGATGCCCATCGACCTGGCTTCTTCGTACAGCTGGTCCTTCGTGCGCCCGCGGGGCGAGCGCCGGTGTGAGCGGAGACCTCCCCGCCGGCCGGAGGAGATGTCCTCCTGCGAGAGCCGAGACGGCTCCCTCGCCTCGCCGTGGCGCGCGCGTTCCTTGTTGACGGTGCGGGCCGCGATCTCCTCGGCCTCGTCCTCCGAGGAGCCACGCTCGCGCAACGACTCCTTGATGTGCTCGTACTGACGAGCGCGCTTCGTCCCTTTCTTGACTCCTCGCGGTGGCATCTCGCCTCCTTCTTCCGGTGTGGGTTCATCCCGTGTTCCTCCTCGCGTCGTCGACCGAAACATCGCGCGACCGACGCGCCGTTTCGGGGCGGCCGCCCCGGGGTACCCGATCGCATGGACACGCAGCTGCCGCCCACTCCACAGCCCTGGACCTGCCGGGGCCGGATCCCATGCCCGCCCGACCGGATCCGGTGCCGCCGTCCGAGCCGGATCCGCTGCCCGGGCCCGTCATCTGATCCGTCTAGCGGGCGGCGCCGTCGCGCGCCGCGCTGCGCCGGCCCGAGGCGCGGGTTTCAGCTCCTCGTCGAGCCAGGCGAAGACGTCGTGGCGGTGGATCGTCGCCGCCATCCGCTGCGAGCCGGCTGCGGCGGTCGTCCTCGTCGAGCTCGAGTGCGAGGCTGATCGTGCCGGCGAGGCCCTCGAGGTCGAACGGGTTGCACGGGAGTGCCTCGGGCAGCTCCTCGATCGCGCCGGTGAACTCGCTCAGCACGAGCACGCCCGTGCCGTCGGTGGCCTGCTGCACCGTGACGTACTCCTTGGCGACGAGGTTCATCCCGTCCTGGAGCGGCGTCACGAGGCAGATCTCGGCCGCGCGGTAGTAGGCGAGCAGGCGATCGGGCGTGACGCCGCGGTAGAGGTAGTGCACCGGCACGTCGAGCCCGGGCTCGGTGAAGCGGCCGTTGATCCGGCCGACGAGCTGCTCGACCGCGGCGCGCAGCTCGCGGTACTCGCGAATCTCGCCGCGGCTCGGCACGGCGACCTGGACGAAGGTGATCTCGCGGCGCAGGTCGGGTCGCAGCTCGAGCAGCAGCTCGATCGCGCGCAGACGCTCGGGGATGCCCTTCGTGTAGTCGAGCCGGTCGACGCCGAGCAGGAGCCGCCGGCCGGCGAACTGCTTGCGCAGGCCGGCGAGCGCCCGGTCGACGCCGGGCCGGCGCGCGCCGATGCGGCGAGATCGGCCGCATCGATCGAGATCGGGTGGGCGGCGGTCCGCACTCTGCGCCCGTCGCGGCAGCTGGACGGACGTGCCGTGGATCTCGACGCCGTCGACGAGCTGCCGGCAGGTGCGTAGGAAGTTGTCGCGGTAGCTGCGCGGTGTGGAACGAGACGATCTCGGCGCCGAGCATGCCCTCGAGCACGGTCGCCCGCCACGGCAGCCGCGAGAACACCTCGGGCGGCGGGAACGGCACGTGCAGGAAGAAGCCGATGCCGCCCTGTCGCTCCCGCCTGCCGGAGCAGCTCGGGGAGCAGCAGGAGGTGGTAGTCGTGGACCCAGCGAAAGCCGGCGACGCTCGGATCGTCGGCGGCGGCGAATGCGTGCGTTGACGAACGCGGTAGGCGTCCCACCAGGACGCGGTCGAAGGTCGGCCACTCGACGAGGCCGTGCAGCAGGGGCCAGAGCGTGCGGTTGGCGAACCCGTGGTAGTACGTCGTCGACCTCCCGGCGCGTCAGCGAGACCGGGCGGAGCTCGATCTCGAGCCCTTCGACCTCTCTCGGTGTCTCGATCCCGCCGTCCCAGCCGACCCACACGCCGCCGCGGGACTTCATCGCCGGCCGCAGCGCCGTGACGAGCCCGCCGTCGCGACAGCCGCCACGTGCTTCGCACGCGTCGGACGGGGAGGCGATTCGCGAACGCGATCACCGGCAGACCGCTCGTGGCCGAAGACGTCGCCATCAGCGACTCATGCCGATCGACCAGCGGTGTCGTCCGTCACGTGCATCTGCACGGATCCATCCTTGCAGCCCGGCGGCACCTGCCGTCCGCGTCGGCACTCTCTCGCCGCGACCGACACCTGCGAGGCCCGCTCGCGCGGGCCGCCGTCACTCCGGATGCGGCACCCGAACCGTGATCGCGCCGGGCTCGATCTTCACCTTCAGCACTTTGGCCGGCTCGCGGTCGCCGCCGTCGAGCTCGTAGGCGACCTTGCGGTCGAGCTCGATCCGGATCTTCTTCGCCTTCGTGACCTGCACGAACGGCGACTTGGCCGTCGTGCCGACCGCGGTTCGTGCGACGGTGCGCGCCCACTGGCCGATGCCCTCGGCGTTCGTCACGCCGACTTCGAGCAGGCCGTCGTCGGGCTTGGCGTTGTCGAATGCCTCGATGCCGCCGAAGAGCGAGCCGACGTTGCCGAGCAGGACGCAGCTGGCGTTGCCCTTGTACCAGAGCTCGTCGTTGATGTCGATCTTCGCCTTGAACGGCTCCGCGCGGATGTTCTTCGAGGCCGTCCAGATGTACGCGAGGCGCCCGAAGCGGTCTTTCAGGCCGCCGTCGGCTTCCTGGATCATGTGGGCGTCGAGGCCCGCGCCGGCCATCACGGCGAACCGCTCGCCGTTGATCTTCCCCACGTCGAGCATCCGGTCGACGGCCGTTGAGGCCGATCTCGACGGCCTTCTCGATGTCGGACGGGATGTCGAGGCTCGAGGCGAACAGGTTCGCCGTGCCGGCCGGGATGATCGCGAGCGTGACGCCGCTGCCCGCGAGCGGTCGATCGAGCGTTGCACCATTCCGTCGCCGCCCCAGACGAACACGAGCTCGGCGCCTTCGTCGAGCGCGCGCTGGACCCGCTCGGGTGCGTACTTGCTCTTCGGCACCTCCGACCAGATCGGGTCGTCGATCTCCTGCTTCGTCGAGCGATCGAGCGGAGCTCCTCGAGCCCGCCGCCGATCGTCTTGCCCGCGTGGGCGATGACCGCAACCTTCTTCATGCCTTGCCTTCCGTCGCTCGGCGCTGATGGATGCTCGCGCGTCGCGCTGCGCGGCGGCAGCGCCCGCGGCGCGGGCCGCGAAGATCGTGATCACGAGGGCGGCGATGCCCATCAGCACGCCGGCGGCGACGTCGGTGAGGTGGTGCATGCCGCGCAGCATCCGCGACCAGATCACGAAGACCGGGATCGCGACGGCGAGCGACCAGAGGACGATCCGGACCGCGAGGTTCTCGATCCGCGAGGCGAGGACGAGCAGCAGGCCACCGAGCAGCGCGACCGAAGCGGCGGTGTGCCCGGACGGGTAGCTCGCGTCGACGGGCAGGCTCTCGAGCCGGTGAACGTCGGGCCGGTCGCGATGGACGACGAGGCTCGTTGCCCGGTAGGTGCCGGACTCGATGCAGATCACGAACAGCGTGAAGGCGGCGAGGCGCCAGTGCTTCGAAAGCAGAAACAGGACGAGCAGGACCGCCGACGAGGACCGGGATCACGAGCCCGCCCGCGAGCGTCGAGCCGACCCACGAGAGATCGACGCGTCGGTGTCCGGTGCGCTCCCGGACGAGCGCAGCGGCTGACGTGCTCGTCCCAGGCGGCGACGCCGTCGATCTGCAGGATAACTTTGGTCAGCAGGAAGCCGAGCGGCGATCGTCAGCCCACGAGCAGGACGCGTAGCCGCCGAGGATCGCAGCGAGGAAGACGCGAACCGGATGGCCCGCGCTGACCGCAGCCGCGAAGCGCTCGGCCGGACCGCCCGGCGCGGGCTCGAGCAGCGGCGCCCACGAGCCGTCGCCGGCGATCCTCGATCGCGCGGGCGGTCGGACGTGCGCTCGGCCGTGGCTGCATTCGAGATGGGCAACGTCGACTGCCATTCCACTCGTTTACCCCGTGATCGACGTTGGGTAAACGACCGCTGAGCCCATGCCCTTCATCGTCCTCCTCCTCCTCGCTCTCACTGCCGGCGTCACCGTGTACCTCGCTGGCGCGTCGCTATCCGACTGCGGCCGGTGCAGCGCCGCCCGCGACAGCAGCGCGGCGGGAGCAGCTCGGCAAGGAGGCCGTGCGGCACCCGTGGTTCGCGCGGCTGCTCCGCGGCCGCCTCGACCCGGGAACGGCTACCGGGCTCGCGCTCACGCTCGCGCTCGCGATCGCCGTGATCGGCGGCGTCGCTCGTCGGAGCGCTCGCCTATCTCGTGCGCTCGAGCGGCTACCTCGATCGGGCTCGACGCGAGCGTCGGCGGCTGGGCGCACGACCACGCCGATCCGCTGGTCGACGCAGCTGCTCCAGCTCGTCACCGATCTCGCGAGCACGCCGGCTGCGATCCTCGTGCTCCTCGTCGTGATCGTCGTCGAGATGATCCGCGCCCCGAACCGGTGGGTGCCTCCGTTCCTGATCACGGTCCTCGTCGGCGAGGTCGCTGCTCGTCAACATCGTGAAGCAGCTCCTCGACCGCGTGCGTCCCACCTTCAATCCCATCGCCGCCACACTCGGTCCCTCGTTCCCGAGCGGCCACTCCGCCACCGCCGCTGCGCTCTATGCGTCGGTTGCGCTCGTCCTGGCGCGGCAGCGCTCGCCCCGCGACTCGTGCGCTGCTCGCAGGCGGTGCGCGGGCATCGCCGTCGGGGTCGCCATGCAGCCGGGTCATGCTCGACGTGCACTGGCTCTCGGACGTCATCGCCGGGCTCGCTTTCGGCTGGGCCTGGTTCTCGATCTGCGCGGTCGCGTTCGGCGGCCGGTTCCTCAACTTCGGCGCGCCGCTGAAGAAGGCGGAGCAGGTCGCCGAGGCGCGTTGCCGCGCCGACGTGGCGACGGACCGCGCATCGGCCCGCGGACGGCGCGGAACGGCTCAGACGTCGTAGAGGTGGCTCTGAAGCGGGCCGAGCAGCCGGCGGTGCCGACGCGAGACTCCCGGTAGCCGAACCAGCCGGTGCGTGAGCGGCTCGCCCCGCTCGATGCGATGGAGCTGCTCGGTCGCGATCGGCCGCCAGAGCTCGTCGAAGACCGTCGCCGGATTGCCGGCGACTCCTTCTCGTCGCGCTCCAGATGCTCGCTCCACAGGCGCAGGCGCGTCGAGCGGGCGACCGCCTCGTCGTGCGTGACGACGTTCATCTCGGTGTCGTGGAGCAGCGAGTGGGCGTTGAGGTTCGCGGAGCCGACCGTCAGCCAGCGGTCGTCGACGATTCCCACCTTGGCGTGGACGTAGACGATGTCCCGCAGCGTTCCCTCGCGGGCGTACACGGTGCACGCGAGGAAGCGGTCGTCGCCCTCGTCCGCCTCGATCAGCGCCGCCACCTGCCCGCGCGAGATGTCGGCGCCGTCGTTCGCGCGCGCCGGCAGCAGGACGACGACCCTGAAGTCGTCGGTCGGCGGATGCGTCAGCTTGTCGGCGAGGATGTCGACGACCTCGGGCGACCAGAGGAACTGGTTCTCGAGATAGACGATTCGCTCCGCCGACGCGCAGGGCGCCGAGGTAGGACTCGAGGATCGAGTAGTCGCCCTTGCGGAGCGCCTTGTACGTCCCGTCGGGCACGCGTCCGCGACGACCTGCACCGTCGACGTCGCCTGCCGGCTCCGGCTGCTTCGGCGCGGGAAGCGCCTCGCGCGCGGCGCCGTCCAGCGCAGGCGGAAATGCTCCGCCACGTCGCGCACGGCCGGCCCCTCGATCCGCACCGCGACGTCGTGCCAGCCGATGCCGCCGCGGGCGCGGTGATTCGGCGTGTCGTAGGGATCGCCGCCGTCGAGCGTGAGGTCGATGCCGCCGACGTACGCGATCCGGTCGTCGATCACGATCGTCTTCTCGTGGTGGCAGTGCGACGCCCCGTGCAGGAGTCGAGCGCGGTCTGGATCTTCGTGTGGCGGGCGAGCGTTCGCTCCATCTCGCGCACGTCTCCGCGCGAGGGGCGGAACGCCGGGATCGGCGCGCCCTTCCAGAGCAGGACGCGCACGTCGACCTGCTCGGCCAGCTCGGCCAGCAGGATGCGCACGACGAGAGGCTCCTCCTCGCGGCTGAGCGCCAGCTCGGGCGAGAGGAACCAGCCGGTGAGGTGCACATGCGAGGTCGCCGCCGCCATGTCGGCCGCCATCCGCGGCAGCGCCTCCGAGCCGTCGATCAGCACCTCGATCGTGTTCCCGTCGCGGGCCGGCGTGTCCCTGCGCGAAGTCGAACGTCGACGCGTCCAGGGCGTGCTCCTGCCCGACGCGCCGCAGGTGACGCCGGTGCCGGTTGCGAATCGTCCGGTCGATCTCACGTCCGAGCGTCTGCCCGAGCTTGATCGCCGAGATCCTCGAGGACCCGCGGCGGGCGAAGCTGGCCGGCGACCGAGTCGGCCGGCCCGGACGAGCGTCCTGTTGACGGCGTGTCGCCGCCCGTTCCGTGATCAGTCATTCTGCCGCGGTTGTTCCTAGGGGAAGGGCGTGAGCCGATGCGGGCTCACTCGGTGAGTATCGCGCGTGCTCTCAGGCGCGCGCTGCTCGATGAAATCCTTGAACGACTCGAGCTCGTCGGTGATGCGCCTCTCGCCGATGCCGACGACGTCGCCGGCGGGCTCGTTCAGGCCGTGGGGCTCGTACGCCATCTGCACGATGACGCGGGTGCTCTGGTCGTCGAGCTCGAGGAACGTGACCTCCGCGTCGCTCGGGAACAACTCGAACTCCGTCCACTGCTCGGACGCGGTGGAAACCGGAACCTTGACGTCGATCGACTCCTCGATGGTGCTCATGGGTCCCCTTGCGCGTAACGGCGTGAGCGCCGGTTATCCCCCGCCTCGCGATGCTCCAAACGCACGATCGCGGGCGCATACGCCGACGGGGCGGGAGGCACGGATCACATCGCGCACCCACCCCGTCGGCAGGCTGGTCTGGCCTCCGGCCTAGGTGAGCCGGTGCTGGCCGCCGCGGTTCATCACGGCGCGGTAGATCGCGAGCAGGATGATCGAGCCGACGATCGCGGTGATCCACGTCGAGATGTCGAAGAACTCGTCGAGCGGGTGGGCGTCGAAGAGCGCCGCGGCGAGGAAGCCGCCGAGGAGCGCGCCGACGATGCCGATGATCGTGGTGATGATCAGCCCGCCGGGATCGCTCCCGGGAAGGAGTGCCTTGGCGATGAGGCCCGCCAGGAGGCCGAGGATGATGAACGCGATGATGCCCATGTCGTCCTTTCGATCGTGATGTGGTCGTGGGGCCTGTTGTCCCCGGCGGGCCTGCGGCTGAAACACGCGGCTCGCACAGTGCCGCTCGCGCCCGAGAAACCGGGGTCAGGTCTTCCCTGTTCCACGCTGGAACACGGAAGACCTGACCCGGATTTCGGCTAGGCTAGGCGGTGGCGGACATCGGCCCCTGCGGCTCGCCGGGTGGCGGCTGCGGGGCCGGCGACGGATCCGGGCTCGGGGCGGGCTCCGGGCGGGCCGGGCCGGGCGGCGGGAGCGGTGTCGTCGTCATCGCTACGGCCCCGACGAGACGTTGAGCCGCACGTTCGAGCCGCGGTCTGCCTGGCCGCCGGCCGGGTTCTGCGCGACGACGGTGCCGGCAGGCTGATCGGACGGAACGGGGACGACGTTGGCGACGAGGCCTGCCGCCTTGACCTGAGCGGTCGCGTCGGCCTGCGAGAGCCCGACGACGCTGGGGACGTCGACCTTGGCGGTTCCCTTCGAGACGTTCAGGCGCACCTCGGAGCCCTTGGCCGCCTTCCCGCCGGCGGCGGGATCCTGGGCGACGACGTTCCCGATCTCACTCGAGGAGAACACCTGGACGACGTTGGCCTTGAGGCCGGCCGTCGCGAGCCGGTCGCGTGCCTCGGTCTCGGGCACGCCGACCGTGTTCGGGACGGTCACCTCGGCCGGGCCCTTCGAGACGAGCAGCTGCACGTCTGAGCCCTCGTCCTGCTCGGTCCCGGCGCCCGGGCTCTGCTGGAAGACGGTGCCCTGGGCAGCCTCGTTCGGCTGGCTGACGATGTCGGCCTTGAAGCCGTCGTCCTCGAGCCGCGTCACCGCGGCGTCGAGCGGCAGGCCGACCACCGACGGCACCGATGGCCGTGTCGGACTGGCTGAAGTACCACGCTGCGGCAATCGCGGCGAGCGCGATCGCGAGCACGATCAGGAGCGCCGGCACGAGCCCGTTGCGCCGGCGGTGCTCGGGGGCGTACTCCACCCGCTCGGCCTGTCGTCTGACCGCGCCGTCGGGCTCGACGACGACGCGCTCGTCCTCCGTGACGACGGTCGGAACGAGCGGATCGACGGGCCCGCCGGGGTGCGGCGGGATGACCTCGTCTGGCAGGGCGCGCGGCTCGTTGGTCGTGACGACGCGCTGGACTTCGACGGTGTCGGGCCGCTCGACGATGGTCTCGTCGTCGGCTCCCGGGGGAGTGTCACTGGTGTTTGTCATGGCTCGATCCTTCCCGTCGGGAATTGCCGACAAACGTCGGCGCGGATCGGCTCACACCGCGACGGCAGGCTCGACCTCGCGTGGAGCGATGTCGAGGGACTCGACGAGCGTGAAGAACGCAGCCGCGAACGGCCGACGTCTCGGTTCGGCGGCGGACGTAGGCCCAGTCGATCTGCTCCCGCAGCGAGCGGGCGATCTCGAGCACGGCGCGGAAGTCCGGCTCCTGCTCGCTGAGGGCCATGAGCTTCGTCGACAGCACGTCGTCGATCGAGGCGACGAGCACCGGCTGCGCCATCAGCTCCATCGGCGTCGCGCGCTGGAAGTGCTCGTCGCCGATCGGCGCCGCCGGCAGGCCTGAAGATGAGGTCGACGAGGACCGATTCGTCGTGCGACTCGTCGTGCGCCTTGAGCAGCCATCCCTCGGGCGGCGTCGAAGGGCTCATCCCGATTGCCTCGAGCGCCTCGAGCGCGCGGGGAGCGTCCTCCTCGCGCAGGTAGAAGTCGACGTCGTGGTCGGTCGGCGGGCCGCCGCGCGCCCAGGTCGCGAGACCGCCGCCCAGCATCGCCGGCACGCCGGCGTCGTCGAGAGCGGCGCAGGCGCGCTTCATGGTGTCGATCAGCTGCGGCAGATTCTCACTCGGTGTGTATCCCACGGCGGAGTGGTACCCCACCGAGGCGTTCGCGGAACCTCCAGCCGGGGTATCCCGCTGCCAATGGACGAGATGCCGATCAGGCTCGCGGCCGCGGCCGACCTTCACTGCGCCGAGCCGTTGCGAGAGCGGACGGTGCGCGCATTCAACGGCGTGCAGGCGGACGCCGACCTGATCCTGCTCGGCGGCGATCTCACAACGCACGGAGAGCCGGAGCAGGCGCTCGTGCTCGCCGATGCGTGCCGCGATCTCGCCGTGCCCGTGATCGCCGTGCTCGGCAACCACGACCACCACGCCGACCGCTGCGGGGAGCTGACCGCGACGCTCGAGGACGCGGGGATCATCGTGCTCGACCGCTCGCACACCGTGATCGAGGTCGAGGGGATCGAGGTCGGCATCGTCGGCTGCAAGGGGTTCGTCGGCGGTTTCCCCGGTGCCGAGATCACCGACTTCGGCGAGCCGCTCCTGCGCCGGCTCTACCAGGAGACCGGCGACGAGGTCACCGCCCTCGAGGAGGGCCTCGAGGCGATCTCCGGCTGCCATCGCCGGATCGTGCTGCTCCACTACGCACCGATCGCGGAGACGCTCGTCGGCGAGCCGGAGCGCATCTGGGCGTTCCTCGGCTCGGGCCGGCTCGCCGGCCCGATCGGCGCCCATCGGCCCGACCTCGTTCTCCACGGCCATGCCCATCACGGCTCGCCCGAAGGGTTGATCGGCGAGGTCCGCGTCCGGAACGTCGCCGTGCACGTGATCGGCGCCGATTTCGCCCTGCTCCGCTGCTGAGCTGCTCGCGTCTAGGCGTCCGAGCGCGCCCGGCGAATCCGCCACGAGCGCAACAGGCTGAGCAGGCTCTGCTCTTCCGGCTCGAGCGCAGGCGTCCGCGCCGAGAGCTTCCGCTCGTCGCGGCCCCGAAAGTGATCGAGGGTGCGCCCTTCGCGGAACTGCTCGACGACGGCCGGGCTCACGTACGACGCCCTTGCCACGGCGGGGGTGTTGCCGAGCTCGGCACCCACCCGGCGCATCGCCGCCGCGATCGCCCGCGTCGCGTCGGTCTCCGACGACGGTGGGCCGTGCTCGGCGAGGGCGACCGCCGCCGTGAGGCTGCCGCCCCACGTGCGGAAGTCCTTCGCCGTGAACCCGCCGCCGAGGTGCTCGGCGAGGTACTCGTTCAGGAGCGGGGCGGTCAGGTTCCGGAGGCCGCTCTCGTCCTCGAACCGGAACAGACGTGAGCCCCCGGGGAGGCCGAGCAGCTGCTTGATCGCGTCGGCAAGCTCGGGGTCGACGAGCGTCGCCCGCACGAGCGTGCGGTGCTTGGCACGAAACGTGAAGCGCAGCCGCGTCCCGCGCACGTCCACATGACGCTTGCGCAACGTTGAAACCCCGTAGGTCCGGGAGCCGCGGGCATAGGCCTCCGAGCCCACCCTGAACCAGGATCTGTTGATCAGGGCCACGGCGTGGGCGGTCGTCCACTCGGCGCCGAACGGCTCCCCGAGCACGTGGCTCGCCACCGCCGCCCGCAGCCCGGGCAGAAGCTCGCCGAAGCGCACGAGGCCGTCGTACTTCGCCTGCTCCTGCGCCGCCCGGTAGTCGGGGTGGTAGAGGTACTGCTGCCGTCCGGCCGCGTCGATGCCTGTTGCCTGCAGCTTCGCACCCGGGTTGGGCGAGATCCACACGTCCTGCCAGGCGGGCGGGATGACGAGCTCGTCGATGCGGGCGAGCTTCTCCGGGTCGGTGATCGCTCGCGCCGCGTGCGTCCTCGTACCGGAACCGCTTCTTCCCGCGCCGACGCCAGCCTCCGCGGCGCGGCATCGTTCAGCCGGCCCTTCGCTGTGTGCACCCGTGCGTCATCGAATCGTCGGGTGCCGGGGGCTCGATCCGTGGCCTGAGGAGGGCAGACGCCACGGACGAGCTCCCGAGCCTCGCTAAGCGGGTGCGAGCTCCTTCGATCCGTTCGAGTGGCGAGACATCACGTGCTTGTGACTACCCGCTCGGGCGGGTCGCCAAAACCCTCTGCGGCAGCCCGGTTGCGGTCGTAACGGGACGCGGTTTATCCGCCGCTTTGCAGGGGTATGCCCGTGACGCACGTTCCCCAACGAAAGGAACACTGAGATGGGTATTTCAGTAAGCCTCATCCTGATCGCGGTCGGTGCGATCCTCACCTGGGCCGTGACGACGACGGTCTCGGGCATCGACATCAACATCGTCGGCGTCATCCTGATGATCGTCGGCGCCGCGGGCCTCATTCTCTCGATGCTCTTCTGGTCGAGCTGGGGCGGCTTCCACACGACCCGCACGGATACGACCATCGTCCGCGACGACGCGCTTCCGCGCTGATCGGCACACGATGACGAGGCCGACGGGGCCGGCGCCATGCCGGCCCCGTACTGTTGCGGGACAATGGACTTCCGTGACCACGATCGAGCTGGTTGGCGACGTCCACGTCGTCACGCTTCGCGGCGAGATCGATGCGTTCACCGCGCCCTCCCTGCGCGACGATCTCCGCCACCTCGTCGAGGAGATCGGAGCACGATCGTGGTCGTCGACCTGGAGGCCGTCACGCTTCCTCGACTCGTCGGCGCTCGGTGCGCTCGTCGGCATCCTCCGGCGGCTGCGGGAGCGCGACGGGCAGCTTCGGATCGTGCAGCCCCGCACCGCCGCCTCACGCATCTTCGAGCTCACCGGGCTCGACGCGGTGCTCGATCTCTACCCCGATCGGGCGGCGGCGCTCAGCGCAGCGAGCGCGTGAAGCGAAGCCGCGTGCCCGAGCCGCTCTCGCGCGGCCCGATCTCGACGTCGTCCGCAATCGCGCGGATGATCGCGAGGCCCATGCCGTCCTCGCCGAGCTCCTCCGCGCGCCACTCGGCCACCGATTCGCTCTCGAAGCCGGGGCCGTCGTCCTCGACGACCACCTCCAGCTGCTCGTCGTCGCTCGAGCGTGAGCTGGATCGTGACGTCGCCCTCGCCGTCCGCGTAGGCGTGCCGGCAGGCATTGGCGGCGGCCTCGGTGACGGCGAGCCGCAGGTCGGCAAGCGCCTCCTCGTCCGCCTGCGCGAGGCGCGCCACGCCGGTGAGCGCGAGCCGCGCGAGCAGCAGGTACTCGGGCCGGGCCGGGATCACGAGGGTGTAGCGGTCGGTGCTCACAACGGCATCCCGTCGCCGTCGTCGATGCGGCCGTGCATGGCGGCGAGCGCCCGGCGCAGCAGCCGCGAGACGTGCATCTGCGAGATGTCGAGCTCGGCAGCGATCTCCGACTGGGTCATGCCCTTGAGGAAGCGGAGGACGACGATCCGCCGCTCCCGCTCCTCGAGCCCCTCGAGACCGGTGCGGACGACCGAGCCCCGCTCGAGCGCCTCGTAGCCGGCCTCGTCCTCGCCGATCAGGTCGATCAGGGTCAGCTCGCCGCTCGCGTCGACGGGCGTCGAGAGCGATGCCGGCGTGTGCGCGCGCGCCGTCTCGAGCGCCTCGACCACGTCTTCTTCCTCGACATCCGCCGCCTCGGCGAGCTCGGCCACGGTTGGCGCGCGCCCGAGCTCCGCGGAGAGGTCGTCGACGAGGCGCGAGACGCGCAGCGACAGCTCCTTCATGCGCCGCGGCACATGGACGCTCCACGAGCGGTCGCGGAAGTGACGCCGGATCTCGCCGACGATCGTCGGCACCGCATAGGTGGAGAGCTCGACCCCGCGCTCGAGCTCGAAGCGGTCGATCGCCTTGATCAAGCCGATCGCGCCGACCTGGACGAGGTCGTCGACCGGCTCGCCCCGGCCGGCGTAGCGCCGCGCGAGGGAGTGGACGAGCGGCATCATCTCCTCCACCAGCCGGTCGCGCGCAGCGCGGTCGCCAGTGGCGCGATACGCCTCGAGAAGATCGATGTGGGCTCGTCCGTCCGCCACGATCATCATCCAGCCTCACTGCGGATGAGCTCGAGCTCGAGCCATTCGTGGTCGTCCTTGCGGACTCCGGCGACGCCGTCGACGAGGGCGTCGACGACGCGGCGCAGCGCCGCATCGGCCGTCGGTTCCGTCCTCGAGCGGGCCGATCCGCACGACGAGCCGGTCGTCGAGAACATCCGCCTCGAGCTGGAGCGCATCGGCCTGCACCGACGGTGCGAGCGTCGCAGCCGCGAGGGCGAGCTCGTCGATCCGGTCGACGGGCAGATCGAGCCGCGAGCCGAGGCCACCGAGCACGAGCGCGATGACGCCGGCGCCGCGAAGGCCCGAGCGGGAACGGTGAGGAAGATCGTGTCCGTCATGTGCCCGTAGTGTGGCGATCGGATCGGGCAGCGGCCACCCGCGACCGAAGTTCGTCGCGGTCGCGGCGACCCTGCGAACGGCTGTCACCTCAGTCGCCTGAGGCTCGTTCGCCTGCGCGCTCTCGAGCGCAATCTCGACGCTCGGGTAGAGCTTCATCACGTGGTCGAGCAGCGTGAGCTCGAAGATCCGCCGCACATGCGGGTCGTCGACGACGATCCGCAGCTCGGTGCCGTTCGGGCGGGCGCGGCGGGTCGCGCTGAGCAGCACGCCGAGCATCATCGAGTCGATGAACGTGACACCCGTCAGGTCGACGATCAACGTCTCCGGCTTGCTCTCGATCGCGTCGTTCAGAGCGTCGCGCAGGATCGGAGCGGTGTGGAGATCGGCCTCGCCCTGGAGCTTGACCATCGCGACGCCGTCCTCGACGGGACGCGACTCGACGAGGAGGCGGTGGGCCTCCGACGCGCTGTAGGGGCGATGCATGGACAGGGGGTACCCGCTCCGCTTCGCCGCTAAACCGTGTCCGGCACGTGGACGACTCGCTCCATCACGACGGCCGTGCCGTCGCTTCCCGGGCTCACCTCGACCGTGTCCATGAACGACCGCATCAGGCCCAGACCGAGGCCGCGCTCGGCCGATCCCGCCCCGGGCTTCCACTGGCCGCTGTCCCGAACCTCGATCCGCATCCGGCCGGCGTCGTCGAGCGTCGCCCGAAGCCTGAACGACGACTGCGAGGGCTGCTGGGCGTGCTCGACGGCATTCGCGCAAGCTTCCCAGACGGCCAGGACGGCCTCGGCCGCGACGCCCTCGTCGACCTTCCCACGCTGAAGCCAGGCACGGAGAACCTCGCGCATCTCGACGAGGCCGTTCTGGGTCGACGGCAGCACGAGCCGCAGGTCGTCGACCACCGGCGCCGCAAACCGGATCGCGAGGACGGCGATGTCGTCGGGGCGCTCGTTGTCGCCGATCAGCGCCCCGAGCACGGACTCGACGAGCTCCTCGGGGTCGTCCTCGCTCGCCGCGGCCGACTCGGCGAGCCGCCGCAGCCCCTCGTCGAGCGGCGTGCCGCGGCGCTCGACGAGGCCGTCGGTGTAGAGCAGGATCGTCGAGCCCTGCTGGAGCAGCACCTCGCCCGACTCGAACTCGAGCGAGGCGTCGACGCCGATCGGGAGCGAGCGCCCCTGCTCGAGGAACGACGTCGTGCCGTCGGGTGAGCGGATCAGTGGCGGCGGATGTCCCGCAACGACGTACTGCGCCCGCCGCTGCCGTGGGTCGACGACGAGATACACGAGCGTCGCGAATGCCGAGTCCATCATCCCCTCGACGAGCTTGTCGAGCCGCGAGACGACGGTGTGCGGATCGTCGTACTCGAAGGCGAAGGCGCGAAGGGCATTGCGAAGCTGGCCCATCATCGCCGCGGCCTGAACGCCCTTGCCGACCACGTCGCCGACGACGAGGCCGATCGAGCCGTCCTCGAGCTGGATGATGTCGTACCAGTCTCCACCGACGTCGACTCCGACCGTGCCCGGCAGGTACCGGGCCGCCAGCGTCACGCCGCTGACCGTGGGCAGGCGCTCCGGGAGGACGCTGCGTTGCATCGTCTCCGCGATCCCGCGCTCGGTCTCGTAGCGGCCGGCGCGGTCGACGGCCTGCTCGCCCTGGCTGACGAGGGTGAGGAGCCACTCGCGATCCGCACCCGAGAGAGCCGCCGAGGGCAGCTGGAGCGCCAGAGCACCGCTCGCGAGCGGGAACGCGATCCAGCCGTCGTCGAACGAGGCCGGCCGGCCACCGCGAAGGCACGCCGTGATCGGCCGCTCGGCCTCGGCCGGAATCTCGCCGTCCGGGCCCTCGAGCCCGATCGCCGAGACGACGGAGACACGGTCGAGCGCGGCGTCGACTCCGTGACCGCGGAGGACGACGAGGCCCGCGAGGGCTCCGACCCCGGTCGTCGCGTGCTCGAGGCAGGTGCGGCTCACGTCCTCGACGGTGACCGCCTGCGACAACGCGGCGGTGACGGCCTGGAGCTTGCGCAGCCGCCCGACCGACGCCCGCTCGCGCTCGAACAGCTGGGCCCGGTCGAGCGCCTGGCCCGCCTGCCGGGCGAGGCTGACGATCAGGCTCAGGTTGCCGCCGTACTGGCGCGCCTCACCCGAGCCGATGAAGATGCCGCCGATCACGCGTCCCGCCGCGACGAGCGGAGCGGCGACGAAGGAGTGGTCGCTGTCGTCGAACCACGGGTATCGCGCCGCGATCTCCTCGGGTGAGGCGCAGACGATGATCTCGCCGCTGCGGATTGCGTCGGTGAGCGGCGTCTGCACCTCGAGCGGGATCTGCTCCCAGGCGCTCATCGTCTCCGCCGGATACCCCTCGCTCGCGATCAGGTCCAGCCCTCCCCCGTCCTCGCGCAGCGCGTACACCGTGGCGGCGCGCGCGCCGAGCGCCTTCACTCCCTGGCGGACGATCGCGAGGCCGACGTCGCTCGGGGTCGCGGCCGCGGCGAGCGCCTCGGTGACCGCCTGCAGCTCACGCGTCTCCTCCTGGGCCCGGCGCCGCTCGGCCTGCTCCATGGCGAGGCCGGCCTGGTCGGCGAACCGCCGCATCACGGCGATCACGGACGGGGCGGGCTCGGGGATCTCGCGCTCCCACTGCAGCGCCAGGATCCGCTCGAACCGGGCTCCGATCACGATCGGAATGCGAAGCGAGGAGTACAGGCCCAGCCGCTGGGCGTGTCGCAGCGCTTCACCCCGCGTCTTCAGCTGCGCGTTCGGGACGAACATCGACCGGAACGCGCGCATCTCCTCGATCAGCCCCGGGAAGTCCGCGAAGTCGACCCGTGTGCCCGGCGGGATCACGTCGCTCGGCGGGTCGCGCCACGCGACCTCGAGCTGCACGTCGTCGACCGGGGTCCAGATCTGCACGACGTCGCAGCCGAACGAACGGCGCGCCTCTGCGCAGATCGACACCACGACCGCCTCGAGCGTTGCGCCCTGCTGGAAGCGCGGCGCCACCGCGAGAACGCGATCGAGCGACTCGCGCGAGCTCCGCTCGAGCTCGTACAGCCCGGCGCGCTCGAGGGCCTGACCACCGAGGTCCGCGGCGATCCGGGCGAGCGCTCGCACCTCTGCGGTGATCGCGTCGGGTTGCTGGAACGGGAATCCCATTGCACCGGCGAGCCGCTCGCCGACGAAGACCGGCACCGCCAGCGCGCCCGAGGCGTACGGCGCGAGCGCAGCGCCCTCGGCGTACTTCGAGACGAACTCGGCCCGGCGCTGCACCCACGTCGGCTTTCCCTCGCGCGCTGCGGTGGTGATGGGAGCCCGCGCCGTCAACGGGAAGCGGGCACCCGGACGGAGGGTCTGCCCTCTCGCCCCGCGCGGGTCGACGATGACGAGCTCCTGCCCCTCGACGAGGCCGAGCGCCCCGCCTCTCGCGCCGATCGCGATCGGCACGCCCTCGACCATCACGGCGGCGACTTCCTCCACGGTGAGTGCAGCCGAGAGCGATGCGGCAAGGGCTTGCAGGCGCTCGACGCGAAGCCGGGATCGTTCCTCGTTCTCGGCCGCCTTGGCGGCCCGCTCCTGGCCGCGGCGCATGGCGATGCCGACAGCGGCAATGAGCACGCCGACTGCCAGGGAGGTCGCCCAGCGCACGAAGTCGTCGCGCGAGGCGAAGCTCGCCGACATGCGGGGAGGCGTGATCGCGTACGCGGCGAGCGCCCAACCGGAGACCACGGCGGCGATGACGCCGGGCTTCCCTGCCACCCACACTGCGACGGCGACCGCGCCGAGGAGCGGCGCGTAGACGACCTCGTCGCTGAGACCTTTGAGCGATTCGGAGATGAGCACTCCGACGGCGCCGATCGCGAAGCCGAGTGCGACGGCTGTGATGACGCCACGGACATGCGGGCCGAGATCGCCGACCGGCGGTTTCTCAGCGCTTTCGAGTGGCTCCATCCTCACAGCTTGCATGCGAGGAGCTGGTCTGACAAACGCCAACGGCCTCGTGTCCCACGAAGAACGTCTGGCGCCGGGCCGAGGCCCGACGCCAGACGAGGCGGTGCGTTCGTGCGGGGATCAGGCCTCGTGCTACCTGACCACCCTGAACGAGACGAGGCGGCGGGCCGAGATGCCGGCGAGGACCGGCTCGCCGGCCTTGCGGGCCCGCGCGAACATCACGAGCAGCTGCTGCTTCTGCGTCGCAGGGAAGCCGCCGAGGCGGTGCATGTCGAGCGACGCCCAGCCGTCGGCCCCGGTCTGCGCTTCGTTCGGGATCGAGAACTGGTTGTACGGCACGGCCGTCACGTAGATCAGCGCGCCCTGCACGTTCGCGCCACACGCCGTGACGTGGAAGCGAGGCGAGACGCTCGTCGAGCTGAACGAGACGGTGCTCGGCGAGATCGTCGCCTGGTCGAGGAGCAGATGCGCGGGCGACGTGATGTCGGCGATCTGGATCGTCCCGCTCGTCACCTTGCCGCAGCCGTTCGACGGCGGCGGTGTCGGGGCGGCCTTGACGACCGCGGTCGGAACGGACGTCGCCGAGCGGGTGCCGTCCGAGTTCTTGGCGCTGACGATGACCCGGAGCGTGTTGCCGGCATCGACGGCCTTCAGCGTGTACGTGCTCTCCCTCGCGCCGCCGATGTTGCTGCAGCTGCCGCCGTCGCTGTCACACCTCGCCACTGGTAGGTGTACGTGATCGGCTCGGTGCCGGTCCACGTGCCCTTGGAGGCGGTCAGCGTCTGGCCCTCGTTGGTGGTGCCCGAGATCGTCGGCGGCGCCGTGTTGTTCGGAACCGCAGCCGATGCAGCCTGGCCGGGGCCCGTCACGAGCCCTGCGGCGACGACGGCGATCACGGAGGCGACCGCGATCGGAATGGCGAGCAACTTCAGGCGTCGGCGCGGTGTCTTGGCTGTTTCGCGTGTCATCTGAACCCCTATCGGTTGGTTGAGCCTCCCATCAGGTGTCCCCGCCGCAGGCCGAGGGCCCAAACGCTTCTGGCGCCGACGTTTTGGCGGCACCACGCGGGTAGGCGGTGGGAACGAAAAGGCACGTCTGCGCACGACCATCCCCGACCCCGAAGGGACCACCCATGTTGTGGCTCATCGTCCTGATCCTGATCATCCTCGCCATCGCCGGTGGCCTGGCGCTGTCGAAGTTCATCTTCCTGCTCCTCATCGTGGCGATCATCGTCGCGCTCCTCGCCCGCCGGGCAGTAGCGCGATGGGCGCCCACGACACGGTTCGACCCGGCGACCGGCGGACGCAACGTCCTCGTCGTCAGCACCGTCGAGGAGCTCGGGAGCTCCCTCCGCGCCCACCTGCAGCGACGACGACATCGTCAAGGTCGTCGTCCCCGTTGTCGGTCAGGGCGTCCTCGACTGGCTGGCGAACGACGAGCGGGCATTCTCGCACGCCGTCGAGGTCGCCGACCGCCTGGCCGAGGAGCTTCCCGGCGAGACGGTGGATGCCGGGGCCGGGGAAGCGGACGTCGCGCTCGCGATCCGCGATGCGCTCGCGACGTTCCCCGCCGACGAGATCGTCGTCGCAGTGTCACGCGACGACGAGGACGTGCGCGACGCGATCACATCGGGGTCCGAGACGCCGGCCGGAGCGCGTCGAATTCGAGGGTCTTCCCCTCCGCTTCGTGGCGGTCGTCGGCTCATGACGTCGTCGCAGCGCGAGACGCGAGCCGCCGAGAACGAGGACCTGTTCCGTCGTCTCAACGAACGCCTCCACACGCTCGCCACGGTCGCCAGCTCGTCCGTGCTCGAAGCGGACACGCCCGAGCGCTTCCTCTGCGAATGCTCGCAGACGAGCTGCTCGCGCGTGCTCGAGCTGACCCCGAGCGAGTACCGGTCGGTGCGCGAGACGAACCGCCGGTTCCTCGTCTTCCCCGATCCCTCCCATACCGACCCGACGCCTCGAGACCGTCGTCGAGCGGCACGAGAGCTTCTGGGTCGTGGAGAAGAACGGCGAGGCCGGCGACGAGGCCGAGAGCCTCGCCGAGGGAATGCCAACCTCTCACGCTCAGAGGTTTCGTGCACGACCCGAGCGAGAAAGACTGGAATCCACGATGTCGATCTCAACCCCCACCGCACCCATCGAAGCCGCGAGCGAGCTTCGTCAACAGCCGGCCGTTCGAGTGGCTGGCCCGCGCCGGGTTCGTGGCCCGCGGCCTCGTCTACGGGATCATCGGCCTCCTGGCGCTGAAGCTCGCGATCGGCAGCGGCGGCAAGGCGACCGACCAGGAGGGCGCGATGCGCACGCTCGCGCAGCAGCCGCTCGGCAGGACGATGCTGGTCGCGCTGGCGGTCGGCCTCGCGGGCTACGCGATGTGGCGGTTCACCCGCGCCGCGCTCGGCCGCGGGCCGGAGGGATCGGACAAGGGCTTCGACCGCATCGCCGCGCTCGCGAGCGGGCTCGTCTACGCCGCGTTCTTCGTGCTCGCGATCGAGATCGTGCTCGACGCCAACGGCCGGAAGACAGGGAGCCCGAAGGCAACCACCGCCGGCGTTCTCAGCTGGCCCGCCGGCCCGCTCCTGGTCGGGTTGGCGGGCCTGGTCTTCGTCGGCATCGCCGGCTATCAGGCCTACCGGGGCGTCACCCGAGCGTTTCTCCAGGACTCGAAGACCGAGGAGATGCGACCCGAGGTGAAGCACTTCGTCGCGCGCATCGGCACCGTCGGGCATCTCGCCCGCGCCGTCGTGTTCGGTCTCGTCGGCGCGTTCCTGATCAAGGCTGCGGTCGAGTACAACGCCCGCGCCGCCGTCGGGCTCGACGGCGCGCTCGCGAAGGTGCAGCACCAGACGTACGGTCACTTCCTGCTCGGGGTCGTAGCCTGCGGCTTGCTCGCGTTCGCGCTCTACTCGATCAGCGACGCCCGCTACCGTCGGATCTAGAGTCGGGGCAACGCCCATGAGCCACGAAACGCCTGAACATCCGACGATCGAAGACCACCCCGGCCTCGACGACGACGAGGCGACGGACGAGGGCAAGATGATGACGGCCGAGGGGAGCATCGGCGGCACCGAGCGACGTGGAGGGCGCTCCGACGCTCGAGGATCATCCGGGTCTCGACAACGACGAGGCGACCGACGAGGGCAAGATGATGACGGCCGAGGGAAGCACCGGCTCGACACCACGGAAGGACGACGACGCGTGAGCGAACAGAACGGATCGGAGAACGGCTCGCGTGACCCCGGCGGCCTGGCGCTGGAACGCCACATCCCCGACGCCATCCCGCCACTGGTCGACGCGATCTCGTCGCTGTACGACCACGCGATCGATCGCCTCCTGCTCACCGACGAACGGGTCACGTCCGCTGCCGAGGGCAAGAAGGAGCTCGCCGGCGACGACGACACCGAGGTGATGGCCGATCAGGTGCAGCGCGTCGTCGTCCTGGCGGTGCCCGTCGTCCGCACGCTTGCGCGCGGCGCGCGTTTCACGAGGGTGCCCTGGGTGCTCGTCGCGAGCACGGCATTCTCGATCGCCTCGACCCTCCGGGCGGGAGTCCGGGAGGTCCAGGTCATCGGCTCGCTCATCGCCTACCGGATCGAGCAGGAAACCGGCAGGCCCGCGGCACCCCGCCTCGTCAAGCGGCTGGCGCTCGAGCTCTATCTGACGCCGCGTCGCACGCCGTCGACGACCGACAGCCCGCTGCCGCTGCGACGGCTGCTCCAGCGGTGGCTCTTCAAGGGCGCCTTCGGACGGGACACGCGCCGCGCGGCCTCGAAGGCACTGGACGCGGCCGAAAAGCTCGACGTGCGCCCGTACGTCGCTCCGTCGCGCTAGCTCCCGCGGAGCTACCCCTCGCCGCCCCGACCGCAGCGCCGGCGCAGGCCTGTGGACAAAACGTCACACTCTCGTCACGAAGGGTGTCTCCCTCCGGGAGACATCCCCGATCTGCGAGCATCGCCGTGTCCGCGTCGGCAGGCTTGCCAACGCCGTTGTCGAACTCCGACGAACCCTCGGAAGACAGTAAGGAGGCGTCACTGTGACGAGCACCCCCGAGCAGAACCTCGTGCAGCGGTACGAGGAGTCGCTTGTCGACACGTTCAAGAACTTCGACGACCCGGGCCAGGAGTGGCGACGCCTGTTCTCGGAGCTGCTGGGAACGTTCTTCCTGGTTCTCGTCGCCGCCGGCGGCGGCATGATGGGCCAGGCGTTCCCCGACACGATCAGCCGCACCGCAGCCGTCGTCGCACCCGGGCTGATGGTGATGGCGATCATCCTGTTCATGGGCAAGGTGTCCGGCGCCCATCTCAACCCCGCCGTCACCCTCGCGTTCAGCCTGCGCGGCGACTTCCCGTGGAAGCGCGTGCCGGGCTACATCGTCGTCCAGCTGATCGGCGCCACCCTCGCGTGCCTGTTCCTCCGCGCCGTGATCGACGTCTCGGCGACGTACGGCTCGAACTACCCGGCCCCGACGTTCTCGGCCTCGGACGCGTTCCTGATGGAGGCCGTGCTCACGCTCGGGCTCGTCAGCGTCATCCTCGGAACCGCGTCGGGCGCGCAGAACATCGGCGTCTTCGGCGCCATCGGCGTCGGTGCCTACATCGCCCTCGCCGGCCTCTGGGGCAGCCCCATCTCCGGCGCCTCGATGAACCCGGCCCGCACGTTCGGGCCCGACCTCGTCGGCAAGGACTTCGGCGACTACTGGGTTTACGTGGCAGGCCCGATCGTGGGAGCGATCCTCGCAGTCGGTGCGGCCTGGATGTTGCGCGGCGCCGGCGGCGGCAGGGCAGGCTCGGGTGCGGCGCAGGGCGACCTCTTCACCCAGGTCGAGCGGCCCGAGAAGGCGTAGTGGAGCAACGGTGTGGGGCACGCCTTGGCGTGCCCCACACCCGCCCCTCGCCGGTTTTTGGGGATCATCGCCGTCATGAAGCCGCCGGGGACATTCCCCTATCAGTGGCGCACGACGTGCGTTCACCAAACTGTAACCACTCGTTCGCTTGGCGACCGCCCACGAAAGGACTATCGTGGTTCGTGGCCTCAGGCTCAGCACTCGGGGGGCGGACACATCGTTTCACGGTTGGACATCGGCATGATCGCAGCGCGCAGTCGTTGGTGGCGCCGCGCTCGCGACCTATGCAGAACGGTTCCAAGTCGGCCGCTCGGTTTGGCGAAGGTCGTGCCTGACGCGCCGGCGGCGAGCGACCGCGGGTCCTCGTTCTCGGCGGCGGCTTCGCCGGGATCGGTGCCGCACGGAAGCTGAAGGACGCCGACGTCGACGTCGTTGTGGTGGACAGGCACGACTACCACACGTTCCAGCCGTTGCTCTACCAGTTGGCGACGGGGCTGCTCGAAACGACGGCCGTGGGACACTCGCTCCGCGATCTCGTCAAGGGCCAGGACAACGCCACGATCCACGAGGCGCCGGTGACCGCGATCGAGCTCGACGCCAAGACGGTCCGGTTCGACGGTCTCGCGCCGATCGCCTACGACTATCTCGTGCTCGCGCTCGGGGCGCAGGTGAACTTCTTCGGAACCGAGGGCGCTGCCGAGCACGCGTTTCCGATGTACACGCTGCGGGACGCGCTCAGGCTGAAGGATCATGTCCTCGAGCGCTGGGAGGCGGCGGACAAGGACAGCGAGCTCGTCGACGACGGCGCGCTGACGGTCGTCGTGGTCGGAGGCGGGCCGACCGGCGTCGAGACGGCGGGAGCCCTCGCCGAGCTCTACCGGTCGAACTTCGTCACGGACTATCCAGCCCTTCCGCAGGAGAAGGCCCGCGTCGTCCTCGTCGAGGCCGGCGACGAGATCTTCTCGATGTTCAAGCCGAACCTGCGCGAATATGCGAAGGACGCGCTCGAGCAGCGGACGGTCGAGGTCATGACCGGCGCTCGGGTGAAGTCGGTGTCGCCGACGCGCGTGACGCTCTCGACGGGTGAAGTGATCTCCGCGCACACCCTCGTCTGGGGCGCCGGGCTGCAGGGCAACAGCCTCGTCCAGTCGCTCGGGATCGAGCTGCAGCGGGGCAACCGGATCGCCGTCGGACCGGACCTCGAGCTCCCCGGCTATCCGGGCGTCTTCGTCGTAGGCGACGTCGCGGCGATAACGGACTCGAAGACGGAGCAGGTGCTGCCGCAGCTCGGCTCGGTCGCGCTCCAGTCGGGAGAGCACGTGGGGGAGACGATCTCCCGCCGCGTCGCGGGCAAGTCGACGAAGCCGTTCGAGTACCGCGACAAGGGCACGATGGCGGCGATCGGGCGCCACGCCGCAGTGGTGCAGATGCTCGGTGGGAAGACGATGAAGGGGCGCAAGGCGCAGTTCGCGTGGCGGACGGTGCACCTCGCGCTCCTCCCGACGAACGAGGACCGTGCGAAGGCGATCGTCGACTGGGCCGGCAGCGAGTTCACACACCAGCGCGTGGGCCGGATCAGCGTCGACGCGGATGAGTAGAGCGAGGAACAGGCGGGAGCGCGCGGCGTGACCAAACCGGTCGCGCCGGACTCGACAACACAGAGAGAGGTAGAGGCATGAGCGCGACACAGGCTCCACAGACAAGCGTCGCGAAGGCGGGTAGTGAGTCGCGGCCTGCCGATGTGCTCGTCGTCTTCGGGATCACCGGCGATCTCGCGAAGGTGATGACGTTCCGCTCGCTGTACCGGCTCGAGCTGCGGGGGCTGCTCGACTGCCCGATCGTCGGCGTCGCCGTCGACGACTGGTCGCTGGAGCAGCTCGTGGAACGCGCGCGCGAGTCGATCGTCGGTACGGGCGAGCAGCTCGACGAAGACGTCTTCAAGAGACTTCGCAGACCGGTTCTCGTACGTCGCCGGCGACTTCGCGGACCCGGCCACGTACGCTCGCGTGGGCGAGGCGATCGAGGGGGCGAATGTGCCGGTCTTCTACCTCGAGATCCCTCCGTTCCTGTTCGGCAGGGTCGTTCAGGGCCTTGCCGAGGCAGGCCTGACGACGAACGCTCGCGTAGTCGTGGAGAAGCCGTTCGGCCACGACCTGGACTCGGCTCGAGACCTCGCGCGGGAGTTGCACCAGTACATCGACGAGAGCCAGCTCCTGCGCATCGACCACTACCTCGGGAAGATGGGTACCGAGGAGATCATCCACCTGCGCTTCGCGAACACGCTGCTCGAGCCCGTGTGGAACCGCAACTTCGTCTCCTCGGTGCAGATCACGATGGCCGAGGACTTCGGCGTCGAGGATCGCGGCCACTTCTACGACCCCGTCGGCGCTCTCCGCGACGTCGTCGTCAACCACCTCATGCAGGTCGTCTCCCTGTGCGCGATGGAGGCGCCGGCGCGTGGCGACACCCGGACGGTGAAGGACGCACAGGTTTCGCTCTTCCGCGCGATCAAGCCGGCGGATCCCTCCAACTACGTCCGCGGCCAGTACGACGGCTACCGCGACATCGCGGGCGTCGCGCCCGACTCGACGACCGAGACGTATGCCGCGCTCCGGCTCGACATCGAGAACTGGCGCTGGGCGGGCGTTCCCTTCTACATCCGAACCGGAAAGCGGCTTCCCGTCACCCAGACGGAGCTTCGGCTCGTCTTCAAGCATCCGCCGAAGCTCGGTTTCCCCGCGTTCGACCGGCAGATCGTGCCGAACCAGCTCGTCGTCAAGCTCGACCCCTCGACCGGCGTGCGGCTCATCGTCGAGGCGCACCGCGAAGACGGGCCCGGGCCGATCGAGCTCGACATGGAGTTCGCCGCTGAGGGAGGGGAAGGGCCGACGCCGTACGAGGTGCTCCTCCACGCGGCGATGGTCGGAGACATGCTTCGCTTCACGCGGCAGGACGCGGTCGAGGAGACATGGCGGGTGATGCAGCCTCTTCTCGACAACCCGGGACCGGTCCATACCTATGCACCCGGCTCCTGGGGGCCGAAGGAAGGCGAGGAGCTCGTCGCCGGGCACGGTGCGCTGGCACGGCCCATGGATCGCGCGATGAGCAAGACAGCCCCGGCGAAGGCGCCGCAGAGCGCTGCGGCGCCGTCGCCGTTCACCCCGATCGCGGACTACGCGTTCCTGTCCAACTGCCACACGGGTGCGCTCGTCGCGCCCGACGGCGCGATCGACTGGCTCTGCGTTCCACGCTTCGACGCGCCCAGTGTCTTCGGCAGCCTGCTCGACCGCGAGGCGGGCTCGTTCCGCTTCGCGCCGTACGACATCAACCATCCGACCGCCCGGCACTACGAGCCCGGCACGAATGTCCTCGTCACGACGTGGAAGACCCCGTCCGGGTGGGTGGTCGTCCGCGACGCCCTGACGATGGGGCCGACCGATCACGAGGACACGATCACCCCTCACACGCGGCCGCCGGCGGACGATGACGCGGAGCATCTCCTCGTACGCACGGTCGAGTGCCTCGAAGGCTCCGTCGAGGTGGAGCTCCTCTGCGAGCCCCTGTTCGACTACGGCCGAGCACCCGCGGTGTGGTCGCTCGTGGACGGTGGTCATCACCTCGCCGACGCAACCGCCTTGGGCCAGACGATCCGCCTCGCCTCGGATCTCGCGCTCGGCATCGAGGCGTCACGCGTCCGCGCCCGCCACACGCTTCGGGCGGGCGAGCGGGCGTTCTGCGCCCTCTCCTGGGCCGAGGAGCTCGCGACGCCGGCCGACGTCGACGATGCGGCGTCGAGGATCGCCAATACGACACGGTTCTGGCGGGCGTGGCTCGGTCGCGCTCGGATTCCCGACCATCGCTACCGGGACCCGATCCAGCGCTCGGCACTCGCGATCAAGGGCTTGACCTACATGCCCACCGGCGCGACGGTCGCCGCGCTGACGACGTCGCTGCCGGAGACGCCGGGAGGGGAGCGCAACTGGGACTACCGCTACACCTGGATGCGCGACACGACGTTCACGCTGCAGGCGCTGCACTGGCTGAAGCTCGACTGGGAGGCCGACGAGTTCATGCAGTTCGTGGCCGACGTCGAACCGACCGAGGACGGCTCGTTGCAGATCATGTACGGGATCGACGGCCGTCGGGATCTCACGGAGTCGACGCTCGACGAGCTCTCGGGCTACGCCGGCGCCCGTCCCGTCCGGATCGGCAACGGTGCCTTCGACCAGCGCCAGAACGACGTCTTCGGGGCGGTGCTCGACTCGATCCTGCTTCACACGCGGATGTCCAACCGGCTGCCGCATCGCCTCTGGCCGATCGTCGAGACGCAGGCCGAGTGCGCCACGAAGGTGTGGAAGAACACCGACCAGGGCATCTGGGAGGCCCGCGGCGAGCCGCAGCACTACGTGTCCTCGAAGCTCATGTGCTGGGTCGCGCTCGACCGGGCGGCAAAGCTGGCGGAGATCCGCGGAGACCAGGAGCGACAGGCGTCGTGGGCGGCGACCGCGGAGGAGATCCGGGCCGACATCCTCGAGCACGGTGTCGACAAACGGGGCGTCCTGCGTCAGCACTACGCGACCGATGCGCTCGACGCCTCGGTCCTGCTCGCTGCGATCTTCGGGTTCCTCCCGGGCAGACGACGAGCGCCTCCACGCCACCGTCGAAGCGATCGCCGACGAGCTCACCGAGGACGGCTTCGTCCTGCGCTATCACACGGACCAGACCGACGACGGGCTCTCGGGCAAGGAAGGGACCTTCCTCATCTGCTCGTTCTGGCTCGTGTCCGCGCTCGCCATCGTCGGCGAGGTGCAGCGCGCCCGCGACCTGATGGAGCGGCTCCTGCGCATCGGGTCGCCGCTCGGGCTCTACGCGGAGGAGTTCGACGCCGGCACCGGCCGGCACCTCGGCAACTTCCCCCAGGCCTTCTCCCACCTCGCGTTGATGGAGGCCGCCGCACGGATCATCGTTCCCGAGCTCCTCGAGGAGTACTGACCCGCCGTCGCTGAGGAGGACGCATGGACGACTACGACGTGATCATCATCGGTACCGGCGCAGGCGGCGGCACGCTCGCCCGCCACCTCGCGCCCTCGGGGAAGCGCATCCTCCTTCTCGAGCGTGGCGACTGGCTGCCGCGCGAGCTCGAGAACTGGGACGCCGGAAGCGGTTTTCGTGGACAACCGCTACGTCTCGCCGGACACATGGAACGATGCGAGTGGCAAGCCCTTTCAGCCGGGGGTGCACTACTACGTCGGCGGCGCGACGAAATTCTACGGCGCGGCCCTGTTCCGGCTTCGCAAGGAGGACTTCGGCGAGCTGCAGCATTACGACGGCCTCTCGCCGGCCTGGCCGATCGCCTACGACGAGCTCGAGCCGTACTACACCCTGGCAGAGCAGCTCTACCAGGTACACGGAGCGCGCGGAGAGGATCCGACCGAGCCGCCCGCCAGCGCGCCGTACCCCCACCCGGCCGTCTCGCACGAGCCACGAATCCAGCAACTCGCAGACGACCTGACGGCGGCCGGCTACCACCCGTTCCACGCTCCCTGCGGGATCATGCTCGACGAGTCGAACCCGCCCTTCAGTCGCTGCATTCGCTGCAGCACCTGCGACGGCTTCGCTTGCCTCGTCCATGCGAAGTCGGACGCGGAGGTGCTCGGCGTGCGCCCGGCGCTCGAGCACCCGAACGTGACCCTGCTCACGAACTCGAAGGTCACGAGGCTCGCCACGAACGAAGCGGGCACCGTGGTCACGGAGGTCGTCGTCGACCGGGACGGCTCGGAGGAGAGGTTCACCGGCGACATCGTCGTCGTCTCCTGCGGAGCGGCCAACAGCGCCAAGCTTCTGCTCCAGTCGGCCAGTGAGAAACACGCGAACGGGCTCGCCAACGGCTCTGACCAGGTCGGTCGCAACTACATGTTCCACGACTCCACCGCTGTCCTCGCGCTGTCACGCGAAGAAAACGCGACAGCGTTCCAGAAGACGCTTGCTTTCAACGACTTCTACTTCGGCAGCGACGACTTCGAGTACCCGCTCGGCGGCGTCCAGATGGTCGGCAAGTCAAAGGCGCCGATGTTCCGCGGCGAGCAGCCCGAGAAAACCAAGCTCGCGCCCGAATGGACACTCGAGCGAATGGCACGCCACGCGATCGACTTCTGGCTCTCGACCGAGGATCTCCCGCAGCCCGACAACCGCATCACCGTCGACGGCGACGGCGAGCTCACGCTCACCTACACCGAGACCAACGCCGAGGCCAAGAAGCGGCTCTACGCCAAGGTCAAGTCGACGCTCGGGAAGCTCGACATGAACCCCGACCACCTCATCCACCGGTTCGCCTACGCGAAGAACGACATCCCGATCGCGGGCTGCGCCCACCAGGCGGGCACATGTCGCTTCGGAACCGATCCGGCGGCATCGGTCCTGAACGTCGACTGCCGGGCGCACGAGGTCGACAACCTGTACGTCGTCGACACGAGCTTCTTCCCGAGCATCGGCGCCGTCAATCCGGCCCTCACGGCGATGGCGAACTCGCTCCGCGTCGGCGACCACCTGCTCGAGCGGCTGAAGTAGCGACAGGCCGGAGGCGGAGTAGTCATGTTCAGCCCTTCTGGCGAGCAGTTCGAGATCGCGTTCGCAGACCAGCGGGTCACCGTGGTCGAGGTCGGCGGCGGCCTTCGGACCTTCTCCGTCGGAACTCGCGACCTGATCGACGGCTACGGCCCGGGCGAGATGTGCCCGTCGGGCCGCGGCCAGGTGCTCATGCCCTGGCCCAACCGGCTCGCCGGAGGCGCCTACGAATTCGCCGGGCGCGATCTCCAGCTGCCCGTGAACGAGCCTGCCACCGGCTCCGCGATCCACGGTCTCGTTCGCTGGGCCGCGTGGAGCGTGGCCGAGCGCGAGCCCCACCGCGTCGTCATCCGCCACGATCTACACCCACAACCGGGCTACCCATTCGCGCTCGCGATCAGCATCGAGTACGTGCTGTCAGCGGATGGACTCCGCGTCTCGACGACCGCGACCAACGTCGGCGGGGAGCCTTGCCCATTCGGGGCCGGCGCCCACCCGTATCTTCGGCCCGACTCCGCCCTGGTCGATCCGGCGATGCTGCATCTCCCCGCCCGAAGCCTCCTCGAGGTCGACACGGACGGGATTCCCGTCGGCGTCGCCCCGGTCGAGGGGACGGAGTTCGATTTCCGGCAGCCGAGGCCCGTCGGCGTGACGAGGCTCGACCACTGCTTCACCGATCTGCAGCCCGGCGATGACGGCCTCACGCGCGTCACGTTCACCAGCACCGCCGACGGTGGCAACGGGGTGACGCTGTGGGTGGACGAGGCATACCCTTACGTGATGCTGTACACAGGCGACGACAGGCCTGACGTGAGCCGCCGCAGCATGGCGATCGAGCCGATGACGTGCCCGCCGCAGGCATTCCGCACCGGTCGAGGCGTCATCCGCCTCGACCCGGGCGATTCGTTCAGGGGCACCTGGGGTCTCACCTTGCGGGCCGTCGAGGCGGTGGCTGAGAAATGATGATCCTTGCTTCGAACCTGGGTGCGGCGCGGAGCCAGATGGCGTTCACGCTCGGCTTCCACATCATCCTCGCGTCGCTTGGTGTCGGGTTTCCCGCGTTGATGTTGATCGCGAACTATCTGGGGCTGCGACGCAATGACCCGGATGCGCTGAGGCTCGCGCAGCGGTGGTCGAAGGTGGCGGCGGTGACGTTCGCCGTAGGAGCGGTGACCGGGACCGTGCTCTCGTTCGAGTTCGGTCTCTTGTGGCCGGCGTTCACGGGACGATTCGGGGAGGTCTTCGGGGTGCTGTTTGCGGTCGAGGGGATCTTCTTCTTCCTGGAGGCGATCTTCCTCGCGATCTACATCTTCGGCTGGAAGCACCTCTCCCCGTGGACGCACTTCTGGACGGGGGTGCCGGTCGTGATCGCGGGGCTCGGGGGCGCGTTCTCGGTCGTGGCGGTGAACTCGTGGATGAACCAGCCGCAGGGCTTCTCGCCGACCACGGGCGATGTCACCTCGGTCGACCCGTGGAAGGTGATCTTCAACCCGGCGGTGCCGTACGAGGTCCCCCACATGATCCTGGCGGCCTATCTCGTGACCGGGTTCCTCGTTGCCTCGGTCTACGCGGTGGGGATGCTGCGCGGCCGCCGTGATCGCCTCCACCGGCTCGGGCTTCTGATCCCGCTGACGGTCGCGTGCATCCTCACACCGGTCCAGTTCATGGTCGGCGACACGGCGGCGCGCGCGATCGCGAAGGACCAGCCGGTCAAGTTCGCCGCGATGGAATGCGTGCAGAAGACCTCGACCGACGTGACCGAGTACATCTACGGGAGGTGCACGTCGAACGGCGTCAAGGGCGGGATCGGGATCCCCGGGTTCGACTCGTTCCTCGTCGGCTGGAGCACGAGCACACAGGTGATCGGCCTCGACTCCGTGCCGCCTGACGACCGGCCGCCCGACAACACGATGCTGCACTGGGCCTTCGACACGATGGTCGGGATCTGCACGATGCTGATCGGCCTCGGGCTCTGGCTCGGGATCGGCTGGTGGCGCAAGCGCGACTTCCCGCAAACGAAATGGTTTCTGCGGGCGGTGGCCGTTTCCGGCGTTGCCACGGTCATCGCGATGGAGTGCGGGTGGATCGTGACGGAGGTCGGGCGCCAGCCGTGGATCGTCTACAACGTCGATGCGGACCGAGGATGCCGTCACGAATGCCGACGGCGTCGGGATCACGTTCGCGGCGGTGATCCTTCTCTACGCCGCCCTCGGTGCGGCGTTGATCGTCACGCTGCGGGCGATGTCGCGACGCTGGCGCGACGGGGGCGAGAGGCGCGTCGAGGTGCCGTACGGCCCGGATGCCCGCTCCCGAGGTCCGCCGAGGAGGCGCCCGCATGAGCGAAGCCGACGCCGTCGCCATCGTGCTCTTCGTCGGGGTGACGATGTACGCCGTCTTCGGCGGCGCGGACTTCGGAGCGGGGCTCTGGAGCCTGCTGGCCGGAGGGGGCGAGCGGGGACGGCGTCCACGACAGATGATCGACTCGGCGATCGGCCCCGTCTGGGAGGCCAACCACGTCTGGCTGATCTTCGTGCTCGTCGTCCTCTGGACGGGCTTCTCGTCGGCGTTCGAGGCGATCTTCTCGACGCTGTTCATCCCGCTCAGCCTCGCGGCAGCTCGGGATCGTGCTCCGGGGCGCCGGGTTCGCGTTCCACCACACCGCGCGTACCGCCCGCGGGCGGGATGCGGCCCAACTGCTCTTCGGACTCAGCTCGATCCTGACGCCGTTCTTCATGGGCACGGTGGTCGGCGCGATCGTGGGCGGGCGCGTGCCCGTCGGGAACGCGGCCGGCGACAGCGTCACCAGCTGGCTCAACCCGCTCTCGATCGTGATCGGATTCCTCTTCGTCTCCACGAGCGCCTACCTGGCGGCGGTGTTCCTCGTCAACGAGTCACGTCGCGCACGGGGTCCCGGACCTCGAGCGGTACTTCGCTGTCCGCGCAATCGCTGCCGCCATCGTCGCCGGGGCGCTCGCGGTCGTCGGCCTGATCGTGATGCGGAGCAAGGCCCCGTTCGTCTACGACGGTCTCACCGGGGACGCGCTGCCGCTCGTCATCGTCTCGCTCGTCTGCGGCGCGGCGGTCCTTCGTGCTGCTGACAAGGAACGCCCGCCGCGGCGCCCGCCCGCTCGCGGTCGGAGCGGTCGCCGCCATGATCTGGGCCTGGGGCGTCGCCCAGCACCCCTACCTGCTGCCCCAGCAACTCACGATCGCAGACGCCGCCGCCCCGAGCGCGACGCTCACGAGCGTGCTGATCGTCTTCGGGGTCG
>CAVVWG010000017.1:0-100010 GCA_963751875.1 uncultured Thermoleophilia bacterium
ACACCACCAACGCAGGCTAACCGCTCCCCGCAGAGGCGAGAGGAAGGCCCACTCATGAAGACCGAGACGTCACAAGCCGCAGGATCACCCTCCACAGCACTCGGCTCACTCCCCAACCAGAGAACGTCCTCCTCGCCTGGGCCAGTGTTCCGGAATGACGCCTGACGGGATGGTGACCGGGACGGCCCGACTACTCCTCGATGGGCCTTAGCTCCAGGACGCCGAAGGACGCTCCAGGGTTCTTCGAGGCCACTTCGATCGCCTCGTCAACGTCAGCGCATTCGAGGATGTTGAAGCCCGCGATCCGAAGCGTCTGCTCAGTCACAGGGCCGTCGTTGACGATGAGGTCTCGTCCTCGAACACGAATTGTTCGCGACGCGGGAAGCGGGCCGAGAACATGACCCGTTAGGCGTACGCCGCGGGTGTCCATTTCGTCGCACCATTCGCCAACGGCGGCCGGAACAGTCGCTCGCTGCTCCGGGGTGAGTTGAACACTCGGGTCGCGATAGGTGAACAGCATGAACTTCACGATCGCCTCCTCGGTTAGCTTCACGAGATTCGACTCTGTGTGTCGTCGCGAATCATCGGTCATGACGAGGCTGGGCTGCGCCAGTGTTCGGGAATGTCACATGAGCAGCGCCCCATTGCGCATATATCTTGGGTGGACGAGGATGCGGGTATGAGAGGCTGGCTGGCTGGCTGGCTGTGACGCCGGGCCAATACAAGACGATCATCAATGTCGTGGACAATCCGACATACGCGGGCTACGACTTGAACGGCGACTCACTGGTCTGCGCCAACAAGCTCGACGCGGTCAGGGACGACAAGCTCGGCACGAAGACGTAGTCAAACTCCAAGTCACAGTGGGAGGCCCGCTCGTCGGGCCTCCCACTGGACTCAGTTCTTCCCGACCGGCTTCCCTACGGATTACCGGGCCACGGTTCCGCGTGCGGTCCCGCCGGTGACTGTCGGCTTTGATTTCGCGACGTAGTCGTTGCTGGCGGACATGATCTTGTTGTCGAACGCCATCTGCACCACCGTGTTGGCGAACGCCCTCGACATGAGCGTGAGGTTCTCCGGGTCGACGTTGTCGATGTTGTCGCACCAGCGGAACGGGTTGTCCACGCAGCCGCCGTCGAAGCTTGGGATGTTGCCCTCGAAGTTCCCCTCGAAGCCGCCGAACAGCGCGACCTCGTCCGGCGTCTTGCAGCAGTCCTGCCCGGTCAGCAGACCACTGGCGGGGATTCCGATCTGGTTGAAGCTGATCGCGTCAGTGCCGACCGGCGAGAGGAGCTCGTGGTTGAATGCCGGCCGTGTCGAAGAAGGCGATCGACTGATCGCGCGAGACCTGCGACGCCTTGTAGACGCGGTTCGGGAACGTCTCGGAGACTGTGCGCTGAACAGGTCCGGCGGCCGCCGGATCGAGGATCGCCGATGAGGTAGTTCGGCGTCGCCGAACACGTCTGCGTCGAGGTCGTAGCCGATGTGGCTCGGCTCGTCCGAGCTCAGGTTGTTGACGTAGAACTGGCGATCCCAGCAGGCCGAGCTCCTCGCCGCCGAACCAGATGAACCGCAGCTTGTTCAGCGGGTTGACGTTCTTCATCTTCTGCGCGATGTCGAGGATCGCTGCCGAGCCGGAGGCGTTGTCGAGCATGCCGGCGCCGTAGATCGCATCGAGGTGGGCGTCGACAACAAGGACATGGTTCTTGTTGCCACCCTTGGAGTCCGCGATGACGTTCCAGTCATCGGTGTTGGGCTTCGAGATCGCCTTGATGTCGATGTGATCGTAGGCGGCGCGCCGCCCTGGATCTGGGTGTACATGTCCTTACCGATCGAAAAGGTCGTGAACGCGACCGGGATCGTCGGGATGAACGGGTTGCCGTTGGCGTCGACCATGCTGCCGATCTGAGAGGCCGGTACGGTCCGGGTTCGTGTTGCCTTCGTTGAAGATAACAACGCCGGTGGCGCCCGCTGCCTGCGCGTTCTGGACCTTCACGCCGAAGTTGCAGGTACCGCGCTGGATCAGGACAGGGATGACCCGCGACCGACGACGGGAAGTCGCCAGCGGCGCAGCCGCTCGCCGAGCTTGGCGTCGTCGTCGGCGGGATAACGATGTTGCTGGTCGCGGTGAGCGTCCCGGTCACGGAGCCGAGGCTCTGCCCCGGACCCCAGTCCTCGCTGAGCACGAAGGCGTGGCCGTTGGCGCTAAAGGACGGGATCCCGGTGTAGGCGTAGTAGTCGAACTGGTACCTCTGGAGCGTCACGTCGTACCCGGCGTCCTTCATTGCCTGCGCGACGTAGTCGGCTGACGCCTTGTAGCCAGGCTCGCCCGAGTTCCGCGAGGGCATCCCGTCCGGGCCCGGATTCGCGTCGGCGATATCCTGGAACGCTTGCATATGTGCCATGAGGTCGTCCGTCTGGATGCACTCGACGAGCTTGCTCGGAGTGTCGTTCACCCGGAGGTCACATTCCGCCGGGGTTGGATCGGCGCCCGCAGCCGTCGTGACGAGGACAAGCGCGGAAACGCACAGGACGCAAAACACGAGCCACGCCGTGCGCAGCGACGCCGTTCGGTTATCACCCATAGGTCAGTCACCTTCCTATCGATAGACAAGCCGAGTTCGAACCCGCGAACTCAATCTCGATGCGAGCCTGTCGCTCGATGCGAGTCGGTCGCTGCCGGACCGGGCGACCCTCATGGCCGTGTGGGACCGCGGTTCGACTGGAACTCCCGCTAGGCGCAGACTGCACGCGTCGGTGATACCCGCCCCTCCGCAGGGTAAACGCAGAATGCCCACTACGACTCCTTCACTGCTCGGAAGCTTGTCATTCAGGATCCTTGGTGAGGTGCAGCATTGACCGAGGGCTGGGTCGGGGCTAACCCTCTCGGGGGATATCCCAGCAGCGCTGCAAGCCCGATCCGGAGTGGGTGTCCGCCGGCCCGAACAAGGGAAACGTCTCGCCGCTGCCGCACGTGCGCCACGGCGCGCGCATGTCGCTCCTCGTGGCCGTCTTCGATTCCGAGTTCGGGGCTGCCGTCGAGGGCGCCTGCGCACCCCACGAAATCGAGATCGTGGCGACAGCCGAGAACGCGCCTCAGGCGGTGCAGCGCGCGAGCCGCCTGAAACCGGACGTATGCCTGATCGAAAATGGCCTACCGGGGGGCGCGCTTCGAGCCGTCGCCGAGATGCGCAGTCGACTGCCACTGACGAAGATCGTCCTGATTGGGGACGAGGGCGACTGCTCCGACGAAGACCTCTTCGCGGCCATCAGGACGGGCGTGGAAGGCTTCCTGTTCAAGCAGATGAATCTCGATCGCTTGCCGCTGGCCCTGCTCGATGTGCGCGAAGGGCACGCTGCACTGCCCCGCAACCGCACCGCCCGCGTGATGAGCGCCCTCCGGCTCGACGGGTCCCAGTTGGCGCACTATTTCGGCCGACGGGCCGGACGGCTGACGACGCGGGAGTGGGAGGTTCTCGAGCTGTTGGGTGACAAACTGAGCACGAATGAGATCGCGGGACGCCTCGTCCTGAGCGACAGCGCAGTCCGCTGCCACATTTCTTCTGCCGTGCGAAAGCTCGGCGTCTCAAGCCGAACTGAGGCAGTTGAGCTCCTACGCGCAGGAGCGGCCTAGAGCCCGTTCTATTCCGTGTCGGCTGGCGAACGCCGAGGGGGGCGATTTGCGTCGACCCCCTCGATCGTGCTTCCCGCCGGTGCCGTCCTAGGGAGCGAGGTAAATCGTGACGGTGGTGCCATTGCCGTTCTTGCAGTCTCCCCACTTCATCTGTCCTGACTGGTCATTGACGCACATCTGAGCCGTGGTCGTGCTGATCGGGACGCCTGGGTCACCCTGCGGGCCTTGCGGGCCTGTGTCACCCTGCGGGCCTGTGTCACCCTGCGGGCCTTGCGGGCCTGTGTCACCCTGTGGCCCTTGCGCGCCGTCCGCGCCGTTGCTGCCATCGCGGCCGGGAGCGCCTGGATCACCCTTGTCGCCCTTGGTGCCTTGCGGGCCGTCCGCGCCATTGGTGCCGTCCAGGCCGGGGGCGCCCTGATCGCCATTGTCGCCCTTAGGGCCTTGCGGGGCGTCGACACCGTCGCTGCCGTCGTGTCCGGGAGTACCCGGATCCCCCTTGATGCCCTGAATCCCTTGCTCCCCCTTCAACCCCTGAGCGCCCGGTGTTCCCTGCGGACCTACCGCGCCGGCATAGCCATCCGCACCGTTGACGCCGCTGGCGCCCACCGCACCCGCGGGCCCAGGCACTCCGGCACCACTCTTCGCAGCCTTCTGATTTACGACGATAATGCGCTCACCCCTGTTGCACCGGTTCTTCTTGGCCGCATGGACCTTGCCGCTCTTCATGTTGACGCAGAGCCGCACCTGCGCTCCGACGCGCTTCGTGCCAAACGTGCTGGTCGCAGTCGCCACACCAGCGCTCGTGACGAGTGCTGCACATCCAAGCACCGCAATCCGAATCAGGAACCTGTGCCGCATCTGGAATACCTCCGAAAGCCGATTTCGCCGCGTGCGCGACCTGTATAGAACGTAGGCGCGCACAAGAAGATTGCGCGCTTAGGTTCCTACGCACCGCGGAGTGCCGGAATCGCGCCTGCAGACCGCTCCCGTCGAGGCTTCCGGGTGGCAGTCTGGTCCAGAAAGCGCGAGTCGGATGACGCGCCAGCTGACGGTCGCCTCTGTGCTTTGGTTCAGTCGCGACTCAAGATCCGTCATGAGGTTCGGTGGCGCAGGTGCATAGAAGCCACCTGACAAAGTGCCGCTGACCTGCGCCAGCGTTCGGGAATGTCACATGAGCAGGCGATGACGATTTGTGGGCACCAACGCAGGAATGGCGCCAAGCTAGGCGGACGCTGCCGCTAGTACCGCGTCGCGAAGCGGCAAAGGACCGCGTGCCACGACCCTCGAGACCGATTGGACTTGGCGTACGCCTGCAGGTAGCCCGCCGACGTAGACCTCACGTGCGACCAGCTTCAGCAACTCCTCCCGCGGTTCGCGAGGCGTCGCGCTGTGCACGGCCCCCTCGATGTGGGCCTGTTGGTCGATCAGGTCCCGGATGGTGACCGGATGGCCGCTAGTCATCATCAATCGGCGGCCGAGAAGCTGATCGCGCGTGGCATCCAACGGCGCCATTAACCCTGGCGGGTGATCAACGCTGGCGTTATTTAAAAAAAAAAAAAAAAAAAAAAAAAAAAAAAAAAAAAAAAAAAAAAAAAAAAAAAAAAAAAAAAAAAAAAAAAAAAAAAAAAAAAAAAAAAAAAAAAAAAAAAAAAAAACGAGCGGGGTGGCGTCCATCAGCAGCTTCCTCAGAAGGCCGGCGGCCAGGAGGGCCCCGTACTCGTCGGCAGCCGTAGAACGTTGCTCAAGATCGCTGAGCGTGCGCAAGAAAAGCTCGTCAGGATCCATCGTAGGATCGTGGCACCTGCTTCGGACGCGCAGAGCCTCGGCTGCGGCGCCCGCCCGCTGAACCTGTGGCGAGTCGGGGGTTGGCGTTGTCGCCTGCGCCAAGTGTGCCGGGATGTCTCATGCGGGATAGCTCGGGTCCTGAGCCAACTCGGCGGGTGATGACGGTGCGTTGTCACGATCGTTGACGGGGCTGGACTCACATGGGAGAGTGCGCGCTCAGCGGGTCGAGTCGCGCAAATTCGCCTCCGAGGCAGCCGCACTTCGGTACGGCCTCTGAGCCGCCGAGCCTTCTTTCCTCGCTTATCCGCGTCCGAGATCGTCAACAGAGGAGAAAGCCATGAGGAAACACGGGGTCGTGTTTGCGCTGTGCGTGGTGTCGGTTGCAGTCTGGGTGGCGTCGGCGTCTGCGATCAACAGTCCGCAGACGTTCAGCCTGCTCGAAGTGAGCGGCAACAACGACCAGCCGCTGGGTGACTTCACGTTCGATCGCCCGCCCGTCGGCGGCGACCGGATCGCATTCACTAACGAGCTCTACAAGTGGGCGGGAACCAAGAAAGGTGCTCGGGTCGGCCACGACCAGGTGATGATCAGCTTCATCACCGGATTTGGCTCGGACTTTTCCATGAAGGCGACCGCGCTATTTACGGCCCAGGTGTATCTCCCAGGCGGAACGATCTTCGCCGAGGGGTACGGCCAGATCAACCCCAACGGCCCTTCGAAGTACAGATTCCCGATACTCGGCGGAACAGGCAAGTACGACAACGTTCGCGGCTACGTCAACGTGCGTGACCTCGGCAACGGCAACGGCAACAAGACGAACATCGAGTTCCACCTGCTGCCCTAGTCCGGCCACGCCTCACGCGCCAGCGCCAGCCCCCGGCGGCTGTTCGGGGGTTGGCGGCGCTCGCTTGGGCCAGTGTTCGGGAATGTCCCCCGACGAGCCACTGGACCTGTGGCTATTAGTAGGTGATGTTCTCGACCAACTCGACGACCGTCGGTGGCAACAACACGGTCGTCTGGTCGAGCGCTCCGGAGGCAAGGAGACGTTCCCGGAAAGCCTCTGCGTCCTCGACCGAGTCGAACTCCACGCGTGTGAACACCTCGTTCGGGTTGTCGACACTGCGCAGCATGACATGGCCTTTCGCCGCCTGCTTGCGCCCGACCGGATCCGCATCGAAGAACGGCTTCCAGGTGTCGAAATCGTTGGTCTTGAGATGGTGAACCATAAAAGCCATAGCACCTCGTCTCCTTTCGGAGCTGCGTTTGGCAGCTTCGGAATGATGCTTCCAACCCGCCATCATCCCTCCTGAGTCGCATTGGATCAAGAGCGCCGCGGGCGGCTGGTTGTGCGCGGCAGCGTATGGCAGGCTGGCACGCGCCAGTGTTCGGGAATGTCACCGAGGTAGGTGCCCCGGGCTGAGGTCAGCCGTCAATCATCCGGACGACCGCGATCGGGTTGCCGTCACTGAGGCCGAGCTCCGTACGTAGGTGTGCCTCGCAGAAGAGCTCGATCTGGTCGGGCGGGTATCCGCGCTCTCCCGGCTCGACGGCCTGAAAGGCGAGCCCGCGGTAGCGCCCGGCGACAGTAACGGGCGCGAGGAAGTAGCCGCTCTGGCCAGTCCTCGCCTCCCAATCGGGCGTGATCTCGGCGGCGGTCAGGTAGCGCCAGTTCCGGTCTCGCTCGAGCGGTCGCGGCAAGCGCACGTTGAGCGTCCCCAGGACGATCGGGAACCCGCTGAGCTAGCTCCTCCAGCTTCTGGATCACGACGCAGTCCGCCATCAGGGCCGCGCCGAGCCCTCGGCCGGGCTCGACAACTCCGCTCAGATCTCCTTGCTTGGGCATTCGCGTCTCAACTCCCAGTCTCACCACCTGGCTGCAGCACGCGCCTGCGCCAGCGTTAGGGAATGTTGCACGAGCAGGGGCGTGTCGCACAGTGCGGATGGCGTCCGGTGTGGCAGGCTTCCCGATCGTGACAATGCTCCTCTTCCGACCCATAGGCCGATGGGTCATCCGGCGACGCCCTCGCCAGAGTCTCGCTGGCATGGCAAGCATGCTGTCGGTGGAGCGCTCCTCGGCTGTGGTGGCGACGGAAAGAGCAATGACGTCAAGCTCACCGAGAAACCTAGGTTGCTCCACGTCCTACGTGGCGAAGGGTACGGACGCGCTCGCCGTCGAGGAGACGGGGAACTGTGTGTTCCGCGGCGCCAAGGTTTCGATCACAACGTTCGTAGACAACGGTGCCCGCAACAATTACGTCTGCTCGACCTGTGGGTACAACGCCGACACTGAAGCCGAGGCGGTCGAGTCGGCCGCCCGCGGACTCGGCAGCCGCCTCGTTGCAGGCGACCGCTACCTCGTCGGGGTGCCGGATAGGCGACCGAACAGGCCGCAAGGGAAGCGCTCCGCTAGCCGAGTCCCGTTCGGACGAGGCACACACACGCTCGCCCGCATGAGCGTCCTCTCACCCGAGAGGATCTTCGCCCGATTTCGAAGGCAATTCTATTGTGGCAGGGAGCGTGGCCACGGTCCCGCGCCGCGGCCTGCAAAGCCCTTGAAAGGCCGCTCGCTTCTCACGCTGACCGAGCCTTCGAAACCCGTGCGGTGTGGCAACCCACGCTCGGTCGGTTCGACTCCGGCGCCGCTCCGTTAGCCCACTCAACCGTCACCGCGGCGGTTGCGGAGCTTGGCGGCTTGCCCGCGAGCAATCCGATATGGCTAGGCCGGGCGACGAAAGGCCAGTAGATGTCTGGACGAACGGCGCCGGCGACTCACTCTATGCTCGCGACCTGGGGTTGGGGTTAGGGGGCAGAAGGCTCGGCGGTGCGGCGGCCGAGCCTTCTTTCAACGTTCAGGTTGCTGTCGTAGGTTGGCCACATCTGGCAGCTGGGCGCAGCTCGGTCTATGCGGTGTCTCGACGGGCTTCGTGGTCCCGGAGGAGTGTGCGGTGGAGATGCCGGAGCCCTGGCCGCGACGGCGAGGCGGCCGGCAGGACAGCAAGGATCGCGTCTCGCATCTCGGGCGTGAGCGGTCCGGCCGAGTCGTGCCGATCGAGTGCGCCCGAGATCTGCCTCGCGGCCGCCAGCGCCGCCGGGCTGCCGGCGTCGGTCAACCCCCCGATCAACGTTCGGGCGTAGGAGTCTGTGATGTCGACGCCGTAGACGCGGACGCGTTTCATGCCACTGCGTACCCCGTGAGGAGTGCGGTCACACCGGCTGGGTTCTTCGTCGTGGAGCGGCCCGAGGAGTCGCTGGCGTTGAGGGCTTGGGCGATGGCTCCTGGCTGCCGATAGGGGGGTGGGTGCGAAGCGAGGCATCAACTCACGACTTCGATGCCTACGGCTCGGAGCTACTCCAGCGGATCGCCGGCACGGTCGCGATCATGCTGTACGAGATGAAGATCTGGCCAGACGGGACCTTCGAATGTCTGACGTTCGTCGGGCTCGAGGCCTTGATCGGGCAAGTCCCTGACGGGATGACGGCGGACGAGGCCTACGACGCAGCGGTGCATCCAGAGGATCGCGAGGCATACGACGCGGCGGGGGTGGCACTCGCCCGGGGCGAGTCGGTCGAGGTCGAGTACCGGCTGCTGAGCCGGGACGGCCAGACACGCTGGGTGCTCGACCGCATGAGGCCGGAGGGTACGGCCGAGGACGGCTGTCTCCTGGTCGACGGCGTGGTCGCAGACATCACGACCCGCAAACGCATCGAGGCGGAGGCGATCGAGAAGCTCGCCCACGCTGCCCTACGCGATTCGTTGACAGGCCTGGCGAACCGAACCGCGTTTCTCGAGCATCTGGACTCGGCTCTCGTTCGGGCCGGTCGAACGGACAAGGGTGCAGCTGTTCTGTTCATCGACCTCGACAACTTCAAGCTGGTCAACGACAGCTTCGGGCATTCGGCCGGCGACGAATTGCTGAAGGCAGTCGGGTCGCGGTTGCGCGCAGCGATCCGACAGACGGACGTTGTCGCACGCCAGGGCGGCGACGAGTTCCTGATTCTCCTTTCCGACCTCGAGCGCAGCCCAACCGAGGAGACCGCTTTCATGGGTGCTGCCGAGGTGGTAGCGAACACGCTACGCAGGAGCCTGCGGGCGCCGTTCCTCGTCGAAGGAATCGAGATCTACATCAGTGCGAGCGTCGGCATCAGCCTCTATCCGAGCGACGCCGATGACAGCACGACGCTGCTCAAGCACGCCGATGTTGCGATGTACACGGTGAAGGAGGCCGGACGCGACGGTCACGCGCTCTATCGTCAAGGCACCGATACGGCGCTGGAGCAGATCTCGATGGCCAGCCGCTTGCGCAAGACGGTGGAGGGTGGGCACGGCCTCGTGCTCCACTATCAGCCGCTCGTGGATCTCGAGGCCAGAACCCTGGTTGGGGTGGAGGCACTCGTCCGCTGGCAGGACGGAGCGCGAGGGCTGGTGCCACCGGGCGATTTCATCCCGCTCGCCGAGCAGATCGGGCTGATTGGCCTGCTCAGCGACTGGGTGATCGACGAGGCGTGCAGGCAAGCACTTGCCTGGCAGGAACAGGGACTCGATCTGTACGTCTCGATCAACCTGCCGCCGTCCTACTGCCAGACGACCGGGATGGCCCACCTGGCCGCGGCGGCCGCCGCCGCCGGCGTCGAGCTCGAGCGGCTGATGATCGAGGTGACCGAGTCGGCGCTGATCCCCGACACGGGACGGCAGATGGAAGACACCCTCGCCGACATGCACAAGCAAGGACTGAAGCTCGCAATCGACGACTTCGGCACCGGATACTCGTCACTGGGACGACTCAACAAGAGCTGGGTCAGCATGCTGAAGATCGACCGCTCCTTCATCCGGGATCTCCCCGAGCACGAGCATGCACGCAAGCTCGTCGCCTCGATCGTCCAGCTCGCCCATACGCTCGGCCTCGAGCCGCTCGCGGAAGGAGTCGAAACCGAGGAGCAGCGCCGCTTCCTCCTCGAGAACGACTGCCGGTACGGACAGGGGTTCCTCTTCAGCCGCCCCGTCCCTCAGCACGAGATCCAGAAGATCTACGAAACGCACAGCGGGACCGACCGCCGAGTCGCGCTAGGACGTCGCAGGGCATCCGTCATGCCACTGCGGTGATCACCCCAGCAGGGTGATCACCGCGGTCGCTGTTCGCCCGTCAGCGGGTCAGGAACGAGAGGGTTGCAGCCCTTGTCTCGGGCGAGTTGAGGATGCCGAGGTGGGTCGTCGCAAGGAACGGGTCGTAGATGCCTTGCCCGGTCAGGCCGATCTCCTCGGCCCCCTGGAGGGTGGCGCTGCGAGAGAAGTCGTGTGCTCGCCCCAGACTGTCCTCTGCGGGCACGCCGGGCAGGATGCCGTCCTGCGCGGGCGAGTACACGAAGTCGGGGCCGAGGTTGCGAATGACGAGGTAGCGGGTCGGGCCGTGCGTCTCGTCGCCGCGATTCAGCCAGCTCAGGAATGGCGAGTCGGCCGAGCCGTACTCCTGACAGATCGCGCTGTCCGGCGTGAAGCCGCCGTTTACGGCCGCCTGCCAGTAGTTGAGAGGTGAGGGAGAGCAGCTGATGATGCCGTGGTTCGGGCCGTCGATCGCGACGAGCCTCCTGACCAGGTGGTTCGCGTGGTCGGCCTTCATCCATGCCCGTGCGAGCGTCACTCCGAGGCTGTGCCCGACGATATCGACGCGCTTGGCGCCCGTGTAGGCGAGCACCGCCTTCACGAACCGGTCGAGATCCGGGATGTTCGCGACCGTCGAGTGGGCGACGCCCGACTTGTTCGTCGGTGTCGTGATCGTGTCGCACTGGGCGCCCTGATATCCGAGTGCCCAGAGCTCACTCGTGGCATACCCGTGGTCTGCCAGGTACTGGGCGAGCGAGTGGATCTCGCCGTACGGGTTACATGCCGTTGGGAAGGGCGTGTCGTTGTTGCCGTGCAGCAGGATCACGGGTGTCCGGTTCACCGGGCCGGCGGCACCGAACCCGAGCACGGGCGAACCGAGCGAGGCGTCGACGATCGACGGAAAGCCGACCGGGAACGAGGTACCGACCGTCCCGGCTGCTCCTGCGGCGGTGACGCCGATCACCGCCGACACGATCATCGTGACTGCGATGGCCGCGATCCTTCTTCTCGTGCCCATGCTGCTCCCCCTGACGGTTGGCCGAACAAAACATGACACCTGGTTCAGGTATCGGGTAGGAGGGTTATTTCACGGTCGGCCCCATCAGTCAAGATCCGTCGCCTTCGAGCGCGCAGAAACGGTCCTCGCGGCACTGATCGCGATGCGCCTGCATCACTGTCGTCACGGCGGGACTTTGCGGACAACCGGTCCTCGTGTCAGCTCACGTAATCCTTACGTTCCCGAGACCACTCGTTTACGGACGGCGAATAGGTTCGAGCTCGATGCCTCGTTCTCGCCTGGCGCTCGCACTCGCCGTAACGGCTCTTGCCGCCGCGGCGCTCGTTCAGGGCGCCGCCGCTGCAGCGCCGACCGCGATCACCGGCACGGTCAGCGCGGTCGGCGGCTCGTCGGCGACGCTGAACGGCACGGTCAATCCCGGCGGTGCCGTGACGGAGTGGTGGTTCGAGTACGGCCCCTCGACCTCCTACGGCTCGGCCACGACCCACACGAACACCGGCTCCGGCTCGGCCAACGTCGCCGTCTCGCGAGCGCTGACCGGGCTCTCGGCCGCGACGACCTACCACTACCGACTCGTGGCGAAGAATGCGTCGGGCACCGCCAACGGCGGGGACGGGCTCTTCACGACCGCATCGCCGCCGGTCGTCGTCACGTCCCCCGCGACGGGGGTTGGGCCGACCACGGCGACCCTCGGCGGCACGGTGAACCCGAACGGCGAGCCCACGACCTGGTTCGTCGAGTACGGCACGTCCACCTCGTACGGCTCGAAGTCGGCGACGGCCGATGCGGGCTCGGGAACCACCGCCAAGGCGTTCTCCGTCGGCGTCAGCGGCCTCACGGTCGGCAAGACCTACCACTTCCGCCTCGTCGCGACGAGCTCTGCCGGAACCGTCAACGGCGCGGATGCGACGTTCGTGACGGCAGAGGCGCCGGTCGCCACGACCTCCGCCGCGAGCTCGATCACCGCCACCGGTGCGAAGCTCAACGGCAAGGTCGACCCGAACGGACGCCCGACGACGTACAGGTTCGAGTACGGCACGACGACGTCCTACGGCACCACCACCTCCTCCTCGAGCGCCGGCAGCGGGAACAACGCGAACGAACGTTTCGAAGACCGTCACCGGGCTCAAGGCCGGCACCACCTACCACTTCCGCCTCGTCGCGACGAGCGACGCCGGCACCGCCACGGGCTCCGACCAGGTCTTCACGACGCAGGGCGCGCCGATCGTCGTCACGGGCCAGGCGAGCGCGGTCGGCCCGACGTCCGCGACGCTCGCGGGCACGGTGAACCCGAACGGCCACTCGACCTCGTGGTACATCGACTACGGCCCGACCGCCTCCTACGGCGCGCGAACATCCACCTCGAGCGCCGGCTCCGGCACCAAGAGCGTCGCCGTCAGCAGGTCGGTCTCGAACCTCAAGCCGAACACCACGTACCACTTCAGGGTCGTCGGCGTGAACTCGCTCGGAACGACGCGCGGAAGCCGATGCAACGTTCGTCACCGTCGGCGCCCAGTCCGCCGCACCGGGCCGGTCACCCTCACGACGCTGTCGCTCTTCTCCGCCCGCGTGAACGGGACCGTCAACGCCCACGGCCTCGCAACGACCTGGTGGTTCGAGTACGGCCGGACGCGGGCGTACGGATTCCGGACGCCGGAGGTCGCAGCCACGGGCACCGCCGACCGTCCCGTCAGTGCCCGCCTCACGGGCCTCACCCCTGGAGTGCGCTGGCACTACCGCCTCGTCGCCCGCAGCACGGTCGCCACGAGCGCCGGCTCCGATGCGTCGTTCGCAACCCCGCCCCGCCCGCTCGACCCGCTCGGCCGACCGGTTCGCTGCACGATCGTCGGCACCCAGGGGCCTGACGTGTTGCGCGGCACGAGCCGGCGCGATGTGATCTGCGGGCTCGGCGGCAACGACACGATCCTCGCCGGGCGAGGCAACGACGTCGTCTACGGCGGGCCCGGAGCCGACATCATCAACGGTGGTGCCGGTCGCGACACGCTCCGCGGCGGAGCCGGCAACGACACGCTGCAGGCGCGAGACGGCAAGCGAGACGTTCTTGCCGGCGGCGCCGGTAACGATCTTGCACGTGCCGATCGGAACCTCGATCAGCTGACCTCGATCGAGCGCCGCCGCTTCTAGCTCCTGGTCGGCCGCGCGAGGTTCCGCTTGACTCGGGCGTCGACCTCGGCTTCACGTTCACCTGCGCCTGAGCTCAGGCGCTCGGTGGCAGGGGCTCCGGATATCGCGGCAGGCCGTCGTCGGGAATCGGCTCCCAGTGGGCGGCGTACGCGGTGTACGTCCGGTAGGACGGTCGCACCCCGGGATCGTCGTCGAACGCGCTGAAGCGGACGCCCGACGGCTCGTCGGCACCCGGTGCGACCGACCACAAGGCCGAGCCGCAGGACGAGCAGAACGCCTTGCCGTAGCCGTCGGGTGGCTCCCACACGCGAACGAGGTCTGCACCCGACAGCACGTGCACCGAGCCCGGCACGACTCGCGCCTGGGCCGACGAGCCGCCGCCGGTGCGCCGCTGGCAGCGCGTGCAGTGGCAGTACGAGGCCGAGATCGGCTGCTCGGTCACCTCGAAACGCACCCCGCCGCAGAGGCAGCCGCCGCGGAGCGGGAGCGGGTCTCCGGGCGGATGCGCCATCGTGGCCAGCATAGCCCTGCAAAGGCTGACTGTCGGTTCGGCTGTCTGCTCGTTAGGGTACGCGCGACCGCGCCGGAGGAGGCGCGCCGACGAGAACAAGGGGAGACAGAACATGGGACGACGACGCATTGCGCTCGCTGCCGCTGCTCTGGCAGCGGTGGGCGCCACGGCAGCCTGGGCGGCGGTGCCTGGGCCGGGTACGAGCTCGGGAACGGGGAGGGTCTTCTTCCCGAACCCGGTGGCCCAGCTCCACAACGAGGGCCTGACCGACCAGAAGGACGCCGATTACGCCGCGCTGCAGCCCGCGTACAAGACGGTGACGCTGACCGATCTCGACGGGAGCGGCTTCCTCCGCGGGCGCTGGGCGAATGTCGTCTCCGAGACGGGAAGCCCGGCCTATTCACCGACCAACACGTTCTCGTACAACCGATCGCAGGACGAGTTCGAGCAGGTGATGGCCTACTACTGGGTGACGCAGGCACAGCTGTACATCCAGCGGCTCGGCTTCGGGTCGACGCGGCGCCCGGTCAACGCAGAGTCTCAGGACATCAGGATCAACCAGTACGGAGCCGACAACTCGTTCTGGACGAACCATCCCAAGGACGAGATCCGGTTCGGCAAGGGCGGCGTCGACGACGCGGAGGACGCGGAGGTGATCCTCCACGAGTACGGCCACGCGATCCAGGACTCGCAGGTCGCGAACTTCGGCAGCTCGCCCGAAGGGGGCGCGATCGGGGAGGCCTTCGGTGACTACTGGGCCGTGACCGTGACCGACACCGTGGCCCACAACGGCTTCGACGTGCCGTGCGTCGCCGACTGGGACTCCGTGTCCTACACGTCCGGCCCGTCGCACTGCCTCCGTCGCGTCGACACCGACAAGCACTACCCGGAGGACGTGGTCGGAGAAGTGCATGCCGACGGCGAGATCTGGTCGCGGGCGCTCTGGGACATCCGCAACGCGCTCGGCTCGACCCAGGCGGACACGATCATCCTCGAGTCGCAGTTCTCGTTCGCGCCCGACACGACCTTCGCCCAGGCGGCGGCCGTGACGGTCACGACCGCCCAGAAGATCGGCGGCACCAAGGCGGCGAAGGCGGTCACGACCGCATTTGCCAACCGCGGCATCCTCTAGACCACCTGCGCGCCGGGCGGCGGGCGGAGCCCGTCGTCCGGCGCAGGCCGTCACTACCGCCTCTCAGGGAGTGACAACCGCCTCGCGGCCTGTCATTCTGTGAGGTTCTGCACCGGGTCGCCGGAGTCGGGTGACGACGCCCGGGCTCCCCGTGAGGAGGCGAGCGATGGCCGATCTGACGAAGGCAGCGCCACAGGAGCTGACGGCGACGCTGGAAGAGGTGGTGCGCCGGCGGGCCGACCTCCACCAGGCGATCCTGGGCCTCGAACGCGCCGCCGCCGCGCCCGCGGGAGGGCACGAGGAGCAATGGCAGGCAGGGGTGATCGCGGCGCTCGAGGAGGTCGAGGACGAGATCGTCGACCACATCGAGGTCACCGAGCGCGATCACGGTCTCTACGACGAGATCATCGACGTTGCCCCGAGGCTGAGCAGGAACATCGAGGTGCTGCGCAGCGAGCATCCGGAGATGCAGGCGGCAACGTCCGCGCTCAGGGCCCGCCTCGCGAGCGCCCCGGTGCGCGGCGACGATGCGGTCGCCGAGGCGAGGCATGCGATCGAACACGTTCTGGCGCAGCTCGTCAGCCATCGCCGGCGCGGCGCCGACCTGCTGTGGGAGGCATACAGCCTCGACACCGGCGGGGGCGAGTGACGGCCTGACGCAAGCGGAGAGCGCGTTCGGCCGTTGCCGTGCGCGACGGCGACGCGCTACGGTGCTCCTGGATGTGCTTCGAGCTCGACTCCCTGCCGCCGATCCCCGTCCTCTCGGGTGGGGCGCCGGTGCGGTCGGAGGACCTCACCCTCCGGGCGGCCGACGGCAACGAGTTCGCCGCGTTCGCCGCCATCCCGGACGAGCCGGGGCCTGTCGGCGTGGTCGTGCTCCCGGACGTCCGCGGCCTCTACCGCTTCTACGAGGAGCTCGCGCTGCGCTTCGGTGAGCGCGGCTATCCCGCGGTTGCCTTCGACTACTTCGGGCGCACTGCCGGCGTGGCGAAGCGCGACGACGAGTTTCCGTACATGGATCACGTCGCGCTGACGACGCCCGAGGGCATCCAGCAGGACGTGCGGGCCGCGGTCGAGTACCTGCGCTCCCCGGCCGGCGGTGGCTGCACGGAGATCTTCACGGTCGGGTTCTGCTTCGGTGGGCGGAACTCGTGGCTCGCTGCCGCGGCCGGTCACGGCCTCGCGGGCGCGATCGGCTTCTACGGCTCGACCGTCGAGCGAAACGGTGCTCCGGGGCCGACGCAGCGGGCCGCCGAGTTCGAGGCGCCGATCCTCGCGCTCCAGGCGGGCGACGACGCCAACATCCTCCCCGAGCACAACGCCGCCTTCGATGCCGCGCTCACGGCGGCGGGCGTCGAGCACGAGCTCGTCGTCTACGACGGCGCTCCCCACAGCTTCTTCGACCGCAAGTTCGAGGAGCACGCCGACGCGTCGGCAGACGCGTGGGAGCGGGTGCTCGCGTTCATCGCGCAGCACTCGTCAGCCGGCAGCTGACGGTAGTCGCGCACAGCCTGATCGAGATGCTCTAGAGCCGGTGGATCGCGGACATCGCGAGCAGCGGGCAAACGAGGATCGCGGTGAGGATGCTGGTGAGCAGGATCGAGAGGATCATGGCTCTCATCCAATGCCGCCACGATGAAAATGCAATGAGACGGACGTACAGGATTTGTGAAGATGCGCGATCGACGTTCATGACGGTTCAGGTCGATCGGGGCATGACCAGCGTCTTGAAACGGAGGACGGGCCAGTGGCGGCGACCCGCGATCTTGCGGAGCTTGCGGTCGGGATTGATCGCGATCGGAGTGCCCACCGCTTCGAGGAAGGCGAGGTCGCTGGACGAGTCCGAGTAGCCGGTCGAGGCCGCGAGGTCGAGCCCGTCCCGATCGGCGATCCGGCGGACGGCCTGTGCCTTGTAGGGGCCGTAGCAGGGCTGCAGCGAGACGCCGGTGAAGACGCCGTCGACGATCTCGCAGGTGGAGCCGATCGCGCCGTCGAACCCGAGGTCGTCGGCGACGTACTGGACGATCTCGTGCAGGCTCGCCGAGACGATGTACGTCGGCTCACCGGCTGCCCGGTGACGCTCGAGCAGCTCGAGCGGCTCGGCGAAGAGCAGCGGCCGAAGAACGGTCTCCATCGCCTCACCGAGGATCTCCTGGAGGGTGGCAACGGGTAGGCCCTTCAACAGCGTCATCCCGTCGACCGACGCTCGCCGCGTCCCGTCGACGCCGGGGAGCAGGAACAGGAGCTGCCACAGGGTCGCCCGGACGAGATCGCGTGTCGTCAGCAGGCCGCGCCGCCGGAACGTGCTCGCGAGCGCGAGCGGGGTCGGTCGGCTGATCAGCGTGCGGTCGAGATCGAAGAAGGCTGCGGCGACCCGCTGCTCGGTTGGAACGGTCTCGTTCGAGGTCATCACCTGCTCCAGCATGTCGGACTTCTTCGTACCCGAGCCGCCACTCGGCCAACCGTCGGAGTCGTCTCGGCACGGCTTCGGAATGTTCGCCATCTGTAAGCAGTACGTCCGGGCCGTGTAAGGAGAGGCCAAGGACGGCTTCGGGCGCCGGGGTACCGGGTATCCCCAATCCGTTAACGGGGATCGCAGATCGGTCGCGACCCATTCACGTTGGAAAGGGATGCTCACATGAAACGATCGCGTATCTACCTGGTGCTTGCGCTCGGTGTCCTCACCGCCGCGCTCTTCGGCACCGCGTCAGCCGCCACGCAGGCGGCACCCACCAATACGACTCCGCCGACGGTCACCGGCACCGCTTCCGTCGGCCAGACGTTGACGGCGGAGAACGGCACCTGGGCCAACAGTCCCACCGCGTACCAGTATCAGTGGCTCCGTTGTGGAGCGACCGGCGAGAGTTGCGTCGGCGTCCCCGGCGCGACCCAGAAGACGTACCTCGTCGTGGCGGCCGACCGCGGGCACACGCTCCGCGTCCGGGTCACTGCCGTGAACGCCGACGGCGCGGCCAACGCGCGCTCGGCGCAGACGGCTGTGGTCGGGCCGAATAGCGGTGCGCCTCAGAACCAGACCCGTCCGACGATCACCGGCGACACGACGGTCGGCCAGGAGCTGACCGCCGATTCCGGCACCTGGACGAACACCCCGACGTCGTACGCCTACCAGTGGCAGCGCTGCGATCTCGACGCCAGCGTCTGCTTCGACGTCGGCGGCGCGACGGGCAAGACGTACGGCGTCCGGGACGCCGACGTCGGCTACCGCCTCAGGGTGGTCGTGACGGCCACGAACAGCAGCGGTAAGAACACCGCCCGGTCTGCTCTGACGGACTTCGTCGAGCCGACGGTGTCGCCGGTCAAGAACGGACGGCCGACGATCAAGCTGATCTCGGTGCGGTTCGTCGGCGCCCGGGTCTACGCCCGCGTCCGGGTCTGCGACGACTCGGCGAAGAACCTGTCGATCATCGAGACCGACTCGCGGCCCGGCAAGGCGTCGTACACGAGGCGCTTCTCGACGCTCGTCGCACCGCAGCCCTGCGGCGTCTACACCCGCAACTGGGTGCCGGTACCGCGGTTCCGCGGCCACGGCCGCTACACCATCACGCTCAAGGCGCGGGACAAGTCCGGCTCGACGAGCGCGTCGGTGCACCGCACGTTCTTCCGCTAGAGAGCTCGTTCTTCCGGGAGGGAGAGGCGAGGAGTGGGTGCCGTCCTCCGAGGGCGGCACCCAACTTCTCGAGTCGTTCCCGTCCGGGCTCGCAATCGGTTCGCGACTGCAATCCGATCGCTCTGCTACGTTGTCTCAAATGGAAACAACGGAACAACGGAGACAGCGTCGGCCCGCCAGGTGCTCGAGTCCCGGTTCGGCTTCAGCTCCTTCCGACCGGGCCAGGAGCGCGTCATCGAGGCGCTCCTCGCCGGCCGCTCCGCGCTCGCGGTGTTCCCCACCGGAGCCGGGAAGAGCCTCTGCTATCAGCTCCCCGCCCTGATGCTCGACGGCGTCACCGTCGTCGTCTCGCCGCTGATCGCGCTGATGAAGGATCAGATCGACGCGCTCGTGCTCCAGGGCGTCGATGCAGCGCGGCTCGATTCGAGCATCGAGCAAGCCGAGGCACGCGACGTCTCCGACCGCCTCCGCTCCGGCAGCCTGAAGCTCCTCTACGTCGCACCCGAGCGGTTCAACAACGAGCGCTTCCTCGCCCAGCTGGCCCAGACGCCGATCTCGCTGTTCGCGGTCGACGAGGCGCACTGCATCTCCGAGTGGGGGCACAACTTCCGGCCGGACTACCTCAAGCTGGCTGCGCGGGCGCGCGAGCTCGGGGCCGAGCGCGTGCTGGCGCTCACGGCGACCGCCACGCCGGCCGTGGTGGCCGACATCTGCACCGGCTTCGGCATCGCCGCCGAGGAGACCGTCGTCACCGGCTTCTACCGCCCCAACCTGACGCTGCTGACGACGCCGGCTCGGGCCGGCGAGCGAGAGCAGCTGCTGATCGATCGCCTCCGGGAGCGCCCGGCCGGGTCGACGATCGTGTACGTGACGCTTCAGCGGACGGCCCTGCGCGTCGCCTCGCTGCTCGCTGCCGCCGGTCTCCCCGCCCGCCCGTATCACGCCGGCCTGACCGCGGAGGACCGAGTCGCGACCCAGGAGTGGTGGACGGCATCGCCCGGCAACATCGTCGTCGCGACGATCGCCTTCGGCATGGGCATCGACAAGGCCGACGTCCGCTACGTCTATCACCTCAACCTGCCCAAGGGTCTCGAGTCGTACTCCCAGGAGATCGGGCGGGCCGGACGCGACGGCGAGCCTGCGGTGTGCGAGCTCTATGCCTGCGAGGACGACATCCCGACGCTCGAGAACTTCGCGTTCGGAGACACGCCAACGCGCGAGGCGGTCGCGGGCCTGCTCGATGTCGTCTTCGCCAACGACGTCGGGTCGACAGTTCGCGGTCTCCGACTACGAGCTGTCGGGCCGGCTCGACATCCGGCCGCTCGTGCTGAAGACGATCCTCACCTATCTCGAGCTCGACGGCCTCCTCCGGCAGGGCACGCCGTTCTACGCCGGCTACAGCTTCCGACCGCTGTCGGGCTCGTTCGACGACGTCTATGCCGCATTCGACCCGGCGCGGGCCGACTTTCTCCGGCGGGTGGTGGCGAGCGGCAAGACGGGCCGGACGTGGACGAACCTCGATCCCGAGGTATCGGCTGCCGCACTGGGCGAGGAGCGGAGCCGCATCGTCGCCGCGCTCGGCCATCTCGAGGAGCAGCGGCTCATCGAGCTCCGCTCGAGCGACGTGCGCCAGCGCTTCACGGTGCTCGCGCAGCCCGGGTCGAGGGATGAGCTGCTGGCGAGCCTCGTCGACCGCTTCGAGCGGCGGGAGCAGGCCGAGGTGGAGCGGATCGCGCGCGTCGTCTCGCTCGTCACCCACGAGGGCTGCCAGGTCAACGCGCTCATCGGCTACTTCGGCGAGGTGCGCGCCGAGCCGTGCGGCCACTGCACGTTCTGTCTCACCGGAGCAGCGCAGCGTCTCCCCGCGGCCGAGGCCGCACCGCCCCTGTCGGCCGAAGTCGACAGCGATGCGCTCGCTGTGCTCGTGAGCGCCAATCCTGCGGCCCTCGGCGCCGCCCGCCAGCAGGCGCGATTCCTGTGCGGGATCACGAGCCCGGCGACGACCCGCGCGAAGCTGACCCGCGACGAGCTGTTCGGCATCGTCGCTGGTCGCCGCTTCGACGACGTATTGGCCTGGTGCTCCGACGCGACGGTTGAGCGTCGCCGGCTTCGGGCGGCGACAGGCTTCAGCCTGTCGTCCGGGCTCGCGCTCCGTCGAGCGCGCTCGAGCCGTGAGCCTATGGAGCGATCCGCTTGCCCGACGCGACGACCCGGCCGAGGCCGACGTCCGCGAACTTGGTCGGCGGCTGCGGGCTCGACGCAACGAGCCGCACCTGCCGGCCGGACGGGCTGGTGACGCAGCGCCAGGCCATCTGCTCGGCGCCGGTGTGCGACCAGTAGACCTTGTTGCCGTCGAGCTGGAAGCTCTTCTCCATCCCGGTCCGGCACGATCCGCTCGTCGGGAGCGCGATGAAGCGGATCTCCCAGCCGGCCTTGTTGTCGAAGGTGATCTCCAGGTTGGACGGAGACTTCTGCCAGCTCACGTAGCGGAAGCCGAACGCCGTGCGGGTTGGCGCGTAGGCGAGCGCGGGCGTCGAGTGGAGGATCCGCAGCTGCACCGTGCGCGGGACAACGGGCTTCGTCGACGCGCCTGCCGCGGCGGCGGCGAGGAGCGCTCCGCAGAGAATCAGACCGATCGTGGTGAGCCTGCGCATCGTCCCGCCAGGGTACGCCGGACAGATGTGCTCGCTGTTGAGCTTTCGTTAGAGGAGTTGGCAGCGCGATCGGGTCGAGTGTCTACGCGACTTGGGTCGCAAGGCGATCGGCGAGGGCGGCGACGCTCTGCCGCAGCTCGGGCGGCTGGACGACGGTGAAGTCGCAGCCGAGCCCGGCCAGCACGCTCGCCATCCAGTCGAGCGACTCGACGCGCATGCGCAGCACCGTCTGCGCACCCGCGTCGGCGTCGACGAGCTCGGCGAGCGTCGGCGGGATCCGCGCGGCCGTTGCGGCGAGCGGAAGATCGAGCACGACCTCGACCTCCCAGCGCCAGGGCACGCTCGCGAGCGAGTGCGCGACGTGGGCGACGGCGTCGAACCCTTCGGGGGCCGACTGCACCGGAGCCGTCGTCATCGACACCGCAGCCATCCGGTCGACGCGGAACGTCCGCAGCGCCTCGCGGCCGTGATCGTGCGCGGCGAGGTACCACCGCCCCGGTGGACAACGAGGCCGTACGGGCTCAGCTCCCGGTCGCTGCGCTCGCCCGAGAACGACGTGTACCCGGTCTGCAAGCGATGCCGCCGCCGGATCGCGTCGGACACGAGCAGGAGCACCTCCGCCTCGACGGGCACGCCCGCGGTCTCGGAGCTCGTGAACGCGACCGCCGCCTCGAGCGCCTCGACCCGTCGCCGGAGCGTCGTCGGCAGGACGCGGTGGATCTTCTCGAGCGCGCTCTCGGGATGGTCGCCGCCGGCGTCGAGCCCGAGCCGTCGCGCGGCGGCGAGGCCGATCACCACCATCACGACCTCGTCGTCGCTCAGCATCAGCGGCGGCAGCCGGTAGCCGGGCTCGGAGGCGGTAGCCGCCGCCGACGCCCCGCTGGCCTTCGACCGGGATGCCGAGCTCCTGCAGGTTGTCGATGTAGCGGCGCGCGGTCCGGCCGTCGACCCCGAGGTGGCCCGCGATCTCGCGTCCGCTCACGACCGGCCGGGACTGGAGCAGCTCGAGGACCTCGAGCAGCCGTGAGGCGGGGGTCGGCATCGCCTCGCAGTACAGCACGAATAGAGGACGGAAATCGCCCTATTTACGAAGTACCGTTCCCCTCAGCGATCAACGATCCGACGAGAGAAGGAGAGCAACGTGAGCGACACGGCAACGATCGGCTCCACCGCCCGGAGACGAGCGGACTTGGTGAATCAACGCGAAGTCGCTCCACGGCCCAGGACTTCGACTTCCTGTTCGGCAGCTGGCACATCCGCAACCTGCGGCTGGCCGAGCGCCTGTCCGGCTCGAACGAGTGGGAGGAGTTCGAGGCGACGAGCGTCGCCCGCCCGCTCCTCGACGGCATGGGCAACGAGGACGAGTTCCGGACCGACCACGACGGCGGCTTCATCGGGATGTCGTTCCGCTTCTTCGACGCCGTCTCGCGGCGGCTGGTCGATCTACTGGGCCGACAGCCGCCGCTGCGGCGTGCTCGACCCACCGGTCTTCGGGACGTTCGACGGCGACGTCGGGGTGTTCGAGGGCGAGGACACCTTCTGCCGGGCGGCCGATCCTCGTCCGGTTCTACTGGTCCGGCGTCACCACGTCGACACCGCGCTGGGAGCAGTCGTTCTCGCTCGACGGCGGCGCGAGCTGGGAGACGAACTGGGTGATGGAGTTCACGCCCGCAGAGGAGGCGTGATGAGCACGTCCACACTTCCCGGCGTCAGCCCCGACTACCGCCACGTGACGAAGTCGATCGCCCCGGCGGCGGTGCTCGAGCTCCGATCGGTATCGCGACCCTGAAGTGGTACGACATCGCAGCTCCGGACGCCCCGGTCCCCGCGGAGATCGGCGAGCTCGCAAGGCAGTGCCTCGTCGACGAGGTGATGGGCGGAGCGATCGAGCTCGAGGGCCTCGGCTTCGTCATCCTCCACCGCTGCGGCGAAGGGTTCTACTTCCTCCTCGCGTGCACGTGGGCCGGCAACAACGAGCTCTGGGAGACGGTCTGGGCCAAGGACGGCGATGCCGATCCGACGTTCCGCCCCTGGCCGCTCGCGCGCGGCCACCACCCGACGTTCTGCGTCTGGGAGCTCGGCGCGGTGTGGCACGAGCAGCAGGCGTGGAGCCGCTTCCTCCGCTCCGGCCGAGGCGCCGAGGACGTGGACGCCTACCTCGCGGACTCCTACGCCGGGCCTGTCTGAGCGCGCGAGCGTCAGGCGCAAGCCGGCGACAGGCTTCAGCCGGCGACAGGCTTCAGCCTGTCGTCCGGGCTCCCCGCTCAGCACCTCGAGCAGCGTCGCCAGCCGCTGCACCGTGCGCCAGTTGCGCGCCGTGCCCGTGACGCCGAGCGTCTTCTCCAGATAGTCGAGCGTGAGCCGCGAGCGGCCGGATCCGTCCGGATAGCTGAGGTAGATCTCGCGGCCACTGACCGCGAACGAATCGGGCGGCGAGCGGTCGGGGTCGAGCTTCGCTACCGCCGCAGCGCTCGGCCGGGCGGAGAGAAAGGCGACGTGGAGCGTCTTCGCGTCTCGGTCGGGCTCCTCGTCGAGAAACGGATTGGTCGCCGCGACTGCGGCGAGCTCCGCGGCCGACCGGATCACCACCCCGATCTGGAGGCCGAAGGTCTCCTCGATCGTGGCAGCGACGACTTTCGCCGCGGCACCGGCGGAGGCGCGCGAGCGGAAGACGACGTTACCGCTCTGGAGCACCGTCGCGATCTCCTCCAGTCCGGCGGCCGCGAGCGCGTCGCGAAGGCGTGCCATCGGAACCTTGTTCTTCCCGCCGACGTTGACGGCGCGGAGGAACGCGACGTACGCGGTCACGGCGACTGTTGCTTCCGCCAGCTCGTGAGGTCGAACCGCAGGTTCAGCTGCTTGAGGACCTCGCGCGCGATGATGTCCCCTCCGGCAGTCTCGAAATGCACCCCGTCGCCGGCCCTCACTTTGACGGTGTCGCCCTTGTCGTTCTCGAGGTATTCGGCGAAGCCGCCGTCGTCCCCCGCGAACATGTTGTACGTATCGATGAAGATCACCTTGCGGGGACGCAGCTTTGCCTCCTGCAGGACGACCGCGTTGATCTTGTCGAACTCCTGGGTCTCGGTCGGGCTGCGGGCGATCGGCAGGCCGATCCACACCACGACCGCACCGGCACGGTTGACCGTGTCCATCACCGCGCCGACGCGGCGGCGGTACTCCTTCACCCACTCGGGGCTCGCGAAGGCGCCGATCGAGACCCCGTCGGGCAAGCCGGTCATATAGCCGTGGTTGTCGTTGGCCCCGAAGTTGAGCACGACCACGTTCGGGTGCAGGGCCTTGACCTGGGTCGTCAGCTCGTTGAACCAGTTGAACACGTCGGGGCGGGTGAGGCCGGTTGCGATGTGACCGTCGATACCGCCGACGGACTGGATCACGGGGCTCCCACCGGCGGCTCGGACGATGGAGTAGCCGGGTGTGATCACGAGCGAATCGCCCGCGATCCAGAGGCGGAGCTTCTTCTGCGGCGTGAACTTCTGCCTGGCCGGCGGCTTCCCGACGACCGGCTTGGTGGGCTTCGTCGTCGGCGTGGTGCTCGGATTCGGGTTCACCGTGCTCGGCGGGACGACGATCGCGACGTCGATCTCGTCTGCGTGATCCCGGCCCATCGCGTCCTGGACGAGGCTGCGGGGCCGGTCGAGCAGGAGCGCGTGGCTGACGTGAGCGAGGCCGCCCGTGAGCGCGAGCGAGACATCGCGCTTCGTGCCCGGCTGCCCGTTGAACGCCGACTTGTGCATCCCCGGGGCGAGCAGCAGCGCGCCGAAGACGAGACCGAGCAGCGCCACGATCAGCCCGTGCCCGGCGGTCGAGTAGCGCCGCCCGTCCTCGGTCCGCGAGCCGCGGCCGCCACGCCCTCCCCCGGCCGGCGGATCCGGCCCGGCCTGCCGCGCCTCCTGCGGCGTGTCCCGTTTCTCCTCGCGGCGAGGCTTCCGCGGCGACCGCCGTCGCGCCTCCGACCGCTCCGCAGCCGTCGTCGCCGGCTCGGCGCTGCTCGGGCGGCTGCTCGACCGGGGCTGCGGTCCAATCCTCCGCCGACGCCTCGTCGCCGGGCGGCGAGGGCAGCGACGTGCTCGGCCGACTCGCGAATCGGCGGCAGCTTCGGCAGCTCGGGTGGGTTCGACGACGACATCAGAAGCGGAAGTAGATGAAGGGTGCCACGCCCTCCGGGCCCATGGTGTTCGTGAGCATCAGGGCGAACGCGAGCACAACAGCCTGGCCGAGCACCGGCAGCCGCCCGAAGCGATCCATCACGCGGATCGGGAATCGCGCCGGCAGGTACTGCGATCCGATCCCGACCGCGATCGCGAGCAGCACGCCGCCGGTCACGAGCGGCGATGCCTGGCCCCAGCCCGTGAAGAGGCCGGTCAGCATGTCCCACGCCGTCGCGAAGCTGTCGGCCCGGAAGAACACCCACGCGACGCAGACGATGTTGAAGGTGATCACGCGCGCAATGATGCGCCGCCGGCGCGTGTTTGCCGGCTCGACGTAGCCCGGCCGTTGCTTGCGCCAGTGCTCGACCACGAGCCCGACCCCGTGGATGCCGCCCCAGACGATGAACGTCCAGCCGGCGCCGTGCCAGAGCCCGCCGATCAGCATCGTCAGCATCAGGTTGCGGTACGTGACGATCGTCCCCTTGCGGTTGCCTCCGAGTGGGATGTAGAGGTAGTCACGGAGCCAGCGCGACAGCGTCATGTGCCAGCGGCGCCAGAAGTCCTGGAGCGACACGGCGGCGTACGGCGAGTCGAAGTTCTGTGGGAACTTGAACCCGAGCAGGAGCGCAAGCCCGATCGCGATGTCCGTGTAACCCGAGAAGTCGGCGTAGATCTGGACCGCGTACGCGTAGATCCCGATCAGGATCTCGAGCGACGAGTGCTGGCCCGGCGCGCCGAAGACCTGGTCGACGATGTGGGATGCGAGGTAGTTCGCGATCACCACCTTCTTGAACAGCCCGGTCGCGATCAGGTAGAAGGCGCGGCTCGTATCGACCCGCCGCGGATCGCGCGGGACGTCGAGCTGCGGGATCAGCTCCCCGGGCCGGACGATCGGCCCGGCCACGAGGTGCGGGAAGAAGGAGAGGTAGACCGCGAACTTCTCGAGCGTCGTCGGCACGAAGTCGCCGCGGTAGGTGTCGACGACGTAGCTGATCGCCATGAACGTGTAGAAGGAGATGCCGACCGGGAGGATGATCGTGCGCAGCGAGACCGGGAGGTCGAGGCCGACGATCGACGCCATGTTCTGCGACGAGCTGATGAAGAAGTCGTAGTACTTGAAGTACGCGAGCACGCCGAGGTCGCCGATCAGGGCCACGGTCAGCAACGCCTTGCGCTGCGCCTGCGTCGAGGCGCGGTGGATGCGGACTGCGAGGAGCTGGTTCCAGAGCGTGCAGCCGGCGAGCAGGAAGATGAACCGCCAGTCCCACCAGCTGTAGAAGACGTAGCTGGCGACGATGATGAACGGCCGCCAGCGGTGCACCTTCGGCATTGCGAGCCACGAGAGCGGGAGGACGATCAGGAAGAAGATCGCAAACGTGGCGGTCGGGAACAGCATCGACGGAGCCTAGAGTTTGACCGCAGGCGGTCAGCCGAGGCGGTTGAACGCGACGTTCATCAGCGCGTTCATGTCCGACCAGATGCTCGGCGAACCGAGCAAGCACGCCGATCACCGACGCATCGCCTCGGCGTAGGGCGACGATCAGGCAGCCGCCGGCGCGGCTCGTCCAGCCCGTCTTGACGCCGTAGGTGCCGGGCGTCGTCGCGAGCATCTTGTTGTGGTTCACCCAGAGCTTCGCGCGGGTCGGTGCGGCCCACTTCGTCCAGTGCGTCCGGGTCGCCACCATGCGGGCGAAGGTCGGGTTCTGCAGCGCCGCGCGGGCGAGGATCGCCTGATCCATCGCGGTCGAGAGGTTCCGGACGTCGTCGAGGCCCGACGCGCTCGCGTACGTCGTCGACGTCATCCCGAGCGCCCGCGCCTTCGCGTTCGCGAGCGCGTAGAAGCCGGCGAGCGAGCCGCCGCCGGCATCGATCGCGAGCGCCGTGGCGGAGTCGTTGCTCGAGGCGAGCAGCGCCGACCAGAGCAGGGTGTCCCTGGTGTACGAGCGGCCCGCGACGAGCCCCTCCTTGTACGGCTCCACCTGGGTCGCGAGCGGCGTCACGACGATCCGGCCCTCGAGGTCACCGCGCTCGATCACCGTCAGCGCCGTCATCACCTTCGTCAGCGACGCGATCGGCCGCCGGATGCTCGCGCCGCGCGCAGCGAGCACGCGACCCGACGCGGCGTCGATCGCGACGAACGACGGCGCCAGCACCTTCGTCGGTGCCGCGACGGTTCGCGATGCCGGCACGGCCGGCCCCGGCACCGCGACCACGACAAGGGCGAGTATGAGCAGAGCGCCGCGCAGTCGACTCATCCGGGCGATTGTGACAGGCGGGGTGGAGCGCATCCGCGACAAGCGCACCGGTCGGCCGCAAGTGCGTGCTACGCGGCGGCGGCGCGGAACGCATAGGGGCGGAGGAACGCGGCGAGCGCGTCGGCTCCGGTGACGCTCATGTGGAGGCCGTCCGACGAGAACCACGGCTTCCCGCGGCTGTACGCGTTCCAGTCGGCGACGAGCAGCTGCGGCCACCGCTTCTGGGCTGCCCGGATCACCGCGTTGGTCTGCCGGTAGATGTCGCGCGTCTCACGCAGCAGCACCCACACGACGCCGCTTGCCCCCTGAGCCCGCGCCGCACGCATGACCCGGTCGATGCCGTCCCGGTAGCCCGAGGCCGACTCGTTGTAGCCGACGTCGACGATCAACACGTCGCCGAGCGAGCGGCCGAGCGACTGCACGGACTGAAGCGCGCTCGTCGGCGCCGAGCCCTGATAGGAGCAGCTCGCCGTCGCGAGGCGGCGGCAGACGCGGAGGTCGAGCCGGGTCGAGAGCCCTCGGGCGAGGATCGACTTCGCGCGCGGCGAGTACATGATCGATGCCGGCACCGAGTCGCCGACGAAGGTGACGCGCACCGGGGTCTTGGTCGCTGCTGCTGCGGTGCCGGCGAGGATCGCCGCCGCGATCGCAGCGGCGGCGAGGCAGGCAGCGAGGACAGCGCGAAAGGAGATCGTGTGGGCCATGGCGAGGAAAGCGCGCGGCCGCCCGATTTCGACATCGGGCCGAAGAAGCCTGCCGCGCGACGCCACGGAGTGTGCCGAAAAGGGTGTAAATGCGGGGTAAAGAGGACTCGGCGCCGAGCCCGTGCGAGCGCTCGCCGGCAGGTCAGGCGTCGGGCGCGCGCTCGACGGTGGTGTCGATGTCGGGCGGCGGCGGCGGTAGCCGCGTGACGGCGGTCGGCGAGTCGGCTGCCGGCTCGACGAGCGTGTGCTCGACGGGCGGCACGAACCAGGAGGGGTCGGCGGGCAGCGGCTCCGCCGGCGCGATCGGCTCGATCGGCGGCACGACGTCGCGGCGCCGGTCTGCGCGGGAGCCCGCCCACTCGATCAGCGCCACGAGGACCCAGGAGCCGGCCATCAGGCCGGCGATCGTCGGCGCGTCGAGCTCGGCGATGGTCGCCGCCACGGCGACGCCGATCAGGAACAGCACCTCGAGGAAGAGTCGCGGCACCGTGCGGCGGCGGCGCACCGGCGCGCCGATCGAGGTGACCCAGGCATACGACGGCGCCGTCGGCTGGGCCGGTCTCCTCGCCGCTCCAGCCAGGGTCGCCCGAGGGCAGACCAGGCCCGCCGAGCCGGCGGACGTCGGCCTGCAGGGCCTCGATCCGGTCCGCCAGGTCGCGGACGACCGTGGTCAGCTCGTCGTCCTGCTCCGGGCTCGCTGCCGTGGGCGGTGTGCTCCGTCGCGCTCATGACGCCGTCCCGTCGTCGTCCGACGAGTCGCTCGCCATCGAGTCGATCGCCTCGCGGGCCTTGGCATGCACCCGGGCGCGGCGCTCGTCGAGCGTCTCCTCCGGCGGCTTCGGCGGCGGGTGCGACGTCCGGCTCGGCGCACGCGGGCGTCGGCCAGCTTGCGCCGCAGCTCCTCGGCCGGATCGGCGGCCGTCGCCTCGGCGGGCGGCGTCGCCTCGACCGGCTCGGCAGGGCTCGCGACCGGGATGCCTGCGCTTCGCGAGCCAGCGTCCGAGCGCAGCAAGGCCGATGAGACCGGCAAGGGAGGCGAATGCGCGCTTCACGCCCCGATGGTATCGCGACGGAGCGGCGAGGGTGGCGATGCGTGTTCGTCAGCTACCCTATGTCGCGCTTCCTGCCTCTCCACGCCCGGGCCATTCCCAGCTCGTGCTTGCCGGTGAGGCCGCCTAAGACCGAAGGAAGGAGAAAAGGGAACCCGTGATCGACTACGAGATCCTGCTGTTGTTGGACCCAGACCTCGCCGAGGAGCCTCAGGCGGAGGTCGTCACGCGCGTGCGTGACCTGATCGAGAAGGGTGGCGGCACGTTCACGCGCCACGATGCATGGGGCAAGCGCAAGCTCGCCTACGAGATCGACAAGAAGGCAGACGGCAACTACCACCTGCTGCTCTTCACCGCGGCTCCGGAGACGCTCGACGAGATCACCCGCGTGCTGAAGATCGACGACAACGTGATGCGCCACCTGGCGACACGTCGCCCCGAGGGAGGTCCGGCGGAGCCACTTCCCGTCGGCGCTCCGGCCAGTCACGATGCCGTCATCGATGATCTCGCAGAGGAGGATGAGGACTGATGGCCGCAAACATCAACCGCGTCGTGCTGGTCGGCAACCTGACCCGGGACCCGGAGATGAAGCACCTGCCGTCCGGCACCGCGCTCTGCTCGCTCCGCATCGCGGTGAACACGCGCCGCAAGGACGAGTCGGGCCAGTGGACGGACAAGCCGAACTACTTCGACGTGTCGGTGTGGGGCGACCAGGGCGAGAGCTGCGCGCAGTACCTCGCCAAGGGCCGCCCGGTCGCGATCGACGGCCGGCTCGAGTGGCGTGAGTGGGAGGCGACCGACGGCTCGGGCAAGCGCCAGGCAGTCGAGATCGTCGCCGACAACGTCCAGTTCCTCGGCAGCCGGAACGACGGCGACGGCGGTGGAGGGGGCGGCCAGTTCGTTCCCGCCGGTGCGTCGCAGTCGAACGCGGCCGACTTCCCGTCCCAGCCCACCGGCGACGACGACATCCCCTTCTAGGAGATCTGAAGACATGGCTCAGAAAGCACCGGCGCGCAAGCGTCCCAGCTCCAGCTCCGCCCCCGGGCGGCGCAAGAGCTGCCACTTCTGCAAGGACAAGATCACAGAGGTGGACTACAAGAACGTCAACCAGCTACGGCGCTACATCTCCGAGAAGGGCAAGATCCGCAACCGCCGCATCACGGGCGCGTGCCGCCGCCATCAGCGGCAGGTCGCCGTGGCGGTCAAGCGGGCCCGCGAGGTCGCGCTCCTGCCCTACGTCGCGAGCTAGGAGAGTCTGATGAACGTGATCCTGCTCAAAGACGTGGAGAAGCTCGGCCTGCGTGGCGAGGTCGTCAACGTCGCCCGCGGCTACGCCCGCAACTTCCTGCTGCCGCGCAACCTCGCCGAGGTCGCGACGGAGGGACGGGTGAAGGAGGTCAAGCGCATCGACGCCCAGAAGGCGATGCACGAGGCGCGCAGCACCGAACAGGCCAACGAGATCGCCGAGACGCTCGGCAAGCTCGTCCTGCGGTTCGACGTCAAGTCCGGCCCGACCGGCTCGCTCTTCGGCTCGGTCACGACGACCGACATCGCCGACGAGATCTGGCGCATCCGCAAGATCCGCGTCGACCGCCGCAAGATCGGCGTCGACAACATCAAGCGGATCGGCCGCTACACGGTGCCGATCGACCTGTTCGAGGGCATCTCGGCCGAGGTCAAGCTGATGGTCGTGCCCGAGGGTGGCGAGCTGCCGCCCGAGGAAGAGCTCGCCGCGATGGAGGCCGCCGAGGCGGCCGAGGCGGCAGCCGCCGCAGCAGCAGCTGCGCCGGCCGACGCCGTCGACGAGAGCGAGTGGGAGCTCGTCGACGACGCAGTCGTGCTCGACGAGGCCTCCGTGGTCGAGGTCGAGGAGAACGCCATCGGCGAGATCGACGATGTCGTCGTGATCGAGGACACGGTCGCGAGGCCGCGACGCGCGCCCGAGGCCGAGCCCGCAGCGGCCGACGCTGCCGAGCCCGAGGCAGACCCCGCCGCATAGCCCGCCGGCTCCGGCGGCTCTCGAAAGGGAGCCGCCGGAGCCCGCAACGCTCCACAGGGCCTGTGGAGCGTTGGCCGAACTTCCCGCTCGCAGCGGGAAACGGGCGGTGGACAACACCGAGCTCGTTGGGGAGAAGCCATCCGGCGCGGGGGATAGAATAGGGAACACGTGTTCTCTTCCCCCTGCACCTGGCTGAAATATCGCCGATTTTCGAGCTTCTTGCCGTGCCCGTTCGGGACAGGTTGACTGCGCCCGTGACCGTCGCTCCCACCGCCCCGTCGGCGATCGTCCCGCCCCAGAATCTCGAGGCCGAGGAGTCCGTTCTCGGCGCGATGCTGCTGTCGGCGACCGCGATCGGCGCCGTCACCGAGGTGCTCGAGGCGTCCGACTTCTACCGGGAGTCGCACGGGACGATCTACAAGGCCGCGCTCGCGCTGTACGGCAAGGGCGAGCCGGTCGACGCGATCACGCTCGCGAACGAGCTCGACGAGCGCAGCGAGCTCGAGCGCGTCGGAGGCACGGCGAAGATCGCCGAGCTCGCGGCCGTCGTGCCGGCGACCTCGAACGCCGAGCACTACGCGCGGATCGTCAAGGAGATGGCGACGCTGCGCGGCCTCGTGCGCGTCGGCCAGGAGATCCAGCGGCTCGGCCAGACACGGCCCGGCGAGACCACCGACCTCGTCGACCGCGCCGAGCAGATGGTGTTCGACCTCGCGCAGCAGCGGGTCACCGGCGACTTCGCCCACATCCACGACCTGCTCAACGAGAGCTTCGCGCGGATCATGCACCTGTACGAGGCGGGCGTCGACGTCACCGGCATCGCGTCCGGGTTCCGCGAGCTCGACAAGCTCACGTCCGGGCTTCCAGCCCGGCAACCTCGTCATCATCGCGGCTCGCCCGTCGATGGGAAAGTCCGCGCTCGCCCTCTGCATGGCGGCCAACCTCGGCGTCCGCCACGAGACGCCCGTCGCCCTCTTCACGCTCGAGATGTCGAAGGCAGAGGTGACGCAGCGCCTGATGTGCAGCGAGGCGAAGGTCGAGTCGCAGCGCCTCCGGTCGGGCCGGCTCGCGCAGGACGACTGGCCGCGGCTCACCGCCGCCTGCGACAAGCTGATGAAGGCGCCGATCTACGTCGACGACACCGGCTCGATCACGATGATGGAGCTGCGCTCCAAGGCGCGGCGCCTGAAGTCGCGCGAGCCGAAGCTCGGGATGATCATCGTCGACTACCTCCAGCTGATGACCTCGGGCTCGAACCCCGAGAACCGGGTGCAGGAGGTCTCGCAGATCTCGCGCCAGCTGAAGGTGCTCGCACGCGATCTCGAGGTGCCGATCATCGCCCTCTCCCAGCTCTCGCGCGCCGTCGAGCAGCGCCAGGACAAGCGCCCGATCCTCTCCGACCTCCGCGAGTCCGGCTCGATCGAGCAGGACGCCGACCTCGTCGCCTTCGTCTACCGCGACGAGTACTACAACGGCGAGGAGTCCGACTCGCAGGGGCTCGCCGAGATCATCCTCGCCAAGCACCGCAACGGCCCCACGGACGCGATCAAGCTCAGCTTCCTCAAGCGCTACGCCAAGTTCACCGACCTGGCCGCTGCGTCGTAGGTCGTGTAGGCCGGGGTGAGGCTTCGCTGCCGTCCGAGGTGGCGTGAGCTCCGGGGTGAGGCTTCAGCCTCACCCGCAGGTTGTCGCTCGTGACGAATTCGCCAGCAGTCACGCCTGACGGACGGGTGAGGCTTCAGCCTCACCCCACAAAACACTTGCGCAACCTGTCAGTTCTGGGACGGGTTGTTCTCGGCGAAGTACTCGTGGCTGTCGGCGTTCGTGATCGCCGCATCCGGATTGCTGATCGCGAGCGACTTCGCACCGGCCTGGCCGTAGACGACGTCATCGGTGCCCGCAACGTGGTCGAAGTGGCTCATCTCGTGGATCAGCGTGCCGGCCTGGGAGTCGGTGCCGGTCGCCGGCGCCGTCCAGTAGACCCGCCGAGGTAGATCTTGTACGGCTCGATTGGGATAGACGTACGCGTAGACGTTCTGCTTGCTGCTGCAGTCGAAGGTGATGCCGGCGTTCTGCATCGCCGAGGAGATCGCGTTGAAATGCGAGGTGACGGTGCTGTAGCGCGCGGACGCGAAGACGCCGAACCACGTCGTGTAGCGAGGCCCCTGATTGTTGGCGCCGAGGTAGCTCGTCGCGTTCGCCGCGTAGCCTTCGCCTGCGTGCGGGCGGCGCTGAGCGCCGACTGTTGCGCGGTCGGTGCACGCATTGAAGGCGTTCTGGCCGGGACCGGGAGGCGGCGGAGGCGGCGGCGGCTTGCCCTTGGCTGCGCGCCCTGCCGCCTTGACGCTGATCGTGTCGGATGCGAGCGCGTCCTTGCCCTTCGCCGGCGTGCCCTTCTTGTCGAAGAGATCGTAGGACGAGACGTTGTAGGAGATCTCGTAGCGGCCCGTCCCCGTGAAGTCGTAGACGTCACCGAGGTCGACCACGTTGCTGACGCTCGCGCCGGGCTCGAGCACGAGGTAGTCGCTGTCGGTGGCGGCGGGCCGCTTGACCTGCGCTCCGGTGTAGGCGACCGGCTGGCCGTCCCGGGTGACCGTGAACAGCGATGCGTCGACGCCGTCCGCCGGCGTGAGCCACTTGAGGATACGCGCGGGCTGCTTCGTCCGGTTCGAGAGAGTGACGGTGACGAGCACGTCCTGCGACGCGCGGAACTCGCTCTGCGCCACCTTCAGGTCGACAGTGAGGCCTCCCTTGGGTGCCGCGCCGGCCGCGCCGATGATCACGAGCAGCGCGACGATCGGAAGAAGTCCGAGCGCGAGCAGCCGATACGTCCCCCTGTTCATCTCACCCTCGTCTCTCTCGCGGAATCGAGCCCGTCACATGATGGGTCACGGCTGAGTGCGCGTCAAGGATCGGTCCCGGCGGTCAGACGAGCGCGAGTGCTGCGGCCTCGATCTCGTCCTCCGAGAGCAGGACGAGGTTCGCGGCGTCGCCGAGCGGGATGAACGAGTCCTTGCTCGTCACGCGCGCGAGCTGCCCGTCGAAGCCGATGTCGATCAGCGTCGCGATGATCCCCTCGGAGACGCCCCCGGTGCGCCGTGTCTCGTCGACGACGAGGACCCGCTGCGTCGCCACCGCCTCGCGGGCGATGTCCTCGATCGGCAGCGGCGCGAGCCAGCGGAGATCGACGACCCGCGCCTCGATGCCCTTCTGCGCCAGGCGGCGGGCGACGCGCAGCGACATCAGCAGGCCGTTGCCCCAGGTGAGAATCGTCAGGTCGCGGCCGTCGCCGTAGGTGCGGGCAGACCCGAGCGGCACGTGGGACGGCGACGGCCACGCGAGCCAGAGGCCGTCGCCCTCCTCGTACAGGTCGCGGGTGTGGTACAGCGCGATCGGCTCGAGGAACGCGCACACGCTGCCGTCGACCTTCGCTGCGGCGACGCAGGTGCGCAGCATCGCGGCCGCATCGTCCGGACGCGCCGGTGACGCGATCACGAGCCCCGGAATGTCCCGCAGCACCGCGACCGAGTCGTCGTTGTGGAAGTGCCCGCCGAAGCCCTTCTGGTACCCGTAGCCCGCGATCCGCACCACCATCCCGTTGCGGTACTGACCCTGCGAGAAGAACTGCAGCGTCGCTGCCTCGCCGCGCAGCTGATCCTCGGCGTTGTGGAGGTAGGCGAGGTACTGGATCTCCGGCACCGGCACGAAGCCGCTCACCGCGGAGCCGAGCGCGAGGCCGAGGATCGACGTCTCGTCGAGCAGCGTGTCGAACACCCGGCCGGCGCCGAAGCGGGCGTGGAGGCCACGGGTGACGCCGTAGACGCCGCCCTTCGCGGCGATGTCCTCGCCGAACAGGAGCACCTCGGGATGAGCGTCGAGCGCGGCGGCGAGGGCGCCGTTGATCGCGAGGGCCAGCGTCAGCGGCTCGGTGGCCGGCTCCTCCGAGTCCGCGTCGGCCCGGGCCAGCTTGGCCACCTCGGCCGGCGAGCGAGGCGCGAGCGGCCGCATCACCTCCGCGGCGCTCTCGAGCTGAGGCCGACGGGCCGCAGCGAGCGCGACCTCGCGGACGCGCTCCCTGGCCTCGAGGTAGTCGGAGGCGAGCTCGGCACCGGTGCGGAGACCCATGGCGACGAGCCACCGGGCGGTTGCGAGCAGCGGATCGCGCTCGAGGTCGGCGCGCACGGCAGCCGGCGTGCGGTAGGCGGCCTCGACGTCGGCGCCCGCGTGGCCGAGGTAGCGAACGGTGCGCAGATGAAGCACCGCCGGCCGCCGGGTCTCGCGCACCCAGTCGGCCAGGGCGCGCGCAGCGGCGAGCGCGGCTGCGGGGTCGTCACCGTCCGCCGTCTCGTAGCGAAGGGAGGCCCGGCTCGAGAGCGCGCTCGCGACCCACCCGGCCGGCGACGGCACGCTGATCCCGATCCCGTTGTCCTCGCAGACGAAGAGCAGCGGCACGGGAAGATGCTGATGCGCCGCATGCGCCGTCGTGTTGAGCGCCGCCTGGGCGGTCGCGTGGTTCAGCGACGCGTCGCCGAAGCTGCAGACCACGACCGCGTCGTCGGGCCAGGAGCACTCGACGCCGAGCTTGCGCGCCCGGTCGATCGCGATCGCCACCCCCATCGCGCGCGGCAGGTGCGAGGCGATCGTCGAGGTCTGCGGGATCACGGCCAGCGCGTGGTTGCCGAACACCTTGTGCCGCCCGCCCGCGATCGGCTCGTCGATCGCGGCGGCGACGCCCTGCATCACGTCGGGGACGCCGTCCCGGCCCGTCTGCGCCGCGCGGGCGAGATAGAAGGCGCCGGAGCGGTAGTGGAGGAGCGCGGGATCCGTGGGGCGCAGGGCAAGCGCGACCGCCGCGTTGCTCTCGTGCCCGGCCGAGCCGATCGAGTAGAAGGAGCGCTTCTCCTTCTGGAGCCAGCGCGCCGCGTGGTCGCAGTGCCGGCTCTCGATCTGCGCCCGCCAGAGCGCCTCGGCGTCCGGGTCGGCTGCCGACGGAGCGCCGGCCGGGGGCGCGAGCGTCTCGAGGGCCGCGAGAAGATGCTGCTCGAGCGGATCGAGATCGTCGGGGATCATGGGCTCGGCGAGGCCTCTAGCCGAAGAACACGAACGGGCGCACGACCTTCGAGTCGAGCGCCTCTTCCCACACGACCGCTCCGCCCGGCTCGACCTCGCCGTGCAGGCGGGCGGCGAGCGCATCGGCATCCTCGCGGGATTCGGTGCCGATGATGAGGTGCTTCCACTGGCGGATCGGCCGGTAGCCCTCGTCCTCGAGCTGCTGCTCGAGCTTCGTCGCCTCGTGCCGCGACCGGCAGGTGACCCGAACCTCCCAGGGCGCGTAGCCCTTCCGCTCGACCTCTTCCTCCCAGTCCTCGTCCGCAGGCTCGTTGTCCCAGCGCTCCTCGTCGGCGAGCCAGTGCTCCACCCCACTCGTCGTCGCCGTGATCCCGTGATGATCGAGCTCGGAGAGGATGACGGCGTGCGCGTTCTCCGCCTGCGCGGCCGTGTCGGTGTAGACGAACAGGTTCTCGTCGTCGCCGGAGATGGAGAGGTGCCCGCCTTCGAGCGCCTGGGCCAGATCGGCGCCGAGCGGGCTCAACCCGTCCTGGAGCAGCTCGGTGAACGTTCTCCGAGTGCGCTCGTCGGCGAGCTCCACTCGCACTCTCCAGTCGTCGGCCACCCCGGGAGGATAGTGCGTTTGCCCCGTGCGGGAGCGAGGTGGGCGCGCTCGAGGCCTAGAGGCCGTCGAAGAACTGGGCGAGCCGCTCGAGCACGACGGTCGCACCCCTGAGCGCGTCCGGGTCGAGATCCGAGAGCTCGTTGCCCCAGGCCTTGACGAAGCGCGCCCGCTTGGCGTCGTACGCGCGGCGCCCGCGCGGGGTCAGCGAGACGCGGACGATGCGGCGGTCGTCGGTGTCGCGAACGCGCTCGACGAGCCCGGCGCCGACGAGAGCGTCGACCATCTCGGTGACCGTTGCCGGCGCGAGGTCGGCAGCCTGGGCGAGGTTGGATGCGGTCAGTCGCACCTTCGCGGCGCAGCTCCGAGAGCAGCCGATAGTGGGCGAAGCCGATCGCGCCGGCGACGCGGCTGTCGCGGCTGCGGAGCCGGCGGTGCGCGCCGAGCATCTCCTGCAGCGCGAGCCGGAGCTCCTCGAGCTCGGCCTCGCGCGGCTTCCCGGGAGCGACGGCGCTCATGCCGCCTCGAGCGCGGCCTCGGTGGCGGCCAGCGAGCGCTGCTCGGACTGGAAGCGCCGGCTGTGGCGCTCCGCCTGCAACAGGATCACCGCGGGGATCAGTGCGACGACCGAGAGCCCGAATGCCCACCAGTACGCCGACGCGAAGGCGGCCGAGGTGGCGGCCGGGCCCGTGGCGCCGGTGAGCGCCGTGCCGAGCACGACGGCGAGGACGGCGGTCCCGATCGAGCCGCCCACGCGCTGCACCACGGTGAGCTGGGGCGTTGCGTCGGCGATCTGCTCCGGACGCAGCACCGCGTACGCGGCGCTCATCGCGGGCATCATCGCGAGGCCGATCCCGAGACCGCGGGCGAGGAGCGAGGCCTCGATCACCCAGACGGGCGTCCCGACCGTGACGAATGCGAGCGGCAGCGTCGAGATCGCCGACACGATCACGCCGGCGAGCGCGATGGGGCCGCCGCCGTAGCGGTCGGCCAGCTTGCCGGCGAAGGGCATCGCGAGGGCCGCGCCGAGGCTCTGGGGCACGAGCAGCAGGCCGGTGCGGACGACGGAGTCGCCGCGCACGACCTGGAAGTAGAGCGGCAGCAGGATCATGGCGCCGAAGAGCGACGCCCCGAGGAAGAACGTGGTCGCCGAGGCGGCCGCGAACGCGCGGTTGGCGTAGAGCCGCACGTTCAGCAACGGGTTCTCCGACCGCAGCGAGTGGAAGACGAAGACGCCGGTCAGCACGATCCCGACCGCGATCGGCCCGAGCGCCTGCACCGACCCGAAGCCGGCGCCGCTGCCGGCCTTCGCAAGACCGTAGGTGAGGGCGGGCAGCCCGGTCGCGAGCAGGACGAGCCCCGGCACGTCGAGCTTGCCGGCCGCCTCTGCCCGTCCGATCGGGAGGAGCTTCCACGCGAGGGCGACGGCGACGATCCCGACCGGGATGTTGATGAAGAAGATCCAGCGCCAGCCGAAGTGCTCGACGAGGAGGCCGCCGGTGACCGGGCCGAACACCGGCGCGAGCACCATCGGCACGCCGACGATGCTGAGGATGCGACCCATCCGGTGCGGGCCGGCTGCGCGCGCGAGGATGATCATCCCGGTCGGCATCAGCATCCCGCCGCCGAGGCCCTGGAGGATGCGGAACGCGATCAGCGAGTTGGTCGACCACGCGAAGCCGCAGAGCAGCGAGCCGAGCGTGAAGAGGACGAGCGAGATCAGGTAGAGGCGTCTCGTGCCGAGGCGGCGCGCCGCCCAGCCGGTGACCGGGATCACTGCGGCGAGCGCGAGCATGTAGCCCGTCACGACCCACTGCACGGAGCCGATCGGGCTCTTGAGGTCGACCGACAGCGTCTCGATCGCGACGTTGACGATCGTCGTGTCGAGGATCGACATGATCGCTCCCGCGACGACGACGACCGCGAGCGGCCAGATGTTGCGGTTGATCCCGGGAAGCGACGACTCGGACATAGAACGTTAGTGTACCTAAAGGTTCGCCCCCGAAGCATAAAGAGCGCTGAACGGCTGCCACAGGCGGCTCGAGCCCACTTCGAGGCCACGTCCGGTCACCGGCCGAACGGGCGTGCAAGAATGGCACACGTGCCTGCCACCGTGATCGTTGGTGCGCAGTGGGGCGACGAGGGCAAGGGCAAGATCGTCGACCTGCTCGCCCAGGACTCCGACCTCGTCTGCCGCTACCAGGGTGGGCCGAACGCAGGGCACACGATCGTCGTCGACGGCGAGACGTACAAGATCCGGCAGATCCCGTCCGGCATCGTCGCGGGCAAGGCGTCAGCGATCGGGGCCGGCTGCGTCGTCGACCCGCGCGTGGTGATCGAGCGAGCTCGACGACCTCGAGGGACGCGGCCACGTCACGGCCGGCCTCGTGTTCCTCTCCGGCAACGCGCACCTGATCATGCCGTGGCACGTCGCCCTCGACGGCGCGCGCGAGCGGAAGCTCGGCAACCTCCAGATCGGCACCACGCGCCGCGGTATCGGCCCGGCCTACGCCGACAAGGCGACGAGGATCGGGATCCGCGTGCAGGACCTGCTCGATCCGAAGATCCTGCGCCAGAAGATCGAGCTCGCGATCACGGAGAAGAACGTCTGGCTCGAGCGCGTCTACGAGATCGAGCCGTTCGACCTCGAGGAGGTCGCCCACACCTACGAGGGCTATGCGCAGCGGCTGCGCCCGTATGTGGCCGACACGTCGCTCCTCGTCGATCGCGCGCTCCGCAACGGCGACAACGTGCTCTTCGAAGGCGCCCAGGGGACGCTGCTCGACCTCGACCACGGCACGTATCCGTTCGTCACCTCGTCGAGCCCGATCGCGGCCGGGGCGGCGGTCAGCTTCGGCATCGGCCCGAACCGGATCGACGAGATCCTCGGTGTCTCGAAGGCCTACGTGACCCGCGTCGGCGAGGGCCCGTTCCCGTCCGAGATCCAGGGCGAGGCGCAGGAGCTCGTGCGCGAGCTCGGCGGCGAGTTCGGCACCGTGACGGGCCGCGAGCGCCGCTGCGGCTGGCTCGACCTGCCGGCGCTTCGCTTCGCGGTCCGGGTCAACGGCATCACCTCGCTCGCGCTGACGAAGCTCGATGTGCTCTCGACCTTCGCCGAGATTCCCGTTTGCGTGCGCTACCTGCTGCCCGACGGAAGCGAGACCGACGACTTCCCCGCCCACCAGTCGGACTTCCACCACTGCCGGCCCGTCTGGGAGACGCTCCCCGGCTGGGAGCAGGAGCTCGACTGCACCGAGCTTCCCGACGCGGCTGCGAGCTACGTGCGCTTCGTCGAGGACGCCCTCGGCGTGCCGGTCTCGCTCGTCGGCACCGGGCAGGGCCGCGAGGCCGTGCTGACGCTCCCGTAGCACTCAGTAGACTCGCTCGGTGCGCGTGCTCCTCGTCGGATCCGGTGGCCGCGAGCACGCGCTCGCCTGGAAGCTCGCCCAGTCGCCGCTGCTGTCCGAGCTCCACGTCGCTCCCGGCAATCCCGGCATCGCCGCTCTCGGGCAATGCCACCCCGTGCGGGGGGACGACGCAGAGGCCGTGCTCGGTCTCGTGCGCGCGCTCGACATCGAGCTCGTCGTCGTCGGGCCGGAGGTGCCGCTCGTGGCAGGGCTCGCCGACGTGCTCCGGTCGGTCGGGGTCGCCGTCTTCGGCCCGTCGCGTGCTGCAGCCGCGATCGAGGGCTCGAAGACCTTCGCCAAGGCGATCATGATGACGGCGGGCGTGCCGATGGCGGCAACGCTCGCCGAGCCGGTGGCTCCGTGCGTGCTCAAGGCGGACGGGCTCGCCGCGGGCAAGGGCGTCGTCGTCTGCCAGACGCAGGCCGAGGTCGAGGCGGGGCTGGCCGAGCTCGACGGCCTCGCCGGCCCGGTCGTGGTCGAGGAGCTGCTCGACGGGCCTGAGATCTCGGTCTTCGCGATCTGCGACGGCGTCACGGCGCACGCACTGCCGGTGGCGCAGGACTTCAAGCGATCACAGGACGGCGACCGCGGGCCCAACACCGGCGGCATGGGCTCGTATGCGCCGGTTCCCGGCTTCGACGGCGATGCCGTCGAGCGGCTCGTCGATCTGGCGTGCCGCCCCGTGGTGGCCGAGCTCGCAGCCCACGGGCATCCGTTCGTCGGGACGCTCTTCGCGGGCCTGATGCTGACGGCGGACGGGCCGAAGGTGCTCGAGTACAACTGCCGCTTCGGCGATCCCGAGACGCAGTCGTTGCTGCCGCTGCTCGGCGGCGACCTGCTCGCTGCGCTCGCCGCCGCAGCGGCCGGCGATCTCGAGCGCGTCGAGTTCGAGCCCGCCGCCGGTGCGGCCGTGACGGTGGTGCTCGCCGGCGGCGACTACCCGGCGCGCGGCGACGTCGGCTCCCCGATCACGGGGATCGAGGCGGCGGAGGCAACGGGCGCGCTCGTCTTCCACGCGGGCACGGCGCTGCACGACGGCGCCGTCGTGACGAACGGCGGCCGGATCCTGAACGTCACCGCGACCGGCGACGACATCGCGTCCGCCCGGACGGCCGCCTACGCGGCGGCCGATCTGATCACGTGGGACGGGGTGCGGCGGCGCGAGGACATCGCGCTCGCGGCGAGCCTGGAGGGCCAGGTGACGCCAGGCTGAAGCCGGCGTCGGGCGTCCGGCGGGCAGCTCCGGGCCACGCTCTAGAATGACCCTGTGATCGCTCGCTACTCCCGCCCGGCCATGAGCCAGATCTGGTCGGACGGCGAGAAGCTGCGCCGCTGGCTCGAGGTCGAGCTGGCAGCGCTCGAGGGCTGGGCCGAGGTCGGCACCGTCTCGCACGAGGACGTCGCGGCGATCCGCGAGCACGTCGTCCTGCCGACGCCCGAGCGCGTGGCCGAGATCGAGCGCGAGACGAACCACGATGTCGCCGCGTTCGTCGACGCCGCCTCGGAGGGTCTCGGCGAGGAAGGGCGCTGGTTCCACTACGGGCTCACCTCGTCCGACGTGCTCGACACCGCGCTCTCGCTCGCCGTGCAGGACGCGGGCGCGCTCGTGCTCGAGGGTCTCGATCGCGCCTTCGGCGCCGTCGTTCTCCGCGCCGAGGAGCACCGGGAGACGATCGCGATGGGGCGCACGCACGGCGTCCACGCCGAGCCGACGACCTTCGGCCTCAAGCTCGCCGGCTGGGCGTTCGCGCTCGAGCGCGACCGGGAGCGGCTCGTCCACGCGATCGAGGGCCTGCGCGTCGGCAAGCTCTCCGGCGCCGTCGGCACCTACGCGGCCGCGGAGCCCGAGGTGGAGCGCGTCGCCTGCGAGCGCCTCGGCCTCGAGCCTGCTCCGAGCTCGACCCAGGTCCTGCAGCGCGACCGTCACGCCGAGCTCCTCTCGGCGCTGGCGCTCCTCGCCTCGTCGCTCGACCGCTTCGCGACCGAGATCCGCCACCTCGCCCGCACCGAGGTGCGCGAGGTCGAGGAGCCGTTCGGCCGCGGCCAGAAGGGCTCGTCGTCGATGCCCCACAAGCGCAACCCGATCACGGCCGAGCGCATCTGCGGGATCGCGCGCGTCGTGCGGGCCAACTCGCTCGTCGGTCTCGAGAACGTCGCCCTCTGGCACGAGCGGGACATCTCCCACTCCTCCGCCGAGCGGATCGTCCTGCCCGACTCGTTCCTCGCCGTCGACTACATGCTCGATCGGTTCGCCTGGCTCGTCGAGGGCCTCGTCGTCCGCGAGGAGCGGATGCGCGAGAACGTCGCGTCGAGCTTCGGCCTCTACTTCAGCCAGCGGCTGCTGCTCGCGCTCGTCGAGTCGGGGCTCACGCGCGACGACGCCTATCGGCTCGTGCAGCGCAACGCGATGCGGGCCTGGGACGAGCAGATCGACTTCCGGAGCCTCGTCGACGCCGATCCCGAGATCGCCGGCCGGGTCGACCTCGACGCCGTGTTCGACCAGGGCGCCTACACCGCCCACGTCGATGTCGTCTTCGATCGCCTGCGCGCGCTCGTCGCGACGCGGCGGGAAGGCGCGCATGTCTGAGCCGGGCGGCGCCACGCATCTCGCGAGCGGCAAGGTGCGCGAGATCTACGCGCTCGACGACGAGCGGCTGCTGCTCGTCGCATCGGACCGGATCTCGACGTTCGACGTGATCCTGCCGACGCCGATCCCCGACAAGGGGCGCGTGCTCACCGGGCATGTCGGCGTTCTGGTTCGCCCGGACGCGCGAGATCGTGCCGAACCACCTGCTCGAGCTCGGCGACGACGGCCGCTCGACGATCTGCCGGCGGCTCGAGATGCTGCCGGTCGAGTTCGTCGTGCGCGGCTACCTGTCCGGCTCGTGCTGGGTCGACTACCAGGCGTCGGGCGCGGTCTGCGGCCATGCGCTGCCGCCGGGGCTGCGTCGAGTCCGACCGCCTGCCCGCGCCGATCGTGACGCCGGCGACGAAGGCCGAGGAGGGGCACGACCTCAACATCACCGAGGCCGAGGCGGCCGCGCTGTGCGGGGCCGAGGCGTACGAGGCGGCACGCGAGGCCGCTCTCGGTCTCTACGCGTTCGCGTCGGCCCACGCCGAGGCGCGCGGGATCGTGCTCGCCGACACGAAGTTCGAGTTCGGCGTCGATCCCGACGGCGTCGTCACGCTCGGGGACGAGGCGCTCACGCCCGACTCGTCGCGGTTCTGGCCCGGCGACACGCTACAGCCCGGGCGGCCCGCAGCCGTCGTTCGACAAGCAGTACGTGCGCGACTACTGCCTCTCGACCGGGTGGGATCGCACCGATCCCGGCCCCGAGGTGCCCGAGGACGTCGTCGCCGGGCACGCGTGCCCGCTACATCGAGGCGTTCGAGCGGCTGACCGAGATCTCGTTCGCTGCGCTATCTCTCCGACCCGAAGGTGGTTCTGTGAAGGCGACCGTGCTGATCCGTCCCAAGGAAGGCATTCTCGACCCGCAGGGCGAGGCGGTCGGTGACGCGCTCCGCACGCTCGGGTTCGCCGTCTCCGGCGCGCGCGTCGGCCGGCTCGTCGACGTCGAGCTCGACGACGCCGATCCCGGCCGAGGCGCGGGCCGCGCTCGAGCAGCATGGCGCGCGATCTGCTCGCCAATCCGCTGATCGAGTCCTTCACGATCGAGCTCGAGGACGAGCGCCGTGAGCGACGGCCCGCGGATCGCGGTCGTCACGTTCCCCGGCTCGAACGACGACGGCGACGCGGCGCTCGCGCTCGAGCTCCTCGGCGCCGCGCCGGTGCGCGTCTGGCACGCCGACGCCGCGCTGCCGGAGGGGACCGAGGGCGTGATCCTGCCGGGCGGGTTCTCCTACGGCGACTACCTCCGCTGCGGCGCGATCGCCCGCTTCGCGCCGGTGATGGAGTCGGTCGAGCGCGTTCGCGGCCGCGGGCGGCCCGGTGCTCGGCATCTGCAACGGCTTCCAGATCCTCTGCGAGGCGGGGCTGCTGCCGGGCGTGCTGCGCCTCAACCGCCAGCAGCAGTTCCTCTGCGCCGACGTGACGCGTGACGGTCGAGAGCACGACGAGCGCGCTTCGCCGGCGGCTGGTCGGCGGGCGAGGAGCTCGTGATCCCGATCAAGCACGGCGAGGGCAACTGGTACGGCGATGCCGAGCTGCTCGCCTCGCTCGAGGCCAGCGGGCAGATCGCGTTCCGCTACACGCGAGGACGTCAACGGCGCCGTCGACCGGATCGCCGGCGTCACGAACGAGGCCGGCAACGTCCTCGGCCTGATGCCGCACCCCGAGCACGCGGTCGACCCGCTGCTCGGCCCGACCGGCGGCGTCGCCGGTGCTCGAGGGGCTGATCGCGGCTGCGCGCGAGCGCGCTGCGGCTGTGGCCTGACGTCGGGCGGGAGGGCGCTGGCGCGCAGCGTCCCAGCTAGGCCGTCGAGCCAGTGCCTTACATCCCGCACCGGTCTGCAGTCGCAGGCCGCACCTCACCTGGGGGCGACCGGTGCGCGGCTCTGGTCTTTCGGGCCTTTGCCGACGAGCTCGAGGGCTACGCGTATCTCCCGCGCATGTTCGCACGAGGCGCTGGGGGCGGCTCAGCGGTACACCGACTGCGCCGCCGTTTGGTCGCCCGCTCGACAAGTTGTCTTGGCCGCTGCGAAGTCTACCCCGAGGACGTGCTCGTAGCTGGTCGGTCGTAAGCGGCGATGACGACCGGACGATCCTCCAGGCGGCATGCGGAGCACGGCATTCCGTCAGCACTGGAGAGCGATGGCGTCGACGCGCGTGCATACCCGAGGACGAGCTTCTGACGGGGGCTACCTCGGTTCGCCCGCGCGAGCTGCTCGACGAGCGCAGCCGCGGCCGGATCAGCACGTGGCGCGCAGAGGCGACTTATCCCTCGGCGACCGCAGAGCGGTCGTGCGCTGCGGAGTGGTGCGCCGCCACATCGTGCTCCGCTGACATCGCGGAACACTGGCGCAGACGAGCGAGCCGTCTACGGACGGCCGACGCGGGTGAGGCTCAGCCTCACCCCGCTGGCCGATCCCGGCCCGGACGTCTGCTGTCAGCCGCCCGGCGGAGGTTCCCAGAGCTCGAACCGGGTGCCTTCCGGATCGACCGCCCAGCCGAAGCGCCCGAGCTCCGACTCGTCCAGCGCATCGATCACCTCGACTCCGGCCGAGCGCAACTGGGCCAGCATCGCGTCGAGATCGGCGACGCGGAAGTTCACCATGAACGCCTGCTCCGGCCGTCCGAAGTACTCGGTGTCGTGATCGAAGATCGCCCAGGTCGTGGAACCGCCCGGCGTCCACTCGAACGGCTTGCCGCCCCAGTCGGAGAGGTCGATGCCGAGATGCTCGGCATACCAGTCCCGCAGGCTCGCGGCCTGTCCGGCGCGCTGAAACACCCCGCCGATGCCGGTGACTCGCTCCACGATCGCCATGCTACGCCAGATGCTCGCAGGCCACGCGCGGCGCCTCAGCGACGTCAGGACGCTGCGAAGTCGACGTCCTTCGCTTCAACCGTGCCGGCAGTCCGTCCCGGAGCCTCGTGATTGCCCCAGTAGAGATTCGTGTGCGCGATGACGAGCTCCGGCGGCGGGGCGCCCCAGGGCGAGAGATCCTCGGTCGTGTGCGCATCGCTGACGAGCGTCGCGTCATAGCCGCGAACGAGGGCGCCGTGCAGCGTCGAGCGCACGCATTCGTCCGTCTGCGCGCCGACGACGACGAGGCGCCCGACCGCGAGATCGGCGAGGACGGACTCGAGCGTCGTCTCCTCGAACGAGTCCGGATACCGCTTCGGGACGAGCGGCTCGCTCTCGTCCGGGCTCAGCTCCGGGACGATCATCCATTGCTCGCTTCCCTCCGGGAGGTTGTCGCTCGAGTGCTGCACCCAGACGACCGGAACCTCCGCCGCGCGAGCCTTCTCGACGACGGCGCCGACAGTCGCGACGATGGTGTCCCGCTCGTGGGCGCCCTCCACGACGCCGTTCTGCACGTCGATCACGAGCAGCGCAGTGTTCGGGCGGTTGGCGAGTGTCGTCATGGTCTCCCTCCGGTTCGCACAGCTCGGACGTGCCCTCAAGGCACAACGATACGCATGACGCAGTTCCTCATGCCTTGGGGCGGACGTAGCTGAAGCCGGCGCGCTCGTAGAGGGCCCGGGTGCTGTTGTAGAGAACCGAGACCTTCCTGCCGTCGTGGTGTCGTGCGGGTAGCCCTCCACGACTCCGCCGCCGGCCTGCGCGATCAGCTCGACGGCACCGTGGAGCGCGGCCTCCGTCACTCCCTGTCGCCGGTACTTCTTGTCCACGAAGATGCACGTGATCCGGTAGTCGGGCGGCTGTGGAGCGTCGCCTCGTACTCCTTGCGGTGATGGATGTTCGGCAGCTCCTCCGGAGGCCCGTACTGGGCCCACGCCACTGCCTCGTCACCGTCGAAGACGAGCGCGGCGTGTGCGCGCCCCTCCTCGACCAGGCGCTTTTTCAGGGCGCGATTGCCCTCGGCGGTGAACGTCTTCTCGCCGTGGAAGGTGTGGAAATAGGTGCACCAGCAGCCACCGAACACGCCGTTGTGCCGCTCGACGAGCCGCGCGAACGCGTCCCAGGTACTCGGATCGAGCGGCTTGACCACGTAGTCCGTCATCAGGCCTCCTTGGTTCGCATGGGGCACCGTAACGCGGCGCCAGGCGACGCGCGAGCGCCATGGGTCGAACCGCAGGAACCAACCCCTACTCTGGTCGGTCGGGCAGACTCGGTGCATGGGCCGCTACGTGTTGGGTTTCCAGGAGATCGACCAGACGCAGGTCGCGGTCGTCGGCGGCAAGGGCGCGCACCTGGGGGAGCTTTCGCGGATCGAAGGCATCCGCGTGCCGGCCGGCTTCTGCGTGACGACGGACGCCTTCCGGCGGATCATGGCGGAAGCGCCGTCGATCGACGATCGGCTCGATCGGCTGTCGCGCCTGACGCCGGACGACCGGGAGGCGATCCGCGCGCTCAGCGCGGAGATCCGCCGGGCCATCGAAGGGATCGCCATCCCCGACGATCTGGCGGCGGCGATCACCGCGCGCGCTCGCCCGGCTCGGCGAGCAAGCCGCCTACGCCGTCCGATCCAGCGCGACGGCGGAGGACTTGCCGACGGCCTCCTTCGCGGGCCAGCAGGACACCTACCTGAACGTCGTGGGGCCGGCGGCGATCCTCCAGCACGTCAGCCGGTGCTGGGCCTCGCTCTTCACCGAGCGGGCCGTGACCTACCGCCTGCGGAACGGCTTCGACCACCGGAAGGTCCAGCATGGCCGTGGTCGTGCAGCAGATGGTCTTCCCGCAGGCGGCCGGCATCCTGTTCACGGCCGACCCCGTCACGGGCAACCGGAAGGTCGCCTCCGTGGAGGCCAGCTTCGGCCTCGGCGAGGCCCTGGTCTCCGGCCTGGTGAACGCGGACGTCTACAAGGTGCGGGACGGCGAGGTCGTCGCCAGGGCGGTCGCCACCAAGCAGCTCGCCATCCACGCCTCGCCGGCAGGCGGGACGCAGGAACAGGCGATCGAGCCGGAGCGGCAGGAGCAGCCGGCGCTGACGGATGCGCAGGTCGTGCGGCTCGCGCAGCTGGGCCGGCGGATCGAAGCGCACTTCGGCCGCCCCCAGGACATCGAATGGTGCCTGGTCGACGATGGCTTCCAGATCGTCCAGAGCCGGCCGATCACCACGCTGTTCCCCATCCCCGCGGCCGGCGACCGAGAGAACCACGTCTACGTCTCCGTCGGTCATCAGCAGATGATGACCGACCCCATGAAGCCCCTGGGGCTCTCCCTGTGGCAGCTGACGACCCCGCGGCCGATGGACGAGGCCGGCGGGAGGCTGTTCGTCGACGTCACCCGACGCCTGGCCTCGCCGGCGAGCCGCGCCGGCCTCCTGGAGGTCATGGGGAAGTCCGATCCGCTGATCGGGGACGCGCTGCAGACCATCCTCGAACGCGGCGACTTCATCCCGTCGCTCCCGGACGAGGGTCCCGCCGGGGCGCCGCCCGGCGGCGCGCCGCGACCCCGATCGAGACCGATCCGGCCATCGTCGCCGAGCTGATCGAGCGCAGCCAGGCCTCCATCGCCGCCTTGAAGCGCGACATCCGGACGAAGTCCGGATCGGCGCTGCTCGACTTCATCCTGGCGGACATCCAGGAGCTGAAGCGGATCCTGTTCGATCCGCGAAGCCATCAGGTGTTCATGGCGGCGATGGAGGCCACCTGGTGGCTCAACGAGCAGCTGCAGGCGTGGCTGGGCGAGAAGAACGCGGCCGACACGCTCACGCAGTCCGTCCCCCACAACGTCACGTCGGAGATGGGGCTGGCGCTCCTGGACGTCGCGGACGTGATCCGCCCGCATCCGGAGGTGGTGGCGTTTCTGCGAGCACGTCGAGGACGAGGGCTTCCTGGACGAGCTGCCGCGACTCGCGGGCGGGCGGGAGGCGCGAGACGCCATCCGGGCCTACCTCGACAAGTACGGCATGCGCTGCGTCGGCGAGATCGACATCACGAGGCCGCGTTGGAGCGAACGCCCCACCACGCTCGTGCCCATGATCCTCGGCAACATCAAGAACTTCGAGCCGGGCGCCGGCGAGCGGCGCTTCGAGCAAGGGCGGCAGGAGGCCTGGAAGAAGGAACAGGAGCTGCTGGAGCGCCTGCGGGCCTTGCCGGACGGGGAGCGGAAGGCCGAGGAGACCAAGCGGATGATCGACCGGGTCCGGACCTTCATCGGGTACCGGGAGTATCCGAAGTACGGCATGGTCAGCCGCTACTTCGTCTACAAGCAGGCCTTGCTGGAGGAGGCCGAGCGCCTCGTGCAGGCCGGCGTGCTTCGTGAGCAGGAGGACATCTTCTACCTCACGTTCCAGGAGCTCCACGACGTCGTGCGCACGAACCAGGTGGATGACCAGCTCATCCGCCGGCGCAAGGACGCGTTCAGGTCGTATCAGGCGCTCACGCCGCCCCGGGTGCTCACGTCGGATGGCGAGGGCATCGCCGGGGCGTACCGACGCGACGACGTGCCGGCCGGCGCGCTGGTCGGCCTGCCGGTCTCCGCCGGGACCGTCGAGGGGCGGGCCCGCGTCATCCTGGACATGGCGGAGGCCGATCTCGAACCGGGCGACATCCTGGTCACCGCCTACACCGACCCCAGCTGGACGCCCCTGTTCGTCGCGATCAAGGGCCTGGTGACGGAGGTGGGGGGCCTGATGACCCACGGCGCGGTGATCGCGCGGGAGTACGGCTTGCCGGCCGTCGTGGGGGTGGAGCACGCCACCCGGCTGATCCGAGGACGGGCAGCGGATCCGCGTGCACGGAACGGACGGGTACGTCGAGATCCTGCGCTAGGAGGGGCAGGGACTGTCCGCTCACCCACCCGCCGCTGCCGGTCGATTGATTTCTTCCAAGACCGACAGCTCACGACACGCTAATTTCGGGGCACCCCAGAGCAAAGGAGAGCCCCGTGGGCAAGGTGGTCATGTACAGCTCGGTGTCGGTGGACGGCTTCGTACGTGGACGAGAACGACCAGCCCGGACCCCTGTTCGACTGGTTGTCCAGCGGTGACGTCCCGTTGGACGAGAGCGGCGAGGTGAGGGTGTCTCACAGGGCATTCCCATCGCCGGCTCGATCCACCGGAACGACACCGATCCCCCGACACCGATGAGATCTGCGGCTTCCGCGATCTGTACTGGCGACGATGTCGTCTACTGGGAGGAGTCTGTCGTGACGATCGGCAGCACCACGAACAGCGGCCAACTCGCAGGCGCCTGTGAGAGCGGTGCGGTTCGCTATGAAGTGCCGGACGCGTTTCTGTACGCACTGAACTGCCACTGCTCCCGGTGTCGCGCCTCGACGGGAACCGCCTTCAAAGCGTTCGCAGGTATCGAGCGCACCAAGCTCCGCCTCACCTCCGGGGAAGGGACCCTGCTGATCGTCGGGGAACCCGATGCGAACCACACCCGGTGCGCTCTCTGCGGCTCGCTGCTGTTCTCTGTCGTGCGAGACGGCGCCTTTGTTCACGTGGCCATGGGCTCACTCGTGGACGCACCTGATGGCCGGCCAAGCACATCTACGTCGGCTCGAAGGCGCCGTGGTTCGAGATCACTGACGACCTGCCTCAACACGAGGAACTCGACTAGCAAGGACGGTGGTAAGCCGGGTAATCAGCGCTCGACCTGGGAGTGACCAGGTTTGGCGCAAGGACGAAGCGAGAAGGAGGTAATGATGGCGACGACAAGCACAGTGCGCGGCCATGCCGACACGGCCCTGCCACCGGTGGTGTCCACCAAGGAGTGGCAAGAGGCCTGCGACCAGCTGTTGATCTCCGAGAAGGCGCATACCCACGCCGGGGACGCCGTTGCGGCGCAGCGTCGGCGGCTGCCGATGACCGAGGTCGATGCCACAGTCGAGACGACCGGGCCCGGCGGGCCCACGAGCCTCCTCGACATGTTCGAAGGCCGACGTCAGCTGATCGTCTATCACCACATGCTCAAGCCCGATGACGAGCATCCCTGTCCCGCATGTCAGCCTTAACCGATCACGTTCCGCACCTTGCTCATCTGAACGTCGCCGACGTGACCTTCGCCATGGAGGCTGCCGCACCGCTCGACCAGTTCCAGGCGTACATGGACCGGATGGGCAGGCCGGACATCCCCGTCTACTCGTCGGCGGACCGCCGCTTCCGCGACGAGCTGCATCCCTCACCCACGGGGCCGGCTCGTTCGGCTTGAGCGTGTTCCGCGGGACGCCTCGGCGCGTCTACCGCACCTACTCCACCCAGGGCCGTGGCGTCGACGGGGTGCCGCTGATTGACCTGACGCCGTACGGCAGGCAGGAGTCGTTCCAGGACTCGCCCGAGGGCTGGCCGCAACGCAAGACGTATACCTTCGGCGGGATCCACGACGAGTACAGCCCGACGAGCTAGCCGGTCTTGCCGCTCTCGACCACCGGCGAGGTTTACCAGGGTAGTTGATCGCTCAGGTGACCTTCTCGAGCGCCAGGCCATGCCGGGTCGCCGGCTGCCAGGCGGTACGCGGGTGTGGGAGCCGCGCGTGTGGCGTTCCGTTCGAACGCCACAGCGCGGCCCCCACGAGGGCTACGGGCGTTCAGCCCATGGCAGCTCGTCCCAGCGCGGTGGCGCCGAACCTCCCAGCTCCCTCTGCGCTCGGGCTCCGTCAGATCGACCTCGGTTCCCGCGTCGTAGCGGAGGGCGGCCTCGGAGCGTCGGGATATGCGCTCGAGATCATCGCGCCGGTTTCCCGTGGCCAGGATCACGCACGGCCCTCCTTCCTTGGCGACGAACGCGTGCGAGGTCATCGGCGGGCAATGCACGAAGTCCCATGCCCGCAGATGCCGCTCCTGGTCTTCGATGATCAGGATGCACTCGCCCATCAGGATGAGGAAGTCCTCCTGGACCGACTCGGCGTGGTAGAGACGGACGGTTGCCCGGGCGGCACGACGCGGATCGTGAAGCCGGCGTTCGGTTTCACGTACTCCGTCAGATCGGGCCGGCCCCGGAGAACGAAGTCGTCGGACTCGAAGATGCAGACGCCGCCGTAGACCTCGTTGGTGACCCACGCGGCGTCGGCCGTGTTGACGACGAACCATCCAGCCGTGACCGGTGCCAGTCCGGACACGACGCGTTCGAGGCGTGCTTCAGTGACCATGGTTTTTCTCCTTCGTTGATCTCATCGCCCGGCCGGCGGAGTGCTACCGACGGGCGGTGCGTGTCAGGGAGCCGCCCTCAGCTCGCACAGATCGTGCGGGCCGACGGGGCTTGCGCAAGCGGGATCAACTACGCCGGAGATGCCATGGCGGCGAGTCTAGCCAACCGGACATCGTCAGGGCTTTTCACCACTCCATCGGCGTCGAGGCCGGTTCGGGCGGACCTATGAATTCCCCTGCAACTGGCGTACGATTAGCGCCCCGATGCGATCGAGATCACGACACCTTCTGCTCGGTACGGCCGGTGTGGTGCTGGCCCTGGCGCTTGGGGCGGTCGCGCAGTCGAGCGCGACGGCCGGCACGGTCACCGGGGCAACCGGGGCGGTCTTCTGCCCGTTTTCGGCGACGGAGCTGAGCGGGATCGTCGGCCACAAGCTGCAGCGGGTCGGCCTCGGAGGCGGCAGGGCCACGGGCCAGTGCGCCTTCTCGGCGCTCGAGGGGGGCAAGGCCGTGGCGCCGCAGATCTACCTCACGCTCGAGCCCGGCAACGTGGCCGACCTCAGGGACAGCTTCCGGTACTACGTCGGCGCGAGGACACAGCTCGCCACGCACCCCCAGGTGAAGGCGCGTCCCGATCTCGGCCCGGGGGCGTTCACCCTCACCGTCCCCGACGCACACGTGACGAACGCGTTCTTCCTCAGCGGCGACAACATCGCGACACTCTCGCTCGACCTCACCGACGCACCGCGGCCGGAGAGGCTGACGGTCGCGCAGATCCTCGCGCTCGCCGCCAAGCGGATGGGCTAGGAGCCGCGCCTCCGGCGGGCAGGTCTGTCGGCGGCGCCCCCCGGACTGCTCTACGCCCGATCTGTCAAGGTCTGAGGCCCGCTTCCGACGGCATACGTCGCGGACGCGATGAGCCTCGCGTCTCGCTACAGAATGTCGCTGCCACCGATGCTGCCGGGGTCGTTCCCGTGGCAACCCCGTCGGGACGATACGCGGGTGGCTGATCGTTGTCGCCCACTCGATAGGTGTCGGGCTTGGGGGCTGGATCCTTGGGGCTGTTGAGCCATGCCCAGAGCCGTTTCGCGAGGTGCTTCATGCTGTCGATGGTCCTGCCTCTGGTGCCATTGCCGAACAGGGCAGAGGCAATGTCGCCCGAGCGGGTAGGCTCGCTCAATGCCCGAAGCGCGGCTCGAAGACTCCGGCTCAGGCCAGGTACCGGCCGGCGACGGCTGGTTCGTTCTCAACGTGCGGGACGCGAGGTGGCTGACCTGGGACGCGCGCGGGTCGCTGTGCAGCTTCGAGAGCCCCGAGTCCGAGTTTCCGCAACTCGGCATCGGCCTCCACGTGCTCGAACCCGGCCAGCCGACGGGCCTCTACCACTCCGAGTCGCAGCAGGAGGCATTCCTCGTCCTGTTCGGCGAGTGCACGCTGCTCGTCGAGGGCACGGAGCGGCCCCTCGGGCAGTGGGACTTCGTTTCCACAGTCCTCCTGGGACGGAGCACATCTTCGTCGGAGCCGGCGACGGGCCGTGCGTGATCCTGCTGACCGGCACGCGGTCGAAGGACATGGAGGTGCTGTACCCGGTGTCGGAGCTCGCCGCCCGCTACGGCGCGAGCGTGGAGGAGGAGACGACCGACCCGGACGCAGGCGTACGCGCCACTCCCGCTCGGGCGGTGGGGACGGCCGTCGTGCTGGGACCGGCTCCCCTGGGCCTGACGGAACCTCGGGGACCGACGGGCGGCTTCCCGGCGAGTCAGCCCCAACCGCCGGAAGAATCTCGGAGTCTGATGCGCCACGAACAGCGCCGGGATGTCGGCGCCCGGAGCGTGGATCGACTCGATCAGGCGCGCGATCCTCGGCGTCATCACGAGGAGGTACCGCGCCTCGACGTCGCCCGCATTCCAGTAGGTGTGCGGGGTGCCGCGGCGAGCCACGACGGCCGAGCCCGCGCCGCGATGACCTCCTCGTCGCCGAGCCGGAAGCCGAGCTCGCCCTCGAGCACGTACCACGCCTCGTCGTCGGCACGGTGCACATGGAGCGGGGCGATCCAGTGCGAGCCGACCTCGGCGGTCCACTCGACCAGCACGAAGTCGTCGCCGGCGAGGCCATCAACGCTTGCGAGTCGTTTCGCGAACGCCATGGTCGCAACGGTACGCGATACCGAGTTGCGGATCGCTCGCCAGTCCGCGATAGAACGACGTGCATCGTGCCCCTGACGCAGTACTACACGGCGACCACGCTCGACGGCTTCATCGCCGACCCGAACAACTCGCTCGAGTGGCTGTTCAGCCGGAAGCAGGACAAGGACGGGGCGATGAACTACGGCGCCTTCATCGCCGACGTGGGTGCGATCGCAATGGGCTCGACGACGTACGAATGGCTTCTCGACCACGAGTTCTCGGGCAAGGACATCGCGGACTGGAAGTGGCCGTACGACATCCCGGGCTGGGTCTTTACCCACCGGCAGCTGCCGGTCGTCCCCGACGCCGCGATCGAGTTCGTGAGCGGGGACGTCGTGCCGGTGCACGAGAAGCTCGTCGCAGCTGCCGGCGGCCGGAACGTCTGGATCGTCGGTGGCGGAGACCTGGTGGGGCAGTTCGCCGACGCGGGGCTGCTGGACGAGGTGATCGTGTCGATCGCGCCGGTCACGCTCGGTGCCGGTGCGCCGCTCTTGCCCCGCCGGATCGAGCTGCAGCTGGAGGAGCTCGGCCGCAACGGCGACTTTGCCTGCGCGCGGTACTCCGTCGTGCGCCCGGCCGACTGACCTCCGCGAGCCGCTGCGGGTTTTCCGCGAAGCCGTCCGCGCCGCCCCCGGATGCGGAGCCGAAGCACGATCGGTCACGCTAGGGACATGATCGATCTCGCCCAGCCCGCGGAGCCGGCCGTCGACGTCATCCTGCGCGACGGCACCACGCTGCGGCTGCGACCGCCGACCGAGGCGGACGTGCACGGCGTGATGGCGTTCTTCGCCGACCTCTCCGTCCGTAGCCGCTTCCTCCGCTTCCACGGCTTCACCGTCGCAGGCGACCGGTTCGTCCGGAGCTTCGTCGAGCCCGACTGGGCCGAGCGCGGCTCCCTGATCGGCGTCATGGGCGATGCGGCGGACGAGCGCGTCGTCGGCGTCGGGAACTACGTCCGCCTCCGCGATCCGCAGTCGGCCGAGGCGGCATTCGCCGTCGCAGACGAGTTCCAGGGCAAGGGCATCGGCACCCGACTGCTCGAGCAACTGGCGCAGCGCGCCGCCGCTCACGGCATCGAGTGCGTTCATCGCCGAGGTCCTGCCCGAGAACAACACGATGCTCTCCGTGTTCGCGAACGCCGGCTTCGTGCCGACGCGAACGCTCGAAGGCGGCGTGATCGAGGTGCGGTTCCCGATCGAGGCGACCGAGGGCTACCGCGCGAGAGTCGACGAGCGCGACCACGTCGCGGTGACCGCATCGTTGCGCCCGTTCTTCGAGCCACGCACGGTGGCGGTGATCGGCGCCTCGGCGCGCCGCGGATCGATCGGCGGCGAGCTGTTCCGCAACGTCCTCGCGGGCGGGTTCACAGGCGCCGCCTATCCCGTCAACCGCTCCGGTGCGCCCGTCGCCGGGGTGCGCGCCTACCGCTCGCTCGAGGAGATCGGCGATCAGATCGACCTCTGCGTGATCTGCCTTCCCGGCGATCTCGTGCTCGCCGCCGCCGAGGAAGCGCTTCGCTCGGGGACGCGCTCGCTGTGCGTCATCTCGGCGGGCTTCGCCGAGACCGGCCCCGAGGGCGTCGCGCGCCAGGAGCAGCTGCTGACGCTCGTGCGCGCCCACGGCGCGCGCCTCGTCGGGCCCAACTGCCTCGGGATCGCAACCGCCGCCGTCGGCCTCAACGCGACCTTTGCCCCACGCGCCTTCCCGCCCGGCCGGATCGGCTTCTCGTCGCAGTCGGGAGCGCTCGGGCTCGCGCTGCTCGAGCGCGCCGAGGCGCGCGGGCTCGGCCTCTCGGCCTTCGTCTCGATCGGCAACAAGGCCGACGTCTCCTCGAACGACCTGCTCGAGTGGTGGGAGGACGACCCGGGCACCGACCTCGTCCTGCTCTACGTCGAGTCGTTCGGCAACCCGCGCAAGTTCGCGCGCATCGCGCGCCGCCTGGCGCGTGAGAAGCCCGTGCTCGCGATGAAGAGCGGCCGCTCGCGGGCGGGCCAGAAGGCGGCCGGCTCGCACACCGCGGCCCTCGCGGGCTCCGACACCGCCGTCGACGCGGTCTTCCGGCAGGCGGGCGTGATTCGCGCGGACACGCTCGGAGGGCTGCTCGACGTCGCCGCGCTGCTCTCGTCCCAGCCCGTTCCGCGAGGACGCCGCGTCGCCGTGCTCACGAACGCCGGCGGGCTCGGCATCCTCTGTGCCGACGCGTGCGAGCTCGCGGGCCTCGAGCTACCCCAGCTCGCCGAGGAGACGCGCAACGCGCTCGCTGCCGCGCTGCCCCCCGAGGCGTCGACCGCGAACCCCGTCGACATGCTCGGCTCGGCGACTGCAGACAGCTTCCACGTTGCGCTGCCGAAGGTGCTCGCCGACCCCGGCATCGACGCCGTGATCGTGCTGTTCGTGCCGCCCGTCGCGGTCGATGCCGCGGATGTGGGTGCGGCGATCAGCCGGGCGACCGCCGCCGCGAATCAGCCCGACAAGCCGGTCCTGGCCGCGATCCTCGCGGCGAACGGCGCGCCCGCGACGCTGCGCTCCGCGGCCCAGATCCCGTCGTTCGCCTATCCCGAGGCGGCAGCAGCCGCCCTCGGGCGGGCGGCCGCCTACGGCGAGTGGCTGCGCCGCTCGGCCGGCACCGTGCCCCGGCTCGACGATGTCGACACCGCAGCCGCGGCGGAGGTTGTCGCCGCGGCGCTCGCGGACGACGCAGAGGCATGGCTCGACCCGGCCGCCACGCGGCGGCTGCTGCTTGCCTACGGGCTGCCGCTCGTCGACGAGCGCCTCGCCGCCACGCCGGAGGAGGCGGCAAGCGCCGCCACCGAGCTCGGTTACCCCGTCGTCGTCAAGACGGCCCGCGCCGGAGCGCACAAGACGGAGTCGGGCGGCGTGGTGCTCGATCTCGCCGACGCGGAGGCCGTGCGGGCAGCGGCGGAGCGCATCGGCGGGCCGGTGATCGTGCAGCCGCAGATCCGAGGCGGCGTCGAGCTGCTTGCGGGCGTTGCGCAGGACCCGGTGTTCGGGCCGCTCGTCGCCTTCGGCCCGGGAGGCGTGATGGCCGAGCTGATCGGCGACGCTCACTTCCGGCTGACGCCGCTCACGGACGTCGACGCGGACGAGCTCGTCGGGTCGGGCAAGGCGGGGAAGCTCGTGGCGGGATTCCGCGGTGCCCCCGCGGCCGACGCGGCTGCGCTGGCGGACATCCTCAACCGGCTCTCCCGCCTGGCCGACGACTTCCCCGAGCTGGCAGAGCTCGACCTCAACCCGGTGCTCGGCCTCCCCGACCGCGCCGTCATCGTGGACGCGCGGATCAGGGTCGCCCGGCCACGCCTTCGCACCGACGCCAAGAGCTGGTAGCGAGCGCAGAGACGGTCGTTTCCCCTGTGCCCGTTGCGGCATACCCGCAGCCGATCGAGCACCACGCACCGATGCCGGTCGACAGGCCCGCGAGCAAGATCTGACCATGACCGTTCTCCTCGTCGCGACCGACGGATCCGAAGCTGCCGTGGCCGCGCTTGCCGAGGGGATCGCCCTTGCGGCAGGGCTGGGTGCGGGACTCGCGGTGATCACCGTCTGGCAGGCCCTCCAGGGCGACTACGGCCTTGCCTACCCCCCGGCCGCCATGCTCGACGACCTTCTTCAAGCCGAGCGGCGCCACGCCGAGGCCGCGCTTCTCGATGCAGCGGAACGGGCACAGGCGGCCGGCGTGCCGGTGCGGACGCGACTCGCGGCGGGAGATCCCGTCGAGCGGATCTGCGCCTACGCGCGCGAGATCGACGCGCGCCTGATCGCAGTCGGAACGCGAGGGCACGGCACCGTCGCGTCGCTCATCCCCGGCAGTGTCTCGAGCGGCGTGATCCGGAACGCCTCCCGCCCCGTTCTCGTCGTCCGCCTGCCGGACGACGAGCACAAGGCGCCGGCAGCCTACGACTCGTCGTCGAGCATGCCGTTGACAAGCGCGTAGCGCACGAGCTCGGCGCGAGTCTGAAGGCCGAGCTTCTGCATGATGTGCGCCCGGTGGGTCTCGGCGGTGCGCACCGAGATGAACAGCATCTTCGCGATCTCCTGATTCGTGTGCCCGAGTGCGAGCAGGCGCAGCACCTCGCGCTCCCGGTCGGAGAGCGGGTCGCTGGCAGCCCGCCGGGCCGCGTCGACCTCCGCCTGCGCGAGCCGGGCGCCGAGCGTCGGATGCACGTATCGCCCGCCCGCCGCCACCTCGCGCACCGCCTGCACGACCTCGGTGTCGGCCGCTTCCTTCAGCATGTAGCCACTCGCGCCGGCGGCGAACGCCTCGCGGACGTACGACGGATCGTCCTGCATCGACAGCATCAGCACGCGTCCATGGGATGCCTCGACCACGTCGGCGCAGGCTTCGAGACCCGTGCGCCCCGGCATGACGACGTCGAGGAGCACGACATCAGGCTTCTCGAGGCGCGCTGCGAGGACACCACCGTCGCCGTCGCCCGCCTCCCCGACTACCTCGATGTCCTCCTCACGGTCGAGCAGGAGCCGCAGGCCCGTTCGGACAACTGCGTGATCGTCGACGATGAGGACGCGAATCGTCACGGCAGCGCCACTGTACCGCTGTCAAGCGCGCGCTCCGGAACGGCGGGCAACCGCGGCCGGGCTAGAGGCCGGCGGCGTAGCCGTCGCCCCGGCCGTCCGAGCCGCCGATCAGCGAGCTCCCGAGCCGGAGGATCATCTGACCGACCCCGAACGGATGCTGCACCTCGCCGATGCGCGCGTCGTGGCCGACGGCCCGCAGCTCCGGCAGGAGGTCGCGCAGGCCCGGCTCGAGCTCGACGACGCCGTCCTCCTCCACCCGCCACCGCGGCGCGTCGAGCGCCGCCTGGGGGTCGTCGCCGTCATCGACCACCCGTCGCACCACCTGGAAGTGGCCCTGCGGCTGCATCGGGCCGCCCATGACGCCGAACGGCCCGAGCAGGTCTCCGTGCTCGAGCAGCATGCCCGGGATGATCGTGTGGAAGGGGCGCTTCGCCGGCGCGAGCTCGTTCGGATGACCGGGGACGCGGCTGAACCCGGCGCCGCGGTTCTGGAGCACCACCCCCGTCCCCGGCGCGACGACACCGGAGCCGAACGACTCGTAGACGCTCTGGATCAACGAGACCGCCATGCCGTTTCCGTCCACCACGCAGAGATAGGTGGTGCCACCGCGCGGCAGACTAGGCCTGAGATCGAGCACCGCATCCGGCCGCACGAGCGAGCGGCGCGCGGCCAGCCGCTCCTCGGCGAAGGCATCGGGTGGCAGCGGGCCGTCGTGAACGAACGCATAGGCGTCGGCGAGCGCGAGCTTCATCGCCTCGATCTCGAAGTGCGGCCCCGGCTCGAGCCCGTCGTACAGAGCCAGCGCGAGCAGTGCCGCAACCCCCTGGCCGTTCGGCGGCAGCTCGCACACCTCGACGCCGCGGTAGCTCCTGCGCAGCGGCTCGACCTGCTCGGAGGCGTGGGCGTGGAGATCGTCCTCGGAGAGCCAGCACGCTGCCGCGATCGCCGCCGCGACCTCACCCTCGTAGAGGGCATCCGGCCCCTCGGTCGCGATCCGCTGCAGGGTGGCGGCGAGCTCGGGGAGCTCGTAGCGCCGGCCGACGGCAGGCGCCGGCCACGGGGCGCGTGCTGCCCGCCCCCACTTGTGGGCAATCCGCGCCGTGCAGACGATGCCGTCGCGGGCGGCCGCGGCGGCGGGGGCAACCGCGCGGTCGAGGCTGAAGTTGCCGAACTGCGAGGCCAGATCCGCCCAGAGCCGGACGGCACCGGGCACGGTCACCGACTGCGGGCCGACATCCTCGGCGGACCGGCCGCCGAGGTCGGCCGGAGACCGGCCGGAGCCGTTGAAGCCGTGCAGCGTGCCCTCGTCCCAGACGAGTGCGAAGGCGTCACCCCCGATGCCGTTGTCGGTCGGCTCGGCGACGGTCAGCATCGCGGCGGCCGCGAGCGCCGCGTCGACCGCGTTCCCCCCACGCTCGAGCGCGCTCAGGCCGGCGCGGCTCGCGAGCGGATGGCTCGTCGCCACCATCGCCTCGGCGCTGATCGCAGGCATTCGCCTCCAGCCGCTCGATTCTGCGCGGCCCGGCCGAAAGAGGGCGTCGAGGTCGAGCTCCATCATCCGAGCATCGCAGGTCGGGAGCGTGGAAGGGAGCAGTGCAAAGGTCGAGCCTCTACACTGGTGTCATGTCACCAGGGGCGAACCCGTTCGACGTCGACGAGACCCGGCGCGCACTGGTCGCCCGCGGCGGCGGCTACGAGATGGTGCACAGCTCGCCGGGGCTCGAGATCGGCGTCTACGTGCTCGTCGCCCCGGAGCCCGACCGCCAGCAGCCTCACGAGGAGGACGAGGTGTACATCGTGCTCGAGGGCAGCGGGGTGCTCGAGGTGGAGGGCACCACGACGTCCCTGACGGAGGGGATGGCGCTCTTCGTCGCGGCGGGCGCCGAGCACCGGTTCACGGCGTACGAGCAGCTCGCCCTGCTCGTCGTCTTCAACGGCCCACATTCCGGTTGAGGGGGTGCTCCATCGACCCGGAAAGCGGACAAGAGGCGCACCTTCACGTGACAGGTGTGCCCCCGAAGCGTCTATACCTTTTGATATAGAAGGAGATATATCCGATATGAGCTAGACCGTTAGTTGACTTGCGTAAGACCTGTTCTCCCGGCCCGAGACGGCCTTCCCCAACGGAGAAGTGATGGCAACCAAATCGATGACATTCAAGCGTGCGCGAACGCCGCACTATGACGATCCGGCTGCGGTCGGCCGGCGGGTGTTCGAAGCCCGCGAGGCTGCAGGCCTGAGCCAGCGGGAGCTCGCGTTCCCGGGCTGCAGCGCGGCCTACATCTCGCGGATCGAGCGCGGCGAACGCGTGCCCTCGCTCCAGGTGATGCGAGAGCTCGCCCGCCGCACCGGGGTCTCCGAGCAGGAGCTCGCCTTCGGCAAGGAGACGCTCGACGCCACCGTTGCCGAGCGCGTGCGTGCCGCCGAGGCAGCAGAGGCATCCGGCGACGCAGCGGAGCGGGCCGGCGCATACAAGGCGCTCGCACGGGCGGCCACGAAGGCCGCGCGCGCACTCGACGGCTGACGACCGCCAGCCAAAGCCTCTACGATCGAGACGATGGGCCGCGACGCCGACATCGTCGTAGTCGGCGCAGGGATCACCGGCGTCGCGACTGCCCGCTCGCTCGCGCAGTCGGGGCGAGGCGTCGTCCTGGTCGAGCAGTTCGGGCTCGGCCACGATCGCGGCTCGAGCCACGGCGCCTCCCGGATCTTCCGGCTCTCCTACGCCGACCCGCACTACGTCCGGCTCGCCCAGGGCGCGCTGCAGAGCTGGCGCGAGCTGGAGGCCGAGGCCGGCGAGGAGCTCATCGTCAGGACGGGCGGCGCTCGACTTCGGCCCGGTCGCGGCCGAGAACGCACGCGCGCTCGCCGCCTGCGGTGTGAGCCACGAGCTGCTGTCCGGGGCCGAGGTGACCCAGCGCTGGCCGATCAACGCGGAGCCTGGCGAGACGGTGCTCTACCACGCGGATGGCGGCGTCACCCTCGCCGACCGGGCGTATCAGGCGCTCCTCGGGAGCGCGGTCGCCGCAGGTGCCGTCGTCCTCGACGAGCGGCGCGTAACCGGCATCGAGCCGCGTCGCGGCTCGGTCCGCGTGAGCACGGACGGCGACGAGATCACGGCCGGCGCCTGCGTCGTTGCTGCAGGCGCCTGGGGCCGGGCGTTGCTGGCCGGCGCGGAGATCGAGTTGCCGGTGGTCCCCACGCGCGAGACGGTGACGTACTTCGGCCTCCCCGATCCGATGCGCCTGCCGCCGATCATCGACGACGCCGTCCCGGACGCCGAGGAGCACGGCCTGCTCCGGCCCGGGCTGATCAACTACGCCCTTCCGGCGCCCGGTGTCGGGCTCAAGGCGGGGCTGCATCACTCTGGCCCGCCGGCCGATCCGGACGAGCAGGGCAGCCCCGATTCGGCAGTGGTGCGCTGGGTCTCGACCTGGGCTGCGAACCGCTATCCCGAGCTCGATCCGGAGCCCATCACGACGGAGACCTGTCTCTACACCAACACGGCCGACGAGTCGTTCGTCCTCGAACGACACGGGCGGATCGTCGTCGCATCCGCCTGCTCCGGGCACGGCTTCAAGTTCGCCCCCGCCTTCGGGCGGACGCTCGCCGCGCTCGCGCGCGACGCAGCTGGCTGAGCCCGAGGCACGATCAAGCTCTAGGCGAGCGGCAACTCGACGATCAGCGTCGTCCCGGCACCCGGCGCCGTGTCGATCTCGAACGTCCCGTCGAGCAGCTCGACCCGCTCACGCATGCCCAGGAGCCCGAGGCCTAGGGTCGAGACGACGCTGGGGTCGAACCCGCCGCCGTCGTCCTCGATCATCACGTGCACGCTTGTCGACTTGCGGGTGACGACGACGCTGACGTGGTTCGCGCCTGCGTGCTTGACCGCGTTCGTCAGGGCCTCCTGGACGATGCGGTAGAGCGCGGTCTCGACATCCGCGGGCAAGCGCACGGCACCGAGCCTCGTCTCGACCTGCACGTCGAGCGTGCCGGCCTCGCGGACCGTCTCGCCGAGGCGCCGCAGCGCCGGCTCGAGGCCGAAGTCGTCGAGCGCCGACGGGCGCAGCTCGACGGCCAATCGGCGCACGCTCTGGAGCGTCTCGACGACGAGGCCTCGGAGCTCGCCCGCGGCAGCATGGGCCTCCTCTGCGCTCTTCGCGCTCTCGACCGCGGCGAGGCCGAGCAGGATCGACGTCAGCGCCTGCCCGGTCTCGTCGTGCAGCTCGCGGGCGAGCCGCTTCCGCTCCGCCTCCTGCGCCCGCACGGCGCGGCGCAGCGCGTCGCGCCGCACGCTGCCCGCGTTCTCGATCGCCACCGCGGCCTGCGCAGCGAGCAGCGTGACGATCTCCTCGTCCTCGTCGGTGAAGCTTCCCTCGGGCTGCTTCTCGGCGAGGTAGAGGTTCCCGAACGCGATACCACGCGTCATCACCGGCACGCCGAGAAAGCTGCGCATGGGCGGATGGTTCGGCGGAAACCCGACCGCGCGCGGGTCGCCCATGAGGTCGTCCAGGCGCAGCGGCGTGGCGTCCTCGATCAGCACCCCGAGTATGCCGCGGCCGCGCGGGAGCTCGCCGATCGCAGCCCGGTCCGCCTCCCCGATCCCGAAGGTGACGAAGCGCTCCAGCTCGTGGCCGCCCCGGTCGATCACGCCGAGCGCCGAGTAGCGCGCGCCCGTCAGCTCGGCGGCGATCCGGATCAGTGTCTGCAGGACGGCGTCGAGGGACAGCTCCGAGGTGATCGCGATTCCGGCCTCGACGAGCCGCCTCCGCCTCTGATCGCCGTCCACACCGCTATTCAACCTTGTTGGCCGCGCAGCCGTACTCGTCTGCAGGCAGACTTCAACGCGATGCCGCCCGTCCCGAAGCCGCCAACCGCAAAGAGCGGCAGAAATCGCACCCTCCTCATTGCACTCGCGGTCGCAGCCGTCGTGGTGGCCGCTCTCATCGCAGCCAGCGTCCTGCGCTCGGGCGGCGACAACGGGGACAGCGCCGCGACGACCGCGGCTACCGAGACGACCGGGACGACCGGGAGCAGCACCACCAACCCGGCGCTCGCGCTGGTGGCCGGGATCCCGCAGAACGGCACGGTGCTCGGGAAGTCCGGCGCGACGGTGCGGATGCTGCAGTTCGAGGATCTCCAGTGCCCGATCTGCAAGCGCTACACCGACGACGCGTTCCCCGCGGTCGTCAACGAGTACGTGCGCACGGGCCGGATCAAGATCGACTTTCGCGGCCTCGCGTTCCTCGGCCCCGACTCGCTGAAGGCGCTGAAGATCGCGATGGCCGCCGGGCTGCAGAACAAGCTCTGGCAGGTGGTGGGGCTCTTCTATGCGAATCAGGGCGCGGAGAACTCCGGCTGGGTGACCGATTCGCTGATCGACCAGATTCTGGCGGAGGTGCCCGGCCTCGATGCGGCCAAGGTCAAGGTCGACGCGAAGAGCGCGAAGGTCGCCAATCAGATCGCAGCCGTCCAGGCCGAGGCGACGAAGCTCGGAGTCCAGGGAACGCCGTGGTTCTATCTCGCAGTCGGCTTCAACCCGCCGGTCAACTTCCAGCCGAGTACGTTGACCCCGAGCGCGTTCCGCACCCCCATCGACCAGGCGCTGAAGGCAGGCTCGCCCTGAGCAGGGGGCGCATCGGCGCGCTACTCGTCGCGACGGCGCTGAGCCTGGCGATCGCGACAGGCGTCGGAGCATCGACGAGCTCCCCCGGTACCGCGCTCGTCGACGGGATCCCCCAGCGCGGCACGGTGATGGGGCAGGTCAGCGCGAACGTGACCCTGATCCAGTTCGAGGACCTCGGCTGCAGCCACTGCGCCGAGTACATGAAGGACGCGTTCCCGACGATCATCGACGACTACGTCAGGACGGGGCTCGTCAAAGTCGACTTCCGCGGGCTCGGAGTCGTCACCCGTGCCTCCGCGCCGGCGCTGCGCTACACGCTGGCCGCGTCACGACAGAAGAAGCTCTGGCAGGTCGCCGAGCTGTTCTACGAGAACCAGTCGAGGCTGAACGAGCTCGCGACGGACGCCGGGGTGAAGCGGATGGTCGTCGGCGTGAAGGGCCTCGACGCAAAGCTGCTCGTGGCCGACTCGAAGACGCTGTCCGTGAAGAAGCAGGTCGCCGCCCACGCGGCCGAGGCAACCCGCCGCAAGGTGCCGGGCACGCCGTGGTTCTTCATCAAGATCGGCACCGCACCGCCGAAGGTCGTGCGGCCCGAGGCGTACGACGGTGAGTCGTTCAGCGCGCTCCTCGACGACGCACTCGGCCGGTGAGCGACAGGCTCCTGCGGGTCGCACTGGTCGTCGTCTCGGTCGCCGGGATCGCGGTCTCCGCGTACCTCACCTACGTCCACTACAAGCCGGCTGCACTGATCTGCACGACCGGGGGCGGATGCGAGACGGTGCAGCACTCGAAGTACGCCGTCCTGGTCGGCATCCCGATCGCGATCCTGGGGCTCGCGGCGTGGATCGTTGCGCTTGCGCTCACGCTCTGGAACTCCGAGCTCGCGCGGACGCTGACGGCGGCACTCGCGCTCGCCGCGCTCGCCTTCGCCGCCTACCTCGTGATCCTGCAGCTGTTCGTGATCGACGCGACCTGCATCTGGTGCATGGCGAACGACGTCATCCTGATCCCGCTCTTCACGGTGCTGGCGCTGGGGCGGCTGTGGACGCGCCTGAGCCCAACGAGCCCGGACGACAGGCTGAAGCCGGCGGGCGCATTGCTCCCCAAAGGGAGGTCCCGGGAACCGTAGGTTCCAACTTCAGGATCCGCGCGCAGCGCGGCAAAAATCATGGAATGACGTTAGGGAAGCTGCGATACGCTTTCATCGCGCTTCCCTACGTCATGGCACCTGACGGAGGATGTCGGTCTGGATGCGATCCAGGATCTCCGTCAGGGTGTCGCCGGTGGCGGTGATGCCGTGGTTGCGCAGGCCGATCACCGCGTGGGCGGGATCGGGCTCGCGGTCGATCAGGTCGGCGACCGACTCGGCCAGCTCCTGCGTCCCGCAGGGGTAGTTGATGTCGGTGGCGGCGATCCCCTCCATCCACGCGTGGACGTGCAGGATCGCGCCGACGTCGGGATGCGCCTGGTAGATCATCCAGTGCTCGATCGCGTCGACCGAGACACGCCGCGGCTCGATCGCCGGCGGCACGCTGATCCGCATCCGCGCGTTCGGGCTCGTCGTAGCCCGTGACGAGCAGGATGTCGCGGCTCGGCCTCCTCGAGCGCCGTCTTGTCGACGCCTGAGGCGCTCATCCAGAACCGCGTCGCATCCTTCCGGGCCGAGAGGTTCCCGTAGGAGAGGCCGCCGACCTGGTAGAGCCGCATCACGTGGCGAAGGTCGCGCTCGTTGAGGAACTCGTGCACCGGGAACGGGGCGGGCAGCAGGTCGAGCTCGCCCATCCGCTTGCCGGCGGCGCTGATGTCGGCGGTGACCTCGTCGCCGTCCCAGAGCTCTGGCTCGAGGTCGGTGACGAACTCGTTGTCGATCACGAGCTTGGACTTCGCGAGCGGTGCCAGCCGGTCGAAGACCTCTGCCGGATCGTCCGAGATCTTGTACGTGCCGCGCTCCATCGTCGTGAACCACACGCCCTCACCGGGAACGTGGAGGACGACGACGTTCGCGAGCGTGCGGACGAGGTTCGGGTAGCTCGTGCGGAGCACGTCCTCCGGGACCTCGTCGAGCTCGTAGAACGAGGCCGAGTAGGTCCCGCGCGAGGAGCGGCGGAACGCCTTTGGATCGTCCGTGTCGAACATGTTGAGCACGAAGTCGGCGTCGGCGTGGTCGTCGACGAGCACGAAGCCGTCTGCCTCGAACTCCTTGCCGACCGCGCGAACCCACGCCTCGTGTGACGGCGAGGTCGATGTTCCCCAGATCGCATACTTTCGCATGAGCGGAGTGTAACGTCGCGCCCCGGTTGGACCGGCCGGCGGCGGGTCAGGAGAAGAGATCGCGCTCGCGCGGCATCACGAGGTCGCTCCCGACGCCCTCGCCTGCCGCCTCGACGCCACGGACGATGGCGGCAGGAACGCCCGTGCTCTTGCCCAGGACGAGCTCGGCCGCGCCGGCGATCTCGTCGGCGACGGCGATCATCGTCGAGCGAAGCTCGTAGCCGGCAGAGTCGCGCGAGCCGCGAAGGTCACGGAGAGCCGCGATCCCGGCCACCCCGAGCGCAACATCGGTCGTGCCCTGCCGCCACGCGCGCCCGAACGAGTCGCTGACGATGACGCCGGGGGAGATGCCCGTCAGCTCTGTCAGGCGCTCACGGAGCGCTGCGGCGGAGGCGTCGGGGTCGAGTGGGAGCAGGATCACCGTTCCCGGGCCTTTCGCGTTCGAGGCATCGACGCCGGCCGAGGCACAGACGAAGCCGTGCCTCGTGCGCGTGATCACGAGCGGCGGCCGGGAGCGCACGACCTCCGTCGACTCGCGCAGGATCACCTCCACCTGCCGCGGGTCGCCTTCGTCGCCCGGCGAGCTCGACGGCCCGCGGGGACGGCTCGACCTCGTCCAGGCGGACGACGCGACCCTCGACCTTGGACACCACCTTCTGGGCCACGACGACGACGTCGCCGTCCTCGAGGCCGCCCACGCGTGCACAGGCCTCCGCCAGCAGCCGGCCCAGATCGTCGCCCTCCTCGAGCTCGGGAATGCCCGGCAGGCCGATGACCCGCACCTCGCCGGCGCTTCGATCCTGGTTTTGTTCAGAGTTGATTCGACACAAAGTCGCCCCGGCTCAGTGAACGCCGGTGACGCGGAGGCCGGCGTGCGCCTTGTAGCGCTTGTTCACGTTCACGATCACGGCCGTCATCCCCTCGAGCGCCCGCGCGCTCGCGAGCGGCCCTGCATCGATCGCGCTCCCCGAGGTGATCTTCCCCGCGAGCTCGAGCACGAGTGCCTTGGCCTCGGCGTCGTCGCCGCAGACGAGCGTGTCCTCGTCGGGTGCCTCCTCGCCGCCGAGGTTGGAGGCCGCCAGTGAATGCAGGCCGGCGATCACGGGCCCGTCGAGCTCGTCCTGGATCCTGGCTGCGATCGACGTCGCCTCGCCGGTGGGCAACACGCCTTCCTTCGTGAAGGACAGCTCGGCCGCAACCGAGAGCACGGGCGTCGTCCCGATCGCAGCGCGCAGCGAGCGAGCGGTCTCGATGGCGCCGTCCACCTTCGTCGTGAGGACGACGAGGTCGGCAGCACGGACGGCGTCCTCGTTCGTGGCGCCCTCGACGCTGCCACCCTCACCGCCGATCTCGACGGCGGCGGCCCGGGCGCGCTCGGCGTCACGCGACCCGATCACGACCTCGTACCCCGCTGCGTGGAGGCGAACGGCGAGCGCCGTGCCGAAGCTCCCGGTTCCTCCGACGAGCGCGATCTTCACGAGCGACCCTCCAATGCAGCCTCCAACGTCGTGCGTGCGAGCCGGCGGGCGGCCTCGCGGTCGGTCATGAGCGTATCCGTGACCACGAGGCCGACGTCCCCGTCGGAGTCGGCGAGCGCATCGGCGCCGTCGATCACGAGCGCGTCGAGCAGGCCCTTGTAACACTTTGTCACATGGCTCGGGCTCGTCCCGCCGACGAGCCGCTGCATCATCCGGTCGAGCGGGCCACGGACGGCAAGGCCACCGATCAGAGGGCTGACGCGACGGCCCTGACGCTGCGCTCCTCGAGCGCGGCGCGGATGCCGGGGACGGCCAGGATCGGATGGATGGAGACGAACGGGTTGCTCGGGGCGATCACGATCGCGTCGGCCGCAGCGATCGCGTCGAGGACGCCGGGGGCCGGGCGCGCGGCGTCGGCACCGTCGTAGATGAGCGCGTCGACCGGATCCTGGTGCTGCCGGGCGACGAACCACTCCTGGAAGGCGAACGTGCCCTCGGGCGTGACGAGGCAGCGTCCGGAGCCGGTCGTCGGTCGCCGGCAGGAGCCGCGTTGCGAGGCCCGCAGCGGTCAGCAGGCGGGCGGTCACGGCCGACAGCGGCTCACCGTCGCGGAGCGCCTGCGAGCGCACGAGATGGAGGCCGATGTCGAGGTCGCCGAGCATGAACCAGCCCTCCCCGCCCCAGGCCCGCGCCGACTCGAGCGCCTGCCACGTCTCGCCCGCCCGCCCCCAGCCGCGCTCGGTGTCGTTCAGCCCGGCGAGGCCGTAGAGGACGGAGTCGAGGTCGGGCGAGACGTAGAGCCCGAGCACCTCGAGGTCGTCGCCGACGTTGCCGACGATCGTCAGCTCGCCCGGCCCGAGCACGTCGTGCAGCCCGGCTGCGAGCTTGGCGCCGCCCACGCCGCCCGAGAGGAGAACGACGTTCACGCGGTGCGCGCCGCAGACCTTGTGTTGATTCAACACAAAGTCCGTTCTTCGGCCGAGCGGCAGGGTGAGCCGCTCGAGATCGTGGAGCTCGAGGAGGTCGGGGAGCGTGTCGACGTCGTGCTCGAGCTCGGGGATCGAAGCCGGGACGAGGCCCAGGGCCGCGAAGCGGGTGGCGCTGCCGGAGCCGTAGAGAGGTGCGAACCAGGCGGGCTCGGGGAGCGCGAGCGCGTTCGTCGTCCCGTCCGCTGCGGCGACGAGGGCGGGAGCGAGCGCCTCGAGCCGGGCGAGCGCTGCCGGTGTCGCGCACGGGAGGTCGGCGTTGACGACGAGGCACGCCCCGTCGACCCCGGCCAGCGCAGCCTGCACCGCCGCTCCCTGGCCGCCGCCGGGATCCGCGATCACCTCCACCCCGAGGCCGGCCGCGATCTCGACCGCCGCGGCGTCGTCGGTGACGAGCCGCACAGGCGCTGCGTGCGCGGCTGCCGCCTCGAGCACGTCGCCGAGCATCGCGAGCGCGAGGTCGACGCGAACGGCGGCCGGGAGCCTGCTCTTCCCGCCCGAGCGGAAGGGGACGACGACCGTTGCCACTCCGAGAGCCTACGCGCGGCCCACGGCGTCAGGCAGCGTCAGCCGGGGTCAGGCGGCGTGACTCGAGTGCGAGGCGCCGGGCCCCGTGGTCGCCCACTCGTGCACCTCGAACCAGTGCGTGCCGGCGAGAGCCGCCACCACCTGCGGGTCGGTGTGGGCGCCGTTGAACACGTTGTGCTCGAGGTCGGCGCACATCTCGATCTCACCGAGCGAGACATGCGAGATCTTCGAGAGCACGTCGAAGGGCAGCTGCGCATCCGCAACGGAGATGTGCTTGAACTGCAGATCGGGCGCGAGCTCCATCAGCTCGGGCCAGTCCGGGCACGTCTTGTAGCTCATCGGACCTCCTGATTCGCCCCGGCCTGCCACGTTCCTCCGAGATGGACCAACCCACGTTCTTCCCCGTCCGGATAGACGAGAAACCCGAGCGCATCGTCGAACTGGTGCAGCGTGCGCCCGTCCGCACCCACGAGCCCGAGCCGGATCCGGAAGCGGCCGAAGGCGAGCGACGGCCGTTCGACGTCGAGGGTCGCCGTCATCGCTCCCGGCCCGGCCGGCCAGCCGAGCGCCGAGGTCAGGACGGAGTCCTCGGCGACGAGAAGGCCGGTCGTGTCGCGCACCTCGAGGTGAAGTCGGGGCGGCTCGACCACCGTGATCGCGCGCAGGTCGACCTCCAGTCGCAGCGGCTCGCCGGCGAGGAACTGCTCGCGGCCGACGCCGTTCGCGTCGAGCAGCCGGGCGCCGGTGATCTCGGCCTCGCCGGTGCCCCACTCGTGGAGGCCTCCGTTGCGCTCGGCCGGATCGAGGTCGTCGGCGAGCAGGCGCCGGTAGCGCGCGATCGCCTCGTGCGTCGGCCCGTCGTAGGCCTTCTGGCCCGCCGAGAGGAGGATCGAGCGCTCGCAGAGCCGCTCCACGGCCTGGGCGTCGTGGGAGACGAAGAGGATCGTGCCGCCCCGGTTCTTGAACGCCGCGATGATGCCGAAGCACTTTCGCTGGAAGTTCTCGTCGCCGACGGCGAAGACCTCGTCGAGGAGGAGCACGTCGGCCTGGAGGAACGCGGCGATCGCGAACCCGAGCCGCATCGCCATCCCGCTCGAGTAGGTGCGGACGGGACGGTCGATCGCGTGCTCCACCTCGGCGAACGCGACGATCTCGTCGAAGCGCTCGCGAATCTCGGTGCGGCGCAGGCCCTGGATCGAGCCGTTGAGGAAGACGTTCTCGCGGCCCGTGAAGTCGGGATGGAAGCCGGCTCCGAGCTCGAGCAGCGAGCCGATCCGGCCCTCGACCCGGACGGTGCCGGTGGTCGGCTTGATGATCCCCGCCAGCACGCGCAGCAGCGTCGACTTGCCCGAGCCGTTGCGGCCGATCAGCCCGACCGCCTCGCCCGGCCTGATCTCGGCCGACACGTCGCGCAATGCCCACACGTCCTCGCCGCCGGTGCGCCCTCGGGACGTGACGAGATCCTTCAGCGTGCGCGTCTCGCGGGCATGGACGCGGAAGCGGCGCGAGACGCCGTCCGCGGAGATCGCGCCGAGACTCACGCGAGCTCCTTCACGGTCGCCGCGCTTCGCTCGGGCGCATGCTCGCGGACGAGTGCGGCGAGCCGGGTCAGCGTGTCCGGGTCGACCGACGGGAAGACGCCGTGGCCGAGATTGAAGATGTGGCCCGGCCGCCCGGCTGCGCGGTCGAGGATGTCGAGCGCCTCCGCCTCGACCACCGGCCACGGAGCGAGCAGGACGGCCGGATCGAGGTTGCCCTGCACGGCCCGGTCGGGCACCTTCGCCCAGCCGGTGTCGAGCGGAATCCGCCAGTCGAGCCCGATCACGTCGCCACCCGCTTCGGCCATCTCCTCGAGCAGGGTGGCCGAGCCGGTGCCGAAGTGGATCGTCGGCACGTCGACCGCGGCGAGCACCCGCGCCGAGTGCGGCGCCACGTACTCGCGGTAGTGGGCGGGCGAGAGAGCGCCGACCCACGAGTCGAACAGCTGGATCACATCCGCGCCGGCGCGTGCCTTGGCGGCGACGTACAGCGCAAAGGTCTCGGAGAGCTTCTCGAGCAGCGCGTGCCAGACCTCGGGCTCGCCGAGCATGAGGCTCTTCGTGAGCGCGAACTCGCGGCTCGGCTTCCCCTCGACGAGATAGCCGGCGACCGTGAAGGGCCCGCCGCAGAAGCCGACGACGGCCTGATCGGGCCTGAGCGCAGCGCGAACGAGCCGCACCGCCTCGAGCACCGGCGCGAACGCCTCCTCGGGATCGGGCACGCGCAGGCGCTCGACGTCGGCCATGGTGCGGATCGGCTCGTCGATCACCGGCCCCACGCCCTCGACGAGCCTGACGTCGATCCCCATCCCGAGCACCGGGGTCATGATGTCCGCGAACATCACGGCCGCGTCGACGTCGTGGCGGCGCACCGGCTGCAGGGTCACCTCCGCGCACAGCTCGGGCGTATGCGCGACATCGAAGAATGCGTGTTGCTCGCGGATAGCGCGATATTCCGGAAGCGACCGGCCCGCCTGGCGCATGAACCACACCGGGGTCCGCTCGACTTCCTCGCGCCGCGCGGCGCGCACGAGAAGCGGCTCGCTCACCCAACTAGAGTAGCCCCCATCGTGAACCTCGTCGGCGAGCACCGCGTCACGAAAGGGCCGCTGGCACCCCGCTGGCTCGCCTGGTCGCTCGAGCCTCCGCGCGCCGGCACGACCGTGACGGCACGGGTCTCACTCGAGAACGCCGGCACGGCGACCTGGCGCTCCCACGGCAAGGAGGGGGTGCAGGCGTCGTTCCACTGGCTCGATCGGCTCGGCAACCCGATCGTGTGGGACGGCCCCCGAACGCCGCTCGCCCATGCCGTCGGCCCCGGCGAGCGGATCGAGCTGGAGCTCGAGGTCACCGCACCCCGTCCTCCGGGCGGCTACCGGCTCGCGTTCGATCTCGTCGAGGAGAACAGGTTCTGGTTCGCGGAGGTCGGTGGCACGCCCCTCGAGCTCGAGATCGAGGTCGTGCCACGCATCGACGCCAGAACGCTCGCAGTCGAGGTGCACGGCACCCCGGATCCCGCCACGAGCGCTGCGCTCGCCGCGCAGCAAGAGCCGCTGGCACGCGTGGAGCATGCCGCAGCGGTCGCGCATCTCGTTGCCGGCGCGATTCCGCCACCCGAGTGGTCGCGAATCGTCCTCGACGCGCACGTCGAGGGCTGGGCAGCAGTCGGGACAGCGTTGACCGCCACCGGCCGCGACCGCGAGCTCGAGCCCTGGCGCGGCGGTGGCGGCCGGAACCCCCGTTTCGACCGACCGTTACTGCTGCCGTCACTCCTCGCCGGGATCGAGCCCACGACCCACCTCGGGCTCCCGGCCTACGCCGGTGACGATGGGCTGTTCGACGGCAGGGTGGCCGTCACACTTCCGCGGCGATCCGGTCGTCGACCGACGTGAACACGAACGCGCCGAGCGCAAGGGCCACGATCGTCTCGACGACGAGGTAGATCAGGTCGGCGGTCGAGGGCACCTCGCCGAGGAAGAGCGGCGCCCGGAAGCACTCGACGAGCGGCGTCAGCGGGTTGCCCCACCGGATCAGGTCGACGAGCCACGGATGCGCGTCGGCGGCCTCCGGAAGGTTGTCGAGGCTGTAGAGGACGGGCGTGAGGAAGAACAGCGGCAGCAGGAGCGCGGTGACGACGATACTCGATGTCCCGGTAGATCGCGTTTGCCGAGGCGACTGCGAGTGACAGGCCAGAGACGAACAGCACGATCACCGCTCCGATCGGGATCACGAGCCACGCCGTCGCGCGCGAGTCGGGCAGCACGATCATCGAGAGCACGAGCACGATCGCCGTCATCACCGCGAACGCGACGAGCTGCGTCGCGACGATCGAGAGCGGTACGAGCTGGCGCGGGAAGCGCACCTTGCGGATCAGGCTCGCGTTCTCGAGCAGGCTGCGCGCGGACGACTGCAGCGAATTGGCGAAGAACACCCACGGCGGCAGGCCGCAGAGGAGGAACAGCCAGTAGTGGTCGACATCCGTCGCCCGCGAGTTCAGCAACACCGAGAAGACGACGAGGTAGACGAGCATCAGCGTCACCGGCAGCGCGAGCGTCCACAGGAGCCCGAGGGCCGATCCCTTGTACTTCGCGCGAAGATCGCGCTGGAAGAGACTCGCGAACAGCTCGCGGTAGCGGAACAGATCGGCGTAGACGGCCACCGCGGGATTGTACGGGGAGTGTTGCCGCGCACCGTGTCCGCCCTGGTCGGGGGTTAGGCTTCCCGGGTCGATGCCACACGCGTCCGCCATCCCCAGGCCGTGAACGCACTCGTCGCCATCGCTGCGGCGCCGATCGCCTTCTTCGTCATCCGCGCGCTTCAGACCTCGGCGCTCGGGAGGCGGCTCGTTGCGGAGCCGAGCAGCGAGCGCTGGCACGGCTCGTCGACGCCCACGTTCGGGGGAGTCGGGATCTACGTCGGATTCCTGGCCGGGGTCACGGCCGCACTACTGGTCGGAGCGATCGATCCGACGGAAGAGCTGTTCGGCGTCGTCGGCGGCTGCACGGTGATCTTCGTGTTCGGGCTCCTCGACGATGCGTACGGCCTCCCTCCGGTCGCCAAGCTGCTGGGCCAGTTCGCGGCCGCTGCAATCGTCATCGCATCGGGGCTTCACGTGGAGCTCTTCACGAATGACATCGTGGCGGTGGCGCTTGCGATCGCCTGGCTCGTGGGGATCACGAACGCGTTCAATCTCCTCGACAACATGGACGGCCTCGCCGCAACGCTGGCCACGGTTGCCTGTGCGTACTTCGCGATCGACAGCGCGGCGGTACACGACAACGTCCTCGTCATCGTCCTGTCTCTCTCGCTCGGATTCGCCTGCCTCGGCTTCCTGCCGTACAACATCCGTAGCGGCCAAGAGGCGGCGGTATTCATGGGAGACGGAGGCAGCCAGCTGCTCGGATTCGGGCTGGCCTGCATGGGACTGGCGGCAAGCTGGACGGCAGCAGGTACGACCGTCGCAACGGTCCTCCTGCCCTTGATCGTCCTCGCCATCCCCATCCTCGACACGACGCTCGTGACGATCATGCGTGTCCTCGAGCGGCGGCCGGTCACCCAGGGCGGCAAGGACCACACCTCGCATCGTCTCGTCTACTACGGTCTCTCGGAGCGCGAGGCCGTGGGGCTGCTCGCGATCGTCGCTGTCGCGCTCGGGGCCACGGGGCTCGCCTACAACGTTCTCGACAACGGCCGGGTGACGGCGATCGGCGTCCTCGTCAGCGTGGTTCTGCTCGTCCAGTTCGGAAACTTCCTGACCGAGTTGCGGGAGCATGCCGCCGGAGACGGCCCTCAGCCAACGCTGCGACGGGCGCTCCTCGCGCCGCGGCGGTTGATCGAGATCGTCGTCGACTTCGCCCTCATGTGCGGCTCGTTCTTCGCCGCCTACTACGTCATCGTCGGGGGGTTGGGCAACGACGTCCAGCGCGCGGCGTTTCTCGCCGCGTTGCCGGTCGTCCTCGGTACCAGGTATCTCTGCTTCGTCCTCGGGGGCATCTACCGACGGGTCTGGCGCTACGCCGCAACCACCGACGAGCTGGTGATCGCTGTCGCGTGCGCTGTGTCGGCGTGCCTCTCCTGGGCCATCGTCGACTCGATCCGCGGCTCGACCGGGTTCCCGCCGTCGGTGTTTCTCCTCGATGCGATCTTCGCAACGGTTCTGGTCGGCGGTGCCCGCCTCGGTTTCAGGGCTGTCATCGAATGGCGGGATGGCGGCAGGAGCGAGCCCACGACCTCACGTGTGATCATCGTCGGGGCCGGACGGCTCGGTCGCAGCTACGCGAGAGAAGCGCGCGAGACGCCGGGCCTCCGGATCGTCGGATTCCTCGACGACAATTCCGCCCTTCGCGGGCGCCGCATTGCCGGGCAGCGCGTGCTCGGCCCCCTCAACGAGATCGAGCGGGTGCTCTCGCAGACGGATGCCTCCGAGGTCATCGTGACCATCGCCGACGCACCTCACGAGCGGCTCGCACAGCTTGGCGCGGCGTGCGCGGACGCCGGGGTAACGTGCACGCTCATGTCTCGCCGGCTCGAACCACTCGCACAGGCGACCGAGGTCGCAGCGGAGTGAGTCGAGCGGGTGATCGTCGGCGTCGCCTCCGACCGGAGTGGCTTGCACTACTGACCGTCTACGCGGTGACCGCCGGGCTCGCGTTGTGGCAGGCGTCGAACCACCCGTCTCCGACCATCTTCACCGACGAGATCGAGATGACGCAGCTCGCGCGGTCGTTCGCGGCAACCGGTCACGCGACTCTTCGCGGCCAGTCGATCCATGGCCTGGCGCCGCTCGCCGCGTACCTGAGCGCACCGTTCTGGTGGGTCAATGACGTTCCAACCGCGTATTCGCTGATCAAGGCGTTCGGTGCGCTCATCATGGCGGCGGCCGTGTTTCCCGCCTACGGGCTCGCGCGGCTCGTGGTCGGACATCGTTGGGCGCTGTTCGCCGCCGCCGGGACGGGGCTCTCGCCGGCGCTCGCGTACGCGCCGATCCTCGTCAAGGAACCGACCGCATATCCGGCCGCAACGCTGGCGCTGTTCCTGATCACACGCTGGCTCGCGCGTCCAACCCGACGAGGGGCGGCGCTGGCCGTCGCCGCATGCGTTGTCGGATTGGTCGCGAAGGATCAGCTCGCGGTGCTGTTCCCCATCTTCGGGGCTGCCGGGTTGGCGCTGGTGTGGCGCGGCGCGCGCATGACCGCGTTCAGACGCGCGTGGACGCGCGGAGACTGGGTCGGAACGGTGACACTCGCGATCGGTGTGCTCCTCGCCTGCGGCGCGTACATCGCCCATCGATCCCAATCCTGGTACATCGCCACAACCTTCTACGAGGGTCGGATGCTCGACTTCGGCCTGCTGGGCTGCCGGTGCCCTCGCGATCGGGCTCGGGGTCGTGCCCGTCGTGGCGGGCTCGCCTCCGTCGTGCGACCAAAGGACGAGGCCGCTCGACCAGGCACCTTCGCGCTCGCCTTCGTGACGATCGTCTCCGTGGTGTGCTTCGGCGTCTATACGGCCGTCAAGGCCGCCTACCTCTCGACCGTCTTCGCGAACCTGACGCTCGAGCGCAACCTCATCTTCCTCGTCCCGCTTCTCTTCGCGGGAACAGCGCTGTTCTTCGAGCGACGTGGCGGCCGGTGGTGGGCGGTCGTCGCCGCCGGGATGCTTCGTGCTCTATCTCGTCCGCACGACTCCGTACTCGCTGACGCAGTATCCGAACTACGAGGCGCACGGTCTCGCGATCATCGCGCTCGCGAACCGGATCTTCCGGTGGCCTGCCGACACGATCGAGCACGCGCTCGTCACCGTCACGATCATGGCGACCGCAGCTCTGGCACTCGTCTCCTCGGATTCGCTCACGGCGGCTCGCGCCTCGCCGTCACGGCGACGATCGCAGCCTTGACGCTGGCCTGGACCGGGACCGCCGAGGTCTACGCAGCGCACGGCGAGAGCCTCTTCTCCGCGCAGCTACTACGCGACCCTTCCGAAGCCCGCGAACTGGCTCGACCGCTCGACTCAGGGAGGGTCGGTGACGTTCCTCGGCCAGTCCATCAAGGATCCAAATCCGGTGTGGCTGCTCGAGTTCTGGAACCGCTCGCTGACGAAGGTGTGGTCGCTCGACGGGACCGCACCGGGTCCAGGCGCAACCGCGACGCCCGACCTCAAGAAGCCCGACGGGACGCTCACGACCCCGACACGGGCTTCGTCGCTCGTCACCCCTGGCGTGGACATCGCCGGTCAATCGCTCGGAGACCCGGTCGGGTGACTACACGCTGTTCAGGCTCGACGGACGGCTGCAGCTCCGAACGGCCCAGACAGGGGTCTATCCCGACGGTTGGATGGGGCCGTTTGCGAGCTACACCCAGTACGACGTCCCGCCCGGCACGCACGGGCGCGTACGCGTAGACCTCAGGCGACTCCTGGTGCGGCAAGGACGATTCGCAGCACGGTGCTGATCCGGGTCGGGGCCGGTCGCGATCTCGTCGAACGGGCAGCCCACGATCGGCACCGTCACGAGTCGAGCCTACGGGGTCATCCACTCATGTCGAGGACGAAGACCTTCGTCCTTCCGACTCCACCGTCTCCCTGGCGCGTCGGAGGTGAACATCGACCCGACATTCTCACCCGCCGAGATCGACCCGACCTCGGGCGATGCGCGTCAGCTCGGAGCGGTCGTCGACCTTCACGTACGTGCCTGACTCCTAGCGCGGAGCGAGCGCCTCCGGGTGCTTGCGCGCGAACCGGGCCATGCCGCGCAGGTGCCAGAGCGTGTGGCGGGAGAGGAACTTCTTGTCGATCACCGCCGCGTAGGCGTGCGTGACCGTCGCCGCCGGGACGTACCAGCGCTCCCAGCCGGCCCGCATCGCCCGGTAACAGAGGTCGATGTCCTCGACGTAGTGGCGGTAGCCGGCATCCCAGCCGCCGATCTCCTCGAGCATCGTCCGGCGCTGGAGCAGGAACGCACCGAGCATCCAGTCGGCCTCGACCGGCTCGGTCGGCACCTCGTCGAGCAGGTAGTGCTCGCGCTGGTTCTCGTAGGGCGGGGAGAGGCGGCGCAGCGGCGTGCGGCGGACGATCGTGCCGGCGACCGTCGGGAAGCGCCGGCGCGACGGCTGCCAGGTGCCGTCGGGCCAGCGGATCTGGGGGCCGGCGATGCCGCAGCGCGGGTGCGCGTCCATGAACGCGACGAGCTCGGCGACGGCACCGTCGTCGCGGGACGGCGTCGGGATTCGAGAACAGGACATACGCCGCCCGAGGTCGCGGCGATGCCGGCGTTGACGTTGGCGGCCAGCGCGCCGCGGCCGCGCGTTCTCGATCACGCGGACGCCGGGCGGGAGCTGCTGCCGACGGAGCCGGGGAGGTTCGCGATCACGACGACCTCGTCGACCTGCGGCACGAGCGCCGGCGAGCGAGCGCTCGAGCTCGGCCGCATGGCCGTGCGAGACGACGACGGCGGAGACGCTCATCGGCCGAGCGCCTCCGCGTAGACCTCGACCGTGCGCTCGGCCGCCGAGCGCCACGAGAACATCCGCGCCCGCTCGAGCCCGGCCGCGGCGAGCTCGTCGCGGTGCTCGAGCGCGTAGCGGATGCCGTCCGCGAGCCCGCCCTCGGCGACGAGAACGGCGGCGTCGCCGGCGACCTCGAGCAGCGCCTCGTCGCGCACCGTGACGACCGGCGTGCCGCTCGCCATCGCCTCGAGCACCGGCAGGCCGAAGCCCTCGTAGAGGGACGCCTGCACGAGGCAGCGCGGCGCCGCGGTAGAGCGAGGCGAGCTCCTCGATCTCGACGTAGCCGCGGAGCGTGGCCCCGCGCTTGCGGAGCTCGGCCGGCCGTCGACGGCGTCCTTCTCGGGCCCGACGACGACGAGCGGCAGCCCGACCTCCTGGGCCGCCTCGAGCGCCGCGAGCTGGTTCTTCCGCGGCTGGATCGCGCCGACCGAGAGGACGTAGTCGCGGGCGCCACCGTCGCCCGGGCGGAAGACCGGGTCGGCGCCGTTCGGCGTCACCACGATCGACGACTCGGGCAGCCCGTAGAGCTCGACGAGATCGCGGCGCGAGCGCTCGGAGACGGTCAGCACGCGGGCGGCGCGGCGCGCCGAGCGCGGGACGGTGCGGCGGAAGACCAGTCCGGTCGCGGCGGCTCATCATCGCGGCGCCGCGCTCGAAGGAGAGGTCGTGGATCGTGACGACGCCGGGGCACGGGCAGCGCAGCGGCAGCGTGTACTGCGTGTGCACGAGGTCGGCGCCGACGCCGCCGGAGCAGCCGCGGCAGCGACCAGGCCATCCGCAGCTCCTGGCTCGAGGTCGCGAGCTCGATCGCCTCGATCCCCGCCGGGACGAGCTCGGGATGCCGCGTCACGGCGGCGATGCGCAGCCCCGCGGCCGCGGCGGGCTCGGGCAGCTCGCGGAGCAGGTTGAGGACGTAGGTCTCGTCGCCGGTGCGGTGGCGGCCGAGCACGTCGGCGTCGACGACGACGAGCGGATCGCTCATGCGAGCTCCCGCCAGAGCGCCTCGAGCGAGATCGGCGGAGTGCGACCAGCGTGAACGCACGCGCACGCTCGAGCCCGAGCTGCCGCAGCTCGTCGCGCCTCGCTTCGGCCTCGGCGATGCCGGCGGCGATCGCATCCGGGTCGAGCGCGTCGACGAGCACGGCCGCGCCGCCCGCGACCTCCTCCGTCGCGCCGCCCCGCGACGTGACGACCGGCGTCCCGCACGCCATCGCCTCGATCACCGGCAGCCCGAAGCCCTCGTAGAGGGACGGGAAGACGAGGCACCGCGCGCCCCGGTAGAGCGCAGCGAGCTCCTCGTCGTCGACGCGCCCGGCCCAGCCGGGTACCTCGACCCCACCCCAGCCCGGCGCCCCCACGACCCGCAGCTCGACGCTCGCCCGCTTCGCCGCCTCGACCGCGCGGCCGAGGTTCTTGCGCGGCTCGAGCGTGCCGACGGCGAGCACGTAGTCACCGGCCGCCGCGGCCCCGTCCGGGTGAAGACCGGCTCGAGCCCGTTCGGGACGACGCGGATGCGCTCCGCCGGAACGTCGAGCAGCTCGACGAGCTCGTCACGCGTGAACGCCGAGACGGCGACGACCGCGTCGGCGCTCCTCACGCCGTGGCGAAGCGCAACGCGACCCGTGTGCCGGTGCCAGGGCGGGAAGGCGTCGGGGTGCCGGAGCAAGGCGCAGTCGTGGACCGTGACGACCACGGGAAGCTGCGTGCGCAGCGGCCCGCGCATCGTCGTGCAATGGAGCACGTCCGCCGACCGCGCCTCGTGCGCGATGCCGAACGGGTACCACGCGAGGTCGCGGACGACGGTCGCCGCGCGCCCGTGACCGTCGAAGCCGACCGGCAGGAGCTCGAGCTCCGGCCTGCCCTCGAGCGCGCGCGAGATGCCCTGCACGACGCGGGCCGTGCCGGCGCCGGTCTGGGCGAGCGGGGAGACGTCGAACGCGACCTTCACCGCGCCGCCTCGTAGCCCGCGAGCATCGCCTCGCCGGCCGCCCGCCAGGTGAACCGGGCGGCGTGCGCGATCCCGAGCGGGATCAGGCGCTCGCGCTCGGCGATCGCCTGCTCGATCGCGGCTGCGATCGCGGCGGGATCGTCGGGGTCGGCGCGCACCGCGACGTCGCCCGCTGCCTCGTCCATCGACGCGTGCGACGACGCCACCACGGCGGTGCCGCACGCCATCGCCTCGACGATCGGCATCCCGAAGCCCTCGAACCGCGAGGGGTACACCGCGACGGCTGCCCCCCGGTAGAGGCCCGCGAGCTCCTCGTCGGAGACGAACCCGAGCCGGCGCACCCGCGGGTCGTCGAGCTCCGGCTGCTCGCCCCAGCCCTCGCCGCCGGCGACCGCGAGCAGGATGTCGCCGCCGAGGAGCCGATGCGCGTCGGCGAGCGCCTGGAGGTTCTTGCGCGGCTCGAGCGTGGCCACCGTGAGGATGTAGGGCGCGCCGAGCTCGGCAGCGGGGCCGGTCGCGGTGAACACGTCCTTGACGCCCGGCGGAGCGATGCGAATCCGCTGCCGGCTCGACGCCGAGCAGCTCCGTCGTCTCGCCGGCCGTGAAGGCCGAGTTGACGAAGATGACGTCGCAGGTCCTGGCGGCGTTCGCGTACTTGCGGCCGTGCATGGACTGCGTTCGCTTGGTCGTCCATTCGGGGAAGCGAACAGGCACGAGATCGTGAATCGTCGTCGCGCGCACCCCGGCCCGCTGGGGTGGGTACATCCAGTCGGTGAAGTGGAGCACGTCGAACGGGCCGAGGAGCCGCTCCGCGGCCGGGTGGCCGGCGATGCTCCAGGCGGTGCGGATCGCATGCGACGCGGGCAGCGGCCACGTGCGCAGCTCGACGTCGAGCCCGGCGAGCGCCTCCCGGATGCGCGCCGGGCCGCGCAGGCTCGTCGGCGCGAACGCGACGAGCTCGTGCTCGCCGCCGGCGGCCTCGCGCATGCCGGCGAGCGTGCCGCGGATGTAGTTGCCGACGCCCGTCGCCGGATGCGAGAGCGGGCTGACGTCGAAGGCGATTCTCACGGCCGGTAGGCGAACGCGTTGAAGTGCACCCCGAGCTCGCCGGTCGTCCTTGCTCCCCGGGATCACCTCGCTCGGCACGGCGGTCGGCGCGATGTTGAAGACGACCGTGCAGGTGCCGCCGCGCGGGGTGAGCGGGACGCGGAGGGAGGCCGCCTTGTTGGGGACGACGTGGACGCTGCGCGCCGGCGGGCGTCGACACGGTGTTGCCGTCGGGCAGCAGCTGCGCGTCGCCCGAGAGCGAGACGGTGAGGGAGCCGCCGCGGCAGTGCTCCCGCGACCAGGTGACGCGAGGGCCGGACCACGTGTCGTTCGGGTAGATGCCGGTGATGCGCGTCTTCGCGAGGACGAGCGGCCCGTTGACCTTCCAGACCGTCATCCCGAGCGCCGGGTCGTGGGCGACCGGGATCGGCGTCCGGCTCGACGGAGCCGTCCGTCAGCAGGTAGCCGGGGCGCACTGCGCTCCCGTCGGCGAGGCGCACGGTGCCCGTCCGCTTGTCGACCGCGACGGGCAGCTCCGCGATCGCCACCATCGGTCGGGCGCACGGTGTAGTAGACCTGGCCGACGCTGCGGTTGAAGAACTCGTTCTGGTTCACCGTGAAGCGGTCGCTGCGGCTCGTCCAGAGGACGGCGACGTCCGCGCCCGCCGGCACGGCGCGGTCGATCCAGTCCCGCTCGGACGCCGCGGATGCCCTGGAAGAGCGCGCCCGCGCCCGCCTGCTTGACGCCGTAGGGGTACGGCCCGTACCAGATCGGCTTCGCCGCGACGAGCCAGTAGACGAGCACGATCAGCGGCAGCGCCAGGGCGACGCGACGCGGCAGGAAGAGGAACGCCGCGGCGAAGGCGACGGCGCCGAGGAAGGCGAGCCACATCAGCCACGTGATGTGCCAGTGGAGCTGGATCGCCCACCACGGCAGGAGCATCAGCGTGTCCGAGACCGCCGAGGTGGTGACGAAGCGGTCGAACGGGATCGCGAGGATCAGCAGCGCGGCAGCCGCCGCCGCCGCGCTCGCGACGACCCGTGGCCGCGGCGCTCCCCGCTCGACCCAGGCGAGCAGGAGGATCAGGAACAGCGGCGCGACCGCGAACGTGTTGCGCTCCTGGATCCGGTCGGCGAACCGCGAGGCGAAGGTGCCGACGACGACCAGCGTCCAGAACGGCGAGGGTGATCGTGGACGCGAGCAGCACCTGCAGCGCCCGGTCGAGCGAGCGCGCCCGGGCGGTGAGCACGATCGCGGCCGCGACGGGGATGACGCCCGAGGTAGAGATCGAGCTCCGCCGCGTGGTAGACGACGAAGTGCGCCGCCTTGCCGAGGTCGTAGTTGCCGTCGCTGACGATCACCGCGTACGAGCCGAGCAGCGAGCTCAGCGGCATCCCGCGCGCGGTCTGGGCGACGACGACGAGCACCGCGCCGCCGACGAAGTCGCGTAGAGCCAGCGGTACGCCCAGATCGTCGACCGGAAGGCGCCGCGCTGGAAGAGGGCGAGGAGGATCGGCGCCGTCACCGCCGCCGCGGCGACCACGATCGCCTGCGACCGGGTCAGGTACGCCAGCCCGAGCGCCGCGAAGAAGAGCACCTGGTTGAGCGTCGAGGGCCGCTCGAGCAGCGCGACGAGCGCGAGCGCGGCAAGCAGGAAGACCGGGTAGTAGGCGTTCTCCGTCATCACCGTGGCCGTGTAGACCATCGACGGCACGGCGACCGTGAGCAGCGCCGCGAGCAGCGCCGACCACTTGCCGACGACCCGCCGGGCGATGAGGTACGCGGGCACGGCGGCGAGCGACATGACCAGGCTGTTGATCGTCTTGACCGTCGCGTAGACGTCCGGGATCCGGTCGAAGATCGCGTATGCCGGGCGAGATCAGGATCGGGATAGACGGCGCCGTAGCCGCGGACCGGGCACGCCCCGGACGGCGAAGCTCAGGTCGGAGGCGAAGCTCTTCGCCATCTCCGAATAGATGAGCTCGTCGACCATGATGAACGGGCCGAGCATGCCCCGGGCGAGCCAGGCCCGGACGGCGAAGGAGAGGATGACGATGGCGGCGAGCGTCGCCCAGGCGGGCACTGCCCTGCAGGCGGTCAGCCACCGAGCTCGACCTCGCCGAGGCGAGACGCGACGATGCTCGCCTCGTCGGAGCCGGGCTCGATCCCCACCTCGGCAGCCGCCTTGCTCACGTCGCGCAGCACCGCGTCCGAGACGGCGCCACCGCCGGCTGCGAGCTCGAACGCGGCAACGTAGAGGTCGGCGACGCGGTCGAGGTCGTGCTCGCTGCGGGCAAGCTCGAGCGCAGCCGCGCCCATCGCCGCCCGGACGTCGGGGCGCGACGCGAGCAGGTCGAGCGCCGCCACGAGCGTGTCGACCTCGTCGTCGTCGACCGGCACCTTCAGCGCCACGTCGTCCGGCAGCTCCGCGAACCAGCCGACGTCGCTGACGACGAGCGGCTTGCCGAGCGCGAGCGCCCGGATCGCCGTGCCGGACGTCTCGCCCATCGTCGGCGAGCGGAGGTTGACGTGCACGTCGCATGCCTCCATCAGCCCCCACAGCCGGGTCTCGTCCACGAAGCCCTCGCGCACGAGGCCGCCGCTGTCGAGCCCGAGCCGCTGCAGCCGCCGGTCGAGGTCGAAGCCGGGCGAGGTGGCGCCGACGAGCAGCAGGCCGGCGTCCGGCCGCTCCTGCCGGACGCGCGCGAACGCCTCGAGCAGCTGCGGCACCCGCTTGCTCGAGTTGACGTTGCCGAACGTGCCGAAGAGCGGGTCGCCCGCGATCTCGACCGCAGGCACCGTCGGGACCGGGAATGCCGGATGGGGCACGATCCAGATCGGCCCGGCGTACCCGGCCGCGCGGGCGCGGTCGTGGACGTAGTGGGAGTGAACGATCAGCCCGGTCGCGAGCCCGAGCACCTCGCCTGCGAGATGGAAGTCCTGCGGCCGGTTCTCCCACAGGGGCGGAATGCGCTTGTCGAGCACGGCGTGGCCGAGCAGCCGCCCGACGACGCCGCCTTCCCGCTCCATCGCGTCGAGGTAGCCGTGCCCGTCGCGGCGGCCGATCGTGAGGCCGGCGACGAGGTGGTGGAGGACGAAGTCGTGCAGCACGACGACGCCGGGCGTGCGCCGCAGCGCCTGAACGATCCAGCCGTGAGCGTCCGGGTTGTTGCCGATGTGGTAGACGCAGAGATCCGTGCCGCGGGGCGGCCTCTTGGCGCCGCGCTTGACGACGACGACCTCGCAGCGCGCCCGCAGCGCGGGCAGGAGGAGCGCGGAGTAGTCGGCGATCCCCGAGCGCTCGGGCGGCATCGGGCTGAAGATCGCGACCTTCACGAGAGCAGCCGCCCGATCGAGGTGTCCCAGGTGACCCCCTGGGCAATCGCCTTGCCGGCCTGCCCGAACGCCACCGCCTGCTCGGGATGGTCGCGCAGCCACACCGCGGCGGCGGCCACCGCGGCCGCATCGGGATCGACGACGCGGCCGGTCGAGCCGTCGTGGACGACGTCGAGCGGCCCGCCGGCGTCGGTCGCCGTGATCACCGGCTTGCCGGAGAGGAACGACTCGTACGGCCCGAGGCCGAAGTCCTCGTCGACCGGCGCGTAGTAGGAGGCGAAGCACGTGGCGTAGAGGTCGGCCAGCTCGGTCGCGTCGACGCGCCCCGCGAAGCGGACCCGGCCGTTGACGCCGCGGTCGGCCGCGAGCTGCCGCAGCCTGTCGCTGTCCGGCCCCTCGCCGACGACGACGACCTGGAGCGAGGGCTCGAGCGCGGCTGCCTCGATCAGCAGGTCGACGCGCTTGGCGCGATCGAGCCGGTTGACCGAGAGGACGAAGTCCCCGTGGCCGTCGTCGTGGTAGGCGAGCTCCTGCCCGGGATGGGGCAGCACCTCGGCGACGAGCCCCGTCGAGCGCTGCAGCCGGCCGGCGACGTTGCCGGAGGTCGCGAACAGGCGGCTCGCCTCGCCGAGCGCGACGCGGTCGAGATCCTGCACCTTGCGGCGCACGGCCCGGTCCTCGGCGCTCTCGGAGAACTGCCCCAGCGAGGTGCGGTCGAGCTCGTAGGCCTGCCGGAACTGGTGCACCAGCCAGACCCGCTTCTCGGGGTGGCGCACGACGTACGACGGGAACTTCGTCGCGACGACCATGTCGATCGGCCTCCCGTCGCTCTCGGTGAGGTCGAGCAGGCGCCACGTGAACGCCTGGGTCAGCACCTGGGTGCCGGGGTACCACTTGAACGGGACCGAGACGATCTCCGCCTCGTGCCCCCGCGCGCGCAGCTGCTCGACCAGCGTGTCGGTGAAGATCTCGGCGCCGCCGTAGGCGAAGGGCACCTGAGGCCTGCACACGGCAATGCGCATCGCGGCTACCCCTTCTCGTTACGCAATGCCGCGAGCTCTGCCTGCAACCTGTCGACCTGCTCCTGGAGATCGTCGACGAGCCGGAGCGCGGCGGCATTGAACGAGCGCTGGTCGTACGCGAGTGGCTCGACGTACCACCGCATCAGCTTGCGCAGCACCGCTTTGACGGGAGTGCCGAGGCCGCCGCGAACGCCGGGCCGGAGGCGCAGCGAGCGGTCGGCCGAGACGGGCCAGAGCCGCTCGGCCTCGTCACGCGCGGCGCGCCGGTCGGCAGGGTCTCCGCCGCCTGCGGGATCGGCCCCGGAGAGGCGCACCTGCTCGCGCAGGCTCTGGAAGAGCGCGTCGACGTCGACCGTGGCGGTGACGGCTTCGCCCGTGCTCGAGTCCGCGTCTACAGGGCCGTCAGGCATCGGGCGATTGTAGCCCCGCCGCCCGATGCGACCGGGCCTCCCGGCCCGGCAACGCGGGCCGGACGCCAGTACGATCGTCGCGTGATCTCGGTCTGCATGGCCACCTTCAACGGCGCCCGTTTCGTCGAGCGCCAGGTCGCGACGATCCTGGAGCAGCTCGAGCCCGGTGACGAGCTCGTCGTCTCGGACGACGGCTCGACGGACGAGACCGTGGCGCTCGTGCGCGCGTTCGCCGACCCGCGCATCCGCATCCTCGACGGGAAACGCGTTCCACAGCCCGCTGCGCAACTTCGAGCACGCCGTTCGGCACGCAGCGGGCGAGACGATCGTGCTCGCCGACCAGGACGACGTCTGGCTCCCGAACAAGCTTCCGCTCGTCCGCGAGCTGTTCGCCGGCGAGAGCGCCCGCCCGTACCTGGTGGTACTCGACGCGCGGATCGTCGACGAGGACGAGCGCGTCGTCTACCCATCGGTGCAGGCGAAGCTCCACGCCGGGCCGGGGTTCGTGAAGAACATCTGGGCGAACCGCTACCTGGGGTGCTGCATGGCCTTCAGCCGCGATCTCCTCGACGTGGCGCTGCCGTTCCCGGCCGCCGTCGACATGCACGACATCTGGCTCGGGCAGCTCTGCGAGCGGATCGGCACCACCGCCTTCGTCCCGGTGACGACGATGCTCTACCGCCGGCACGACGACAACGCGACCGGGTTCGAGCGCCGGTTCCAGCCGGTGCAGCAGGTGCGGCGGCGGGCGGCCCTCGTGTGGGAGCTCGCGCGCGCGGCGGCCGGCGCCGGGCGTCGGCCGCCCGAGCCTAGATCGCCTGCGCCACGAAGACGGAGTCGATCCCCGAGCCGAAGACCTCGCAGGCGAATCCGGCCCGGTCGAGCCAGTCGGGAAGATCGGTGCCGAAGTCGGTGTGGGCCAGCATGTCCGCCTTGCGGGTCACGAGCGAGAACGGCCCGCCACCGCGGCCGTGGTACTCGGGCGCCTGCCCGTTGCGCGACCGCGACGTCGCGAGCTCCGGCTTGATCGGCACCGTGAAGACGTGGCGGCCGCCCGGGCGCAGGACGCGCCGGATCTCCTCCATGCCCCTTCATCGGATCCTCCACGTGCTCGAGCGTGTCGGAGGTGAGGACGAGGTCGAACGACGCGTCGGCGTACGAGAGCGCCATGACGTCCTCCTCCGGGTACTCGGCGTAGGTCAGGTCGGGAAGCCGCTGCAGCACCGCGTGCATGCGTCCGATCGCGTTGAGCTCGGCGATGCGCAGCGAGCGGAAGGAATCCTCCTCGACCAGGTCTGCGACGGACGCTCCGCCCGTGCCGTAGAGGGCGACGAGCGCGTCGCCGACGCCACGCACGCGGGCGCTCGAGCCGCACGCCGAGCAGAGGAGGCTCTCGCGGTCGACGAATCCCTTCGGCCACGAGCGGGCGAACTCCGCCGGGAGCATCCAGCTGTTGCGGACGAAGCGCGCATCGCTGCCGCAGACCGAGCAGTGCCCCTTGCGATCGCCCGTGCGATCGCCCGGAGGTCGCAGGTGGAGCATCAACCACAGGCCCGGGTCGCGATGGAGCATCCCGCTCATCGGCGCGACCCTACAACGTCCGGCGGCCGAGGCGCCGGCGCCGCGCATCGCGCCAGCCGGCCAGCACCGCACGCGTCGCCTCGACGCGACGATGGGACATCGCGCCCTGCGCCAGGTGCGCCAGGACCGACTCGGCACGGCGGAGCGAGGTGCCGACGCGTCCGAGCGGCGCGTAGCGCTCCGAGACGACGAGGCCGTTGCGCACGTCGTAGTAGAGCGACGTGGGCGAGGACTCCCCACCGGTCGAGGCCGAGATCCGGTGCCGGACGATGCTCGCCGGCACCACGACCACCCGCCGGCCCGCGCGGGCGGCGCGGAGCGACCAGTCGAGATCCTCGCGGTAGGCGAACAGCTCCTCGTCGAAGAGGCCGATCTCGTCGATGGCCTCGCGCGACATGAGCATGGCCCCGCCGCAGGCGCAGTCGACCGGGTAGGGCGGCGCCGACGCGGGTAGCGGTGGCTCGCCGAAGCCGATGTTGCGGCCGTGATGGCCGCGCCGCGGCCGGAATGTCGCTCCCGCGTACCAGACGCGATCGGGAGACTCGGCGAAGAGGATCTGGCTGCACGCCGCCGCGACGCCGGGCTCGAGCGCGGCGACGAGCGGCCCGAGGAAGCCCGGCTCGACCACCATGTCGTTGTTGAGCAGCAGCACCGCGGCCGCGCCGCGCTCGATCGCCGCCTCGATCCCCGCGTTGACGCCACCGGAGAAGCCGGCGTTCCGGCCCATCCGGATCACGACGGCTTCGGGAAACTCGGCCTCCACCGCCTCGGGGCTGCCGTCGCTCGAGCCGTTGTCGACGACGATCACCTCGAGCGGTGCGTAGTCGACCCCCGCGAGCGAGGCGAGACACAGGAGCGTGTCGTCCTTGCCGTTCCAGGAGAGGACGACCACGGCAACGGGCTCTGACTGCGGGATCTCCGCCATCGGCGCCATGATCATCGATACCTATGCTCCCGTGCGGCGCATGAACTCCGAGATCCAGCCACTTCCCGATCCCGCCGCCCCCGTCGCAGCCGGCGAGGGCTCCCATGCGCCCGCCGTGCTCCGCAGCTCGGCCCTCCAGATCGGGGGCCATGTCGGCGCGATCGCGCTCACCGCAGCGAGCACGATCGTCCTCACGCGCTTCCTCGGAGTCGACGACTACGGCCGCTTCACCGTCCTCACCGTCTTCCTCCTGATCGGCGCCTCGCTGTCGGAGTTCGGGCTCAACGGCACCGCGATTCGCTGGTTCGCGAGCGGCGAGCGGCCGGAGGACGTCTTCGCCTCGCTGATCGGGCTCCGGCTCGTGCTCTCCTCGGCTGCGGCGGTGATCGCCCTCGTCATCTTCGCGCTCTACCCCCACAGCGAGACTCCGCTCGTCGGCCGTGATCCTCACCACGATCGCGATGGTCCTCGCGGGCGTCAACCTGACGATCCCGACCGCGCTCCAGGCCCGGCTCGACTTCCGGCTCGCGGTCGTGCTCGATCTCACGGCGCGCGTGGTCACGTTCGCGGTGTTCGTGGCGGCCGCGCTGATCGTGACGTCCGAGAACGCCGACCGGCGGCTCGTCGCAGCCGCGTTCGCGCTCCCGGCCGGCTACCTCGTGGCGGTCATCGTCGGCCTCGTCGCCGTGCACCGCCTCTCGTTCCCGATCGTCCCCACGTTCCACCCGGCGACGTGGCGACGGCTCCTGCGCGACGCGGCGCCGCTCGGCGTCGTGATGATCCTCGGGCTCGCGAGCTACCGGCTCGACGCGCTCGTGCTCGCGCTCCTCCAGGACTCGCACGCGGTCGGGATCTACGGGCTTGCCTATCGCTTCATGGAGGCGGCGATCCCGATCGGCGCCTTCATCACCTTCGCCATCTTCCCCCTGCTCGTCCGTGAGGAGGCCGATCGCGACCGCCGAGCGCTGCAGATCGCCCGGGCAGCCGACCTCCTGCTCGTCGTCTCGATCGCAATCGCGGTGGGCACCGTCGTTCTCGCGCCCGATCTCGTGCGCGCGCTCGGCGGCGAGGCCTACGCACCCGTCGGTCGTGCCGCTGCGCATCCTCGTCCTCTCGCTCCCGTTCACCTTCACCGGGATGATCCTGTCGTGGACGCTGATCGCGCGCGGCCTGCAGCACCGCCTGATTCCGATCGTCGCGGCCGGCCTGACGCTCAACCTCGTCCTCAACCTCGCGCTCGTGCCGACGTACTCCTACAAGGCGTCGGCGGGCGTCACGCTCGCGACCGAGGCTGTCGGAGCGCTGACGCTCGTGTTCTTCGTCCGGCGCTGGCTCGACGTCAGCCCGTCACTCGGCTCCGTCACCAAGATCGTGGCGAGCGGAGGCGTCGCGCTGGGCGCCGGCCTTCTCTGCGCGCAATTCAGCGACATCCTCGGAACGGTGGTGGCGATCGCGGTCTTCGCCGGCCTCGTCCTCGCGCTCGGCCTGATCACGCGCGACGAGGTCGACGCGCTGATCCGCGGCGCTCCCAAGGCGTAGCCCGCGGCTGCGACCGCTCAGCGGTCGTCCGGGCTCGCCTAGGAGCGCGTCTCGCTCAGGAGCGTGCGAGCGCCACGCCGCATGACGGCGTCGAAATGAGCCCGATCGAACTCGCGCGATGCCATCACCGACCGCCGCGCGCGCACCATCGCCGGAAGCCCGCGCAGAGCGTCCCGCTTCGCCCTCAACAGGGTCTTCGTGTGCCCGCGGATGCCGTACGAGACGATCGAGCCCACGTTGAGAAGGAGGTGCATCGGCAGGTAGCGCCAGAAGATGTGCGGCGGCGCCGACTTGACGAACGTCCAGACGAGGTTGCGCTGCGAGTGGTAGATCGTGAACGCCGAGAGGCCACCGGTGCTCGCGCCGCCGACGTGCCGGATGCGGGCCGAAGGCACGTAGAGGCAGCGGCCGCCCGCGACCTGAAGGCGCAGGTTGAGATCCACGTCCTCGAAGTAACAGAAGAAGCTCTCGTCGAAGCCTCCGAGCCGGACGAGCCACGAACGGTAGTAGAGGGCCGCCGCAGCGGACGGGCCGAAGACCTCCTCCTCCACCATCGCCGTTCTGCGTCGGTGCCCCATGGCGTCCCGGCCAGGCGGTGCCGTAGACGTGGTAGACGTCACCGGCCGAATCGAGCAGGCCCGCGTCGTCGGCACGCTCGATCATGCTCGCGAACCCCGCCATCTCCGGGTGCGCCGTCGGCCGCTGCGACGAGCGTCGGCGAGCCACTCCGGGTCGGCAGTTGCGTCAGGGTTCAGCAGCGCGACGAACTCGCAGTCGTCGAGCATCGCGATCCCGATGTTGTTGGCTGCGGCAAAGCCGATGTTCTCGTCCAGCCGGATCAGCGTCACACCCGGAAACGTGGCCGTGATCGCCGTTGCCGACTCGTCCGTGCTCGCATTGTCCAGGACCACGATCCGGTGCGGCGGGAGTGATTGGCCCGCGATCGACCCCACGGCGTCGAGCAGGAAACCCTCCGCGTTGAAATTGACGATGATGACGCCGACGGTCGGGGCGGTTTCGCCAGCCCCCGGTGGGGCAATCATGCCCACAGGTTACAACCGTTTACAGCGCCGCTCGCGAACCGCTCATGAAATCTCCTACCCACTTTCAGGTCACGTCTCACACTCTGGATGCGGCCCTCCGCTACCGAGCGGTGTTTGCGCTGCTCGCAGACCGCTGGCAGCCTGGCATCCGCGTGCTCGAGGTGGGCTCCGGATCGGGCGGAGCCGCCGAGTGGACCGACGCCGAGATCGTCGGCGTCGACCCCGCCTTCGAGCGCACGTCGGAGCGCAAGCGCCCGAACCTGATCGAGCATCCCGGCAGCGTCACGGCGATCCCGATGCCCGACGCGAGCTTCGACGCGGTGCTCTGCCTCGACATGCTCGAGCACGTCCCACCCGCCGACCGGCCGCAGGCGATCGCCGAGCTCACGCGCGTGCTCGCCCCCGGCGGCAGGCTGCTGCTGACCTTCCCGTCCGGGCCGGCGGCCGAGAAGCTCGACCGCTGGCTCGCCGGCGCCTATGCCGCCCGGCACGGAAAGCCGCACCCGTGGGCCGCGGAGCACCTCGACCTCGGCCTCCCCGATGCGAACGAGATCGCTGCGCTCGCGCGGGCGACGGGAGCGAGCGTCACCGTCCAACCGAACGTCTGGGCGCCGGCCTGGCGCTTCCTCCACGGCACCTACACCGTGGGTCGCGGCCTGCCGTTCACCTGGCCGCTCTTCCACCGCCCGCTCGTGACGCTCGTCTACCACGTGCTCGCCCGCCTGAACCGCTCGCCGGCGTACCGGGCGATCGTGGTCGTCGACCGTCCGTAGCGGTCGAGCCGGGAGCAACGACTATCCTTCGGCAGCAATGAACGAGCCAAGCGCCGAGACGTGGACCGAAGCCGGCTTCGCCGAGCTTCGCAAGGACTTCGGTGACGTCTACGCCGGCCGCACGGTGCTCGTCACCGGCGCCGACGGCTTCATGGGGTCGCACCTGACCGACGCGCTCGTCGCGCTCGACGCCAACGTCCACGCCTTCGTGCGCGCCACCTCGAGCGGGGCGCTGAACAACATCGGCCACCTCCGCAACCGGCTCAAGGTGCACTTCGCCGACCTCACCGACAAGACGTCGATCGACTACCTGATGCGCGAGCTGAAGGAGACGGCGACCGACCGGCCGTACGTGTTCCACCTCGGCGCGCAGGCCCACGTCGGCGAGTCGTGGCACCGGCCCTACGAGACGGTGATGGCGAACACGGTCGGCACGCTCAACCTGCTGCAGTCGATCGTCGACACCGGCCTCGAGCTCGAGAAGTTCGACACCGCCGGCACGTCGGAGGAGTACGGCAACGTGCGCGACGACGTCTCTCACCACCACGACTTCGACGACGCCGGCAGCCTGATCCTGCACGAGCGCTCGCCGATCAACCCCAAGTCGATCTACGCGACGGCCAAGGTCGCAGCCGACTTCCTGACGATGAACTACTTCGACGCGTTCGGCGTGCCGGGGGTCGTGACCCGCATGTTCAACAACTACGGCCCGCGCCAGAACCCGCGCTACGTGACCGGCACGATCATCACGCAGGCGCTCGAGCGCGACACGATCGAGCTCGGCAACCTCGAGCCGCTGCGCGACTTCTGCTTCTGCACCGACGGCGTCCGCGGCCACCTGACCGTCGCCGCCCACGGCAAGCCCGGCGACGTCTACGTCTACGGGCAGGGCGAGAACATCTCGATGCAGGACTGGGTCGAGCTGATCATCCGGATCGGCGAGGAGAACGGCTTCTGGCCCGCCGGGCGCACCGTCACGACGACGCCGAAGCGCTACCGGCCCGGCGCGAGCGACGTGATGGCGCTCCGCGTCGGCCACGACAAGCTCACGCGCGAGACCGGCTGGATGCCGCAGGTCTCGTGGGAGGACGGCGTCCTGCAGACGATCCGCTGGTACGCCGAGAACCGCGACCGCTGGATCGGGCGCGTGGACTGGCTCTCGACCGGCTCCCCGATGGCGCCCACGTCGTGAGCCGGGTTCTCGTCACAGGCGGTGGCGGGTTCCTCGGCTCGCACCTCGTCGAGCGCCTCGAGGCCGACGGCCACGACGTCGCCGTCCCGCGGCGCGTCGAGGTCGACCTCACCGACATGACCGACACGGCACGGCTGTTCGACGAGACCGAGCCGGAGATCGTGTTCCACCTCGCGGCCGAGGTCGGCGGCATCGGCGCCAACCGGGCCAACCCCGGGCGCTACTGGTACGCGAACCTGATGATGGGCGCCCACGTGCTCGAGCAGGCGCGGCTGCACGAGCACCGCCAAGCTCGTGCTCGCCGGCACCGTCTGCGCCTACCCGAAGTTCACGCCCGTGCCGTTCCGCGAGGAGGACCTCTGGAACGGGTACCCCGAGGAGACCAACGCTCCGTACGGCGTCGCCAAGAAGGCACTGCTCGTCGGCGCCGCGGCGTACCGCGAGCAGTACGGCCTCGACACGATCTTCCTGCTGCCGACGAACCTCTACGGGCCGCGCGACAACTTCGATCTCGCGAGCTCCCACGTGATCCCTGCCCTGATCCGGAAGATGGTCGACTCGCCCGACGAGATCGTGCTGTGGGGCGACGGAACGCCGACGCGGGAGTACCTCTACGTCGACGACTGCGTCGAGGGGCTGCTCCTCGCGGCCGAGCTCTACGACGGCGCCGAGCCCGTCAACCTGGGCACGGGCGTCGAGACCTCGATCAAGGAAGGCCGCCGAGATCGTCGCCGAGGCGGTCGGGTTCAGCGGCGAGATCCGCTGGGACCGATGCCGAACGCCGCGCGCGATCAGCCGTCGCCCGTGCCGCTCGGCTTCAGCGCCCAGGTGCGCGCGCGAGGGATCGTCGACGTCGTGGTACTGGTCGAGACGCGGCCAGCGTAGCCGATCGTGCGGGACGCGGACGTGGTCCGCTCGGACGGCCGTCCTGGTATCGGCTCTGCTGCTGCCGGCCCGATCCGGCCGCTCGGCGCGAGAGGGCGCGAGCTGGTGACGCTGTCTGCGAGGCGGCTGCTCGAGCCGTGCCGCAGCGCGGGGCGCGGCGGCAGCTCGCTGTGCGTCGCGCCGAGGCGCGAGCCTCCGGCTCGAGCAGCGCGAGCCGCTGGGCGAGCACCGTGTTCTGGTCGTCGAGCTGCGAGAGCACCGTCGAGTAGTGGAGCAGCACGATGATGATGAACAGCGTCGCGACGGCGAAGAGGATCGCCGGCGGGTAGGTCTCGACACCGAGCCAGCCCGCGATCGTGTTGAGCCCGCCGCGCCAGGCCGACAGGACGAGCAGCACGAGGCCGGTCACGAGCCAGAGCAGCGCGTACCGCTCCTTCAGGCGCCGGCCGCGGATCAGCTCGAGCACGATCAGGATCAGGAGCAGCGAGGCGATCGCGGCCGCGATCGAGATCTTGACGGGAGTCACGAGCGCGCCACCTCCTCGTTCGGCACGGCGTACTTGCGCACCATCGCATGAACAGCGCCAGCGTCACCTTGAGCACGTAGTAGATCGAGCGGATGAACGTGATCGACGAGCGTCCCGTCTCCCGCTCGCGCATCGTCACCGGCACCTCGGTGAGGCGCAGGCGGTGCTTGAAGACGAGCACCGTCGCCTCGACCTCGGGGTAGTCGTTCGGATAGTCGCCGGCGAAGAGCGCGATGCCCTTGCGGTTGAGCGCCTGGAAGCCGGACGTCGTGTCCGTCACCCGCTGGCGCGTGAGCAGCGAGACGATCCGGGCGAACCAGATGATCCCGATCCGGCGGGCGAGCGGCGGGCGGTACGTCACCGGCCGCTCGACGAACCGCGAGCCGCGTCACGATGTCCGCCTCGCCGCGCTCGATCGGGCCGAGCAGCTTCGTCGAGCTCCGCCGGGATCGTGCTGGCCGTCGCCGTCGAGCCGAACCGCCGTCTCGTAGCCGCGCTCGAGGGCGTACTTGAATCCCGTCTGAACGGCGCCGCCGATCCCGATGTTGAACGGGAGGCTCACCACCGCGGCGCCGTGGGCGCGCGCGATCGCGGCGGTGTCGTCGTGGGAGCCGTCGTCGATCACGACGACGTCGAACCTCGGGCTCGCGGCCCTGATCGCGTCGACGACGACGCCGATCGCGCCGGCCTCGTTGTACGCGGGGACGATCGCGACGATCCGGCCGGCGCGTCACGATGGCGACCCCGGCAGTCGAGGCCGAGCAGGTCGAGCACGCGGCGTGCCCGGTGGGCATAGGTGTGCTCGTCGAGCACGCGCTCTCGGGCGCGGGCGCCCATCGCGGCCGCCTCGGCGGGGTCGGCGAGCAGCGCGCGGTACGCGTCGAGCGCCTCGGCGCCGTCCTGCGACGACGATGATCTCGCTGCCCGGCTCGAACCACTGCTCGATCCCCTCGTGCGGGTTCGAGACGATCGCCGCCCCCGCCGAGGCGAGCTCGAACGGCCGGCAGGTCGAGGAGAGCGGCACCGTCGCATGCGAGCGGCGCGTCACGTTGAGGTTGATCCGCGCCGACGAGATCGCGCGCGCGAAGACGTTGAACGGGACGTCGCCGATCTCGCGTGCGCTGCCCGTGTCGCCCCGGAAGTCGCGGCCCGCCGAGCGCGAAGTCGATCTCCGGCGCCGACCGGCTCGGCTCACCGACCATCGCCGCCGTCCACTCCTGGCGGAACTTGTCGCCGTAGCCGTAGAAGAACACGTCCATCTCCTTGGCCACCGGCTGCGGCGCGAAGAACTCGGGTCGGCTCCCCAGAACACCGCCTCGGCCCGGCGCGCGCCGAGCTCGAGCAGGCGCGGCAGGCCGCCCTCGGAGTTCGAGAGCACGAGGTCGTACTCGGACGGATCGGCGCCGTGGTAGTAGTTGAACCCGTGTCCATGCCGCCGAACTCCGGCAGGCTCATCGGCACGTCGCCGTCGTAGAAGACGACGGGGATCCCGAACCGCTCGCGCAGCGCCGTCGGAATGCCGCGGAAGTGGGCCATCGGAACCGTGAAGAAGACGACCGCGTCGGGACGCTCCCGCTCGACGAGCTTCTCGAGGTGCTTGCGCCAGCGCGGGCGTGACGACGCGCCAGATCGTCTCGCGCGTGAGCTTGTCGAGCGCGCTCTCGTCCGGGCGAGTCCTCGGCGCGGCGCAGGTAGCGATCGCCCTTGAGCCGCGCCAGGCCGTCGCGCACCGCCGCATACGACTCGGCCTCGCGGTAGGTCGGGTTCGGCGCCGTCCGCCACCAGGGCGACTCGACCGGCCGGCCGCGATACGGCGTCACGACGAGATCGACGCCGGCCTCGTACATCCCCTTCCAGAGCTGCCACCAGGCAGGGGTGCAGCCGTAACGGAAGTCGAGGTCGACGGCGGAGGCAACGGCGAGGATCTTCGGCGGCTTCACGCGTGCAAGTCTAGGCAGCGGCCGGGTCGGAGCCGTGTCGGTCGGCGCGAGGGCGAAGCCCGACGCGCTGTCAGTACGCGCCGCGGCCGGAGAGGACCGCAGGCAGCGTCCTCGCGATGATCGAGATGTCGAGCCAGATCGACCAGTTCTCGAGGTACGCGAAGTCGAGCCGCACGAGGTCGTCGAACGAGAGGCCGGAGCGGCCCGAGATCTGCCAGAGCCCGGTCATGCCCGGGCAGCACGAGGTACCGGGCCCGGTGCCAGTCCTCGAGCAGCTCGTAGTCGCGCAGCGGCAGCGGGCGCGGCCCGACGAGGCTCATCTGGCCGCGCAGCGCGTTGACGAGCTGCGGCAGCTCGTCGATCGAGAACCGCCGCAGGACGCGGCCGACGCGCGTGACGCGCGGGTCGTCGCGAATCTTGAACAGCGCTCCCGAGGCCTCGTTCGCCTCCTCGAGCTCCGCCTGCAGCTTCGGCGCGTCGACGACCATGGTGCGGAACTTCAGCATCCCGAACTCCCGCTCGCCGACGCCGATCCGGCGGTCGACGTAGAACACCGGGCCGCGCGAGTCGAGCTTGATCGCGAGCGCGATGAGGAGCCAGAAGGGCAGGCCGATGATGACGATCAGGGCGCTGCCGAGGAGGTCGAAGGCGCGCTTCGCGACCCAGCCCGATCCCGTCAGGATCGGCGGGCGCAGGTCGAAGAGCAGCACCCCCTGGCCCGGTGCGTACTCGCCCTTCTGGACGAGCAGCTCGGTCGTGCTCGGAGCGAGCCGCACCTTGACGCCCGCGCGGTGGGCACGCTCGACGACGTCGAGCACCGTTCGCTCGTCGAAGTCGGCCTCGGAGAGGATCAGCTCGTCCGGCGAGAACTGCTCCAGGATCGTCGGGAGCTCGGCCACCGACGAGGCGAGCTGCGGCAGGTCCTCCACCTCCGAGCGGGAGACGGCGCCGAGGAACTCGTAGCCGAGGCCTCCGCGGGTCGCGCCGAGCTCGCGATGGAGCTTCTCGAGGCTGCGGGCCTCGCCGACGAGGACGACCTTGCGCCGGATGCCTGCGGCCTTCATCAGCTCGAGCGCGAACGACGAGTAGGCGGCGCGGAGAAGGCCGATCGCGAGCGAGCACGTGACGACCGCGGTCGGGATCAGCCCGGTCGTCGTGAAGTCGTAGCCGGTGCCGAGGCCGACCGAGAGGATGATCAGGGCGACGAGGATCAGCGACGAGACGACGCGCCCGACTCCCGCGCGATGCTCGCGGCGGGCGTAGAGGCCGGCCTGGAGGAACACGAGCACGGTGACCGGGATCAGGAACGGCAGCCACTCGCGCGGGCCGGCGCGCCAGAGCAGCGACCAGTAGACGGTGTCGCCGTAGAGCACCGTGCGCAGCACGAGCGCGACGTAGAGGCCGAGCGCGAGCCCGACGATGTCGACCGCCACGAGCAGCGCCACGCTGAACGTGCGCCGGAGCGCGCCGATCAGCGGGCGGCGGGAGAAGAGGTAGAGGCGCGACGCCCTGATGTCCGTGCCGGGGCGCTGCTCGCGCTCCTCGTCGGGCTTCGGCCCGGAGGCGGCGAGTTTGGTGTCCACGAGGATCTCTATTCTACGACCCGGCGGGCACGCCTTTGATCGTGACGCGGCGGCACTGTGCGCATGAACTCCTCCCCAGCCGCGCGACATCACGTGCTCGCCGGCGCGGTGGGCCTCGTGCTGCTCGTAGCGACCTCCGCGTTGCCGTACGTGCACTTCACGGCCCACGGCGGCGGCGGCGACGTGACGCTGTACGAGAGCTACGCGCAGAAGCTGCTCGACGGCCAGATCCCCTACCACGAGTTCTTCTTCGAGTACCCGCCGCTCTCGCTCGTCGCGCTCGTGATCCCGAAGGCGACCGGCCTCGACTACGGCGTCTCGCTGCGGCTCGAGATGTGGGTGCTGCTCGCCGTGACGCTCGGTCGCAGTGCTCCACACGCTGCGCACGCTCGGCGCCGACACGATGCGCGTGTTCGGCGCCGCGGTGCTGATCGGCTGCTCGCCGGCGCTGCTCGGGCCGATCGTCTTCGAGCGCTTCGACGCCTGGCCCGCGGCGCTGCTCAGCATCTCGCTCGCGCTCCTCGCCGCAGAGCGCTGGACGAGCGGCTCGGTCGGCGCTCGCGCTCGCGATCTGCACCAAGCTGTACCCGGTCGTCGTCGCGCCGATCGCCCTGGCGCGGGTCTTCGCCGCGGCCGGGCGCCGCGTCACGACGCGCGCCGCGATCGCCGGGGTCGTCGCCGGCGCGATCGTGACGCTGCCCTTCGCCGTCGTCGGGTTCGGCGGGCTCGGGTTCAGCTACTACGTCCAGTTCAAGCGGCCGCTCCAGCTCGAGTCGACCGGCGCCGCACTGCTCCTCGCGCTCGACCGGCTCGGCCTCTACGACACGACCGTCGAGTCGGGGCTGTCGAAGGACATCGCCGGGTCGACGGCCTCGGTCGTCGCGTTCGCCTCGCTGGTCGTCCAGCTCGCCGCGATCGCCCTCGCCGTCTGGTGGTTCTGGCGCGGCCCGCGCAGCACCGCCTCGATGCTGACGGCGTCGGCCGCCGCGGTGGTGGCGTTCGTCGCCTTCGGCAAGGTGCTCTCACCCCAGTACGTGATCTGGATCGTGCCGCTCG
>CAVVWG010000018.1:0-151567 GCA_963751875.1 uncultured Thermoleophilia bacterium
GTCGAGCTCTCGCCGCCGCTCACGGACGTTCAGCTATGTCCACACGGCGCCGGCCGCGCGCGCGGTCACGCGCTCGCGGTCGCGACCTTGGCCTTCGGCTTGACCTTGCGCTTGCCACCGGCGGGGTTGGCGAGCACCTCGTCGAGCCAGGCCGCTGCCTCGTCCTCGGTCATGTCCTTGGCGTACATGAACTCCGAGGCCAGGATCTTCTTCGCCTTCACGTACATCTGCTTCTCGCCCGTCGAGAGGCCCTTTTCGTGGTCACGGAGGGCGAGGTTGCGGACGACCTCCGCGAGCTCGAGGATGTCGCCCGTCTTCATCTTGTCGCGGTTGTGCTTGAAGCGTCGGTTCCAGTTCTTCGGCATCTCCGTCGACTCGCCGGAGAGCGCCTTGACGACGACCTCCACTGCGTCGAGCCCGATCACCCAGCGAAGGCCGACCTTCTCGGCGTTCTCCGTGGGCACGTTGACGGTCATGTCGTTGTGCAGGATCTTGATGGTCAGGTACTCGCGCTCCTGCCCGAGGACGATGCGCGATTCCTTGCTCACGACCGTGCCTGCCCCGTGGTGTGGATACACCACATTGTCGCCGACGTCGAACAAGCTAACCCTCCCGTTGTCCGCCCATTTCACGAAAACCGCCGGCGCTGAGAGGCTGCCGGCGAGGGAACCTCATTCTAGCTGAGATTTGCAGCGAGAACGAGGCGAAGTAGGGCCTCGAGAGAGGCCGCGACGAGCCCTGCTCCGGCGACCGGCTCCCGGGCCCGTGTCGACGTCCGGGCGGTCGAGGGGCACTCAGGCGCTCATCGCGACCGTCTCCGCGCCCTCGTCCGCCCCATCATCCGGCGTCGCTGCCGCTCCGTCCAGCCCTGCGGCGATCGCCTGCCGCAGGGTCGCCGCGGCGGACCACGCGCGTGCCCCGTCCCCGGCGCCGGCGAGGCCGGCGTGCCGTCGGGGACGATCACGCGCTCGAGGCCGAGCTTCGTGCACTCCTCCAGCCGCCGCTCGGCCTGGCCGGCGGGCCGCAACCGGCCCGTGAGCCCGATCTCGCCGAAGACGCCGACTCCCTCCGCGACGGGCACCCCCCGCGCGGCCGAGGCGATCGCGAGCGCGACCGCCAGGTCCGCCCCCGGCTCGTCGATCCGCACGCCGCCCGCGACGTTGACGAACACGTCTGCCGTGCCGAGCGCCATACCGGCATGGCGCGAGAGGACGGCGACGATCATCGCCAGCCGCTTCGGGTCGACGCCGGTCGCGACCCGCCGCGGCATCGCCAGGTCGGTGCGCGAGACGAGCGCCTGGATCTCGAGCAGGAGCGGCCGCGTGCCCTCGAGCGCACACGCGACGGCGGCGCCGACCTCGCCCGCGTGCGTCCGGCCGAAGAGCTCGGAGGGATCCGGGACGCCGACGAGGCCGGCGCCCGTCATCTCGAACACGCCCAGCTCGTTCGTCGATCCGAACCGGTTCTTGGCCGCGCGGAGGATCGCGGTGCGCGTGGTAGCGGTCGCCCTCGAACTGGAGCACGCAGTCGACGAGGTGCTCGAGCACGCGCGGGCCGGCCACCGAGCCGTCCTTCGTCACGTGCCCGACGAGGATCGTCGCGACGCCCTGCTCCTTGGCGACGCGGAGCAGCCGCCCGGCCGCCTCCCGCACCTGTGCGACCGAGCCGGGCGCCGAGCCGAGCTCGGACGAGTAGAGCGTCTGCACCGAGTCGATCACGCAGACGTCGGGCCGCTCCTTCTCGAGCGTCGCGCAGACGGACTCGAGCTCGGTCTCGGCGAGGATCTCGACCTGCTCGCCGCCCCCGAGACGGTCGGCGCGGAGCTTGACCTGCGCCACCGACTCCTCGCCCGTGACGAGGAGCGCCCGGCGGCCGGCGCGTGAGACGTTGCCGAGAGCCGTCGAGCAGGAGCGTCGACTTCCCGACGCCGGGCTCGCCCCCGACGAGCACGAGCGAGGCGGGCACGATGCCGCCGCCGAGGACGCGGTCGAGCTCCGGCACCCCCGTGCCGATCCTCGCCGCCTCCTCCGAGCGCACCTCGGCGAGCCGCGCCGGGGTGCGCGCGACGCCGCCCTTGCCTCTGCGCCGTCGTCGCCTGCCCGGACAGCTCCTCGACGAGCGAGCCGAACGCGCCGCAGCCCGGGCACTTGCCGAGCCAGCGGCCCGTCGTCGTGCCGCACTCGGAGCAGACGTGCTGGACGATCACCTTTGCCATGCAGCCGATGGTACGCGAGCGGTCGGACGACATGTCGTCCGAATTGCGACAACAGACAGGTCTCAGGCCAGCTGCTTGACGAACAGCACGCGATCCTCGCCGGGGCCGTCGTAGTCCTTGGCGACGCTCTCGGCGGCGAAGCCGAGCGACTCGTGGAACGCGATCGATCCCTCGTTGACGGGCGAGGTGACGCAGCGGACGCGCGTCCGGCCCTGCGCCGCGACGACCGCGAAGAAGCGCTCGTAGAGCTCCCGGCCGATCCCGGAGCCGCGCTGGTCGGGCGCCACGCCGACGAAGTGGATGTAGGCCTCCTCGGCGTCGGTCTGCGAGAGGAAGCCGATCAGGAAGGCGGCGAGCGTGCCGTCGTCGTCCTCCGCCACGAAGCTCGTCCCCTCGAAGTGGAGGAAGAAGAGCTTCGGCAGCATCGGCGCCATGTCGCGCCCGCCCCACCACGCGTTGACGTGCTGGATGACGCGGCCGTAGTCGGACGGGTGTGGCGTGGCGGATCTGCGACGGCATGCCCGAGCCTACGCGATGCGACGCCGGAGAAAGCCCGGACGACCGGCTGAAGCCTCGTCACCCGGCGACGGCTCAGCCGGACAGTCGTGCACGGTCAGTCGGCTCAGTTCAGCTCTGGCTCGGCAGGCTGGTCGTCGGCGAGCTCGGGCTCGGTCGTCCGGCGGAACCGTGACCGGCTCCGGCTTGACCTCGCCCTCGATCACGGTGATCTCGACGAGCGACTCGCCCTCGATCCCCGTCAGCTCGTGCCGGCGGTCGATCAGGATCGTCGAGCCCTCGGAGAGGTCACGGCCGAGCACGAAGTCGGCGAGCGGATCCTCGATCAGGCGCTGGATCGACCGGCGCAGCGGGCGGGCGCCCATGGCCGGGTCGTAGCCCTGCTCGACGAGCAGCTCTCTCGCGTCGTCGGTGAGCTCGATCGTGGCGCCGTGGATCACCATCTGGTCGCGCAGCCGCTTCATCATCAGGTCGACGATCTGCAGGATCTCGCTCTTCTCCAGCTTGTGGAAGACGATGATCTCGTCGATGCGGTTGAGCAGCTCCGGGCGGAAGACCTTCTTCAGCTCGCCCATCACGCGGCCCTTCATGTCGTCGTAGGTGAGCCCCGTCTCGTCGCCGAGCGTGAAGCCGAGCGACTGGTTCTTCGAGATCTGGGCCGCGCCGATGTTCGACGTCATGATCACGATCGTGTTGCGGAAGTCGACCTTGCGGCCCTGGGCGTCCGTCAGCTTCCCGTCCTCGAGGATCTGGAGGAGGATGTTGAAGACGTCCGGGTGGGCCTTCTCGATCTCGTCGAGGAGGAGCACGGAGTACGGCTTGCGGCGCACGGCCTCGGTGAGCTGGCCGCCCTCGTCGTAGCCGACGTAGCCGGGAGGCGAGCCGACGAGCCGCGACACGGAGTGCTTCTCCATGTACTCCGACATGTCGATCTGGATCATCGCCTCCTCGTCGCCGAAGAGGAACTCCGCCAGCGTGCGCGCGAGCTCCGTCTTGCCGACGCCGGAGGGGCCGAGGAAGATGAACGAGCCGGTCGGGCGCTTGGGATCCTTGATCCCGGCCCGCGCGCGGCGGATCGCCTTCGAGACGGCGACGATCGCCGGCTCCTGGCCGATCACGCGCTTGTGGAGCTCTTCCTCCATCCGGATCAGCTTCTGCGACTCGGCCTCGGTGAGCTTGAAGACCGGGATCCCCGTCCACATCGAGACGATGTCGGCGATCTCGTCCTCGCCCACCTCGGGCTGCTCCTCGTCGGCCTCGTTGCGCCAGCTCTCCTCGAGCTCCTTCTTCTTCTGCGTCAGCTTGCGCTCCTTGTCGCGCAGCGCCGCCGCCTTCTCGAACTCCTGCGCCTCGATCGCGTTCTCCTTGTCGGCGCGCACCTTCTCGATCTCCTCCTCCAGCTCCCGGTAGCGGGGCGGAGCGGACATCGTGCGGATCCGCAGGCGCGAGCCGGCCTCGTCGATGAGGTCGATCGCCTTGTCCGGCAGGTGCCGGTCCTGGATGTAGCGGTCGGCGAGCACCGCCGCGGCGCGCAGCGCCTCGTCGGAGATCTTGCAGCGGTGGTGCGCCTCGTAGCGGTCGCGCAGGCCGCGGAGGATCTGCACGGTGTCGTCGATCGACGGCTCCTCGACGCGCACCTGCTGGAAGCGCCGCTCGAGCGCGGCATCGCGCTCGAGGTACTTGCGGTACTCGTCGAGCGTCGTCGCGCCGATCGTCTGCATCTCGCCACGCGCGAGCGCCGGCTTGAGGATCGAGGCGGCGTCGATCGCGCCCTCGGCGGCACCCGCGCCGACGAGGTTGTGGAGCTCGTCGATGAAGAGAATGATGTCGCCGCGCTGGGTGATCTCCTTCATCACCTTCTTGAGGCGCTCCTCGAACTCACCGCGGTACTTCGAGCCGGCCACGAGCGCGGCCAGGTCGAGCGTGTAGATCTGCTTGTTCTTGAGCAGCTCCGGCACCTGGTTCGCGGCGATCCGCGAGGCGAGGCCCTCGACGACGGCGGTCTTGCCGACACCGGGCTCGCCGATCAGGACCGGGTTGTTCTTCTGGCGGCGCGAGAGGATCTGCATCACGCGCTCGATCTCGGTCTGGCGGCCGACGACGGGGTCGAGCTTGCCCTCGGTCGCCATCTTCGTCAGGTTGCGCCCGAACTGGTCGAGCAGCTTCGAGTTCTTCGCCTTCTCGCTGCCGGGAGCGGCGCCCGCGCCGGCCTGCCGGCGGCCGGGGCCGGAGAGCATGCGGATGATCTCGTTGCGGATCTTCTCGGCGTCGGCGTCGAAGTCGAGCAGGATGCGTGCCGCGACGCCCTCGTTCTCGCGCACGAGCCCGAGCAGGATGTGCTCGGTGCCGATGTAGTTGTGGCCGAGCGACAGCGCCTCGCGCAGCGCGAGCTCGAGCACCTTCTTCGCGCGCGGCGTGAACGGGATCTGGCCGGTCGTGACCTCGTCACCCTGGCCGACGATGCGGGCGACCTGCGCGCGTACCTCCTCCACCGTGATGTCGAGCGACTCGAGCACGCGCGCGGCAAGCCCTTCCTCCTCGCGCAGCAAGCCGAGCAGGATGTGCTCCGTTCCGATGTAGTTGTGCTTCAGTGCCCGCGCCTCGTCCTGCGCGAGAACGACGACCTGACGAGCCCGTTCGGTGAATCGCTCGAACAACCCTCGACCCCCCTTTCCGGCATGTGATCCGAGGCTTACGACGCCCGCGAGCCTCGGGTCGAAGGTCTAACCATCGTACCGGACGGGGCTGTCGTCAACGCCCGTCGCCGATTCGGCTGTCCGGCGCTGCGACACGCGGATTCAGCGCAGTGCGGGGAAGAGGACGACGTCGCGGATCGTCTCGCGGCCGGTCAGCAGCATCACGAAGCGGTCGATCCCGAAGCCGAGCCCACCCGTCGGCGGCATCCCGTAGGAGAGCGCCTCGACGTAGTCCGGGTCGCCCTGCTCGCCTTCCGACCTGCCCCGCCTGCATCACGAAGCGCTCCTGCTGGGTGGCGGCGTCGTTGATCTCCGAGAACGCGTTGCCGAGCTCCATCCCGCCGGCGAAGTACTCGAAGCGCTCGGTCAGCGAGCGGATCGTCGTCGGTCGCACGCGGCGAACGGCGAGAGCTCGATCGGGTAGTCGTAGACGATCGTCGGCTGGATCAGCTCCGGCTCGACGAAGTGGCTGAACGCCTTGTCGACGAGCTGCGCCCAGTCGGTGTCGGCCTCGGTGTCGACGCCGCGCTCGTCGAGCCAGGCCCGCAGCTCGACCGCGTCGCGCGTCCAGAGCTCCTTCGCCTCGAGCGCATCCGTGAACCGGACGCGCGCCCACGGCGCCTTCAGCTCGAGCTCGTGGCCGCGGAACTGCACCGACGTCGTCCCGAGCACCTGACCGGGCGACGGTCTCGACGAGCGTCTCGATCCGCGCCATCGTGTCGTGGTAGTCGGCGTACGCCTCGTACCACTCGAGCATCGTGAACTCGGGGTTGTGCTTGAACGAGACGCCCTCGTTGCGGAAGTCCTTGCCGAGCTCGTAGACGCGCTCGAGCCCGCCGACGATGAGCCGCTTGAGGTACAGCTCGGTCGCGATGCGGAGGTAGAGGTCGCGGTCGAGCTCGTTGTGATGCGTCACGAACGGCCGCGCGAACGCGCCGCCGTAGCGCGGCTGCAGCACCGGCGTCTCGACCTCGACGAAGCCCTCGCCGTCGAGGTAGGCGCGAACCGCGCGTGACGATGCGCGCGCGCAGCATGAACGTCTCGCGCGTCTCCTCGTTGACGAGCAGGTCGAGGTAGCGCTTGCGGTAGCGCAGCTCGACGTCGGTGAGGCCGTGGAACGTGTCGGGCAGCGGCTGGGTGTTGCGCGAGAGCACCTCGAGCGACTCGGCGAGCAGCGACGGCTCGCCGCGGCGGGCGCGGCCGGGATGCCCGCGTGACGCCGACGACGTCGCCGAGGAGGACGTCGATCTCGCCCGTCTTCGCCGCCTCGCAGATCACCTGGATCCGGCCCGTGCGGTCGACGACGTCGAGGAAGACGAGCTTGCCCATGTCGCGCCGCGCCATCGCCCGGCCGGCGATCCGGCGGATCGTGTCGGCCGACTGCCCGGCCTCGAGCGGCTCGCACTCGTCCCGGACCGCCGCGATCTCGTCCCGGTCGGGGAAGCGCTTCGCGGGTACGTGCAGGGTGCGGTCATCGGTTCGGAACTCAGGCGTCCGGCTGAAGCCGGACACCTCTGCACCGGCCCAGGCGCGCGTCAGGCCGCCTTGATCTCCATGATCTTGAACTTGATCTTGCTGCCGCGGGGCGTCTGCACCTCGACCGTCTCGCCCTTCTTGTGGCCGAGGATCGCGCGGCCGACGGGTGACTCGTTCGAGAGCCGCCGCTCTGCCGGGTTGGCCTCCGCCGAGCCGACGATGTGGTACTCGACGGTCTCCTTGGCGTCGACATCCCGCAGGCGCACGAGGGTGCCGACCGAGACGACACTCGTGTCGACGTCCTTCGTGTCGATCACGCGGGCGTTGAGCAGGCGCTCCTCGAGCTGCGCGATCTTGTGCTCGAGCATCGCCTGCTCGTTCTTGGCGTCGTCGTACTCCGCGTTCTCGGCGATCTCGCCGAACTCGCGCGCGATCCGAATCCGGTCGGCGACTTCCCGACGCTTGTCGGTTCGCAGGATCTCGAGCTCCTGCGTCAACTTCTCTAAGCCCTCAGGTGTGAGGAGCACTTCCTTCAAAACAGGCCTCCAGGGTGCTGCGGGACGGGCCGAAGCCCGATCTCGGGCGTCAGGACGGTCGTGAAGGGTAGCTGCCGCGGCGCTGCGGGCGCAAACGGCATGCATCTACCATGCACGCCGTGGAGATCGACCTCAGGGAAAGCTGGTTCATCGACACCGTCGAGGTGCCGACCCGGCTCGTGCTGGCGCCGATGGCGGGCGTCAGCGTGCAGGCGTTTCGGCGCCAGGGACGCCGCTTCGGAGCAGGTCTCGTCTGCTCGGAGATGGTCTCGTGCGCCGGCATCGAGCATCGCAACGAGAAGACGCTCGGGTACCTGCGCGTCGCCTCGGACGAGCATCCGCTCGCGATCCAGATCTTCGGCTCGAACCCCGACACGATGGCGGAGGCGGCGCGCATGGTCGAGGCGGCCGGCGCCGATCTCGTCGACATCAACTTCGGCTGCCCCGTCCGCAAGGTGACGAAGACGGGCGCCGGGGCGACGCTGCTCGACGATCCCGAGCTCGCCTGCCGCATCGTCTCGTCGGTCGCGGCGGCCGTCGACGTGCCCGTCTCGGTGAAGATGCGCCGCGGCCTGCGCGACGGCTCGCGCGACTGCCTCGACGTCGGCCCGCGCCTCGTCGACGCCGGAGCATCGGTTCTGACCCTGCATCCGCGCTCGGCCCAGCAGATGTACACCGGCACCGCCGATCACAGCCTCACGGCGGAGCTCGTCGACCTCGTCGACGTGCCGGTGATCGCGTCGGGCGACATCACCTCGCGCGCCCGCGCCCAGGCCGTCCTGGCGACGACGGGAGCGGCCGCGGTGATGGTGGGACGCGGCGCCCAGGGCAACCCGTGGGCCCTGCGCGAGATCGTCGACGGCGACGACGCCGAGCCGAGCCGCGAGGAGGTCGTCGCCGAGCTCGTGCTCTTCATCCGGGAGACCGTGCGGGAGCTCGGCGAGCGGCGGGCCTCGGGCTTCCTGAAGAAGTTCTACGCCTGGTACCTCGGGCCGCGGACGGTTTCCGAAGCCGTTCAAGCAGGAGCTCGTCGTGCTCGACTCGACCGAGGAGGTCGAGCGGCGGCTGATCGCCGCCGCTCCCGGCGCGCTCGAGCTGATCGAGCGGCTCGAGGCAGAGCTGCCGAGCGGGGACGAGGTCACGCTCGCACTGCCGATCTCCGCCTTCGGCGGCGGCTAGAGCCTCGAAACCGCCTGTAGAACGGGGTTCTCGGAGCCAGCCTCCCCTGAATCGGGGGATATCGGCGTGGACGTTGCTCACGTTTGATGAGCGGAGGGTGACGAGTCCAGCTGCGGCACGGCGGGGACGGGGCCAGGACGTTCGACGCCGTCCAGCCCCAGGCGTCGCCGACCCGTCGCGCGGCACCCGCGTTGCGATCGGGATCCCGCTCGTCGCGGTCGTTGCGACGGCGCTCTGGGTGGTCATCGAAGGCGCAGCGCTCGAGACGTCGTTGCCGATGGCGATCGCGCTCGTCGTCGCGGCAGCCGCAGCGGACCGCGTCGTCGTCCAGCTCGGGCCGCGCAGCTGGTACACGGCATCGACGCCGGTCATCGTTCTCGCCGCGCTGATCGGCGGCCCGCTCGTCGGCGTCGCCGCCGGCATCTCCACCCAGATCATCCAACCCGAGTCGGTCTGGCGCCGCCAGGCCGCCGAGGGTGGGGTCGCGTCGCTCCAGGGGCTGGTCGCCGGCATCGTCGGGTTGGCGCTCCTGCCCGGGGACAGCACGGACATGATCCGAGCAGCGGCCGCAGGGATGGCGGTTGCGATCCTCGTCAACGGCGCCGGCCGGTTCCTGATCATGCTCGAGCGCCAACCCAGCGCTCCTGCTCGAGCTCTGGCCCCTCGGCCTGCGGGTCGACCTCCTCGAGGGCCGTGCTCGTCGTCCCGATCCTCTCCGTTCTCCTGATGGCCGAGGGCACGAGCCCCTTCCTCGTCGTGATCACCGTGTTCTCGCTCCTGACCACGCTGCTGATCGCCCAGCGCAGCCGCGCCTCGACGGCCGCCGAGCTCGCAGCGGAGCAGGTGAACGCGCGCCGCGACCAGCTGACCGGTGCAGCGAACCGCCGCGCGTTCGAGGAGGCGATGACCGCGGAGCACTCACGGGTCGTCCGCGGGGCCGTGCCGGCAGGGCTGTTCGTCGTCGATCTCGACCGCTTCAAGTCGGTGAACGACCGCTTCGGGCATGCAGTCGGCGACGAGGTGCTGATCGAGGTCGTCCGCCGCCTGGCCGAGGGGCTCCGACCGTCCGACGTCGTGGCGCGCTGGGGCGGCGAGGAGATCGCGGTGCTCGCGCCCGGCGTCAAGGGACGGCGCCAGCTCGAGCAGTTCGCCGAGCGGATCCGCACGCTGATCCGGGAGCTCCCGGTCGCCACGTCGACCACCGTGTTGCCGGTGACGGTCTCCGTCGGCGGCACCCTGCTCGACGGCTCGATCCCGCCGGCTGCGGCATTCGCCCGCGCCGACAGCGCGCTCTACGACGCCAAGCGCACGCGCGATGCGACGGCGATCATGCTGCCGCCGAAGCTGGCGCTGCGGCTCGAGACCGCCTGAGGTCGCTCGGACGTCAAGCCTTGCGGTGTGACCCGGTCAGGGCCGTCACCACACCGAGCCCGACGAAGACCGATCCCGAGACGTATCGCTGCGTCCGCGCCCAGCGGCGGCTCTTGCGCAACGTCTCTCCCGCCGAGCCGGCGGCGAGCGCCCACATCGAGTCGGTGACGAGCCCGAGCAGCATGAACGTGAGCCCGAGCACGAGGATCTGCAGCGACGGCCGGCCGAGATCCGGGTGGACGAACTGCGGCAGGAACGCGAGGAAGAAGAGCGCCGTCTTCGGATTGAGGACGTTGACCACGACGCCCTCGGCGAAGTCACGGCGGCGGCTGCGCGGCGGCCGCTGCGGGTCGGTGTCCTCCGGGTCGGCGCGCCCGAGCAGCGTCCGGATCCCGATCACGATCAGGTACAGCGCGCCGAGCACCTTGACGACCGTGAACGCCGTCGCGGACGAGACGAGGATCGCCGACAGCCCGACGACGGCAAACGTCAGGTGCACCAGCGTGCCGACGTGGATCCCGAGCACCGAGGCGAGCCCGGCCGCCCGGCCCTGGTGGATGCTGCGGGTGACGATGTAGATGACCGCCGGGCCGGGCACGGCCAGGATCGCGAGCGCCGCCAGCGCGAACACGGCCAGGGTCTGCGGCTGGACGATCATGCGTTGAGATCCCAGACGAGCCGGAGGCCGTCGAGCGTCAGGTTCGGGTCGACGACGGAGATCGTGCTCGAGTGCGGCGCCACGAGCTCCGACAGGCCGCCCGTGGCGACGACCTTCGCCTCGACGCCGAGCTCGCCGCGGATCGCCGTGACGATGCCGTCGACCTGGCCGGCGAAGCCGTAGACGACGCCGGACTGGAGGCCGCCCACTGTCGTCTTCCCGATCACGCTCGGCGGCTCGACGTAGTCGACCTTCACGAGCCGGGCGGCGCGGGCGAAGAGCGCCTCCATCGACGTCTCGATGCCGGGCGCGAGCACGCCCCCGACGTACTCACCGGCGGCCGAGACCACGTCGAAGTTGGTCGAGGTGCCGAAGTCGACGACGATCACCGGGGCGCCGTAGCGCTCCTTGGCGGCGACCGAGTTGACGATGCGGTCGGGGCCGACCTCGCGCGGATCGTCGTAGCGGATGGGGATGCCGGTCCTGACGCCGGGGCCGACGACGAGGATCGGGGCGTCGGCCCAGCGGAGGGCGAGGCGCTCCCACTCGCGGATCAGCATCGGCACCGTCGAGGCGAGGCAGATGCCGTCGACGGCATCGAGGTCGAGCATGCCGCCGAGCAGCACGCCGAGCTCGTCGCCCGTCCGCGTGCGCTCCGTGGCGACGCGCCAATCCTCCGTCAGCCGCTGGCCGTCGTAGAGGCCGAGGACGGTCTGGGTGTTGCCGACATCGACAGCGAGCAGCATCAGGAGATTGTAGGGGCGAGGCCTGCCTCGCCTCGCCGGTCGCCCGTCTCGTACTGCAGCAGTGTCGCCGTCGTCCGGCAGCGGCTCGCCGATCCGGTCGGCCAGCGCCTGCGCCGTCAGCTTGGGCTCGTCGCCCTCGCCGCGGAGCTCCTCGACGGTGAGATCGCCCGACGTGTAGACCTCGGCGCGCGGGATCATCCGCGTCGGCCGGTTCTTGTCCCAGACCCACACGTCCTCCATCTGGAGATGGAAGAACGGGTAGCTCGCCTGCGGCGCCACCTTGAGATCGAGCCGGTTGCAGAGATACGTGGCGTCCTGGGTCAGGATGCAGTAGCGGAAGAGGCCGAACACCGCCGTGTACTCGCGCTTCAACTCGAGCTCGAGCTTCGCCTCGAATTCGTCGAGCTCGTCGAGATGACTCATGCTGATGATTGTAGTGAGAGGAGGAGCTGCCGCACCGGCGCCGTGACCGGGGACGACGAGCGCCGGATCGAGCTCGGCGAGCGGCTCGAGCGCAAACGCGCGCTCGTGGAGCCGCGGGTGAGGAAGCTCCAGACCGGGCTCGTCGAGCACGAGGTCGTCCATCAGCAGCAGGTCGAGGTCGACGGTGCGCGGCCCGTACCGCGGCCCCTCGCGGACCCGGCCGAGCTCGCGTTCGACCTCGAGCAGCGTCGCGAGGAGCGCAGAGGGCGCCAGGGACGTCTCCACCGCCACCGCGGCGTTGAGGAACCGTGGCTGGTCGAGGTAGCCGACGGGATCGGTCTCCCGGAACGACGACACAGCGACGACATCGATCTCCGGCCGTTCGGCAAGGAGCTCGATCGCGCGCGTCAGCGTCGCCGCCCGGTCGCCGAGATTCGCTCCGAGCCCGATGTACGCGCGCGCCATCACAGCCTCTAGAGCCGGCGGCGCTCGACTGCGACCGCCGCGAACTCGACGGGTGGGTCGAGCACGACGTCCGGCTTGCGCACCCGAACGCGCACCGCGGTGACGGGGAACTCCGCCACGAGCGCGTCGGCGATCGCGGCCGCGAAGGCCTCGAGCAGCTGGTAGGCACGGGCGTCGGAGATCGCCTGGACCCGCGCGACGACCTCGCGGTAGTCGACCGCATCCTCGATCTGATCGGTGCGCGATGCCTGCTCGTGCTCGAGGTCGAGCTCGACATCGACCAGAAAGCGCTGGCCGTCACGACGCTCGTGCTCGAGGACGCCGTGAAAGCCGTGCAGGACGATGCCGTGGAGCTCGATCGTCATGCCACGCTCCCCCGCTCTACTGCGGCGGCCGCAGCCAGGGCCTCCACGTGCGCAGCGACCGCGTGGGCGCGAAAGATGGTCGCCCCGCGATCGAACGCGGCGACGGCAGCGCCGACCGACGCCGCGTCCGTGCCGACCTTCGCGGACGGGTCACCGAGCGGCTGTGCACCGAGAACCCGTGCCAGGGTGCTCTTGCGGGAGAGGCCGACGAGAACCGGGCGGCCGATCCGGCAGAGCCGCTCGAGGCCACGGATCAGCTCGAGGTTCTGGTCGGGCGTCTTGCCGAACCCGATCCCCGGGTCGAGGCAGACGTGATCCTCGGGAATCCCGGCCGCCACCGCGACGGCGAGCCGTTCCTCGAGAAAGCCGGCGACCTCCTCCACAACGTCGTCGTAACGCGGGGCGACCTGCATCGTGCGAGGCTCCCCCTGCATGTGCATCAGGCAAACGTATGCGCCCGCGTCGGCGATTGCACCCGCGAGCCCGGGATCGCCACGCAGCGCGGTGACGTCGTTGACGAGCAGCGCGCCCGCTTCGAGTGCCTGTCGCGCCACCTCCGCCTTGGACGTGTCGATCGAGACCGGAACGCCGGCGAGCTGCTCGAGCACCGGCAGCACGCGTCCTAGCTCCTCCTCGACGGAGACGGCGTCCGCGCCCGGGCGGGTGGACTCACCGCCGATGTCGATCAGAGCCGCACCCTCGTCGCGGAGCCGCCGGGCCGTTGCGACGGCGATCGCCGGGTCGAGGTTGTCGCCTCCGTCCGAGAAGCTGTCGGGCGTGACGTTGACGACGCCCATCACCGACGGCCGTGGCCAACACTCTGCGAGCGGAGGACGTCTCACAAGACGATGGAGGGTAGACGGTTGGGCGGCACGAGGGGCATGAGCTCACGACGCCGCGCGCTGATCGGCCTCGCCGCCCTGCTGCTCCTGCTCATCGCCGTCGGCGATCGCGTCGACCGGTTCGGTGCCCGCCGGTGCGGCGGCAGCACGGCGACCGGCGGACCGGATCGTCGACGTCCTGATCAGCGCTCTTCCTGCTGCTGATGGTGGTCGGCGTGGGGATCTGGGTCTACATCTTCATGGTTCGCAAGGACGCGGTCGCGAGCGCGCTCGCGACCCGCGCCGCGGCGGCGACCGTGGGTCTCTCGCGACACTCGCGATCGGCTTCTCGGCTGCTCGCCCTGTTCATCCGCTGGCTCTCGACGGACGAGGGCCTCCGCCGCGGCTCGCAGCACCGGCTCCACCGCGGGCGCAGGTCCGCGTCGGCGACAGCGGCGCAGAACGGCGCCCCCGGTCGACTACGAGCCCGCAGTTCGCGATGGGGCCGGTCCTGCTCGTCGTCGCGCTCGTCGTCGATCGCGGTCGTCGCCTGGTATCTCTCCCATCGCGCCCGCCGCCGGCGGCTCGAGCCCGCTGCCGGAGACGCTTCTGCCCGCGCTCGCCGACGTGCTGGACGAGACGCTCGACGACCTGCGGGCCGAGGCAGACCCGCGCCGGGCCGTGATCGCCGCGTACGCCCGCATGGAGCGCGCGCTCGGCGCCTACGGGCTTCCGCGCAGCCCGTCCGAGGCACCGGACGAGTACCTCCAGCGGATCTTCGGCGATCTCGAGGTGAGCCGGCTCGCCACCTCGCGCTTGACGGCGCTGTTCTCTTGGGCCAAGTTCTCAGGACACGATGTGGCGCCGGAGATGAAGCAGGAGGCAATCGAGGCGCTGGAGGCCGTGCGCGAGGAGCTCCGGGCGGCGGAGATCCTCGCGGAGCACGAGCGCCTGGCCGCACTCGCCGAGCGGCGCGAACGAGCGGCGAGCGCCTGATGCGCCGCGCCTGGCGCGTGATCCAGCTCGTCCTGCTGCCGTCGCTCGGCCTCGTCGTCGCGCTGCTCATCGCGCCGCAGCGGGCCACGCTCGCGATCCACGTCTGGCTGCTGATCGTGCTCGGCCTCGCGTTCCTCGCGTTCCTGCGGCTCGTCCAGGCGCTCTACCCCCGGACTCCGTCCCCGTTCGAAAGGAGCCTCCGCCGACAGCAGCCGGCTGCCGAGCGCCCGGGCTCGCTGAGCCGGCTCGAGCGCGAGGTGTCGATGGCGGGCTCGGCGGCGTTCGACGTCCATTTTCGGCTTCGCCCCGTGATCGCGGAGCTCGCCACGGAGCTCCTCTCCTCCCGCCGCGGCATCGACCTCGAGCGCGATCCCGACCGCGCGCACGCCGCGCTCGGCGACGACGTCTGGGAGCTCGTCCGCCCCGATCGGCCTCAGCCGACCGAGCGTCACGGCTCGGGGATCGACGAGGCACAGCTCGGCCGCGTCGTGACGGCGCTGGAGCGCGTCTGATGGAGCTCCGCGAGCTCGCAGAGCTCGGCGCCCGCCTCGTCGACGAGGTCGAGCGCGCCGTCGTCGGCAAGCGCGAGCAGCTCGAGCTGATCCTGCTCGGCCTGCTCGCAGACGGCCACGTCCTGCTCGAGGACGTGCCCGGGCCTCGCGAAGACGCTGACCGCGCGCTCCTTTGCCGAGGCCAGCGGGCTCGGCTTCAGCCGCGTCCAGTTCACGCCCGATCTGCTGCCTGCGGACGTGACCGGCTCGTCGATCTGGAACCAGCGCGACGGCGATTTCGAGTTCCGCGCCGGGCCGATCTTCACGCACCTCCTCCTCGCCGACGAGATCAACCGCGCGCCGCCGAAGACGCAGGCTGCGCTGCTCGAGGCGATGCAGGAGCGGCAGGTGACGACGGACGGGGTGACGCGGCCCCTCGAGCGGCCGTTCCTCGTCCTCGCGACCCAGAATCCGATCGAGTACGAGGGCACGTATCCCCTCCCCGAGGCGCAGCTCGACCGCTTCCTGCTGCGGACGGGGTTCGGGTATCCGAGCGAGGGCGCCGAGTGGGAGATGCTGGCGCGTCGCATCGAGCGCCGCGAGGACGACCTGACGCTGACGCAGGTGATCGACCGCCAGACACTGCTCGGGATGCAGGCGGCCGTCGAGCTCGTGCACGTCGATCCCTCGGTCGGCCGCTACATCGTCGCCCTCGTCGCGGCGACGCGCGAGAGCACGAGCCTTGCCGTCGGCGCGAGCCCGCGCGGCAGCCTCGCGCTGCTCAAGCTCTCCCGCTGCCGGGCTGCCCTCGCGGGACGCGACTTCGTCACCCCCGACGACGTGAAGGCGATCGCGGTCCCCGCGCTCGCCCATCGGCTGCTCCTGAAGCCGGAGCTGTGGGTGCAGCGGCGCTCCGGCGAGGACGTCGTCCGCGACACGCTCGAGCAGGTGCCGACGCCACCGGCCGAGGACGTCGGCACGTCCGTGGCGTGACCCCGTACGCCTCGCCCCGGCTCGTGCCGTACCTCGGCCTCGCCGCGCTCGGGCTGATCGCCGCGCTCGCCCTGCGGCGGCCCGAGCTGGTCGTCGTCGCGGCGCCGTTCGCGCTGATCGTGGCGGCCGGCCTGCTCTTCGAAGGGCGTCCCGAGGTGAAGGCGTGGCTGACGATCGAGCGGGAGCGCACCCTCGAGGGCGAGGAGATCGTGGCCGAGATCGAGCTCAACGCGACCGGCTCGGTCGACCTGCTCGAGCTCCACCTCGTCATTCCGCACGGCCTCACGGTCGTCGACGGCGACAACCCCTCCAGCATCCGCCTCGGGGCCGATGAAGAGCGAACGATCTCGCTGACGCTCCGCTGCGACCGCTGGGGCGCGGTCGAGCTCGGCGACATCTACCTGCGCGCGCGGGGCCGGATCGGGATGCTCGCGTGGGAGGGCCGCGTTCGGCGGCCGCACCGGATCCAGATCTATCCGCGGCCCGAGCTGCTCCAGAGCCTGGTCGCGCCGCTCGACACGCAGCTCGCGACCGGCGATCTCGTCGCGCGGGTGCGCGCGGACGGCCTCGAGTTCGCGGACACGCGCCAGTTCGTTCCCGGCGACCGGCTCCGGTCGGTCAACTGGCGCGCGAGCGCGCGCCGCGGCGAGCTGATCGTCAACGAGCGCCACCCCGATCGAAACGCGGACGTCGTCCTCTTCCTCGACAGCTTCGCCGAGGCCCGCAGCGACGACGAGGCCGACGGGACGCTCGAGCTGGCCGTGCGGGCCGCCGCGACGCTCGCCGGCCGCTACCTGGAGCGCCGCGACCGGGTCGGGCTCGTCACCTTCGGCGGCATCCTCCGCTGGCTCGAGCCGGGAGGCGGCCTCGTGCAGCGCTACCGGCTGATCGACGCGCTGCTCGAGACCGGCGTCGAGTTCAGCTACGCCTGGAAGGACGTCAACATCATTCCCGCGCGGACGCTGCCGCCGAAGGCGCTCGTGATCGCGGTGACGCCGCTCCTCGACGAGCGCTCGATCGCGGCGCTGCACGACCTTCGCGCCCGTGGCCACGACCTGGCGATCGTCGAGGTCTCGCCCGAGGAGCTCGTCGAGCCCGGCGACGGCCTCGATGCCCTGGCGTACCGGCTCTGGCTCCTGCGGCGCGCCGCGTTGCGCGCCCGCTTCGAGCGCTCCGGCGTCGCCGTGGCGCGGTGGACGGACGATGTGCCGCTCGATGCAGGCCTCGAGGGGGTGAGGGCATTCAGACGGCGCGCACGGCTCTCGCAGCACTGAGGAGCCCGCACCGGCCGAGCGCGGGCCTCGTCCGCGCGCTCGCGCTCGGCGCAGGCTCGCGTGGCGCTCACGGCGGGGGTCGCCGGCTGGTTGGCGCTCGTCGCCGGCGCCGACGCCGCCACCGCGGTCGCGCGCGCTCGGCGCCCTCGCAGTGGTCGCGGCGGCGAGCGCCGTGGTGCTCGGCCGGCCGGAGCCGCTCGTGGCGGCACTCGTGCTCCTCGGCGCGGCGTACGCGGTGATCCTCGAGATCGACGAGCCGCCCCTCGACGGGCGCTCCGCGATCGTCGGCGCGCTCCTGCTCGCGGTCGGCGAGCTCGGCTACCTCTCGCTCGGCGCCCGCACGGCCGTGACGGACGAGGCCGGCACGCTGGCGCGGCGGATTGCGTGGGTGATGACCGTGGTGCTTCTGGCGCTCGCAGCCGGAGCCACCGTGCTCATCGTCGTCGACCTGTTCCGCACCGGCGGGCTCGTGGTCGAGGCGGTCGGGGTGGCCGCGGCGGCCACGGCCGTCGGCCTGCTGGTGCTGCGCCGCCCGCGGTGCGCGCGGTCGGCATCGGAGTCCGAGAACGAAGAACTCTGACGTCCGGCTGAAGCCGGACATCGCCGCTCGGACTCAGCCGGCAGCGCCCTCGGGCGGCGGGGGCTGCATCGCAGCGCCGGGGATCGTGCGGGGTGACGGACGCAGGGCCGGCTTCTTCTCCGGCGTCTCGGCGACGGGCGGCACGACGGGCGGAACCTCTTCCGGCCAGACCGTGGAGACGTCCTCGCCGGCGAGCAGGCGCTCGAACTGGTCCTTGTCGACCGTCTCGCGCTCGATCAGGATCAGCGACAGGTTGTGGAGCTCGTCCATGTGCTCGCGGAGCACGCGCGTGGCCGTGTCGTGCGCCTCCTCGATCACGCGGCGGATCTCGTCGTCGATCTCGCGCGCAATCTCCTCGGAGTAGTCCGGAGCGGAGCCCATGTCACGGCCGAGGAACGGCATGTCGTGGTCGCGGCCGAGCACGCGCGGGCCGAGCTTCTCGCTCATGCCGAAGCGCATGATCATCTGCTTCGCCGTGTGGGTGACCTTCTCGAGGTCGTTCGCGGCGCCGGTCGTGACCTCGTGGAACACGAGCTCCTCCGCGGCGCGGCCACCGAGCGTCATCGCCATCTGATCCATCAGCGTGCCCTTGGTCGTCAGGTAGCGATCCTCGCTCGGAAGCGAGATCGTGTAGCCGAGCGCCTGGCCACGGCTGACGATCGAGATCTTGTGGACGTCGTCGGTGCCCTCGAGGTAGTAGCCGACGAGCGCGTGGCCCATCTCGTGGTACGCGGTGATCTTCCGCTCCTTCTCCGAGAACAGGCGCGACTTCTTCTCGGGGCCGGCGATCACGCGCATGATCCCTTCCTCGAGCTCGTTCTGGCCGATCGTCTTCTCACCGCGGCGCGCCGCGAGCAGGGCCGACTCGTTGATCACGTTCGCGAGGTCGGCGCCCGTGAAGCCGGGCGTCTGGGCCGCGAGCACGTCGAGATCGAGCTCCTTGCCGAGCGGCTTGCCCTTCGAGTGCACCTCGAGGATGTCGCGGCGGCCCTTGCGGTCGGGGCGGTCGACGACGATCTGGCGGTCGAAGCGGCCCGGGCGCAGGAGCGCCGGGTCGAGGATGTCGGGGCGGTTCGTGGCGGCGATCAGGATCACGTTGTCCTTCTGCTCGAAGCCGTCCATCTCGACGAGCAGCTGGTTGAGCGTCTGCTCGCGCTCGTCGTGGCCGCCGCCCATGCCGGCGCCGCGATGGCGGCCGACGGCGTCGATCTCGTCGATGAAGATGATGCACGGGCTCGCCTGCTTCGCCTGCTCGAACAGGTCGCGCACCCGCGAGGCGCCGACGCCGACGAACATCTCGACGAAGTCCGAGCCGGAGATCGAGAAGAACGGCACGCCGGCCTCGCCTGCGGTCGCCCGCGCGAGCAGCGTCTTGCCGGTGCCGGGAGGCCCGTAGAGCAGGACGCCCTTCGGGATCCGCGCGCCGAGCGCCTGGAACTTCTTCGGGTTCTCGAGGAACTCCTTGATCTCGTGCAGCTCCTCGACCGCCTCGTCCGCGCCGGCGACGTCCTTGTAGGTCACCTTCGGCGAGTCGGGCGACATCCGCTTGGCGCGGCTCTTGCCGAAGCTCATCACCTTCGAGCCGCCGCCCTGCATCTGGTTCATCAGGAAGATCCAGAAGCCGACGAGGAGCAGGATCGGCAGCAGCCCGGTGAGGAGCGAGACCCACGTCGAGGTGCCGGTGCCCTTGGAATCGAACTTGACATTGTTCTTCTGAAGGATGTTCTGGAACTGGGTCGCCGACTGGACGGTCGGGTAGTTGACCTTGACCTTCTTCCCGGAGGCGAGCGTCGCGCTGATCGACTGCCGGTTCGGGTTGAACTTGACCTCGTTGACGTCGCCGTTCTGCGCCGCCGTGATCAGCTGGGAATAGGTGAGCTTCTCCGTCGTTGTCGCGCTTCGGAATCAGCGTCTGGCTCGCCAGATAGACGAGCAGCACGATGACGACGAGGGGGAACAGCGCGCTACGGAAAAAGCGATTCACAGGTACCCGAGAGGGTAGCAGCGTGGTCTCCGGCTACGCCGCCGCGCGACGTCGAGATCACGGGTCTAACCGCCGGGGATCAGATCGGGGTGCAAAACCCCTACATACGGGAGGTTGCGGTACCGCTCGGCGAAATCGAGGCCGTAGCCGATCACGAACTTGTTCGGGATCTCGAAGCCGACATACCGCACGGGAACGTCGATCTCGCGGCGGCCGGGCTTCGTCAGGAGGGCGCAGATCTCGAGCGAGGCGGGCTTGCGGGCCTGCAGGTTGCGCATCAGGTACGAGAGCGTCAGCCCCGAGTCGATGATGTCCTCGACGACGAGGACGTCGCGGCCCGCGATGTTGATGTCGAGGTCCTTGAGGATGCGCACGACCCCCGAGGAGTCCGTGGCGGCGCCGTAGCTCGAGATCGCCATGAAGTCGATCTCGCACGGGATCGAGAGCTCGCGCATGAGGTCGGCCATGAAGAACACCGCGCCCTTGAGCACGCCGACGAGCAGGAGGTCGCGGCCGGCGTAGTCGGCCGAGATCTCGGCGCCGAGCGCCCGCACGCGATCCTTGACGGCATGCTCCTCGATCAGGATCTCGCCGACCCCGCGGTCGATCTCGCTCACGACGCGATCCTCCGGGCGGTGACGACGCCGGCCCACCCGGGCGCGTCGGCGATCCCCGGCACGGCGACGACCTCGCCGCCGCAGACCACGACCGGCCAGGCGTCGCGTTCGGCCCTCGGTACTTTCGCGTCCACGAACAGATCCTGCACCTTCTTGCGGCGGCCCGCCAGATGATCCCCCGGGCGGCGCGCCCGAACCTCGAGACCGTCGTGCTCGCTCTCGAGCGTCCACGGCCCCCACTCCACCGTCCCCTCCAGCCGGAGGGTCCCGTACTCGCGGACGGCGCGAACGCCGCCGCCGAGGTCCGCGGCCTTGCTGCCGGCGCGCGATGCGAGCAGGTCGACGAGCGACGCCTCGAGCCCCCGTGGCAGCCGGGGCCGCTCCTCGCCGAGCGCACGCAGGTTGGCGTCGGCTCCCGGATGCAGCCGCCGCAGCAGCGGCAGGATCTCGTCCCTGATCAGGCCGCGGGCGGTATCGGGGTTGGTCGCATCGATCCGCACCGCGAGGCCGTGATCTGCGCAGTACGCGCTCGTCTCGTCGCGCGTGACGTCGAGCAACGGGCGCACGACGCCGTCCGCGCGCCGCACCCTGATCCCGCGCGTCGACCCACTCGACACGATCCGGTACAGCACCGTCTCGATCTGATCGGAGGCCGTGTGCCCGGTCGCCCGCAGGCCGAACCGCTCTGTCGCCGCGTAGCGGAGGTCACGCATCGCCGACTCCGTCGCGGCCGGCTGCACGTGCACGATCTCGGCGCCGAAGGCGGCGGCGCAGTGCTCCGCGTCGGCGTCGGCGGCGGCTCCGCGGACGCCGTGATGGACGTGCACGGCCGAGACGTCGTAGCCGAGCGCGCGGAGCGCGTGCCAGAGACAGGTGGAGTCGGCGCCACCCGAGACGAGGCACGCAACGCTCCCGCCCGGCTCGACGAGCTCGTGGGCGCGGATGAACGCCTCGATGCGCGCGGTCAGGTCGGCCATCACGCCTCCAGTGTGACGGAAGAGGCGGTGGTCCCTACTTGCGTGGGCTTCAGCGTCGCCGCATCTGCGACCTGATCGGCCGGCGGCAGCTCGAGCTCGAGCGCCTTGCCGTAGTCGTAGAGCTCGACGACGAGCGATGCCTTCACTGCCGAGCGTCGCGGGGTGCCGACGGCTGCTTCGGCGTCGACGATCGATCGACGAGCTTGCGGACTCGCTGGTCGGCGTCGATCCAGATCTCGAGCGGGATCTCGGCGAGCCCTGCCTGCCGGCGCTCTGGTCGAGGCCGCCGAGGCGTCTCGCGCTGCGCCTGCCGGGACGAGCTTCTCGAGCTTCGCGGTGTCGATCGTCGCCTTGTAGTGGCTCGTCTCGACGCCGCGGATCTCGTCCGTGCCGACCGCCTCGATCGAGCCGGAGACGGCCTTGAGCAGGCCGAAGACGTCGCGCGGGTCGGTACCGGCGAGCGAGCCGAACTGCTTCAGCTGGCCCGCATCGGCGCTCGAGAGCGTCTTGGCGTCGCCCTTGAGCCAGGTCTTGCCGCCGGGCAGCTGCTTCGCGAGCAGCGGGAAGTGGACGTACGCGATGTCGCCGTCCTGGATCACCTCGAGCTTCCAGTCCTCGGGGCTGCCGAGATCGCCCGTGACCGTGCCACCGAGGCTCGAGCCGAAGCTCTTCATCAGCTCCGCGACCGACGAGAGGTCGACCGACATCTGCGATCGCTTCGCCGGCGTGTCGAAAGCGCCCTCGGCGCTGAACGCGAGCTGCTTGTCGATCCCCGGCACGGACACGTTGGCCTCGAGCGAGAAGCTCGCCGAGTCGGCGGCGGCGCTCGTCTGCGCGACGTTCGTGAAGCTCGAGAGCTCGGGCACCGCTCCGGTCGTGCCGCCGCAGCCCGCGGCGAGGACGGCGGCCAGGACGACGAGAGCAGCTACGAGGGCATGGGAGCGTCGCGCGATCACGCTGGCAGTATGCATCGACCGTGGGCGGTCAGGCCGTCATCCGCCAAACGGGGTATCGGCGAAACGGGGCGCCGCAGCCCATTCCTCCAGGGTCGCAGCGGCCCGCTCGACCTGCGCCCGCTCGAACCTGAACGGAACGGCGTGCGGGACGGACGCGAGACGCTGGCCGGGGAACGAACCGTCCGCGGCATCGATCACGTAGCGCAGCGGCAGGCCGTGCGTGACGGCCAGGATCACGCGCTCGGGCCGGTCGAGCAGCGCGCCGAGCCCGGCGGCGATGCGCCGTGCGGCGTCTGCGCGTGTCTCGCCACCACCCGGGCACGCGGCCTCGGGCGGGTGCTTCCACGCCCACGCCCGGTACGCGGCCAGCGAGCCACCTTCGAACGAGCCGAAGCCGATCTCGTCGAGACCCGGCTCCACGACGAACGGCACGCCGCGGCCCGCGAGCGCGAGCGCGAGGGTCTCGGACGCGCGCCGGAAGCGGGAGCTGACGCCGAGCTCGATCGGCTCCGTCTCGAGCTGCGCGCCGAGAGCGACGGCCTCCTCGGCGCCCTGCGGCGAGAGGCCCGCTCCCGGCGGGACGCCGTTGATCGTGTCGCCCGCATTGGAGGCCGCATGCGCGTGCCGCGCGAGGATCAGGGTCTCGAGCACGACGACGCTCTCACGCTCTCCGTCACAGCAGCACGGAGCGGTAGGCGAGCACGTGATGCATGCCGACCGACTCGTAGAGCCTGATCGCCGGGGCGTTCTCGGCGCGGACGAAGAGGCACACGGTCGGCGTCCGCACGAGCAGCAGCCGAATCAGGTCGCGAAGCGCCCGGCCTGCGAAGCCCTGGCGACGGGCCGGTGGGTCGGTCCACACCTGCTGGAGCTGCACCGCCTGAGGGGTCCACGCAGACGCCTCGGCCTTGAACCGGATCACCCGGTCCTCGGCCCACAGCCACGACCGCCCCTCCTCGATCTGCGTCCGCGTCCGCCAGCGGAAGCCGTCGGCGTCGCGTCGCAGCGGATCGACGCCGAGCTCCTCGTAGTGGGCCGCAGCACACGACGGGAGCAGGAGATCCAGGTCGGCAACGGTCGCCGCGCGCAGGCCGGTGTCTCCCGGCGGCGGCGGATCCGTGATCGCGTAGACGGGCTGGCCGGGCCGGTCGACGCGGGGACGCGGCAGCTTCTTGCGGGCCGCCTCCCAGAGATCGGAGACGGCTCCCTCCTCGCCGATCAGCATCCGCGCGCCCGACTTGGCGGTGAGATCGGCGAACGCGCCACAGCCGGCACCCGACGGCACGACGTTGCTGCCGAGGTGACAGAGCGCCGTCAGCGCCTCGTCCTCGTCGGCAAGGGCCGCGAAGCGCCCCTGGGCGCGGCGGGCGACATCCTCGAGAAACACGCGCTCGACCGGCGCCTCCGCGCAGTAGCGGAGGATCTGGTCGATCGTCGGCTCGATCAGGTGGGCGCGCACGGGCGAACTCTATGCGCGGTCGTCGGGAGTGCGACGCCGCATGCCCAGAGGCTTGCTCTAGGCTTCCGCGCATGCCAATTCACATTCGAGCCAACCCCGGCGACTACGCCGAAGCCTGCCTCCTCCCCGGCGACCCGCTCCGGGCCAAGTACATCGCCGAGACGTTCTTCGACGACGTCGTCCAGCGCAACGGCGAACGCGGGATGCTGGGCTACTCCGGAACGTTCAACGGCAAGCCCGTCTCCGTCCAGTCGAGCGGCATGGGCTGCCCCTCGGCGGCGATCGTGATCGAGGAGCTCGTCCAGCTCGGCGTCAAGAAGATCATGCGCGTCGGGACGTGCGGCGGGCTCCAGACCGACCTGACGATGGGCGACCTCGTGATCGCGCTCGCGGCGACCGGGGCCGACTCGACCTCGTCGCACTACGTGCTCGGCGAGGCGCACTCGCCGACGGCCGATTTCGGGCTCGTGCACGAGGCGGTGCACCAGGCGAAGCACCTCGGCAAGCCCGTCCGGGTCGGCCCGATCGTGTCCAGCGACGTCTTCTACCAGCCGGATCCCGGCCTCGCCGGCCGCTGGTCGGAACGCGGCATCCTCGCCGTCGAGATGGAGGCCGCGGTCCTGTTCACGCTCGGCGCGCTCCGCAAGATCCAGGCCGGCTGCATGCTGATCGTCAGCGACGTGATCGTCGAGGGCGAGTTCCTCCGCATCAGCGACGAGGACATGCGGAAGGCCGTCGACGAGATGACCGAGCTCGCGCTCCATACCGTGACTGCCTGAGCGACCCGAGGTCTGCTGCGGTGACCGAGAACGTGTTCCTCGTCAATCCGGCCGCGGCAAACGGGTCGACCGGTCGCCGCTGGCCCGAGATCGCTCACCAGGCCGCGGGCGCGGGGCTCGAGGGCGACGCGCTGCTGAGCGAGCGGCGCGGCCACCTCGGCGAGCTCGCGCGCGAGGCGGCGCTCAACGGCTCGCGCCTGCTCGTCGTCGTCGGAGGCGACGGCTCGATCAACGAGGTCGTCAACGGTCTCGCCGGCATCGAGAACCCGCCGGCGGTCGCGCTCATCCCCCGCGGCACGGGCGGCGACTTCGTCCGCACGTTCGGGATCCCGGACGACATCGCGGCGGCGGCGCGGGTGGCGCTGACCGGCGAGACGCAGGCGATCGACCTCGGCCGGGTGAGCTACCGCAGCTGGGACGGCACCGACGGGTCGGCGCTCTTCGCCAACGTCGCGAGCGCGGGCATGAGCGGCGCGATCGCGCAACGCGCCAACGACACCTCGAAGGCGCTGGGCGCGAAGGCCTCGTATCTCTGGGCCACGTTCGCCGTCTTCGCCGGGTGGTCTGCCGTCGAGACGCGGCTGACGGTCGACGGCGAGGCCCGCAGCGGGCGGATGTTCGACGTCGTCGTCGCGAACGGCCGCTTCTTCGGGGGCGGGATGAAGATGTGCCCCGACGCGGTCCCCGGCGACGGCCTCCTCGACGTGGTCACGATCGGAGACGTCACGAAGCGCGACCTCGTCCTGACGATGCCGAAGATCTACCGCGGCACCCACCTGCCCCACCCGAAGGCGGAGGCGCTCCGTGGCCGCGTGATCACGGTCGAGACGGACGAGCCCGTGCCGGTCGAGCTCGACGGCGAGCAGCCGGGCACGACGCCGGCACGCTTCGAGGTGCTGCCCGGGGCGCTGCGGCTGCGGGTGCCGGCGGAGCCGGCGCCCCGCTGACGCCTGGCAGGGCCAGGCGTCAGCCAGGCGTCAGGCGGCGGGAGGCGCCTTCGGCTTCTGCGCCCGCTTCACGGCTGCGAGCTCCTTCTCGAGCTTGGCGACGCGCCGCTCGAGCTCGTCGATCCCGCGTACCTTCTTCCCGAGCTCGTCGACCCGGGCGCGGAGGTCGTTCATGGCGCCGAGGGCCTTCTGACCGCCCGGCAGCTCGGCGAGCCGCGCGAGCGTCTGCTCGCCTCGGTCGGCGAGCCTTGCGATCACGTCTCGGTCGTCCTTTGGGGTTTCCGTTTCGCTGGTGACATGAGCAAGTCATACCACCGGAGGGGCTCCGACGGAACCTCCCGGTTTATGGTTGCTGCGTGCCGGACGGATTCAGGAGCGCCTACGACATTCGCGTGCGCTTCGCCGAGACCGACGCGCAGGGCATCGCCCACCATGCGTCATACGTCGTCTGGCTCGAGGTGGCACGCGTCGCGTACCTGGCCGACCACGCCGGCGGGTATCGGTCGATTCAGGCCCAGGGCATCGAGGCGCTGACGACCGGTGTCAGCGTCGACTATCGCGCCCCCGCCGGCTTCGACGACGTCCTCACGATCCACCTGCGCTGCGTCGGGATTCGCGGCGCCCGCTTCCGCTACGAGTACCGGATCGAGCGAGACGGCGAGCTCGTGGCCACCGCCGAGACGCTCCATGCGACGGTCGACGCCGCGACGCGACAGCCGACGCGCGTGCCGCCCTGGTTCGTGGACGCGATCGCTACGGCCGAGGGAGTCGTCACCGTCGGAGCCGTGACGGTCGGGCCGGTCGTCGTCGCCGTGGGATCGGTCGGCGTCGTCGTCGTCGGATCGCCGGCGCCCGGCTTCTTCGGCTTGACGGGCTTCTTCGGCGGTGCCTTGGTGCCGACCCGGACGAGCGACGGCTCGCCCACGTAGTACGAGTTCCACGTGTTGTCGTAGAGGAGCTTCCCGCTCGCGTCGTACACGAGGCGGTGGACGCTCGTCTGGCGCGGCGGCGAGCCGAACTCCTCCGTGACGCGCTTGCCCTTCGCGAGCGTCGGGTCGTCGGTCTCCTTCACGGGGATCGGCCCGGTCTCGACGAGGGGGTCGGTGGTGGTCTCGACGCGGCGGTTCACGGGCGTGCCGTAGAGGTTGACGGTGAGCGAGCCGGCGCCGACGAACGTCCGCAGGAGCAGCCAGTGCGCTGTGTCGTTGACGAACTTCAGGTCGAGGTCCGGGTAGTTCACGGTTGCATCGCGCCCGAGCGGATAGTGGGAGATGTAGAGCGCGTGGTTCGTGCGCGCGGTGATCGGCAGGCCGGCGTCGAAGGCCGCGTTGAACACCGTCGTCGAGACCTGGCAGATCCCGCCGCCGAGCCCGTTCTGGAGCTCGCCGTTGATGATCACCGGTGCTTCCTGGAAACCCTTCGCCGCCGTCCGCTCGCCCGTCGTGCCGTTGAACGAGAACGTGTCGCCCGGTGCGATCAGGGTGCCGTCGATCAGCTCGGCGACGAGCTGCACGTTGTTGAGCCGCCCTGGCGTGCCGCCGTAGGTCGTCGTGTAGGACGAGACGACGCTGTCGATGCCCATCTTCTTCGCGATCTCCGTCGTCCGCTGAGGATTCGCCACCCGCACGACGAGGTTCGCCGTCCGCTTGTTCGCCGAGAACGCGGCCGCGGCGATCGCCTTCACGGTGGCCGGGACGTCGAGCTGGAGCCCCGGAGCCGAGGGACGGATCACGATCTTCCCCGTTGCGGTCACCTGGAAGTGCGCGTCCTGCGGCTTGCGGGAGACCGCGGCCGAGAGCCGTTCGAGGTACTGCTCGGCACCGCGGCCGGAGATCGAGACGGCGGTTGTGCCGCCGGAGGGCAACGAGAGCAGCGCCGCGATCCGCCAGCGCGGCACCCGCCAGCGCGTCTCCCCGTAGGAGAGCCTGATCGGCGCCGAGAGCGCGGTGCGGGCCTGCGTCGCGGCGTCGGCGACATCGTCGCTCTTCACCTTCGGCTCGGTGGTCTCGAGCGGCAGCGCGACGGGCTTGCCGCGGTCGAACGTCGAGAGTGCGGCGACGACGGTCGCTGCGGCCGCATTGCGGTCGAGCCGCCGCCCCGTCATGCCTTCGACGACCCGGATGTTGAGCCCCTCGCGCACGACCTTGGCGTCGACGCCCTTGCGATCGACGCTACTCGCGATCTGGGCGAGCTTGTAGCGGACTGCAGCGTCGTAGGAGCTGGCCGGCGGCGAGACGTCGACGCCGAAGAACCGCACCCGCAGGCGCTTGAACCCGCGCAGCGGCCCGAAGCCGCCGCCCTCGCCGGCAGCGCTTGCCACGGCAGCGCGCCAGTTCGGCCTGGATCCCGAGCTGGGAGGCGGTGAGCGCGAACGGTTGCCCGTCGGCGGTGAACGTGACCGGCGTGTGCTTCAGCGCAGCTGCGCGTGACGAGAGCAGGCGCACGGCCTGCGCCTCCGACATCCCACCGACGTCGACGCCCGCGATCGTGGTGCCGGCGGAGAGCTTGCTCTGCGACCCCGCGAAGGCGAGCCCGAGCAGCACGACGAGCACGCCGAGGACCACCGCCAGGAAGATGGCCCGGCGTAGGGCAATCCGGCGGGGGGACTGGCGCACGCGCGGGCGGTAGATCGTCGTGTCGCTGCGCACCGAACAGAGGACTTTAGCTGAGGGGCCCAGCGGCCGGAACTAGCCTTTGGCACAGAGGATCTGCGTCGGACGGCAATGCGACCCCGGGGAGAGGCTGAAGCCTCTCCCCAGAGGAGAGTGGGCTCGGCGGAGCCTCGCCCACGTCCTAGTCTGCAGGTAGATCTCCTTGGCGATCACGAGCCGCTGGATCTGCGACGTGCCCTCGTAGATCTGGAACAGCTTCGCGTCCCGCATCAGCTTCTCGACCGGATACTCCTTCATGTAGCCGTAGCCGCCGAAGACCTGGACCGCATCGGTCGTCACCTTCATCGCCGTGTCGGCGGCGAAGAGCTTGGCGAACGACGAGAACTTCGTCGCCTTCCGGCCCCAGCCCTCGTCGATCATCCAGGCTGCCTGCCAGGTGAGCAGGCGCGCCGCCTCGATCTCGGTCGCCATGTCGGCGACGAGGAAGCTGACGCCCTGGTTCATCGCGATCGGCATGCCGAACTGGGAGCGCTCCTTCGTGTACTCGACCGCCAGCTCGAACGCAGCCTGGGCGACGCCGACGGCGCCGACGGCGGTGCCGGGCCGCGTGAAGTCGAGCGTCTGCATCGCGATCTTGAAGCCCTCGCCCTCGGCCCCGAGCCGGTTCGCGGCCGGGACGACGACGTCCTGGAACGCGACGGCCGACGTGTCGGTCGCCCGCTGGCCCATCTTGTCGAGGTGCTTCTCGATCGTGACGCCGGGGGTGTCCATCGGCACGACGAAGGCCGTGAGGCCCTTGGCGCCCTTGCTGCGGTCGGTCGAGGCGAAGCACACCATCCACGACGCGTGGCCGCGTTCGTGATGAACATCTTCGACCCGTTGATCACGTACTCGTCGCCCCTGGCGACGGCCGTGGTCTGGATGCCGGAGACGTCGGAGCCGGCGCCCGGCTCGGTGAGCCCGAAGCAGCCGAGGATCGGCGCTTCGACGAGCGGCCCGAGCCACTGCTTCTTCTGCTCCTCGGTGCCGGCGATCAGGATCGGGCCGGCGCCGAGGCCGTTGGCACCGATCGACGTGCCGATGCCCGAGCAACCCCAGTTGAGCTCCTCGCCGACCAGCATCCCGTCGAAGCACGGAAGCTCCGGCGCCGCCGAGCCACTCCGGCAGGTGCAGGTTCATGAGGCCGATCTCGTGCGCCTTGGCGATGATGTCGGTCGCATGCGTCTGATGCTCGTCACACTCCGCCGCGCGCGGCCTGATCTCGTTCTCGGCGAACGAGCGCGCGAGGGCGCGCAGCTCCTTCTGCTCGTCGGTGAGGGCGAAGGAGACGCCGCCGGCGACACCCGTATCGACTGTGGTCATTCGGAACTCCCTTGGAACGTCGATTGACTAGTCAGTCAATGAGTGTAGCGGCCTCTCCTTCCCCCGGTCAAGCCGTCGCGCTCCGCCTCCAGGACGTCCAGGTCTGGCGCTGGCACGCCGCGAGCGGCAGCCGCAAGGCGCTCCTCGACGGGATCGGCTGGGAGGTCGGCTTCGGCGAGCGCTGGGCCCTCCTCGGCCCGAACGGCGCCGGCAAGACGACCCTGCTCACCCTCGCCGGTGCGGTCGAGTTCGCGAGCCGGGGCACGGTCGAGATCCTCGGCGAGACGATGGGCCGCACCGACGTCGCGCGGCTCCGCGAGTCGATCGGCTTCGTCGACGCGCGCATCGGCCGGCAGTTCGCGCCGCTCCTGACCGTGCGCCAGGTGATCCGCACCGGAGCGACGGCGACGATCGGCTACTTCGCCGAGCGCCTGTCGGAGCTCGATCTCGACCGCGCCGACGGCCTGCTCGGCACGTTCGGGCTCGGGCAGCTCGGCGAGCGGCGGTTCGGGGACTGCTCGCAGGGCGAGCGCAAGCGGGCGCTGATCGCGCGGGCGCTCGTCGCCCGGCCGCGGCTCCTCCTGCTCGACGAGCCGGGGGCGGGGCTCGACCTCCCGGGCCGCGAGACGCTGCTCGCCTCACTCGACCGCCTCGCCCGCGACCAGCCCGAGCTCGCGATCGTGATGACGACGCACCACCTCGAGGAGCTGCCCGCCACGACCACCCATGCGCTGCTGCTGCGCGACGGTCAGTCGGTGTCGTCGGGCCTCGTCGGGGACACTCTCACCGACGAGACCATGAGCTCCTGCTTCGGGATGTCGCTCGCCGTCACGCGCACGGGCGGCAGGTTCACGGCCTCCGCGACCTGATCGTCGGCCGGCGGCGCACTGTCGGGCCGCGAGAGCAGCGCAGCCCCCACGACGACGAGCACGAACGCCGCAACTCTCACAACACCGAAGACGCCGCCCGGAAGCGCCTCGTGAAAGAGAACCACTCCGGCACCGATCGGGAGCGCATTCGTGAGGAGCGTTGCGACCCCGGCCGTCGCGAGCGCGGCGCCGCGCTGAAAACCAAGCTGCAGCGCGATGAAGGCGAGCCCATGACAGGCAAGCACGACCGGGACGAAGAGGAGGAAGCCGTGGCCCTGCACAGCAGCCTTCGTCCCGACGTCGCCGGCGGCGTAGAGCACCCCCGCCGCGATTCCGAGCCCGGCACCGCTCGCGAGCAGGGCTGATCCCGGCCCGGCAGCGATGCCGGCAACGAGGAGGGAGCCGAGGATCCACCCACCCACCTCCGTCATCGAGGTGACCCTCCCCGCCGTGCTGCCTCCGGCGAGTGAAACCGCCAGCAGCAGAAGGCCCAGGATCGAGACCCACACTGCCCACCACTCGCGCCGTCGTAGCCCCGCGCCCGGGCCCGGTGGACGAGAAGCGCGAGGAGGCCGATGCCTCCCGCCGCGGCTGCCTGAACGAGCGACAGCGGTGCGAGCGCGAGCGCAACGACGTAGACGACCCAGCCGCCGATCCCGGCCATGAACCCCGCGAACCAGCGCAGGTTCGAGAAGAGCGAGACGAGCGAGCGGACGGGGTGGCGGAGCGTGAGCGGTGGGAGCGACGATGCGGCCCCGTGCTGGGCCAGGTAGCCCCAGTTGATCGCCGCCGACGAGCCGAGCGCGAGCACGAGGCCGATGGCGACGGTCGGGCTCACGGCGCGGATCGCGCGGCGAACGGGAGATACGACTCCGCTGCCAGGGCAGCCACGCTGACGCGCGGCAGGTCGCGCCGCCGCTCCACGACGACGTATCTTCGGCTCCAGCCCGGCCCGAACTTCTCGTTGAAGTGGAGCAAGTTGTCGAGCTGGAACTGGCCCTTGAGCGACTGGAGCGCCCGCCGCTCGACCCGCTGCAACGGCTCGAGCTCGGCATCGGCGGCGAAGAGGGCCGCGAACGGAGCGAAGTTGAGTGAGATCCGGTCATAGCCGTGCTCACGTGCCCACGCCACGGTGCTGCAGATCAGCCATTCGTTGAATCCGTTTGGCGTTGTCCGCAGCCGTGGCATCGATGACAACGACAGCGCGCCGCAGGCAGGCGACGTCGCGAAGTGAATGAAGCCCTCGGGGCGTCCGTCTGGGCCGTTCCCGATCACGAACACGCCGTCGTCTTCGCCACGTCCGAACAGCGTATCGAGCGCCATCACGAACCCCTTCTGTGGCTCTCCGCCCCGCCACGTCGTCGGCGATCCGCTCCAGCTCCAGTCTCGCCGCCGGCGACACGTCCGCCGGCCGCGCGATCTGCACGGTGTAGCCCTCGCGCTCGAGCCGCTGCACGGACTGGCGCACCTTGCGGATCGAGCGGCCCTCGAGCGAGAACGCGGCGACGTCGAGCACTGCCTCGTCGCCGTGATAGATCGCTCGCAGCTGAAGGCGACGGTAGAGCGGGAGCGCATCCTCGGACGCCCCGAGCACGGCCACCCTCCAGCCGCGGCCGCGTGCAAATACGAGGAAGCGCGCGAACAGCGGCTCCAGGGCATCCGGCTCTCCGATCGGGTCGCCGGACACGATCGCCACGCCGCCGACGACACGGTAGGCGAGGAACGCGTCCTCGTTCGCCGCGAAGAAGTACGACTTGTCCGCGCGCAATGCGAACGGCGAGAGCGTGTCTGCCCCCCACGTGCCTACGAGCGATCGCGCGAGGTCCCATTCCGAGCGCGGCCTGCGCGAGCTCGTACCGCCACGGCGCGACGGCAGCGGAGAGCGTCCACGCGATGCCCGTGGCGACGAGGATGAGCACCGTCAGCGGGAACCACCCGCCGAAGGGCGCCTCCAGATGCCCTGTCCCCACACCGAGCGAGCTCACGAGGGTCTCGTGCAGGGCAAACCCGAAGCTGAAGGGCCGGTCGGCAGCCGTGCGGTTGATCCAGATCGCGGCGACCCCGAACAGCGGCACGGCCGCCAGGGTGACGGCGAGCCGGACAAAGGCCCGGCGTGGCGCGGCCGGGTCCGATCCAGCGCGAAAGTCCCCACGCATCGCGACGAGCGAGACGAGCACGACGGCCGCGAGGATTCCGCCGTCGTTGAAACCGTGAAGCACGTGCAGCGAGACCGAGACCGTCAACAGCATGATTGCCGTCAACCACGCAATCCGCTTCCCCCGTGCGATCCCACGAGCCGAGAGGAGCAGCGCCACACCGACCGGCACCCCGAATGCCGCGGCCACTGAACGGACCGCGTCGGGAGCCAATCCACCGACGATCGCATGCGAGCCCGGCAGCAGCGCACGCAGGATGTCGAGCGCTCCCGCAGCGGCAACGGCGGTCGCGAGGACCGTGGCTGCGCGCCGGCCGCTCACGCGGACGTGGCCCAGGAGCGCTCCTCCGAGCCCGGCAAGCGCGGCTGCGAGGTACACCGCCGGGAGGCCCGCCGCGTGATCGAAAGCGTGCTGGGCCGGGATCTGCCGGACGGTCGCAATCGAGATGGCCGTGTCGACGTAGACGACCATGCCGACGAGGAGGGCGAGAAGGAGCCCTGCCGTGAGCCTGTCGATCCCGACGAGCCTCCCGACGAGCCCGAGGACGGCGCCGGCTGCGGCCCAGACGGCCACGAAGAGGAGAACGGGAGCACCTGCGTGGTGCGAGAGCTCGTCGAGCGGCAGAGCCTCTCCGATGCGAGGGCCCGGGATCCACTGCCCCGGGTCGGTCATGTACAGCCAGCCGGCGGCCACGACGCACGTCGCCACGGCAGCCGGAACGAGCGCGACCGGCGCGGCCACGCGTGCTGCCCTAGACACGCGGCGACCGGCCAAGGTGCTTCGAGGCGGCGAGGAGGGCGTTCGCGGCCTGCGCCCGCCAGAGTGCCCAATCATGGCCCCCGCGGTGAACCTGGAACCGATGGTCGATGCCGAGCACGGAGAGCCGGCGGGCGAAGGCCTGGTTCTGTTCACGCGAAGCGTCGCCCGTGGCGGTGTAGAACCAGATGAACGCGTCGTGGGCGCGCAGCCGCCGTGCCTCCCTGTCCACCGTCACCGCAGGGCTGTTCCAGCGCAGCAGCGGCGCGCTACGGCCGAAGATGGAGCGTACGTCGTCCGCCCGCTCGTAGCCGGACCAGCTCTCGATCACCTGGAATCTCCCCGGATGGTGGAGGCCGATGTTGAGCGCGCCGTAGCCGCCCTCCGAGAGGCCGCCGATCACGCGGCCCCGGCCCGAGTGGATCGTCCGATAGCGACCGTCGACCGCCCGTACGACGTCGCGCGAGAGGAACGTCTCCCAGCCCTCTCCCGGCCGGATGCCGTTCGCCCATTCCTTGTCGGTGAAGGAGCCGGTGGAGCCAAAGGGCATCACGAGGATCATGGGGCGGATCGTGTGCCGGGCGAGCAGGATGTCCTCCACGACCCCCATGCGAACGGTCTGCAGGAACGCCCCAGGCCTGCCCGGCACGCCGTGCAGCAGGTAGAAGACCGGGTAGCGCGACGACGGGTGCTGTGCGTACCCGGGCGGAAGGTAGACATCGACGGGTTGGCTCCGGCCGTCGAGCGCTGGACTGCTGACGTAGAAGCGCTGGGTGACGCCCTTCGCGGTCACGAAGCCAGGGTCGCGTGGGGGCGCAAAACCTCGATAGAGCCAGAAGTTGTCGAGGTAGCGGTAGGTGCCGACGAAGCCGACAGCGACGACGGCGATCAGGCCCGCCCCCGCGACAGCGGCCCCGGCGAATCGTCGCCCGTGCCGGCCTGCCACCTCCGAGGCTTTGCTCACGAACCGGAGTATGCGCCCAGCAACTGTTAACGAACGGTTGACCAAGGTTAAGCACAGTCGTCACACTCGGAGGCGGGCAGGAAGACGCTGTGGGGCTTCGCAGCCCGTCTCTCAGGCCGCCGAGCGAAGGTGCCGCAGCGCGAGGCGGAGCCAGTCGCCTGCGTGCGCCGACCAGACGGCGCTCTCATGCCCACCCGCGTAGAGGCGAAAGACATGAGGGATCTTTGCCGCGCGCAGCTCTGCGTCGAACTGCTCGTTCTCGGCCCTGAACCGTCGATCCCCGCTGCCGACGTAGAACGCGAGAAAGGTCGCCCGACGCCGCTCGTCGGCGCGCAACGACCCGACCAATGCGTGTGCGCTCGCCCGTGCGTTGGCGGCTGTCGAGCCGAGGTCGAGCGCGTGCTTACCGGATGGATCGGTCGGGGTGGAAGTACCCGCTCCAGGACTCGATCACGCCGAAGTCGCCAAGATGGTGCAGCGCGAGAAGCACCGCCCCATAGCCACCGGCAGAAAGACCCACGATCGCGCGACCGCGCCGGTTCGCCAGCGTCCGGTAGTGCGCATCCACATAGCGAGGGAGGTCGCGGGCGATCGCCGTCTCCCAGTTCCGCCCCTTGCCCCAGTTCAGGTACTCGCCGTCTCCGTCGCCGTCCCGGGCACCTTGCGGGGCGACCAGGATCGCGTCACCGCCGATCGAGCGGAGGGCATTCCGAAGGAAACCGACGCCGCGATAGGCGAACGGAGCCGCCGGTAGCCCGTGCAGGAAGTAGACAACGGGGAAGCGCCTGCCGGATGTTGCGTACCCGGGGGGAAGCACGACCGTGGCGTGCAACGTTCCGCCGAGGCTCGGCGCCGGAACGACGATGTCGGACGTCTGGTCCGACCCGGTGGTCCGAGCCGCTGAGCCGACTGCGACCCCGAGGAGGAGCGCACCGGCAACGAAGATCGCGCAGAGGCGACCGGCTGATCGTGCACGGTCGATCCACCGAGCGTAGCGCAGCGAGCCACGCCCTGCCATTTTTCTATAAAATTTCGGGGACCCTTTCTTTGGCCCGCCACGCTCCCGGAGGTTCCTCTTCATGGCCGTCACGACGGACGCGCTCCCCACGCTCGACCCGCTCGACTTCCTCGCGATCGACGCCCTGCTCGACGACGAGGAGAAGGCGATCCGCGACACGGTGCGGCAGTTCGTCCGCGAGCAGATCGTGCCGGAGGTCGGCGACTGGTTCGAGCAGGGAATCCTCCCCCGCGAGGTGATCCAGGAGCTCGCGAAGCTCGGCCTCTTCGGCATGCATCTCGACGGCTACGGCCTGCCCGGCGCGAGCGCCGTCGCCTACGGCCTCACGTGCCTCGAGCTCGAGGCCGGGGACTCGGGGATCCGCAGCGTCGTCTCGGTGCAGGGCTCGCTCGCGATGTTCGCGATCTGGCGCTGGGGCTCGGAGGAGCAGAAGGAGCAGTGGCTGCCGCGGATGCACACCGGCGAGGTGATCGGCTGCTTCGGCCTGACCGAGCCGGATGCCGGCTCCGACCCGGGCACGATGCGGACGCACGCCCGGCGCGACGGGTCCGACTGGATCCTCAACGGCGCCAAGATGTGGATCACGAACGGCACGATCGCCGACATCGCGATCGTCTGGGCCCGAACCGAGGACGACGAGATCCGCGGCTTCATCGTCGAGAAGGGAACGCCCGGGTTCTCCGCGCCGGAGATCCACAAGAAGATGTCGCTCCGCGCCTCCGTCACGTCGGAGCTCGTGCTCGACGACGTGCGCGTGCCGGCCGACAGCATGCTGCCGGGCGCGAAGTCCCTCAAGGGGCCGCTCTCGTGCCTCAACGAGGCCCGCTTCGGAATCGTGTTCGGGGCCGTCGGGGCCGCGCGGGCCTGCTTCGAGGCGGCGCTCGAGTACTCGAAGACGCGCATCGTCTTCGACAAGCCGATCTCGGCCTACCAGCTGACCCAGCAGAAGCTCGCCGAGATGGCACTCGAGATCAACCGCGCCTCGCTCCTGGCGCTGCACGTCGGCCGGATGAAGGACGCGGGCACGCTCAGGTCGGAGCACGTCAGCCTCGGCAAGATGGGCAACGTCCGCGGCGCGATCGAGGTCTGTCGCAGCGCCCGCACGGTCCTCGGCGGCAACGGGATCACGCTCGAGTACCCGGTGATCCGGCACATGAACAACCTCGAGTCCGTCCTCACCTACGAGGGCACGCACGAGGTGCACACGCTCGTCGTCGGTGGCGCGCTGACCGGCACGCCGGCGTTCCGGTAGAGCGGATGCCGGTCGCTACGGCCGCCCGGACGCCGACCGCGCAGGATCGCGCGGCGGCGACGCTGCGGACCGCCATCCTCGACGGCGAGCTCCGGCCGGGGCAGCGCGTCAACCAGGAGGCGTGGGCCGAGCGCGCCCGGGTGAGCCTGATCCCGGTGCGGGAGGCGTTGCGCGCGCTCGCCGGCGAGGGGCTCGTCACCTACAGGCCGCGGCGCGGCTACGCGGTGACCGAGCTCGATCTCGCCGAGCTCGAGGAGGTCTATCGCCTCAGGCGCCTGCTCGAGACGGACGCGCTGCTGCTCGGCGTCGAACGGGCGACGCCGGCCGACCTGCGCGCGCTCGAGGCTGCCGCAGACGACTGCTCCGAGGCTGCCGCTGCCGGCGACGTGGCCGGCCAGCTCGCCGCGAACAGGCGCTTCCACGACCGGCTCCACGCGCTCGCGCGCAGCCGGCCGGAGGCGCGGCTGCTCGACGTCCTCTGGGACTCGACCGAGGCCTACCGCGCGCTCTACTACGTGCTGCCGGGCGCAGCGGCCGAGGCCGACAGCGCCCATCGCGCGATCATCGCCGCGGTGGCAGACGGCGACGCGACGCGGGCGGTGGCGCTCCAGGATGCGCACCGCGAGCGGGCGCTCGAGCGCCTGCGCGCGTCGCTCGGCGGCTGAGAAGCGCGAGCTGCATGGCGGTGCTGACGTGGGACCAGGCTCTGACGTGGCGGCTGCGCCGGCACCTGCTGGATCCTGTCGGCACCGGCTCGGTCGGCGATGTCGTCGGCCGGCTCGGCGCCGTCCCCGCCTATCCCGACACCACGCCCGAGCTCGCGGTGGGCCTCCGCCGCACAGGCTCCCGGGTCGGCGATGTCGCCCGCGCGCTGGACGCCGGCGAGGTCTTCAAGACCTACGCGTTCCGCGGCGCCACCCACCTGCTCACGCCGGAGGAGGGCGGCGCCTACCTGGCCCTCCGTGCGTCCGGCCGCCAGTGGGAGCTGCCGAGCTGGCAGGAGGCGTACGGGCTGACGCCGGCCGACTGGCCGGCGTTCCGCGAGACCGTCCGGGAAGCCGTGGCCGACGGGCCGCTGACGCGCCAGGAGCTGGGACGGCGGTCGGTCGCCGGCGCCGGTTCCGTGACGCCGCAGCGGGCCTGACGAGCGGCTCCGACACCCTGCTGAAGTCGCTGATGTGGCAGGGCGACCTGTGCTTCGGGCCGGCCCGCGACGGCGAGGCGACCGTTCAGGGCCTGCACCGGGTCGCGCGCTGGGCCGGGCTGCCGAACGTCGACGAGGCGGGCCGCAGGGCCGTCGAGGCGTACGTCCGCACCTACGGCCCGACGACCGCCGATCGGAGTGCAGTACTACCTCGGCGAGGGACTGAGCGCCGGTCGCAAGGCGCTCCGCGGCTGGCTCGACGACCTGTCGGACCGCCTGGTCACCGTCGACGTCGACGGCGAGGATCTGCCTCGTGTGCGCCGACGACGTCGACGACCTGACCTCGACCACGGTCTCCCCCACCGTTCGCCTGCTGCCGGCCGCCGACCCGTGGGTGATGGGACCGGGCACCGCAGACCCCCACGTCGTGCCTCCCGCCCATCGGCAGCTCGTGACCCGCGGCGCCAACCTCGTGCTCGCGGGCGGCGTCGTGGCCGGCACCTGGACGCGCAAGGCGGGCACGCTCACCGTCGCCTGGCTCGGCGAGGCCGACCCGCCCGATCACGACCTGCTCGCGGACGAGGCCGCGCGTCTGGCCGCGATCCTCGGCACCGAGCTCGACCTGGACGTCACGGCCGGCTAGCTGCCCATCACCCCCGTCGGGGCCGGGCGCTGAGGCCCGGCCCCGATGGAGCGTCGATGCAGCCCTACGCGGGCAGGAGCGCGGGCACCGGCGTGACGTTGTCCGGAGCGCCGCCGCCCGGGATCGATCAGCGGCGGGCGACCGAAGCCGTGATGGTCGCCGTCACCGTCGCCGTGAGGCCCGAGCTTGCCGTTGACGAGGTCGTCGAGGTGGTCGGTCGTCCGCTTCAGCAGCTCGTCGGCCTGCGCCTGCGTGATCGTGCCGGCCTTGACTGCCGCGTCGAGCTTCGCCTTCGCGTCGGCCGTCAGCGCCTTCTCGAGCCCGTCGACCGTCTTGCCCTGTGCCTTGGCGATCTCGGCGAGCGTCTTCCCCGACTTCGAGCTGGGTGCGAAGCTCGGCCTCGGTCAGGCCGAGGTACTTCGCGGCCGCTTCGAGCGAGGCCGGGCCGCGATGGCCGAAGCCGAAGCCACCGCCGCGATGACCGCCGCCGAAGAACGGGACTGCCACCCTGCGCCGCGCGGGCCTTCATCGCGTCGCCCTGCTCCTTGGTGATCTTGCCGGCCGCGACCGCCGCGTCGATGCGGTCGTCGTTCGCGCCCTTGAGGGCCGCCTTGAGCGCGGCCGGGGTGACGTTCAGCCGCTTGGCGACGTTGTTCAGGAATGCGTCCTGATCGTTGCCGATCGAGTCCGCAGCGGCCACGCCGGCTCCGATCGCCAGAATCGCCACCAGGGCACCGATCGTCAGAACCTGCTTCATCCGGGTCGTCACGTGCGCATCTCCTCCAGTCGGAAGTTCCAGCGCGAAGTACAGCAGCCCGAGTTAAGAGCCAGCTGTGAATGTCGCCGAGCCGTTCGCGGCCTCCTCGGCGCCGATCAGCGAGAACACGAGCGGGACCGCGAGGAGGATCGGCACGGCCAGGATCGGCCAGAGCACCTGGTAGCCGTCGGTCGCCGGCAGGTACGGCCGGAGGACGTCGATCAGCACCCCGGCGAGCAGGGTCCCGAAGATGAGGCCGATTCCCTTCGTCGTCGTCGCGAGCCCCGAGATGGCGCCGCGCTCGTCCGGCGGCATCAGCTTGAAGAGCAGCCCCCACGCGAGCGTCATCACGGAGCCCGCGAAGAGCGCGACGACGAAGATGATCGCGAGGTACCACGCGTGCCACTGAGTGGCGAGCCCACCTCCGAGCAACGCCAGTCCGTAGACCAGCGAGCACCAGGTGATCACTCGCGCGAGACCGAACCGATCACCGATCGGGCCGGAGACGAGAGCGGCGATGACGTACCCGGCCGCCACGGCGGCGAGCACGAGCGTCGACGTCGAGAGCGGCTCGCCGAGTCCGACGGTGATGTAGAGGACGACGAACGTCCTCGCTCCGGCGAACGTCCCCTCCCAGGCCGCGTTCGCGAGCAGGAACCGCCCGACGTCGGGGTTGCGCGCGCAGAACGCGCCAGGAGTGGCGGACGTAGGTCGCCGACTCCCTCGAAGACGCGGCCGTGACCGCCGTCCTCCCGGAGGAAGAGGACGGGCACGAGGCAGGCGGCGGAGACGATCCCCGCGGCGACGAGGAACGGTGCCGGCTGCCAGAGGTGGAAGAGAATGCCGCCGAGGATGAGGCCGCCGCCGAGCGCGATCCCGCGGAAGACGTGCTGGACGCCCTGTGCGCGGCCGTAGACGCTGCTCCGGCAGGAGATCGGGGTAGAGACCGCGATAGGGCGGCTCGTAGACGTAGTAGGCGAAGAAGAACGCGAAGACGAGGAGGGCGGTCGTCCAGAGGTTCGGCATGAACGCCATCAAGGCAAGGCAGAAGCCGATCGGCCCGACCGCGACGAGCATGAACGGGCGGCGCCTGCCGAGCGGCGTGTGGAACGTGTCGCTCCACGGGCCGATCACGAGCGGCAGCGTCAGGGCGAAGACGCCCTCGGCGGCCAGCACGGCTCCGATCAGCGAGGTCGACGCCGGTGTACTCGCCGAGCACCGGCGGCAGGTAGGCGGCGGTCGTCGTCAGCGACCAGGCGAGGCCGAACGCGCCGACGCCGAGCTTGACGATCGTGCCGGCGCTCGAACCGAGATTCAGACGGCGCCGTCGCGGACGGTGAGACCGCCGCAGACGACGTCGATGATCGTCCGCTCTGCACGGGCGACCTCCTCGTCACCGTCGGGAAGCTGACCCAGCACCCACCCCGTCAGGATCTCCTCCAGCCCTCCGTAGAAGATCCAGCTCGCGAGCCGGGGGTCGAGGTCGGCGCGAAAGACGCCCTCGGACTGGCCGCGCTCGATCACGCGTTGGATCGTCGCGAACCCCGCCCGGATCTCGTCCACCTGCTCCTGCAGGTGCGAGCTGCGGGCGACCTCGCGCACCATCACGCGGACGAGATCGGGATCGTTGCGCCACGTGCGGAGCAGGATCTTGGCGATCCCGCGCAGCTGCTCGTCGGCCGGCTCATCGGACTGCTCCACGCGTGCGAGACGCCCGAGCAGCTCACCCCAGTTCTCGCGGAAGAGCGTCGCCAGCACCTCTTCCTTGGACGAGAAGTAGTGGTAGAGCAGGCCGTGCGCGACGCCTGCCTCCTCCGCGATGTCGCCGACGCGGGAGGTGTGGTAGCCGTCGCGCGCGAACACACGCACGGCAGCGTCGAGGATGAGGCGGCGCTTCTCCTCGCTCCCGGCCTGACGGTCGCGGCCGGGGCGCTCGCGCGCGATTGAACGGTCGGTCAAGACTCGATCAGAATAGGTGTCGTGGAGGCCGACACGCAACCGCTCGAGGGCATCCTGGTCGTGGAGCTCGCCTGGTACCTCCCGATCGCGTTCGCCGGCAGCGAGCTCGTGCGGCTCGGCGCCCGCGTCGTCAGGATCGAGCCGCCGGGCGGCGATCCGCTGCGGACGGCCGCGCCCGCATGGGACGAGGCCCTTCGCGCCGGCAAGGAGTCGGTCGTCTGCGACCTGAAGACGGAGGTGGCGTTCGCGCGTGACGTCTGCGCCCGCGCCGACGTCGTGCTCGAAGGGCTCCGGCCCGGCGTCGCTGCGCGGCTCGGGATCGGCGCGGACGATCTCCCCACCTCCCTCGTGCACTGCTCGGTGACCGGCTTCGGGCCGGAGGGACGCCACGCCCAGCGCGCCGGTCACGATCTCAACTACCTCGGCTGGGCCGGCGTGCTCGAGGACACGCCGACCTGGCCGCCGGTGCAGATCGCGGACCTCGCGGCCGGCGGGCTCGGTGCGGTGACGGAGGTGCTCGCGGCGCTCGTCGGCCGCGCCCGCACGGGTCGAGGCGCGCGCGTGAGCGTCTCGATGACGCATCGGAGCCACCAGCTGATCCGCCACCGGCTCGGCGAGGAGCCGGGCTCGCGGACGCTGACCGGGGCGCTTGCGTGCTACCGGGTCTACCCGACCGCCGACGGACGCCACCTGACGCTCGGCGCGCTCGAGCCGAAGTTCTTCGCGCGGGCCTGCGAGCTGATCGGCCGGCCGGACCTCCCCGAGCGTCAGTTCGGCGACGCACAGGATGATCTCGCCGCGGAGCTCGAGGCGGCGTTCGCGACGCGCCCGCTCGCGGAGTGGCTCGAGCTGTTCGACGGCGAGGACGCCTGCGTCGGGCCTGTTGCGACGCGAGCCGAGGCTGCGGCCGAATTCGGTCTTCCGGCGTCGGGCCACGAGGACGCCGTTCTCGGCGCCCACACCGCCGCGTGGCGGGCCGAGGTCGGCGCCGCGAGCTAGCTTCGGATGCCGAGCCCGAGCGCGGTCGGCAGCGCACCGAGGTCGGCGATGCGGTCGGGCTCGCCGGGATAGAGCCCCTCGCGGTCGAGCAGGATCGCGCGCATGCCGAGCGCGCGGGCGCCCTCGATGTCGTCCGCGTACGAGTCGCCGACCATCACCGTCTCGGCCGCTCCGACCCGGAGCGACGCGAGCGCAGTCTCGAAGATCGAGGCATGCGGCTTCGTCCGGCCGTGACTCTTCGAGCCGACCGCGACGTCGACGTCGAGCTCGTGATGCCGCGCGAACGCCTCGAGGTCGCGTTGTCCGTTCGAGATCAGCCCGATCCGGAGCCCGTGGGCCCGGAGAGCCTCGAGCACGGGGATCGCGTCGTCGTAGAGGTCGAAGTTGGCGTGGATCTCCCAGCGGCGGACGATCTCGACGGCGCAGGCGCGGGCGCCGTCGCTGGTGCCGCCCATGCCGCGGACGATGTCCTCGGTGAATGCGATCCAGATCTCCTCGTCGTGCTCGAGCTCGGGGTGTATGCGCAGGTCGGCGAACGCCGCGATCCTGGCGGCCTCGTAGCGCTCCGGGTCGAGGCTGAGCCCGTGCGTGTGCCCCACCCGCCGGTACGCCTCCGGCCCGAGCTCCGGCCCGGGCCGGGAGAGGGTGAAATCGACGTCGAACAGGACGGCTCGCAGCCGACGGGTTTGCATGATCACCGAGCATAGGCCCGGCCGACGACGACGCTGAATGTCGCGGCCGGTGACCCCCACGCCGGGAATCACCGGCCTGCGAGATATCGGGGTGCCCAGATTCGAACTGGGGACCTCTCCGACCCGAACGGAGCGCGCTACCAGGCTGCGCCACACCCCGAGCGCCCACAGGGTACCCGCTCCACGGCCCGGAATGTTCGGGGCAGCAGCAGCCTTTAGGCTGTGCGCGTGGCCGGAAGGGACGAGATCGTCGCCTACGCGAACGCGCTGCTCGAGGTCGAACGCTGGCCGGAGTTCGCGCCGCCGGGCCTGCAGGTGGTCGGAGCGGACGAGGTGACCCTGCTGCTCTGCGGTGTCTCGAGCTCGCGCGCCCTGTTCGAGCACGCAGCGGACGTCGGGGCCGACATGGTGCTCGTGCATCACGGGCTCTTCTGGCGCAACGAGCCGCTCGTCGTCGACCGGCGGCAGCGCGGGCGCCTCGAGGCCCTGTTCCGTGCGAACGCCTCGCTCGTCGCCTACCACCTCGCACTCGACGCACACGAGACGCTCGGCAACGCCGCGCAGCTCGCCGCGAGGATCGGCGCGACGCCGGAGGGCCCGTTCGGCAGCTTCGGCCTCGGCTGCACGGTCGACCTCACCGTCGCGGAGCTGGCGTCCCGGGTCTCCGACGCTCTCGGGCGCGAGCCGCTCGTCTTCGGGGACGGCCCCGACCGGATCCGGCGCCTCGCGGTCTCGACCGGGTGCAGCCGGTTACGACCTGATCCGAGCCGCCCACGAGGGCTTCGACGCGCTCCTCACCGGCGAGCCCGAGGAGCCGAACTACGCGACCGCGCAGGAGCTCGGCATCCACCTGATCGCCGCCGGCCACCACGCGACCGAGCGGTTCGGCGTCCAGGCGCTCGCCGCGCATCTCGCAGACACGTTCGCGATCGAGTGGCGCTACCAGGAGATCGCCAACCCCGTCTAGCGACCCAGCGACCCCGACTGTTACGTGCGTGCGAAGAACCGGTGTCGGGTTTGCGGTCGTCCTGTGGCCGGAGTATTCTGAGTCCATCATGGTGCATCCCGGGAGGCGGGCCCGTTGAACCCCGTCACCGACAACCGAGCGTCGATTCAGCCCGACTGCGCACCTTGCGCGGGCGGGCTTTTTTGATGCCCAGAGGAGGCGACGCATGGCGAATCACCTGACGCCCGAGGAGCTCTCGCAGGAGCTCGGCATCGACCGCGATGCGATCATCAAGCTCTGCATCGAGGAGGGCGTCCCGATCTACCACGGGAAGATCGACAAGCACCTGTTCCAGGTTCAGCTCCAGGCAAGCGGGCTGCCCATCGCCCAACCCGCCTGACGCGGGCGACCTGACGCGGACAGGGTGTCTCCGCCGTCGGCCCGGGAGACACCCTGAGTGGGTTGGGTCGAGAGAGCGCGCGCCGCCTACTTGGAGGCGCGTGACCGTGATTTCGCAGCCGACTTCGCCGCCGGCTTCTTGGCCTTGGCCGCCGGCTTGGCGTCCCGCCGCCGCCCTTCGCCGCCTCGACGCTCGCCCTGAGCGCCTCGAGCAGGTCGACCGCCGGAGCCGCCGGTGCCTCGGGCTCGTCCGGCGGCGGCAGCTCGGCGCCGTCGAGCTTGGCCTCGAGCAGCGCCTTCAGGTCTCGCCGGTAGGTGCTCGTCAGCGTCTTCGGGTCGAAGTCGCCTTCGAGGCTGTCGATGATCTGGTGCGCGAGCTCGAGCTCGGGGGCCTTCACCTCCGCGGTACCGACCGCCTCGGTGATCTCGGCGTCGGAGTAGACGTCGTCGGCGAGGTACAGCGTCTCGAGCACGAGCGAGTCTCCCCGCGCGCGCACGAGGCAGAGTGACTCGCGGCCCGAGCGCACGAAGCGGCCGAGGGCGCCCGTGCCCGTGTCACGCATCGCCTCGAGCAGGAGCTTGTAGGGCCGGCGCTGCGCGGCCGTCGCGCCGGGGACGAGGAAGTAGCTGCGATCGCGCCAGATCGAGTCGATCTCCTCGACGGGCACGAAGCGGGAGATCTCGATCGACCGCGAGTCGTCGCGGGCCTCGAGCGTCTCGAGCTCCGCCTCCTCGACGATCACGAAATGGCCCTTGGAGGCCTCCCAGCCCTTCACGATCTCGTCCGGCGCGAGCTCACGGTCGTGCTTGGGGCACCAGCGCTTCTGCTTGATCGGCGTCAGGCACTCGCGGTGGAGCAGCCTGAACGACACGTCGGACTGGCGCGCGGCGGGCTTCGTCGCCGGCGCAAGGCCGACAGGGATGCTGACGAGCCCGAAGGTCAGGGATCCGTTCCAGGTCGTGCGCATGAGCTCCTCGGTCGATTCGGGAACACCTCATTCTGCCCGGGTTTCGCCGTTCCTGCACCCCACACCCGCGATCGGGGCACGTCGCGGGGCAGCCCGAGCGGCGTGGCGTGATCCACATCCGGCCTGCCGACAAGTAGATTGCGGTCCGTGAGCACTGATCGCACGATCGCCCGCCTCTGGCGCGACGCTGTCGCCGCCGATCGTCCCGGCGTCGCCTACCTCGTCCAGCACGGCGACCACTGGCACGACATCACCTGGGCCGAGGCTGCCGAGCGCGTCGAGAACCTCGCGAACGGGCTCCTCGCCCGTGGTGTCCGCAAGGGCGAGGCGTTCGCCACGCTGGCCCGCACGACGCTCGAGTGGGCGCTGTTCGACTTCGCGCTGGCGCAGGTCGGAGCGGTCGGCGCGCCCATCTACGCCAACAGCTCACCGAAGGACGTTGCGTACGTCCTCGACCACTCGGAGTCGATCGGCGTGCTCTGCGAGGACGCGGCCCAGGTCGCCAAGGTCGAGGAGGAGCGCGGCTCGCTGCCGCGCCTGCGCCACGTGCTCACCTTCGACGATCTGCCGGGGCTCGAGGCGGAGGGCGCCATCTTCAAGGCCGAGCATCCTTCGGCGCTCGACGATGCCGTGGCCGCGATCAGCGAGGACGACCTGTTCACGTTCATCTACACGTCGGGCACGACCGGCCCACCGAAGGGCTGCATGATCTCCCACCGCAACTACTACGCGATGGCGTCGGTGATCGACCACCTGCCTGCCTACGTGCGCGGCGACGACCTGATGTTGCTGTACCTCCCGCTCGCCCACAACTTCGGCCGGCTGATGCATCTGACCGGCCCCTACGTCGGCTACACGATCGCGTTCCTGCCGGATCCGCTCCAGACGGCGGCCGCTCTCGGGACGGTGCGCCCAACCGTGCTCCCGAGCGTTCCGCGCGTGTACGAGAAGATCCACACGGCCGTTGTCGGCGCGATCGACGAGACGACCGGCGTCAAGCGCCGGCTCGCAGACTGGGCGCTCGTGGTCGGTCGCGAGGTCGGCAAGCGCGAGGAGGCAGGCCTTCCCGTCGGCGGCATGCTGCGCCTGAAGCACCGGGCCGCCGACAAGCTCGTCTTCCACAAGATCCGCGGCGCGCCTCGGCGGGCGGCTGCGGACGCCGATCTCGGGCGGCGCGCCGCTCGTGCAGGAGATCGCCGAGTTCTTCGACGCGATCGGGATCCGGATCTTCGAGGGCTACGGGCTCACGGAATGCACGACCGCCGCGACGACGAACACGCCCGAGCGCTGGCGGTTCGGGACGGTCGGCCCCGCGTTGCCCGGCTTCGAGCTGCGCCTCGCCGACGACGGCGAGCTCCTGATCCGGAGCGACACGGTCTTCGGCGGCTACTACAAGGATCCCGAGGCGACCGCCGAGGTGCTCGGCGCCGACGGCTGGCTCCGCTCGGGCGACATCGCGGAGATCGACGAGGACGGATTCGTCAAGATCACCGACCGCAAGAAGGACATCATCGTCACCGCGGGCGGCAAGAACATCGCTCCCCAGAATCTCGAGAACGACCTCAAGGCGTCCAAGTTCGTCTCCCAGGCGCTCGTCGTCGGCGACCGCAGGCCCTATCCCGCGGCCCTGATCACGCTCGACGCCCCGGAGATCGAGAAGTGGGCGGCCGGCAAGGGCATCACGGGGGACATGGCGGCGCTGGCGGCCGACGACCAGGTGATCGCGCTCGTGCAGGGCATCGTCGACGACGTCAATCGCGAGCGGTCGCGCTTCGAGCAGATCAAGCGCTTCTCGATCCTGCCGCGCGACTTCACGCTCGAGGACGACGAGGTGACGCCGACGCTGAAGCTGAAGCGGCGCAACGTCATGGCGCACTTCGCCGAGACGGTCGACCAGCTGTACGACGCGTCCTAGCGCCGCTGCTCGTTCGGCGGCGAGAGCTTAGAGGCGGCGGGCGCCGACGTAGCCGCCGTGCGAGCTGAGGCTCGAGATCTTGACGACGTCGCCCGTGTGCGGTGCATGAATGAACTGGCCGGCGCCGATGTAGATGCCGACGTGGCCGAGGCCGGAGAAGAAGACGAGGTCGCCGGGCTGCAGGTCGTCGTACGCGACGGGCGATCCGTAGCCGTACTGGGCTGCGGCGTTGTGGGGCAACGAGACGCCGACCTGGGCGTACACGTAGGCGACGAGCCCGGAGCAGTCGAAGGCGCTCGGGCCTGCTGCGCCCCACACGTAGGGCTTGCCGAGCTCCTGCATCGCAATGCCGACGACGCCGCCGTACTGCGACGGGGGAAGGGCCGGGAGCAGGGAGTCGGAAGGCGTCGACGTCGGATCGATGTCGGTGAAGCTGCCGGCGCGCGAGCTCCGTTGCCGTCGCGCGGGCCGTCGAGGCGGCCCGCTGCTGCGCCGCCAGCCGTGCCTCGGCCTCCCTCTGCAGCTGCGCCTGCCGGCGCGCCTCCTCGGCCTGCAGCTGCTTGATCTCGCTCTGGATCCCGGCGAGCATCTGCTGGCGCTGGGCGAGCTGGCTCTCGATCGACTGCTTCTGATTGGCGCGATCGGCCACGATCTTGGCCTGGTCCTCCCGCGCCGTCTTCAAGCGCTCACGACGCTGCGTGACCTCCTTGCGGAACGCCTTGACGTCCGCGAGCACCTTCGCGTCCTGGTCACCGACGCGCTGCACCATGTCCAGCCGGCCGAGCAGGTCATCGAGGTTCTCGGCGCCGAGCAGGATCTCGACAGCGCCACCCTGGTCGCCGTTCACGTACAGCGCGCGGAGCCGCTGGGCGATGTGCGCCTGAGCGGATTTGAGGCTCTTCTGGGCCACCACCAGGTGGTGCGCGTTCGAGTTCAGGTCGGCGTCGATCTGGCCGAGCTGCACGTTCGCGTAGTTGTAGGACTCGATCGCCTTCTCGAGCTGGATGTCCGACTCCTGAATCTGCGCCAGCACGGCCTGGGCCTGGGCGCGCTTCGACTGGATCGGGTTGCCGTCGCGGCGCTCACGCTCGTAAGAAGAGCCACTACGCCCAGCAGGGCCAGTGAGGCGAGGATGAGGGCCGGAGCCTGTCGCGTTCTCGAACTGTTCATAGAGCTGGTTCGATCGTCGAAAGGCACGGCCGCGGTACGGCGGTACCCCTGCGAAGGCGTGATGGTAGCAGGGGCGGATGACGGGTGCAACCGACAACCGACTAAAATCCCTGCAAATCATCCTTTTTACCCGCGTTGACGGCGCCTTTTTTGCTACGGTCTCCGCCTTGTGAGACCGCCGACCACGACGTGGCCGCTCCTCGGCGTGGCCGTTCTGAGCGGCATCCTCTTCACCGGATCGATACCGACGATCGGGGCTGCGCAGACAGGGCCGATCGTGGCCAAGCAGGCCGGCGCGCTCCGCACCTCCGAGTCGGCTGCGCTCCTGCAGCTCTACGCGGCGGAGGCCGCACTCGCCCGCGCGCAGCACGAGCAGGCCGCGCCTCGATGCGCGTTCGAGCGAGCTCGCCCGGGCGGAGGCCGACGCGACGCTGCGAACCGAGATCGTGCGCCGCTCGCTCGCCGCATCGCAGCGGCGGATCGGCGCCCTTCTGCGCCAGCTCTACATCCAGGGCGAGCCCGACCCGATCGCGGTGATCCTGGGCGCGACCTCGATCGAGGAGGTCATGACGGGGATCGAGGGTCTCTCACGCGCGACCGCGCAGAACGAGCGGCTCGCGCGGGAAGCGGCCGAGAAGGGCCGGAGGCTGACGGAGCTCCGGGCGACGCTGACGGCGCAGCGCGACCGGCTCGACAGCGCCCGCGAGGCCGCGCGCGCCGGGCACGGCGAGGCTCGCCGCCGCCGTGTCGGGGCAGCGCGAGACCGTCGCCAGGATTCGCCGCCAGGCCGCCTTGACGAGGCAGCGACTGGCAGCGCTCCAGGCGCAGGCCCAGCAGGCCGAGCAGCGCTCGGCCGACATCACCGCTGCGGCAGCCGAGCGAGCAGCACGGCCGTCGCAGCCTCGGAGCCCGCCGCAACGACCTCCGCCACGCCGGCGAGCTCCGCCCCTGCGACCCCTGCTCCCGTGACCGGCACCCACACGCTCGTCGTCGACGCCGTCGCGTACCACCTGCCCGGCCGCACCGCGAGTGGCCTGCCGGTCGGGGTCGGCGTGATCGCGGTCGATCCGACGGTGATCCCGCTCGGCACCCGCGTCTTCGTCCCGGGCTACGGGCCTGCGGTGGCCGCCGACGTCGGGACGGCGATCAAGGGCAACATCATCGATCTCTGGATGCCGACCACGGCCCAGGCACTCGCCTGGGGGCGGCGCACCGTCACGATCACCGTCTACGGTTGACCGCGTGATTCGGCGCGCGCTCCTGCTGGCCGTGGCCGCGATCACCTGCGCCGCGGCGACGACGGCCACCGCAGCCGCGCCGCCACTCGAGCTGCAGGCTGACCAAGGCGCTCACCGCTCCGTCGCTCTCGCTCGGCCGGACGGCCGCCCTCGCCGTCGACGTCGCGACCGGCGACGATCATCTACGCCCACAACTCCTCGCTCCCGGTCGCACCGGCCTCGAATGAGAAGATCCCCGTCTCGTGGGCCGCGTTGACGAGCCTCGGAGCGGGCTACCGCTTCCACACGGAGGTCTACGGCACCGGTACGCGGGCCGGTGCCACGTGGGACGGCGATCTGATCCTCAAGGGCTTCGGCGACCCGACGCTCTCGACTGCGGATCTCAACCGGCTCGCCGGAACGATCGCGGGACGCGGGATCCGCACCGTCACCGGACGCATCCTCGGCGACGAGTCGTTCTACGACAGCGAAGCGCGGCGCAGCCGGGTGGAAGCACTACTTCATCGGCGGTGAGACGCCGCCGCTCTCGGCCCTCGTCGTCGACCGCGCCCGCGGCTGGCCGGCGCTCTCGCCGCCGCTCCTCGCCGCGCGGGCGTTCCGCGAGGCGCTCACCCGTCGCGGCGTCACGGTCGTCGGGCGGCCGGGCCTCGGCATCGCTCCCCTGGCCGCGACGACGCTGGCATCGGACGTCTCCGACCCGCTCTCGGCGATCGTCCGCCACATGAACCACGAGAGCGACAACTTCTACGCCGAGATGCTGCTCAAGCAGCTCCCGGCGGCTGCGGGCAGGGTCGGGAACGTCGGCGGGCGGCGGGCGGCTCGTGATCGCGACGATGCGTGAGGCGGGAATCCCGGTCGAGGGTGTCCGCATGGTCGACGGCTCCGGGCTCTCGAGCCTCGATCGCCTCACGGCCGACGCGCTCGTCGGCGTCATCGAGGCCGGCGCCGACGGACGCCGTCGATCAGGGCTGCGTTCATCGGCTCGCTCGCGGTCGCCGGCGTGAGCGGAACGCTCAGCCGCCGCCTACCGGCGCTTCGCGGCCAGGTGAAGGGCAAGACGGGCACGACCGACCTCGCCTGCACGCTGTCGGGCCTGATCCGCAACGAGGTCGTGTTCGCGGTGCTCGAGAACGGAAGCCCCGTCTCCTCGTGGGCGGCGCGCGTCGGCCCAGGATCGCTTCGTCACGATCCTCGCCTCGGCGACACCGTGCGCTAGCCGCGGGAGAGGCTCAGCCTCTCTCCAGGGTTACGCGGATCCGGCGAGCAACGCCTGCAGGTCGGCCTCGCCGAGGATCGGCACGCCGGCCTTCTCCGCCTTCGCGGCCTTCGAGCCCGGGCTCTCGCCGACGATGACGCCGGTCGTCTTCTTCGAGACGGAGTCCGAGACCTTCGCGCCGAGCGCCTCGAGCGCCGCCCGCGCCTGCTCGCGGCTGTAGCCCTCGAGCGTGCCCGTGATCACGTACTGCTTCCCGGTCAGCGGGCCGTCCGGCGGCAGCTCCTCCTCACGCACCTCGAGCAGCGGCCAGAGCTCCGCCACGAGCGCCTGGTTCGCCTCGTCGGCGAACCACTCGACGATCGCCTCCGCCCGCTCGGGGCCGATCCCCTCGCACGCCATCACCTCGTCCGGGGTCGCCGTCGCGAGCCGCGTCGACCGTCCCGAAGTGGCGCGCGAGTGACTGCGCCGTGACCCAGCCCACGTCCGGGATGTTGAGCCCGAAGAGGACACGGCCGAAGGACAGCGAGCGCCGACGCCTGGATCGCCGCGATCACGTTCGACGCGCTCTTCTCCTGGAAGCCGTCGAGCTCGAGCAGCTGCTCCTTCGTGAGCCGGTAGAGGTCGGGCAGCGAGCGGACGAGGCCGAGATTCCAGAGGCGCCAGACGAACTGCTCGCCGACGCCCTCGATGTCCGCGGCCGCCATGACCCAGTTGTTCAGCGTCTCGAGACCGCGGGACGGGCAGGCGCGGTTGGGGCAACGGTGCATCGCCTCGCCCTCCGGCTGGACGACGGGCGTGTCGCAGAGCGGGCAGCGCTCGGCATCCGGAACGGCTGCGTTCCCGGGGCGTGCGGCAGCACGGGGCCGACGACCTGCGGGATCACGTCACCGGCGCGCTGGACGATCACCATGTCGCCCGCGCGGATGTCCTTGCGGTTGATGTCCTGCTCGTTGTGGAGCGTCGCCCGCGAGACGGTGACGCCGCCGACCTCGACCGGCTCGAGCACGGCCCAGGGGTTCAGCGCCCCGGTGCGGCCGACCCGGATCCGGATCTCGAGCAGCTTCGTCGGCGCGGTCGCCGGCGCCCACTTGAAGGCGCGCGCCCAGCGAGGGCGCTGGTGCAGCGCACCAAGCCGCCGCTGCTGGTCGAGCGAGTCGACCTTGATCACGATCCCGTCGATCTCGTAGTCGAGCTCGCTGCGGCGGCTCTCCCAGTCCTCGCAGCGCTGCGCGACCTCCTCGATCGACTCGAGCCGCTCGGCGTGCGGGTTGGTGCGAAACCCGTGCTCGCGCAGCCAGGCGAGCAGCTCGAACTGGCTCTCGAGCTCGAGACCCTCCCGCGCTCCGATCCCGTAGACCCAGACGGCGAGCGGGCGGTCGGCGGTGATCGCCGAGTTCTTCTGCCGGAGCGACCCCGCGGCGGCGTTGCGGGGGTTCGGCGCGAGCTTCTGGCCCGTGCCCGGCCAGCCGCTCGTTCAGCGCCTGGAAGCCCGAGATCGGCAGGTACGCCTCGCCGCGCACCTCGAGCAGGGACGGCAGCCCGTCTCCGAGCATGCGCAGCGGAACCGATCCGATCGTCCGCAGGTTGACGGTCACGTCCTCTCCCTGGACGCCGTCGCCGCGCGTGGCGCCGCGCACGAGCACGCCGTCCTCGTAGGTGAGGTTGATCGCCAGCCCGTCGATCTTCGGCTCGAGCACGTACGCGACGGGCTCGTCGGAGCCGAGGCGCTTGCGGACGTCGTCCGCCCACTTCTCGAGCGCCTCGGCGGTCGTCACCTTCTCGAGCGACCCCATCGGCGTCGCGTGCGCGACCTTCTGGAAGCGCTCCGACGGCGGGGCGCCGACCCGCTGCGTCGGCGAGTCGGGCGTGACGAGCTCGGGATGCGCCCGCTCGAGCGCAGCAAGCTCGTCGTAGAGGGCGTCGTAGGTCGCGTCGGGCAGCTCGGGATCGTCGAGGACGTGGTAGCGGTACGAGTGGTACGCGACGAGCCGGCGGAGCTCGCTCGCGCGTGCGGCAGGGTCAGACGAGCCCAAGGATCTCCTCCGGGTGCTGGACGAGGGCGTCGGGCTCCTCGGCGAGAAGCCGCTCGTCCGGGTGGATGCCACCCCAGCCGACGGCGATCGTGTACGCGCCCGCCGCGTTGCCGGCGCGGATGTCGAACGGCGAGTCGCCGACGTAGACGGCCTCCTCCGGACTGGCACCGATTCGCCGGAGGGCCTCGAGCACGGGGTCGGGATCGGGCTTGTGCCGCTCGGTGTCCTCGGCGCCGACGAGCACGTCGGTGAGCTCGCGGAGGAACGGCAGGCGCGCGAACGCGAGCTCCACGGTGGCAACGCGCTTGGCCGTCACGATCCCGAGCTGGTGGCCGCGACGGCGCAGCTCGAGCATCAGCTCGGGAATCCCGTCGAAGGCCTCGAGCGTCGCGTGGAGCGGCTCGTTGTGGGCGCGGTACACCTCGACGAGCTCGTCGACCCGGTCGGGATCGAGGTCGCGCATCTGCGCGATCAGGCCCTGGCCCGCCGATCGCCGCCTTGACCAGCTCCTCGTCCGGCTCCTGCCCGAGCACGGTCACCGATGCGTGGCGCATCGACGCGACGATGATCGGCCCGGAGTCGATCAGGGTGCCGTCGAGGTCGAAGAGGATGACGCGGATAGCGCATGAAGTCGATCGTATCTGGAGGCCGAGGTGACCGGCTTCAGCCGGTCACCCGGGTTCGCTCCGTCGATACTCGACCCGCTCGAGATAGAGGCCCCAGGGAGGCGCGGTCGCCCCGCCCTCGAAGCGCGGCCGGCCTTCGAGCAGGTGCGCGATCCGCTCCGGTCCGACCTGCAGCATCGTGCCGACGAGCGTCCGCACCATGTGCCGCAGGAACGAGTCGGCGGTGACGGTGAAGTGGAGGTGGTCGCCGCGGCGCTCCCACGCCGCCTCGCGGACGATCCGCACGAACACCTCGTGCTGGCTCTCGGCCGGGCGTGAAGGCCGTGAACTCGTGCTCGCCGGGAAGCAGCGCGGCGCAGGCCTGGAGCCGCTCGAGATCGACGGGCCGCGGCCACCAGAGCGAGCGCTTCGCCTCGAGCGCCGAGCGCGCGACGCGGTTGAGGACGAGGTAGCGGTAGGAGCGCCCCGTGGCCGAGAATCGGGCGTTGAACCCGTCCGGCGCATCCTCCGCGTGGAGCACCGACACGTCCGGCGGCAGCGCCGTGTTGAGCGCCTCCGCCGCCTTCGCGGCGGGCGCGCCGCCCGTCACCTCGACGCTCGCAACCTGCCCGGTCGCGTGCACGCCGGTGTCGGTCCGCCCGGCGACGGCGAGGCCGTCCCAGCCGCGCGGATAGATCGCGTCGAGCGCCTCGCGGAGCACGCCCTCGACCGTTCGCTGGCCGGGCTGCCGCGCCCAGCCGTGGAACGCGCCACCGTCGTACTCGAGCGTCAGCTTCAGGAGAGCCACGGCCGGGGGTTCTACCACGCGCTCACGGACGCCGGTTCGGCTCCACCTCGAGCACGAGGCCGTTCACCGCCCTGACGACCACGGGAGCGCCGGGCTCGATCGGCTCCGCGGAGCGCGCGCTCCAGATCTCGCCCTCGATCCTGACCTGGCCCGCCGGGCTCGCAGCGCCGGGATCGAGGCGGCCGAGCGCGATGCCGGTGCGGCCGACGATGGTCTCCGCCCCGACCGCCACCGGCGTGAGCCGGCGGCGACGGCGCGACCACCAGAAGAACGTTCCGGTCTCGGCGATGTCGATCGTCGCGGCGACGATCACGATCACGACGTTCCACGGCGAGGAGAGGAACAGGAGCGCGATGACGAGCGCGATGATCGTCAGCATGCTTCAAGCCTAGACGCTAGAACGACGAGAGGCGCCCGGAGGCGCCTCTCGTCAGAGCTGCATGCCGGCGTCGCGTCAGGCGACGGCGGCGCGGGTCGTAGTCGACGAGCTCGAGCAGCACCATCGGCGCGTTGTCACCCTGCCGCGGGCCGAGCTTGACGATCCGCGTGTAGCCGCCGTTGCGCTCGGCGAACCGCGGCGCGACGTTGAGGAACAGCTGGTGCACGACGTCGTTCGACCGTAGCTCGGCCATCGCGAGCCGGCGGGCGTGGAGGTCGCCCCGCTTGCCGAGCGTGATCATCTTCTCGGCGTACGGCTTGACCGCCTTGGCCTTGGCCTCGGTCGTCTGGATCCGGCCGTGCTGGATCAGCGCGCCCGCGAGGTTCGAGTACAGCGCCTTGCGATGGGCGGAGTCCCGGCCGAGCTTCTTGCCTGCACGTGCGTGGCGCATGACTTAGACGAGCTCCTCGCCCTTGAGCGTCAGGCCGTGGGCGGCGAGCGTCTCGCGCACCTCTTCGACCGACTTGCGGCCGAAGTTCGGGATCGCGGCGAGCTCGGCCTCGGACTTCGAGGTGAGGTCGCCGATCGTCTCGATGCCGACACGCTTGAGGCAGTTGTACGAGCGGACACCGAGCTCGAGCTCCTCGATCGGGAAGTTCTCCATCCCGTGCGAGGTGGTCGCCTCGGCGGCGGCCTCGATCGCGGCCTCGCTGAAGCCCTCGATGCTGTCGAGGTCGGTGAAGATGGCGAGCTGCCGGATCAGGATCTCGGCGGCCTGGCCGATCGCGTCGCGCGGCTCGATCGAGCCGTCGGTCGTGACGTCGAGGACGAGCTTGTCGTAGTCGGTGCGCTGACCGACGCGGGCGGCCTCGACCTCGTAGGAGACGCGACGCACGGGCGAGAAGATCGAGTCGATCGGAATCACGCCGATCGTCGTCTCCGAGCCACGGTTCAGCTCGGCCGGCATGTAGCCGCGGCCACGGCCGATCGTGAGCGTCATCTCGAGCTTGCCCTTGGCGGCGAGCTGCGCGATCTCGAGCTCCGGGTTGAGGATCTCGAGGTCGGCGGGAGCCTCGATGTCGGCGGCGGTGACGGCGCCGGGGCCCTTCTTCGAGATGTGGACCTCGACCTCGGGCGACTCACCGTGCAGGCGGCAGATGAGGCTCTTGAGGTTGAGGATGATGTCGGTGACGTCCTCGCGCACGCCCGGCAGCGTCGTGAACTCGTGGGCGACGCCCTCGATCTTGACGGCCGTCACGGCTGCTCCCTCGAGCGAGGAGAGGAGGACGCGGCGGAGCGAGTTGCCGAACGTGTAGCCGAAGCCGCGGTCGAGCGGCTCGATCGCGAACACGCCCCGGTGATCGTCGCCTTCTTCGCTGACGATGCGGGGGATCTGGAAGTCCATCAGGGTTGAGCGGGTTGCCAAAGCGATCCTTTCGTCTTCTTCACAACATGGTTCAGAGCGGGGCAGCGGGCAGGCAGCCCTCTGCAATCGGTTACTTGGAGTACAGCTCGACGATGAGCGATTCCTGCACGGGCGTGTCGATCTCGGCACGCTCGGGCCAGCGCAGCACCTTGCCGGCAAGACCCTCGTGGTCGGCCTGCAGCCAGGGCGAGACGGACGCCGTCAGGTCGGTCGCGTCGCGCACGAGCGGTGCCGCGGCGCTGCCCGACTTCAACGTGATCACGTCGTTCGGGCGGACGGCGAAGCTCGGGATGTTGACCCGGCGGCCGTTGACCTGGAAGTGGCCGTGGCGGACGAGCTGGCGCGCCTGGGCCCGCGAGCCGGCGAAGCCGAGCCGGTAGACGACGTTGTCGAGTCGCGTCTCGAGCATGCGCAGCAGGTTCTCGCCGGGAGCACCGGTGCCGCGGGTTGCCTTCTCGTAGGTGTTGCGGAACTGCTTCTCGAGCAGGCCGTAGTAGCGGCGCGCCTTCTGCTTCTCGCGCAGCTGCAGCAGGTACTCGCTCTGCTTGATCCGGCCGCGGCCGTGCTCGCCCGGCGGATACGAGCGGCGCTCGATCGCGCACTTCTCGGTCAGGCAGCGCTCGCCCTTGAGGAACAGCTTGATGCCCTCGCGCCGGCACATCCGGCACTTGGGGCCGAGGTCGCGGGCCATTAGACGCGCCTCCGCTTCTTCTGGCGCACGCCGTTGTGGGCCTGCGGTGAGACGTCCTTGACGCCGAGGATCTCGAGGCCGGCCGCCTGGAGCGAGCGGATCGCGGTCTCACGACCGGAGCCGGGCCCCTTGACGAACACCTCGACCTTCTGGAGACCGTGCTCCATGCCCTTGCGCGCGCAGTTGTCTGCGGTGACCTGCGCTGCGAACGGCGTCGACTTGCGCGAGCCCTTGAACCCGGCCGAGCCGGCGGACTCCCACGCGATCACGTTGCCGTCCTTGTCGGTCAGCGACACGATCGTGTTGTTGAACGACGTCTTGATGTGCGCCTGGCCGATCGCGATGTTCTTCTTGACGCGGCGACGCGTGCGGCCGCGAGCGGCCGCTGCCTTGCGAGGAGGTGCCATTTACTTCCCCTTCTTCCCGCGTCCGACGGTCTTCTTCGGGCCCTTGCGGGTACGCGCGTTGGTCTTGGTGCGCTGCCCGCGGGCGGGCAGGCCGCGCCGGTGCCGGAGGCCGCGGTAGCAGCCGATCTCCGACAGGCGCTTGATCGCCTGCGAGCGCTCGCGCCGCAGGTCGCCTTCGACCTCGACGTTCGCGTCGATGTAGGTGCGGAGCTTCGTGACCTCGTCGTCGGTGAGGTCCTTGACCTTCTGGTCCGGGTCGAGCTCCAGGTCCTTGCAGATCTTCTGCGCGGTCGACTGGCCGATCCCGTAGATGTAGGTGAGCCCGATCTCGAGACGCTTCTGGTTCGGGAGGTTGACGCCTGCGATGCGAGCCAAAGCTTTAACCCTGCCTTTGCTTGTGCCGGGGATTGGTGCAGATCACCATGGTGCGCCCATGCCGCTTGATGACGCGGCAGCGCTCACACATGGGTTTGACGGACGGGCGAACTTTCATCGTGATCCTTCTTCGTGGTTCAGTAGAGACTTGTCAGCGGTGGCGGAACGTGATCCGGCCGCGCGTGAGGTCGTACGGAGAGAGCTCGACCTTGACCCGGTCGCCCGGGAGGATGCGGATGTAGTGCTTGCGCATCTTCCCTGAGATCGCGGCGAGAACCGTGTGTCCCTCGTCGAGCTGCACCCTGAACATCGTGCTCGGGAGCGCCTCGACGACCTCGCCTTCGACCTCGATCTTCTCTTCCTTGACAGCCACCCTTCCCTCGCGCGAGCGCCTTCGTTGTGTGGGCCACGTTCGGCCCCGAAACTGATTCCCATGGCAGAGCAAAACGGCTCCGCCGCGGGCCGCTTACTGTAGCAAACTCGCTCGTTCGACGGCGATTCCGACCCGGGGAGTCAGAATCCGGGGCCCTGCGTCGGTAATCGCGACCGTGTGCTCGAAGTGCGCCGCCAGCGACCCGTCCTCGGTCGAGATCGACCAGCCGTCGTCGTGGACGTAGACCTCGGGCGATCCCACCGTGATCATCGGCTCGATCGCGATCGTCATCCCCTCGGAGAGCCGCTCGCCCCTGCCCGGCCGGCCGAAGTTCGGCACGTGCGGAGCCTCGTGGTAGTAGCGGCCGACGCCGTGCCCGACGAGGCTGCGGACGACCGAGAAGCCGGCGCCTTCGACGATCGTCTGGACGGCATGGGAGATGTCGCCGATCCGGTTGCCGAGGCGCGCCTCGGCGATCCCGGCGGCGAGCGCGTCCTGGCACACGTCGAGCAGCCGCTGCGCCTCGCTGTCGATCGAGCCGACGCCGTAGGTGTAGGCGCTGTCGGCGATCGCACGGTCGAGCACGACCCCCACGTCGACCGTGATCAGGTCGCCCTCGGCGACGCGATACTGCCCGGGGATGCCGTGGACGACCATCGCGTTCGGCGAGATGCAGATCTCGGCGGGATAGGTGCCGTGGTAGCCCTTCGAGGCCGACGTGCCGCCGTGGGCGGCGATGAACGCGCCGGCGATGTCGTCGAGCTCGCCGGTCGTGATCCCCGGCTCGATGTGATCCCCGACGTGGGCGATCGTCGCGGCGACGAGGTCGCCGGCGCGGGCGATGCGCTCGATCTCCTCGGGTCCCTTGCGGATGATCACGGGCGGATTGCCTCCTCGATCTGGGCGAAGACGTCGTCGACGCTTGCTCCCGCGTCGATCGTGCGGAGCGTCCCGGCGGCCCGGTAGCGCTCGACGACCGGCTCTGTCTGCTCATGGTAGATGGCGAGCCGCCGTGCCATCACCTCTGGCGTGTCGTCGGGGCGCCCTTCCTCGTGCGCGCGTCCCAGCGCCCGAACGGTTGCCCTCCCGTCGTCGAGGTCGAAGAACAGCACCGCGTCGAGCGGCCGTCCGATCGCTCCCAGCATCTCGTCGAGCGCCTCGGCCTGCACGAGTGTTGCGTGGGAACCCGTCGAGGATGAAGCCGCTGACCGCGTCGTCCTGCGCGAGCCGGTCGCGGATCAGGGCGATCGTCAGCTCGTCCGGCACGAGCTCGCCCGACGCGAGGATCGGCGCGACCCGGAGGCCGAGCTCGGTCCCGTCGGCGACTGCAGCCCGGAACATGTCCCCCGTCGAGACATGGGGGACACCGTGGGCCGCGGAGATCCGCTTTGCCTGCGTGCCCTTCCCGGATCCCTGCGGCCCGAGAACGAGGACGTTGATCGTCGCTATTTGAGGAAGCCTTCGTAGTTCCGCATCATCATCTGGCTCTCCATCTGGCGCATCGTGTCGAGAGCGACACCGACTGCGATCAGGACGGACGTGCCGCCGAGTGCTCTCGCGTTGGCCTGCGAGAAGCCCCCGTACTTGATGAAGATGCTCGGCGCGACCGCGACGACGGCGAGGAACAACGAACCCGGCAACGTGAGGCGCGTGAGCACGCGGTCGAGGTACTGCGCGGTCGGCGGGCCCGGGCGGATGCCGGGGATGTAGCCGCCGTACTTGCGGAGGTTGTCCGCCTGCTCGACCGGGATTGAACTGCACCGCCGTGTAGAAGTAGGTGAAGAGGATGATCAGCGCGGCCTCGGTGAGGAGGTACGTCAGGTTCCCGGGCTGGAAGTGGTCGTTCACGAACTGCTGCGTGCTCGGGAAGTACTGGGCGACGGTGGCCGGGAACGCGAGCAGCGCGGCCGCGAAGATGACGGGGATCACGCCGGCCATGTTGACGCGGAGCGGCAGGTAGGTGGCTCCACCGGTCGTCATCCTGCGGCCGACCATCCGCTTCGCGTACTGGATCGGGATCCGGCGCTGGCCTTCCTGGACGAACACGACGGAGGCGACGATGCCGACCGCGATCAGCGGGAAGAAGATGCGCTCCATCGGGCCGCCGTTCCACCAGGCGCTGACGCCGAGCGGGAGGCTCGTCAGGATCGAGGCGAAGATGAGGATCGAGATGCCGTTACCGATGCCGCGCTTCGTGATCTGCTCGCCGAGCCACATCAGCAGCACCGTGCCGGTGGTGAGCGTGACGACGATCAGCGTCATCCGGCCGGCGTTCGCCTGCAGCGCGTCCTGGCGCTGGAAGAGGACGGCGTAGCCGAACGCCTGCAGCGCCGCGAGGACGACGGTCAGGTAGCGCGTGTACTGGTTGATCTTGGCGTAGCCGGCCTCGCCCTCCTTCTGGAGCTCGGCGAGCCGCGGGATCACCACGGTCAGGAGCTGGACGATGATCGACGCCGTCACGTACGGCATGATCCCGAGCGCGAAGAGCGAGAAGCGCGAGAGCGCGCCGCCCGAGAACAGGCTCAGGAGGCCGAGGATCGAGCCGCCGTTCCCGTTGAAGTAGCTCTGGATCGCAGCCGAGTCGACGCCCGGTGCCGGCATCCACGAGCCGAGCCGGTAGACGGCGAGCACGAAGGCCGTGAAGAGAACGCGCCGCCGTAGCTCCGGGACACGCCAGGCGTTGCCGAGCCAGCTCAGCATTACTCTGCCGGCGCCTCGTCGGCTCCGTCCGTTGCCTCCTCGGCGATCTGATCCTCGACGTCGACGTCGACGTCGGCCTCGTCGTTCGCGACCGGTGCCTTGGCCTTCGACCGCTTCGGCTTCTTCTCGACGGGCTCGCCACGCAGCCAGCTGACGGTGCCGCCGGCGGCCTCGATCTTCTCCTTCGCGGTCTTCGAGAAGCCGTGCGCGCTGACGGAGAGCTTCTTCGTCAGCTCGCCCGAGCCGAGGATCTTGATGTCGATCTTCGTGTTCTTGATCAGCCGCGCCGTGACGAGCGTCTCCGGCGTCACCTCGGCGCCCGCCTCGAAGCGGGCCTCGAGGTCGCGCAGGTTGACGGGCTGCGTCGAGGTGCGGAACGGGCCGATCGGCATCGCGTCGGCCGACGTGTTACCGCGCAGCTTGGGCAGCCGCATGTCGATCGGCATCTGGCCGCCCTCGAAGCCGGCGGGCATGTAGTGCGACCCGGAGCGCGACTTCTGGCCCTTGATGCCGCGGCCGGAGTAGCGGCCCTTGCCGGAGCCCATGCCGCGGCCGACGCGCTTGCGATCCTTCCGCGGCTGCGCGGGCTTGAGGCTGTGAAGATTGAGCTCCTCGGCCATGACTACGCGTCCTTCCCTTCGACCTTGACGAGATGGGCGACGTGCCGCAGCTGACCTGCCAGCATGTCGGATTCGGTGTGCTCTGCGCTGCGGCCGATCTTGCCGAGACCGAGCGCGCGGATCGTGCCCTCGTGCTTCTTGCTCTGGCCGATCGTGCTCCGCACCTGGGTGACCTTCACCGTGCTCATGCGGGAACCTCTGCGAGATCCGCCGGGCGGCTCTGCCTCGGCTTCGGCTGCCGCAGCGGCGGCCGCCGCGACCTTGGCCGCGTCGTAGCCGCGCGGGAGCGGGAGCACCTCGCTTGATCGTCTTGCCACGCTGCCGGGCCACGTCCTCGGGCCGGCGGAGGTTCTTGAGCCCGTCGACCGTGGCCTTCGCCATGTTGATCGGGTTCGTCGTGCCGAGGCTCTTGGCGAGCACGTCGCGAATGCCGGCGAGCTCGAGCACGGCGCGCACGCCGCCACCCGCGATGACGCCGGTACCTTCGCTGGCCGGCCGCAGGAACACGCGGGCGGCACCGAACTGGCCGAGGATCTCGTGCGTGATCGTCGTGCCGTGCTTCGGCACGGTGAACAGGTTCTTCTTGGCGTCGTCGACGGCCTTCGAGATGGCGAGCGGAACCTCGCGCGCCTTCCCGTAGCCGACGCCGACGCGATCGGTCTCGTCGCCGACGACCACGAGGGCCGTGAACGAGAAGCGCCGGCCGCCCTTGACCACCTTGGCGACGCGGTTGATCTCGATCACGCGCTCCTTCAGCTCGCGTGACTCAGCTACTTCAAACGTGCTCAAAACTCAAGCCCTCCTTCGCGCGCGCCATCGGCGAGCGCTTTCACGCGTCCGTGGTAGAGGTAGCCGCCGCGGTCGAACACGCAGGTCGTAACGCCTGCCGCCTTCGCCGACTCGGCCAGCTTCTTCCCCACCTCGGCTGCCTGTTCGGTCTTGTCGCCCTTGAAGCCCTTGAGCTGCAGCCAGCTCGAGGCTGCGAGCGTGCGGGCGTTCTGGTCGTCGATCAGCTGGGCGAAGATGCCCCGATTGGAACGGAAAACCGCGAGGCGAGGGCGCTCGGAGGTACCCGCCACCTTGCCGCGGATGCGGCGGTGCCGGCGAAGCCGCGCTTCGCGCGTCGACAGAGTGCTCATGCGCGCTTGCCTACCTTTCTCCGAACCTGCTCGTCGCGATAGCGAATGCCCTTGCCCTTGTACGGCTCCGGCGGTCGCACCTTGCGAATCTCTGCGGCCGTCTGCCCGACGACCTGCTTGTCCGTTCCCTTGACGACGATCTGCGTCGGGATCGGCACCTCGAAGGAGACGCCCGTCCGCGGCGTGATCGTGACCGTGTGCGAGTAGCCGACGGCCAGCTCGAGGTCGTTGCCCTTGAGCGTAGCCCGGTAGCCGACGCCCTGGATCTCGAGATGCTTCTCGAAGCCCTTGGTGACGCCCTCGACCATGTTCGCGACGAGGGTGCGGGTGAGGCCGTGCAGCGCGCGATCGTCACCGCGGTCGGTGGGTCGCGTCACGTTGAGGACGCCGTCCTCCTGCACGATCTCCATGCGCACGGGAACCTGCTGCTCGAGCGTGCCGAGCGGCCCCTTGACGTTCACCTGGTTGCCGGGCGACACCTCGATGGTGACTCCGCTCGGAACCTCGATGGGCTTTCGTCCGATCCGGCTCATGGCGCTACCAGACGAACGCGAGCACTTCGCCGCCAACGCCGCGCTCTGCGGCCTGACGGCTGGTGATCACGCCGGTCGAGGTTGACAGGATCGCCGTGCCGAGACCGCCGAGCACGCGCGGCAGCCGGTCCTTGCGGGCGTAGACACGCCGGCCCGGCTTCGAGATGCGCTTCAGGTCGGTGATCACGCGCTCGCGGTTGCGGCCGAACTTGAGCTCGACGACGAGCGTCGAGAACGGGGTGCCTTCGACGACCCGGAAGTCCTTGATGTAGCCCTCGTCCTTGAGGAGGCGTGCGATCTCCTCCTTCATCCGCGAGGTCGGCATCTGGGCGCTGTCGTGCATCGCCTTGTTGGCGTTGCGGATCCGGGTCAGCATGTCTGCGATTGGGTCAGTGAGCATTTGTTCCTCCAGAAAAATGCTAGATGGGCGGGATAATTGTCGGCACGGTCCCGTGCCGAATCTCTTCCCTTGAATACGTGACTGTCAGCGGTGAATCCGTCCGGCTCGAAGTCGTCGACTTTGGTATCGGAGAGTCATGGTGATACGGTCTTCGGCTACCAGGAACACTTGGTCATGCCCGGGATCGCGCCCTGGTGCGCGAGCTCGCGCAGGCAGATCCGGCAGAGCTTGAACTTCTTGTAGACGGCTCGCGGCCGGCCGCACCGGTTGCACCGCGTGTACGCCTGGGTCTTGTACTTCGGCGTCCGCTTCTGCTTGACGCGGAGGGAGGTCTTGGCCATGCCCTAGTCCCTTCTGGCTTCGGTGGCGAACGGCAGGCCGAGGTGGCGCAGCAGCGCACGCGCCTGCTCGTCCGTTTCAGCCGACGTCGTGATTGCGATGTCGAGGCCCCGGATCGTCTGCACGCTGTCGTAGTCGATCTCCGGGAAGATGATCTGCTCCTTGATGCCGAGCGAGTAGTTGCCGCGCCCGTCGAACGAGTCGGGGTTGAGGCCGCGGAAGTCGCGGATGCGCGGCAGCGAGATCGAGACGAGCCGGTCGAGGAACTCGTACATCTTGGCGCCGCGCAGCGTCACGCGGGCCCCGACGGCCATCCCCTCGCGGAGCTTGAAGCTCGCGATCGACTTGCGGGCGCGCCGGATCTGGGCGTGCTGGCCCGAGATCGTGGAGAGCTCCTCGATCGCGGCGTCCATCGCCTTGGCGTCCGTCTTCGCGTCGCCGACGCCCATGTTGAGCGTGATCTTCGTCACCTTCGGGACGCGCATGATCGAGTCGAGCTCGAGCTCGTCCTTGAGGGCGGGCCGGATCTCCTCGTCGTAGCGCTGCTTCAGGCGCGGGAAGTAGGTCTCGGTCGCGTGGCCATCAGCGCTCGACCTCCTCGTTGCAGCGCTTGCAGTAGCGAACGCGCACCGTCTCGCCCTTGAGCTCCTTGACGTGGACGCCGACGCGGGTCGCCTGCTTGCAGGTCGGGCACACGAGCATGACGTTCGAGATCTCGATCGGCGACGGCTTCTCGAAGATGCCGCCGGGCGTCATCTGCGCGCCGCCCATGCGGGAGGCGTCGCGGATCGGCGCCGGCTTGCGGTGCCGCTTGACGAGGTTCAGGTTCTCGACGATGACGCGACCCTCGCTCGGGCGTGCCTCGATCACACGGCCCTGCTTGCCGCGGTCCTTGCCGGCGAGCACCTGCACGGTGTCGCCCTTCTTGATCTTCATCGTTGTTGCCATCTCTAGAGAACCTCGGGTGCCAGGCTGACGATTTTCATGAAATTCTTCTCGCGCAGCTCGCGGGCGACCGGCCCGAAGATGCGTGTACCGCGTGGGTTGAGCTGGTTGTCGATGATGACGGCGGCGTTCTCGTCGAAGCCGATCAGCGTGCCGTCGTTGCGACCGTAGGGCTTCTTCGTCCGGACGACGACGGCTTTCACCACCTCGCCCTTCTTGACCGTGCCCTGCGGCGTCGCGGCCTTCACGGTAGCAACGATGATGTCGCCGACGCGGGCATAGCGACGGTGCGATCCTCCCATCACGCGGATGCAGAGGATCTCGCGGGCGCCGGTGTTGTCGGCGACCTTGAGGCGGCTCTCCTGCTGGATCACTTCGCGACCTCGACGATCTCGGTCAGGCGCCAGCGCTTCGTTGCCGACAGCGGGCGCGTCTCGACGATGCGGACGGTGTCGCCGACGTGGGCGCTGTTCGTCTCGTCATGGGCATGGAACTTGACCGAGCGGCGCACGACCTTCTTGTACTTCCGGTGCGACTTGATCACGTCGACCTTGACGACGATCGTCTTGTCCATCGCGTCCGAGACGACGGTGCCGAGCCGCTCCTGGCTGCGGCCGCGCTCGTGCTCGGGCTTCTCGAGCCGGACGATCGGCTTGCGCTCCGTCGCCTTCTCGCGCGTCGGCCGGGTCTTCTTGGGCCGGAGCGAGCGCGGCAGGCGCTTCTTCTTGATCTTCGGGCCGGACTGCGGCGCCGGTGCGGCGGGCTCGGCGGCGGCTTCCTCGACTGCGGCTGCCACCTCGATCTCCTCGGCGACGGCCTCGACGGCGGCTTCCTCGATCGCTTCCTCGACGGCGGCGGCCTCGACGATCTCCTCGGCAACCACCTCGGCGGCAGCCTCCTCGATCGCCTCCTCGGCGACCTCGACCTCGGCCACGATCTCCGCGACGTCCTCGGCCACGGCCTCCTCGATCGCCTCGTCGGCCTCGACGCCCTCCTCGGGCGTGATCTCGCCTGCGGCAACGGCCTCGGCGACGGCTTCCTCGGCCTCGGCGCCGGCCTCGAGGTCGGCTGCGACGGCTTCCGCCGCTGCCTCCTCGATCGCCTCTTCGGCGACCTCGACCTCGGCCACGATCTCCGCGACGTCCTCGGCCACGGCCTCCTCGATCGCCTCTTCGGCGACCTCGACCTCGGCCACGATCTCCGCGACGTCCTCGGCGACGGCCTCGGTCACGGCGTCATCGACCTCGGTGGCCTCGACGGGGTCGGTCTCGGTTGTCTTGTTCTTCTTCTCTGCCATCTCAGATCTTCCCCAGTCGTTCACGCTCGGTCTTCACGGTCAGGATGCGGGCGATCTCGCGCTTCGCCGACCGCAGCCGGGCGCTGTTCTCGAGCGCGCCGGTGGCCGACTGGAAGCGGAGGTTGAACAGCTCTTTGCGGGTCTCGCCCATCTTCTCCTCGAGCTCCTCGTTCGTGAGGTCTCGCAGCTGCCTAGCTTTCAAAGAGATCAGCCTCCCGCCGTACGAACTTCACCTTGATTGGAAGCTTCTGGCCGGCGAGCCGAAGTGCCTCGCGGGCGAGTGCCTCGTCGACACCTGCAAGCTCGAACAGCACGCGGCCGGGCTTGACGACCGCGACCCAGCCCTCGGGCGAGCCCTTGCCGGAGCCCATGCGCGTCTCTGCCGGCTTCTTCGTGAACGGCTTGTCCGGGAACAGGTTGATCCAGACCTTGCCGCCGCGCTTGATCTTGCGCGTCATCGCGATCCGGGCAGCCTCGATCTGACGGTTGGTGATCCAGCCGTCCTCGAGCGCCTTGATCCCGTAGTCGCCGAACTGCACGGTCGACTGGCCCTTCGCGAAGCCGCGCCTGCGGCCGCGATGGTGCTTGCGATGCTTGGTCCTGCGGGGCAGCAACATCAGCTGTCAGTCCCTTCGGGCGTCGCCTCCGGGGTGATCTCGGGCGTCACGTCGGGCATCGGCGTATCCGTCGACTCGGGAGCCTTCGGCTCCGCGTCGCGCGGCGGCCGCTGGCGTGCGCCCGCCACCGGCGGGACGTCCACCCTCCGGACCACCCTGGCCACCCGGCCGCGGGCGTCCGCCGCCGGGACGGCCACCGGGCCGTCCGCCGCCGCCACCCGCACCGCCGGGAGCGCCGCCACCGGGGCTGCGACGGCCCTTCTTGACGAGGCCGAGGCCTTCGCGGTCCTGGCTGCGGCCGCGGCCGCTCTCGCGCGACGCGCCGAGACCCTCGGCTGCGCCACCGCGCTTGCGGCGGGCCTGATCCTGGTCGCCGAGGCGCGTCTCCTTGCCGGTCGACGTGCCCTCGTAGCCCTCGGGCATGATCTCGCCCTTGTTGACCCAGACCTTGACGCCGATGCGGCCGTACGTCGTCTTCGCCTCGGCAAAGCCGTAGTCGATGTCCGCGCGGATCGTGTGCAACGGCACGCGACCCTCGGTGTAGCGCTCCGAGCGGCTCATCTCGCCGCCGCCGAGCCGGCCACCGCACTGGATCTTGATGCCCTGGGCACCCGACCGCATTGCCGAGGCGAGCGCGCGCTTCATCGCGCGCCTGAACGAGACGCGGTTCTGCAGCTGCTCGGCGATCGACTGGGCGACGAGCTGGGCGTCGAGCTCCGGACGCTTGATCTCGTTGATGTTGATGTGCACCGACTTGCCGGTGATCGAGTGCAGCTCCTTGCGGAGCGCGTCGACCTCGACACCCGACTTGCCGATCACGATGCCCGGGCGAGCCGTGTAGATGTCGACCGTGATCCGCTGCTTGTCCTTGCGGATCAGGATGTCGGACAGGCCGGCGTGCGACAGCTTGCCGGTGATGTGCTCGCGGATGCGGACATCCTCGAGGATGTAGTCGGCGAACTCCTTCTTGCCGGTGTACCAGTTCGACTTCCAGTCGTGGATGACACCGACGCGTAGGCCGCCAGGATGGATCTTCTGGCCCATCAGGCAACAGCCTCCTTCTTCTTCGCCGGCGCACGCTTCTTCGGGCTCGGCTTCGGCGTTTCGTCGCTCGCGGGTGCGTCGGCGACGGGGGCGGTCTCGGCGGCGGGCTTCTCGGCCGCTCGCTTCGGCCGCGCCTGGGCCTTCGGGTTCTCGCTCACGATCAGGGTGATGTGACACGTGCGCTTGCGGATGCGGTTGACACGACCACGCGCACGGGCGCGCCAGCGCTTGAGCGTCGGGCCTTCGTCCGCGTAGGCGGCGAGGACGATGAGCTCGTCACCGTCGAGGCCGTGCGCCGACTCGGCGTTGGCAACGGCCGAGCGCAGCACCTTCTCGATGTCGACGGCAGCGGCGCGCGAGGTGAACGCGAGGATCGTGCGGGCCTCCGGCACGCTGCGGCCACGGATGTGGTCGAGCACGAGCCGGGCCTTGCGGGCCGACAGGCGCACGTACTTCGCCTCGGCGCGGGCCTGGGTCGGACGTGTGGATGTGGTTGCGGCAGCCATCTAGCGCTTCTTCACCTGGGTCTTGTTGTCACCGGCGTGGCCGCGGAACGTGCGGGTGGGTGCGAACTCGCCGAGCTTGTGGCCCACCATCTGCTCGCTGACGAACACCGGCACGTGCTTGCGACCGTCGTGAACCGCGATCGTGTGCCCGACCATGTCGGGGAACACGGTGGAGCTGCGCGACCACGTGCGGATCATCCGCTTCTCGTTGGCGGCGTTCATCGCCTCGATCCGGCCGAGCAGCCGGTCGTCGATGAAAGGCCCCTTCTTCGATGATCTAGACATGAGTGGTTAGCGCCTTTCCTTGCCACGGCGACGGCCGCGGACGATCAGCTTGTCGGATTCCTTGTGCTTGCGGCGGGTGCGCTTGCCGAGCGTCGGCACGCCCCACGGGGTGACCGGGTGACGGCCGCCCTTGGACTTGCCCTCACCACCGCCGTGCGGGTGGTCGACCGGGTTCATCGCCGAGCCGCGGACGGCGGGGCGCTTGCCGAGCCAGCGGCTGCGGCCGGCCTTGCCCGACACCTCGTTGGCGTGGTCGGAGTTCCCGACCTGGCCGACGGTGGCGCGGCAGGTCAAGAGGACGCGGCGCATCTCGCCGGAGGGCAGGCGGAGGACGCCGTAGCCCTGGTCCTTGGCGACGAGCTGGACGCCGGCACCGGCCGAGCGGGCCATCTTGGCACCCTGGCCGGGCTTGAGCTCGACGTTGTGGACGAGCGTTCCCGTCGGGATGTTGTCGAGCGGCAGGGCGTTGCCCGCCTTGATGTCGGCCGTCGGGCCGGACTCGACGGACGAGCCGACGCGAAGGCCCTGCGGCGCGATGATGTACGCCTTGGCGCCGTCGGCGTAGTGGAGCAGCGCGATCCGGGCCGACCGGTTCGGGTCGTACTCGATCGCGGCCACCTTGGCCGGCACGCCGTCCTTGACGCGCTTGAAGTCGATGATGCGGTACTGGCGCTTGTGGCCGCCACCCTGGTGCCGCGTCGTGATGCGGCCGTTGTTGTTGCGGCCGCCCGTCTTCTTGAGCGGCTCGAGGAGCGACTTCTCGGGCGCCTTCTTGGTGACGTCCTCGAACGACGAGACCGCCATGAAGCGGCGTCCCGGGCTCGTGGGCTTGTACTTCTTGACTGCCATGGGTTAGACCTGAGCCCCCTCGAAGATCTCGATCTGATGGCCCTCGTGCAGCTGCACGACGGCCTTCTTCCAACCGGGACGAACGCCGCTGTAGACACCACGCCGCTTCGGCTTCGCCGGCACCTTGATGATGCGGACGCTCGCGACCTTGACGCCGAACAGCTGCTCGACGGCCTGGCGCACCTGCGTCTTGTGGGCGTCCTGGTGGACCTTGAACGTGTACTTGCGGTCGGCGAGACCGGAGTAGCTCTTCTCGGACACGACCGGGGCGATGAGCACGTCGGCGGGGTTCACGATGCCTTCCCTTCGACGAGCTCGAGCGCTGCCTCGCTGACGAGCACCGAGCGCGCCCAGACGATCGGCGCCACCTCGAGCTCGGACGGAACCGTGACGAGCACGCGGTCGAGGTTGCGGAAGGACTTGATCAGGCCGATCTCGTCCTCGTGCGCGATGACGACGAGCGGCGTCTCCTTGCCCCACTTCTCGACGAGCGCCTTGGCCTGCTTGGTCGACGGCGTCTCGAAGGCCGAGCCGTCGACGAGCGCGAGCGTCTCGTTGCCGACGTGGTTCGAGAGCGCGCCGGCGAGCGCGGCGCGACGCACCTTGCGGTTCACCTTGACGTCGAAGCTGCGCATGCCCGGCGCGAACGCGACGCCGCCGCCCGTGAAGTGCGGGGCGCGGATCGTGCCCTGGCGGGCCCGGCCGGTGCCCTTCTGGCGCCACGGCTTGGCGCGGCCGCCGGAGACGAGGCCACGGGTCTTGGCGCCACGGGTGCCCGCGCGATGCGCGTTCAGCTCGGCGCGCACGACCTCGTGCACGATGTGCCTCTTCAGCTCGGCGCCGAACACGGCTGCCTCGAGCGTCGCGCTCTTGGCGGCGCGAGCCGCCTAGAACTTCTGCCTTCAACGCAGCCATCAGTCGGTGCTCCTGATCTCGACGATGCCGCTCTTCGGGCCCGGAACGGCGCCCTTGACGAGCAGCAGGTTGCGCTCGACATCCACCTGGTGGACGACGAGCCCGAGCTGGGTGACGCGGACGCCGCCCATGCGGCCCGACATCTTCTGTCCCCGGAACACGCGGGACGGAGTCGCCGAGGCGCCGATCGAGCCGGGCGCGCGGACGTTGTGCGAGCCGTGGCTGACGGGGCCGCGCTTGAAGTTGTGCCGCTTGATCGTGCCGGCGAAGCCCTTGCCGACCGACGTGCCCGCGACCTTGATCTCGTCGCCGGGCTCGAACGCCTCGACGGTGACCGTGTCGCCGACGTTGAGCTCGGTGTCGCCGCGGAACTCGGCGAGGTGACGGTGGGCGGTCGTGCCGGCCTTCTTCAGATGGCCGAGCTCGCCCTTCGTGATCTTGCGGTCGACGACAGGCTCGTAGGCGAGCTGCACGGCGGTGTAGCCGTCGGCCGCCTCGCTGCGAACGTGGGTGACGGGGCACGGACCGGCCTCGATCACGGTGACCGCGGTGACGCCGCCCGTCTCCGGATCGAAGATCTGGGTCATGCCGAGCTTTCTGCCAAGGATGCCTTTCATCACGCCACCTAGAGCTTGATCTCGATGTCGATGCCGGCGGGAAGATCGAGGCGCATCAGCGAATCCACCGTCTTCGGCGTCGGGCTGTGGATGTCGATCAACCGCTTGTGCGTGCGCACCTCGAAGTGCTCGCGCGAGTCCTTGTCCTTGAAGGGACTGCGGATCACGCAGTAGACGTTCTTCTCGGTGGGCAGCGGCACGGGGCCGGTGATCGTCGCACCGGTGCGCTGCGCCGTCTCGACGATCTGCGACGCCGAGCGGTCGAGCTGCTGGTGGTCGTAGCCCTTGAGCCGGATGCGGATTTTCTGTTGCGCCATGTGGTTGGTCTCTCCTCAAGTGGGCGAGGCACGCCTCGCCCCTCGACGAGGGGCGAGGCGGAGCCGCGCTCCTACTTGATGATCTCCGTGACGACGCCGGCGCCGACGGTGCGGCCACCCTCGCGGACGGCGAACCGGAGGCCGGCGTCCATCGCGATCGGCTGGCCCATCTCGATCTCCATCTGCGTGTTGTCGCCGGGCATGACCATCTCCTGGCCGTCCGGCAGCTTGATCGAGCCGGTCACGTCCGTCGTGCGGAAGTAGAACTGCGGCCGGTAGCCGTTGAAGAACGGCGTGTGGCGGCCACCCTCGTCCTTCGAGAGCACGTAGACCTCGGCCTTGAAGTGCGTGTGCGGGGTGATCGAGCCCGGCTTCGCGAGCACCTGGCCGCGCTCGACCTCCTCGCGCTTGACGCCGCGGAGCAGTGCTCCGGCGTTGTCGCCGGCCTGCGCGAAGTCGAGCACCTTCTGGAACATCTCGAGCCCGGTGACGGTCGTCTTCTCCACCTTCTCGTGGATGCCGACGATCTCGATCTCCTGGCCGACCTCGATCTTGCCCTGCTCGATGCGGCCCGTGACGACCGTGCCGCGGCCCGTGATCGTGAACACGTCCTCGATCGGCATCAGGAACGGCTTGTCGGTGTCGCGCGTCGGCTCCGGGATGTAGGAGTCGACCGCCGCCATCAGCTCGAGGATCTTCGGCGTCCACTCGGGGTCGCCCTCGAGCGCCTTCAGCGCCGAGACCTGGATCACCGGGATGTCGTCGCCCGGGAAGTCGTACTTCGAGAGCAGCTCGCGAACCTCGAGCTCGACGAGCTCGAGCAGCTCGGGATCGTCGACCATGTCGGCCTTGTTGAGCGCGACGACCATGAACGGCACCTCGACCTGACGGGCGAGCAGGATGTGCTCACGCGTCTGCGGCATCGGGCCGTCGGCGGCGGAGACGACGAGGATCGCGCCGTCCATCTGGGCGGCGCCGGTGATCATGTTCTTGATGTAGTCGGCGTGACCCGGGCAGTCGACGTGCGCGTAGTGCCGGTTCTCGGTCTCGTACTCGACGTGCGCGGTGTTGATCGTGATGCCGCGCTGCCGCTCCTCGGGAGCCGCGTCGATCGAGGTGAAGTCGCGCGCGGCGGTGCCCGTGCCGGACTCGGAGAGCACCTTCGTGATCGCTGCTGTCAGCGTCGTCTTGCCGTGGTCGATGTGGCCGATGGTGCCGACGTTGACATGCGGCTTCGACCGCTCGAATTTCTGCTTCGCCATTTCCTACAATCTCCTTCTTACGAGCCTGACTGCGAGTCGACGATGTCGCTCGCGATGGACTGGGGTACTTCGTCGTACCGGTCGAACTGCATCGTGAAGGTCGCCCGGCCCTGCGACATCGAGCGCAGGTCAGTTGCGTACCCGAACATCTCTGACAGGGGCACGCTGGCCTTGATGGACTGCGAGTTGCCGAGCGGCTCGAGGGACTCGACCCGCCCGCGGCGGCCGTTCAGGTTGCCCATCACGTCGCCGAGGTAGTCGTCGGGCGTGACGACCTCGACCGCCATGATCGGCTCGAGCAGCTTCGGCTTGGAGCGCTTCAACGCCTCCTTGAAGGCCATCGAGCCCGCGATCTTGAACGCCCGCTCGCTCGAGTCGACGTCGTGGTACGAGCCTTCGATCAGCTCGATCTTGACGTCGACCACCGGATAGCCGGCGAGGACGCCGGCGTTCATCGCTTCCTGGATGCCCTCGTCGACCGGCTTGATGTACTCCTTGGGGATCTTGCCGCCGACGATCTTGTCGACGAACTCGTAGCCGGCACCCGGCTCCTGCGGCAGCAGGTTGATCGTGACGTCGCCGTACTGGCCGGAGCCGCCGGTCTGCCGCACGAACTTGCCCTGCACCTTCTCTGCCGGCTTGCCGGCGGTCTCGCGGTAGGCGACCTGCGGCCGGCCGACGTTCGCGTCGACCTTGAACTCGCGCATGAGGCGGTCGACGATGATCTCGAGGTGCAGCTCGCCCATGCCGGCGATCAGCGTCTGCCCGGTCTCCTCGTCGGAGGTGACGCGGAACGTCGGATCCTCCTCGGCGAGGCGCTGCAGGCCCTGCGAGAGCTTGTCCTGGTCGCCCTTCGTCTTCGGCTCGATCGCGACCGAGATGACGGGGTCGGGGAACGTCATCCGCTCGAGCACGATCGGGTCGCGGTCGCTCGCGAGCGTGTCGCCCGTCGTCGACTGCTTGAGGCCGACGGCGGCGGCGATCTCGCCCGCGGTGATCTCGTCGCGCTCCTCGCGGTGGTTCGCGTGCATCTGGAGGATGCGGCTGACGCGCTCGGTCTTGCCGTTCGTCGTGTTGAGCACGCGATCGCCGGACTTGATCTGGCCCGAGTAGACGCGGAAGTAGGTGAGCTTGCCGACGAACGGGTCGGACATGACCTTGAAGACGAGCGCCGAGAACGGCGCGTCCAGCGATGCCGGCCGCGTCAGCTCCTCCTCGGTCTTCGGGTCGATGCCCTGCACGGCCGGAACGTCGAGCGGGCTCGGGAGGTAGTCGATGACGGCGTCGAGGAGCGGCTGCACGCCCTTGTTCTTGAAGGCGGAGCCGAGCAGGACGGGCGTGAACGCGCTCGCGAGCGTGCCGGCGCGGAGCGCGCGGCGGATCATCTCGGGCGTGACCGAGTTCTCGTCCTCGAGGTAGCTCTCCATCAGCTCGTCGTCGAACTCGGCGACCGCGTCGATCAGCAGGTGATGGTGCTCCTGCGCGAGCTCGAGCAGGTCGGCCGGGATCTCGCCGACCGTGAAGTTCTCGCCGAGATCGTCGTCGTAGGTGATCGCGTTCATCTCGACGAGATCGACGACGCCGCGGTGATGCTCCTCCTCGCCGACCGGGATCTGGACGCACGACGGCGTTCGCGCCGAGGCGGTCGCGCATCGTCTGCACGGCGTTGAAGAAGTCGGCGCCGGTGCGGTCCATCTTGTTGATGAACGAGATGCGCGGGACGCCGTAGCGGTCGGCCTGGCGCCAGACGGTCTCGGACTGCGGCTGCACGCCTGCGACGGAGTCGAAGACGGCGACCGCGCCGTCGAGCACGCGCAGGGAGCGCTCGACCTCGACCGTAAAGTCCACGTGCCCGGGCGTATCGATAATGTTGATCCGATGGTCGCGCCACTCGGCCGTCGTCGCCGCCGACGTGATCGTGATCCCGCGCTCCTGCTCCTGCGCCATCCAGTCCATCGTCGCGGCGCCCTCGTGCACCTCGCCGAGCTTGTGGGTGCGCCCGGTGTAGTAGAGGATGCGCTCGGTCGTCGTCGTCTTGCCGGCGTCGATGTGCGCCATGATCCCGATGTTGCGGACGCGGTCCAGCCCGATGCGTGATGCAGTAGTGCTCATGTCCCTTTCCGTCCTACCAGCGATAGTGGGCGAAGGCCTTGTTGGCCTGCGCCATCCGGTAGATGTCGTCCTTCTTCTTGTAGGCCCCGCCCTGCTGAGTTGAGCGCGTCCATCAGCTCGCCGGCCAGCTTGTCGCCCATGTGCTTCTCGCGCCGGTCACGGGCGAACTGGACGATCCAGCGGATCGCGAGCGTGCGGGCCCGCCGCTGCGGCACCTCGATCGGAACCTGGTAGTTGGCGCCACCGACGCGGCGCGAGCGCACCTCGAGCACGGGGGTCACGGTCTTGACCGCGCCCTCGAGGATCTCGAGTGCAGGCTTGCCGGTCTTCTCGGAGGCGAGCGCGAGCGCGTCGTAGACGATCCGCTCGGCGGTCGACTTCTTGCCGTCGAGCATGACGCAGTTGATCACCTGGGTGACGAGCACCGACCCGTAGACGGAGTCGGCCTCGAGCGTGCGGGGCTGGATCTCTGCTCGGCGCGGCATCAGCTCGAGCCCTTCTTGGCGCCGTACTTCGAGCGCGCCTGGCGGCGGTCGGCGACACCGGAGGTGTCGAGCCCGCCGCGGATCACCTTGTAGCGGAAGCCCGGGAGGTCCTTGACGCGGCCGCCGCGGATGAGGACGACCGAGTGCTCCTGCAGGTTGTGACCCTCGCCGGGGATGTAGGCGCCGACCTCCATCCCGTTCGTCAGCCGGACGCGCGCAACCTTGCGCAGCGCCGAGTTCGGCTTCTTCGGGGTGGTCGTGTAGACGCGCGTGCAGACGCCGCGCTTCTGCGGTGCGTTCCGCAGTGCGGGGGTCTTCGTCTTGGCCACGGGGGCCTTGCGGCCTTTGCGGACGAGCTGATTGACGGTGGGCACGCTGCTCCTAACGCTCTGGTCGAAGGTCGATTCGTCACGAGAAAGGCCGGCAGGGCACTCAGCCCGCCGTCCGGGTCGCCCAGTGTAGCGAATCCCACGGGAAGGCGGCAAATACGGTGCAGTTCTATACAACCTCCTGTTCCCCGCTTACAGTGCGCCTGGGAACGGACGGGGGACAGAGAAGGGGTCTGGGATCGCGACTGCGATAGTCGGAGCGGCTTTGGCAGCCGTCATCGTGCTCGGGGCGCTGCTTGCGTTGACCGGCGCCTCGCGGCGGCGGCGCGAACGCTCTGCGCCTGTACGACGAGCTCGACGCGCTCGGCGGCCGTCTCGACACGCTCGCCGACCGGATCGATACCTCCATTCGCCGTCCGACGGAGCTCGACGCCGGGCTCGGAGACGCGATCGGATCGACGATCGAGCTCGGCGAGGTGCTGCGGCGCACGCTTGCCGCGACGGGGGCGCTCGCGGGCGTGGACGGCGCCGAGGTCGACGTGATGACGGAGAGCGGCGTCGTCGTGCGCGAGGCACGGGGTGTGGCCCCACCGGAGGCGCTGCGGCCGGTGGGCGGGCCTCCCGACGGCCGTCCGTTCCGCTCGACGGCGGTCTCGTACGTCTACGATCGCCAGGATCCCGAGGCGATCCGCTCGGCGCTCGCGGTGCCGCTGCGCCTGGAGCGCGAGCTCGGCACGCTCACCGTCTACTCCCGTCTCGAGCACGCCTTCGAAGAGGAGGCGACGGAGATTTTGGCAGCGGTCGCCCGGCGTGCCGCACCTGCCGTCGCCAATGCGCTGCGCCACCGTGTCGTGCAGGAGTTGAGCATCACCGACGAGCTCACCGGCTTGCTGAACCGCCGCGGCTACGACCAGGCGCTCGAACGTGAGCTCGCGCTCGCGCGACGCTCGGGCCGGCCGCTGGCGCTGATGATCGTCGACCTCGACTTCTTCAGCAGGGTCAACAACGAATTCGGGCTGCCCGCCGGAGATGCGGTGCTGACGACCTTCGCGGACAGCTTGCGCGCCGCCGTACGCGTGACCGACATCGCCTGCCGGCGCGGCGGCGAGGAGTTCGCCATCATCCTCCCTGAGACGACCTGCCGGCAGGGTGTGCTCGCCTACAACCGGTTGCGGGCGGTGGTGGCGGGCACGGAGTTCCCTTTCGTCACCACGATGAGCTTTTCGGCGGGCTCTCCGACCTGCGCGAGGACGACTCCGGTGCCGACATCGATGCCCGCGCAGCGAACGTCGAGAAGGACGCGAAGTCGCTCGGTCGCGACCGGCTCGAGACCGACTGCATCGGGCTCAATCCCGTCCGCTGACGAGCTGATCCACGGGTTGCGGCCGGTCGGGCGACACCGGCCGACGGACTGGCGCTTCTCTTCACCCGAGTAAGGTTGGAGCGAGGACGCTGACCGATGACGACCGCGGCGATCGCACTCGTGGCCGCGCTGACGGCCGTGGCCGTCGCGGCGCTGCTGGCCGCGATTGGCCGCCGCACGCGTGCAGCATCGGAAACCCGCGTCGGCTACGCACTCCGCGAGATGGGCGAGCGGATGGACGATCTCGCACGGGATCTCACCGCGTCGATGGAGCGCCTGCGTGAGGACAGCCGCCGCGCTCGCGCGGTCGAGGCCCTCGGCCAGACGCTCGATCTCGACGAGGTACTCGCCCGCGTCACCGACGCGGCGGCCGCCCTACCGGGTGCCGCGGCGAGCGTCGTCCGCGTCCGCCCGAAGGACGGCGAGCCGCTGGTCGCCAGCTCAGGGGTCGACGGCGCCGCAGCCGCCGCCCAGGAGATCACAGGCCCGCCGGACGGGAGCCGCGTTCGTGCCGTCGCGCTCTCGTACCACTACCCGCACACGGAGGAGCCCGGGGACCCGCTGCGCTCGGCGATCGCCGTGCCACTCGAGATCGACGCGCAGGAGCTAGGGTTCCTGGCCGTGTACGCGCGCGGTGACGAGTCCCCGGTCGACCCCGACGACTTCGGCACGCTCGAGGCGATCGCGTCCCACGCCGGTCCCGCGATCGAAAATGCCCGCCAGTACCGCGAAGCGCAGCGCCTTGCGGCACTCGACGCCCTCACCGGGTTGCCGAACCGCAGCAGCTTTCACGACGCGCTCACCCAGGAGGTGGCTCGGGCGCGACGCTACGAGCGCCGTCTGGCGCTGCTCGTTCTCGACTCGACGACTTCCAGAGCGTCAACGAGAGGCTCGGTCACCTCGGCGGAGATACCGTGCTCGTCGAGGTTGCTGCGCTCGTTCGCGAGACGGCTCGCCCCTACGACATCCCGTGCCGCATCGGCGGCGACGAGCTCGCCGTGATCCTGCCCGAGGCGGGGCGGGTCGAGGCCGAAGGCCTCTACGCGCGCGTCCAGGCGACACTCCGCCGCGTTCCTCCGGCGCAGGTGCCGGGCCTCAGCGTGTCAGGCGGCATCGCCGAGCTCGCAGCGGACGACGACGGCGTCTCGCTGTTTCAGCGCGCCGACGAGGCGCTGCACCGCGCCAAGGGCAACGGCAAGGGGACAGCCGCGTAACCGCAAGCGTAGGGGTGTCTCCCGTGCTCTGACGGGAGACACCCCGCACTGCAAGAACTACCGGCGCCAGGCGACACGTACCGCGCCACCGGAGCGCTACGCCTCTTCGGTCGCCTCGGGCGGAGCGTCCTCGACCCGGGAAGCTCCTCCTCGAAGCCGAGGCCGAGGGCGGTCAGGTCGATGTCGCCGTCGCCGATCTCCTCGAGCGCCGCCAGGAGCTCCTGCGCCTCGGCGGCGAACATCGAGGACGGCAGCGGCTCGGCCGGCTCGATCTCGATCCCGCGGTACTTCTTCAGGCCGGTCGCGGCCGGAATCAGCTTGCCGATGATCACGTTCTCCTTGAGGCCGAGCAGCCGGTCGATCTTGCCCTCGATCGCGGCGTCGGTGAGCACCTTCGTGGTCTCCTGGAACGACGCGGCGGACAGGAACGACTCGGTCGCGAGCGACGCCTTCGTGATCCCGAGGATCAGCGGCTCGAACGTCGCCTCCTCCTTCTTCGCCTTCCGGGCCGCGTCGTTCGCCCGGCTGAGCACCGCCTTGTCGACGAGCTGGCCCGGGAGCAGCGGCGTGTCGCCGGCGCTCTCGACCCGCACCTTCTTCAGCATCTGGCGCACGATCAGCTCGATGTGCTTGTCGTGGATGTCGACGCCCTGCGACTTGTAGACCTTCTGCACCTCGCCGACGAGGTACAGCTCCGTCGCGGTCGAGCCCTTCAGCGCGAGCAGCTCGGCCGGGGCGATCGAGCCCTCGTTGAGCGGATCGCCCGCCTCGACGACATCGCCGTTCGTGACGAGGAACCGCGTCCGCCGCGGGAAGCTGTACTCCTTCGCCGGGATCGGCTCGCCGTTCTCGTCGAGCGACGACGGGACGACCGTCACCTTGATCGTGCGATCGGCGTCCTCGACCTCGACCTTGCCTCCGACCTCGGCGACCGTGGCGGCACCCTTCGGGTTGCGCGCCTCGAAGATCTCGACGACGCGCGGGAGGCCGTGCGTGATGTCGGCACCGGCGACGCCGCCCGTGTGGAACGTGCGCATCGTCAGCTGGGTGCCCGGCTCGCCGATCGACTGCGCGGCGATGATGCCCACCGCGTCGCCGACCTCGCAGATGTAGCCGGTCGCGAGGAACGTGCCGTAACAGGCGCGGCACACGCCGTGCTCGCTCTTGCACTTGAGCACCGAGCGCACCGGCACCTGGTAGCCCTCGGCGTGCTCCTCGAGCCCGTCGAGCAGGTCGCTTGAGGAGCGGCAGCGTGAGCTCCGTGCCCGCCTCGGCGAGGAGCGTCTTGCCCGGCTTGCCGTCCTTGAGCGGCTTGAACACGTCGACGGCGAGGATCCGGCCGGCGACGCTCGAGTTGAGCTTGTCGTCGAGGATCGCGGCCAGCTCGACGTAGTCGGTCGTGCCGCAGTCGAGATCACGGATGATCACGTCCTGCGAGACGTCGACGAGGCGCCGCGTCAGGTAGCCCGAGTCGGCGGTCCGCAGCGCGGTGTCGGCGAGGCCCTTGCGGGCACCGTGCGTCGAGATGAAGTACTCGAGCACCGACAGGCCCTCCATGAAGTTGGCCTTGATCGGGCGCTCGATGATCTCGCCCTTCGGATTCGCCATCAGGCCGCGCATGCCGGCGAGCTGGCGGATCTGGTTGAACGATCCGCGGGCACCGGAGTTGGCCATCATGAAGATCGAGTTCGTCTTGTGGAGGTTGTCCTTCATCGCCTGGGCGACTTCCTCCGTCGCCTCGGTCCAGACCGCCACGATCCGCTCGTGCCGCTCCTCCTCGGTCATCAGGCCGCGCTGGTACTCGCGCTCGAGCTTCGCGCACCTGCGCCTCGTAGCCGACGAGGATCTCTTCCTTGCGCGGCGGGATCACGATGTCGTTCTTCGACACGGTGATGCCGGCCTGGGTGGCGTAGCGGAACGCGAGCGACTTGATCGTGTCGAGCACCGTCGCAACGGCGTGGGCGCCGTAGAGGTCGACGAGCTCCGCGATGAAGATGTCGATCTCGCGCTTCGAGAGCGGCGCGGTTGATGAACGTGTGGCGCGACGGTGTCGGTCGTGTGCACGGCGATCCCGAGCGCACGCTCGATCTCGACGTTGAAGATCACGCGGCCCGGCGTCGTCAGCACGATCTCGCCGTGCCAGCGGTACTCGATCGGCTCCTGGAGATGCACGATGCCCGACTCGACCGCGAACTCGACCTCTTCCTCGGTCCGGAACCGCTTCAGCCCGGGCTTGCCGAGCACCTTGGCGATGTCCTCCGCCGTCGTCTCGGGCAGCTCGTGGTCGCAGTAGGTGAGGTAGTAGGCGCCGAGCACCATGTCCTGCGTCGGCGTCGCGAGCGGGCGCCCGTGCGCCGGCGAGAGGATGTTGTTCGCCGACAGCATCAGGATCCGGGCTTCCGCCTGGGCCTCCGCCGAGAGCGGCAGGTGAACGGCCATCTGGTCGCCGTCGAAGTCGGCGTTGAACGCGTGACAGACGAGCGGGTGCACCTGGATCGCCTTGCCCTCGACGAGGATCGGCTCGAAGGCCTGGATCCCGAGGCGGTGGAGCGTCGGCGCGCGGTTCAGCAGCACCGGGTGCTCGGCGATCACCTCTTCGAGGACGTCCCAGACGTCCAGCGACATCGACTCGACGTGCTTCTTCGCCGCCTTGATGTTCTGCACGGCCTTCCGCTCGACGAGCCGGCTCATGATGAACGGCTTGAAGAGCTCGAGCGCCATCAGCTTCGGCAGGCCGCACTGGTGCAGCTTCAGGTTCGGGCCGGCCACGATGACCGAGCGGCCCGAGTAGTCGACGCGCTTGCCGAGCAGGTTCTGGCGGAACCGGCCCTGCTTGCCCTTGAGCATGTCGGAGAGCGACTTCAGGGGCCGGTTGCCCGGGCCCGTCACCGCGCGGCCGCGGCGGCCGTTGTCGAACAGCGCGTCGACGGCCTCCTGCAGCATGCGCTTCTCGTTGTTGACGATGATCTCCGGCGCGCCGAGGTCGAGCAGCCGCTTGAGGCGGTTGTTCCGGTTGATCACGCGGCGGTAGAGGTCGTTCAGGTCGGAGGTGGCGAAGCGGCCACCGTCGAGCTGCACCATCGGGCGCAGCTCCGGCGGGATCACCGGCACGGCCTCGAGGATCATCCACTCCGGCTTGTTCTCGGACTTGATGAACGCCTCGACGACCTTCAGCCGCTTGATCGCGCGCTGCTGCTTCTGGCCCTTCGACGTCTTGATCACGTCGCGCAGGGTGATGGACTCCTCGCCGAGGTCGAGATCGCGGAGCAGGTCGCGGATCGCCTCGGCACCCATGCCGCCGCGGAAGTACTGACCGAAGCCGTACGGGGAGCCGAACCGGTCCTTGAGCTCGCGGAACAGCTGCTCGTCGTTGACGACCAGCTTCGGCTCGAGCTCGCGGAACAGCTTCCACGTCTCCTCGAGCCGGCGCACGCCGTCGACGGCCGCCTCGCGGGCGTCGTCGCGGCGCGAGTCCATGTCCTGCACCATCTCGCGCACCTTCAGCGCCCACTGGCCGACGACGTCGAGGTCGTCCTTCTTGGCGCCGGGGAGCAGGCAGAGGTCGTACGCGAGCTCGCGCACCTCCTCGACGGTCTGGCCGACGTTCTCCTGGGCGAGCACGTCGGCGAGGAGGCCGTTGCCGACCTCGCGCGCCTTGTCGAGGTTCTTCGCGTCGACGCGCGCGACGAGCTCGGCGTCGTCGGCGGAGAGCTCGGTGCCGCTCGTCAGCGCGTCGACGAGCTTGTGGATGTGCTTCGTGATCGCGCCCTTCTTCGATCCCGTCGCCGTCTCGAGCTCCGCGCGGAGCGGGTCGAGAGCCTCGTGGATCTCCTGGGCGGCGGTTGCGACCGCCTCGATCTCGCGCGGAGCGAGCTTGCGATCCTCGCGCGTCGCCGTCTGGCGGACGAGCTCGCGGATCTTCTTCCCGTCCTCGGTCGTCAGCGACTTCGCGAGCTTCGGGAAGATGCCACCGGCCAGCTGGCGCGTGTCCTCGAGCGTCGGCAGCAGCTGATCCTCGGCCCAGTTGTTGAGCCCGCGGGTCCAGAACTCGTCGTCCTCGTCGAAGCTCTTCTCCTTGCCGGTCGCGAAGTACTCGCGACGGCGCGCGAGGCGCTCCTCGACGGCGAGCACGTGCTCGTCGCGGTCGACGTAGATCTGCTCCGACTCGGCGCGCACCTTGTCCTCGAGGTCGGCGAGATCCTTCGCGCGCGCCTCGTTGTCGACGGCGGTGACGATCGAGGCGGCGAAGTAGAGCACCTTCTCGAGCTCGCGCGGGGCGATGTCGAGCAGGTAGCCGATGCGGCTCGGCACGCCCTTGAAGAACCAGATGTGCGAGACCGGCGCGGCCAGGTCGATGTGACCCATCCGCTCGCGGCGCACCTTCTGGCGCGTGACCTCGACGCCGCAGCGCTCGCAGATGATGCCCTTGTAGCGGACGCGCTTGTACTTGCCGCAGTAGCACTCCCAGTCCTTCGTCGGACCGAAGATGCGCTCGCAGAAGAGACCGTCACGCTCGGGCTTGAGCGTGCGGTAGTTGATCGTCTCCGGCTTTGTGACCTCGCCCGACGACCAGTCGCGGATCTTCTTGCTCGACGCGAGTCCGATCCGGATCGCGTCGAATTCGTTGATGTCGATCACGTGTGTGCTTCGCCTCTTTCCGTTATCTCAGTCAGTCAGTGGTCGTCGGAATCAGTCGTCGAGCTCGATGTCGGCCAGGTCGACCCCGAGCTCCGCGTCGGCCTCGACGCTGTCGAGCGACTCGTCGGCCGCGACGGCGACGTCGCCGCCTTCCTCGACGGCGACGGCGCCCTCCTCGGCCTCCTGGGCCGAGAGCTCGCCGGCGGCCGCGCGAACGGCTGCGGGCGACAGGTCGATGCCGAGCTCTTCCGCGGCGCGGAGCAGCTCGTCGTCCTCCTCGCGGACCTCGACCTCGCGCCCGTCGTTCGACTGGACGTGGACGTCGAGGGCCAGGGACTGCATCTCCTTCAGCAGCACCTTGAACGACTCGGGGATCGACGGCTCGGCGATGTTCTCGCCCTTGACGATCGCCTCGTACGCCTTGACGCGGCCGATCGTGTCGTCGGACTTGATCGTCAGCATCTCCTGCAGCGTGTAGGCGGCGCCGTAGGCCTCGAGTGCCCAGACCTCCATCTCGCCGAAGCGCTGGCCGCCGAACTGCGCCTTGCCGCCCAGCGGCTGCTGGGTGACGAGCGAGTACGGGCCGGTCGAGCGCGCGTGGATCTTGTCGTCGACGAGGTGGAGCAGCTTCAGGATGTACATGTAGCCGACCGTGACCTTCTGCTCGAAGGGCTCACCGGTCTTGCCGTTGTACAGCTGCACCTTGCCCGAGGCCTTGCGGCCGGCGGGGCGGGACTGGTCGACGTTCATCTTGATCGGGGAGTCCGTCGTCTCGGCCCAGCGGACGAGCGCCTCGTCGACATCGGTCTCGGTGGCGCCGTCGAAGACGGGCGTCGCGACCGGATGCGGGTTCGGGGCGTTGATCGGCGCGCGCGGGTTGACGCCGATGCGGGCGTCGGACTCCGCGAACACGCCGTGCGCCGCGGCCCAGCCGAGGTGCGTCTCGAGGATCTGGCCGATGTTCATCCGGCTCGGCACGCCGAGCGGGTTGAGCACGACGTCGACCGGGACGGCCGTCCTCGAGGAACGGCATGTCCTCTTCCGGGACGATCTTCGAGATGACGCCCTTGTTGCCGTGGCGGCCGGCGAGCTTGTCGCCCTCGGAGATCTTGCGCTTCTTCGCCACGAAGACGCGCACGAGCTCGTTGACGCCCGGCTTCAGGTCGTCGCCCGCGTCGCGGGAGAACGTCTTCACGCCGATGACCTTGCCGCCCTCGCCGTGCGGGACCTTGAGCGACGTGTCGCGGACCTCGCGTGCCTTCTCCTTGAAGATGGCGCGGATCAGCTTCTCCTCCGCCGTCAGCTCGGTCTCGCCCTTGGGCGTCACCTTGCCGACGAGCAGGTCGCCGGAGCCGACCTCGGCTCCGATCCGCACGACACCGCGCTCGTCGAGGTTCGCGAGCGACTCCTCCGAGCGGTTCGGGATGTCGCGCGTGATCTCCTCGTCGCCGAGCTTCGTCGAGCGGGCGTCGATCTCGTACTCGTGGATGTGGATCGAGCTGAGCACGTCGTCCTTGACGAGCCGCTCGGAGAGCACGATCGCGTCCTCGAAGTTGTAGCCCTCGAACGGCATGAACGCGACGAGCAGGTTGGCGCCGAGCGCGAGCTCGCCGCCGTCCGTCGACGAGCCGTCCGCGAGGACGGTGCCCTTGGCCACCTTGTCGCCGAGCTTGACGACCGGCTTCTGGTGGATCAGCGTGCCCTGGTTCGAGCGCATGAACTTCGTGAGGTTGTACTCCTCGCGGGTGCCCTTGCCCTCGACCACGATCGTCTCTGCGTCGACGTCGATCACGGCACCGTCGCTGCGGGACATGACCACGTCGCCCGTGTCGATCGCGGCGCGATACTCGACCCCGGTGCCGACGAGCGGCGCCTGCGGGATCATCAGCGGCACTGCCTGCCGCTGCATGTTCGCGCCCATCAGGGCGCGGTTCGCGTCGTTGTGCTCGAGGAACGGGATCAGGGCCGTCGCGACCGAGACGATCTGCGAGGCAGACACGTCCATGAGCTCGACGTCCTTCGGCGACACCATCACGGCCTCGCCGGCCCGCGAGCGGCACAGCACCTGCTCCTGCAGGAACTTGCCGGTCTTCTCGTCGACCCGCTCCGACGCCTGGGCGATCGTGTACTGGGCCTCCTCGGACGCGTCGAGATACACGATCTCGTCGCTGACCTTGCCGCCCTTGACGATGCGGTACGGCGTCTGGATGAAGCCGAACTCGGACACGGTCGCCATCGAGGCGAGCGAGCCGATGAGGCCGATGTTCGGGCCTTCCGGCGTCTCGATCGGGCACATGCGGCCGTAGTGGGTCGGGTGCACGTCGCGCACCTCGATCGGTGCCCGCTCACGCGTGAGGCCACCGGCGCCGAGCGCGCTGAGGCGCCGGCGATGGGTGAGGCCGGCGAGCGTGTTCGTCTGGTCCATGAACTGCGACAGCTGCGACGAGCCGAAGAACTCCTTCAGCGCCGCCACGACCGGGCGGATGTTGATGATCGTCTGCGGCGTGATCGTGTCGACGTCCTCCGTCGTCATCCGCTCGCGGACGACCCGCTCCATCCGGTAGAGGCCGATCCGGAATGCCTCCTGGATCAGCTCGCCCGTCGTCCGCAGCCGCCGGTTGCCGAAGTGCTCGTACTCGTCGAGCTCGGCCCGGATCGGGTCGCGGTTCAGCTGCGCGGCATCCGCCGCGTAGTCCTTCGAGTCCTCGGGCACACCGAGGTTCGTCGGCAGCGCGATCAGGCGCCGCACGAGCGCGAGGATGTCCTCGGTCGTGAGCACCCGCGTGTCCTCGGGGACGCCGACGCCGAGCCGCTGGTTGAGCTTGTAGCGGCCGACCTTCGTCAGGTCGTAGCGCTTGGGATCGAAGAACAGCGCCTTCAGCAGGTTGCGGGCGTTGTCGAGCGTCGGCGGCTCACCCGGGCGCTGCTTCTTGAAGACCTCGATCAGCGCCTCTTCCTCGCGCGTGGTCGTGTCCTTGTCGAGCGTGTTCTGGATGTAGACCGAGCCGTCGAAGAGCGCGAGGATCTTCTCGTTCGTGCTCGTGTCGAGCTGGAACCCGGTGGTCGGGTCCTCGAGCGGCAGCGCCCGCAGCAGCGTCGTGATCGGGAGCTTGCGCTTGCGGTCGATGCGGGCATACGCGATGCCCTTCTTGTCGATCTCGAGCTCGAGCCACGACCCGCGTGACGGCATCAGGTTCGCGATGAAGACCTGCTTCGTCGCGTCCTTCGGCTCCATCAGGTAGGCGCCCGGCGACCGGACGAGCTGCGTCACGATCACGCGCTCGGTGCCGTTGATGATGAACGTCCCCCATTCCGTCATCATCGGGAAGTCGCCCATGAAGACCCGCTGCTCGCGGATCTCGCCGGTCTCGGTGTTGACGAAGCGCACCGTCATCGACAGCGGCGCCTGGAACGTCATGCCGTTCTCACGGCACTCGTTGATCGTGTGGGCCGGCGGGCCGAACTCGTAATCGCCGAACTCGACGGCCAGCGTCCCGGTGTAGTCCTCGATCGGCGAGATGTCGTCGATCGTCTCGCGCAGGCCCTCGTTCAAGAACCACTCGAACGATGCCTTCTGAATGTCGATCAGGTTGGGGAGGTCAAGGACATGCTTCAGACGTGAAAAGCTCGTGCGCGCGCGCGGCGCAACAGTAGTGCTGCTCAAGATGCGACAGCCTCCCTTAACGGCGTGCAGGGTCGGAGGAGCAAGAAAGCTCGGGGCGGAACCTCGTAGAATAGCGGACGCGCATGCGCCGCCGCAACCGCCTCTGTGGCGGCGTCGGCGGAAACGTCCTCGGCGAGTATAGCGGAAGCCGGCGTGGAACGTGCCGGGGAGAGGCTTCAGCCTCTCCTCAGGGTCGAATCGCCGGTGTCCGGACGGCGACGAACCCTGAGGAGAGGCTGAAGCCTCTCCCCGCGCTTGGCCTTACTTCAGCTCGACGCCCGCGCCGGCCTCTTCGAGCTCGGCCTTGATCTTCTCGGCCTCGTCCTTCGTGACGCCCTCCTTGACGGGTGCCGGGGCACCGTCGACGACGTCCTTGGCCTCCTTGAGGCCGAGCCCGGTGATCGCGCGCACGACCTTGATCACCTGGATCTTCTTGTCGCCGGCCGCCGTGAGAATGACGTCGAACGAGTCCTTCTCCTCGGCCGCACCCGCGTCGCCGCCGCCACCCGCAGGCGCAGCAGCTGCAACCGCGACCGGAGCGGCGGCGGTGACGCCCCACTCCTCCTCGATTGCGTTCTTCAGCTCGACGAGCTCGAGCACGGTCATCTTGCCGAGCGTCTCGAGCACCTTTGCCGTATCCGTTGCCATCTCTAGTTGTTCCTCTCGCGTGTAGTTGTTCGAAAAGCGCTGGAGGCGTGCCTCCGTGTTACGCCTCCGGGGTCGTCTTCTGTCGCCTCGGCGACGGTCTCGTCGGCATCCGCCTCGGCCACGACCTCCTCGGTCGCGAGCCTCCTCGGCTCGGCGGCCTCCTCGGCCGGAGCCTCCTCGGCCGCCGGCCTCGTCGACCGGTGCCTCGACCGCCTCGGCTGCCGGAGCTGCTTCCTCCGTCGCGGCCGCGGCCGTCGCTCCGGACGTGTCGCCACCCTCCTCGAGCTGGGTGATCCTGGCGTTGATCAGGCCGACCAGGTTCTGCAACGGCGCGTTCAGCACCGCAGCGAGCTGCGTCAGCGGGGCAACGATCACCCCGACGAGCTGAGCCTGCAGGACCTCGAGCGGCGGCAACTTCGCGAGCCTCTCGATCTCGTCACCCGTGATCGGGTTGCCCGAGAGCACGCCACCGCGCAACGCGAGGATCTTCGTGTCCTTCGCCGCGTCGCTCAGCGCCTTCGCCACCGCGACGGCATTGCCGTCGGCCTCGACGAACGCGATCGCCGTCGGGCCCTCGAGCATGGCGAGCAACGCATCCGCGCCCGCAGCCTCGGCAGCCCTCCGGGTGAGGGTGTTCTTGACCACGGACAGCTTCGCCCCGTGCTTCAGGAGCTCCACCCGCAGGCTCGCGAGCTGGCTGTTCGTCAGGCCGCGATAGTCGGCCACGAGCAACGCGTCGGCCGAGCTCAGGCGCTCGGTCAGCTCCGCGATCACTCGTTCCTTGTCTGCTTTCTGCATCTTCCACCTCCTCTCAAAGCATCGAGCCCGCACGGAGGCGGGCTCGAAAGACACGACCGGCGCCTCGCGGGAGGCACCGCAGGTCTGTTCCTGCTTGAGCGCACCTCGGCCGGGCTTCTGCCCCACGATGGGGCTGCCGGCTGTCTTCGGCGACGGGCGTTGTCAGAAAATCTGGACGGAGAGGCGCGCCTCTCCCTACGCTGCGGCCTCCTCGAGCTCCTCGACGATGCCGCGCACCCGCGTCGGATCGACGTGCAGGCCGGGGCCCATCGTCGACGTCAGCGTGATGCCCTTGATGTAGCGGCCCTTCGACGGACGCGGGCTTCGCCCGGACGATCTCCTCGACGAGCGCGGCGTAGTTCTCGACGAGCGAGCGCTCGTCGAAGCTCTTCTTGCCGATCGCGACGTGGACGTTCGCGCCGCGGTCGGTGCGGTACTCGAGCTTGCCGGCCTTGGCGTCCGAGACGGCCTTGCGCGACGTCGAACGTGACGGTGCCCGTCTTCGGGTTCGGCATCAGGCCGCGCGGCCCGAGGACGCGGCCGAGCTTGCCGACGTTGCCCATCTGGTCGGGGGTCGCGATCGCGACGTCGAACTCGGTGAAGCCGCCCTCGATCTTCGCGGCGAGGTCGGCCGAGCCGACGATGTCGGCGCCTGCCTCCTCGGCCTCGCGGGCCTTGTCGCCCTCGGCGAACACGGCGACCCGCGTCATGCGGCCCGTGCCGTGCGGGAGCATCAGCGTGCCGCGCAGCTGCTCGTCCGCGTGGCGGACGTTCAGCCCGAGGCGGAAGTGCACCTCGACGGTCTCGTCGAACTTGGCGCCCTCGATGTCCTTGAGGATCTTGATCGCCTCGACCGGCGAGTAGAGGTTCTCGCGGTCGATCTTCGCGCGCGCCGCGGTGTATCGCTTGCCGTGGGCGCTCATGCCTCGACCTCCACGCCCATCGAACGGGCCGTGCCGGCGATGACCTTCATCGCCTGCTCGACGTCGTGCGCGTTCAGGTCGGGCATCTTCGTCTCGGCGATCGAGCGAAGCTGATCCTGGGTGAGCTTGCCGACCTTGACCATGTTCGGCTCGGCCGAGCCGGACTGGAGGTTGAGGACCTCCTTGATCAGCACCGCGGCCGGCGGCGTCTTCGTGATGAAGGTGAACGAGCGGTCCTCGTAGACCGTGATCTCGACCGGGATGATGCGGCCGTTCTCGTGCGCGGTCTGCGCGTTGAAGGCCTTCGTGAACTCGACGATGTTGACGCCGTGCTGTCCGAGTGCCGGACCAACCGGCGGGGCCGGGTTCGCCTGACCACCCGGGATCTGAAGCTTGATGAGTGTGAGTACTTTCTTTGCCATATGCGTGAGTGCAGTCGGGGCTGCGCGCCCCTCCTCCCGTCTTGTCGATTACGTACGAATCAGTCGATCTTCTTGACCTGGTCGAAGCCGAGCTCGACCGGCACCTGCCGCTCGAAGATGTCGACCAGGACCTTGAGCTTCTGTGCATCGGTGTTGACGTCGACGATCTCGCCGTCGAAGTCGGAGAGCGGGCCCGAGGTGACCTTGACGGACTCGCCGAGCGAGAACTGTGCCTGCGACTTCGCCGCCGGGCCGCCACCCGCACCTGCGGTGTGGAGGATCCGGTCGACCTCGGCCTGCGAGAGCGGCACGGGCTTCGCGCCGGCGCCGACGAACCCGGTGACGCCGGGCGTGCCCTTGACGACCGTCCAGGCCTCGTCGCTGAGATCCATGTTGACGAGCACGTAGCCGGGCAGCACGCGCTTCTCGATCTGCACCTTCTGCCCGTCCTTCGTCTCGATCACCTGCTCCGTCGGCACGACGACGCGACGGAACCGGGGCGACTGGTTCATCGACAGGATGCGGTGCTCGAGATTCGTCTTGACCTTGTTCTCGTGCCCGGAATACGTGTTGATCACATACCAGAGAAACATGCCAACCTCACTACAGAAGGACGTTGCGGACGAAGGGACGGATGAGCTGGTCGACGCCCCAGAGATAGGCGCCGACGATGAGCACGGCGATGATGACGACGACGGTTCCCTGGATCGTCTGGGCGCGATTCGGCCAGTCGACCTTGCGGAGCTCGGCGACCGACTCGCGGATGAAGCCGCCGCGCCGCCGCGACTCGTGCTCCATCGGCGCGATCGGAGCGCCGCCCGCGGCTGCAGGCTGCGGCACGCCGCTGCGGCTCGCTCGCCGGCTGCTGTCACCGGCGGCGCGGCGCGCGTCGCGCCTCTGCCTGCGGGTCTCGTCGGCCATCGACTAGCGGGTCTCGCGATGGATCGTGTGGGAACCGCACCAGCGGCAGTACTTCTTGAACTCGACCCGGTCGGGCGAGTTCCGCTTCGACTTCTCGGTCTGATAGTTCCGTCGCTTGCACTCCGTGCAGGCGAGCGTGATTGCGACTCTGACTCCGGTTGCCATGGCTTCTTCTCGTTGAGTGGGACAGAAAGGGCGTGCGAGGTAGCGGCGGTAGGACTCGAACCTACGACACGCGGATTATGATTCCGCTGCTCTAACCAACTGAGCTACGCCGCCGAGCAGTCCCGCAGTCTAGCAGCGTCGCAGTCTAGCAACGGCGTCGAGGAACGGCTCGCCGGCCTCACCTCCGCCTACTCGTGGAGCGCAGGAGCCGCCGGCGCGGGCTGCACGGAGCCTGGCGCAGACCGCGGCCCGCCCGAGCCGGAACGCGGCCTCGGCGAACGGGTCGCTACCGGGCTGGAGCGCGTACTCGGTCGTGAACTCGACGGCGCCGTTGATCTCGGCCACCGTCCACCGCCCCCGGCCGTCGGGGAGCAGGTCGACGCCGACGAGCGACGCGCCGGTTGCGCGGGCCGCTGCGAGCGCGAGCGCGCACGCATCGGGCGGCGGCGTCGCCTGACGGCGCTCGGCACCGAGCGCGACGTTCGTCCGCCATTCGCCCGGCGCGGCGACGCGGCTGATCGCGCCGATCACGTGATCGTCGGCGACGACGATGCGCAGGTCGAACCCGAGCGTGGGCACGAGCTCCTGGACGAGCGCCCCGTGCGCCCGGTACCACGGCTCGTTCCGGCAGGCTGCGCGAGCAGGGCGGCGAGCGACTCCTCGTCGTCGCAGCGCTCGACTCCGAGCCCCCAGCTTCCGAACCGCGGCTTGACGACGACCGGGGGCCGCAGCGGCGAGGTCGGCTGGTCGCCGGAGATCAGCCGCGTGCGCGGGTGCGGCAGGCCCGGCCCGCCGCAGCAGCCGGGCGGTGAGGAGCTTGTCGTGCGCCGCGAGCAGCGCCGGGGCGCCGTTCAGCACCGTCACGCCGCGCGCCTCGAGCGCTCCGAGCGCCCAGAGCCCGTCGTCGACGCCGTCGAGCGTCGGCAGCACGTCGATCCGGCCGATCGCGCAATCGCCCGGGCTCAGCGTCTCGAGCGCCTCGGCCGGGGTCAGCAGCGACCAGTCCGCGCCATGGCACCCGACCCGCACGAGGGCCTCGTTGGCGAACGTCGGAGTCTGAGCGATGACGGCGATCCTCACGGACGGCCGCCATCCAACTCCTCCGAGGCCGTCCAGCGCAACCCCCTTCACCGCCCCTTAACGGGAACTACTGTCTGACCGATACGGGTAGTAGCCTCTGGCACCGTGATTCGCATTCCCCCCCAGCACGGCGGCTGGCTCGAGGTGATCTGCGGGCCGATGTTCTCCGGCAAGAGCGAGGAGATGATCCGGCGCCTGCGCCGGGCCGAGATCGCCGGCCAGCGCGTCATCATCTTCAAGCCGCGCATCGACGATCGCTACGACGTGACCGACGTCGTCTCGCACGCGGGCGCACGGATGCGGGCCGTCGCGGTCGACAGCGTGCTCGGAGCTCGTCGGCCCGCTCGGCCGGGCACGACGTGGTCGGCATCGACGAGGTGCAGTTCTTCGACGACGCGATCGTCGACGCGGCGCTCTCGCTCGCCGACAGCGGGATCCGGGTCGTCGTCTCGGGCCTCGACCAGGACTTCCGCCGGCTGCCCTTCGGCGTCATGCCCGAGCTGCTCGCGCACGCCGAGTTCGTGGACAAGCTGCAGGCCGTCTGCCACCGCTGCGGCGGCACCGCGACGACGACCCAGCGGCTCGTCGACGGCCGGCCGGCGCCGTACTCCGGCGAGACGATCGTCGTCGGGGCGCTCGACTCCTACGAGGCCCGCTGCCGCGACTGCCACGAGGCAGGCGCGGACGCGATCACGCTCGTCGCGTAGAGATCAGCTCGTCGCTTAGATCTGTATGGAGGCAGGCTGAAGCCTGACCCCACGCTCGTCCCTGCTGTTGCTCACTCGCCGCCGTAGAACGGGTTCGTGACCGAGTCCCGCTGCGCCACGAGCGCCGCTGCGGCTTCGGGGTCACGCCCCTCGACGCACATCCGGATCGCCTTGCCGACCGCGGTGCGCGCCGCCTGGAGCACGGCCGTCTCGTCGTCGGCGCGGCCGTCGAGCCAGATCGCGACGAGCACGATCAGGTCGCCGGACGCCTCGATCAGCCCCGCGGCGACCGAGTCGAGCACCGCCTTGCCGATGCCGAGCTGACCTGCCCCCCACGTCATCGTCTCGATCTCGGGCGTCGTCGCCGTCGTCTTGTTCATCATCAGCGTCGGCGGCCAGATCGGCTGGTAGGCGGTCTGCGCCTCGCCGACGCAGCAGAGCACGGGCGAGTGGCCCGGCGAGGGGTGCGCGAACATCGAGATCGCCGCCGCCGCCGTGGGGCTGCCGCGGTGGGCCAGGACGACGTTGACGTGGCACCCGTTCGGCGACAGGCCGCCCCAGCCCTCTCCGATCCGTCCGTCGAGCTCGCCAGGTTCAGAATGTTCATGACGCTCCTTCCGTGGTGGTGTCGAGGACGACCCGGAGGGCCTCCCCGGACAGCATGAGGTCGATCGCCTCGTTGACCTCGGCGAGCGGGAGCCGGTGCGAGATCAGGCGGTCGAGCGGCAGCCGGCCCGAGCGGTAGACGTCGAGCGTGGTCAGGAAGTCGCGCTCGGGCCGGGCGGAGCCGTAGATCGAGCCGAGGATCCGCCGCTCCATCCGCGGGATCGTGCGCGCCGGCACGCTCAGCATCGTGTCCTCGCGGGGGATCCCGATCAGGACGGCGGCACCGCGGTTGCGCGTCGAGAGGACGGCCGCCTGCATCGCCTCGCCGTGACCGGTCGCCTCGATCGCGTAGTCGACGCCGCCGCCGCTGACCTCGCGAACGGCCTCCGCCGTCGCCTCGGCGCTGCCGGCCCAGACGACGCCGGCCGAGGCGCCGAACGCCTTCGCCGCATCGACCTTGGTCTGCGTCATGTCGACGGCGATCACCGGCTCGGCGCCGACCGCCACCGCCGCCATCAGGGCGGAGAGGCCGACGCCGCCGCAGCCGATCACGGCGACGCGGTCGCCCGGCCGGACGCCGGCCGTCCTCCAGACGGCGCCGACGCCGGTCGTCACCGCGCAGCCGACGAGGGCCGCAACGTCGAACGGGACGTCGTCCGGGATGCGGACGCACGAGCGCTCGGGGACGACGGACGCCTCGGCGAAGGTCGAGAGGAAGCAGTAGTGGTAGACGCGCTCGCCGTCGCGCGAGAGCCGGCTCGTGCCGTCCATCAGGCCGGCGTCGTTCATCACGGGCCAGATCGTCGCGCAGAGCTGCGGCAGGTCGCGGACGCACTCCGAGCACTCGCCGCACGACGGCGTCCACGAGAGGGCGACGTGGTCGCCGGGCGCGACCCGCGTCACTCCGGCGCCGACGGCCTCGACGACTCCCGCGCCCTCGTGCCCGAGCACGACGGGGCACGGCGACTCGGTCGTGCCGTCGATCGCGTTGTAGTCCGAGCGGCAGACGCCGCTCGCGCCGAGCCGCACGAGCACCTCGCCCGGGCCGGGCGGGGCGAGGTCGAGCTCCTGCACCAGCTGGCGACCGCCTGTGTGCTCGAGGACCGCGGCTCGGATCTTCACGTCGACTCTCCTTGCGTGCTCGGGTGGGCCGACGCGTGCTGCGTCGCGCGGCGGGACGTCCGAATCATGCCTCCGCGCCGGCCGGAGCCGGAAGCTGAAGCGCACGCAGCTCGTCGATCGGGATGTGGCACCGCATCAGGTGGTCCTGCTCGACCTCGACGAGCGGCGGCTCGGTCTCGTCGCAGATCGGGCCGATCCGGCGCGGGCAGCGGTTGTGGAAGACGCAGCCCGAGGGCGGATCGGCCGCGCTCGGGATGTCGCCTTCGAGACGGATCCGCTCGCGACCGCCACCGTCGACCGTCGGCACCGCGGAGAGCAGAGCCTCGGTGTACGGATGGTGCGGCCCGTCGAAGACGACGTCGGCGGGACCGAGCTCCATCAGGCGGCCGAGGTAGAGCACCGCGATCCGGTCCGAGATGTACCGCACGACGCCGAGGTCGTGGGAGATGAAGAGGTACGAGACCCGGTGCTCGGCCTGGAGCTCGACGAGCAGGTTGAGGATGGCGGCCTGCACCGAGACGTCGAGCGCCGAGGTCGGCTCGTCGCAGACGACGAGCTTCGGGTCACCCGTGAATGCGCGGGCGATCGCGACGCGCTGCTTGAGCCCGCCCGAGAGCTGCACCGGCTTCTGCGTCAGCGTTCGCTCGGTGATCCGAACCCTCCCGGCCAGCTCGCGAACACGCGCATCCGCGGCCGAGCCGGTGACGCCGACGAGCTTCTTCATCGACCGCAGCAGGATGCGCTGCACGGAGTGACGCCGGTTGAGCGCCGAATCGGGATTCTGGAAGACGATCTGGATCGAGCGGAGATCGTCGCGCGAACGCTTCTGGTACGTCGGCGCGAGCGCCGACCCCTCGAGGATCGCCGATCCGGTCGTCGGCGGCACGATCCCGAGCAGCGTTCGGGCGAGGGTGGTCTTGCCGCTGCCGGACTCACCGACCAGCCCGAGGGTCTCGCCCGGCCAGATCGCGGCGCTGACGCCGACGAGCGCATGCACGTCCTGCCCGCGCTGCTTGAAGACCTTCCCGAGGTCGTCGACCGTCAGCAACGGCTCGGCCGTGCGGTCGATCGCCGGGAGCTCGAGGTTCGCGGCCGCCTCGCGCGGGAGATCCTGCGCCCGGTCCTGGTGGTAGCAACGCGCGCGGTGGCCCGGCGTCGGCTCGGTCAGCTCCGGCTCCTCGGTGCGGCAGCGGTCGTCGGCGAGCGCGCAGCGGTCGGCGAAGACGCAGCCCGGGATCTCGGCGCCGAGGCTCGGCAGGAAGCCGGGGATCGTGTCGAGCCGGCCCTTGTCCTTGCGGACGCCGCCGCGCGGAATGCAGCGCAGGAGGCCGACCGTGTACGGGTGCCGTGGATCCTGGAGCACCGTGCCGACCGGCCCCTCCTCGACGAGCCGGCCCGCGTAGAGGACGCCGACGCGGTCGCACATCTTCGAGATCACCCCGAGGTTGTGGCTGATGAAGAGGACGGCCGTGTGGAACTCGGACTGCAGGCTCGAGACGAGATCGAGCACCTCGGCCTCGACGGTCGCATCGAGGCCCGTCGTCGGCTCGTCGAGGATCAGCAGCTCGGGCTCTTTCGCGAGCGCCATCGCGATCACGACGCGCTGCTGCATGCCGCCGGAGAGCTGATGCGGGTAGCGTCCGAGGACGCTCTCGGGATCGGCGATCTGGACCTTCACGAGCGCCTCGCGGGCCCGCTCCATCGCTTCCTTCGCGGGCACGCCGAGCACCGTGAAGGCCTCGGCGACCTGCGTCCCGATCCGCAGGCTCGGGTTCAGGGCGGAGCCGGGGTTCTGGTAGACCATCGAGACCGTCTGGGCGTGGTACTCGCGCAGTCCCCGCGAGCTGAGCCCGTAGACGTCGCGCCCGGCGACCGTGACCTTGCCGCCCGAGACGCGGCCGTTCCGCGGCAGGTAGCGGACGATTCCGAGCGCCGCGGTCGACTTGCCGCAGCCGGACTCGCCGACGAGCCCGTACGAGCCTCCGCGCTCGATCGCGAACGAGACTCCGCGGAGGACGGGCCGGTCGATGCCGCGGACGCGGTAGACCAGCTCGAGATCCTCGACCTCGAGGACGTTGCCCTGCTCGGTGCTCATCGCTCGTACGCCTCGCGCACGCCGTCGGCGACGAGGTTGACGGCGACGACAAGGCTCGCGATCGCGAGCGCAGGGAACAGCGTCATCCACCAGTAGGGGTCGATGAGCGTCCAGTACTGGTTGATCTCGCGCCGCCCACGCGGGGTTCGGCGGCTGGACGCCGAAGCCGAGAAAGCCGAGGGTGGCGACCGCGAAGATCGCGTAGCCGAGCCGGACCGTGAGCTCGACGACGACGGGAGCCATCACGTTCGGGAGGATCTCGCTGTTCATGATGTAGATCGACCGCTCGCCACGCAGCCGCGCCGCCTGCACGTAGTCGAGGTCGGCCTCGACGAGCACGGCCGCGCGAACCGTCCGCGACACGACCGGCGCGAAGATCAGGCCGATGATGAAGGCGATCACCCACGTCGACGACTTGCCGACGGCGGTGACGATGAGGATCGCCGTCACGATGAGCGGCAGCGACAGGACTGCGTCGACGAACCGGCTGACGACGTCGTCGACGACGCCGCGGAGGTAGCCGGTGATCAGCCCCAGCATCGTCCCGAGCACGACGCCGAGGAGCGTCGCGGCCGGGGCGATCAGGAGCACGTCCCGTGAGCCGGCGAGCACGCGGGAGAAGACGTCGCGTCCGTTCGTGTCGGTGCCGAACGGGTGGCCCCAGGTCGGCGGCTGGCTCGTGCGGGAAGTTGTTGTCGAAGATCGGGATCGTACGGCGCGACGAGCCGGGGGAACAGCGCGCAGAAGATCCAGAAGAGGATCACGATCGCCCCGATCACGACGCTCGGCGATCGCAGCAGCAGCCGGAACCGCTCGGCCCGCGCAGCTCGCGACTCGGAGCGCTCCGTGCCCGGCAGCGGCGCAGGGTCCGGCGGCAGCGTGCCCGGGGTTGCGTAGATGCTCACGCGGTGTCGTCCCCGAAGCGGATTCGCGGGTTGAGGAAGGCGTAGAGGATGTCGGCGATCAGCGTCACGACGAGGTAGACGATCCCGATCACGAGCACGCCTGCCGTCAGCAGCGGCAGGTCCTTCTGGCGCGCCGCCTCGAGCGTCAGCGCGCCGAGGCCCTGGTAGTTGAACAGGTACTCGACGGCGACGAGGCCGCCGACGAGGTACCCGCACTGGACGGCGATCACGGCGATCGTCGGCAGGAGGGCGTTGCGGAGCACGTGCTTCCGGACGACCACGCGATGACGGGAGCCCCTTGAGGTACGCGGTCCGCGCGTAGTCGCTGTCGAACGCCTCGATCATCCCGGCCCGCGTGACGCGCGCGATGTAGCCGAAGAGCACGAGCGTCAGCGTGAACGCAGGCAGGAGCAGGTACTTCGACCTGCACGAGCAGGTTCGCGCCGGGCTCAGCCTGCGCCGTCACCGGCAGCCAGCCGAGCCAGACCGCGAAGACGAGGATGAGCACGATCCCCGTCACGAAGTCCGGCATCGCGGAGACCGAGAGGCCCGAACATCGTGATCCCCTTGTCGGTCGGCCGCCCGTAGCGGAGCCCGGCGATCACGCCGCCGAGGATCGAGATCGGCACGAGGATGACGAAGGCGACGAACGCGAGCTTGAAGGAGTTCTGGAGCGCGGGCCAGAGCACGTCCCACGCCGGCACCTGCTTCGTCAGCGAGGTCCCGAGATCGCCGTGCAGGAGCCCGCTGCACCCAGTCGATGTACTGCGAGACGAGCGACCGGTTCGTGCCGAGCTGCTCGTTCAGCGCGTCGACCGACTCCTGGGTCGCGAACGGGCCGAGCACTGCGCGCCCGACGTTCCCCGGCAAGATGCTCGACACCGCGAAGACGATCATGCTGAGCAGGATCAGCGTGATCAGCGCGAGGCCGATGCGCTTGACGAGGAAGCGAGCCACTGAGAGTGGAGCCTAGAGCGGGCGGCGGCCGGATGCGACCGCCGCCCACTCTCGCGATCGTTCCTAGGCCAGGCTGACCTTCGCCAGCCGGATGTGCGAGAGGCCCTCGGGGACGTAGTTCTTGACCTTCGAGGTGCTCGCCGTCACGTAGCTGATGAAGTAGTCGGTGATCACCGGCGTATCGCGGAGCAGCAGCCCCGCCATCCGCTTGGTCGCCTTGCGCTGCGCCGAGAGCTCCGCCGCCGCGAGGTACGTCTTCGCGACCGAGTCGAACTCGGGGTTCTTGTAGTGCGACGCGTTCCAGTCACCGGTCGACATGTAGCACCGGGTCAGGAAGATGTTCGGCACGCCACGGGCGCCGTACTCGGTCAGCGTGCACGGTGCGGTTCAGCCACGGCGTCGTGGTGGCGTAGTCCGCCCCGGCCGGCTCGGAGTCGTAGTACTTGCCGACGTCCATGACCTCGATGCCGATGTCGATCCCGGCCTGCTTCGCGTAGGCCTGGATCGACGCCGCGTGGTCCGTGTGGTCGAGGAACTGCCACGTCGTGAGGTTGAACTTGAGGTTCGTCGCCCCCGCCGCCGCCAGCAGCGACTTCGCGAGCGTGAGGTTCTGGGTGCGCTGCTTGATCGACGTGTCGGTCGACGCGAAGCCCTTCCAGAACGGGTTGTCGTTGCCGACCTGACCGGCCCCGAGCATGACCTTCGCCAGCTGCTGCGGCCGGTTGATCACGAGCGCGACGGCCCGCCGCACGCGGGGGTCCTTGAGCACGCCCGTGTCGGTTCGCATGCAGACCTGGCGATGAGCCGAGGTCGGCAGTGCGTAGTACTTGTACTTCGAGTTGCTCTTGAACGGGGCGCCCTCCTGCGGCGACAGCTGCATCGCGAGGTCGATCTGGCCGGCCCGGAGAGCGAGCACCATCGGCGCGCTGCCCTGGTAGAAGGTGATCTTGACGCCGTCCATCGGCGCCGGGCCACCCCAGTAGGACGGGTTGCGCACGAGCGTCGCGCTCTTCTTGTCGACGTAGTTCGTGAGCTTGAACGCGCCGGTGCCGATCATCCCGCTCTTGACCCACGTGCCGGGATTCGCGGCGATCGAGGCAGGCTGGATGATCGCCTGATACGTCGTCTGGCTGAGCAGGTACGGGAAGACGCCGATCGGCGACTTGAGCTTGAAGACGACCGTGTAGTTGCCCTTCGCCGAGACGCCCGCGGCATCGAAGAAGGGGCTCAGGCCGGCGTTCGAGGCCTTGTTGCCGACGTACTGCTTCATGCTCGCGACGACGTCCTTCGCGGTCATCGTCTGACCGTTGTGGAACTTGACGCCCTTCCGGATCTGGAACGTCCAGACGGTCGCGTCGGCGTTCGGCTTCCAGCTCGTCGCGAGCACCGGGACGAGCTGCCCCTGCGGGTTCGTGTAGGTCAGGTACTCACCGGGGATTCCCGCGAACGCGAGCGACCCGCCCTCGTTCAGGAGGTACGGCTCGAGCGAGGCGCCGAAGGCCGCGATGCCGACGCGGATCGTGCCGCCCTTCTTGGCGCTGGCGAACTGCGCCTTCGTCGTCGTCGCCGCGCCGGCCTCACCTGCGAACGCGAGCAGGCTGCCCATGGCACCGACGGACAGCCCGAACATCGCGCCTCGGCGCAGGAACTCGGTGCGGTCCATCTCACCGGCCAGCAGCTCGTCGATCAGGTTGTTCTCGAGTGGCCCGGCCTCATTGCGGCGGTAATCCTCGACCCGCCTCGTCAGTTCACGATCCATCGCCTACCCCCTTGCCTTCCTCGGTTCCTCGGCTTGAATGACTGTGTGGACGTCTGCTCACGCTCGAAGTTGGAAACGCTGCGCGACAGTCCCGGGTGCACGGCAGAGCGCTCGGGCGATCTATGGATGGACTGCCGTCCCAGACCAACTGTGCTCTTATGACAGATCGCAACCGCTCTCGTCAAGTGAGCTGGCGAGCCGGACAGACGTTCGACAACGATCCGGTTGGACAGTATCTTCGGGCCGATGAGGGCCGCCGTCTGCCGCGCGTTCGGCGAACCGCTCGTGATCGAGGACGTGCAAATCGCAGCACCTGCTCGCGGCGAGCTCCGGGTCAGGCTCGCCGCCTGCGCGATCTGCCAGAGCGACCTCCACTACCTCGACGGCGCCTGGGGAGGCTCGCTGCCGGCGGTGTTCGGGCACGAGGCGGCAGGGGTCGTCGTCGAGGTCGGCACGGGCGTGGAGGGTCGTCACCGAGGGCGACCACGTCGTCGTGACGCTGATCCGCTCCTGCGGCGCATGCGCGTCGTGCGTGCACGGCGAGCCGGCGCTCTGCGATGCGACGTTCGCGCTCGACGAGGCCGGGCCACTGACCGACGCCGACGGCCACCCGATCGCCCAGGGGCTCCGCACCGGGGCGTTCGCCGAGGAGGTCGTCGTCGACGCGTCACAGGCGGTCGGGATCCCTGCGGAGCTTCCGCTCGACCGCGCCGCGCTGCTCGCCTGTGGCGTGATCACGGGCTTCGGCGCCGTCGTCAACACCGCCGGAGTCGAGCCCGGGCGCGACCGTGGTCGTGATCGGAACCGGAGGCGTGGGGCTGAACGCCGTGCAGGGCGCCGTCCATGCGGGTGCGGCCACGGTCGTCGCGATCGATCTCTCCGACGCCAAGCTCGCGACGGCCCGTGCCTTCGGCGCGACGCACACGGTCAACTCGGCCTCCGAGGACGCCGTCGCCGCGGTTCTCGCGCTCACCGGCGGGCGCGGCGCCGACTACGTCATCGTCACGGTCGGGGCCGGGAGCGCCGTCGAGCAGGGCGCGCTGGTGCTGCGCCGGGCGGGCACGATGGTGATCGTCGGCATGCCCGCCTCGGGCGTGCTGGCCACGATCGACCCGGGCGACGATCGCCAACGACGGGCAACGGATCCTCGGCAGCAAGATGGGCTCGGCCCGGATCGAGGTCGACATCCCGAAGCTGGTGGCGCTCTACCAGGAAGGGCGACTGAAGCTGGACGAGCTGATCTCCGCCCGCTATCCGTTCGAGCAGATCAACGAGGCGATCGCCGCGTCGCGCGGCGGCTCCGCGATCCGCAACGTGATCGTGTTCTGAGAGGGTGACCGCAATGAAGATCACCGAGCTCGAGACGTTCGTCGTCGGCAACCCGCCGCCCCACTTCGGTGGCCGCTACTTCATCTTCCTCAAGCTGACCACCGACGACGGCGTCCAGGGGCTCGGCGAGGTCTACGGGGCAACGTTCGGCCCACACGTCGTCGCGCGCATGATCGAGGACGTCTGCGACGCGCACGTGCTCGGCGCCGACCCGTTCCACATCGAGCGGCTCTGGCGCGACGTCTACGGCAGGGGCTACTCCGGCCGGCCCGACATCTCGCTGCTCGGCGTCCTCAGCGGCATCGAGATGGCGTGCTGGGACATCGTCGGCAAGGCCGTCGACAAGCCCGTCTACGAGCTGCTCGGTGGGCGCGTCCACGAGCGCCTCCGTGGCTACACGTACCTCTATCGCGAGCCGGGGGACGCGACCGACGTCTACCTCGACCCCGACCTCGCCGGCGAGCGGGCCGCGGAGTACCTGGCACGGGGCTTCACGGCGCTCAAGTTCGATCCGGCGGGGCACTACACGACGTTCGACCCGCGGCAGCCGGGGCTCGAGGAGCTCGACCGCTGCGAGCGGTACATCAGGACGGTGCGCGAGGCGGTCGGAGCGAGCTGCGACCTGCTGTTCGGGACCCACGGCCAGTTCACCCCGTCCGGCGCGATCCGGCTCGCCAGGCGCCTCGAGGCGTACGACCCGCTCTGGTTCGAGGAGCCGACGCCGCCCGAGCTGCCGGAGGAGATGGCGCGGGTGGCGCGCGCGACCTCGATCCCGATCGCGACCGGAGAGCGGCTGACGACGAAGTACGAGTTCGCCCGCGTGCTCGAGACCGGCGCCGCCTCGATCCTGCAGCTGAACCTCGGCCGCGTCGGCGGCCTGCTCGAGGCGAAGAAGATCGCGGCGCTGGCCGAGGTGCACTACGCCCAGATCGCGCCCCATCTCTACTGCGGGCCGGTCGTCGGCGCCGCCAACATCCAGCTCAGCGCCTGCAGCCCGAACTTCCTCATCCTCGAAGGGATCCTCGACTGGGGCGGCTTCCACGCCGAGATCCTGAAGACGCCGATCCGGTGGGAGGACGGCTACGTGATCCCGCCGACGGCACCGGGTCTCGGCGTCGAGCTCGACGAGGAGGTCGCGGCCCGCCATCCGTACGAGGACGACGAGCTGCACCTGACGCCGGTGTTCGGGCCGTTACCGAGTAGGAGCCAGACTGAAGCCTGGCCTACGAACTGTCTGGAAACCCCGGCGCGCGCAGATCCGTGCCGAGGGCGTCCTCGAGCAGCTTCACGACCATCGGCGACCACGCGTCGCCGCCGTACTCCTCGCGGGCGCGGCTGAACGTCTGCTCGACGAGCGTGGCGAGCTCGAGCGGGACGCCGAGCTCCTCGCCGAGGTCGTGGGCGAAGCCGAGATCCTTGCAGGCGAGGTCGAGCGTGAAGCCGATGTCGTAGCTGCCGTTGAGGATCACCTGGCTCTCGGTCTCGTGCACGAAGCTCGTGCCGGAGCTCGCCTTGATCACCTCGTAGGACTGGGCCAGGTCGAGCCCGCCGCGCCGCGCCAGCATCAGCGCCTCACCGGCGGCGACGAGGTGGATGAACGCGAGCATGTTCGTGATCACCTTGAGCACCGAGGCGCTGCCGAGCGGGCCGACGTGGAAGACCCGGCCGCCGATCGCCTCGAACACCGGCAGGTGAGCAGCGAAGACCGCCGGATCGCCGCCGACGATGACGGTGATCTGGCCGGTCGCGGCGAGGTGCACGCCACCGGTCACCGGCGCCTCGAGGCAGTCGATCCCCTGCGCGGCGGCGAGCGCCGCGAGGCGCTCGAGCTCGTGGCGGTCGTTCGTGCTCGAGTCGATCCAGGTTCCGCCCGGCGCGAGCCCCTCGAGAACGCCGTCCTCACCCGTGAGCACGTCCGCTCACGGCCGCGCGGCGACGGCAGGCAGGTGAAGACGGTGTCCGAGGCCGTCGCCGACCCCGGCAGGCGAGTCGGCCCAGGCCGCGCCGTCGGCGACGAGCTGCCGCGCCGCTTCGGCGTCGCGGTCGTGGACGGTCAACGGAAAGCCGGCGGCGAGGAGGTTCGCCGCGAGTGGCCGACCGAGGTTGCCGAGGCCGATGAAGCCGAGGCGCCGGTCGCTAGGGGATGACAACGATCTTCCCGAACTCGGCGCCCGCCTCGAGTCGGGCGAACGCGTCGGGCGCGTCGGCGAGAGCATGCTCGGAGTCGACGAGCGGATGGATGCCCGTCTGCTCGAGGAACGCGCAGAGGCGGTGGAGCTCGACGATCGTCCCCATCGAGGAGCCGACGACCGAGAGCTGGCGCCAGAACATCCGCGCGAGATCGGCGGACGGATCGGCACCCGTCGTGGCGCCGGCGACGACGACCGTCCCGCCGGGGCGCAGCGACTTGAGCGAGTGGTCCCAGGTCGCCTTGCCGACCGTCTCGAGCACGGCATCGACCCGGACCGGCAAGCGGCCGCCCGGCTCGATCGCGCCGACGGCGCCGAGCTCGAGCGCCTGGGCGCGCTTCTCCTCGCTCCGGCTCGTCACGTACACCGCGATGCCCGCCGCGCGGCCGAGGAGGATCGCCGCGGTCGCGACGCCGCCGCCCGCTCCCTGGACGAGCACGGACTGGCCCGGCTGCAGGTGGGCGCGACCGAAGAGCATGCGGTACGCGGTGAGGTAGGCGGTCGGCAGGCACGCGGCCTCGGCGAACGACAGGAAGGCCGGCTTGGGGACGAGATTCCGTGACGGCACGGCGACGCGCTGCGCGAGCGTTCCCTGCACGCCACGCTCGGAGAAGAGGTGGAAGTCGGCCGCCAGCGTCTCGTCCTCCCCCGGTCCGGCGCTCCCGAGCACGGCGTGCACGACGACCTCGCGCCCGTCGGCGGTCACGCCCGCGGCGTCGGTCCCGAGCACGACCGGCAGGCTCTCCTCCGTGACGCCGACGCCTCGCAGGCTCCAGATGTCGTGCTGGTTCAGCGCCGCTGCGCGAACCTCGACGATCTCCCACCCGTCGGCGGCCACGGGCTCGGGAATCTCGCGCAGCTCCAGCCCCGTGAGTGGCTCGTCCTTCGAGATTCGGGCACAGACTGCTGCAAGCACGTGGACCTCCGAGATGGGCGCGGGAACCGGCGCGAAGCCCTGACGAGGCCGCACGCTATCGGCCGCGCCCCGACCGTCGTCGCATACGCTCCGCTGGAGCATGCGCGCGATCGTCTTCACCGGTGCAGGCGGCAACGAGGTCGTCACCCTCGAGGAGCGGGCGACGCCGGCTCCGTCGGGCGACGACGTTCTCGTCGCCGTCCGTTACGCGGGGCTCAACCCCGCCGACATCGCCCAGCGGAACGGCCACTACCCCGCTCCGCCCGGCTCACCGGCGGACATCCCCGGGATCGAGGTCTCGGGGACGGTGATCGCCTGCGGGCCGACCGCCCGGCGGTTCGCTCCCGGCGACCGGGTCTTCGGGCTCGTCGGCGGAGGCGGGCTCGCCGACCACGTGCTCGTGCACGAGCTCCACGTGACCGCCGTGCCGGAGCAGCTCGACGAGCTCGCCGCGGCCGCGGTACCCGAGGCGTTCGTGACGGCCCACGATGCCGTGCTGACCCAGGCCGGCCTCCGGCCGGGCGAGCTGCTCGTCGTCAACGGCGCGAACGGTGGCGTCGGCACTGCGGCCGTGCAGATCGCCGCGGCGGCCGGAGCCCGGGTGCTCGCGACGGTGCGCTCGCCGGAGCTCCGCGAGGCTGTCGCCGCGCTCGGCGCAACGGTGATCGACCCGGCGGAGCTCGTTGCCGCGCGCACAGGCCGAGGGCGGTGCCGACGTCGTGCTCGAGCTCGTCGGCGGCCCCAACCTCGACGCGGATCTCCTCGCCCTGGCGGCGAAGGGGCGGATCGTGATCGTCGGCACGGGCGCCGGCGCCGAGGCGACGCTCGACCTCCGCAAGCTGATGGGCCGGCGGGCGCGCCTGCTCGGGACGATGTTGCGCGCGCGGCCGCTGGACGAGAAGGCGACGGCGATGCGTGCGTTCACCCGCGAGGTCGTGCCTCACCTCGCGAGCGGCCGCATCGCGCCGCTCGTCGACCGGGTCTTCCCGGCGGACGAGGCGGCGGCTGCGTTCGACCGGCTCGCGGAGCCCGGCAAGCTCGGGAAGGTGCTGCTGGAGTTCGACCGCTGAGCCGGCGCGCCGGCCGCCTCAGCGCGCGTCAGGCGAGTCCGTCGAGGGCAGAGGCGAGAGCGTCGAGGGCGAGCTCGACATGCTCGTCCTCGATCGTCAGGGGCGGCGCCAGGGCGACGCCGTCGCTGAGCCACCGGGTCAACAATCCCGCCTCGCGGGCACGCCTCCAGAGCCGTTCGGCCGCACCCGGCTCGCGGCGTACCAGCTCGGGGTCGAGCACCACAGCCGCCATCAGGCCGACGCCGCCGCGGATCTCCGCCACATGGTCGTGGCCGCGCAGCTCGCCGAGGCGCTGATGGAAGCCGGACTCGAGGTCGAGCGCCCGGCTCACGAGGCCATCCCGGGCAAGCAGGTCGAGGTTGGCGTTCGCTGCTGCACAGCAGGCCGGGTGCCCCGCGTAGGTCGTACCGTGGGCGAAGGTATGACCGGCTCCGTCGGTCGACCAGAAGGGCGCCGCGATGTGCGGAGCGGCGATCACGCCGCCGAGCGGCAGGTAGCCGCTCGTCACGCCCTTGGCAAACACGATCAGGTCAGGGGTGAGGCCGAATCGCTCGACGCCGAGCCAGGTTCCGAGGCGACCGAAGCCTCCGATCACGACGTCCGCGATGGTCAGGACGCCGTGGCTTCGGCAGATTCGCTCGACGTCACGGAGGTAGCCATCCGGCGGCACGAGCACGCCGCCCGAGCCGATCACGGGCTCGAAGACGAAGGCGGCGACGCTCTCCGGCCCGAGCCGGCGTATCTCCTTCTCGAGCGCAGCGGCGTCGTCCCACGGGATCTGTGAGGTCTGCTCGACCAGTGGCCCGAACTCGTCCTTGTACGGCATCCCGAGGATGCTCGTGCCGATGCCGTGCGTGCCGTGGTAGCCGCCGGCTCTGCTGATCAGATGCTGCCGCTCGGGCTCGCCGCGGAGCCGGTGCACCAGCCGCGCGAGCTTCGTCGCGGTCTCGATCGAGTCGCCCCCGCCGTTCGTCAGGAAGATCTTCGAGCCCTGCTGCGGGGCGAGCGCCGCGAGGCGCTCCGCCAGCTCGAGGGCCGGCCGGTTCGCGAAGTCACCGAAGGTGTGGAAGCTCTCGAGCTCGGACAGCTGGGCGGTGATCGCATCCCTGATCTCGGTGCGACCATGGCCGACGTTCGCGTACCAGAGGCTCGACGACCCGTCGAGATAGCGGCGCCCCTGATCGTCCCAGACGAAGACGCCCTCGCCCCGCACGATCACGAGCTCGGAGCGCGAGACCGCCGCCATGTTCGCGAACGGATGCCAGAGAGCCGTCAATCGATCAACCCCGCGGCCCTGCAGGCCCACCGATCGCCGTCGACAGCCCGCCCGCTACCACGACCAGGCGCTCCGCCGCCTCGTCGAGCCGATCGTCGAAGCGGAAGCGGGGAGCGGACACATTGAGCGCGGCAACGATCGCACCTGACAGGCCCCGAATCGGAGCTGCGCAGCAACGAGCCCCGGCTCGAACTCCTCTCGCACGATCGCGAATCCCTGGGCTGCGACGAGCGCGATCGGCGCGCTTTGCCTCGGAGAGGCCGCAGGGCATCGAGCTCGTCCGGCGCCAGGTCGGCGACGAGGACACGACCCGCAGAGGTGGTGCCGAGCGGGGTCAGGCCGCCTACCCGACCAGGGGCGTGCAAGGTCGAAGGTGGCGACTCCGACAGGATGCGTGAGGACCATCGGGCCCTGGCGGACGGAGAGGTGAACGCTCTCGCCGAGCACCAGGACGAGCTCCCGGAGAACCGGTCGAGCGGCATCCAGGAGCCGGCGTCGCGGCGCTTGCGGCCAGGCCGAACACGCGCCATCCGAGGCGGTACGCGAGCGTCTCGGGGTCGCGCTCGACGTAGCCACGTTCGTGAAGCGTCTGGAGCGTGCGCGAGAGCTGGCTCTTGTCGCCGTCGACGAGCTCCGCGAGTCGCACCACACCGAGGCCGTGCCGACCCGACGTGGGGATCGCCGAGCCTGTCGAGCACCTCGAGGCCGCGAACGAGAGCGGTCGTGCCAGGGTTCACGGTTGCATTCTCCCCGACCGACCAGGAAAGATGCAACTCGGTTTGAATGTCGAACGGCGTCCTCGAATGGAAACGGCGCTCGACGCCGGAGGAGCGTCAGGTGTGCGACGAGATCGCGGCCGGCGAGGGTGAGCTCGTCGATCTGCTCCGCGCGCTGATCCGTTTCGACACGACGACGCACACCGCGGGGGATCGGCCGCGGGAGGAGGCTGCCTCCAGCAGATGCTGGCCGAACGCCTGAGGGGCCGGGGCGCTGACGTCCGGGTGTGGGAGCCCGATGCGGCGTCGATCGCCGGTCACCCGATGGTGCCGGAGGGCTTCACATTCGAAGGCCGGCCCCAGCTGACGGCCCGCTTTCGCGGCACGGGCGGCGGCAGGAGCCTTCTCCTCAACGGCCATATCGACGTGATCGCGCAGAGCCCGAGACGACTGGCGCCACCCTCCGTTCGCGGGAGTCGTGGAAGACGGCGTCGTTCACGGCCGCGGCTCGTGCGACATGAAGGGCGGGGTTGCCTCGATGGTGTTTGCCGCCGAGACGCTGGCGCGACTGGGGGTCAGGCTCGCGGGCGACCTGATCGTGAACACCGTCAGCGAGGAGGAGTCGACCGGAGCGGGAGGCCTCGCGATGGCCCGCACGATCCAGGCCGACGCGGCGATCGTGCCCGAGCCGAGCGGGCTCGGACGTCTGGGTCGCCTGCCGGGGCAGCCTGCTTCCCACGATCACGGTGGAGGGTCGCGCCGGACACGCCGGCCTCCCGCCACGCCCGGCAGAGGAAGGCGGCGCCGTGAACGCGATCGAGAAGATGGCGCTCGTTCTCCAGGCGATCGGGGAGCTTCGGCGCGAATGGCAGCGATCGCCGGCGCACCCGTTCCTCTCGCCGGGTGACTGCGTGCCCACCATCGTCACCGGCGGTGAATGGATCGTCTCCTACCGCGCTCGTGCCGCCTCGACTGTCACATCGAGTACCTGCCGGGACAGGCGGACGAGCACGGATGGGGCTCGCTCGTCGAGCAGGAGTTCACCGACTGGATTCTCCGGGCCACGGCCGCGGATCCGTGGCTCGCGGCCATCCTCCGCGCATCGACTGGCTGGTCGGCGGTGTCCCCCGGCCGAGGTTCCGCTCGATGACCCGATCGTCACGACTGCGCTCGATGCGGCACGGGCGATCGGTCGTGCGAGCGAGCTGGGTGGGCTCGAGAACTGGCACGACGGAGCGACGCTGATCGTCGAGGCCGGGATCCCGTCGATCTGCCTCGGCCCGGGGGACATCAACGTCGCCCACACGATCGACGAGTCCGTGCCGATCGTCGACTCGTTGCCTGTGCGCAGGCGATCGCGGTGACGGCGATGCGCTACTGCCGCTAGTCAGCTCGGCTCCGGCGAGCTCGAGGAAACGCGGCGAGGATCGCGTGCCGCGGGGTGCTCCGGATCCCAGGCCTCGGGGTGGAACTGGGTGCCCCACCACGGACGATCGTCGGAGGCCACCGCCTCGAGCGGCAACTGGGCTCGTGGCGATGATCTGGAATCCGGTGGCAACGTGTCACCTCGTCCTCGTGTCTGAAGACTCGATCGCTCGCCTGCGGCGAAGAGATCTGAATCGTCGAGCACTCGACGTCCGAACCTCGTCGTCGCGCGCGAGGGCTGACGATGCCGCCGGCGGCCGCACGAGCATCTGCATGCCGGCGCAGATCCCGAGCACAGGCCCGGGTACTGCGGAGCAAGTCGTAGAACCGTGGAGGACACCGGGTGCAGCGCCACGGTCGGCCGAGCCGGAGAGGATCAGCGCGTCGGCGTCACGAGTCCATCGCCCAGTACGGCTCGGACTCGACGACCGCGAGGTCAGCGAGCGATCCGCGCCGGATGGCCTCGTACGGCGCCTCCGCTCGGAGTGAGGCCGTCCTCGTGCTCGGTGATGACGAATGCGATGCGCATCGGGGGCAGCCCGGCTCGTCAGTGCTCGACGTCACGGAGCTCGAGCTTGCGACGCGCGACGAACGCGGCGAGGCGCTCTCGATCTCCGGGTCGAGTACGGGCTGCTCGTACCGCTCGAGCGCCTGCTGCCAGACGCGCGTCGCCGCTGATCGGCCGTGACGAACCGCTCTCCTCCCAGCCCTCGTAGTTCTGCCAGTTCGAGACGAGCGGCTCGTAGAACGCGGTCTCGTAGCGGGCAGGGTGTGCGGAGAGCCGAAGAAATGCCCCCGGTCGGGACGTCGGCGATCGCTGAGCCCCTCGCGGAGCTCGACGTCGGTGATGGCTGCAGGCGCGATCGTGGGGCGATCATCTGGAGCATCTCGACGTCGAGCACGATCTTCTCGAACGACGCCGTGAGCCCGCCCTCCATCCACCGGCACCGTGGTAGACGAGATGCGCGCCGCCGAGCACGGACGACCAGATGGACATCTGCGACTCGTAGGCGCCTGGGCGTCGAGGGCATTGCTCGCGCTCGCGTTGCTGGCCCGGTAGGGGATGCCGTACCGCCGGGCGAGCTGCCCTGCGGCCAGAGTCGCCCTGGCGTTCTCAGGTGTGCCGAATGCCGGGTGCACCGCTGCGCAGGTCGACGTTCGAGGTGAACGCCCCGTACACGACGGGAGCGCCGGGCCGAACGAGCTGGGTGAGCGCGATCCCGGCGAGGGCTTCGGCGTTCTGCTGGACGAGTGCCGCTGCGAGTGTGACAGGCGTCATGGCCCCATGAGGGTGAACGGCGTGATCACTGCCGGTTGGCCGTGCTCGGCCATGGTCATGAGCCCGTCGGTCATCGCCTCGTCGAAGCGGCGGGGCGAGTTGACGGAGATGATCGTGAGCACGCACGGGTCGTCGATGACGTCCTCGAGCGTCAGGCCGCGAGAGATCGCCATCATCTGGATCCCGTCGAGGGTCCGTTCGCGGCCGATCGCTAGGCAGTGGAACGTCCGGTCGGTGTAGGTGAGGTTCGCCAGGTACGTGTCGAGGTGACGTGTGTTGACCGGTAGCTCCTGAGGCGAGGTCGGCTGGTTGCCGATGAAGTGGATGACGTCGAAGCACTGGGCGAGCTTGACGAGGGTGACGTAGTCGTCGAGATTCCCGGTGCGGCGCCCGCGGATCGATCGTGGACGGTCGGTGGGCCTGCTACGAGCCCGAAGGCGACCTGGTCGCCGCCGACCTCGAGGCGTCGGAGTGGATTCCGCGGCGTCACGGTGAACTGCTCGGGAACGGAGCTCGAACGCATGCGCGACGACCTCGCGTGGGATCCGCACGAGACCGGTGTCGTCGTCGACGAGGGCCCCGGCCGCGCGGAAGGCTGCCGTGCGGAGGCTCCCATGAACTCGACACCGATCTCCTGGAGGAGATCGAGGACGCCTCGTGCACCCCGGCGAGCTGATCCTCGTCGAGGAGTCACGTGGCCGAGCGCGTTGCGGGGCGGCGGCCCGGCGAAGAGCGCGGTGTGCACGCGCGCTCGGCGTCGCTCGTTCCGGCGGGAGCGGCGCCTCGGCGGATCGCCGCGGTCGAATTGCAACCACAGTTGCAGCATAGAGCGCGACGGGGCATGCCGTCAGGCGACCCCGAGCAGCTCGTCCGCGTAGGTCATCGCGACCCGCCGCAGGACGCCGTTCGGGTCCGGCTCGTAGTGGCCCATGCGCCAGAGCGCGGGCGAGTAACAGTGGAGCGAGACGGCCGGCGAGCCCTCGGCGTGCCGGACGCCGTGGATATAGGTCGCGTCGAAGTCGAACTGCCCGCCGGCCTCGTGCCGCTTCGTCTGCTCGCGGATCCAGCCGTCCTCGTCGCGCCGGAAGTAGTCCTCGAACACCGCGCCCTCGCAGACGTAGACCGCACCTTGCGAGCGATCGTGATCGTGGTAGCCCGTGTCCTGCGTCTCCGCCCAGCAGATCAGCCAGATGTCGATGTTCGGATCGCGATACATCTGCACGTAGTGGCGGTCGACCACGTCGTAGCGGATGTGGCCTTCCCAGAGCGAGCGCTCGGCTCCGATCGCCGCCGAGAGCTCGAGCAGCTCCGGCCGCGTGAGGTCGCGATCAGCTTCGAGACGTCCCTTGAGCCATGTCCCAATGCCTTTCACTGCAGCAATCCAATCAGGTTGTCCTGACGGATGAGGCGGGAGACGGACTCTCCGAACGCATCGACGGCGCGAATCGCCGGCGTCGGGTCGACGACGGGGGCGTCCGTGCCGAAGACGAGCTGCTCGACGCCGAAGGTCTCGATGCACAGCTCGAGCGCGCGCCGGCCGTACGACGCGGTGTCGAAGAAGACGTTCCGGTGGAGCGACGAGCGGACGTCGACGCCGCGCGACGAGAGCCGTTCGAGCTGGATCGGGGCGCCGCCGGCGAGGATCGCGAACACGACGGTGAGGTCGGGCCAGCGCTCCTGGGCGCCGACGAGCCACGCGAAGTAGGCGCGTTGCATCTGGCTCGTGTAGTCGACGACGGCGGGCCACCAGGCCGGTGCGAGGGCCGGCGGGCTCCCGGCGACCGGGTGGACGAACAGGAGCCCCTGTCCGCGGAGCGCGTCGAGCGTCGGCGCGAGGTCGTCCAGGTGATCCAGCCGGTCGGCTCCGATCGAGACCCCCGCAAAGCCCGGTCGCGGCCTGCCGACTGCGAGCGGAGCGATCCGGCCGGGGGCCTCGGCCGCGAGCTCGAGGATCCCGTCCTCCCAGATCCGAACGAGCGCGTCGCGCTCGGACGGGTCGAGGGCCTCGACCCCGAGCGACGGCTGCAGCGAGACGACGGCCGTGTCGATCTCGTGGAGGTCGAGCAGGGCGATCCGGGTCGCGAGCTCGTGATCGTGGAGGTCGACGGTCGATGCGCCCTCGGACGCGTGCAGGACGTCGCCGTCGAGGTACGGAGGCTCGGTGCGCTGCGGCGAGCGCCTCGCTGAAGGCTCGAGGCCAGAGATGCTGGTGGACGTCGAAGCCCGCCATCGTCAGGCGCAGAGCCTCCCCGAGCGGATCTCCTCGACGAATGGCTCGAGGTCCGGGAGCGACGCGCCTTCTTCGAGGAACGGGACGAAGCGCCGAACGCTGTCGCGCAGGCGGGCCGTGCCGGCCCCGAGCGTGGCGCCGCGGAGGTCGCAGGCCTGGGCCGCGAGCATCAGCTCGATCGAGGCAACGCGCGCTCCGAGGCCGACCATCTCCTCCAGCCGTCTCGCCGCCAGCGGCGCCATCGTCATCCGGTCCTCGATCCCCTCGGCCTGGGTCGTCGAGACGAGGTCGAAGGAGACAGGCTGGGCAAGCAGCCGCGCCTCGACCGCGATCGCCTGGATCGCGATGCCGTACTCGCTGAGCGCGCTCTCCACCAGCGCGGGCCTGGCGCCGAGGCCCTCGGTGAGACCCGTCAGGTTTCGCTGTAGGAGCTTCACCGCCCGCTCGGCCGCCGTCGAGATCATCGGTGCGAGCGCGAGCCGGGCGACGTCGAGCGCGGTCGCGAGCGGCTGCATCTCGAAGTTGCCGACCGAGATCACCCTGTCCTCGGCGACGACGACGAGGGGGTTCGACTGCGCCGCGTTGAGCTCGATCGCGAGCTGGGAGCCGACGAACGTCGAGCGCGTCGCGCGCTGCGCCGTTCTGCTGCGCGATCGTCCGGAACGTGAGCGGGTCCTGCAGGTCGCGCGCCATCACCTCGCTTCCCTCGAGCAGCGCACCGAGGCGGGCCAGCGAGGACTGCAGCCCCGGGTACGGCCGCGCCTCCCCGATTGCGGGGTGGACGGAGTTCCTGTTTGCGCCGAGCGCCTCGAGATCGAGCGCCCCCGCGTGATCGAAGACGTCGAGCAGCACGAGCGCATCGGCGAACGCCAGCGCGGCGTACCCCGTCGCGAACGCGCTCTGGTTGAGGAGCGCGATCGCTTCACCGCGCGCAAGCTCGAAGTCGCCGAGGACGCCGTCGGCGAGGTCGGCCATCTGGGCGAGATCGCTCTGTCCGATCGAGCCGAGCGTGCGGATCTCGGGCAGCCGGTCGGCGTTCAGCGCCGCGACGAGATGCGATGCGAGCTCGGGACGGGCACCGGTCGTCGCGCGCGCGAGGGCGTTCGCGAGCCGGAGCGCGGCCGCGCGCACCACCTCGTGGGCGACGGGAGCGCCCTGCGAGATCCGGTGCTGCCGGACGAGGAGCCGGTCATGCCCGTCGGCGTCGACGTCGAACACCTTGCGGCTGCCGACCCCGGTCGTGACCCCGTAGGCCGGGGTCCCGTCCGCGATCGAGCGGTCGACAACGGCACGTGCCGCGGCCATCGCGTCCAGTGCGGCAGCGTCGATCTCGACCTGCGCGCCACCGCGCGCGACGGCGAGCACGTCATCGAGCGTGAGCGTGGAGCCGGTGAGGACGACGGGTGACATGCCGCCGGTCATCCTACGAATCAAACGCGTCGCGCGACGGCGCTGCCCGCGGCGCAGAGCGCGAACGCCCCCGCGGCGACGAGGACGATCGTGCCGCCCGGCGGCGTGTCGGCGTAGTACGCGATGCAGAGGCCGGAGATGACGGAGCCGAGCCCGAACGCCATCGACAGCGCGAAGGTCGACCGCAGGCTCCAGGCGACCCGGTTGGCGGCGATCACGGGCAGCACCATCAGCGCCGCGATCAGCAGGATGCCGACGATCCGCATCGAGACGGCAACGGTGAGCGCGGCGAGCACCGCAACGACGACGTTCAGTCGCGTCACGGGAACGCCGGCAACGCGGCTGCCCTCCTCGTCGAGCACCGTGGCGACGAGGCCGCGGAAGAGCACGGCGATCGTCGCGAGGGCGCCGATCCCGAGCACGAGAACGGTCCAGAGGTCGTTGCGCGTGACGGTGAGGATCGAGCCGAACAGGAACTGGAAGAGGTTGACGTTGAGCGCACCGGCACGAGAGACGAGGACGACGCCGGCGGCGATGCCGGTGTAGAAGACGAGCGCGAGCGCCTGGTCGCCCGCTGCGCCGCCGCGGGTGCGCAGCCACTCGATCGTGAGCGCGCCGACGACGGTGGCGACGAGCGCGGTCAGGACGGGCGAGATGCCGAGCAGGTAGCCGAAGGCGACGCCGGCGAACGCCACGTGCCCGAGCCCGTCACCGATCAGCGAGGCCTTCCGCTCGACGAGGAAGAAGCCGACGGCCGGCGCGAGGAGCCCGACGATCGCGCCCGTCGCGAGCGCGAGGCGCATGAACTCGAGGTCAAGCATGGTGATGGCCGTGGTCGTGTTGATGAGAGGGGTCGTGCCAGACGCCGGGGAGCCCGCTCGGCGGCCCGTCGTAGACGATGCCGCCCCGGACGAGCACGATCCGGTCGACGACGTGCTCGACGGCGCCGAACTCGTGGGAGACGTAGAGGATCGTGACGCCGAGGTCCGCGCGCAGCGTCTCGAGCAGGAGCCCGAGCGATTCCTGCGACGCGGCGTCGACACCGGTCGTCGGCTCGTCGAGCGCGAGCAGCGTCGGCTCGGAGGCGAGCGCCTTCGCGATCAGCGCTCGCTGCTGCATCCCGCCGGAGAGCGTGCGCAGCGGTGCGTCGGCCCGGTCGCCGAGCCCCACGGTCTCGATCGCACGCGCGACGGCATCGCGGTCGGCGCGGCGCAGCGGCCCCCAGATGCCCGACGGAGCGAGCCGGCCGGTGGAGACGATCTCGCGCACCGTCACCGGCGCCTCACCGAGGAGCCGCGACCGCTGCGGGAGGTAGCCGATGCGGCCGCCGTCGCCTCCCTTGCCGGCCGCCTGGCCGAACACGCGCACGCTGCCCTCGCTCGGGCGCTCGAGCCCGAGCACGAGCCGCAGCAGCGTCGTCTTGCCGCCGCCGTTCGGTCCCGCGATCGCCACGAACTCGCCCGCTGCGACGGCGAGCGAGACGTCCTCGAGCACCCGGACGCCCGCCCGGTAGCCGAACGAGACGTCGTCGAGCTCGACGACGGGATCGCTCAGCTCGTGCATCCCAGCGCCTTCCGCAGGGTGGCGAGGTTCGCCCGCATGACGGAGAAGTAGTCGGCTCCGGCAGCGATCTCGCTCTTGCTGATTCCCTCGAGCGGATCGAGCACGGCCGTCTGCACGTGTGCCTCGCGGGCCACCGTCTCGGCGAGCTTGGGCGAGATGAGCGTCTCGAAGAACACGGTCGTCGCGCCGGAGCTGCGGACGACATCGACGAGCCGGGCGATGTCCCGCGCCGACGGCTCGGCCTCCGGCGTGAGCCCTTCGAGCGGAATCTGCTCGAGCCCGTAGCGGGCCGCGAGATACCCGAACGCTGCGTGGCTCGTCACGATCTGGCGGCGTGCGCAGTGGGCGAGGCCGCGGCGGTACTCGCCGTCGAGCGTGTCGAGCCTGCGGGCCAGGCGAGCAGCCGGCGCCTCCTTCCCGAGCGCGGCGCCGATCAGCCGCGCCATCTCGGCATAGCGCACCGGATCGAGCCAGACGTGGGGATCGCCCGGTGCACCTCCGCCGTAGCCGGCCTGCTGCCGCAGCTCGGCGAGCACGTCGAGCGAGCGGCCCTGACGTTGCTTCACCGCCGTCTCGAGGCCCGGCATGAAGCCGTCGCCGAGGTAGAGGACGAGCGAGGCGTCGTGGACGGCGCGCACGTCGGAGGGGGTCAGCTCGAGGTCGTGCGGCTCGGCCCCGGCCGGCGTCAGGTTCCTCACCTCGGCGCTGCCGCCGGCGATCTGCTCGGCGGCGAACGCGAGCGGATAGAAGGCCGCCACGATCTCGTTCCCCTTCCCGCCCGCCGAGCTGCTCGCCGCCGCAGCCGGCCGCCAGCACGGCGACGGCGGCGAGAACGGCCGCTCCACTAAAGAGAACGATTCTCGAAAGCATGGCCGGAGCCTAGCACGTAGTAAGAATCGATATCATTAGCGCGATGCACGCCCACGACCATTCCCACGCCGACCCGAGCTGGAGCGCGGCCGCGCTCGACAACCTGCAGGCCAAGGGGCTCCGCAACGGCGGCGCCCGCCGGGCCGTGATCGAGCACCTCGGCGACCAGTCATGCTGCCGCTCGGCCCAGGAGATCTTCGACGGGATTCGCGCCGACGGCAGGCCGGTCGGGATCGCCAGCGTCTACCGCGCGCTCGACCAGCTCGTCGAGCTGCAGCTCGTCCAGCGGGTCGAGCTCGGTGACGGGATCGCGCGCTTCGAGCCGTCACACATCGACGGCGAGCACCACCACCACCTCGTCTGCGACGCGTGCGGCAAGGTCGAGCCGTTCTCCGATCCAGGGCTCGAGCAGGCGCTCGAGGAGGCCGCACGCCGCCTCGACTACGGCATGCGCGCCCACGAGGTCGTGCTCCACGGCCGGTGCGACGACTGCCGCCCGGCCGCCTGAGCTGAGCCGCTAGCTCGGCCCGTCCGCCGGTGGCGGAGCGGGTGGTTCGGGGAGGGCCGCCGGCGCAGGAGCAGGCGACTCCGCCTTGAGCTGGCGCAGGAAGACGACGTAGCCGATCGCAGCCGCGACGACGAGCACCGCCGTCGTCCGGAAGACCTGGATCGGGAGGAGCCAGATGAGCAGCAACATCCCGACGACGAACGCGCTCCACGCGATCTCGGGCCGCCGCAGGTGCGGGGCGAGCGCGGCGCGCGCAGGCGGTGGCGCGGTCGCCGGGGCCGACGAGCCAGGCACCGACCGCGACGAGGATGCCGACGACGAGCGCGACCCAGCCCGCAGCGGCGAGCGACTGCGTGATGATCTGCCACGCGTTGTGGACCGCCGGCCGCATCGAATCGGTGGCGACGAGCTGATCGACGACGTACTTTCCGGCGAGCCAACGCACGACGAGCACGATCAGCGCCGACGACGACGAGACCGATGCCGAGCGAGCGAACCTCCTGCCGGCGGCGCCCACGGGCCAGCCAGATGGCGGCGACCAAGGCGGCGACGTGCGAAGATCCAGACGAAGTTCGCGATCTGCTCGAGCCAGTGGGTGAGCTTCTGGGCCGTGTCCAGATTGTCTGCCTCGAGGATCGTGACCTGCCCGGCGTCCGGCGGGATCTGGTCTGCGAGATCGGTGACGAACCCGAACCGGTCGCCCAGCTTGAGGACGAGCGGCCGGATGTCGAGGACGACGTCGCCGTTCGACGTATCCACCGCCTTCGTGTCGCCGTGCAGGACCTTGACGAACTGCTGTCTGCGAGAGCACGGCGAGCTTCGACGAACGCGTCCTGGATGCGCGGCCGGGCGAGGAGGTTCTGCGCCGCCGTGCCCACGAAGCCCTGGGCGAGGCCGGCGATCGGGCTCGCGAGCGCCTGGAGGTTCGTCGGCAGCTTGGCCTCGAGCGAGCCCGTGAAGTCGACGTTCGCGAGCGCATCGGTCATCTGAGCCGCCACCGCCTCCTGGATCGCCGGATCGGCGATCAGCTGCTGCGAGGTCTGCCTGAACTGGCCCGAGTCGAGCGCCTCGCGCTTGACGTACGTCGAGAGGATGCTGAGCGACCAACAGGAGCACGCCGAGGACGAGGAGGGCGCGGGCGGCGATGATGCGGCCACGCGACGGGGAGTTGGCTGCGGAGGTGGCGGTCACGGCTCGTGTTCCTCTCTAACGCGGAAGGCGGGCCTTGAGCGGCTCTGCCCGGAGGAGCAAGCCTACAACGTCTCGGCGGCGACGTCCGGGCGTGCCGTGCGGCTCGCCGCGGAGCGCCGCCATGCGCGCCCGCCGGTCGGTCGTCAGCTCCTTCACGACGATCTGGATCGAGGCGATGATCGGCACCGCGATGATCGCGCCGATCACCCCGAGCAGCGCCCCGAAGATCATCACGCTGACGATCACGAAGAAGCCCGAGACGTCGGCCGCCTTGCCGAGGATCGTCGGCTGCAGCACGTAGTTCTCGAACTGCTGGTAGACGAGCACGATGATCAGCATGATCACCGCCGGCGTCAGGCCTGCGTGAGGGTGGCGAGCACGAGGATCGTGCCGGCGATCGTCGCGCCGACCATCGGGATCAGATCGAGCAGGCCGGCGATCACGCCCATCACGACCGGGAACGGCGTGCCGAGGATCCAGGACGAGACGCCGTAGATCGTGCCGCAGATGATCGAGATCGCGATGTTGCCGAGCATCGTCCGCGAGACGGCGGTGATGATCCGCTCCGACATCCGGTGCCAGCGGTCGGAGCCGCGCGGGTCGAGCAGCGAGTCGACGGCGCCGATCAGCCGCGGCAGGTCGATCATCAGGAACAGCGTCAGGAAGATCGCGGTGACGAGGGTGAGCACGAGGCTGAAGCCGGTGACGATGACGCCGATCACGCCGCCCGCCGCGTCGGCGATGCCCTGCGCGATCTCCTTCACGTTCGCCTGGGCGGTCTCGGGCGCCGAGCTGTGCGCGTCGAGCCACGAGCCGAACGATCGAGTTGGTCGTGATGTCCTCGACCATGCCGGGCAGCGCGTCGACGAAGTCCCTGAAGCTGCCCGGCGAGCGGCGAGAGGAGCAGCAGCACGAAGACGACCGAGAGCGCCGACGAGGCCGAGGACCAGCGCCGTCGCGCAGGCGCCGCGGCCGAACCGCGTGTGCCGCTGCATCAGGCGCACCACGGGCTCGAGCACGAGCGCGACGAAGAGCGCGAGGAACAGCGTCAGGATCGCTTCGCGGATGTAGACGAACGCCCACGCGAGCCCGACGATCGCCGCGACGAGCAGCATCGTCCGGACGGTCAGGTTGATGCTCACGAGCGGCGAGCGCTGCGTCGGAGGCGCTGGATCGGGAACGGCAGCCGCAGACATGCGCGGAACCTACACCGCTGTCCGGACGGCTCTGGAGCGACGGCATAGGATCGCGGATGTGTCATCCGCCCCTCCGCGAGCGAGCATCGAGTACGTCGGGCACGGCACCGTCCTCGTCGATCTCGCGGGCGTCAAGCTCCTCACGGATCCGCTGCTCCGCAACCGGGTCACGCACCTCCGCCGGGCTGCGAAGGTCGATGCCGGCGTCGCTCCGCGGCGTCGACGCGGTGCTGATCTCGCACCTGCACTACGACCACCTCGACATGCCCTCGCTGCAGCGCCTCGGCCGGGAGATGCCCGTCGTCGCGCCGAAGGGTGCGGGCGCGCTGATCAAGCGCAAGGCCGGCGTCACGAACGTCACCGAGATGCGCGCCGGCGAGGAGATCCAGATCGGCGCCCTGACCGTGCGCGCCGTTCCCGCCGAGCACGACACCGGCCGGCTGCCGTTCGGCGCCCGCGCCGAGCCGCTCGGCTACGTGATCGAGGGCGCCGGCCGCTCCGTCTACTTCGCGGGCGACACGGACGTCTTCCCGGGCATGGCGGAGCTCGCGCCGGTGGACGTCGCGCTGCTTCCGATCTGGGGCTGGGGGCCGACGATGGGGCCGGGCCACATGGATCCGGGCCGAGCGGCCGAGGCGGCGGCGCTGCTCGGTGCGCGACTCGCGATCCCGATCCACTGGGGCACCTACTACCCGGTCCACCTCGGGCTGCGGGGGCCGCCGGGCTTCCTCCGGACGCCGCCGCCGCTGTTCGAGCAGGCGGTGCGGGAGCAGTCGCCGGCGACCGAGGTGCGGGTGCTCCAGCCGGGCGAGCGGACCGACTATCTGACCTAGAGCGCGAGGCTGCTGCGACCGGCGGAGGAACGACTCCACGCCGGCGTGCACGGAGCGGTGGAACGCATCGCGGCCCGATCCGGTCGCTGAACCCCGTCCGGTCGAGCAACTCCGTGAGATCGGTCCTGCGCGCGTGCGAACTCGAGCGTCACGCCCCTGAGCTCGAGCTGGTCGAGCAGGTCGTCGAGCATCGCGAGCGCGGTCGTGTCGGCGTGGCTGATCGCGGACGCGTCGACGAGGACGGTGCGGGCAGGCGGGTCGGACTCGTCGACGAGGCGCAGGGTCTCGTCGCGGAAGTAGGAGGCGTTGGCGAAGAACAGCTCGTTCGCGAACCGGAAGAGGACGAGGCCCGGGATCGTCTCGTACTCCGGATGCCGGTCGACGCTGCGGAACCGGTAGTTCTCGTCGGCGCTCGCCTCGTGCGGCGACGCGGCCGAGGACGGCGATCCGCGGCCGGTACGCGCGCCGGATCAGCGCGAGCAGCGAGGCGACGACGGCGATCACGATGCCCGGCAGCACGCCGAGGAGCGCAACGGCGGCGAACCCGACGATCGCGAGCCGGGCGTCGCCCTGGTCGATGCGCCAGAGCCACCGGAACCCGCGGACGTCGACGAGCCCGATGACCGCGGCGATGATGATCGCGGCGAGCGTCGCCTGCGGCAGCCCGTCGAAGAGCGGCGTCAGGAAGAGCATCGTCGCCACGATGCAGGAGCGCGACGAACAGGCCGGAGAGCCGCGTGCGAACGCCCGCGCCGGCGCCGACGGCGCTGCGCGAGAGGCTCGCGTCGACCGGGAAGCCCTGCAGCAGGCCGGCGCCGAGGTTGGAGGCGCCGAGCGCGACGAGCTCCTGGTTGGGATCGATCTCGTAGCCGCGCTGCGCGGCGAGCGACCGCGCCGTGCCGATCGACTCCGCCAGCGCGACGAGCGCCAGCGCGATCGCTCCGCTCGCTGAGCGCGCCGATCTGGCCGATGCCGATCCCGGGAAGCGCAGGAGTCGGCAGGCCCCCCGGCACATCCGCGATCACGGCGACCCCGTGGGCCTCGAGGTCGAACGCGCGGCTGAGCGACGACCGCGACGGCGGTGACGACGAGCGCCCACGGCACTCGCGGCGCGACGCCGCCGGAGCGACGAGAAGCGCCGCGAGCGACAGGCAGCCGACGAGCGGCGTCTCCCAGCCGATGTCGTCGAGCGATTCGATCTCGCGCCACAGCATCTCGGGCACGTTGCCGCTCTCGACGGTCAGGCCCGAGGAGCTTCGGCAGCTGGCCGACGATGATCAGGACGCCGATCCCGCTGATGAAGCCGACGAGCACCGGGCGGGCGAGGAACTCCGCGACGAAGCCGAGCCGGAGCAGCGCCGGCGACCACGAGCACGACGCCCGTCAGGAGGGCGAGCGCGGCGAGGAGCGCCGTGTACGTCCTGGGCCGGGAACGTCGCCGCGACGGTGGCGAGCGCCGCTGCCGCGGTGATCGCGATCGTCGAGCTCGGGCCGACGTCGAGCTCGCGGCAGGTGCCGAAGACGGCGTAGAGCGACGCCCGCCGCGAGCGCGGTCGCAGAGCCCGGCCTCGGGAGGCGCTCCGGCGAGCGCCGCGTAGGCGACGGCCTGCGGCACGAGCACCGCCCAGACCGCGAGGCCGGCGAGCAGGTCGGCTCCGAGGAACGACCGCTGATAGCGCGGCAGCCACTGCGTGATCGGGACGTAGCGCGCGATGCGTTCAGGCATCGGCCGGGCACCAACCGCGCCATTTTGCGCGAAATATGAGATGGTTAGGCCGTTCACGAGCACAGCGGGCCCGGTCTCGGAGGTCGGTCGCTGCGCTTTCCCCGAGCAAGGAGTCAACAGTGGTTGCAGCAAGCTATCCGTTCCTCGACGTTCTCTGGTCGATGGTCATCTTCTTCGCGTTCATCATCTGGATCTGGCTTCTGATCACGGTGTTCGCGGACGTCTTCCGTCGTCGCGACATCGGCGGCGGGATGAAGGCCGTCTGGATCATCTTCGTCATCCTCCTGCCCTACCTCGGCGTCCTCATCTACCTCATTGCGGAGCACAATGGCATGGCCGACCGCAGCGAGGCGCAGATGCAGCAGATCAAGGCGCAGCAGGACGACTACATCAAGTCGGTCGCCGGCAGCTCGCCCGCCGACCAGATCGCGCAGGCGAAGTCGCTGCTCGACAGCGGCGCGATCAGCCAGGCCGAGTTCGACGCCCTCAAGGCCAAGGCGCTCGGCTAGCAGCTCGCTCTCGTTCCCGGCGCGGTTGCGGTGGCAGTGACACCGCAACCACGCCGGAACTGCGATGCTCTCGTCATGGCCGGAACGATCGTGATCGGGTTCGACGACTCTGACGGAGCGGAGCGGGCGCTCGACCGCGCGATCGCCGAGGCCAAGTCGTCGGGCGACACGCTCGTCGTCGTCGCGGTGCTCGAGATGCTGTTCGACCCCGAGGGGCCGCAGAACTTCGGCAGCCTCGGAGAGATGCCGCCGATGATGCCGCTCGTCGAGCCGCCCGAGCTCGAGCCGATCTTCGCGAAGGCGCGTGCGCGCATCGACGCCACGGACATCGCAGCGGACTACGTCTGGGCGGTCGGGAACCCGGCCGACAAGATCGCCGCGACGGCACGCGACCGCGACGCCCGCATGGTCGTCCTCGCCGCCAGTCACCACGGCTTCTTCGGCCGGATGTTCGGCACCGACAGCGCCGCCGAGGTCGAGCGCGAGCTCGGCGCGGGCGTCGTCGTCGTCGTCGACTGAGCGCGCGCCGCGGCGCCCGAGCCGCGTAGCCGACCCGAGCGCCGCAGCAGCTGCAACCTCTAGGGCTCGATGTTGTGGTTGAGCCGGAACAGGTTGCCGGGATCCCAGGCGCGCTTCAGCTCGCGCAACCGCTCGAGCTTGCCGGCACCGCCGTAGGCCGCCTGCTTGCGAGCGGCGGTCACGTCACCGCCGATCGCGTTGACGTAGACGCCACCCGTCGTGGACGGGGCGAGCGCGGCCGAGACGCTCCGCGCCCAGTCACGGTGACGATCGTCCTCCGACGGCGTCCGTCCACTGCGAGACGACCCAGACCGCCCAGGGCGCGGTGCGGTCGCCGAACGCCGTTGCGTCGGCCGGGACGCGGGCGGTCGCGCCGCCCAGCGGGAAGACGAGCAGCTCGTTCCGTGGCGAGCTCGCGTTGCCGCACGCCGCCACGAGCACGTCGATCGCCTCGTCGGTGAGGCCTGCCAGGTAGTCGCCGCGCTCCCAGTACCGGTGGCCGTGCGGGTCGACCTCGTCGAGCGCGGATTGGAGAGCGGTGTACGGCAGCGGCCCGTGCAGGCTCGCGATCGGCGAGCCGAATGACGTGAACTGCTCGAGCAGCGCCGGGCCGCGCTCGAGATCGGTGCAGAACGGGACGACGGCCAGCACCGGCTTGCCCTGGTGCTCGGCCGGTATCGGAGGTGCCGGCGGAGCGTGCGTGAGCGCGAGCCAGAGCGACACCTCGTCGGGCGCTCCGGCCATCGCGTCGCGTGCGTTCCGCAGCGCGGCGGCGGCATCGTCGAGGGCGTAGAAGATCGGCCCGCCGAGGACGAGCGGCCCGACCGGGTGCAGCCGGTACTCGAACGAGACGACGACGCCGAAGTTGCCGGATCCACCGCGCAGCCCCCAGAACAGATCGGGATGCTCGTGCGCCGACGCCGTCACGAGCCGGCCGTCGGCAGTGACGAGGTCGACCGAGAGCAGGTTGTCGATCGTCAGGCCGTACTGCCGCGACAGCCAGCCGACGCCGCCGCCGAGCGTCAGCCCGGCGATGCCGGTGTGCGAGATCTGCCCGCCGGGGACGGCCAGCCCGAATGCCTGCGTCTCGCGATCGACGTCGCCCCAGAGCGCGCCCGCCTGCGCCCTCGCCGTGCGTGCGACCGGGTCGACCCAGACGCCCTTCATCCGCGAGAGATCGAGCACGATCCCGCCGTCGCAGGTCGAGTGGCCCGCCGACGAGTGCCCGCCTCCCCGCACGGCGAGCGTGGTTCCGGTCTCGCGGGCGTAGTTCACGACCGCGACGACGTCGACCGCGCCGAGCGCACGGACGATCGCGAGGGGCTGCATGTCGAACATGCCGTTCCAGATCCGCCGCGCCGCGTCGTAGTCGGGGTGTACCGGGGTGATCAGCTCACCGCGCAGCTCTCGGTCGAGCGATTCGAGCGATGGTGACGTCTCGAGCGTGCTCATCCTGCGACCCTCCTCGTGTAGACTACTATTAGGAGCTTTATACTACTCTCAATAGGAGTTTGTCAAGAGATGTCGAGCGCACCTCAACAACGTCTCGTACGTCACGCTCACGCTGATCGGGCAGGGCGGCGCGTCGCCGCAGGACCTGGTCGAGATGCATCGCAGCGCCGCCCAGATCTACTACGCCGTCGCCGCATCCCGGCTGTACGCCGAGCCGAAGCGGCTCGAGGAGCTGGGCTACGTGACCTCCGTGAAACGGCCCGGCAAGACGAGGGAGCGGACGTTCTACACGTTGACCCCTGCGGGCACCGAGGCGCTCAGGCGCTGGGCGGTCGAGCCACCGTCGCTGCCCCGGATCCAGAACGAGGCGATCCCGAAGCTCCTCTGCGGCGACCTCGTCGAGGACGACGCTGCGCTGCTCGAGGGCTTGCTCGGGCTCCGCCCCGAGATCGCCGCGCAGTCGGCGAAGCTCGATGCTGCCCTCGACCGGCGCGGCCGGGCTCGCCCACCGCGAGCGCTATCTGGAGCTGACCGAGAACCTCGGCCGGCGATTGCTCGCGACCTTCGACGGGTGGCTCGACGACGTCGAAGCGGAGCTGGGCGGATCCAAGCGCTGAGCCTCGCGGCCGGGAGTATGCTCGGGCCGGTGCAGATCACCCGCGTACGCGCGTTCCGCCAGCTCCAGCCGTTCCGGCGCGGGAACTACGCGATGGGCCACGTCGGCTCGTCCCAGTTCGACTCGACGATCGTCGTGCTGGACACCGACGAGGGCGTGACGGGCTACGGCGAGATGGCCGTGATCAACGCCGCCTACGGCGATCAGTTCGCAGCGGGTGCCCGCGCCGGTGTCGGCGAGCTCGCGCCCCTGCTCGTCGGGCTCGATCCGACGCAACCGCGCGCCGTGCTCGCCATGCTCGACGGAGTGATGCGCGGCCAGCCGTACGTCAAGTCGGCGCTCGACATGGCCTGCTGGGACATCACGGCCAGAGCCGCGGGCCGTCCGTTGTGCGAGGCGCTCGGCGCCCGCTTCGGCGAGGCCGTCCCGCTCTACAACGTCGTCACCGTGCTCCCGCTCGACGAGGCGGTGGCGCTCGCGCGCGAGCTCGTGGCCGAGGGATACCGCCGGCTCCAGGTCAAGGTCGGCCCGGCTCCCGAAGCCGATGCCGAGCGGCTCGCCGCCGTGCGCGACGCGGTCGGCCCCGACATCGTGCTCTTCGCCGACGCGAACGGCGCCTTCACGGCCGGTGGGGCGAGGCGCTTCCTGCGGGCAACCCGCGACCTCGAGTACACGTTCGAGCAGCCGTGCCGCACCTACGCCGAGTGCGCCTCCGTGCGGCCCGCCACCGACCGGCCGCTCGTCCTCGACGAGTCGATCGTGACGCTCGACGACCTGCTGCGGGCGCACCGCGACAGGGTCGCCGACGGGATCACGGTGAAGCTCCAGCGCGTCGGCGGGATCACGCGCGCGATGCTGATTCGCGACGTGGCCGTCGAGCTCGGCGTCGAGGTGACGGTGGAGGATGCCGGCGGCGCGAGCCTCGTGACGGCGGCGATCGTGCACGTCGGCCTCGGTACGCCCGAGCGCCAGCGGGTGCACACGTGCGACTTCCACACCTGGGTCTCGGTCGATCACGGCACCGGCCTGCCTCTCCGCGCCGACGGCGGGCAGCGGCCGCCGGCGGGCGCGGGCCTCGGGATCGACGTCGATCTCGCAGCTCCTCGGCGACCCGATCGTCGACGTCTCGGCATAGAAGGAGGTCGGAGTGACGGAGGTTCCGAGAGAACGGACGAGGCAGGCGGGCCCGCAGCGCCGACGCTCCTGCGCCACCCCCGCCCGAGAAGCGGTCGCTGCGCTATCGCTCGCTCGAGAATCCGTTCCCGCCGATCGAGATCCTCAGCGCCGACCAGGTGGCACAGCTCCATGCCTCGGCGCTGACGGTGCTCGAGCAGGACGGGATCCGGGTGCTGCTGCCCGAGGCTCGCGAGGTCTTCCGCACCGCCGGCGCCGAGGTCGACGAGGAGACGATGCTCGTGCGGTTCGCGCCGGAGCTCGTCGAGCAATCCCTCGCCCTGGCGCCCGCCTCGTTCGAGCTCATCGGCCGTGCGCCCGAGCGCACCGTCACGCTCGGCGGTCGCCATCTCGCCACGGTGCCGGTCAGCAGCCCGCCCGCCGTCAGCGATCTCGACGGCGGCAAGCGCTCGGGCAACCTCGCGGACTTCCGCGATCTCGTTCGGCTGACGCAGCACTTCGACGTGATGCACGTCACCGGCCCGTGCGTCGAGCCGCAGGACGTGCCGGTGCAGTTCCGGCACCTGCAGTCCAACCTCGCCTACCTGACGCTGACCGACAAGGCGCCGTACCTCTACGCCCGCGGCCGCGGCCAGGTACGCGACAGCTTCGAGATGTTCCGGATCGGCTACGGCCTCGACGAGGAGGCGTTCCTGTCCACCCCATGCTGCTACACGGTGATCAACAGCAACTCGCCACGACAGCTCGACATCCCGATGTGCATGGGGATGATCGACTTCGCCGCCGCCGGGCAGGTGACGGTGGTGACGCCGTTCACGCTTGCGGGCGCGATGGCGCCGGTGACGCTCGCCGGCGCGCTCACGCTCCAGCACGCCGAGGCGCTCGCGGGGATCGCGCTGACGCAGGCGGTGCGGCCCGGGGCGCCGGTCGTCTACGGGGCGTTCACCTCGAACGTCGACATGAAGTCGGGCGCCCCGGCCTTCGGGACACCCGAGTACTTCAAGGCCGCGCTCGCGAGCGGCCAGCTCGCGCGTCACGTCGGGCTGCCCTACCGCTCCTCGGCGCCGAACGCGTCGAATGCGGTCGACGCGCAGGCGATGTACGAGACGATGATGAGCCTGTTCGGCGCCGTGCTCGGTGGGTGCAACCTCCTCCTCCACTGCGCCGGCTGGCTCGAGGGCGGCCTGACGGCATCGAAGGAGAAGTTCATCCTCGACATCGAGGTGCTGCAGATGCTGGCCGAGTCGTTCCAGCCGATCGTCGTCGATGCCGACGAGATCGGTCTCGAGGCGATCGCCGAGACCTCGCCGGGCGGCCATTTCTTCGGCGGCGCCCACACGCTCGCGCGCTACCGGACGGCGTTCTACGAGCCGCTCGTCTCGGACTGGGCCAACTTCGGCCAGTGGACCGAGGAGGGATCGCGCGACGCCACGCAGCGCGCGAACGAGATCTGGAAGCAGATTCTCGCCGAGTTCGAGCCGCCGCCGATCGACGACGCGATCGCGGCGGAGCTGGACGAGTTCGTGGCCCGGCGCACCGCCGAGGGCGGCGCGCCGCCCGAGTCCTAGCCGTCCGCCCAGCCCTCGTCCGGGCTGCCGCGAGTATTGCCGTTTCTCAGTCGGCGTTCGGGAGCGTGCCGATCTCGTCCGAGAGGATCGCCACGGTCACGACGCCCGGCTCGATCGCGGAGACGAGATCCGCGGGCACCTCCCGCGGGAGGCGTCCGATCCCGACCCGCACCGAGAGCCCGTGGAAGATGTCGAGCTCCTCGTCGCTCTGCACCTCCTCGACCGTGCCGAGGGACACTCCGTCGAGCGTCATCACGCGCCAGCCGCGCTCGATCGCGTACCAGGAGACAGGATCCGCCGTCCGCTTCGTTGTCGTCCATTCGATTCGGATACCCGCGGGTCGCCGCAGGCAAACGAGCCGCGTCGGGTCATTGCTCAGGCAGCGACCTCGACGCGCGTCATCGCGCACCTCACCGGCGCGGCGGCCTTCACACTCCAGCCGAGGCTCACAGGAATCCCACAGCTGCCTCCCAGCTGCGCGTTCTACCGTGTCCCACGACACCACCCCACGACACCACCCACCCTCACCACCGAAAGGAACGACGATGGACACCGAGATCAGCAGACGCGACATCCTCAAGGCCGCCGGCGGCACCGGCCTGGCCGTCCTCTTCGGCAATCGCGCCCTGGCATTCATGGGTGACGAGGCGGAGGCAGCGACGGTCACGACCTGCCTGCTCACGCCCGAGGTGACCGCGGGGCCGTACTGGGTGCAGGAGAACCTGACCCGGCGCAACGTCACCGAGGGGAAGCCGGGGCTGCCGCTCGTGATCCGCTTCACGGTGCTGAACGCGAAGACGTGCAAGCCCATCCCGAAGGCCGATGTCGAGATCTGGCACTGCGACGCGCTCGGCAACTACTCGGCCGTCAACGGTGCCACGACGCGGTACCTCCGCGGCCACCAGAAGGCGGGCGCGACAGGCAAGGCCGAGTTCCTGACGATCTTCCCGGGCTGGTACCCGGGCCGCACGCCGCACATCCACATGAAGGTCAGCGTCGGCGGCAACGTCGTCCACACCGGGCAGGTGTTCATGAACGAGGCGATCACGCGCGCCGTCTACAAGCAGAAGCCCTACTCGAGCAAGGGGTCCTACGACACGCCGCACGCAGCGGACATGATCTACAGCCAGGCCGGCGGATCGACGGCGGAGCTGAAGCTGACGAAGCGCACCGGCGGGCTGAAGGGATACCTCGGCACGATCGCGATCGGCGTTGTGACCTGAGCCCGGCGGAGGACTCCGTCCGCGTCGCCTCGGCCTTCTCGGACCGCACCTCGTCGTTCCTACTCCGCTTCGGCCCGGCGACAGCGCAGGCCCTCGCGGTTGCCCTTCCGCTGGATCACGTCGGAGCAGGCCCGCGCCGTCTGGGCTTCGCCCCAGCGCGAAAGTGTCCGCAACGTGCGCACGAACGCGCGCGCGGTAGGGGTGGGGTGTCTCCCGGAGGGAGACTCCCTTCGTGCCGAAACTGTGACTTTTTGTCCACAGGCGACGGGCGCCGCGGGAGGTCGTGGTCGCCGTCAACCGGTCGACCGGAGTTCTCGTCCGGTGCGCCCGGCACCGCGTCGCGCGAGGATCAATCGTTTCCGCGGCGGACTCGTCTCGTACCCGATCGGCCGGAGTAAGCTGAGGGTCTGAGTCGACACCAGTCCATGACGGGAGGATGAACGTGACCGAATCAGCCCCCAGCTTTGCTGCCGACATCAAGCCACTCTTCCGAGAGGGAGATCGTGCCGCGATGAAGTTCGCCTTCGATCTGTGGGACCACGACGACGTGGCAGCGCACGCGGACGCGATCCTCGCGGCCGTCGAGGAAGGGGCGATGCCCTGTGACCAAGCCTGGCCGGAGGCGGACGTCGACAAGCTTCGCTCCTGGATCGCGGGCGGCAAGGCGGCCTAGGACGATCGCTGCGGCGCCAGGTGACACGTTCAACGGACCGTGCCATGCTGGTGATCCGCATCTTCGGAGAAGGGAGAAACCCATGGGCGACAGCGTGTACCGCGTCACCGAGGTGATCGGCACGAGCGGCGAGTCGTGGGAGGCTGCAGCCTCGAACGCGGTAGCCACGGCCGCAGCATCGGTGCGAGACCTGCGCGTGGCCGAGGTACTCCGGCAGGACGTGACGATCGAGAACGGTGCGATCACGAGCTACCGCGTGCGACTCGGGCTCTCGTTCAAGTACGAGACCGGCGACTAGCCGCGAGCGTCCTCGCGGCTTCCTCGAGAACGACGTTCACCGCAGACGGACGGCTGAGCCCGAGTCGAATCCGGCAGAAAACGAGAACCCCGCTCTCGCGGGGTTCTCAACCTTCTCACCGGCGGGACGACCCGAGCCTGGTTGCGCGCGGCGCGCTACTTGACGAGCGTGAGCAGCTTGAACATCGGCAGGTACATGCTGATGATGATGATGCCGACCATGATGCCGACGCCGACCATCATCATCGGCTCGATGATCGAGGTCAGCGCCTGGACCGATGCGTCGACCTCGTCCTCGTAGAAGTCGGCGACCTTGGAGAGCATCTTCTCGAGCTCACCCGTCTCCTCGCCGATCTTCACCATCTGGGCGATCATCGGCGGGAAGACGGCGCTCTCGATCAGCGGCTGAGCGATCGAGGAGCCCTCTTCGACGCGGTGGCGAAGCGCGATGGTCTCGCTCTCGACGACCCAGTTGCCGGCCGTCTGCGAGGTGATCTCGAGCGCGCGCATGATGTCGACGCCGGACGCGATCAGCGTCGAGAGCGTTCGCGACCAGCGGGCCATCGCGACCTTGCGGACGACGCCGCCGATCTGCATCGGGATCCTCAGCTTGAACTTGTCCCACTTCTCGCGACCGAGCTCGGTCTTCTTCCAGCGGCGGAACCAGACGATGACACCGAAGACGATCCCTCCGAAGAAGATGACGCCGGGGATCGGCAGTCCCGGGATCAGCGGGTTGCGCAGCCCGTTCGACGCGTGCATCACGTACTGCGTCAGGATCGGCAACTCGCCGCCGAGCTGGTCGAAGATCTTGACGAAGACCGGGACGAGGAACATCAGCATGCCGACCATCACGAGCGTCGCGAACACGATCACGACGCTCGGGTAGATCATCGCGCCCTTGATCCGGCGCTTGATCTTCTGCTCCTTCTCGATCTGGATCGCGACGCGGTCGAGGACCGTGTCGAGCACGCCGGCGGCCTCGCCGGCCTCGACCATCGCGATGTAGAGGCGGCTGAAGACGTTCGGATGCTGCGCCATCGCCTCGGAGAGGAGCGCGCCCGTCTCGACCTCCTCGCGGACGTCGGCGATGACGACGCCGAGGGCCTGGTCATCCGTCTGCTCCTCGAGGATCACGAGCGCGGTCACGACCGAGAGGCCGGCCTCGATCATCGTCGCGAACTGGCGCGAGAAGACCTGCAGCGACTTCGGCTGCACCTTCTTCGCGAACATCCCCGACTTCTTCTTGTCCGTGCTGGCGGCGCTCTTGATCTCGGCAATGCGCTCGGCGAGCAGGCCGCCGTTGAGCAGGACGTCCCGCGCCGAGGACAGGTCAGCGGCGTGGATCTCGCCCGAGAGCTCGTTTCCCTGGGCGTTGATTGCGCTGTAGGCGAACTGCGGCATCTAGAGGTCTCCTACGGGGCCTTCGTTGTCGTCGCTGCGGCTCTTGTTCGCAGCGGTCGTGAATCCCTCGATGACCTCGGGCTGCGCGCCGGTGTAGACGAGCTTCAGCACGTAGCGGACGCCGGTCGCCGTGTTGACGAGCGTCACCTTCTTGCCGAGCTTCAGGGTCACGGGCTGGCCCCCGTCGAACGATCCGCCGGCGACGCTGATCTTCGCCTGCTTCTTCGTCAGCGAGCGGAGGACGAACAGCGGCTCGGGCGTCGGGAACGTGCCCTTGACCTCCACCTGCTGCGGCTTCGAGTTGAAGTCGATCGTGGCGTAGATGATCGGTGCCGGCGCGGCCGGCGGCTGTCCCGGTCCCGGCGGGCGCCGAGCCGGTGGAGCCGGGCGGCGACGACGCGTTCGGTCCCGTCGAGCCGGCGCCCTGATCGGCCGGAGGTGCGCGCGGCGTCGGCGGCCGACTCCGAGCCCACCTGCTGGACGAACGGATCCTTGACCTCGAAGAGCGTGAACGACGCAAGCTGGCTCGTCTCGACCTTGACGGCTGCGGCCCGCGGCAGGGCAACGCCCGCGACGACGGCGGAACCCTTGACGGGGGCGGCCGTGACTGCGGCCGGCACGGGTGTGCCCGTCGCGCTCGGGGCGGCAGCCGGCGGCGGAGCGGCGGCTGACCCGCCGTGCTTCATCAGCTTCGGCCCCTGGAACGCGGCGAGCGCGAGGAGCAGCACTCCTCCGACGATCAGAATGATCTTCTGCTTCTTCGCCTTGGCGGCGGCGGTGTCTTGTGCGCTTCGCTTGGCCATCAGGGGGTCGCTCCTGCCGCGACAGTCCCATCGGAGGACGTGTCGGTAGACGTGGACGGATCCGGGGCGGGCGTCGCCGGCACCGGCGCGCTGAAGGCGTAGGCGTTCAGCTTCACCGCCGCCTTGACGAACGGGAACTTGGCCGGGCTATCGGGCGCCGTGATGCTGACGCTCGACACCGAGTAGAGACGACCGCGGGCATCGAGCCTCTTGCCGCGGACGGACACGAGCGTGCGGAGGTCACCGAGGAAGCTCGAGATGTTGCGGAAGCGGCCCTGCACGACGACATCGAGCGGCTGCTGCACGTACCCGGTTCCGAGGACCTGCGCGGCCGGCGTGATCGAGACGAACGTCAGCTGGTTCTGCGCCGAGATTCGGTTGAGGTCGAGCACGATGCCCGACATGTTCGTGTCGTCCGGCAGCGCCTTCGTCAGCCGGTAGAGATCGCTCGGCCGCACGGTGACATCGGCCGAGGGCGTCCTGAGCGCGGCCCTGCGCTCGACGATCTGCGCCTGGGTCGTGGCGAGGTCTGCGCTGAGCTCGGTCGCCTTCGCACGCTGCGGCGAGACGAGCAGGAACCAGAGGGCGAGGAGAACGAGCAGGCCTCCAGCCGCGATCGCACCGATCTTGCCCTTGGGCGAGCTAAGCAGGGAGCTCATGACGCACCTCCTGTCTGGTTCAGGTCGGCAACGATGACGAAGTGCACGACCTTCTTGGTTCCGACCAGCTGTGACTGGCTCGAGGTCAGCGTCACGCGCTTGAGTGAGGGAAGCGTCGCCAGTCGCGCGAGGAGACGGGCAACGTCGGGCTGGGTGAAGGTGAAGCCGTCGATCGCCACTGCCGTCGGCACCGGCTGAACTCCGGCCGCCGTCGGCGCCGGCGCAGGTGTCGTTCCGTCGGCCAGGTTCGCTGCCTCCGGGGCGGTGAGCGAGAGCGTCGAGAGCCAGACGTTCGCCGGCAGCACCTTCGACATGTCGCGGAAGACCGCCTCCCACGCGAGCCGGCCACCGAGGACGTTGGCAACGGCCGTGGCGCGAACTGCCTCGTCGCCGACGATGGCGGTGTCGATCACCGGCGTCGTCGGCACCGGCAGAGCGGCGAGATCGGCCTTGGCCTGGTCGAGCTGGCCCTGCTGATCGACAACCTTGCCGTGCGCTCCGACGTAGAGGAAGGCGAGCGCGGCGAGCGGGACGGCGACGGCTACGGGCGCGCCGATCGCGACCAGCGTCGAGCGCCGGGACTTCTTGGTGACGGTGCCCTTCGGCAGCAGGTTGACGCCCCGCATCGACAGATCGTCGATCGCAAGCCCGATCGGCACGCCGAGCGAGCCGATCGCCGACTCGAGGGCCGGATCGAAGTCCGCTGCGCGGATCACCCGCGAGAGCGGATCGCCGACCGAGACGTTGACGCCGATCATCTGATGGAGCGCGTCGTCGATGCCCTCGAGATGCGACGTGCCGCCGGTGATCTGGATCCCGCCGATGCCGAGCGACTCGGCCTGGGTCTGGTAGAACTGGAGCGAGTTGACGAGCTCCCGTGCGAACGGGGTGAGACGCTGACGGACGGCATCGGTTGCCTGCGCCCGCCTCACCTCGTCGAGGGTCTCGTACTGCCGGCCCGGGCCCGAGAGGGACAGGTGCCGGAGAATCATGGCCGCTTCGGCCGGCCGGACGTCGAGCGAGGAGGCGACTGCTTCCTCGAGCGCGCTTCCGCCCCAGTCGAAGACGCGGGTGAACTCGCATGCCCCGCCGCCTGCAACGAGGAGCGTCGACGACTCGTGTCCGATCGAGACGACAACGGACGCCGTGTCGTCGGGGGTCCGAGCGCCGGTGCCGGGTGCGACGAACGCGCGGAGCAGGCCAAGCGCCTCGAGATCGAGTGCCTCGAGCCGGATCCCGGCGAGATTCGCCATGCGGGTGTACGGCTCCACCTGGTCGCGCGGCGCGACGACGAGCAGAACACGGCGCGACTTGACACCGTCCTCGCCGACGCGCTCCTCGAGCACGCGGTAGTCGAGCACGGACTCGGACAGCGCGACCGGGAGCACCTCGTGCGCCTTGAAGCGGACGGCGTTGTCGAAGCGGCTCTCGTCCTCGACGCCCTCGATGTCCAGGGTGCGGACACCGATGCGGTTGCTCGAGAGGCCGATGCGCACGTTGCCCTTCGGCAGCTTCTCGTCCTCGAAGAACGACCTGACGGCGTTGGCGAGCGCGCCTTCGTCACGCACTTCGCCGTCGACGACGATCCCGGCGGCGAGCGGGCGGCGGGCAAGACCGAGCAGCTCGTGGCCGCGATCGGTCTCGCTGACGACTGCAGCAGCGAGCTGCGAGGCGCCGATCTTCAGTCCGACGACCTTGCCGCCCTTGCCGCCCTGGCGCTTGGGCGCCTTCTCCGCCTTGCGCTTGCGCGAGCCGAAGCGTCCCGTCGCGGCCGGTGGATCCTCGGCCGCGACGTCGGAGCGGGAGGTCGGGCAGGGCATCCGCGTCGGTGACGGCCTCGGCCGCGACGGCGGCGGGCAGAAGCTGCCTCGTCGTCGGAATCCTCGGTCGTGGCGACGTCCTCGACGGCCTCGGGTTCGAATGCGTCGTCGGGCTCGAATGCGGCGGGCTCGTACGTGGCGTCCTCCGTGTGCCACGGCGTGCTCCGTGGTGTCGTCTGAGGGCAGACTCCTCGAGCGCCCCGTCGTCCGTGCCGGGCTGATCCAGCTCGTGCACGGGCACGATCTCGAGTGCCGGGGCGTCGTCCTCGACCTGCGGCTCCGCGGCGACGAACTCTGCGGCTGCGTCGTCCTCGGCAACGTCGGCTCCTCGGCGACGCATCGGCTCCTCGGCGACTGCCTCGGTCTCCTCCGGCTCGTCGACTGCAGCGACGAACTCGGGCTCGACCTCGACCTCGGCCGGCTCGTCCGACGGCGTCGCTCGTGTCCTCGTCGCCGACCGCGTCCACGACCTCGGCGGTTGCGACAACCTCGGCGGCGTTCTTCTTGCGACGGAAGCTGATCTCGCGCTTGTAGAACGGCACGACCGTGTCGGCGTCGTCCTCGGAGCTGACGGCCTCGGCGACGACGAGCGTCTCCGGCTCGTCTGCCTCGACGATGTCCTCGTGCTCCTCCACGACGTCCTCGTGCTCCTCGGGCTCGTCAGCGGACGCAAAGACCTCGACCGCCGGAAGCTCCCACTCGTCGGTCGCCTCCGTCACCTCATCGGTGGCGTCGGCGTCGTCGAAGGACTCATCGACGGCTCCGTCGACGACGTCGTCCGGGGTCTCCTCGGCCGCGACCTCTTCGTCGGCGTCCTTCTTCTTGCGGCGGAAGCTGATCTCACGCTTGAAGAACGGAACGCTCTCCTCGGCGACCGGCGGCACCTCGACGGCGTCGACCTGATCGACGTCGACCGAGTCGACCTGGCTCGCCTTCGACCGAGCCGACCTGCTCCGGGCTCTGCCAGGAGCTCTGCACGCCGTCCTCCGGGAACACCGGCGTCGTGCTCGCGCGCGGCAGCTCGTGGTGGCGCCTGAAGGAGATCTCCGTGCGGAACCGCGGCTCGGCATCCTGGTCGGCCGGCGGCGCGAAGCCGATCGGATGGCGACGCGGATCGCCCGTGCTCACCGGTCCACCGATCTGCGTGCCGCCGATCCCGATCGCCGGGTCGGACGGACGCGGGCCGAGAGGGTCTCCGGTGCGCGAGGGGTCGAAGGATGCAGACGGTCCATCGGCAGCCGAGTGGGCTCGGCCCGAGAACACGTTGAGTGGGTTCCACAGAGTCATTGGCGGCTAGCTCCCGGCCACCCGGAGCGCCGTACCGAGAGCCGGAGCGGCGGCGGGTGTGGATTCGAAGGACAGGGTCGAGGTCGGAACACCTGCACGCTCGAGAGCGGAGAGCAACGCCTCGGGTCGGCTCGAGCGGCCGACTGCTTCGGCGACGGTGATCAGGTTCTGCTGGACGAGCTCGCTGAGCGACTGCTCCATCGTCTGCATGCCGCGACGGCTGCCCGTCTGCATGTAGGAGTAGACCTGCTCGATCTTTCCCTGACGAATCAGGTTGCGGATCGCGTCGTCCAGGAACAGGATCTCGAGGGCCGGCACGCGGCCGGCGCCGTCCCGCGTGGGAACGAGCGTCTGGGTGACGATGCCCTGAAGCGTGTTGGCGAGCTGCATCCGCACCTGCGCCTGCTGCTCGGCCGGGAAGACGTCGATGATGCGGTCGATCGTGCTGGGCGCGCTCTGCGTGTGCAGCGTCCCGAAGACGAGGTGACCGGTCTCGGCGGCGGTCAGCGCGGTCGAGATGGTCTCGAGGTCTCTCATCTCGCCGAGGAGGATCACGTCGGGGTCCTGACGGAGGGCTCCGCGGAGCGCGTCGGCGAATCCGGTTGCGTCCTCGCCGATCTCGCGCTGGTTGACGATGCAGCTCTTGTGATCGTGGAGGAACTCGATCGGATCCTCGATCGTGATGATGTGATCGGTGCGGCTGCGGTTGATCTCGTCGATGATCGCCGCGAGCGTCGTCGACTTACCGGAGCCGGTCGGCCCGGTGACGAGGACGAGACCGCGGGGATTCTTGGCGAGCTCGTGGAGGCTCTCGGGCAGTCCGAGCTCCTCGAGCGACTTGATCATCGGTCGGGATCGTGCGGAACGCGGCCGCGAGGCTCCCACGCTGATAGAAGGCGTTGACGCGGAAGCGGGCGACGCCGCGGATGCCGTAGGCGAAGTCGAGCTGCCGGCCGAGCTCCAGGTGCTTCTGCTGCTCGGTCGTCGTGATGCGGTAGATCAGCTGCCGCAGCATGTCCGGGTCGAGCTCCGGGTACTCGCGGAGCACCTCGATGTGACCGCGGCGGCGGACCACAGGCTGGATCCCGACCGTGAGATGCAGGTCGGACGCGCCCAGCTCGACCGCCTGCTCGAGCAGCGTGTCGACCGAAAGAGTGGCGGCGGTTGTGTGCTCTGAAAGCTCCACGGGTGCCTCTATCGGCAGGGTCAGTCCCGGTCTTGAGGGGTATTCCGCCGAGCCGTCCTCACTCACCCGGGCCGGGGGAGGCGGGTACTACGGCGAGTCACCCATTCTGGGGTATGGCTGAGTGGCCTCGTTGCCGATGAGGACGACGTCAGTTTTCCATCCCCAGTCAGGAGCACGACAATGGCGGCAACTATCTCAGGGCTACGGCGGCGACTCGCGCGGGAGGAGTCCGGGTTCACGCTCATCGAGCTCCTCGTCGTGCTCGTGATCATCGGCATCCTGCTCGCCGTCGCCGTGCCCTCGTACCTCGGCTTCAAGGACAGGGCGAAGCAGACGGTGCGGCACAGGCCAACGTGCGGACCGCCGTCCCGGCCGTCGAGGCGTACTTCGCGGACACGGGACACTACAGCGACATGACCGCTCACGACTGGCGACGCGCCCGACACCGGCGCAGCCTGACGGCCATCGACGCCGGCGTCACGGTCACGGTCGTCTCGGCCGGACGCCTCGACGTACTGCATCAGCAATACCCAGGGCAGCTTCACGTTCTACAAGAACGGCCCCGCCGGCGACATCACCACGGTCGCCTGCACGTAGACGAAGCGGGCGATCGCATGACCAGGGGCGCGGAGCAATCCGCGCCCCTTCGTCGTTCGCGGCGCTCGTCTCCGGCGCCGGAGCGCCGGCGCCTACGGAACCACCCACCTCGGGTGAGGGAATCCCCCAACGATCACCCCTTTGGGGTGTAGGGGCGTTCCGCGGCACCCGCCGATACACGCCACGTCGGTTCTACCCCCCAAGCAAGGAGTACATCGCATGTCTTCGTTCATCGCCAAGCTGCAGTCGCGGCTTGCCAAGGAGGAGTCGGGCTTCACGCTCATCGAGCTCCTCATCGTGCTCGTGATCATCGGCATCCTGCTGGCGATCGCGGTGCCGTCCTACCTCGGCTTCAAGGATCGGGCCAACAAGTCGGCGGCGCAGGCCAACGTCCGCTCGGCCGTCCCGGCCGTCGAGGCGTATTACGCCGACTACGGCAACTACAACACGGCCGCGACGACCACGCCCCCGGCACCCGGCATGTCCCTGACCAGCCTGAAGGCGATCGATGCCGGCATCAAGATCACGTCGTCAGTCTCGGGCACGGACACGACGTACTGCATCAAGGCTACGTCCGGCAACTACACGTACTACAAGGCCGGGCCTGCGGCCGACATCACGACCGTCGCTCTGCAGCCTAAGCCACGGCCGAACCATCGCATGACCCGAGGGGGCGCGGAGCAATCCGCGCCCCCTCGTCGTTGTGGCGCGAAACCGCCTGCCGCTAGCCGCTGCCGACGTATCAATCCTCAAGGCGCTGGCGCCCTCGACCGATAGCCGACTCATGCAGGTTTCGCGTTCTTCGACCATTGCCGCCCCGTCGGTGCCGGCAACGGTCACTCGCTCGACCCGGCACCGGTTCCTCGCACGGCCCGCAGCGTGGGTGACGGCCCATCCGTTGGTTGCGCTCGCGACGATCGTCCTCGGGAGCTTCATCGCGCGAGTCGCGGCGGCGTTCGCCTACGCGACTCCCCGCTACTTCCAGGACGAATACGTCTACGCGGCGCTCGCCCGCTCGATCGCCCACGGACGGCTGTCGATCCGAGGCGGCTCGGCGAGCTTCCCGGCGCTCGTCGACCCGCTGTTGACAAGCCGTTGCCTGGTTGCAGAACGACCCCGAGATCGCCTACCGGATCACGCAGGGCATTCACGCGCTCGCGATCTCCCTGGCGGCGGTTCCGGTCTACCTCCTCGGTCGCCGCCTCGCCCTGCCGCTCCGCGACACGCTTCTCGCCGCGGCGGCCACGGTTGCTCTTCCCTCGTTCGTCTTCAGCGCCTACGTCACTGCCGATGCCCTTGGCGTGACCTTGGCGCTGTGCGCGAGTCCTTGCCGGCGTCGTCGCCCTCGAGCGGCCGACCGCGCGGACGCAGTCGGTGTTCCTGGTCCTTGCCGTCGTGGCGACGCTGACCCGTATCCAGTACGTCTTCCTTCCCGCCGCGTTCATCGTCGCGGCTCTGGTCGTCGAGCGAGGAAACCTGAGGTCGGCGGCGCGCGCATTCATGCCGACACTCATCGTCCTCGCTGTGCTCACGACTCTGACGCTACTGGCCGGGCCCCACCGGCTCATCGGCCTGTACGACGGGATCTTCGAGTTCAACATCGATCTGCCCGACATCGGCCGCTGGGTGGTCGTGAATACCTTCCTCCTTGCACTCGCCACGGGCGCAGTCGTGCTCCCCGGTGCGATCGGAGGGCTCGTCGGCGCACTCGGGCGCCGTGCCGGTCGTGCCGAGCGCGGCTTCGCAACCTTCGCGATCGTCTCTCTGCTCGCCCTTCTCCTCGAGGCCGCCATCTTCTCGGCCAACGGAACCCACGGCTTCTTCGAGCGCTATCTCATGCTCGCAGGCCCGCTGCTCATCCTTGGGCTCTGCCTCGTGGCCCGCAGCGCACGCGGCCGGATCTTCGGAATGGCGGCGGGCGCCGTGCTGCTGGTCGCGGTGATGCGGCTTCCGCTCTCGGGCTATGCGGCAGAGGGCGGCAAGCGCGATTCACCGCTCCTCGGCGGCGTCTTCTGGCTCGAGGACCGGCTCGGCATCGGAGCGGGAGCGCAGCTTGTCGCATTCTCCGCGGCAGGCCTGATCCTCTGCTCGATCGTCCTCCTCAGGGTCTCGAAGGCCGTCGTGCCGATCTGCCTCGTGATCGCGATCGGCGCCGGGGCAGCCGCGTCGTTTGCGGGAACGTCCTACGACGTCGCGCGCGCCCACGACGCCCGCACGACGTTCCTGCCGGCCGACCCGAGCTGGGTCGATCACGCCGACCTCGGTCCCGCCACGATGCTGCTCGCTGCCGGGGCCAACCCCCCGGTCGCCTCGACCCATCTCTTCTGGAACACCTCGCTCGAGCACGTCGCCCGGCTCGACGGGGCCGAGCGGATCGACTCCTTCGCGACCGGCAAGGCGGCGATCGCCGCCGACGGAACCGTGGAGATCGACGGGGTTCCCGTCACCGGACCGGTCCTGGTCGAGGAGTATGGGGCCGCCGCTCAGCTCGAGCACGCACGCTTGATCACGAGGACGACCGGCACGAGCCTCTGGGTACCCGCATCGCAGGCGCGCATCGCGAGCCTCACCGAAGGGCTCTACCTCGACGGCTGGCTGTCGTACCCGTCGCGGATCCGTGTCTGGCCAAGCAGCCTCGGCGGCACGGAGACGATGCGGTTCACTCTCTCGCTGCCCGCGAACGCCCCCACCCAGACAGTCGAGGTGAAGGGCGCCGGCGTCCGGCGAAGCGTCGTCGTGCCCGCGGGCGGGGAGACGGTTGTGTCCCTCGACGTCGACCGAAGCAGGCTCACCGAGCTGAGGATCACCTGCAAGAGCGCACTGCAGGTCGGAGGCAACCGGGTCGTCTGCGCGCAGGCGACGGTGCCGGTGCTCACACCGCCCAACTCGGTCTCAAGCTAGATGGCGTCCCTGCCGATAGCGATTGGGTGAATACCATCGCCGTCACAACCAGTCGGGTGCCACGTCCCGTCGTGATCGCCGTCGTGGCGCTCGTGGCGGCTTTCGTCGCACTCATGGTCGTCCGGGTCGGTGTGTTCGGTGGGTCGTCGGACTCGACGTCGGCTGCCACGCCGGTCGCGCCTTCCACCCCGTCGACGACGCCCGCAAAGACCTTCACCAAGCCCGCCGCGACCACACCCAAGGTCGTTCTCCTGCCCGGCCTTCCCGCCAGCGTGGCGCACGCGCTTCGCTACTCCAAGGTGGCCGTTGTCTCGCTCTACGTCGGCCAGGCACAGGGTGATCGTGCCGTCGTGACCGAGGTGCGCAAGGGTGCGCGCTCCGTCGGAGCAGGCTTCGTCGCCATCAACGTCGGCAACGACAAGCAGGCGGAAAGCGTCACCTCGTTTGCAGGCACCGTGTCGGCTCCGACCATGCTGGTCGTCCGCCGCCCCGGCAAGATCGTGGCCCAGTTCTCCGGCCCGGTCGAGAGCACTGTGATTGCGCAGGCGGCTCACAACGCCGGCGCGCGTCGTTGAGCTCGAGTTCGTCTGAAGGGAACGGGGCGGGATCGGCGGTTGCCGATTCCGCTTCCACCCTGTTCGCGTACACGGTTCGACGCGACGGGCGCACGATCGCCGTGCTGAACGCCTACAAGACGCCGACGGGCGTCACGGTCGATTCCGAGGTCTTTCCGATCACGAAGCCGCTCGACGAGCCGGGGCTCAAGCGCCCGTTCTCCTTCGGCTCCGTCGACCAGGCTCGCCGCTTCGCGGATGACGCGATCATCGCGTTCGAGTACCTGAACTGCATCGTCACCTAAGGGTCGACTGCGCCTTCGAGCGAGCCGGGCGCGGGTGCCGTGCGCGGGACGAGGCCGTGCCGACAAAGCCTCGGCCTTCCTGCGCGCGAGCCTGTGGACAAGAAGTCACACTTCCGACACGAAGGGTGTCTCCCTCCGGGAGACACCCCTTCTACGTTCGTGCGCTCGTTGCGGAAGATTTCGTCGAGCCGTCGCGCAACGCGCGGCATGCATAGCCCCGCGAGCCAGGAGCCTTTCGGCCTAGGCCCGGACAGGGATCGCTCGGACCGTGGCAGGTGCGACCGCCTAGGCGCAGCTTCAGGATCCGCGCCGCGAGATCGGTCTGAGACTCTGAGTCGACCGCGAACGCGATCCTGGCTCCTCAGAACGTCGAGACAACGCGGGCGAGCTCTTCGAGCGAGATCAGGCCGGCTGCGGCCTTGGCGATCCCGTCGTCCCACAGCGACCGCATCCCGCCGGCAGCGGCGGCACGCTCGATCTCGTCGCGGTGCGCGTTCTGCGCCGCGAGCGACTCGATCTCGTCGTTCATGATCAGCAGCTGGAAGACGCCGACCCGGCCCTTGTAGCCCGTCCGGTTGCAGCGCGGGCAGCCGACCTTGCGGTACAGCACCATCCCCTCGCGGGCGGCGGCCATGTCGGGCGAGATGCGGGCCGCCATCAGCTCCTCGGGCGCCGGCGTGTACATCTCGCAGCAGTTCGCGCAGAGCTTGCGCGCGAGGCGCTGGGCGAGCACGGCGGAGACGGCGGAGCCCGTGAGGAACGGCTCCACGCCCATCTCGTTGAGTCGCGTCAGCGCGCCCGGCGCGTCGTTCGTGTGCAGCGTCGAGAGCACGAAGTGACCGGTGAGAGCGGACTCGATCGCCATCTTCGCCGTCTCCGGGTCCCGGATCTCGCCGACCATGATCACGTCGGGGTCGGAGCGGAGGATCGAGCGGAGGGCGGCCGAGAAGGTCATGTCCGCCTTCACGTTGATCTGCACCTGGTTGACCCCGGCGAGCCGATACTCGACCGGATCCTCGACCGTGATGATGTTGATCTCGGGACGGTTGATCTCCGCGAGCGCCGCGTAGAGCGTCGTCGACTTACCGGAGCCCGTCGGCCCCGTGACGAGGAGCGCGCCCGTCGGGTTGCGGATGACCTCCGAGATCTTCTCGCGCATCGCCTCGGAGAGGCCGAGCGACTCGAGGGTGGGCGTGGTGCGCGACTTGTCGATCAGGCGCATCACGACCTGCTCGCCCTCGACCGTCGGCAGCACGGCGACGCGGATGTCCAGCATGCGGCCGACTGCGCGCGCGGCGAGCGAGATCCGGCCGTCCTGCGGCTTGCGCCGCTCGGCGATGTCGAGCTTCGCGAGCACCTTCAGTCGCGTCGTGACGCCGTTGGCCATCCGCTTCGGGATCGACTGGGCCTCGTTGAGCACACCGTCGATGCGCACGCGCACGAGGAGCGAGTCCTCCTGCGGCTCGAAATGGATGTCGCTGGCCCCGTCGGTCGCGGCCTGCATGATGATCGAGTTGACGAGCCGGACGAGCGGCGCGTCGGAGACTCCGTCGTCGACCTCGAGGTCGTCCTCGGTCTCGTCGAGGACGTCGAACTCATCGAGGGCCGACTGGGTCTCGAGCACCTCCGAGCGCCGGGCGATCTTCTCGATCTCGGCGATGATGTCGTCGCGGCTCGCGACGCCGATGTCGACCGGGTACTTGCTGGCGAGCCTGAGCTCGTCGATCCCGTGGACGTTGCCGGGGTTGGCGATCGCGATCCGGAGCCGGTCGCCCGCGTTGGAGATCGGAATCGCGATGACCCGCTGGAGGGTGAGCAGCGGCACGAGCTCGGCGGCGCCGGGAACGATGCGCTCCGCCTGAAGATCGATGAAGGGCAGATCGTGGCGCCGGGCGAGCGAGCGAGCAATGCCCTCCGGCTGCGCGTACCCCTCGTCGCGCAGTGCCTCGGCGAGCGAGCCCGCGCCGGCGCGCCCGCGGGCGGCGGCGAGCCGATCGCGCGGGACCAGCTCGGCGGCGAGGACGAGATCGGCGACGAGGTCGCCGAGCGTCTCGAAGTTGCCGGCCCGCCACCCTGCTCGTCGGGGGACGTCCCGGCGCGATCGCCGAGATTGGTGGACGTCCGGAGTGGGCCCGAAGGCTCGAAATTCATGCCAGATTCCCTCGATCGAGGTATCGGCATCCGTGGAGCACATCTGAAGCCGAATCCGCCGCACCACGGCGGGCGCTCAACCACCGGGCCGGTGCTGCCGATAGCGACCCTGTGAACGTCGCGCTTGCCCTGCTCGTGTTCCCCCCTGCCCTCGCGTTCGGGAGCTTCGTCAACGTGGTCGCGGCACGAGTGCCGCTGCGCCGCTCGATCTCGAAGCCGCGCTCTGCCTGCACGGGTTGCGGCACGGAGATCGCGGCCCGCGACAACATTCCGATCGTCTCGTACCTCCTCCTGCGCGCCCGCTGCCGTCATTGCCACGAGCACATCTCCGCGATCTACCCGGCCGTCGAGGCGCTCACGGCCGCACTCGTCGTTGCCTGCGTGCTGGCGTTCGGCGCCACCGCCTACACGATCCTCGCGTCGTTCTTCGTGATCGTCCTCGTCACGCTGTCGGCTGCCGACCTCCGCTACCGGCTCGTGCCGAACCGGATCGTCCTGCCGGCCGCCGCAATCTGCCTCGTCGGCATGACCATCCTCGAGCCGAGCCCGGAGTGGGTGCTCGCCGCACTCGGTGCGTCGGCGTTCCTGCTCGCCGCCGCGCTCGCCTACCCGAAGGGGATGGGCATGGGCGACGTCAAGTTCGCCCTCCTGCTCGGTGCGATGCTCGGCCGCGACGTCTCCGTGGCGCTCATGGTCGGCTTCATCGCAGCGCTGATTCCCGCCGCCGTGCTCGCGCTTCGCCACGGCTCGAAGGCAGGCAAGATGGCGATCCCCTTCGCTCCGTTCCTCGCGGTCGGCGGCGTCGTCGCCCTGTTCTTCGGCGACGTCATTCTCGACTGGTACCTCGGCATCTTCGGCTAGAGCACCGCGCGATCCGGCGGTGACGAGCCAGAGCGGCGACCGGCCGGCTACGGGGTCACCCCACCGACGAACGCCGTGGGATGCCATGTGTTCGCGCACACCCGGAGCGCCTGGGCGAGGCAGAACGCTCGCTCGTCGACGAGCCCTGCGGAGAGGCGGTCGAGGCGAAGGGTTGAGGGCGGCGGCAGCCCCATGATCACCAGGCAGTCATCGGCACAAGACGGCGATCGTGGCACCCCAGGACGAGGGTCACCCGCCGCAGGGGAGCGGGCTCACGCGTGCCGGGGGTTGCTCCGTCGGAGCGGCCGGTTCTAGGACGGTCCGGCGGGAATGGAGTCGGCGACGCGCAGGCCGCCGCCGAGCGACGGATCCGCTGCGGGCAGGTTCGCGCGCGCCTCGGCCTCGAGCTTGTCGTGGGCCGCGTTCTTCTCGGCGCGCTCGAGGTCGACGATGAAGTCGTGCCGGTTCGTGGAAGCGTTCGCCGCAACCTCGCGATCGACCACACCCGAGATCACGAGCTCGATCAGCGACTGCGAGAAGGTCTGCATCTGGAAGAACTCGCCGGCGGCGATCGCGTCGGTGATCTCCTCCGGCCGGTCCTCGCGGATCAGGTCCTGGATGCGGGAATTCGTCACCATCACCTCGATCGAGGGCACACGGCCGCCGTCGATGCGCGGCAGCAAGCGCTGGCTGATCACGCCGCGCAGCGTGCCGGCGAGGATCGAGCGAATCTGCTGCTGCTTCGCGGGCGGGAAGAACTCGATCATGCGCCCGATCGTCTCGGCGGCGTCGATCGTGTGCAGGGTGGAGAAGACGAGGTGGCCCGACTCTGCTGCCTGGAGGGCGGTGTGCGCGGTCTCGCTGTCGCGGAGCTCGCCGATCAGGATCACGTCCGGGTCCTGACGGAGGACGCGGCGCAGTGCCTGCTCGAAGCTCGCGGTGTCGAGTCCGACTTCGCGCTGGTTGACGATGCAGCCGCGGTCGGGGTGCAGGATCTCGATCGGGTCCTCGATCGTGACGATGTGCTGGCGACGGGTGCGGTTGATGTGGTCGATCATCGACGCGAGCGTGGTCGTCTTACCGGAGCCGGTCGCGCCCGTTACGAGCACGAGCCCGCGGCGCTCCTCGGCGAGCCGGGTGACGCCGTCCGGGAGGCCGAGCTTGAGGAAGTTCGGGATCTCGCTCGGGATCACGCGGAAGGCGAACGAGGTTGCCCCGCGCTGGCGGAACCCGTTGACGCGGAAGCGCGGCAGGGTCGGATTGGAGTACGCGATGTCGAGGTCGCCCGTGTCCTCGAACGTGTCGCGGCGTCTCGGCGAGATCATCGTGACGGCGTCGAGCACCGTGTCGAGATCCATCTCCGAGAGCGACGGCACCCCCTCCATCTGCTCGAGGTCGCCGTCGAGTCGTACGACCGGCGGCTGGCCGAGCTTCAGATGGATGTCGCTGGCGCCGCTTTCGACAGCGGTGCGGAGAAGGGCGATGAGGTCAATCACGTCCCCAGAACATCGGCAACAAGGCGGCAGTCCTTAACCCCGGTTTCGAGGCAGTTGAGGCCTTCCCCGAGACAGTTGTCGTCAGACGCGGCGCGCCACGCGCGCAACGAGGCGCAGCGGCGGACGAGCGAGGCCCCGGGCCTCGTTCGGATGCCCGACATCGCCGCGTAGCAGCCCGCTGACGACGCCGAACACGCCCGGGGAGCGAGCTGCCCAGAAGCACACCGCGGGGTGGCGGTCGAGGGCGCGCTTGGCCGACCACGAGGCGCCGGCGTGGTGGTCGAGCTTCTGCGCCAGCGCCGCCGGATACCGTCCGAGATCGCCGGCGAGGATGGCCTCGGCCGCGAGCCGAGCAGAGGTGAAGGCCTCGTACATGCCGTCGCCCGAGAGCGGATCGACGAGCCCCGCCGCGTCGCCGACGAGAACGACGTTGTCGCGGGCAGGGGTCGTGGCGCCGACACGGCGCATCGGCAGCCGGTGGCCACGAACGTCGGTGAGCACGTCCGGGTCGATCCCATAGGTGCGCGAGAGCCGCGCCAGGTGGTCGCGCAGGTGCGGCCCTTCGCGGTCCCAGCCGCCGACGCCGAGATTCGCGTGGTCGCCCTTCGGGAACAGCCAGCCGTAGCCCCCGTCCGGCTGCCCGAGCTCGACCACGGCCGTCGACGCGAAGCGGTCGCGGTCGAGATGCTCCCAGCCGACGTTGCCCTCGAGCGCGACGCCGCGCACGATGCCGTCCTCGAGCCCGACGGTCTTCGCGACGATGCCGTTCGCCCCGTCCGCGCCGACGAGCGTGTCGGCAGCGACGTCGATCTCCCCCACTCTCGCCGTGATCCCTTCGGCGCCGATCTCGAGCCCATCGACGCGGGCGTTGTCCCTGAAGGTCGCGCCGGCCGCGGCTGCCTGCTCCGCGAGGTGCGCGTCGAGCCGCCGCCGCTGGGTCATCAGGATCAGCGGCTCGCTCGAGGTGCGCCGGAAGCTGCGCCTGTAGTGGAGCCGCAGCTCGAAGGTGTCGACGACGCGCTCGACGACCGGGGTCACGTCGCACGGCGCCTGCTTGAGCGCGCGGCCGGTGAGCCCGCCGCCGCACGGCTTGTCGCGCGGGAAGCGCGCCCGGTCGGCGAGCAGCACGCTCTTGCCGGCGCGGGCGAGATGGATGGCCGTCGCCGAGCCGGCAGGGCCGGCACCGACGACGAGAACATCGAAGCGCTGCATCATGCAGGGGAGAGGATTCGAACCTCTGAAGGCTGAGCCAGCGGGTTTACAGCCCGCCCCCTTTGGCCACTCGGGAACCCCTGCGCGGTTGCGTAGTGTAGCCGCCCGCCCGACGGCGTCACCCCTCTCCACCGTCGCGGGCTAGACTGCCGACCGTTGCCCTCTTAGCTCAGTTGGTAGAGCACCTCCATGGTAAGGAGGGGGTCGCCGGTTCGAGTCCGGCAGAGGGCTTCAGGTTTCAAGCCGTTTCGGGCTCCCCAGTCCATCACGGGTCGTCGTCGACCGGAGTCGCGCTTCACATCGTGTCCAGCGCCTCCCAGGACGCGAGTGACAGAGCCTGTCACTCCTGCGCTGGACACGAAGCCGCGCATGCGTCATCGTCTCCACATGGTGTCCGGCACTCGCGCCGGGTTCGTTTCCGCACAGTCTGTGCTCGCCGCGCTCGGCCTTGCCGCCGTCCTGCTCGTCCTCGCGACGGTGGAGCCCGCCTCGCCGGCCGTTGCCGCAGCGCGACCCGTCTCCCTCGTCGTGGACACGGATCTCGGCAACGACGACGTCTTAGCTCTCGTCTTTCTCACCGGTCGCCGCGACGTCGAGATTCGTGCAGTCACGGTGTCGGGCACGGGGCTCGCGCGCTGTCCCGGCGGCGCCGTCCGGGCGGCCAGGATCCTCCGGGCGCTCGGGCGTCCCAACGTGCCCGTCGCCTGCGGGCGGCAGGATCCGCTTGCGGGATTCAACGGCTTCCCCGTCGAGTGGCGCGACGCAGCCGCTCGTCTCGGAGCGTCGCTGCCGGCCTCTCCCGGGCAGGTGTCGCGGCTCGCCGCGGCCGATCTCCTCGCTGATGCAGTGCGCCGCTCCGCCGGGCCCGACATCCTGCTCACGCTCGGCCCGTTGACGAACGTCGCGGACGCCCTCCGCCTGCATCCATCCCTGCGGGACGGGATCGCGCGAGTCGTGACGATGGGAGGCGCGGTCGACGTGCCGGGGAACATCGGCCCAGGGCACGAGCACGCCGAATACAACCTCTGGGTCGACCCGCACGCGGCCCGCGAAGTCCTCACGAGCGGTATCCCCGTCACCTACGTCCCGCTCGATGCGACGAACGACGTCCCCGTGAACCCGCTCCTCGCACGGGAGATCGCGCGGCGCGCCGGCCCTGCGGCGGCCGTCGCCCGGCAGGCGCAGAAAGGGCTCTTCCCGGGAACCTTCTATTGGGATCCGCTCGCGGCGGCGACGCTCGTCGATCCCGCCGTCGTGGCGACGCGCCGAATGCGGCTCGCCGTCCGCAACGGGCAACTCGTGGAACGGGTCGTTACGGCGCTCCGCCAATGGGACACCGGCGCTCGTCGCCACCTCCGCGCGCCGGGCGCGCTTCGAGCTCCTCCTGCTGCGCGGCGTCACCAGAGACGCGAACGCGCGCATCACACTGCCGAGCCCCGCCGTCACGATCGACGGAAGGCCGGGCACCTGCGCCGTCGCGGCAGCCGTCTCAAAGCCCGGCAGCGGCTGGGTACGCGTTCGGAACCGGACCAAGGCGCAGTTGGGTGGTGTCCTCGTCCGGCTCCTCGAGGGGAAGACGGTCGCGGACCTGCAGGAGGCGCTCCGCAGCTCAAGCCGGGCGACGGGCCGCCTGCATGGATAGCCGTCGCGGCGTTCGCCGCCGCGCCAGGGGGACAGGACGCCTGGGTCGAGTCGAAGCTGACCGCCGGCACGTATGCCGCCGTCTGCTTCAACGGGCCGGTGGTCGGCCGTACTGCGCCGACGACGTTCGAGCTCCGATAGGCCGCGTCACGATCGGGAGCCGTAGCGGGCCGAGCACCGCAGCTCCTCGGGGTACGGTCTGGCAACGCCGGGGCCGGCAGAAGCTCTATGCGGTCAAGCGGCAATCAAGCACCAACCGCTCCGTCTGGCCTATGAGGCTCGGTTCGCACCCGATGACGCTTGAGAACAAGCCAACGGAAGCCGGTAGAGGCCGCTTCGGCTCGCGATGGTAAGGAGGGGGTCGCCGGTTCGAGTCCGGCAGAGGGCTTGGCTTGGGCAAGCGGTTCCCCGGACATGCTTAAGGGCTCGAACGGGTCCGACGAACGGCAGAGTGTCCGCTCGCGGATCGCTCAGGGCGAATCGCCTGCGAACAGACACTCTTCCCCTACCGAGTCAGACCGGGGTCTCCTCTCCGAGGTAGTGCCCGGCGCTGTCTGGACTGATCATCGCAGTCGTGGCTCTGCGCGAAGTCAGTCTCGAGGGTTCGGGGGGCCGGCAACCTGCCGATCTTGGTACCCCCGTACCAACGTTTCGCGAGAGCGAGTAGCCGCCAACCTCGAAAGTCCGGGCTCACTTTGGATGAGCCCGGGACTGCCACAGCGAAAATGTCCGCTGCCCTCAGGGGAGAGGGGACAACGGCTTCGCGAGGGCAACCGAATCCTTACACCCCCATCTGACAGCACCCGCCCGGCAGGGAATCACGCGGGCGCGCCCGATTGAAACCCCCAGCTGCACTCGGGGTCGCACCCGCCGGGGACGAATCGAGCTGCGCCGCCGTCGAGCGCTTCTCGGAGCGTGCTGAGCCCTGGCGGGAGCGGCCCGTGAAGGAGAGCGTGGCGGATCGCGTCCTGGACGTCCGGTTCGACGGCAGTCGGCGCGGACGCCGGCAATTCAGCGGCTGACCTGATCGCCGCCGCTGCCTCGTCCGAGATGACGGTGGGATCGTCCTAGAGTCGGCCGATGAGGCTAGACGGTGCTTCGACTGCTGAGCTCGCAGCCGCAGACGCTGAGCATGAGTCGTCCTTGGAGGATTGGGGATCGGGGATGTGGTCGTTGCACACGGCGGGCGGCCGCTACCGCCTGGCGACCGGCCACCCGCACCAAGGTAGATCCGCGGCAGGCCCAGAACTTGCGTTTGGCCGTCAGTCAGGTATCGCGTTGCGGACGATGGGCGCCACGCCGGTGCCGAGCAGTTCGATCCCGTGCAGGAGGTTCTCGTGGGCGAGCCGGACGTTCGTCATCTGGAGGGAGATGCGCGAGATGCCACCGAGGTCGTCGTTGATTCGGAGGATCTTGGTGGCGACCGTCTGCGGGTCTCCGATGAGGTAGGCGCCGTCGGGGGCGCACATCGCGTCGTACTGCGCGCGGTCGGGTGGCGCGGAAGCCGCGCTCCCTGCCGATCGTGCCGAACATCTGCGCCCAGCCGGGGTAGAAGTCGTCGGCCGCCTGCTGCGTGGTGTCGCCGACGAACCCGATGCAGTGCAGGCCGACCTCGAGCTGGTCTGGAGGATGGCCGGCGCGGCGGCCGGCCTCGCGGTAGAGGTCGACCAGCGGGCGGAAGCGGGCCGGCTGGCCGCCGATGATCGCGACCATGAGCGGCAGCCCGAGGGTTCCGGCGCGGACGAAGGACTCGGGTGTTCCGCCGACGCCGACCCAGATCGGGAGCGGGTTCTGCAGCGGTCGGGGGAAGACGCCCTGGCCGGTGAGCGGTGGGCGGTGCCGTCCGGACCAGGTGACCTCCGCCTGTTCGCGGATGCGCAGCAGGAGGTCGAGCTTCTCGGCGAACAGCGAGTCGTAGTCGGAGAGATCGAGCCCGAACAACGGAAAGGCTTCGGTGAACGAGCCGCGGCCGACGACGAGGTCGACCCGGCCCTTGGAGATCAGATCGAGGGTCGCGAACTCCTGGAAGAGCCGTACGGGATCGCTTGCGCTGAGGACGGCCACGGCGCTGTTGAGGCGGATCGTGGTCGTCCGGGCTGCGGCTGCTGCGAGGAGGACCGCCGGGGCGGAGTCCATGAAATCGTGGCGGTGGTGCTCGCCGATGCCGTAGGTGTCGAGACCGACCTGGTCGGCGCGCTCGACCTCTTCGAGCAGGTGCTCCACGCGCTCGACCGGGCTGACGTCCACGCCGGTAACGGGGTCCGTGACCGTCGAGACGAAGCTGTCTATGCCGATACGCATTGAGATCTCAGCTCGCGGAGCGACGGCTCAGCCTGTTGCCTGAACCGCTTCGCGCTCCTGCGCTGCCGCGACGAGGTCGTTCACGACCTCGCTGAGGCGCACGCGCAGCTCGTCGTCGATCAGCCGGCCGTCTGCGTCGAAGAGGGTGTGCCGCCTTGGAGACGGGGAGCTCGATCGGCAGGACGCGAGCTCCGATCAGGCCGACGACCTTCTTCAGCTCTGCCTGCGCCCAGACCGCTCCGAACGCACCGGGGGAGGCGCCGATCACCGCCACCGGGACGTTGCGCAGCGGGTTCGTGGCCATCGGACGCGAGACCCAGTCGAGCGCGTTCTTCAGCTGCCCGGGGATCGAGGCGTTGTACTCGGGCGTGGCGAAGAGAACGGCGTCCGCCTCGGCGATCGCCGATCGCAATCGTGCGACGGCGAAGCGGCGGCGTGCCGTCCTCGTCGTCCTGGTCGTAGGGTGGGACGGCCTTGAGGCCGTCCCACACCTCGAACTCGACCTCGCCATCGGCCAGCTCGCCTGCTGCGTGGAGCAGCTTCGTGTTGAGCGAGTCGGCGCGGAGGCTGCCGGAGATGGCGAGGATCTTCATCGTGACTAGGCCGACTTGACGAAGAACAGCTCGGCGACGACGGTGACGTCGTTCGCGAGAGCCTGCTCGCCGTTCGGGAGCGGGTTGTTCCAGTTGACGCCGAACTGCGGTGCGGTCGACGCGCGTGTCGAGCTTGAGCCCGATCCGCTCGCGGCCGTACGGGTCGGTCAGCGGTGAGGTGACGGTGCCCGTGACGTCGGCGGCGTGCGTGACGCCCTTGATCGTGAGGTCGCCCTCGACCTTGACCGTCTCGCCGTCGAGGCTGACGTTCTTCGCGGTGAAGCGGATCTCCGGGTAGCGCTCGGCGTCGAAGAAGTCGGGCGACTGGAGGTGACCGGCGAGGTTCTCGTCCTTGACGTCGACGCTCGCGACCTTGGCCGAGCCCTCGAGGCTGACGGCAGTCGTCGCCGACGACGAGGGTGGCGGCGATCTCGCGGAAGCTGCCCTTGAACGTGCCGCCGAGGTACTCGACCTCGAAGCCGACGGCGGAGTGCACCGCGTCGAGCTCCCACGTGCCGGCCGGAGCGATCGTCAGTGTCTGTGTATTGCTCATCTGTACCAACTCCTTGCGTTGTGTATAATTGATTACTCAAGCAAACTACCACATTACTATTGAGAGCGCAAGTATCCTCTGATGACGCCCGACACAAACCACAGCCACGAGCCCTGACCGCCGCCAAGACGCCGGCCCCGCCGTGCGCGCGTTCACCCGGCTGCTGCGTGCCTCCGCCAGCACGACCCGGCTGCTGAGCGCCGAGCTGCTCGAGGAGCACGGACTCACGATCAACGACTACGAAGCCCTCCTCGTCCTCTCCCACGCCGACGGTCAACGGCTCAAGCGGGTCGACATCTCGCGGCAGCTGCTTCTGACACCCGTCTGGCATCACGCGCCTGCTCGAAGGGCTCGAGGCCGAGGGCCTCGTGGAACGTGAATCCTGTCCTTCCGACCTCCGCATCACCTACGCCCACCTGACCGAGACCGGCGCACGAACGGCTGCAGGCCGCTTCCTGCGCCCACGTCGCCTCGATCACGGCGCTCTTCGAGGAGCACCTCGACGAGAGCGAGATCACCGCACTCGCCGACACGCTCGACAAGCTGCCCGGTGTCGCAGGCACCGACGGCGCCTG
>CAVVWG010000019.1:0-115276 GCA_963751875.1 uncultured Thermoleophilia bacterium
TCCCAGTTCCCGTCGGCCGGCGAGGTCGTGATCTTCGACCGCAGCTGGTACAACCGCGCCGGTGTCGAGCTCGTCATGGGCTACTGCACCCCGGCGCAGACCGAGCGGTTCCTGCAGATGATCCCGCTGGTCGAGAAGGCGATCGTCGACGACGGGATCATCCTGATCAAGTACTTCCTCAACGTCAGCCGTGAGGAGCAGACACGGCGGCTCGAGAGCCGGATCGACGACCCGCGTAAGGTCTGGAAGCTGTCGCCGACGGATCTGAAGTCCTACAGCCACCGCTACGACTACCTGCGGGCGCGCGACGTGATGTTCCTCGCGGCGGGCCCGGAGTGGGCGCCATGGCACATCGTGGACAACGACGACAAGAAGCGCGGCCGGCTGAACGTCATCTCCCACCTGCTCAGCCAGATCCCGTACGAGCCTCTCCCTGCACCGAACGAGAAGATGCCGGAGCCGCCGAGCGACCACGGCTACGCCGAGCCGGAGACCTCGAAGCCCAACATCCCGACGCCGTTCTAAGCCGCGGCTTCCCTGGCAACCACCGGAACTGAAGGAGAGGATCTGGCGATGACCGAGACCCCCGTCGCCCCGAGCGCGAGCGCCGAACCTGCGACGGGTTGGTATGCCCTGACACCGGAGGACGTCGCGAACGAAGCTCGACGTCGACCCCGCCCAGGGGCTTTCCGCGGCGAGGGCCGCCGAGCTGCTCCAGAAGAACGGGCCGAACGCGCTTCCGGCCGAGGCGACGACGCCCGTGTGGCAGCAGTTCCTGGGCCAGTACCGGAGCTACATGCAGATCATCCTCGTGGCGGCCGCGGTCGCCTCGATGGTGATCGGCGAGATCTCCACCGGCGTCGTCGTCCTGGCGATCACGGCATTCAACGCGCTCGGGGGGATGCGCCAGCAGGGCAAGGCGGAGAGCGCCATGAACGCGCTGCAGTCGATGCTGAAGGCGTCCGCGCGGGTCCGACGGGACGGCAGCGGAGGTGAAGGTCGCCGGCCGACCAGGTCGTCGTCGGTGACGTCGTCCTGCTCACGGCCGGTGACGACGTGTGCGCCGACGGGCGCATCATCCAGGCCGCGTCGCTGCAGATCGACGAGTCGGGGCTGACCGGCGAGAGCGTCCCCGCCTCGAAGAGCGCCGAGGTAATCGGCGGCGACTCGAAGCCGGGCGTCGGCGATCAGTCGAACATGGCGTTCATGAACTCTCCCGTCACGCACGGGAGCGGCGTGATGATCGTCACCGGGACGGGCGCCGACACCGAGGTCGGGCACATCTCGGGCCTGCTCAAGTCGACGCCGACGCTGAAGACGCCGCTGAGCGCGCAGCTCGACACGTTGACGCTGTGGATCGCAGGAGCCGCCGGGCCTGACGATCGCGATCATGTTCGCCCTCGGCGCCTCGCGCGGCGACTCGACCAAGGCGATCTTCACCACCGCCATCGCGCTGGCGCTCGCTGCCGTGCCGATGGCGATGCCCACCGTCCTTCAGGTCATCCTCTCGAACGGGTCGACGACGCTCGCCGCCGAGGGCGCCGTCGTGAAGAGCCTCGCCTCGGTCGAGACGCTCGGCTCGACGTCGGCGATCAACTCGGACAAGACGGGCACGCTCACCCTGAACCAGGTCACCGTCGTCGAGGTGATCGACCCGACCGACCGCTACGCGATCTCCGGGACGGGCTACGGCCTCGAGGGCGACGTCGAGCACGCCGCCGGCAACACCAACACGATCGAGCAGGCGATCCTGCCGTTCCTCGTTTGCAACGACGCCAAGCTCGTCGACGGCAAGGTCGTCGGCGATCCCACCGAGGGCGCGCTGCTCGTGCTCGGCCACAAGGCAAAGCTCGACATCGAGGGCACCCAGGCCGAGTACCCGCGCCTCGCGACCCTGCCGTTCGATCCCACCTACAAGCTCATGGCCGTCTTCGCGGACGCCAAGGACGCGTCCGGGAACGCGGTCGTGCGGGCGTTCGTCAAGGGAGCCGGGCCGGCCGTGCTCGGGCGCGCGTCGTCGGCGCTCGCGAACGGGGAGAGCGTTGCCTGGGGCGACGAGCAGCAGGCCCGCGCCGTGGAGGAGATGGAGCGTCTCGGCGGCAAGGGGCTGCGCATCATGGTCGCGGCCACCCGCGACATCGACTCCCTCGGACTTCGATCCCGCAGGGTGACCTGCTCTCCCTGATCACGGGGCTGCAGCTGACGGCGATGGTCGGGATGATCGATCCGCCCCGGGCCGAGTCGAAGGACGCCGTCCGCAACGCCCAGAACGCCAACATCCGCGTCCGGATGGTGACCGGCGACGACGTGATCACCGGCGAGGCGATCGCACGGCAGCTCGGCATCGAGGGAGAGGCGATCCTCGGCGCCGACTTCGCGGCGCTCTCGGAGGAGGAGAGGCTGTCCCGCATCGACGGCATCGGCGTCGTCGGCCGGGTGGCGCCCGAGCACAAGGTCCTGATGGTGGAGACCTTGCGCAAGAAGGGCGATGTCGTCGCGATGACCGGGGACGGCGTCAACGACGCTCCGGCGATCAAGTCGGCCGACATCGGCATCGCGATGGGAACGGGCACCCAGGTCGCCAAGAACGCCGCGAAGATGATCCTCACCGACGACAACTTCGCGACGATCGTGAAGGCCGTCTCCGAGGGCCGCAAGCTCTACGACAACATGCTCAAGTACATCCGCTTCATGATGGTGGCGCTCGTCACCTACGTCGTGACCTTCCTGCTGGCGAGCCTGCTCAACATCGCCGAGCGGGCAGCCCTTCTCCGCCAGTCCAGATCCTCTGGATCAACTTCGTGATCACGGCTCCGGTCGGCATCGCGCTCGGCCTCGACAAGGAGACGCCCGGGCTGATGAGGCGCAGGCCTCGCCCGCGCACGGACTCGATCATGTCCCGTCCCGTGCTCATCACCGTCGGGCTGGCCGGCCTCTTCATGTCCGTCGCGATCGACCTGCTGATCGTCTTCGGCAAGGACCACTACGACAGCGTCGCGATCGGCAGCACGATCGGCCTGGTCGCGTTCTCCCTCATGCTCGTCGTCGCGGCCCTCGAATGCCGCGACCAGACCGCGACGGTCCTGCGCGAGGAGACGCTCAACAACAACACCGTCAACCTCGCGATCGTGGCGGAGGTCGTCCTCGCGCTGCTGATCGGCCGCGGCGGCGCCCTCACCTCGCTGCTCGGCACGCAGCCGCTCACCGGGCGGCAGTGGCTGTTCGGCGCTCTTCCTGCCCTGATGCTGTTCATGCTGTGGGAGCTCGGCAAGCTGATCGCGCGTCGCCGCTCCGAGAGCGCGCCGGCGGCGGTGCCCATCGACGCGACGGCGGAGGCAGCGACGTAAGCTGAGCCGATGCAGACGTTCCGCTACGTCGTCGCCGACGTCTTCACCGACACGCCTCTGGCGGGCAACCAGCTCGCAGTCTTCACCGACGCCCGCGCGCTCGACGACGAGACGATGCAGGCGCTCGCGCTCGAGATCGGGTTCAGCGAGACGGTGTTCGTGCACGCGCCGGAGAACGGCGGCAACGTCAAGATCCGCATCTTCACGCCGACCTTCGAGCTGCCGTTTGCCGGCCATCCGACGCTCGGCACGGCCTTCGTGCTCGGCGCGCCGCTCCAGCTCGACGTGATCACGCTCGAGACCGGCCGCGGCAACGTGCCCGTCAGGCTCGAGCGCGACGAGTCGGGCCGCATCGTCTTCGGCCGGATGGAGCAGCCCGTGCCGACGATCGAGCTGTACCCGGAGCCGCAGGCGCTGTTCGACGCGCTCGGCGTGGCCGGCTCGGAGCTGCCGGTCGAGCTCTACGACAACGGCGCCACGCATCTCTTCGTCGCCCTCGGCTCCGAGGACGAGGTGGCGGCGCTGCGGCCGAACGGCGCCGCGATCAGCGCGCTCGGCGTCACGGGCGTGAGCTGCTTCGCGGGATCCGGCGACCGCTGGACGCTGCGGATGTTCTGGGAGCGTGGCGAGGACGCCGCCACCGGCTCGGCGGCCGGCCCGCTCGCCTGCCACCTCGCGCGCCACGGCCGGATCGCCTGGGGCGACGAGATCACGATCTCGCAGGGCGCCGCGATCGGGCGGCCCTCGACGCTCTACGCGCGGGCCGAGGGCGGTGCGGGGCTGATCGACCGCGTCGAGGTCGGCGGCCAGGCCGTCACCGTCGCCCGCGGCGAGTTCAGGCTCTAGCCCGAGCCGCACGCCGCGCTGCGTCCCCGAGGCGCCCGAGCGCCGCGTCGAGCTCACCGGCCGGAGGCAGCTGCCCGTCGGGCGAGACCTTGTCGACGACCGCCGGCAGCACCTGGGCGAGCGCGCTCGCAGCGTCGGTCTCGGAGATCCCGAGCTGGCCCGCGATCTTCGCCAGCTCGTCGCTGCCGACGACCTTGCGGACGTCGTCGGCGCTGATCGGCTCGTTCGCGCCGGTGCCGAGCCACGAGCTCGCCTGCTCGGCGAGGCCGTTCTGCTGGAACCCGGCGAGCACCTTCTGCAGGCCGCCGTCCGCGAGCATCTTGCCGACCATCGGCAGCAGACCGCCGAGCAGCCCGCCCATGCCGCCGCCCTTGCCGGTGCCACCGCCGGTCAGCCCGCCGAGGATGCTGCCGAGCTCCGAGTCTGTCCCTCCGCCGGCGAGCCCGCCGAGCAGGTCACCGAGCCCGCCGCTGCCACCGCTGCCCGTGGCCTTCTTGAGTAGATCGTCGAGCCCGCTCATGCCCTGTCCCCTTCGCCGTTGGTCAGCCCAAGACCTAGAGACTACGAGAACGCGACAGCCGTGATGTCGATCAGCTCGAGATCGAGGCTCCGCCAGAACAGCCCGCCCGTCTCGGAGAGGTAGACGCGCGTCGCCGAGGCGAAGAGCAGCCGGTCGGGATTCTCCGGATCGATGGCGACCGCGGTGCCGACCGGCAGCCCGCCGCCGGCCTCGCGCCAGGTCAGGCCGACATCGTCGGAGATCATCAGCGGCGGCCGGCGGTCGACGGCGGCGACGATCCGCGAGCCGGCCTGGGTGGCGGCGATCACGAGCGGCAGTGAAACCTCGACCCGGTCGGCAACCGGAGGGTCGTCGTCGACGAGGAAGGCGTCGTCGGTCTCGAGGTCGATCGCCACGCACCCGAGCGAGGTCGCGACGCGGGCCTCCATCAGCGCGCGATGATGGTCGAGACGAACCGGCTCGCGATGCGGCCTGCCTCGTGCGGCTCGACGCCCCGCTCGCGCGCCGCCGCATAGGAGAGCAGGAAGGAGTCACCGGCTCCCGTCGGGTCGACGGGCCCGTCGACCGGCACCGCGTCCACGTGCGTCGTGATCTCTCCGGAGATGATCACGGCACCCTCGGAGCCGAGCGTGAGCACGATCTCGGGGATGCCGAGCGACCGGAGCGATGCCTCGTCGGTGCCGCCGCAGAGCTGCTCGGCCTCCTCGTCGTTGAGCTTGAGCGCGGTGATGTGGCGAAGGACGGCGCGGTCGATCTGGCCGTCGCTGACGAGCGGCCCGACCCGGCCGTGACGGACGAGGCCCTGCGCGTCGACGACGAGCCCGTGGCCGCGGGCGGTGAGGGCCGCGAGGGTCTCGAGCGGGAAGTCGGCGCGGGTGAGCGCGCCGACGATCACCCACGGCGCGTCGCCGATCACATCTCCGGCCCAGCCCTCGATGTCGGCCGGCGTCCAGGGCTCGGCGAGCGAGTCGATCGCCATGATCCGCTTGTCGCCCTCGTAGTGGAACGAGAAGCGCGTCGTGCGCTCGGCCGCCTGCCAGTGGACCGGGAAGCCGAACTCCTCGAGCCGCGGCACGAGCGCGTCGCGATCCTCGGCCGCCGAGCGGCAGACGAGCACCACGTCGGCGTCGGGATCGATCTCGCTCAGGGCGCGGGCGCAGTACCAGACCATGCCGCCGGGACGCTCCGGCGCGCCGGCGACGACGTCCAGCACGAGATTCCCGACGATGGCCGCGCGTGGCATCAGGCGTTGCACGCGGCGGCGACGGCGTCCTCGAGCGTCACGTGCACGGACTCCGAGACGTAGACCGTCCACGGGTGTGCGGGCTCGCCGCCCGTGTACGCCACGACCCTGATGCCCTTCGAGTGGGCGTACCAGGCCTCCATCGAGGTTCCCTCGTCCGGCGCGGTGAAGGCGGCGAGGACGGCGTCGCACGAGTCGATGTCGGCGAGATCGCCGTCGACGATCTCCGCCTCGTGCCCCTCCGTGCCACCGCGGAAGTCGCGGCGCATCGGGTCCACGGGCTCCGCGCCGTGCTCGCGCACGAGCACGGTTGCGCGGCGGCGGTACTCGTCCGCGAACGGCGGCCCGGCAAGGTAGACGCGGCGCACCGGGCTAGGATACGTGCATGGCCCAGGAGTTCATCGCGCTCGGCCACGACGGCGATGCCTACGGAGGGTTGGAGACGTTCCCGAACCCCGGCGTCGCGGTCGTCGAGCTGGAGAGCGACGAGCTCACGGCGATGTGCCCGATCACGAACCAGCCCGACAACTACGTGACGACGATCCGCTACCGGCCCGACGCGCTGTGCCTCGAGTCGAAGTCGGTGAAGATCTACCTCTCGCGCTACCGCAACGAGGGCGCGTTCTGCGAGGCGCTCGCCGTCCAGATCCGCGACGACGTCGCCACCGCCCTCGAGCTCGACGCGGCGGCGGTGGAGGTGACGCTCGTGCAGAAGCGCCGCGGCGGCATCGTGATCACCGCCTCCGTCTGAGCGCTGCCGAGCTAGGCGGCGAGCAGGCGCCGCAAGCACGTACGGGAGGATCCCGCCGTGGCGGACGTACTCGCGCTCGCGCGGCGTGTCGAGGCGCAGGATCGCGCCGAACGCCTTCCCGTCTGCGGTGACGGTGACCTCGCGCGCCTCGCCGTTCGCGACGCCCGTGACCGAGAACTCCTCGTGGCCGGTGAGGCCGAGCGAGGCGAGGTTCTCGACCGGGGAGGTACTGCAGCGGCAGGATCCCCATCATCAGCAGGTTCGAGCGGTGGATGCGCTCGTAGCTCTCGGCGATCACGGCCCTGACGCCGAGCAGGTTCGGCCCCTTGGCCGCCCAGTCGCGCGACGAGCCGGAGCCGTACTCCTTGCCGGCGAGCACGATCGTCGGGGTGCCCTCGGCGAGGTAGCGCTCGGCCGCGGCGAAGATCGTCATCTGCTCGCCGTCCGGAAGATGCGCGGTCCAGGTTCCCTCCGAGCCCGGAACGAGCTGGTTGCGCAGGCGAACGTTCGCGAACGTGCCGCGCACCATCACCTCGTGGTTGCCGCGCCGCGAGCCGTAGGAGTTGAAGTCGCCCGGCGCGATGCCGTGGTCGACGAGGTAGCGGCCGGCAGGCGAGTCGACCTTGATCGAGCCTGCCGGCGAGATGTGGTCGGTCGTGACCGAGTCGCCGATCGAGACCAGGCAGCGCGCGCCGCTGATGTCGGAGATCGTCCCGGCGGAAGGAGCCATGCCGTCGAAGTACGGCGGCCGGCGCACGTAGGTGGAGGTGTCCTCCCAGGCGAACAGCTCGCCGGTCGGCACCGGCAGCTCGCGCCAGGCGTCCTCGCCCTCGTAGACGTTCGCGTAGGTGTCGAGGAACATGTCGCGTCCGATCGCGCTCTCCATCGTCTCGCGCACCTCGGCAGGCGACGGCCAGATGTCGGCCAGGAAGACCGGCTCGCCGCTGCGCGGGTCGTGGCCGAGCGGCTCGGTCGTGATGTCGATGTCCATCCGCCCGGCGAGCGCGTAGGCGACGACGAGCGGCGGCGAGGCCAGGTAGTTCGCCTTCACCTCGGGATGGATGCGGGCCTCGAAGTTGCGGTTGCCCGAGAGCACGGCGCAGGCGACGAGGTCGCCGGCGACGACGGCCTGCGAGACCTCCTCGGGCAGCGGGCCGGAGTTCCCGATGCACGTCGTGCAGCCGTAGCCCACGGTGTTGAACCCGAGGGCCTCGAGGTACGTGGTGAGGCCGGCCTTCTCGTAGTACTCGGTCACGACCTTCGAGCCGGGGGCAAGGCTCGTCTTGACCCACGGCTTGCGCGACGAGACCCCGCTCGACCGCCTTCTTCGCGAGCAGCCCGGCGCCGATCATCACGGCCGGGTTGGACGTGTTCGTGCACGAGGTGATCGCGGCGATCACGACGGCGCCGTGGTCGATCTCGACCGTCTCGCCGTCGATCGTGAGCTCGACCGCGGTGCGCTCCACCGTTGCCGTCAGCGCCGGCGCGTCACTCGCGTCCATCGACTCCGCCTCCGCCTCGTCGACGGCGCCGTTGCCCTCCGCAACCCCGAAGGACGGCAGCGCCGCCGAGAAGGCGTTGCGCGCATCGCGCAGCGGGATCCGATCCTGCGGGCGCCGTGGCCCGGCGATCGAGGGCTCGACGGTGGAGAGGTCGAGCTCGACGACCTGCGAGTACGTCGGCTGCTCCTCGGGGTCGTGCCAGAGCCCGTTCTCCTTGCAGTAGGCCTCGACGAGCGCGACCTTGTCCTCGCTGCGCCCGGTGAGCCGGAGGTAGCGGAGCGTCTCGTCGTCGACGGGGAAGAACCCGCACGTCGCGCCGTACTCGGGCGACATGTTCCCGATCGTGGCCCGGTCGGCGAGCGGCAGGCCCGCGAGGCCGTGGCCGAAGTACTCGACGAACTTCCCGACGACGCCGGTCTGGCGCAGGATCTGGGTGACCGTGAGCACGAGGTCGGTCGCGGTCGCGCCCTCGGGCAGCGCGCCGTGGAGCCGGAAGCCGACGACCTGCGGCACGAGCATCGAGATCGCCTCGCCGAGCATCGCGGCCTCGGCCTCGATCCCGCCGACGCCCCAACCGAGCACGCCGAGGCCGTTGACCATCGTCGTGTGCGAGTCGGTGCCGACGACGGTGTCGGGATACGCCTGGCCGTCGCGCTCCTCGACGACGCGGGCGAGGAACTCGAGGTTCACCTGGTGGCAGATGCCGGTGTTCGGCGGCACGGCCTTGAAGTTCGCGAATGCGCCCTGGCCCCAGCGGAGGAAGGCGTAGCGCTCCCGGTTGCGGCTGAACTCGAGCGCCGAGTTCCGCTCGATCGAGAACCGCGTCGCGAAGTCGTCGACCTGGACGGAGTGGTCGATCACGAGCTCGACGGGGATCAGCGGGTTGATCTTCTGCGGGTCGCCGCCGAGGTCGGCCATCGCGGCGCGCATCGCGGCCAGGTCGACGACGGCCGGCACGCCGGTGAAGTCCTGCAGGAGGACGCGGGCGGGGTTGTAGTTGATCTCCTGCGACGGCTCTGCGGTGGCATTCCAGCCGGCGACCGCCTCGACGTCCTTCGCGGTGACGGTGACCCCGTCCTCGCGCCGCAGCACGTTCTCGAGCAGGACGCGCAGGGTGTACGGCAGCCGCGCCACGTCGTACCGCTCCTGGAGCGCGGCGAGGCGGAAGAACTCGAGCTCCCGGCCGCCGACGGAGAGCGTGGAGCGGGCGCCGAAGGAGTCGGGATGGGCCATGCCTCGATTGTAGGCGTCCAGGACGACCTATATGGTATAGACCAATCGACGCTCTAGCCCGGCCGCATCCCGATGAACACCGGCTGCGACGCATCGCCGGCCGCCGGGCGGAGCGAGCCTTGCCTCGGCGAAGCCGGCCTGCTCGAGCAGGTACAGCCAGGTATGCACCGGGAAGAGCCCCTCGACGTGATGATCGTGCACGATCTGGGTCGATCGTCCGGGCTCCGAGACGAGCACGGCGTAGTCCACCTCGTACGTCGCGTCTCCGGCGGGCGAGTCGCGCGTCCACTCGAGATAGCGCAGGCTCCGTCCGTCTGCTCCGTCGTGGCCCCCGTGGTCGGTCGAGGGCAGGAACGACTCTCGTGTGTAGTCGGGCACGAAGAGCGCCGCACCTCCGGGACGCAGGTGCGCGAAGGCGGTGGCGAGGCAGTCGAGCAGGTCGGTCTCGGTGACCATGTAGGCGATCGCGTCGTGGACGAAGACGATGTCGAATGTCCGCCCGAGCCGCACCGTGCGCATGTCGCCGAGTACGTGCTCGCAGCCGGGATTGAGGCCCTGGCTCAGCGTCAGCATCTGCGGCGAGATGTCGGACAGCGTGCAGGCGTAGTGCTCGCTGAGGTGCAAGGCGTTGTTCCCTCCACCGGAACCGAGCTCGAGCAGCGTCTGCGCTCCGGGGCACGCCGCCTCGAAGAGCGACCTGTACCGAGCCGCCTCCTCGACGTAGTCCTCCGGGGAGGTGAGGAGGTGGAACCAGCCCGCCAGGTCGCTGTAGAGGTGTAGGTGGTCGTTCACGGCCTGAGTCTTGCATCGCCTGCTCAGCCGTGCACCGCGATCACGCCGCACCAGTCGCGGAGGCGGGCCCGCGCGTCACGATCGAGCGCGAGCGCGTCGGCCAGGCCGTTGAAGCGGGCGCGGCGTCCCGGCTTGCCCGTGCCGTGGATCCAGTAGGCGGCGTCGTAGAGCGGGTCGCCGGCGGCTACGAGTGGATCGATCGCGCAGACCCCGCGCCGCGCGCAGCGGAGGATGTTCCGCTCGTCGAAGTCGCCGTGCACGAGCACCGGCGGGCGGCGGCTCCGCCTCGAGCCGCTGGAGCGCCTCGCGCGCCCAGGCGAGCCGCTTCGGTGACGAGCGGCCGTCCGCCTCGGCATTCGCGATCCGGCGGGCGACCATCGCGTCCGAGAGCCGGCGCGCCCGCGGTCGGCGCCACGTGCGAGCGCGCGCAGCAACCCCGCGACCGTCGCGGCCTCGAGGTCGTCGGCATGGTCTCCCGGCCGGATCCGCTCGATCAGGATCGCGCCGAGCTCCGGGTCGTCGGCCAGCAGCTCGGGCGCGCCGCCTCCCCACGCGCGCAGGGCCTCGACCTCGTCTGCCCCTCGGCCCAGGGAGGGGAGCTTGAGGACGGCCTCGCGGCCCTCGCCGTCGTCGCCCCACCACGCAGGCGAGCAGGCCGCCGGGAAGCTCGGGCCGAGCTCGAGGCCCACAGCGACGCGTCGCGAGCCGTGGCACCGTCGCGATCCAGGCTCGTCCTCCTCGCCGCCGATCCGCGCCACGAACGCGCGGAACCGGGGTGACGACCTCGGGCGACCTCGCCCAGGCCAGTCGAGCGCGTCGAAGTAGAGCGGGCGGCGCGGCCGTAGCCCTGCAGGTCGGCGTCTCGAGCAGCGAGCGCCTGCATCGCCTCCCGCTCGCGGCCTCCACTCCAGAGAGCGAGCGCGAGGAAGACCTGCAGGGCGCATCCTCCGGATACTCGTCACGGCACCGCGGAGGAGCGCGATCGCGTCGCGTGCCGGAGCACGTTCCGGTACGAGGAGCCGAGCCCGAGAGCGCCTGCCGCGGAGCCCGTCCGGCAGCCCGAGCTCGAGCGCCTCCTCGTACAGGGGATCGCCTCGGCCTCGGCCGCGCGGTCGAACGGCAGCCTCGTCGTACCGCTGCCGGGCGAGACCCTTACCGGTCGCGCTTGAGCTTGTCGATCCCGCGCTCGGTCAGGGTTGCGCGCTCCGGGTCGAAGTGCCGGGCGATCGCGGCGCCGTACGGCTTGGCGACGCGGGCGGAGTACGCCGCGAAGCCCTCGTCGCGGAGCGGCTTCAGATCCTCGCCATAGGGGTCGAGCACGTGCTGGCGGCCGATGTGGCGCGCCGAGTTGAAGAAGGCGATCCCGACGCCGGTCGACACCTCGAGCAGGGTGCTCCGCTCGCGCACGGCCTCGGTGCGGAGCCCGTCGAAGAGCGCCGACATCTCCTTCGGCGAGGGGAGGCCGCTCGCGTCGGCGCGCAGATCGGCGAGCGAGCGCTTGAGCGCCGCGACCTCGAGCGGTGGGATGTCGATCAGCCGGGCGGTCGTGCCGGTGCCTCCTTCGAGCGCCGCCAGGAGCTCGTCGACCGTCCGCAGGTGCGCCTCCTCGGCCAGCACGCCTGCGACCTTCAGCTCCCGCACGAAGGCGTCGAGGTACACGCGGCTGCCGTGGGTGACGTCGGCTCCGGCGGCGAGGAGCCAGAGCGGCGAGAAGCCGAATGCGGCGATCGAGCCGAGCTCGACGACGTTGCCGGCCGTCTTGCGGACGGCGAGGCGCGTCGCGTTCGGCTCGTATTCGTCGGCAGCACCGGGAGGGGCCTCGACGCCGCCGACGAGCTCGATCGAGACGCGGAGCAGGTTCTTGGCGGTCGCCTCGTAGAGCCGCGACCGGCGGACGAGGCGCGGCAGAACGAGCTCGGCGGTCTCGTGCACGCTGCCGCCGACGAGCGCAAAGACGGAGCGCACGGCGCGCTCGGGGAGCGAGGCGAGGAAGGCGAGACGGCCGGCCATCGTTAGCATCATTGCCGATGGCAGCGAATGTGATCCAGGCGCTTCTCGATCAGGCCTTCCCCGGTGGCGAGGTGGACGTCGAGGATCGCACCGGCGGCGGCGACCATTTCCAGGTCACCGTCGTCTCCGCTGCGTTCAACGGGCTGCCGCTGATCCAGCAGCACAAGCTGGTCAACGCGGCGCTCGCCGCACCGCTCGCCGACGGCACCATCCACGAGCTTCGCATCCGAACGAAGGGAACCGCATGAGCACCATGACGCTGCAGGATCAGATCAAGCAGGTGATCGACACCGAGCCGGTCGTCGTCTTCATCAAGGGCACGCCCGAAGCACCTGCGTGCGGCAACTCGATGCGCGCGCTGCAGGCGCTGTGGCAGGCCGGAGCGCCGATCACGGCCGTCGACATCCTTCCCGACCCGCGCATCCGGCAGGAGCTCAGCGCCCTCAGCGAGTGGCCGACGATCCCGCAGGTGTTCGTCAAGGGCGAGCTGATCGGCGGCGCCGACATCACCGAGGAGCTGCAGGCGTCGGGCGAGCTGAAGGCGAAGATCGACGAGGCGCTCGGCACCGAGCACGCGCAGACCGTGAGCACGGTCGCTCTCACCGTCGACTGAGCCGGGGGGCGACGTCCGGGGTAGGCCAGTGACGCCAGGCTGAAGCCTGGCGTCCGGCGTGCCGTGCGCCGATCTGCCCGAGGGTTTATCGTCGTGCCGACCCGAGGCGCACGTCGTCGTGCGCCGATCCGACGGAGGAGGACAGGCATGAGCCAGGTTGCTGCGAGCGACGCTGCCGGCACGCTCGGCAAGAAGAACCTCACGACGATGCATGCGGTCGCGCAGGCGCTCGCGATCGGGCCGATGTTCTCCGTCGCCCTCATCCTCGGTGGTGTCTCGCGCCCCGACATCGGAGCCGGCTGGAATGCAACCCTCGCCGTGCTGCTCGCCGGCCTCGGCGTGCTCGCGATCGCATACACGATCTCCCTTTACGCGAGGAAGTACGCCGGCGCCGGCGCGGTCTACGAGTACCTCACGCACGGCGCCCATCCGTGGGTCGGCGTCTTCTTCGCGGGCTTCTTCTTCGTCGGGGCACTCTTCCTCGGCGGCGGTGGCATCTACCTCGGGCTCAGCGTGCTGATCGACGGGTTCTGGACGGCGCACATCTCCGACAGCGGCCCGGCCTGGTGGGTCTGGGGGATGATCGCCCTCGGGATCGTCCTCATCCTCAACTACTTCGGCGTTCGGCTCGCGATTCGCGCCATGCTGACCTTCGCGATCGTCTCGTTCATCCCGATGCTGATCCTGGGCGTCGTGATCATCGGCAAGGGCGGGAAGGACGGCAACACGCTGTCGATGTTCGACCCGAGCAAGACCTCGGTCTTCGGCATCACCGGCGGCGGCGTTCTCGGCGGCATCCTGCTCGGCATCCTCCTCTTCGTCGGCTTCGAGGCGGCCGCCTCGATCGGCGAGGAGTCGGAGGATCCGCACCGCTCGATCCCTCGTGCGCTGATCGGCACCGTCGCCGTCGCGGCGGCCTTCTTCGTCTTCATGTCCTACGCGTTCTCGGTCGGCTACGGCGAGAAGGCGGTGAGCGAGGGCGCCTGGGCGTTCTCTCCCGGCCCGGTCAGCGAGATGGCCACCATCTACGTCGGCTCGTGGTTCGCCACCCTGCTCGAGCTGGTCGTCATCCTCGACGCCATGGCGCTCGCGCTCGCGATCTGCGTGATGATCGGTCGCGGATTCTTCGCCCTCGGCCGCGACGGCTTGCTGCCGTCGTTCTTCGCCAAGACGTCACGTCACGACACGCCCTGGGTCGGGAACCTGATGGTCGCCGTGGGCGGGATCGGCCTGACGCTGCTCGTCTTCGCGACGAACTACGCGACGCAGTTCGGCTTCGTCGACACGGCGGCAAGTTCGTCCCGTTCTTCCCGAACGACCAGTTCGCGACGTTCATCCTCTCGGCGACGATCGGATCGTTCGCGATCGAGCTCGTCTACCTCGTGCTCGCGATTGTTGCGTTCAGGCTCGTGCGCTCGAGCGGCAACAAGTGGTGGCAGTACCTGATCGTGCTCGTCGCCGTGGCGACGCCGATCCTCGGGTTCTACGGCGCCCTCCACCCGCAGCCCCACGACCGCTCGAACTTCAACTGGGTCGCAGCCGCGTGGACGATCGGGCTCATCGTCCTCGCCCTGATCTGGTTCCTGATCGTCGTCCTGACGCGGCGCGACAAGGTCGACAACGCAGCGGCGCATGCGGCCGAGCACCACGGCGTCGCGCCGCTGGACGAGACGCTCGGGTTCGAGCCCGCCGGCGAGACCACGCCGCTGTAGAGCGCCTAGACTCAATCGTGAGCGAGCTCACCTGGCACAACGTCGGTGCGGCGGAGGAGCAGAGCGTCGGCTTTCTCCGCCGCGTCGAGGTGGAAGGCTCCGCCGTCTGCCTCGGCCGCACCGCGGACGGCTGGGTCGCGTTCCAGGACACCTGCACCCACGAGGAGTGCTCGCTCGCCGACGGCGAGCTCGACGGCCGGGTGATCGTGTGCCCGTGTCACGCGTCGGAGTTCGACCTCCGCACCGGTGACGTCCTCTGCCCGCCCGCGCTCGAGCCGCTGCCGATCTACGAGGCGCGCGTCGAGGAGGGCGAGCTCCAGGTGCGGCTGGCGCCGCCTCCCGCGGCCGCCGAGGCGGTCCACGAGCGGGAAGACCACGTCCCCGAGACGGTCGCCAGGGCCGCGACGACGGCAGGCCCCTCCGTCGCGGGCCTCGTGCTCGACGACGTCGACCTCAACGACCTCGACGTCTGGGAGCAGGGCGTCCCCTACGAGTGGCTGACGCTGCTGCGGCGCGAGGCGCCGCTCTTCTGGCAGCCCGAGGCCGACGGCCGCGGGTACTGGGTCTTCACCCGCTACGACGACATCGTCCAGGTGTCGAAGGACTGGGAGGCGTACTCGTCCGAGCTCGGTGGGACGTCGCTCGAGGACCTGACGCCGGAGGAGGTCGAGGCGCGGAAGTCGATGCTCGACACCGATCCGCCCGCCCACACGCGCCTGCGCGCGCTCGTCAACAAGGGCTTCACGCCGCGGGTCGTCAACACCTACGAGGAGCGCATCCGCGGGCTCGCGCAGGGGATCCTCGCCCAGGCCTTCGAGCGCGACAGCTTCGACTGGGTCGAGGACGTCGCCTCGGAGATCCCGATGTGGGTCTTCTCCGAGATCATGGGCCTGCCGGTCGACGACCGGCGCCTCCTGATCGAGCTCGGCGACAAGCTGCTCGGCAACACCGATCCGGAGGTGGTGGGAGAGGAGAACGTCCGCGACCTCGCGGCGACCGACCCCTCGATCCGGCTGCAGCCGTTCTCGAGCCCGTTCGCGGCCGACCTGATCGAGTACGGCTGCCGCCTCGGTGCAGCGCGGCGCACCGATCCGCGCGACGACGTCACGACGCGGCTCGTCGAGGCCGAGATCGACGGCTCGCGCCTGTCCGAGCACGAGTTCGGCCTGTTCTTCATCCTCCTCACGACGGCCGGCAACGAGACGACCCGGCACACGATCAGCCTTGGCCTCATCGATCTGCTCACGAACCCGGGCGAGCGGGCGAGGCTGATCGCCGATCCGAGCCTCGCGGGCACCGCGGCCGACGAGATCCTCCGCCGCGCGCACCCCGTCCACCACTTCCGTCGCACCGCGAGCCGCGACATCGCCGTTCACGGCCGCCGGATCAAGGCCGGCGATAAGGTGACGCTGTGGTATGCGGCAGGCAACTACGACGAGGAGAAGTTCGCCGATCCGTATCGCCTCGACCTCGGCCGCCAGCCCAACCGGCATCTGACCTTCGGTCTCGGCGGGCCGCACTTCTGCCTCGGCGCCCATCTGGCGAAGCTCGAGGTGAAGATCTGGCTCGAGGAGATGATCCCGTACCTCGATCGCATCGAGCTCGCAGGCCCGCCGACGCGCCTGCGCTCGAACTTCTTCAACGGCATCAAGCGCCTGCCGGTGCAGGTGCGCTCCTGAAAACCAAGGAGGCACGGAGTTGAGTCAACACCACGAGGCCGAAGCAGCCGTCCGGACGATGGGCGGGCTCGGCGTCCGCGCGGTTCGGCTGCTCTACACCGATCTGCACGGCGTCGCGCGCGGCAAGGACATCCCGATCGGGCACTTCGAAGGCATGGTCGAGGAGGGGGTCACCTTCTGCGCGGCCGTCATGGGGACCGACCTCCGCCACACGCCGGTCGTCGGCGGCGAGGTGGGCTACGTCGACTTCGCGATCAAGCCCGACCTCGACACGCTCCGCGCCGTGCCGTGGCAGCCCGAGGTTGCCTGGTGCCTCGGCGAGGCCTGGACGCTCGACGGCTCCGAGCACTGGCCGTCGTGCCCGCGAGCGCTGCTGCGCCGGGTCGTCGACGAGTACGCCGCGCGGGGCCTGACGCCGATCGTCGCCCCGGAGCTCGAGTTCTTCCTCGCCGAGCGCGACCCCGCGGCGGAGAACGGCCTTCGCCGCTACGTCGACGAGCTCTCCCGCGTCTACACGGTCGGCGCCGTCTCGGATCCGCGGGAGATCGTGCTCAAGATGCTGCTCTGGTGCGACGACCTCGGGCTGCAGGCATTCGCCGCGAACCACGAGTTCATGAACTCCCAGTACGAGATCAACGTGAAGCACTCGGAGGCGCTCGACGCGGCCGACCGCGCGTTCATGCTCAAGGCAGCGGTCAAGGAGATCGCCGTGCGGGAGGGCCTGCTCGCGACCTTCATGGGCCGCCCATTTGCCGACCAGGGCGGATCCGGCTTCCACGTTCACCTCTCGCTGAACGATGACGCTCGGTCGCAACGCGTTCGCCGACGAGGGCGGTCCCGCGGGGTTGAGCCCGCTCGCGGCGCAGTTCATCGCCGGCGTGATCGAGCACGCGCCGGGGCTGCAGGCGCTGCTCGGGCCGACGATCAACGCCTACAAGCGGATCCTCCCCGACAGCCTCGCCCCGACCCATGCGAACTGGGGTCACGACAACCGCACGGCGTTCTGTCGCGTTCCGAACGAGCGCGGCTCGCGGGCCCGGGTCGAGATCCGGACGGCGGACGGCTCGGCCTGCCCGCACCTGATCACCGCCGCGCTCCTGCTGGCCGGGCTCGACGGCATCGAGCGCGAGCTCACTCCGCCCGATCCGGTCGTCGGCGATGCCTACCGGCTCGACGACGCGCATGCAGGATCGACGCTGCCGGCGAGCCTCGGCGACGCGCTCGACGCGCTCGAGGCGGACACGGTGCTGACCGGCAGGCTCGGCGACCAGCTGGTCTCGACGTTCCTCGCGATGAAGCGGTTCGAGGTCGAGCGATTCACGGAGGCGGTCGGCGAGCTCGATGTCGAGATCGTCTCCCAGTGGGAGATCGAGGAATATGCTTCCCATCTGTAGCCCCTCGGGCCGCTGCGTCCGGGTCGAGATCGCCGGCGAGGAGCGCTGGGGCGGTATCGACGGCGACGAGATCGTGCTCTCCGACGGCGTGCGGATCCCGGAGGCCGAGGCGCTGTATCTCGCGCCCGCGAGCCCGTCCAAGATCCTCGCGGTGCACCTCACCTACGGCAGCCGCGTGCGCGAGTACGACGCCAGGACGCCGCCCGAGCCCTCGTACTTCATGAAGCCGCCGACGACCCTGAACGGGCATCGCCGGCCGGTGCTGATGGCGAAGGGCGCGCGCTTCCTCAACTACGAGGGCGAGCTGGCGGTGATCGTGGGCGAGCGGATGAAGGGCGTGCCGATCGAACGGGTGCTCGACTTCGTCGGCGGCTACACCTGCGCCAACGACATCGGCATGCACGACTTCCGTCACGCCGACCGCGGCGCCATGCTGCGGGTGAAGGGCCACGACGGCTTCCTGCCGCTCGGGCCGGAGCTCGTGCCGGCGGCGGAGTTCGACCCCACCGACTACACGCTGCGCACGTACCTCAACGGCGAGGTCGTGCAGGAAGCGACGGCGGACGACCTGCTGTTCACGGTCGCCTACCAGCTCGCCGATCTATGCCGGCTGATCACGCTCGAGCCGGGTGACGTGATCCTCACGGGCACGCCTGCGAACTCGCGGCCGATGAAGCCCGGCGACGTCGTCGAGGTGGAGATCTCCGGCATCGGCCGGCTGACGAACACGATCGAGGAGTGGGACGTCGATCTCGCCGGCCCCGGCGAGCAGATGCAGGTCTCGGCCCAGACGCTCCACGTCGCGCTCGCCATTCCCGAGGACGAGGCCGAGCGGATGGTCGCCGAGGGCCGCGAGCCGTGATCCGGCTCCACCGGCTCGACCACGTGTGCCTGCGCGTCGCCGACCTCGACGAGGCGTCGGCACGGTGGCAGCTGCAGTTCGCGCTCGTCGAGCGCTCGCGGGACGGCGGGCGGGCGCTCCTCGCCTGCAACGACGAGCCGTACTGCCTCGAGCTCGTCGAAGCTGCCGTCCCCGGGCTCGACCACTACGCGTTCGAGCTGGCGCTGGAGTGCTCGCTCGACGACGCGCGGGCGCACTTCGACGACCTCGATGTCGCGTGGGACGAGCGCGAGGGATCGCTGTTCCTGGCCGACCCCGACGGCCGTCTCGTGCAGGTGATGCCCTACCGCGTCCCCGCGAGCGAGGCCGACCGCCGGCCGCAGCACGCGCGACCCTCGACCACCGTTCACCTCGGCGGAGCCAGGAAGCTGGGCCACGTCAACAGCCTCACGGCCGACATCCAGGCCGGCGTCCGGTTCTACGTCGACGTTCTCGGGATGCGCGTCTCCGACTGGCTCGGCGAGGCCGGGGTCTGGTTTCACGTCAACTCCGACCACCACGTGATGGCGCTCGTCGACCTCGGCTACGCGCATTTCCACCACCTCGCGTTCGAGACGGTCGACATCGGGAAGATGCGGGACATGCTCGACCACCTCGCCCGCCACGGTCGCTGGCTCGGCTGGGGGCCGGCCCGTCACGGGATCGCGGGGAACATCGCGAGCTACGTCCGGATCGTCGAGGAGGAGTGCTTCGTCGAGCTCTACTGCGACATGGAGCAGCTCCAGGACGACCACGTGCCGCGCGTCTATCCGGACGACCGCTACTCGTCGAACACGTGGGGGCCGCTGCCGCCGCGCTCGTACTTCCGCTTCGACCCGGTCGCGATCGAGTACGAGCGGGAGAGCCTCGAGACGCGCGGCCAGGTTCTGCCGCCGCTGGAGGAGGTCTCGTAGTGCCGCTCACGCGGCTACACGATCCCGCGCTCGCCCGAGGGGCGCTCCTCGCTCGTCCCCTATCCGCCGTGGCACTACGTCGGCGACTTCCTCGTCGTCGAGTTCTGGGCCGACCCGGAGAAGGCCGTCTCGTGCCTGCCGGCCGGCCTGGACCCGCACCCCGATCCGGGCCGCTGCGCCTTCGTCTTCGCCGACTGGCAGTCGTGCTCGTCGGCCGGCGGCGAGCTGCTCGATCCCTCGCGCTCGCAGTACAAGGAGGCGTTCGTCGTCGTCAACGCGCTGCTCGACGGCGAGGAGGTGACGACGTGCCCGTTCATCTGGGTCGACCGCGACTTCGCGCTCACCCGCGGCTGGCTGCAGGGGTTCCCGAAGAAGCTCGGCTCGATCTGGATCACGCGCACCTTCGGCCTCGACAGCCCGGCCGACCCCGGCGTCAAGGCGGGGGCCACCTTCGGCGCCACCTGCGCCGCCTACGAGCGCCGGGTCGCGGAGGCGACAGTCACCCTCGATCGGATCTCCGAGAGCGGCCCGACCCACAACGACCCGCCGATCGTCAACGTCCGCCACTTCGCCCGGCTCGAGGCCGGTCGTCACGACGACCCGGCCGTGCACGAGCTCGCCCGCTCCCGCAGCCGCGACCGGGTGCGTCTCGCCGGTCTGGGAGGGAAGCGCGACGCTCGAGCTCTTCGGCTCCGACCACGAGGAGCACGACCTGCTCGCGCCCGTCCGGATCGGCAAGGGCTTCCGCTTCACGTTCGGGTACACCGTCGACGACCAGGAGATCGTCAAGGATCTGCGCGCATGAGCCGGGTTGCGCTCGTCACCGGCGGAGGCACCGGCATCGGGGCTGCCGTCGCGCGACGGCTGGCGCAAGACGGGTTCGACGTCGTCGTCACCGGCCGGCGCGAGGGCCCGATCCGGGACGTCGCAGCAGAGACCGGCGGGCTCGCGATCGTCGCGGACACGGGCGTCGAGGCGGATGCGGAGCGGGCCGTCGCGGAGGCGGTCGACCGCTTCGGCGGGCTCGACGCGCTCGTCCTCAACGCCGGGATCGCCGGTTACGGCTCGCTCGTCGACATGGAGCCCGGCCTCTTCGAGGACATCTTCCGCGTCAACGTGACGGGCGCGTTCCTGACGGCTCGGGCTGCGATTCCACACCTGCTCGAGCGCCGTGGCGCAATCGTCACGATCGCATCGGTCTCGGCCCTGCGGGCAGCTCCCTCGAGCCTCGCGTACTGCTCGTCGAAGGCCGCTCTGGTGATGCTGACGCAGTGCATCGCACTCGACCACGGCCCGGACGGCGTGCGTGCGAACTGCATCTGCCCCGGCTGGGTGCGGACGCCGATGGCGGACGGGGAGATGGATGACCTGGGCCTGCCGTCGCGCGAGGCGGCATACGCGGTTGCGACGAAGGACGTGCCGCTCCGGCGGCCGAGCACGCCCGAGGAGATCGCAGGAACGGCCGGCTGGCTGCTGTCGGACGACGCGGCGTCCGTGACGGGAGCGGTGATCTCCGTCGACGGCGGCAGCACCGTGGTCGACGTGGCGGCGTTGGCCTTCGACGGAGGGGAGCGGCTTCAGCCTCCCCCGGAGCGTCGCCGGCGGAGGAGTCGGCCGTGAGCCGAGCGGATCTCGGTCGCAGGCGTCGATGTCTCGCCGGATCACTTCATCGGCGGCGAGCGCGTTGCGAGCGAGGAGCACGTTCACCGATATCTCCCCGATCGACGAGCAGCCGCTCGGCGAGATCGCGCGCGGCGGGCAGCGGGAGGCCGATCTCGCCGTTGCAGCGGCGACAGAGGCTTTCCCGGCCTGGGCGGCCCTCGGCGCCTCCGGGCGCGCCGCCTACCTCCACCGGCTCGCCGACCTGATCGACGCGAACGTCGACCGGCTCGCTGCGGTCGAGTGCGTCGACATGGCGATGCTGCTGCGATCGCTCAAGGCACGACTGATCAACCGCGGCGCGCGCAACTACCGGAGCTACGCCGACCTCGCGGTCGCCTACGAGGAGCGCGTGTGGGACTCGAACGGCACCCACAACCGCGTGATCCGGATGCCGAGCGGGCCTGCCGTCGTGATCACGCCGTGGAACGCACCGTTCATGCTCTCGACCTGGAAGACCGCGCCGGCCCTCGCGGCCGGCTCGACGATGATCCTCAAGCCCGCCGAGTGGTCGCCGCTCTCGTGCTCGCTGCTCGCCGACCTCGTCGACGAGGCGGGCTTTCCGCCCGGGGTCTTCAACATCGTGCAGGGGATCGGCGAGGAGATCGGCGCTGCGCTCGTGTCGCATCCCGGGGTGCGACGCGTCTCGTTCACGGGCTCGCCCGAGACTGCCCGGCACATCGGCGTCGCCGCAGCGAAGAACATCGTCCCCTTCACCGGCGAGCTCGGCGGCAAGGGGCCGCTCCTCGTCTTCGACGACTGCGACCTCGAGGCGGCCGCGCGGAAGGCGGCGGGCCAGTTCGACGACGCCGGCCAGGTCTGCCTCGCCGGCACCCGCATCCTCGTCCAGGAGTCGATCGCCGAGCAGTTCCTCGAGCTCTTTCACCGCTTCGCCGACGAGCACGTTCTCGGCGACCCGCGCGACGACGACACCACCGTCACCCCGCTGATCCATCGCGACCACTTCGACCGGGTCGCCGGCTTCGTCGAGCGGGCGCGGGCGAACGGCGACGAGATCGTCCGCGGCGGGCACCCCGCCGCGCGCGGCGGGCTCTTCTACGAGCCGACGCTCGTCGTCCCGCGCTCGAACGAGAGCGAGATCGTGCAGCGCGAGGTCTTCGGGCCCGTTCTCACGGTCCAGACCTTTGCGGACGAGGACGAGGGCATCGCCCTCGCCAACTCGACCCCCTACGGCCTCTCGGGGATCATCTACACGGGCTCGGCCGAGCGCGCCGAGCGGGTCGGCCGGGCCGTTCGCGCCGGCACCGTGTGGGTGAACACGTTCCTCGTGCGCGATCTGACGGCTCCGTTCGGGGGGATCGGGATCTCGGGCATCGGCCGCGAGGGCGGCGACTTCGCCCTCGACTTCTACTCCGATCTCAAGACGCTGCAGATCGCCGACGGCACGACCGCCTGACGATGAGCGCGACCGGGCTCGTGTGGCACGAGCGGATGATGTGGCACGACACCGGCTCGGGGGCGTCCGAGCTGCCGTCGGGCGGGTGGCTCGAGCCGGGTGAGCATGCGGAGAGCCCCGCCACCAAGCGGCGGCTCAAGAACCTGCTCGACGCGACCGGCCTGACCGACGACCTGGTGCTGCTGGCACCGCGTCCGGCGACGATCGAGGAGCTCTGCCGCGTTCATGCGCCGGAGTACGTCGAGCGCATCCGCGAGCTCTCGACCGGCCGCGGCGGCGATGCCGGCAGCGAAGCGCCGTTCGGCAACGGCTCCTTCCCGATCGCGCAGCTCGCGGCCGGCGGCACGATCACTGCGATCGATGCGGTGCTCGATCGGGAGGTCGCCAACGCCTACGCCCTCGTTCGCCCCCCGGGCCACCACGCGCTACCGGACCGGGGGATGGGCTTCTGCCTCTTCGCGAACGTGGCCGTCGGCGTCCGGCACGCCCAGGCAGCGCGCGGCCTCGGTCGGGTGGCCGTCGTCGACTGGGACGTGCACCACGGCAACGGCACCCAGGCGATCTTCTGGCACGACCCCTCGGTGCTCGCGATCTCGCTGCACCAGGACGGGCTCTACCCCGCGCGCTCGGGGCTCGCTGAGCGAGACCGGAGCGGGCGAGGGAGCAGGCACGACCCTCAACGTGCCGCTGCCGGCGGGATCGGGCACGGGTGCGTACCTCGACGCGATCGACCGCGTCGTCGTCCCGGCGCTCGAGGCGTTTGCGCCCGAGCTCGTCGTGATCGCGTGCGGCTTCGATGCGGGCGCGCTCGATCCACTCGGGCGGATGCTGCTTCCGGCCGCTGCATTCGGCGCGATGACCGAGCGCCTGCTCGACGTGACCGGCCGACTCTGTGACGGCCGGCTCGTCGCCTCGCACGAAGGTGGCTACTCGGCCGGGCACGTGCCGTTCTGCGGGCTCTCGGTGATCGAGGCGCTGTCGGGACTCTCGGCCGGTATCGACGATCCGTTCGCCTACCTCGCCGACATCCCGGGCCAGGAGCTCGCTGCCGCATCAGCGCGCCGCGGTCGACGCTGCCGCGGCGCTCGTTGCCGGGGTGCCGCGCTGAGCGACATCAAGCTCGTCCTCGTCCTGAGCGAGAACTGGACGCTCACGCCGCCGCGCGACCTCCGCGGGCTCGTCGAGATGGCGGTCGTCGCCGAGGAGGCAGGGTTCGACGCGGTGATGGTGAGCGAGCACATCGTGCTCGGCCCGAGCGCCGGGGCCGAGGGGATCATGGGGAATCCCCGCGACTATGCGATGCCCGGGAACCAGGATCCGGCGATGCCGTGGCCGAGCTCGCTCGTCCTGCTCTCGGCGATCGCCGCTGCGACGACCAGGATGCGGCTCGCTGCGTGCGCCGTGATCGCGCCGCTGCGCCATCCGCTCCTGCTCGCCCGCGAGCTCGGCACGCTCGACCTCCTCTCCGAAGGCCGCCTCGTCGTGCAGCCGACCGTCAGCTGGCATCGCGACGAGTACGAGGCGCTCGGCGTGCCGTTCTCGAAGCGCGGCGCGCTGCTCGACGAGCACCTCGCGGCCTGGGAGGGCCTCTGGCGCGACACGCCCGCCTCGTTCGCCGGCGAGCACTACGCCTACGAGGACGTGTACTTCGAGCCCAAGGCCTGGCGTCCCGACGGGCCGCGGCTGTGGCTCGGCGGCGAGTCGGTGCACCCACGCCTCCTGCGGAGGATCGTCCGCTACGCCCACGGCTTCCATCCGCTGGGCCAGCCGTCCGACGACGACCTGGTGGCTCTCCGGGACGGCCTCGCCGCGGCGGGCCGCGACCTCGCGGAGCTCGAGCTCGTCGGCGGCATGCGCGCCGTCTTCCCCGACGACTCGAGCCCATCGCCGCTCGAGCCGGCGATCGCGTCCATCCCGGCGCAGCTCGAGCGCGGATTCACGACGTTCTGCATCAAGCCCTCGCAGTTCGTCGACGACCTCGCTCTCTACCCGGCCTGGTGTCGCGAGGTGGTCGAACGGGTCGGGGAGATCGGCGGATGAGCGCCGTCGAAGCCTGGGCTGCGCAGATCACCGTCGAGCAGCTCGACGAGGATCCGTATCCGATCTACGCGCGGATGCGCCGCGAGGCTCCCGTCTGCTTCGTCCCGGCCGTCGGCCTCTGGTTCGTGACGCGCTGGGCCGACGTCGAGCTCGCAACGACCCACCCGGAGCTGATCGACTCGTCGGTGACCCCGTCGCCGCTCGACCGGGTGATGGGCGGGCCGAGCATCCTCGTGCTCGACGGCCCGCCGCAGAAGAAGCTCCGCGCCATGCTCGACCCGTCGATGCGGCCGCGCGTCGTCGAGGCGACCGCGCCGCGAGCTCGTCGCGGCGATCGTCGAGGAGCGCCTCGACGCGATCGCCGACCGTGGCGAGGCGGAGCTGATGAGCGAGTACTTCGAGCCGGTCTCGGTGCTCTCGCTCGGGAGCGTCCTCGGCCTCGGCGAGCTCGACGGCGACACCCTGCGGCGGTGGTTCCACGGTCTCGCCCTCGGCGCGATCAACTTCGAGGACGACCCCGCCAGGTGGGCCGTCTCGGACGCGACCGGGGCAGACATCGACCGCGAGCTCGCGCCCGTCCTCGAGCGGCTGTGGGAGGCACCCGACGCGAGCATGATCGCGACGATGCTGCAGCATGCCGAGGGCTCGTTCGACGAGCGCGTGGCGGCGGTTCTGCCGACGCTGAAGGTGATCCTGCTCGGTGGGATGCAGGAGCCGGGGCACGCAGCCGGCTCGACCGTCGCCGGGCTGCTCGAGTCCGGTCAGGCGGCTGCCGTCGCGGCCGACCCTGGCGGGCTCGTCCGTGATGCGATCGAGGAAGGGCTGCGCTGGGTCTCGCCGATCGGGACGCAGACCCGTCGCGCGCTCGTCGAGACCGAGCTCGGCGGCGTCGACGCTCCCGGTCGGGCGCAAATCTCGGAGCGCTCGTCTCCTCGGCCAATCGGGACGAGGAGATCTGGGGGCCGACCGCCGACGCGTACGACCTCTTCCGCCCGAGACGCAATCACGCCGCGTTCGGGTTCGGCCCTCACTTCTGCTCGGGCCATCACTTCTCGCGGGTCCAGATGCGGATCGCGGTGCAGCGGCTCTTCGAGCGGCTTCCGAACCTCCGGCCCGATCCCGACCGGCCGGCCGTGTTCAGCGGCTGGGAGTTCCGGGCCCCGCAGCACCTCCACGTGCGCTGGGACGCCTGATGGCGCGGCTTCGTCGGTGACGACGGCCGGACGCGTGGTCGCCGACATCTCTACGCTGCACGCGTGAGCCTCCGCCTCGACGTCACCCGGGAGCAGGCGCTCGAGCGCGCGGCCGAGATCGTCGCCGAGGGCTGGGCGAGCTTCGACCACGCTCGTGCGAACGAGCCGCCGATCGACGACCGGCTCAAGGTGCTGCTCGAAGCGGCGCTGCCCGAGGCTCCGACGAGCGCGCTCGAGGTGCTCGAGGATGCGCGCCGGGTGCTCGACGAGTCGCTCGCCCAGACGCGTCCTCGCTACTTCGCCTTCGTCGGCTCGTCGGGGCTCGAGATCGGCGTGCTCGGCGACCTCCTCGCCTCGTGCTTCGACGTCAACCTCGCGGTGTGGGCGGCGGCCGCGACCGAGGTCGAGGATCAGGCGATCCGCTGGGTGGCGGAGTTCGTCGGGTTTCCCGGCCCAGGGTGGAGCCTTCACGAGCGGCGGCACCGTCTCGAACATGACGGCCCTCGCCGCGGCCCGCGAGCGCGCGATTCCCGGGTCCCGCCACCACGGTCTCGGGAATGCCCAGGCGACGCTCTACTGCTCGAGCGAGGCGCACTACTCGATCGAGCGCGCAGCCGAGATCCTCGGGATCGGCTCGGCGAACGTGCGGTCGCTGCCGATCGACGGAGACCGCAGGCTGCCGCCCGAGGCGGTGCGCGACGCGATCCGGGCCGACCGCGCCGACGGCCGCGTGCCCGTCGCGGTGGTGGCGACGGCGGGCACGACGCTGACCGGCGCCGTCGATCCGATCGGTGCGCTCGCCGACGTCTGCGCCGAGCTGGGCGTCTGGCTGCACGTGGACGGCGCCTACGGGCTGCCCGCTGCCACGACGCCGTCTGCCGGCCATCTCTTCGCCGGCCTCGACCGCGCCGACTCGGTCACGCTCGACGCGCACAAGTGGCTCTACCTGCCGAAGGCGTGTGGAGTGCTCCTCGTCCGCAACCGCGACGACCTGATCCAGGCGTTCGCCCACGAGGAGGCGTACATCCCGCATGAGCGCACGGGCCACATGGTCGACATCACGCTCGAGTACTCCCGCCCGTTCCGGGCGCTCAAGCTCTGGCTCGCGTTCCGCGCCCACGGAGCCGAGGCATTCCGGGTCGCGGTCGAGGACAACCTGCGGCAGGCGCGGCTGCTCTACGAGCTCGTGCTCGAGCACGACCAGCTCGAGCCTCTCTGCGGCCCGCCGCCGCTCTCGATCGTCCCGTTCCGGCACCTCGGCTCCGACGACCGATCTGAACGCTGCGAACGCGCTGCTCGTGCGCACCCTCCAGGACGACACGCGCGTCTGGGTGGCGCCCGCCACCGTCGACGGCAAGGTCGGCCTGAGGCCGTGCTTCGTCAACTTCCGCACCGACGACGACGACGTTCGCGCGCTCGTCGACATCGCCGTGGAGCTCGGGGGCAGCTGACTCCGGGCGTAGGCTCGGGCGATGGAAGAGCACCACCTGACTGCCGCGGGACCGGATGTCGAGGCGCGCATGCGCGCCCTGCTCGACGCCATCCCCGACCTGATGTTCCGCATCACGGCCGACGGCATCTACGTCGACTTCGTCGGCGACGCCGAGCTCCTCGCCAATCCGTGGGAGGATGTCGTCGGCGGCAGGATGGACGACCTGCTTCCGGCGGAGGTCGCCGAGCCCCTCATGGCGACGATCCGGGAGGCGCTCGAGACGGGCAAGCTGCAGACGCTCGGCTACGTGCTGCCGACGATCCGCGGCGACCGGCGCCAGTTCGAGGCCAGGGTGGTGCCGATCGACGACAACCAGGTCGTGACGATCGTGCGGGACGCGACCGAGCTCAGGCAGACGGAGCGCGAGCTCCGCGCCGCGCACGATCGGCTCGTGCGCGCCCGCGACGCGGAGCGGCGGCGGCTCGAGCGGAACCTCCACGACGGCGCGCAGCAGCGGCTGATCGTCGCCCTCCAGGCACTTCGCGTCGCGTCGGCCCGGATGGCCCGCGGCGGCGACGGCGCGGCGGAGCTCCTGCAGCGGGCCGAGGAGCAGCTCGCGCTCGCGGTCAGCGAGATCCGCGAGCTCGCCCGCGGCCTCCACCCGTCCGTGCTCGCGGAGCAGGGCCTCGCGGCGGCTGTCGAGCAGCTCGTGCCGCGGCTCGACGGTGTGCTGCCGGTCGAGCTCGACATGCCCGGCTCGCGCCTCGACCCCGAGCTCGAAGCGTGCGCGTACTACCTCGTCGCCGAGGCTCTCGCGAACGCCGCCAAGTACGCCGGCGCGACGGCAGCGACCGTGAGCGTGCGCGAGGACGTCGACACGATCACGGTCGAGATCAGCGACGACGGGTGCGGTGGCGCCTGCCTGACGACCGGCGGTGGGCTCGAAGGGCTCGCCGAACGCGTCTCCGCCTTCGGCGGCACGCTCACGATCGAGAGCCCGGAGAGGCGAGGCACGAGGTTGTACGCAGTCCTGCCCCTGCCCCGCCACCACTCGTGAGCGGCGCCCGCGCAGTCGCGCGGGACCCGCATTCTCAGGTCGCTCCCATCGACTCGCAACGCGTGCTTAACAGCCACTAACCAGGGGTTTACGACCCTGCCCGTATAACAGAGGTAGATGGAAACCTCGAGCTGGCCTACAGCGCCGACCCCGATGCCCCCGGCGGAGCCAGAGCGCACGCCCCCGTCGAACGAGCCGCCACGGACGAAGTCCGCCTCGCGGCCCTTCGTGCTGCTCGCAGCTGCCGCGGTGCTCGGCGGCGGTGTCGCCCTCGGCGGCGCGGCAGCGGTCGGCGCGCTCGACACGGGCTCCTCGACGACGGTCGTCGAGCAGACCTCGAGCGCAGCTCCCGCCACGGTTCCCGCTGCCTCCGGCCCCGGCCTGACGGTCAACGAGATCTACAAGCGCATGGGCCCCGGCGTCGTCCAGATCACGACCACGATCGGCGCCTCGACATCGTCCGACGGCCAGTTCCAGCAGTCGTCCCAGGCTCTCGGCTCGGGCTTCGTGCTCGACAAGGAGGGCCACATCGTCACGAACTTCCACGTCATCGACGGAGCGACCTCGATCGAGGTGCGCTTCTCGAACGACGACACGCTGAAGGCGACGCTCGTCGGCAGCGACCCGTCCACCGACGTCGCGCTGCTCAAGGTCGATGCGAGCCCCGATGCGCTCACGCCGCTCTCGCTCGCCGACTCGACCCAGGTCGAGGTCGGTGACCCGGTCGTCGCGATCGGCAACCCGTTCGGCCTCGAGCGCACCGTCACGACCGGCATCGTCAGCGCCCTCCAGCGCGCGGTCAAGGCGCCGAACGGCTACTCGATCGACCATGTGATCCAGACCGACGCCGCGATCAACCACGGCAACAGCGGCGGCCCACTGCTCAACACGCGCGGCGCCGTGATCGGCATCAACTCCCAGATCGAGACCGGCGGAGCGGGCGACGGCAACGTCGGCATCGGCTTTGCCGTCCCGTCGAACACCGTCAAGTCCGTGATCGACCAGCTGCTCGCGTCGGGCAAGGTCGACCACGCCTACCTCGGCGTCTCCGCGATCGCGATCACCCCCGATATCGCGAAGTCGTTCAACCTGCCTGTCAGCAAGGGTCTCGTGATCCAGACGGTGAACGACGGGTCGGGTGCCGCGGGCGCCGGCCTCAAGGTCGGCACCAAGCAGGCCGTGATCGCCGGAGAGAGCTTCCGGATGGGCGGCGACGTGATCGTCTCGGCCGACGGAAAGTCGGTCGCGTCGATCGACGAGCTTCGCGACGTGATCGCCTCCCACAAGCCTGGCGACAAGATCGAGTTGGAGATCTACCGCGGTGGCGCGAAGAAGACCGTCACCGTGACCCTCGGGCGGCAACCGACCTCCCCCTCCCAGTAGCCGCCCCTGCCGCCGGCCCTATCCCCTTTGGGCCGGCAACCGACACGACGAGACCCCCGGCCTAGAGCACCGGGGGTCTCGTCGGTTCTAGAGGCTTGATGCGGCCCGGCGCGCACCACGCCGCTGTGGTTATCGTGCGGCCGTGAGCGACGAAGAGAGGCCTGAGCGCGGATCGCTGGTGCTCGAGAGCGAGCACATGGTCGAGGACGAGGAGCTCTGGGAGGACGACGGCTCCGACGACTACCTCGGCTGGTACTGCATCCGCACCGATCCGTTCCCGTGCCCCGCTGCGGGTTGCACGTTCGTCGCCGGGCACATGACGGCCGCCCATCTCGTGCTCGTCTGGGAGGAGCGCGACGATCCCAATCTCCTCTGGCACGCCCAGCGGGCGATGGAGGTGGGCCGCAATCCCCGCGTCGTGCAGTACGAGCAGTCGTTCGGCCCGAGCGCCTCGTACTACGCCTGGGAGGCGGCCGGCCGGCCGGTCCACGGCGTGCGCGGCCGGGACTAGCAACCACCGTTTCGAACAACGGTGGTGTCAATGACACCTCCGTGATGCGTTTGGCGGTGTTGACACGGCGGCGACCGATCCGTAGCGTGGCGGCGTGACCGGGTTCCAGCCAGCCGGGCGGGCGCCCGCCCCGGCGCCCCTCGACCTCCTGCAGGACTTCGTCAACACGGAGATCCCGGAGTGGGCACAGGACGATCTCGGCTCGCCGGCCGCCCTGTCGGCCTGGCTCGTGGAGCGCGGGCTGCTCGATCCGGGTGCGGCACCCGCATCCTCCGACGCGTTTCTCCGGGCGCGCACGCTGCGGTCGTGCCTGCGGACGCTCGCGCTCGCCAACACCACGGGCCGGCCGCCGGAGCCGGCCACCGCGGCGGCAGCGCTGGCCGAGCTCGGCCCGCTCCGCTTCGGGCTCGCGATCGGGACCGACGGCATGCCGACCCTCGCTCCGGCAGGGGAGGGCGTCGACCGGGCGCTCGCAACCCTCGCCGCGATCGCGGTTGCCTCGGCGCAGGCGGGAACGTGGTCGCGGTTCAAGGCGTGCCGCAAGGACACGTGCGGGTGGATCTTCTACGACCAGTCGCGCAACCGGTCCTCCAACTGGTGCTCGATGACGATCTGCGGGAACCGCTCGAAGACGGCCGGCTACCGGCGCCGGAAGGCCACCGCATGAGGGCGACGCTCTACGTCGTCGGCCTCGCCTTCGGCCGGGTCCGTCGCCGCTCGTCGGGAGCGCTCCTCGCCGCTGTCGGGATTGCGATCGGAACGGCCGTGCTGATCGGCGTGCTCGCGGGGACGAAGATCGCGCAGGACCGGAGCGTCTCGCAGGCGGTCGAGCGCATCCCGGCGGCGTCGCGCTCGGTGCGGGCGGTGTGGTTCGGCGTCCCGGTCGGCGCCGCGCAGGCGTATCCCACGATCGATGCGACCGTGCGCTCGAAGCTCGACGAGCATCGGCCTTCCCGGCCCGACGCCGATCGTCCTCTTTCGCGAGAGCACGGTCGCCGGGCACTTCGTCTCCCTGGCCGGCGTGGACGGCCTGGCGCCGTACGTCCACCTGACGAGCGGACGCCTTCCGCGTGCCTGCACGCCCACGCGCTGCGAGGTGCTGCGGTTGCGCGGGACCGGCACGTTGCCGAACGCGCCCGGGTTGCGGCTCGTGCAGGTCGGGACGGGGACGCTCCGCTCGAGCCAGCTCTTCGGCGACTTCCTCGCGCCGACCGACAACGCGCTCGAGGATCGCGAGCTCGCTCCGGCGCTGCAACAGGGGGCGTCGTACCACCGGCCACAGCCCGCGCCGCTCGTCGTCGCCGAGGGGATCGAGGCGCTCACGCGGGCACCCGCGACCGCGAACACGTACCGCAGCTACGCGTGGATGTGGCCGCTCGCCGCGGGGCGGCCACGGCTCTGGGAGATCGACGGCCTCGTCTCGCGGAGCGAGCGGGCGCGGGCAGCGCTTGGCCGGCGACTCGATCGGCTTCAGCGTGCAGGCTCCGGTCGAGGAGCTCCGGGCGACGGAGAGGTCGGCCACCGTCGCCGGCCGGAGGCTGTTGCTCGTCGGCGGCGAGGCTGCGGCCCTGCTCTTCGCCTTCGCGGTCCTCGCGGCGCGGAGCATGAGGCGGGATCTCGAGGCGGCGAGGCGGAGGCTTACGTGGTACGGGGCGCGGCGCTGGCAGCTGCGGCTCCTCACCGTGACCGAGAGTGCCGATCGTCGCCGTGGCCGGCGCGGTGATCGGCTGGCTCGTCGGCGTCGCGGTGGGCGCGCTGGCGGCGAGCCGCGCGGGCGCTCCCGTCGGTGCCGTGCTCCGTGAGAGCGTCCTCTCGCCGGCCGGGCTCGCCGTCGCGGCGGGCGTCGTCGTGCTCGCGACGCTGGTCGTTGCGGTCGCGACGTCGATGCCCGCCCGGGCCGAGAGCCGCTTCGGCCTGCTCGATGTCGCCGCGGTCGGCTCGATCGCGCTCGTCGTTGCGGCCCTGCTCGGCGGCGCGGCCGACCAGTCGCGGCTCGCCGAGAGCCAGAACGCAGGTCTCGTCCTGCTCCTCCTGCCCGGCCTGATCGCGTTCGCGGCCGCCGTCGCGGCGGCGCGCCTCTTCGGCCCGCTCGTCCGGCTGGCCGGCCGCCTGCTCCACCGCAGCGTCGGGGCGCGCCTCGCAGCCGTGACGCTCGGCCGTGGGCCGGGTGCGGCTGCCGTCACCGTTGCCTTCCTCACGCTCGCGTTTGCCCTGGCGCTGCTCGCCGAGGGGTATCGCGCCACGCTCGTCCAGGCCGAGAGCGATCAGGCGTCGTTCGCCGTCCCGCTCGACATCGTCGTCCGCGAGGACCTGAAGTCGCTCATCCCCGTGCTCGACGCCGCGCCGCTCTCCCGCTACGCCGCGCTGGCAGGAGGCTCGACCGCGGTGCCGGTGGTGCGAATTCGCGGCAGCGTCGGGAACGCCGAGGGAGTCAGCGGGATCACCGTGCTCGGTCTCCCCGCCGCGGAGACGACGCAGCTGCACGGCTGGCGGAGCGACTTCTCGGGAGATTCGCGGGCCTCGCTCGCCTCGGCGGTGACGCCGCCGGCCGACGCGGCGGTGAAGGGCATCCCGCTCGGCTCGCGGCTGCGCTTCGATGCCGGAGCCAGGCATCGTCTCGCTCCGGGCAACGATCGCGACACCCGACGGGCGGTACACGTTCGTGGAGCTCGGGCCGCTCGCGGATCATGCCCCGACGCATTTCGACCGAGCGCTGCCGGCGCGACTGCGCGGCGGCAAGCTCGTCGCGCTCGAGCTCGTGCCGCCGCGGCTCGTCGACCGCGGAGCCGACTCGGGCCGCCCGCTGGCCGGCTCCCTGCGCCTCGGCGGCCTCGCCGCGCAGGCGTGGCTCGGCGAGGGCGGCGATCGTGCTGCGCCCGGCCGGAGACGGCGTCGAGCTCACCTACCGGATCAACCAGCAGAACGATGCGCGAATCCGCGCCCGCCAGGCGACCGACTCGACTCCGCCCGCCGTGCTCGTGACGCCGCGGCTCGCGGCGCTCGTGGGCGGTGTCGGAGGGACGCTCGCGCTCGAGATCGGCGGTAGGCGGGTGCCGGTGCGGGTCGCCGCGGTCGTCGACCACTTCCCCGGCACGAGCGGCGATGCGGTGATCGGTGACATCACGAGCCTCGAGACCGCCGTGAACGCGCAGGTGCCGGGCGCCGGCGAGACCAACGAGGTGTGGCTCGACGTTCCCTCCGGCGGCACGGACGCCGCCATGGCCGCTCTCGCCCAGCCGCCGTTCCGTGGCGTCGAGTCGGTCTCGCGGGCGGAGCTGCTCGACGAGGCCCGCGACGACCCGCTCGGGCACGGCACGCTCCTCGCCCTCGACTCGGCCGCCGTCGTGGCGCTGCTGCTCGCCGCGCTCGGCCTCGCGCTCACCGTGCTGTCCGATCTCCGGGACGATCGAGGCGACCTCTACGACCTCGAGTCCCAGGGTGCGGAGCCGCGCCTGCTGCGGCGGATCGTTCGCGTCAGGGCGCTCGTCGTCGGGATCGCGGGCGTCCTCGCGGGCGCGGCCGCCGGGGCGCTGCTCGCGTTGCTCGTCACGCGGGTCGTCTCGGTGACGGCGCGCGCCACGACCTCCGACCTGCCGATGCAGACGTCGTTCGACCTCCGCGTGCTCGTCGTCGCTGCCGTCGCCTACCTGCTGCTCGCGGCTGCGCTCGTGGCGCTCGCGACCCGGCGCGCATTCCGGGACGACCGCGGCCCTGCCCGCGCTCAGGAGGCAGGGACATGAGCCTCATCGAGGCCCGCGACCTCTTCTGCGTCTACCCGGGAGCGGACGGCGGCGTCGCTGCGCTGCAGGGCCTGACGCTCGACGTCGAGGAAGGCGAGATCTGCGTCATCCTCGGCCCGAGCGGATCGGGCAAGACGACGCTGATGCGGGTCCTGGCCGGATTCGAGCGGCCGAGCGCCGGCAGCATCGCCGTCGCGGGCCTGCAGCTCGGCTCGCTCTCGCAGCGCCGCCTCGCCGACTACCGGGCGACGACGCTCGGGTACGCCGACCAGCACTACTGGCGCGCGCTTGCCGGCGAGCTGACCGCCGAGGAGCTCGTCGCTGTCCCGCTCGGCCTGCAGGGCGTTCCGGAGCAGGAGCGCCTCGCCCGGGCGCACGAGCTCCTCGAGCGCGTCGGCCTGCGCGACCGCGCGGACGCGCACCCCGGTGAGCTGTCGGGCGGCGAGCAGCAGCGCATCGCGCTCTGCGCGGCGCTCGCCCACCGGCCGCGGCTCCTGATCGCCGACGAGCCCACGGGCGAGCTCGACGAGCTCAGCGCCGCAGCCGTCTACTCGCTCCTCGCCGAGCTCTCCCGCGAGGAAGGCGTCACGGCCCTCGTCGTCAGCCACGATCCCCGCTCGGCTGCGATCGCCGACCGCGTGATCCACATTCGCGACGGCCGCGTCAGCGAGGAGCGGAGCGGCGAGAGCGCAGCCGTCGTGATCGGGCGCGGCGGCTGGATGCGGATTCCGGAGGAGGCGCTTGCGCGATGCCGGGATCGTCGACCGGGCAACGGTGACCGCGCGCGACGGGGTCGTCGAGCTGCGGCCGCTCGGCGCCTCGCAGGCGACGCGCGCCGATGCTCCCCGACATCGAGGGAGCAGCCGGAGCGCTCGTCGAGCTGCGCGGCGTGACGCGCCGCTACGGGCAGGACATCGCGCTCGACGACCTCACGGCGACGTTCGCTCCCGGGCGGCTCTCGGTCGTGACCGGGCCGTCCGGGCTCCGGCAAGTCGACGCTGCTCTCGCTCGTCTCGGGGCTCGACCTTCCGGACGAGGGCGAGGTGCTGATCGGCGGCCGGTCGATGTCCGAGCTCGATCGCGATGCCCGGGCTCGCTTCCGCCGCGACACGATCGCGTTCATCGGCCAGTCGCCCGGGCTCTCCGGCTTCCTCACCGCCCGCGAGAACGTCGAGCTCGGGCTCGCGATCCGCGGCATCGAGGGGATCGACGCGCACGAGCGCGCGATCGACGCCCTCGTCGCCGTCGGGCTCGCGGAGCACGCCGACCGCCTCGCCGACCTGCTCTCGGCCGGCCAGCGCGAGCGCGTCGCCGTCGCGCGGGCGCTCGCCGCGCGGACGCCGGTGATCATCGCCGACGAGCCGACCTCGCGCGTCGACGTCGCCGCCGCGCTCACGCTCGGCGGGCTCTTCGCCGACATCGCCCACGAGCACGGCACGACCTTCATCTGCGCGACGCACGATCCGGTGCTGATCGGCTTCGCGGACGTCGACGTGCAGCTGCGGCGGGCCGGCGCCCCGGTACCATCCGGCGTAGATGGCGACGCAGTCCGAGACACTCCAGGTGACCGGGATCCGGTGCGAGCGGTGCGTGAACCGGCTGGCGGCGGCGCTCGGCGGCCACGACGGCCTCGAGAGCGCGAACGCGAACCTGATGGGCCAGGTCATGCTCGAGTTCGACGACGAGAAGACGTCGCGGGACGCGCTCGTCGCGGCGATGGCGAAGGCCGGGTTCCGCGAGCTCGCAGCCCGTCTGATCCGCGACGCCGGGCCGCGAATCAGGAATACCCGGGCGCCGATGCACGTTGATGCGTCTGTTACAGATACGGTTGCATGGTGGGTGAGGCAGAGCCCGAAATCGACGGAAGACGGATCGCGGCGGAAGCTCGCGACCGGGTTCGCTTCGAGGAAGAGGCGCTCGCTCTCGCCGACCAGGTGTACCGCGTCGCACGCAGACTCGTTGCAACACGTGAAGAGGCAGAGGATCTTGTCCAGGACACCTACGGTCGTGCTTTCAGGAGTTGGCAGTCCTACACGCCGGGCACGAATCTCCGCGCCTGGCTCCTGCGGATCCTCACGAACCTCAACCTCGACCGCGGCCGCAAGATCCAGCGGACGCCCGACATGCAGCCGATCGAAGAGGGCGACTACTACCTCGCCAACAAGATGGCCGAGGCACAGGGCGAGCAGGTGCTCGACCAGGAGCGCGTCGTCGAGCACCTCTCCCAGGACTCGATCGTGAACGCGCTTTCCTCGCTTCCGCACGATTTCCGCGATACGGTCGTCCTCGTCGACATCGGAGAGTTCAGCTACGCGGACGCAGCCCAGATCCTCGATATCCCGATCGGCACCGTCATGTCGCGGCTGCACCGCGGCCGGCGGCTGCTGAAGCAACAGCTTGCGGAGGAGGCGATCTCATGAGCCACGGACCCTGCGAAGCCTGCGAGGAGCTCCTCCAGGGCTACCTCGACCGCGAGCTCACGGACGCGGAGGTCGAGCTGGCCGAGTCGCACCTCGACGGCTGCGACTACTGCCGGCGCCGCTACCGCTTCGAGGTGTCGCTCCGCCAGTACGTGCAGACGACCGCGGTCGAGCGGATGCCCGTCGGCCTGATGGACAAGCTGAGCCAGCTGCGCTCGGCCGGCGCCTGACGGCCGCCTGACGCGCGACAGCCGGCTAGCGGAGGCGCGGCGGCAGATCCGCGGGCGTGTCCACGTCGCCGGGATCGCCGAGATCGTCGCACGGCACGAGCCGTGCCTCGAGCGCGCGCAACCCCTCATCGGGAACCATGCCCCAGGCCTCGCGGGCAATGAGCAGCGGATGGCCGCGCTCGCCACCGTAGGAGGCTGCGACCACCGATCCGCCCTCGGCCCGCCAGGAGGCGATCACGCGCTCGACCGCCTCCGGGTTGAGGTCGGGACCGTCGGCGAGCACGACGATCGCCGCCTCGACATCGTCGCCGAGCTCCTCGAGGCCGCTCGAGAGCGACGCGCCCGGGCCGCGCTTCCAGCCGGCGCAGGTGACGACGCGGGCAGGCGTCTCGAGCGTGTGCGCGCCGGCGACCACCACGATGTCGTCGACCGGGCTCTGCTCCAGCCGCTCGAGCACCTCGGGCAGCAGCAGGCGCTGCTTCGGCGTGCCGAAGCGCGACGCCTCACCGGCGGCGAGCACGACCGCGGCGATGCTCACGATTCCTCGACCGTCACCGATTCGACGACGACAGGGCGGGTGGGCGTCCCGCTCGGGTCGTTGACATCGCCGAAGCCGTCGATGCGCTTGACGGTGTCCATGCCGCTCGTCACGTTGCCGACGATCGCGTAGTCCGGCGGCAGCGTCGCCGCGTTCGGGCCGCTGACGACGAAGAACTGGCTGCCCGACGTTCCGGGCGCCTCGGCTCCCGTCTTGGCCATGGCGACGACCCCCTCGGTGTACTTCGAGTCGGCCGGCGGCGGATCGACGGTCTGAATATCCCGGCCCGCCGCTCCCTGCCTGCGTCGGATCGCCGCCCTGGATCACGAAGCCCGGCACGATGCGGTGGAAGATCGTGTTGTCGTAGAAGCCGGACTTCGCGAGCGAGACGAGCGAGGCCGACGTGGCGGGCGCCTTGGCCTGGTCGAGCGTGACCGTGAACGAGCCGCAGTTGGTCTTGAACACGAGCTTGTACGTCTTCTCGGGATCGAGGCGCTCCTTCGGCTCCGTCGCGCCGCCGTCCTCGCGCGCCTCCGGCACCGTGACGTCGCTGCAGCCGTCCGCGCCCGACCGTCGCGGTCGTGTCGGTCGCCGTCGTGTCGGTGGCGCGTCGTCGCGGTCGTGCCCGCGGTGTCGTCCGAGCCGCCGCAGCCCGCGGCAAGCAGGCGCGAGGGCGAGAATCAGAATCGGGAGGGCGCGGCGCACCGGTGGATCCTACCCCGCTTGACGAGCGCAGGCGGGCGCCTGTAGTCCTAGAGGTGTGACGATCACGCTCGAAGTCAACGGTCAGCGCCATGTCGTCGAGCCGGGCGGCCGTCGGTTGCTCGCCGTTCTGCGCGACGATCTCGAGCTTCTGGGCACGAAGCTCGCCTGCGGCGAGGGCGCGTGTGGCGCCTGCGCGGTGCTCGTCGACGGCCGCCCGGTGAACGCGTGCCTGCTGCTCGCCGACGCCGCCGCGGGCCACGAGATCGTGACGATCGAGGGCCTGTCGACCGGCCGCGCAGCCGCGGTGCAGGATGCGTTCGTCGCCGAGGACGCTCTCCAGTGCGGGTTCTGCACGCCGGGCCAGATCGTCAGCGCGACGGCCCTGCTCGAGCGCACCCCGCAGCCGACGCGTGAGCAGATCCACGAGGCGATGGCCGGCAACCTCTGCCGCTGCGGCGCCTACCCGAAGATCGAGCGCGCCATCCTGCGCGCCGCCGGTGGCGCATGACGGCCCGCTTCGTTCGCACGCAGAAGGAGATGGAGGGGCGCTACGAGGACGTCTGGGTGCTCGTCGACGAAACGGACGACACCGAGAACTGGCCGCCCGACGCCGAGCTCTCGCTCGTCGGGCAGCCGTCGCCGCGCCTCGACGGCCACGCCCGCGCCGCCGGCCGGGTGCGGTACACGGTCGACGTTCGCTTGGCCGGGATGCTCCATGCCGCCGTGCTCCGCTCGCCGGTCGCGCACGGACGGGTGCGCTCGCTCGACCTCGACGCAGCACTGGCGGTACCGGGTGTGCGGGCGGCGATCGGCCCGGAGAGCGAGCTCTCGCTGACGACGCGCGCTCCGCTTCTCGCCGCCGAGCCCATGTACGCCGGCCAGCCGATCGCGGTCGTCGCGGCGGAGACGCTCGAGGCGGCGCAGGCCGGGCTGCGCGCTCTGGCGCTCGACATCGAGGTGCTCCCCCACATCGTCGATCCGCAGCAGGCTCGTGAACGAGCAGCGCTTCCTGTTCGACCCGTCCGACGATGCCAGGGGTGACGCCGAGGCAGCTCTCGCTGCCGCAGACGTGACGATCGAGCTCGCGCATCGACACGCCGGCACACGTGCAGACGCCGCTCGAGCCGCACGGCGCCGTTGCCTCGTGGGACGGCGACCGGCTCACGGCCTGGATTTCGACGCAGGGAATCTTCTCGTGCCGGGAGGAGCTCACGGCGGCGTTCGGGCTCCGCAAGGACGACGTCCGGGTTCTCGCAGAGTTCGTCGGCGGGAGCTTCGGCTCCAAGCCGGTCGCCGGCTTCGAGGGCCTGGCTGCAGCCGAGCTCGCGCGGATCACCGGCCGGCCGGTGCGGCTCGTCAACGACCGCCACGCCGAGCAGCTCGACGGCGGGCGCCGTGGCGCGACGCGGCAGACCGTGCGCCTCGGCGCAACCGCGGACGGAACGCTCACCGCGATCGAGGCGGACGCGGTCGTCGGAGCGGGCCAGGGCGGCTGGCAGATGCCCGTCCTCATCCCCGCCCGCACGCTGTACCGCTGCGCGGACGTTCGCGCCCTGACGTTCTTCGCCAAGACGAACCTGCGCGCCCAGAACGCGTTCCGGGCACCTGGCGTGATGGAGGGCACTGCGGTGTTCGAGCAGGCGATGGACGAGCTCGCGCTCGCGCTCGGCATGGATCCGCTCGAGCTGCGCCGGCGCAACCACACGGACGTCGACCAGGTGAGCGGGCTGCCGTACTCGAGCAAGCACCTGCTCGCCTGCTACGACCGGGCAGCCGAGCTCGCCGGCTGGGAGCAGCGCGACGCGCTGCGCGAGCCGCAGGCCGACGGCCTCCTCCGGGGCATGGGCTGTGCAACGCAGATCTGGTGGGGCGGTGGCGGCCCGCCGTCGCATGCGACGGTGCGCCTCGATGCCGAGGGTCACGCGCACGTCGTCACCGGCATCCAGGACGTCGGCACCGGCACCCTGACGGGTGCGCAGGTGGTGGCGGCGGAGGAGCTCGGGCTCCCGCTCAGCGACGTTCGCGTCACCGGGGGAGACACCGGCCCGAACGTCTACGGACCGATGGCGGGTGGCTCGCAGACGACGCCGTCGGTGATGCCCGCAGTCCGCTCGGCCTCGGCGAAGGTGCGCAAGACCCTGCTCCAGCTGGCCAGCGACGTGTTCGAGATCGCCGCCGACGACCTCGAGGTTCGCGACGGCCGGATCCGCTCCCACGACGGCGCGATCGACGCCGCCGTGACCGAGGTGACGGAGAAGCTCGGCAACGCGACGATCGACGGCTCCGGCTCGCGCGGGCCGAACCCGGACGGGTTCGTCGTGAACACGTTCGGCTGCCAGATCGCGCAGGTCTCCGTCGATCCGGGTCTCGGGGAGGTGCGCGTCGAGCGGATCGTCGCCGTCCACGACATCGGGCGGGTCGTCAACTCGCTGACCGCCTCGAGCCAGGTCGAGGGTGGCGTGCTGCAGGGGATCGGGTTCGCGCTGACGGAGGAGCAGATCCTCGACCCGACCACCGGCGTGCCGGTCAACGCGCACCTCGACGACTACAAGCTCCTGACGATCGCGGACGTCCCCGAGATCGTGATCGACTTCCCCAACGTTCCGGACGCGAACCTGCCGAACGTGGGCTCGAAGGGGCTCGGCGAGCCGCCGATCGTGCCCACGGCCGCCGCGATCGCCAACGCGTTCGCGCATGCGACGGGGCGCCGTGCCGCCGCGTTGCCGCTGACGCGCGACCGCGTTCTGGAGGCGCTCGCGTGAGCACGTACGCGCGACCCGGATCGGTGGAGGAGGCGCTCGAGCTCCTGACGCGCGAGGGAGCGGCCGTGCTCGCCGGCGGCACCGATCTCGCCGGCCAGATCGACCGCGGCATCCGCTCGCCGTCGCTGCTCGTCGACCTGCAGGGCGCCGGGCTCGGCGGGATCGCGGCCGACGGCGACGGCGTGCGGATCGGGGCGACGACGACCCTCTCCGAGCTCGCCGGCTCCGAGCTGCTCGCGCCGTATGCGGCCGTGGCGACGGCCGCCGGCCTCGCCGCCTCGCCGCTCCTGCGCAACCAGGGAACGGTGGGCGGCAACCTCTGCCAGCACACGCGCTGCTGGTACTACCGCGGCGAGGAGTGGACCTGCTGGCTCGGCGGCGGCGACACCTGTTACGCCCAGATCGGCGACCACCGCAAGCACAACCTGGAGGAGGGGGACTGCATCTCCGCCCACCCCTCCGACCTCGCGCCGGCGCTCGCCGTGTGTGGCGCCACCGTCGTCGTGCGCTCGGCCGACGGCGAGCGGGAGCTGCCGTTGCTCGAGCTCTACCGCCGGCCGACCGAGGACAACCGCTCGCTCGTCACGCTCGCCGTGGGGGAGATCGTCGTCGCGGTGCGGCTCCCGGCCCCGCCGGAGGCGTCCGTCTACCTCCGCACCGGCGAGCGGCAGGCGTTCTCGTTCCCGCTCGTCTCGGTCGCCGCCGCCCGCACGGGTGACGCGCTCACGCTCGCCGCGGCCGGCGTCGCCAACATCCCGCGGTCGCTCGACCCGGCCGATCCGCTCGCCGGGCTGCCCGGGCACCCGCAGAGCGCGTGGAAGCGGACCGTGCTCGCGACGCTCGTCGAGCGCGCGAGCGCGCCTCGGCCGCTGCTAGCGCCCCGTCACGGCCAGGATGTCCGCGATGTGGACGAGCTGGCGGGCCGCCCGCGCGATCCGCTCGGACTCCTGCCGGTCCTCGATCTCCCCGATCCCGACCCACAGCTCCGATGCGATGGTGAGCGCCGAGCGGATCAGGTCGGCGTCGCGCACGCCGTCGATGTTCGCCTCGTGGGCTGCGTTCAGCGCCAGGCCGAGCCCGCCTGCCACGTCCGGCTGGCGCATCCAGAGCAGCGGCGTCGCCATCCCGATGTAGGCGTGGATGCGCGCCAGCGGCAGAGGGTGCGTGATCTCCGCCGGCCCCTTCGCCGGTGACAGCGCCGGCAGGGGCGCACCGTCCGCGATCCCCTGTGCCGTCTCGCCGAGCATGCGGCGAAGGTCGGCCTCGTCGAAGTGCGACAGCTTCGCCGCGCGAAGCGAGAGGAGAAGCGAGTTCGGCAGCCGTCCGTACGGGTAGTCCGTCGCGAACAGGATCTGCTCGGGCGCGACCTGCCGCATCAGGTCGACGAGGTCGACGATGCCCCACACCGAGGTGTCGAAGAACACTCCCGGCACGTGCGCGAAGTGGCCCGCCAGCCCGCCGAGGTCCGCGATGCCGGCGTGGGCGATGATCAGCCGGACGCCGGCGTAGCGCTCGACGAGGGCTGCGAGGTGGTCGCCGATCGGCGGCAGCCCGCGGCCGCCGTGAATCAGGATCGGCACCTCGCGCTCGACCGCGAGCGCGAAGACCGCGTCGAGCCGCTCGTCGCCGACCGAGAACTTCTGGGCGCGGGGATGAAGCTTGATCCCGCGGGCGCCGAGGTCGAGGCAGCGCCTGGCCTCCTCGATCGGGCTCTCGGCGAGGTCGAGGCGCACGAACGGGATGATCCTGTCGGGGTTGGCCGGCCGCGTAGGCGAGCGTGCGGTCGTTCGCGGCCGTGAACGCCGGCTCGCGGTCGGGCTCGTCGAGGCAGAACGAGAAGGTGCGCTCGATCCCGACCCGGTCGAAGATGGCGAGCAGCTCGTCGGGCCGGCCGAGCATGCCGTCGATGTCGTCCCCCAGATGCGTGTGCGCGTCGAAGAGGACGGCGCCGGCGGGAACCTCCGCGAGCACGCGCTCCGTGACGTCGTCCAGGATCCCCTGGGCCTGCTCGAGTGGCTCCACCGTCCGAGCCTAGCGAGCCAGCTGGGCCATCTTGTCGCCGAGGTAGGCGAGATACGGCTCCGGGTCGATCGCGTCCGACCCGGTCAGGCGGCCGAGCGTCTCCTTCGGCGTCAGCTTGCGCCCCCAGGCGTAGAGGTTGTCGCGCAGCCAGTTCGAGAGCTCGAGCAGGTCGCCGGCGGCCATCTGGTCGTCGAGATCGGGCAGCGCCTCCTGCACCCTGGCCCAGATCTGCAGCGAGATCACGTTGCCGAGCGCGTACGTCGGGAAGTAGCCGATCCCGCCGCCCGACCAGTGCACGTCCTGGAGCACGCCGTCCGTGTTCGAGGGAACGTCGACGCCGAGGAACTCCTTCATCCGGGCGTTCCAGATCTCGGGCAGATCCTCGAGCGCCACCGTCCCGGCGATCAGCTCCTGCTCGAGCTCGAAGCGGAGGATGATGTGGAGCGAGTACGTGGTCTCGTCGGCGTCGACCCGGATCAGCCCGGGCTCGGCGCGGTTGATCGCGCGCACGAACGTATCGAGCTCGACGTCCCCGAGCTGATCGGGGAACGTCTCCTGCAATGGTTCGTACCAGAACGTCCAGAAGGGGCGGCTGCGGCCGACGAGGTTCTCCCACGTGCGGCTCTGCGACTCGTTGATCCCGAGCGACGGGGCGCCGCTGAGGGTCGAGCGCATCAGCGAGTCGGCGATCCCATGGGCGTAGAGCCCGTGACCCGCCTCGTGCAGCGTCGACCAGACCGACTCGAGGTCGTCCGGCCGGTACCGCGTCGTCAGCCGGACGTCGCGGTTCGAGAACGAGGTGCAGAACGGGTGCGCGGTCGGGTCGAGACGCCAGGCGCCGTCCTCGAAGCCGAGCGTCCCGACGACGCGCTCCGCGAAGCGCCGCTGGGCATCGGGGTCGAACGATCCGTGGAGGAACGACGCGTCGACCTCGGGGGCGTTGCGCACGAGCTCGGTCAGCGCCGGCCGCAGCGTCGCGAACACGTCGCGCACCTCGGTCGTCGTCATGCCCGGGCTCGTAGTCGTCGAGCAGCGCCGTGTAGGGCAGGTCGGCCGGCTCGAAGCACTCGATGTAGCGGCGCTTGAGCTCGACGTTCGTCCGCAGGTAGGGGAGGAACGACGCGAAGTCGTCGTTCTTCCGTGCCTCGACCCAGGCGTGGTGCCCACTGGCCGCCGCGCGGGTCATCTCGACGCGCAGCTCGGTGGGAACGCGGCAGGCCTTCTCCCAGTCACGGCGGGTGACGCGGATCAGGCTCGCATCGTCGGAGTCGTACGGCAGCGATTCCTCGAGCGGGGCCAGCCGCTCGAGCAGGCGGCCGATCTCGGGATCGGTGAAGCGGTCGTGGATGATGCGTCCGAGGGTCGCGAGCGACTCGGCGCGCGACTCGGTTCCGAGCGGCGGCATCGAGACGCGCTGCTCCCAGCCGAGCACGCCTGCGGCGCGGCTGAGGTCTGAGATCTCCGCCAGGCGCTCGCGGAGTGTTGTGAGATCGTCCATGAGCCGGAACCTACCGATAGGCTCCGCCCCCGTGCCCGGCCTCGAGCCTTGAATCGCCAGAGGCGCGCGGGCGATAGGATCGAGACGATGACCGACGTCCTGATCATCGGCGACACGTTTCGCTCGCCCGAGCTCCGGCACGAGGTGCCGCTCGGGGTTCCCGATCCCTTTGTCTACCTGGAGCGCGACGGCGCCCGGCACGTCTATGTGGGCTCGATGGAGGTACCGCGGATCCGCGGCATCGCACGCGACATCGTCGTGCATCCGCTCGAGGAGATCGGCATCGACGAGCTGTACGCGCAGGGTCTCGGCTGGCTGGAGGTGCGCCACGAATGGGCTGCCCGTGCTGCTGCCCACGCAGGATTGACGCACGCCGCAGTTCCCAACACCTTTCCGTCCGGCTACCTCGACCGGCTGCGGCGCGACGGCGTCGAGCTGACGGTCGATCAGGCGGTGTTCGACGAGCGCCGCCGGGTCAAGGCCGGCGCCGAGCTCGAGGGCATCAGGCGCGCCCAGCGCGCCGCCGAGGCGGGCCTCGCGGCCGGCGTCTCGCTGATGCAGCAGGCGGAGAACGGCGATGGGGTGCTCTGGCTCGACGGTGAGCCACTGACGGTCGAGCGGATCAAGGCGGCGATGCGGCGCGTGTTCGCCGAGCACGGCTGCACGGCCGAGGACTTCGTCGTCGCGCCGGGGCCGCAGGGCGCGGCCGGCCACGAGATGGGCCACGGCCCGATCAAGTTCGGCGACCCGGTCGTCTTCGATCTCTGGCCCCGCGACGATGCCTCCTCCTGCTTCGCCGACATGACCCGCACGATCGTCGCCGGGCCGGTGTCGGATCAGGTTCGCGAGTGGCACACGCTCACCAGGGCGGCGCTCGACTGCGGCGACCGCGCTCATCCGGGCGGGCGTCGACTGCCGGTCGGTCTTCGATGCGGCCTGCGAGGTCTACGAGGCCGCGGGGTATCCGACCCAGCGCACGAAGACGGCGGGCGAGGTGCTCGACCGGGGGTTCTTCCACGGCCTCGGGCACGGGGTCGGCCTCGAGGTGCACGAGGGCCCGTACATGGGGCTGCTGCCCGGCGGCTCGCTCGTCGCCGGCGACGTCGTCACGGTCGAGCCGGGCTGCTACGACCCGGCGATCGGTGGCGTTCGGCTCGAAGACCTCGTGCTCGTGACCGACGACGGCTGCGAGGTGCTGACCCGGTTCCCGTACGACCTCGAAGCAGGAGCCGCCTCGTGAGCGACCACGCGATCGAGACGCTGCAGGACGAGGAGCGCCGCTTCCCGCCGGCACCGGCGTTCGCGGCGCAGGCGAACGCCCGGGCGGAGATCTACGACGAGCCGTTCGAGGCGTTCTGGGAGCGCAACGGGCGCGAGCGCGTGACGTGGTTCGAGCCGTTCGGTGAGCTGTACCGCTGGGAGCTGCCGTACGCGCAGTGGTACCTGGGCGGCAAGCTGAACGTCGCCTACAACTGCGTCGACCGTCACGTCGAGTCCGGCCTCGGTGACCGGGTCGCGTATCACTGGGAAGGCGAGCCGGCGGGTGACACGCGCACGATCACCTACGCCGAGCTCCAGCGCGATGTGGTGCGGATGGCGAATGCGCTGAAGGAGATCGGCGTCGGCAAGGGCACCGCGGTTGCGATCTACATGGGGATGGTGCCCGAGCTCGCCGTGGCGATGCTCGCCTGCACGCGCCTCGGCGCACCGCACACGGTCGTCTTCGGGGGCTTCTCGGCGGATTCCCTGTCGGACCGGATGAACAACATGGGCTGCGAGGTGCTCGTCACGCAGGACGAGGCCTGGCGGCGAGGCAAGCCGGTGCCGCTGAAGCGCGTTGCGGATGACGCGATGGCGGATGCTCCCGGAGTGCGGGCCTCGCTCGTCGTCCGCCGGACGGGGAACCCGGTGCCGATGACGGAGGGTCGCGACCACTGGTATCACGACCTCGAGGCGCGGGTGTCCGACGATCCCGCGACGTGCCCGTGCGAGCCGATGGACAGCGAGGACCTGCTGTTCCTGATGTACACGTCCGGGACGACGGCGAAGCCGAAGGGCATCGCGCACACGACGGCCGGCTACCTGGTCGGCGTCGCGACGACGCACTCGCTCATCTTCGATCTCAAGCCCGAGACCGATGTCTACTGGTGCGCTGCCGACATCGGCTGGATCACGGGCCACAGCTACATCGTCTACGGGCCGCTCTGCAACGGCGCCACCTCGGTGCTGTACGAGGGAACTCCCGACTTCCCGAACTACGAGCGCTGGTGGGAGATCGTCGAGCGCTACGGCGTCACGATCCTCTACACGGCGCCGACCGCGATCCGGGCGCACATGAAGTGGGGCACCGAGCACGCGGCGGCGCACGATCTCTCGACGCTGCGCCTGCTCGGCTCGGTCGGCGAGCCGATCAACCCGGAGGCGTGGATGTGGTACCACGAGCACGTCGGCGGCGGGCACTGCCCGATCGTGGACACGTGGTGGCAGACCGAGACCGGGATGATCCTGATCTCGCCGCTGCCCGGGGTGACGACGACGAAGCCCGGCTCCGCGACGAAGCCGTTTCCCGGTGTCGAGGCAGCCGTGCTGAACGAGCAGGGCGAGCGTGTCGAGCGCGGCGGCGGCTACCTCGTGCTCGAGCGGCCCTGGCCCGCGATGACGCGCGGCATCTTCGGTGACGACGAGCGCTTCCGCGAGACGTACTGGTCGCGGTTCCCGGGCCACTACTTCGCCGGGCGACGGCGCCCGGATCGATGCCGACGGCGACTACTGGCTGCTCGGCCGGGTCGACGACGTGATGAACGTCTCGGGCCACCGGCTCTCGACGATCGAGGTGGAGTCGGCGCTCGTCGACCACCCGCGCGTCGCCGAGGCGGCCGTCTGTGGACGCTCGGATCCGACGACCGGCCAGGCGATCGTGGCCTACGTGACGCTGAAGGGCAACGAAGGCCCGTCCGTGGAGATGCTCGAGGAGCTCCGCAACCACGTCGCGAACAAGATCGGCGCGATCGCGAAGCCGGCCAACATCGTCTTCACGCCCGAGCTCCCGAAGACACGCTCGGGCAAGATCATGCGGCGCCTGCTGCGCGACGTCGCCGAGAACCGGGCGATCGGCGACACCACCACGCTGGCCGACCCGTCCGTCGTCAACGAGCTCGCGGAGCGCGCCGCGGAGGACGCAGCCGAGGACTGAGCGCTGGCCGTCAGAGCGCGACGGCTCTGGCGAACGCGTCGATCGTGCGGCGAACGTCGTCGTCGTTCGTGCGCCAACACGAGACCGAGATGCGGATCGCCGCGCGGCCCTCCCAGACGGTCGGGCTCATCCACGCCTCGCCCTCCTGCTGCACGGCCGCGACGATCCCGCTCGTCCGCTCGTCGGTCTCGAACCGCAGCAGCACCTGATTGAGCACGACGTCGTTGAGGATCTCGCAGCCGGGAAGCGCCGCGAGGCCCTCGGCGATCGCGACGGCGCTGGCGCAGCTCCCCTCGATCAGCTCCGCGAGCCCGCGGCGTCCGAGCGAGCGGATCGCGGCCCATGCAGGCAACGACCGTGCCCGGCGTGAGAACTCGGGGCTGTAGCCCATCGGGTCTCGCTCGGCCTCGCCGCCAACGGCGAGATACGGGGCTGCGTACTCCATCGCCGCTGCGTGCATCGCCGGGTGGGCGCAGATCGCGATCCCGCAGTCGTACGGGACGTTGAGCCACTTGTGGGCGTCCGTGGCCCACGAGTCGGCGGCGGCGTGACCCGTGACGAGGTGCGCCAGCCGGGGGCTCGCCGCGGCCCAGAGCCCGAACGCGCCGTCCACGTGGACCCAGGCTCCGTGCGCGTGGGAGACGGCGACGATCGTCTCGAGGTCGTCGAACGCGCCCGTATTCACCTCGCCCGCCTGCGCGCAGACGATCAGCGGCTGCCCGGCATCGGCGAGAACGCCCTCGAGGAGCTCGGCGCGCATCCTCCCCTGGTCGTCCACCGGCACGACGAGCTCCTGGGCCCGTCCGATCCCGAGCAGCCGAAGCGCGCGGGTCAGCGTCACGTGGCGCTTCTCCCCGACGACGACCCGGAGGGGTGGCGCGCCGGCCAGACCCTGCTCGCGGAGGTCGTAGCCGATCTTCTCGTACACGGCCTGACGCGCGGCGGCGAGCGAGGTGACGTGTGCCATCTGGCAGCCGGTCACGAACGCGAAGGAGGAGTGCGCCGGTAGCCCGAGCAGCTCGAGCACCCAGCGCCCCGTCACCGCCTCGAGCGCCGAGACGGCGGGAGTCGGCTGCGCGAGCCCGGCGTTCTGATCCCAGGCCGAGACGAGCCAGTCCGCCGCGAGCGATGCGGGGAGCGCGCCGCCGATCACGAAGCCGAAGTACCGGCCGGACCCCATTGCCGTCAGCCCGGGCTCGGCAACGGCCGCGAGCTCGTCGACGAGGGCGAGCGGGTCCATGCCCTCCTCCGGCACGGGGCCGTCGAGAGCCTTGATCATCGTCGCGTAGTCGGCGTCCGGGCCGGATCGGCCGCGTGTCGAGGGTGTCGAGGTACTGCGCCGCGAGCTCGGCGGTTCGGATCAGAAGCGCTCGCTCGTCGGTCACGGCGTTCGCCGAGGCGTCAGGCGGGCTCGAGCAGCCGCTCGAACCGCTCGGCGTCGTCGAACGGGCCGATCACTGCCAGCTTCAGGTTGCGGACGACGTCCTGCGCGACCCGCTGGATGTCCTCGGCGGTGACGGCATCGAGGCCGGCGAGCATCGCCTCGGGCTCCTCCGCCTGGCCGAGCAGCACCTCGCGGCGCAGTCCGTACATGATCGTCCCGTGCGGGCTCTCGATGCCGAGCACGAAGCGGCCCTTCGCAAATGCCCGAGCCTTCTCGAGCTCGGTCGCTCGGCACCGTCTCCTCCGCCATCCGCCGCAGCTCGGCCGCGATCGTCGTGACGGCGTCGTCGATGCGCTGGATGTCGACCCCGGCCTGGGCGTAGAGCGAGCCCGCGTCGGTGTAGCTCGAGTTCTTGCCGAAGACGTAGTAGGCGAGACCGCGGCGCTCCCGCACCTCGGTGAAGAGGCGCGACGACATGCCACCGCCGAGCACGGTCGCGAGCAGCTGGAGCGCGTACCGGTCGGGATGGCCCATCGGGTAGCTGCGGGCTCCGAGGACGATGTGGGCCTGGTCGGACTGCTTCGTGTGAACACCTTGACGGGCGGGCCGTTCGGCGGAGAGCACGGCCGGCTCGGGTAGCCCCGTCTCGGCCGGCTCGAGGGAGCCGAGAAGCTCTTCGAGCCTTTCCGTGAGCCCGTCGCCGATCCTGCCGCCGATGCCGACCACGGTCCGCTCGGGCCGGTACCAGCGGTCGAGGAACGACGTGAAGGTCTCCCGGCTGGCCGCGCGGACGGTTTCTTTCGTGCCGATGACGTCGCGGCCGAGCGGCTGGTCGCCGTAGAGCGAGCTCTTCGTAGACGCCGCCGATGAAGTCGCGCGGCGTGTCGAAGTACATGTTCATCTCCTCGACGATCACGCCCTTCTCGCGGTCGATCTCCTCGGGGTCGAACCGTGAGTTGCGGATCATGTCGACGAGGACGTCGAGTGCCACGTCGCGCGTAGCCTGCGGCGCACTTGACGTAGTAGCCGGTGTACTCCTTGCCCGTGAACGCGTTGAACTCGCCGCCGATCCCGTCGATCTCGGCCGAGATGTCACGTGCGGTCGGGCGCCGCTCGGTGCCCTTGAAGAACATGTGCTCGGCGAAGTGGGCGATGCCGCCGATGTCGGGCGTCTCGTAGCGCGAGCCTGCCGCGAACATGACGAAGCACGACACCGACTGCGCCTCCGGCATCGGCGCTGTGAGCACGCGAATGCCATTGGACAACGATGTTCTCTCGAAGACGGCCATCGACGCATCGTAGACACGCGGTGCATCCAGGCGTGGAATGATGCGTCTCGACGAAATGACCCACGACCAGGCCCTCACCGTCATCGCCTCCGTGCTCGAAGCCGCGTCCGGTCCGGTCTCGGTCGTCGTCGTCGACACCCACGGCGAAGTCGTCGCCTCGATCGCGATGACGGGTGCCGCGCGCGACACGTACCTCAACGCCCGCCGCAAGGCGTACACCGCGGCCCGCAGCGACGCGTTCACGACGCGGCAGCTCGCGCGAGAAGGCCGGCGGCTCCGCGACCGAGCTCGCGAGCTTCGACCCGGAGTTCAGCTTCTTCCTCGGCGGCGTCGCGGCGTTCGGCGACGGCCGGCGCGTGGGAGCGGTCGGGGTCAGCGGGCTGGCCGGCGAGGTGGACGAGGAGCTCGCGTTCGCCGGCATCCGGGCCGCCGGGCTCGACGTCCCGGCTTAGCGCTCGCGATCTCAGGTGCGGACGACGAGCGCCCGCAGGCGCTTGCGCTCGGCCGGGAGGTAGAAGCCGAGCGGCAGCAGCACGAGCGGGTAGGCGACGATCAGGCCGATCGCGAGCGGTAACCCGCCGCCGATGAGCTTGCCGGCGACGGCGAGGCCGACGCCTGCAGCGGCGGCAGTCGCGACGCGGCGCCACTGGTACGGGACGTGGAAGACCCGCTGCGCCCACCACGCCATGCCGACGAACATGACCGAATAGGCGGCGACCGTCGCGATCGCGGCGCCCATCATCCCGTAGACCGGGATCAGGGTCAGATTGAGGGCGATGTTGACGGCGGCCGCGAAGCCCGTGATCACCCAGTTGAACTGGGTGCGGCGGGCGCGGCCGATCCCGATCGCGAGCACGATGTAGCCGCCGAACGCGACCGCCGCGAACGAGAGCGGCCCGACGACGCTCGAGGCGCTCGCGAACTGCGGCGCCGTCAGCCACGCCACGAGCCAGGGCGAGAGCAGCGTCAGCGCGGTCGCGATCCAGGTGCAGAGCACGACGAGGTAGGTGAGCACCCAGGCGTAGGTCTGCTTGGCCTCGTCGTCGCTCTTGATCGAGTACGCGAACGCCGGCCAGGCCGTCCTGAACGCGGTCAGCAGGAGCACCATCGCGGACGCGATGCGGACGCCGACCGAGTAGAGCCCGACCTCCGAGGTGTCGGTCAGCTTGACGAGGAAGAACCGGTCGCTGAAGTTCGTCACCCAGAGCAGCAGCGCCGAGGGGACGAGCGGCAGCCCGAAGTGGTTCATCTTCCGCAGCAGCGGCCAGCTCACCTGAAGCCCCAGCTGCTCGCGCCGGTAGCCGAGCAGGGCGAGGTAGACGATCAGGGTGCCCATGAAGTTGCCGACGATGACGCCGAGCGGCCCCTTGTCGAGCACGACCACGAGCAGCAGCGTGGTGCCGACCGTGAGCAGGATGTTCGAGAGGCTCGCGATCACGAACGCGACGGAGCGCTCCTCGACCCGGAACAGGTTCGTCAGCTGCATGTAGTTCAGCTGCGCCCAGAGAGCGACCGCGCTCGCGCGGACGAGGTTCGCGGCGCTCGGGTCGTCGAAGAGCCAGGTGGCGATCTGACTCGCGAAGACGACGAGGACGATCAGCCCGAGCGTCGCCATCGTCATCGTGAACCAGAACGACGTGCGCAGCACGAGCCGGCGGCCCGCGTCGTCGTCCGCATCGAAGTAGAAGCGGAAGAACGCCGACGAGATGCCGAACTGCAGCAGGATCGTGAGCACCGTGACGAGCGCGATCAGCGTCTCGATCTGGCCGTAGTCGGACGTGGAGAGGTAGTGCGTGTAGAGCGGCAGCAGAAGGACGGCGAGGATCCGCGAGACGAGGCCGCCGAGGCCGTAGATCGCGGAGTGCTTGCCGAGCCGCTTCAGCTGGCCGGAGAGCGCCATCAGAGTCGAGCGTAGACGTCGAGCAGGCGGTCGGTGATCCGCTCCTGATCGTGAACGAGCTCGACATAGGCGCGCGAGGCCGCCCCTCGACGCCTGCGCTCGGCCGCGTCGTCGACGAGCGGGCGGAGCTGCTCGCGGAGCGTCTCGGCCGTGGCCGACACGATCGGGACGGTCGTCCCGAAGGCCTCCTCCGTACGCCGGACGGCCTCGTCGTGGAGGTACGTGACGACCGGCTTGCCGAGTGCCATGCACTCGATCGCGAACAGGCCGTACCAGCCGGCGTTGAGCTGGTCGACGACGATGTCGGCGTTCCGGAAGCGCTCGAACGCCTCTTCGTGGTGGAGCCCCTCGACGATCTCGAGGTCGGCGTCGAGCCCCTCGACCGCTGCGATCACGTGCTCGGTTCCCTTGCGGCGCCTCGACGAGGGCGCGTGCAGGATGACGGGTCGCGTCCGGTCGGACGGCGGCGAGGGCGTGATCCGCGAGACGTCGATTCCCGGCGGGAGCACCTCCGCCTCGGGCACCCAGCGGACGGCGTCGTAGCTGCCCACGATCTCGGCGCCGGCCTTCTTCCCGTAGGCGAGCTGCTCCGGCGTCTTGCCGCGGATGTCCGAGCCGAGGTAGTGCATCACGGACTTCTTGCCGAACAGGCGCAGCGCCGGGAACTGCAGCGACCGCGGCACGAGCGTGAGGCCGAAGACGAAGTGGAAGATGTCGGTCTGCGGGAGCAGCTTCGCAAGCGCGCGCCACTGCGCTCGCCTGGCGGCGCGCGAAGCCGCCGGAGCGGTCGAGCGAGATGTCGGCCTCGGGGTGCAGCGCGTAGCGCTCGAAGACGACGAGCCGTGCATCGACGCCGCGGCGCCGGAGTGCCTCGGCCGTCGCCCACGGGACGCCGGCCGTGTTGACCGGGCAGAGCGTGACGCGCAGCGGGCGGCCGTCGGCTCCTTGGGTGCGGGCGTCGGCGGAGCTTTGCGGCTGCGGCGTCGCCGGCGCTTTGTGGGCGGCTGTCGGCGGAGCCTCTGTGGGCGGGCGTCGGCGGACGCTCTGCGCGCGGGCGTCGGCGGAGCTCATCGGTGGAGAAACCGGCGCACACCCGGCACGATCCCGGCACTGACACGTGACACCCGGCATGGCACCGTGCCCGTGCCCCCGGGTGGGTGGGGGCTCGGGATGGGGTAGAAGAGGCCTCGCATCGACGGGCGCCGCACGCGTCAGGCGTCCCACTCGAGCTGGTCGAAGTAGCGCAGCGCCGTCCGGCCGGGCCTGATCCGCGACCGCAGCGCCACGAGCTCGTCGGCCGAGATCTCCCCGAGCGCCCGCTTCACGCCGAGATACGGAATGTTGAGATCCTCCTGGTAGACGACGGTCGAGATGCGCGGGTTGATCTCGATCACGTAGTCGCCGACGAGCTGGATGTTGAAGAAGTGCTCGATCTCGAGCTCCGCCACGATCCGGTCGGCGACCTCCATCAGCGCCTCGTCCTCGAGCGTGACGAAGTACATCGCGAGCCCGGCGCGCATCGCCTCGCGCGTCTTCGGGTGGCCGAGCAGGATCCGCTCGCCGTCGGCGATGCCGTCGATCGTGCGCTCGCCGCCGGTCGCGAGCTCCATCACCAGGAGATCGGGCCCGCCCTCGGCCGGGAGCAGCTCGACCGCCTCCTCGAGGCGCATCGCGACCGATCCCGGCCGCTCGTTCAGCAGCTGGTGCGCCCGGTCGACCGTCGGGTCGAGGATCCGGAAGCCGCGCGACCCCGAGGAGAACACCGGCTTGAAGCACACCGGCACGTCGGGGTAGCCGAGCTCGCGCGCGGCGGCCTCGACCTCGGAGGCGCCGTTGACCCGGCGGAACGCCGGCGCGGGGAGGCCGAGCCGGTGCAGGAACTCGTACGTCTCGGCCTTGTCGTTCGAGCGGAAGATCGCGTCGGGCTTGGACACGAGCACCGGCACCGGGAACGTGTCGCGATGCTCTGCCAGCCCCTCGAGATCGAACGACGACTGGGGGAGGACGCAGTCGGCGCCCTCGGCCTCCACGATCGCGCGGACGGCGGCGGCGAAGCCGGGATCCGAGCCGGCCGGGACGATGTGGAAGGCGTCGCAGAGGTGCCGGCCGACGGAGCGCTCGGACATGTCGGTGCCGACGAGCCGGAGCTCGCGCTCGCCGTTCTCGCGGAGCCCGCGGAGCAGCGCGGCGGTGCCGGGCGCGCCCGAGGCGGTGACGACGACGGTGATCGGTTCGAGGCTCATGCGAGGGATCGTTGCAGTTCGGCGCGGTTCGCCTCGAACCAAGCGCTCCGCTCGAGGATCACGTTGCCGCTGCCCGCGGTCCCACATCTCCTTCCAGCCGGGCAGCCGGAGCTCGCCGCCGTTACGCCGGTGGATCTCGTAGCCCATCCGGTTCCGATGGGCGACGACGTCGAGCAGCTCGCCACGGTCGGACGCTGCGAGCCCGTACGCGTCGCAGAGCAGGCGAAGCCGCGCGCCACGGGGCAGGCCGGCGAGGCCCCAGCGCTCGGCCTGGTCGTCGGGCCGCAGCGGCACCCAGAAGTTCGCTGCCGAGGCGACGTCGTAGAGGCGCGACGCCGGCCCGGCGAAGTCCCAGTCGACGAGCGCGACGGGGAGGCCGTCGCGGAGGATCACGTTCGGCGGGAAGATGTCGTGATGGCAGACGACCTCGCCGCCGCGTGTGACGCCGGGAGGCGGATCGAGCGGCTCCTCGTGCCAGTCGGGCGGCGGCTCGAATCCGGCCTGGGCGTCGTGCATCCGCCGGATCAGCGTGCCGAGTGCGTGCAGGGTCTCGTCGTCACGGCTGAGCGGCTCGAGCGCCGGCTCCCCCTCGACGTACGTGAGAACCTCGCGTCCGCGCTCGTCGAAGCCGAGCGACGCGGGGCGCTCCCTCGAAGCCGACCTGCTCGAAATGGCGGAGGAGCGCGTGAACGTAGGCGGTGTGCGGCCCGACGGGCCGGCGCACCGTGTCGCCGACACGCACGACGACGTTCTCGCCGACGTTGACGTCGCCGCCGACGAGCGGCACCTCCTCGAGGCTCGTCGCTGCCGGCTGCCTTGCTGTCACGAGAGGTCGATGCGGTCTTCCGCGAGCTGGTCGCAGCCGCCGCACCTTCTCGGCCTCCAGCATCGCGCGCATCGTCTGCCCCATCGTCTCGCCCGTCGAAGGCCCAGATCTCGGGGTGCGTGAGCAGCTGGAGCCACGGGAACGTCCCGGCGCGGAGGTCGTCGTGCGGGCACCCGGAGCGCCAGTGCTGGTTCGAGTCGGAGCGGTAGGTGGCGGGATCGAACCACGGATCCTGCATCACGTTGATCCGCCCGTCGGGGAGCGGCGCCCGCATGTACTCGGGGTCCGGGTTGTGCCAGGCGACGACGGGATCGAAGCGCTCGTCCACGGGCGCGTTCGGGTACACGGCGTGCTGCGCGACGCGGTGCCCGAGCTCGCGCAGGCGCTCGATCGCGGCGACGCCCTCGCTCGAGTCGAGGTTGTAGAACACCGACTCCGTCATCAGGAAGTAGGTCGCCGCCGCGCCGGCGTCGTTCTCGAGCTCGGCCATCCGCACGGCGGCATCGAGCGAGAGGTCGACGTCGTGGCGCAGGATCACCGACCCCTCCGCCGGAGCGCCGTCGAAGTGCGCGAACCGGTAGCCGCCCGCCTGCGCCGCCTCGACGATCTCCCGGTAGTGCGCGAGGTCGAACGCGCAGCTCACGACTCGACCTCGACGGTGAGCAGCCGCGCCGCGGCCTCCGCGCGGTCGAGCGCGGCGACGTTGGTGTCGGCCGTCGCGATCACGTAGCCACGCCGGTCGCCGTCGAGCCGCACCGGCCTGATCGTCTCGCCGACCTGGAGGTAGGTGTCCGCCTGGACGACCCCCTCGGCCGAGAGGACGGGCTCGAGGCTGCCGATCCGCGTCACCCGGCCGGTCGGCAGCGGGCCGGGAGCGGCGGTCAGGAACCGGATCGCGAGCGGCTGCTGGAAGTGGGGGCGGGCGACCTCGTCGGGGACGGGCTCGCCGAGCGCAAAGCGCAGCGCGACGTCGACGAGGTCGACGCCGGTTGCGTGCCGCACGAGGTCGGCCATCTGCCCGCCCGGGATGCGCGCCGCGACCTCGACGACCGCGACGGATCCGTCCGGGTGCGCGATCAGCTGGGGGAAGGCGATCCCGTCCCGGAGCCCGAGCACCTCGACGGCTCGCGCCGCCACCCGCTCCGAGAGCGCGAGCTGGTCGCCGTAGGCGGACGCCGGGTAGACGTGGATCCAGCCGACGCCGAAGCCGATGCCGGGCGGCCGCAGCCGGTCGGAGAGCGTCACCACCTCGGCGGTGCCGCCGCGGGCGATCACGATGCCGTTCATCTCGATGCCCTCGACGAACCCCTCGACGATGCACTCCTGCTCTGCCGACTCCGCGAGCGCGGCGTGGAGGTGGCGGTCGAGGTCGTCCTCGCTCTCGAGCCGGAAGACGCCACGCTGCCCGCCCGAGTCGGCCGGCTTCAGCACGGCCGGCAGCCCGACCGTCTTCAGCGCGCGCCGGCCCTCCGCGAGCGATCGCACGGCGGCGAACGGCGGCTGCGGCACGCCGTCGTCCGCGAACGCGCGGCGCATCACGATCTTGTTGCGCATCCGCTGCGCCACGCTCGTGCCGATCGTGGGCAGGCCGAGACGCTCGGTCACCGCCGCGACGACGGGAACGGCGCTGTCGGCGGAGACGGTCAGCGCGCCGTCGACCGCGTGCCGCCGGGCGACCTCGGTCACCGCGTCGATGTCGGTGAAGTCGACCGCCTCCGCGATGTCGGCGACCTGAAAGCCGAGCGCGTCGGGGTTGCGGTCGACGGCGACGACGCGAATGCCCTGGTCGCGCGCCTGCATGATCGCGCGCCGCTGGTGGCGCCCGGCGCCGACGAAGAGGACGGTCTTCACACCGGGCGATGCTACTGAGGGCGCGGCTCAGCTGCCGATTGGCCTGCCGCTCTTCTACCTCGGCAGCAGGAACGAGACGAGGTTCCAGCGCGCGATCGCGCAGCCGTCGCTCTGGGTGAAGCGCGTCCAGATCCGGTGGCCCTGGAAGCTGCCCGGTCACGAGCGCGGTCATCGGCCCGCCCGCGATCTGGGTGCAGACCCGTCCGCGTGGCGTCGGCGCGAAGGCGGCGGTGCCGAGCGCCTGCAGCTTCCGGCAGGCCGTCGCCGGATTGGGGACGGTGCCGCGCGCCGGGTTGCACGTGAGCGTGAACACCTTCGGGGCAGCCGTCGGGGTCGCGCGATAGGCGATCCGGAGGTCGATCGCCCCGTGCTCGCGGCCGACGAGGCAGCCGCCGACACGGCGGCTGCGGCGAGGACGGCGACCAGCGCGACGAGGGCGGTGCGTTGCAAGGTCCACCCACGATACCCCGGTAGACTCGCCGCGTGGCTCTGAGCGGCAAGAGGATCCTGATCACCGGCGGGGCCGGCTTCATCGGAACGACGCTCGCGCGGCGGCTCGTCGACGCCAACGAGGTCATCGCCTTCGACAACCTCCACCGCGACGCGCTCTCGGGCACCGACCTCGGCGACCACCCGAACTTCCACTTCCTGCAGGGCGACGTCCTCGACCTGCCGGGCCTGACCGAGGCCGCGAAGGGCGTGACGCACATCGTCCACGCCGCCGGCATCGCCGGCGTCGACACCGTTCTCGCGAGCCCCGTGCGGACGATGCGCGTCAACATGATCGGCACCTACAACGCGCTCGAGGCCGCTCTCGCGACGCAGGACACGGTCGAGCGGATGGTCGAGTTCTCGACGAGCGAGGTCTTCGGGCAGCACGCCTTCAACGTCGGCGAGGGCCAGGTGACGACGATCGGCTCGGTCGGCGAGGCACGCTGGACGTACGCCGTCTCGAAGCTCGCGGGCGAGCACATGTCGCACGCCTACTACGCGGAGTTCGATTTGCCGACCGTGTCGGTGCGCCCGTTCAACATCTTCGGGCCGGGCCAGATCGGCGGCGGAGCCATCCGCGCCTTCATCGAGGCTGCGCTCGACGGCCGCAACCTGACGATCCACGGCGACGGCTCCCAGATCCGCGCGTGGTGCTACGTCGACGACATGGTGCACGGGACGCTGCTCGGGCTCGAGCACCCGAACGCGGTCGGCGAGAGCTTCAACATCGGCAACGCGCGGTCGGCGGTCACGATCTACGACCTCGCGCAGCGGATCAAGCGCATCGTCGGCGCCCCGGGCGAGATCGTCTTCACGCCGCTCGACTACGTCGACGTCGAGCTCCGGATCCCGAACATGGGCAAGGCCCGGGAGCTGCTCGGGTTCGAGGCGGCAGTGGAGCTCGACGACGGGCTCGAGCGCACGATCGACTGGTACCGCGAGCACCGGCCGGTCGGATCGTGAGCGACGTCGTGACCGACCGCATCCGCCTCGCCACGCCCGACGTCGGTGAGGCCGAGATCGCCGCGTTCGCCGAAGTCGTCGCGACCGGGATGCTGACGATGGGCCCGAAGGTCACCGAGTTCGAGCAGGGGCTCGCGGCGGCCTGCGGCACCTCCGACGCGGTCGTCGTCTCCTCCGGGACGGCAGCCCTCCACCTCGCAGTGCTCGCGCTCGGCATCGGCCCGGGCGACGAGGTGATCGTTCCCGCCTACACCTTCCCGGCGACCGCGAACGTCGTCGAGCTCTGCGGTGCCCGCGCCGTCCTCGTCGACGTCGATCCGGACACGTTCAACGTCGACATCGCCGCGCGTCGCCGATGCGGTGACGTCGCGAACGAAGGCCGTGCTCGCCGTGCACCTCTTCGGTCGCCCGGTCGAGTGGGAGGAGCTGCAGACGGCCGTCCCCCAGGAGGTCGTCCTCGTCGAGGATGCCGCCGGCGCGCTCGGTGCGCGCTACCGCGATACGCCGTGTGGGTCACTCGGTCTGATGGGCTGCCTCTCGTTCCACCCGCGCAAGATCGTCACGACGGGCGAGGGCGGAGCGGTGACGACCGACGAGCCCGAGCTCGCCGACGCGATTCGCCGGCTCCGCCACCACGGCATCGTGCCGCGCGGCGACTTCGACATCCCGGCGCCGGGGCTCAACTATCGGCTGCCCGACCTTCTCTGTGCGATCGGGATCACACAGCTCGCGCGGCTCGAGCAGCTGTACGCGGCGCGCGAGCGCGTCGCCGGGTGGTACACGGAGCGGCTCGAGCACCTCTTCCTGACGCCGTCGGCCGCCGAGGGCGACCGCCACGGCTGGCAGGCCTACGTGATCCAGCTCGACCGCCGTGACGAGGCGCTGCGGACGCTGCGGGCTGAAGGCATCGAGGTGCAGATCGGCACCTACGCGCTGCACCACCTCGGCGCCTACCGCGACCGCGGCTCCTTCCCCGGCGCAGATCGCGCCTTCGCCCGGGCGCTCGCGCTGCCGTTCGCGAGCACGATGACCGAGGCCGAGTGCGACCGCGTCGCCGCGGCGCTCGCCCGCTTCGTCTAGCGGCGCCACGTCTGAGCCCGGTGAGCGCTGACAGCCTCGACCCGCGCGGTGACCGCGCGAACTTGACAAGAACGCGTTGTGAGTGAATACTCACTACCAACATGACGACGACCACTCAACGCCAGACCGCCGACGAGCGGCGCGAGGCCGTCCTCATCGCCGCGACGCACGAGTTCGCCGTCAAGGGCCTCCACGGCGCCTCGACCGAGGACATCGCGCGGGCGGCCGGCATCTCGCAGCCGTACCTGTTCCGGCTCTTCGGCACGAAGAAGGAGCTCTACCTCGCGACGGCCGGCCGCGCCGTCGACCACCTCTACGAGGTCTTCGCCGACGCCGCGCGCGGCAAGCAGGGGATGGACGCGCTCCACGCCATGGGCGACGCCTACGAGACGGTGATGGCCGACCGCGACCGCCTGATGCTGATGCTCAAGTGCTGGGCCTCGTGCGACGATCCGGAGATCTGCGAGGCGGTCCGTGGCTCGTGGCGCGATCTCGTCGATCTCGCCGAGCGCGCCTCGGGCGAGTCGCCGCAAGCGGTGAGCACGTTCTTTCAGAAGGGCGCGCTGCTGACCGTCCTGATGGGGATGGACGCGTTCACGCGGCCCGAGCCGTGGTCGAACCGGCTCATCGAGGGCTGCCAGACCGGGTTGACCGAGTAAGGGCGACCTCTTTTTTTCACGCCGAAGTAAGTGATTGCTCACAAGCAAAGTGCACGAGAAAGGATCAAGACCATGACCGCTCGCACCCAGACCATCTGGACGTTCGTGATCACGTCGATCGCGCTGTTCATGGTCTCGCTCGACAACCTCGTCGTCTCGACCGCGATCCCCGTGATCCGCGTCGACCTCCACGCGTCGCTCGAGAGCCTCTCGTGGACGGTCAACGCCTACACGCTCACGTTCGCCGTCCTGCTCCTCACGGGCGCCGCGCTCGGTGACCGCTTCGGACGCCGGCGGATGTTCGCGATCGGCGTCGGCATCTTCACGCTCGCCTCGGTTGCGGCGGCGCTCGCCCCGAACGTCGAGGTGCTCAACATCGCCCGCGCGGTGCAGGGGCTCGGCGGCGCGATCGTGATGCCGCTGACGCTGACGATCCTGTCGGCGGCGGTTCCCCCGGCGAAGCGCGGGCTCGCGCTCGGCGCGTGGGGTGCGATCGGCGGCCTTGCGATCGCGTTCGGCCCGGTCGTCGGCGGTGCCGTCGTCGAGGGCTTCTCCTGGCAGTACATCTTCTGGCTCAACGTCCCGATCGGGATCCTGCTCGTGCCGCTCGCCCTGACCCGGCTCACCGAGAGCCACGGGCCGGCGGGCAAGCTCGACCTGCCCGGCGTCGGCCTGGTCAGTGCCGGCATGTTCGGAATCGTCTGGGGCCTGATTCGCGGGAACGAGCTGGGCTGGACGAGCCCCGAGATCCTCGCAGCCCTCGGGCTCGGGATCGCTCTCGTGGCGGCGTTCGTCGCGTGGGAGCTGCGCGCCCCCCACCCGATGCTGCCGATGACGTTCTTCCGCAACGCGGCGTTCTCGCTCGCGAACCTCGCCTCGCTGTTCATGTTCTTCGGGATGTTCGGCTCGATCTTCCTGCTGACGCAGTTCTTCCAGACGGTGCAGGGCTACTCGCCGCTCAGCTCCGGCCTGCGGATCCTGCCGTGGACGCTCGCGCCGATGTTCATCGCGCCGTTCGCAGGCGCGATGTCGGACCGGGTCAGCCCCAAGCGGATCCTCAGCATCGGGCTGACGTTGCAGGCGATCGCGCTCGGCTGGATCGCGTTCGTCGGGACGCCGACGACGGCGTACTCGTCGTTCATCGTCCCCTTCATCCTCGCCGGCGTCGGGATGGCCCTGTTCTTCACGCCGATGGCGAACCTCGTGCTCTCGTCGGTGCGGCGCGAGCAGGAGGGCCAGGCCTCGGGCGCCAACAACGCGATCCGCGAGCTCGGCGGCGTGTTCGGCGTCGCCGTGCTGGCCTCGGTCTTCTCGCGCTACGGGGGCTACGAGTCGGGCCAGACGTTCGTCGACGGCATGGGCCCGGCGCTCTGGATCGGCGCCGTCGTCGTCGGGCTCGGCGCGGTCGCAGCCTTCGCGATCCCGACCGTCCGCACGCGGCGGGCGACGGAGACGGAAGCGCTCTCCCCGGTCACCGACGCCGGCTGATCCTCCGTCCGCGTGGCCCGGGCCGCGACCGCGAATGCGGCGCGACCCGGGCCATTGCTGCTTCTGTACGGGCTGTGTCGAGAGCCGTCATGCACCTGATCGCAACCCGGGCTCCGCTCGTCACGCTCGTCTCCGCGGCCCTGCTCGTCGCCGCCTTCGCGATCGGGAGCACCGTGATCCCGCGGATGGAGGCAGGGTCGGCCCAGTTCGCCGACCTCTCGTCGGAGAGCCGCCTCGCGAACCTCGAGGTCGAGCGGAGGACGGGGGTCGAGGCGGATCCGGGCGTGCTCGCGCTCGTCACGGGCGGGCCGGCCGTCGTCGCGCGCACGAGGGCCCGGATCGACCGTGATCCCGCGGTCGCCCGCACGGCGGTCGACGACAACGGGGTCGTGCTCGCGTTCCTGCACACGCGCGGCGCCGACTCGTCGAAGCAGGCGGCCGACCGGCTGCTCGCGGCGTTCGCCGACGATCCACAGGTGCGACTCGGTGGCGGCGCGATCGCGTCGCGCCAGGTGACCGCGGCGATCCAGCGCGATCTCCGGCGCGCCGAGCTGATCGCCTTCCCGCTCGTCCTGCTGCTGTCGTTCTGGGTGTTCCGCGGCTTCGTCGCCTCGCTCCTGCCTCCGCTCGTCGGCGCCGGTGCGATCGCACTCACGTTCTTCGGGCTCCGGATCGCGGTCGAGGTCCATCCGCTCTCCGTCTTCGCCCTCAATCTCGTCACCGGCCTCGGGCTCGGCCTCGCGATCGACTACTCGCTCTTCATCGTCTCGCGGTGGCGTGAGGAGGCTGCGCGGCACGGGCACGGGCCCGAGGCGCTCGCCGCGACGATGCGGAGCGCGGGTCGCACCGTCGTCTTCAGCGCCCTCACCGTGGCGGCCTCGATGGCCTGCCTGCTCGTCTTCCCGCAGCAGTTTCTCTACTCGATGGGCCTCGGCGGCGTGCTCGTGGCGCTGGCTGCGGGCATCGTCGCGCTCGTTCCGCTGCCTGCGTTCCTCTACTGGCTCGGCCCGCGGATCGACGCGCTCGCGCCGAAGCGCCTGCAGCAGCTCCCCTCCGGCGGCCGCTGGGCGCGGCTCGCCGCGTGGGTGATGCGACGGCCGGGTCGAGTGGCGGCCGTGTCGGCGTCCATCCTGATCGTGCTCGCCATCCCGGCCCTCCGCGTGCACTTCGTCGGCGTCGACGCGACAACGCTTCCCGCCTCCGCGAGCTCACGCCAGGTCGCCGAGGCGCTCGGCCGGGAGGACGTCCGCGGACGGTACGCCCCGATCACCGCGATCGCCGATGCCCCGCCGCGAGCAGCGGTGATCGCCGAGCTCGCTGCCGCACCCGGCGCGGCCGCAGTCCTGCCGGCGCGGCAGGTGGCCCCCGGCCTCTGGCGCCTCGACATCCTCCCGCGCGACGAAGGGCTCGCCGACAGCTCCCAGCAGCTCGTCCACACGGTGCGCGCGAAGCTTCCAGGCGCCCGCGTCACCGGCCAGACGGCCGCCTTCGTCGATCAGCAGGCGTCGCTCGCCGCACACCTGCCGTGGGCACTCGCGATCCTCGCGCTCACGACCTGCACGCTCATCTTCCTGTTCACGGGCTCCGTCGTGCTGCCGCTGAAGTCGCTGATCATGAACGTCCTCACGCTCGGCGCGGCCTTCGGGATCCTCGTGCTCGTGTTCGAGTGGGGCAAGGGCCTCACAGGGCTCGAGTCGACCCAACCCATTCTGCTGTGCGCCACCGCCTTCGGCCTCTCCACCGACTACGCGATCTTCCTCTTCTCGCGGATCAAGGAGGCGCGCGACCGCGGCCTCGAGAACCGCGACGCGGTCGCGGACGGGATGGAGCGGACGGGGCGGGTCGTGACGGCGGCGGCGCTCCTCTTCTGCGTCGCGATCGGCACGTTCGCGACGTCCGGGATCTCGTTCATCCAGGAGCTCGGCGTCGGTACTGCGGTCGCGGTCGCGCTCGATGCGACGATCATCCGGGCGCTGCTCGTCCCCAGCCTGATGGCGCTGCTCGGCGGCTGGAACTGGTGGGCTCCCGGGCCGCTGCGACGGCTCCACCTGCGGCTCACGTCATCCTCGACGTCAGCCTGACTCCGCCCACAGCTGGGCGGCCACGAGCTCGGCGACGCCCGTCTCGACGAGCGTTCGCACGGGCTCCGTGGCAGGTGCGAGCGGGACATGGGCGGCCGCGCCCGCTCTCTCTTCGCCGACGGTGATCACGGGAGACGATCGCGACGTCGCCCACTCGAGCACGCCATCGTCGTAGGCCGCCCCCGTGTAGAGCAACGTGCGGTAGCCGGGACGCTTCGTCAGGTACACGTCGACGTGGAGCCAGTCGCCCGTCTCGGCCGCGGAGGCGTTCAGCCGAGGCCCCTCACGCAGCATCAAGGCGGACTGGAGAGCCGACGAAAGCCGGTGAGCGGGCGCGGTCGCCTGGGTCAACTCGCCGCCGGCGACGAGTGCCGCGACCTCGTCGAGCCAGCCACCTCGCGCTTCTCGGAGGGACGCTGCGAGCTCGACCGCGGGACGGAGGCCGGCGACGCCCGGGTCGGCTCGTCCGCCGATCCGGCCGGCGAGCAGGAGCAGCACTGCGAGCGTCGCCTGGAACGAGACGCAGGCGACCCCACCGTGCTCCGGCCCCGAATGGAGCGGCAGCACGACGTCCGCCGGGCCTTCGATCGCGCTCCCCGGCACGTTCGTGACGGCGACGGTCGTCGATGTGCCCGCGTGCCGTTCGAGCGCGGCCACGGTCTCGGGCGTCGCGCCGGATGCCGAGATCCCCACCGCGAGCGTGCCACTCGAGGGCGGCGACGGTACCGAGCTCGAGGCGTACTCGGCCCAGGCCGGGATGCCCTGCGATTGGAGGAGGGCGGAGGCGGTCAGCGCGGCGAAGCGCGAGCTGCCCATGCCGAGGAAGACGACGCGATCGTACGACGTGGCCGAGAGCATCTCGAGCGGACCGTCGGGCACGTCGTACGCGTCGAGCGTGCGTGCGAGCCGCTCCGGCGCGGACAGCACGTCGGCGAGGAAGAGATCGGGATTCACGCGAGCAGCTTCTCCAGCACGAGGCGCGGGGCATAGAGCCACTCCGGGAGCACCCGGGCAGCGTAGACGGCCTCGCGCCACTCCTTCGCGACTTCCAGGGCCCGCAGCAGGCTTGGATCGCCCGTCGTTCCGGGCGTCGCCGAGGCCTCGTAGCCGGCCACCACGGCGTCGCGCGCTCGCCCACTCCACGCGAACGCCTCGGCCGTCGCCGCGCCAAAGCCGCGGCGGCGGGCGGCGGCCACCGCGACATGGTCGAGCGAGAGCAGCAGGCTCGCGACGTCCTGGAGCGGCGATGCGAGGCCTCGCCGTGCCTCGGTGGGCAGGGTCGGGTCGCCCTCGAAGTCGATCGCCACGACGCCCGTCGGCGTACGCAGCAGCTGACCGACGTGGAGGTCGCCGTGGATGCGCTGGAGCTGGGTTCCCTCCAACCGGTCGAGCGAACCGAGCTCGGCGCGCGCCGCCGCTTCGAGCGCCTCGAGCTCGGGCGCCAGCGGGCGCGTCTCCTGGATCGCCTCGGCGAGCCCGGCTATGGCGCGCTCGCGCTCTGCCGTCGCAGCGGATCTCGTCGCGAGTCGGCCGCCGAAGGCGGTGAGGAGGTCGCGATGGAGCTCGCCGGCACAGCGGCCCAACTCGCCCGTCTCCGCGGCGAGGCGGTCGAGCTCTGCCGCCGGTCCGCCGAGGGCGGCGGTCAGCGTCGCGATCGCGGGCTCCCAGCCGACGGGCGACCCCTCGACGTGGGCGTACGCGGTGGCGAGGGTCGTGACGGTCCCATCGCGCCGATACTCGATCGACCCCACGAGAGCCGGGGCGCGCTGCGAGCGCACGCGCGTCAGCCCGGCGAGCAGCTCCTGCTCGGGGTGGGTCCCCGGCCGCAGCCGCCTGTAGAGCTTGAGCACCACGACGCCGTCGATGACGACAGAGGTGTTCGACTGGTCCGCCTCGAGGGGTCGGCAGTCGCGCCAGGGAACATCGCCGTCGGGCGGGCTCGCCGGCACGCCCACGACGACGCCGTGCTCTCCCTCGACCGAGCCGCCGCTCGCGGCCAGCCGCGCGAGCGCGGTCCAGACCGGGTCGGTCGATTGGGCGGCTTCGACGGCTCCCGCAGGCCGCACCCTCGCCGGGATCGCGTATTCGGCCGCGCTGCCGTCCGCGTACTCGGTCGGCCAGGATCGCGAGGAGGCCCCCGTCGACGTCGGGGACGTCCAGCCGGTCGACGAGCCGGAGGGAGACGAGCTCGCGGCCCTTCCCGTGGTACCACCGGGCGCTCTCGAGGCCCGGGACGGAGAGCCGACACGAGAGCTCCTGCCGAGGGGATGGAGCCTTGACTTCGCCGTGTGGATCTCGTAGCTTCGCCCCCCACGCTTGACCTCCCGAGATCGCCGGACGCGGACAGTACCGCAGGGATCGGCGCAAACACGCTGCCCGTGAGCCACTCCGCCACCATTGTCTTCTTTCCCGAGGGGGCCTACGGCCCGACGAACAACTGCGTCGGGATCGGCCAGGTCCTGCGCGAGCGCGGGCATCGGGTCGTGTTCGTCGTCGAAGAATCGTTCGCCGGCAGCCTCGAGGCCCAGGGCTTCGAAGAGCGACTGATGCGGCTCGGTCCGGCGCCCGAGGTGCCGGAGGCGCCCGGTCAGTTCTGGAAGGACTTCATCCGCGAGACCGCGCCCGTCTTCCGCACGCCGACGATCGAGCAGCTCGAGTCGTTCGTCGAACCGACGTTCCGTGCTCTGTGCGACGGGGCCGCCTACGTCGACGACCGCCTGCGGGAGATCTTCGACGAGCTGCAGCCCTCGCTCATCGTCGAGGACAACGTCGTCTGCTTCCCCGCGATTCATGCGAGCGGCCACGCCTGGGCGCGGATCGTCTCCTGCAACCCGCTGGAGATCCAGGACCCGGGCATCCCGCCCGTGTTCTCGGGGTACCCCTCGAACGACCGCGGCGGCTGGGACGAGTTCCGTGCCACCTACCTGCGTGCTCATGCCGCGCTCCACGCCGAGTTCTCGGAGCTCTGCGTCGAGCGCGGAGCTCCACCGTTGCCCGAGGGCGCCTTCATCCACGCTTCCGACCAGCTCAACCTCTACGTGTACCCCGAGGAGATCGACTACGCGCGCGACCGGCCGCTCGGGCCGTCGTGGCATCGCCTCGACTCCTGTGTCCGCGACGCCGAGGCGACGTTCGAGCTCCCGGAGCAGCTCGCCGCCGGCGAGGGGAAGCTCGTCTATCTCTCGCTCGGGAGCCTGGGCTCGGCAGACGTCGACCTGATGCGCCGGCTGATCGAGGTCCTCTCGCACTCTCCGCACCGCTTCATCGTCTCCAAGGGGCCGCAGCACGACGAGCTCACCCTGGCCGACAACATGTGGGGGGAGGAGTTCTTGCCGCAGCCCGCGATTCTGCCGCTCGTCGACCTGGTCGTCACCCACGGCGGCAACAACACGACCACCGAGTGCCTTCAGCGGGGAAGCCGATGGTCGTTCTGCCGCTCTTCTGGGATCAGATGGACAACGCGCAGCGGATCGCGGAAACCGGCCTCGGCCTCCGGCTCCCGCCGTATGCCTTCGCACCGGAGGAGTTGCTCGGGGGCATCGACAGGCTCGTCACCGACGATTCGCTCCAGGCCCGGCTCGAGACGATGGCGACCCGCATCCGCCGAGCCGACGGGCGAACCCGGGCGGCCGGGCTGATCGAGCGGCTCGCACTCGACGCCGCGCGTTGACAGCGGCGCCCGGCCGTCGTAGGCTCGCTCAAATGTTCTGCAGTGTGACTTCAATTCGCTTCAGTCGATGACCGAGGTCACGCCGAGCGCCGTCCCGGCGGCCGACTCGGTCGGGACACAGCTGCGGCTGCTACGACGCGCCCGACGCCAGACGCTGAAGGACGTGGCGGAGCGGGCGAGCGTGAGCGAAAGCTTCCTCAGCCAGCTCGAGCGGGGACGGACCGGGGCCAGCATCGCCTCCCTCCAGGGCATTGCCGCTGCGCTCGGCGTCGAGGTGTCCGACCTGTTCGCGCGAAACGGGCAGACGGGGCCGAGCGTGTTGCGACGGGAGGACCGCGGCTACGTCAGCTGGGGCACGTTCGGGCGCAAGGCGCTGTTGACGCCGAAGCCCTTCGAGGCGCTCGAGGTCGTCGCCGCCTCGTTCGAGCCGGGCGGCTCGACCGGCGCCGATCCGTACACGCACGGGGACTCCGAGGAGATGTTGCTCGTCGTGGCCGGTGCCGTCGAGCTCACGCTCGGGACCGAGGCGATGCACCTTCGCACGGGAGACTGCGCCCGCTACCGGAGCTCGACTCCGCATCGGCTCGTCAACATCGGCGATGAGACGGCGGAGGTCATCTACGTGATCAGCCCGCCGAGCTACTGATGACCGCGCTCCACGACGTCGAGCTCCGAGCCGTTACCCGGCGCTTCGGCGACGTGCCGCCGTCGAAGCACTCGACCTGGCCGTCGTCAAAGGGGAGTTCATGTCGCTGCTCGGGCCGTCAGGCTGCGGCAAGACGACGACCCTTCGCCTGATCGCCGGCTTCGAGCGGCCGGACGCCGGCGTCGTGCTGATCGACGGCAGCGACGTCTCGCACCTGCCGCCCTACCGGCGTCCCGTCAACACCGTCTTCCAGTCGTATGCGCTCTTCCCGCACCTCTCCGTGCTCGACAACGTCGCGTACGGACTGAAGCAACGGCGGATCCCGCGCCGGGACCGGCGTGTAAGGGCACAGGAGATGCTCGAGCTCGTGCACCTCCGTGACGTGGGAACGCGACGGCCGCGGGAGCTCTCGGGCGGTCAGCAACAGCGGGTCGCGCTCGCGCGCGCGCTCGTGATGAGCCCGAAGGTGCTCCTGCTCGACGAGCCCCTCGGAGCCCTCGACCTGCAGGTCCGCAAGGCCCTCCAGATCGAGCTCAAGAGGATCCAGGAGACGGTCGGGATCACCTTCGTCTACGTGACGCACGATCAGGAGGAGGCGCTTGCGATGTCCGACCGCGTCGCGGTGATGAACCGTGGGCGGATCGAGCAACTGGCGCCGCCGCAGGAGATCTACGACACCCCGGCGACCGAGTTCGTCGCCGCCTTCATCGGCGACACGAACTTCGTCGACTCGCCCGCGGGGCGGCTGGCGGTGAGGCCCGAGAACGTCCGGCTCACGCGAGGCGGGGAGGGGTCGGAGGGCACCGTCGTGATCCGGATGGTGATCGGTGCCGCAGTGCAGTGCGTCGTCCGCCTGGACGACGGCCAGGAGGTGCTCACCCGCACGCAGCGGTCCGGCGACACGGTCGCCGAGTCGCTCGCCGAGGGGGAGCGCGTGATGGTGTCATGGGGGCCCGATGCGGCCCTCGACCTGACGGGAGGGAGCTCACGATGAACGACCACGAACAGCTGCTGCAGCGGTTGGAGGGACAGGCCGTGAGCCGGCGCGGGTTCGTCGCCGGCACGACCGCGCTCTTGGCTGCCGCTGCTCTCGGCCGGTTCCCGCAATCGGCGTTCGGCGCGCCCGAGGCGGGCCAGCTCTTCTATTACAACTGGGGCGGGTACGTGAACCCCAAGACCTACCCGGCGTTCACGAAGGCGACGGGAATCCAGGTCAAGAAGGACTTCTACACCTCGAACGAGGCGCTGTTCGCCAAGCTCAAGGGTGGCGCCCGCGGCTACGACCTCGCGGTGCCGACCGGCTACATGGTGCGGATCCTCGCGGACGCGAAGCTCCTCCAGCCGATCGACTGGTCGAAGCTTCCGACCGTGGCCAAGACGATCGACCCGAAGTTCCGCAAGCTGCCGTTCGACCCCAAGGACACCTACTCGGTGGCGAAGGACTGGGGCACGACCGGATTCATGTACCGGTCGGACCTCGTCAAGGAGCGGCCCGCGACCTGGCGTCAGTTCGTCAACCTCGCGAAGACGAAGTACTCGGGCAAGGTCACCGTGCTCGACGGCATCCCCGAGTGCGTCGGCTCGATGCTCGTGATGCTCGGCTACTCCTACAACAGCGACAACCCGAAGGAGCTCGACGCGGCGAAGAAGGAGCTCGTTGCACTCAAGCCCCATCTCCTCTCGATCACGTCGACGCAGTACAAGCAGCTGCTGACCTCGGGCAAGGCCGTGATGGCGCTCGGTTGGAACGGCGACGCGCTTGCGGCAGCGGCGCACAAGCCGGTCAACTACGTGGTCGCCAAGGAGGGCGGTGAGTTCTGGGTCGACTCGTACGTGATCCCGGTCGGGGCGAAGAACACCGACGCCGCGCATGCCTGGATCAACTACGTGTACGACCCGAAGCACAATGCCGTCGAGACCGAGTTCACGTACTACGGCTCGCCGCTCAAGCGGGCGCTGCTGAAGGGCAAGCTCGATCCGAAGATCCTCGGGAACGTTGCCGTGTTCCCGGCGCTGAGCACGTTGTCCCACCTCGAGCCGAACAACGTCACCGCCAAGGGGACGCAGCTGAGGAGCAGGATCTGGACCGAGTTCAAGAACGCGTAGCTCCACCGGAACCGGCAGGGCGGGGCCGCCGCGGGCGGAGCGGCGGCCCCCGCTACCCGGGTTGGCTCGCGCTTCCGGCGCTGGGCTGGTACGCCGCGTTCTTTCTCATCCCGCTCGGGTTCGTCGTCGCGTACAGCCTGGCCGCGCTGTCGGGCTTCTCCGACATCGCCTTCGCCTGGAACCTCGACAACTACCGCACTCTCTGGGACCCCCTCTACGGGGAGGTCTTCGGCCGTACGCTCGGGCTCGCCTTCTTCGGCACGGTCACGACCCTCCTGATCGGGTTCCCGTTCGCGTACTGGATCGCGCGCTACGCCCGCCGAAAGACGCTCGTCCTGCTCTTCGTCGTGATCCCGTTCTGGACGAGCTTCCTGATCCGCACCTACGCGTGGCTGATCATCCTCGACCCCCAGTTCCCGCTCTTCCGGGTCATCCACGTCGACCTCCTCTTCTCGAGGCCGGCGGTCTACATCGGCGTCGCCTACAACTACCTGCCGCTGATGGTGTTGCCGCTCTACGCGGCGCTCGAGCGGATCGACTGGTCGCTCGTCGAGGCGGCCCAGGACCTCGGGGACACGCCGCTGCGATCGTTCCGGCGGGTGACGCTGCCGCTGGCACTTCCGGGGGTGATCGCGGGCTCGCTGCTCGTCTTCATCCCGCTGACCGGCGAGTACCTGATTCCCGCGATCCTGGGTGGCAACAAGACGTCGTACGCGGGCTCGCTGATCGCGCAGCAGTTCACCGAAGTGAACGACTGGCCCTTCGGGTCGGCGATCGCGTGCGTCGTGATCGCGGCGATGACGATCGTGCTGCTCGCATTCTCGCTGCTCGCGAACCGGGACCCGGCCACCCGTGGCTAGGCGGCTGCTCGGCGCCCACGCGGCGCTCGTGTTCGTCTTCCTCTACGCGCCGATCCTCGTCGTCATCGTCTACGCGTTCAACGGCGGCCGTGAGACGCTCGTCTGGGACGGCTTCTCGACGAAGTGGTTCGGTGCGGCGCTGCGCGACACGGCGGTCACGGACGCCCTCCGCAACTCGCTCGTCATCGCTGCCGGCAATGCCGTCGTCGCCTGCATCCTCGGGACGATGCTTGCTCTCGCCCTCCCGAAGATGTGGAAGCCGGTCCGGGTGCCACTCGAGGCGCTCGTGACGATGACGCTCGTGACGCCGGAGATCGTGTTCGGCATCGCCGCCCTGATCTTCTTCACCGAGGTCGGGATCCCGCTCGGGCTCGAGTCGGTGCTGATCGCGCACGTGGTCTTCAACGCGTCGGTGGTGGCTCTCGTCGTCCGGGCCCGATTCGTCGGGATGTCCCAGGATCTCGAGGAGGCGTCCTTCGACCTCGGCGCCGGGCCGCTCTCGACCTTCCGGCAGGTGACGCTGCCGCGGCTCGCCCCGGCCGTGCTCGCCGGCGGCCTGCTCGCGTTCACGTTCTCGTTCGACGACTTCTACACGTCGTTCTTCGTCACCGGCGCCGGAACATCGACGCTGCCGCTCTACATCTTCTCGTCGCTCCGGTTCGGCGTCACGCCGGTGGTGAACGCAACGGCGGCCATGATCCTCGCCCTCACGCTCGCCGCGGTGGCGTTCGCGTATCTCGTCCTCAGGCGTGCCGGCATGAGCGCCGCCAGAATCACGTCGTAGGTGGATCAGGCAGCCTCGGCCCAGCCGCTCGCCGGCGCCGGCACGCTCCAGTCGAGGGTCCGGCTCCCAGCGCGACCAGCTCGGATCCCACCATTGCGCGCCGCGGTCGAGCATCGCGCCGATCTCGGCCCCGAGCGCCCTGATCTCGGCGGCCTCGGCGGCGGTGAAGCGGCCCTCCTGCACGCGCACGTCGAGCAGGTCGTCGTCCTTGAACGACCATCCGCCTGCGGCGGGGATCCAGATGTCGAGCTCGAGGTCGTAGGTGTCGTAGCCGATCGGCGTGCGGCGGAACGGCTCCTGCAGGTTGACGTACCAGCCCGCGAACGCCCGCTCCGCGCCGTCCCAAAAATGCCAGACGGCATAGCGCTCGCCGGGCCGCTGCAGCATCAGGACGCCGTGCCCTTGCCACCCGCCGCGGCCCTGCCACGGATGTGGCCCGAGCCCGTGGTCGCCTGCCGGGAACACGAACTGGGCGCCGGGAGGCAGGTAGGTGGCGAGCAGCTCCGGCTCATCGGCGACGACGATCACGCGAGACCGCCATCCACGGGCTGCCACGCCAGACCTCTCGGCGGACGATGATCTCTCCCTCGGACCAGGCCATCCTGCGAGTCTACGAGGCGCCGGGATGACGCCCGGGCGGTTACGCTCCTGCCCCAGATGGCACAGACCGAGACGCTCCCAGGATCGATGCCGACGGCAGCCGGCGAGCCGGCCCCCGAGCTCTCCGTCGTCGTCACGCTCTACAACGAAGTGGGCTCGCTCGAGGAGCTTCACCGCCGCGCGATCGCAGCGCTCGAGAGCCTCGGGCCGCCCGTTCGAGATCGTCTACGTCGACGACGGATCGACGGACGGGACGTTCGCCGTGCTCGAGCGGCTCCACGCGGCAGACGGACGCGTTCATGCGGTCCGCTTCAAGCGGAACTTCGGTCAGCACCCCGCGATGCACGCGGGGCTGAGCCGGGCGCTCGGGGAGATCGTCGTGACGATGGACGGCGACCTCCAGAACCTGCCGGAGGACATCCCGAAGCTCGTCGCAGCGGTCGACGGCGGCTTCGACGTCGCGAGCGGACGGCGCGCGGCGCGGAACGACTCCTGGGGCCGCACGCTCCCGTCGCGCCTGATCAACGGCATGCTGCGCCGGTTCACGAAGGTCGACATCTCCGACTTCGGCTGCGCGTTCAACGCCTACCGGCGCGCCGTCGTGACGCCGATGCTCGGGTCGATCGGCCGCCAGAAGTTCACGAAGGCGCTCATCCTCTCCGGCGGCGCGTCGGTGACCGAGGTCGACGTCGGCCATGCCGCCCGCCAGGGAGCCTCGCGCTACTCGCCGCTGCGGCTGACCCGGCTCGCCCTCCACGTGCTGGCGGGATTCTGGCCGCAGCCGATCCAGTGGGCGGGCGTGGTGCTCGGCTTCGTCTGCACGCTCGCGGCCACGGCCCTCGGCATCTACGCGATCGCGTACTGGATCAGCGAGTCCAACTTCCCCGGCCCGCTGCTGCTCGGGGCGGCCGTGATCTTCGTGCTCGGCGTGCAGGGCTTCGTCCTCGCCCTCGTCGGCGAGTACCTCGGCCGGATCCAGCGCGAGGTCGAAGGGCAGGCCCCTCTATGCGCATCGAGCGCGAGTTGTAGGCCGGCGCGCCGCTACGATCGGCCGACCGTGAAACGGGTCCTCGTCACCGGCGGTGCCGGCTTCATCTCCTCGAACGTGATCCGCCACCTGCTGGCGAACACGGGGCACGAGGTGATCTCGCTCGACTCGCTGACGTACGCCGGCAATCTCGAGAACCTCGCCGACGTGATGAGCCACGAGCGCCTGTCGTTCGTCCACGGCGACATTCGCGACGCCGCGCTCGTCGCCGAGCTCGTCGACGGCGTCGACGTGATCGTCAACGCCGCCGCCGAGTCGCACGTGGAGAAGTCGATCGAGGAGGGTGCGTCCGAGTTCGTGACGACGAACGTCGAGGGCACCCAGATCCTGCTCGACGCGATCCGGCGCACGCCGGTCGAGCGCTTCATCCTCATCTCCTCGAGCGAGGTCTACGGCACGGCCGAGACAGATCCGATGGACGAGCGCCATCCGCTCGAGCCGCGCAGCCCGTATGCGGCGACGAAGGCCGGGGGCGACCGGCTCGCGTACAGCTACTTCGTCACCTACGGCCTCCCGATCGTGATCGTGCGCCCGTTCAACAACTACGGGCCGCGCCAGCACCCCGAGAAGGTCGTGCCGCGCTTCATCACGCAGGCTCTCGCCGGCGCCCCGCTGACGATTCACGGTGACGGGCACGCGAGCCGCGACTGGCTCTACGTCGACGACCATGCCGAGGCGATCGAGGCCCTGATCGACACGCCGATCGACCGGCTCGCAGGCGAGGTCGTCAATGTCGCCACGGGCGTCGACATCTCCGTCGCCGACATCGCCGATCTCGTGCTCGACGCGGTCGGCGATACGGGCTCGACCAAGGAGTACGTCCCCGAGCGGCTCGGGCAGGTCGACCGCCACATCGGCTCGACGGACAAGATGGCCGAGCTGACGGGCTGGCGCGCCCGCACGAGCTTCGCCGACGGTCTCGAGCAGACCGTCGCCTGGTACCGCGAGAACGAGGCCTGGTGGCGGAGCGTCCTCGGTCACAGCCGGCACGTCTCCTCGTCCTAGGCGCGGGCGCGGCGCAGCTCGGCCTGCTCGAGGCCGCGGCGGCCAGCGACCTCTCGGTGATCGCGGTCGATCGCAACCCGCTCGCCCCCGGATTCGCCTTCGCCGACGAGCGCGCGGTGATCTCGTCCGAGGACGAGGCCGGGATCGAGCGTCTCGCGAAGGCCCGTGAGGTCGACGGGATCATCTCGCCGGGAGCCGACTGGCCCGTCGGGATCGCGGCGCGGGTTGCCGAGCACCTCGGCCTGCCGCATCCGATCAGCGGCGCCACCGCGGTGCTCGCGACGACCAAGACGCGCCAGCGCGAGCGGTTCGCCGCCGCGGGCGTCGTTCAGCCGCGGACGTTCTCGGTGGGCGATCCCGAGATCACGTTCCCCTGCGTCGTCAAGGCGCCCGACCGGCAGGGCCAGCGCGGGCTCACGCTCGTCCGCGAGCCGTCCGAGCTCGCGGCCGCCGTCGAGACGGCGGTGGCCGAGTCCCGCGGCGGCGGCGTCCTCGTCGAGGAGCTGATCGACGGCCCGGAGCTGACGGTGAACGCCGTCTCGTGCGACGGCGAGTTCTTCGCGCTCACCGTGACCGACAGGATCCTCGCCGAGCCGCCCGCCTTCGGCGTCGCCCTCGCTCACACGCTGGCCGAGCGCGCACGCGACGGACGCCGTGGTCGAGGCGGCCCGGGCTGCCGTCGGCGCGCTCGGGATCGAGAACGGGCCGAGCTACACCCAGATCAGACTCGGCCCCGGCGGCCGGCCCTACGTGGTCGAGGTCGCGGCCCGGCTCGGCGGCGGCCACGACGCCGAGCTCTGCCGGGCGGCAACCGGGATCGACCTCAACGACCTCGCCCTCTCGTTCGCCCTCGGCGCCAATCCTTGTGACAAAGTGTCACAAGGATTGCTGGCGGCTGCGGCTGCGGCTCGGCATGGACAGGCGGGCGGGGTGGGTGGGGCGTGCGTCCTCTTCCTCGTCGCGCCGGAGGGCGTGCTGCGCGCAGACCGTGGGGATCGAGGAGGCCGAGGCGGTCGAGGGCGTCGAGTGGGTGCGGGCCTACCGGCAGCCCGGGTGGCGCTTCGGGCCGCTCCGTCGTGGCGCCGACAGGGCCGGGGCGGTCCTGGCCACCGGGGACGACACCGCCGCTGCGCGTGGCCCGGGCTCGCCGTGCGGCGCAGGCCGTACGCTTCCAGGTCGATGCGCCCGCCTCGTAGCACCAAGCTCGGCTTCCAGCCTCCCGCGATCGGGGAGGAGGAGATCGCCGCCGTCGTCGAGACGCTGCGCTCGGGCTGGCTGACGACCGGCCCGCGGGCCGCGCTGCTCGAGGAGCGCATGGCCGAGTACCTCGAGGCCGAGCACGTGCTCGCGGTCACCTCCGGCACGGCGGCGCTCCACCTCGCGCTGCTGGCCGTCGGCGTCGGCCCGGGCGACGAGGTGATCACGAGCCCGATCACCTGGCCCGCCACCGCCAACGTGATCGAGCACTGCGGTGCCACACCGGTCTTCTGCGACGTCCGCGAGGGCGACCTCAACATCGACGCCGCCCTGATCCCCGCGCTCGTGACCGAGCGGACGAAGGCGATCATGCCCGTTCATCTCGCCGGGCAGCCGGCCGACCTCGATCCGATCCTCGCGCTCGGCCTGCCCGTGATCGAGGACGCGGCGCACGCGGCCGAGAGCCGGTACCGCGGCCGCAAGGTCGGCGGCATCTCGACGGCGGCGTGCTTCTCGCTCTACGCGACGAAGAACATCGCCGCCGGCGAGGGCGGGCTCGTGGCGACATCGAGCGACGAGATCGCCGACGCGATCAGGAACATGCGCCTCACCCGGCGTGGCGACGGGTCGCTCTACGACCAGGTCACCGCGGGGTTCAAGGCGAACCTCTCGGACGTGCTCGCGGCGATCGCGCTCGTCCAGCTCGACCGCGTCGACGCGCACGCGGCGATCCGGGAGCGCCAGTTCGCGCTGTACGACGAGGGCCTCGCGGGGCTCGACGGCATCACGCCACTCGAGCGCGATCCCCGGGACACGCACGCCCTCCACCTCTACGCGGTACGGATCGACGCGGCGGCAGGCGCCGGCGCGACGCGCGATGCGTACCAGCACGCCCTCACCGGCGAGCTGATCGGCACGAGCATCCACTTCCTGCCGGTGCATCGCCTGACCTGGTTCCGCGACCGCTACCCCGACCAGCCGCGCCTGCCGGTCGCCGAGCGCGCCGGCGACGAGGTGCTGTCGCTCCCGCTCTCGCCCGCGCATTCGGACGACGACATCCTCGACGCCGTCGACTGCCGTTCGCCGCGTGCATGCGCGGTTCACGTCATGAGGACACCGCACGTCCCGCGGCTGTCGCGCGTGAAGCGCCCGCTTCGGATCGTTCTCGGGATCACGTTCACGACCCTCGCGGTCGGCTACATCCTGCTCAAGATCGACATCCACCAGACGTGGGAGGTCCTCAAGTCGGCCGACCTCTGGTGGTTCGGGCTCGCCGTTGCGATCATGATCGGAACCGCGCTGCCGATGGCGCTGCGCTGGAAGTGGCTGCTCGCGGCCCAGGGGATCATCGACCGCTTCTGGTGGCTGACGCGCGCGTACTTCGTCTCGTACACCGCCGGCCAGATCCTGCCGACGTCGATCGGCGGCGACGCCGTGCGGATCTTCGAGACGTCGAAGCGCCATCCGGGTCGGTCGGGCGACCTGACCGCAATCGTGCTCATCGAACGTGGCGTCGGCGGGGCGGCGACCGTCTTTCTCGGCGCGGTCGGATTCGTGCTCGCGATCGGCCACTACGACGTCAACGCCTACCTGTGGCTGGAGGGCGCGTTCGTCTTCGGGACGATCCTGCTGATCGTCCTCTTCTTCTCCCGCTCGGCGCGGCCGCTGCTCGCGAAGGTGCGGCCGCTGCTCGTGCGGCTTCGCATCGAGCGTCCGCTGCGGTCCTTCTACGAGGGTGTGCACCACTTCCGCTCCCACGGCCGCCTCATGCTCAACGTCTTCCTCTTCACCACGGCGATCCAGGCGGTGAGGATCCTCGCGATCTGGGCGTCGTGCAAGGCCGTCGGGATCGATCTCAGCCCACGCATCTACTACGTGATGGGGCCGCTCTTCTTCCTCGTGCTGCTGGTGCCGTTCACGCTGAACGGCTTCGCCGTGCGGGAGGCCTTCTTCGTCAGCTTCCTCGGCAGCGTGGGGGTGAGCGCCGACGCCGCCTTCGCGGCGGGCTTCCTCTTCTTCCTCGTCACGGTCGCACTCGCGCTTCCCGGCGCGGGGATCCTTCTCTGGGAGTCGGTGCACGGCGGGGCGCGGCCCGAGGTGGGGCATGGGTGACGGATCGGCGCGGCTGACGTCGGCGTCGTCATCACGACCCACAACGCCCTGCCGTGGATCGAGCAGTGCCTCGCGAGCGTCGAGGGCGTCGAGACCGTCGTCGTCGACAACGACTCGAGCGACGACACCGTCGCGTTCGTGCGCGAGCGGTTCCCTGCCGTCACGGTGATCGAGCAGGCGAACCGCGGCCTCGCCGCCGGCTGGGCCCGCGGGCTCGAGGAGCTTCCCGAGCGCCGCTGGGCGCTGATCCTCAACGCCGACGCGTGGCTCGTCGGCGACGCGCTCGAGCGGATGGTCGCGCTCGGAGACGCGCAGCCGGATGTCGCCGTCGTCGCGCCGAAGCTCCTCAACCTCGACGGCACCCTGCAACGCTCGGTGCGGGGCTTCCCGACCCGCTGGCGACTCGCGACGGAGTACTACTACCTCCGCAAGCTCGGGCCGCACACCGAGCTGCTGAACGGCTTCTACGGTGCGGGCTTCGATCACGCGTCGGAGCGCGAGGTCGAGTGCGTGATGGGCGCCTGCATGCTCGTCCGCCGCGCCGCGATCGACGCGGTCGGCCCTCCCGACCCGAGCTTCTTCCTCTTCAGCGAGGAGGTCGACTGGCTGTACCGCTTCGCGCAGGCGGGCTGGAGAACGCTCTTCACGCCGGACGCGCAGTGCATGCACGTGGGCGGCGCCTCGCACGGCGGCCGGCTCTACCGTGACAACCTGCGGGGCCACATGCGGTTCTTCCTCAAGCACCACGGGCTCGCCCAGGCGGAGAGCGTCCGCTCGCTGCTCCGCACCGCAACCGTCCTCCGCGGGAGGATCGTCCGCGGCGAGAAGGGGGCGATGTACCGCGATGCCGCGCGCTGGCTCGGGACGGGCGACGTGCGCTCGCTGATCGAGCGATGAGCTCGGTCTTCCTGCTGATCCGGCTCGCGGTCGCGACCGGTCTCGTTCTCGCACCAGGGGCGATCGCCGCGCGGGCGGTCGGGGTGCGGAGCACGTCGGCGACGCTCGCCTGGGGCCTCGGGATCGTCTTCGCGGCGATGACCGTGGTCTTCGCGGTGCACGCCTCCCTGACGCTCGCGCTCGTGCTGCTTCTCGTCGCCGCGCTCGTCGCAGCGCCGTTCGCGCACCGGCGGCCGCGGGTGCCCGAGATCCCCGGGCGCGCGTGGGTGTGGGCCGCCGGTGCCGTGCTCGGCCTCCTGCTCTGGCACGTCGCCGGCGAGATCGGCGGTGACGGTCTCTTCCACCTGGCCCGCACCCGCAAGCTCGTCGAGTTCGGCGACCTGCACCTGGCGTCCGTGAACGAGTTCGCCGACGGCGGGCTGCACCCGGGCTACGCGTTCCCGCTCTGGCAGGCGTTCCTGGCGCTGATCGCGAAGGTCGCCTTCGTCGATCCGTCGAAGGTCGTGCTCCACGAGGCAACCGTGCTCGCACCGCTCGCCGTGCTGGCGGCCTACGAGGCGGGGTACGGGCTGTTCCGGCGGGTCGTGCCCGCAGCTGCCTCGGCCGGCGCGGCGGTCGGGATCGCGGCGATGGCGGCCGGGCACGGCGGCTCGTTCACCTCGCTCGCGCTACCCGCAACGTCGTCGCGCCAGCTCCTCGTCCCGGCCGCCCTCGCGCTCGCGTTCACGGCCGTGCGCGCCCCGACGAAGGGGCTCCTCGCGAGCGTCGGCGTCGCGTCGCTCGTGCTCGCCGTCGTCCACCCGACCTACGCGATCTTCCTCTGGATCCCCTTTGCGGGCTTCCTCGCCGTCCGCTGGGCGTGGCGGTGCGAGAAGTTCGGCAGCGGCTCCCTCACCCTCGCCGCGCTCGTCGTCCCGGCCGGGCTGTTCCTCGCCTGGCTCCTGCCCGTCGTGCGCAAGACGGCGTCGGTCAGCCCCGACGCCCACGAGCGCGTGCGCGGCTTCGAGCACTACGCCGGCCAGCTCAACGGCTCGGCCGACCAGTTCTGGGTCGCGCCGCAGGTGTTCGGCCGCTCGGGCGCGATCGCGGTCGCCGCGCTGCTGCTGATCCCGTTCGCCGTGTTCGCGTCGCGCCGCCGCTGGGCCGCCTACGTCGTCGGTGGCTCGCTCGCGGTGTTCGCGATCACGCTCGTGCCGTGGCTCTTCACCCCGTTCTCCGACGTCGTCTCGCTCTCGCAGTCGCGCCGGCTCGCGGGGTTCATCCCGTTCTCGTTCGCGCTGGCCGGTGGGATGGGGGTGCTCGCGGCGCTGATCGGCCGCTTCGTCGTGCCGCTCGCGCTCGTCGCCGGAATCGTCCTGCAGTGGCAGTACCCCGGCGACTTCGGGTACGCCCTGCACGACGGCGGCCCCGCCTGGGCGACCTGGATCGCGGCCGTCGGGGCGCTGGTCGCCCTCGTCGTCGGCCTCTGGCGACTGCGCTCGCTGGAGACGACGGCAGCGCTCGCCTCCGCGCTCGTGCTGCTCCCGACCTTCGTCTACGGGCTCTCGCACTGGTCGCCGTCGCCTGCCCGGACGGCGCGGCCGCTCACCGCGGGCCTGGTCGAGAAGCTCCGCACCGTCGTGCCGACGGCAGACATCGTCTACTCGGATCCGGAGTCGAGCTACGAGATCGCGGCAGCTGCGCCCGTCTACATCTGCGTCGCGCCGCCCGGGCACGTGGCCGACACCGAGCAGAACCAGCCGTACGTCCGGCGCGACCAGTGGCGCCTCTTCAACAAGACGGGCGATCTCGGGATCCCGGAGCGCTGCGGCGCAAGGTGGCTCGTGATCGACCGCGAGGTCTCTACCCTTGCCCCGAAGTTGCCGATTGTCTATCGAGATGCTCGATATGTCCTCTACTCGATCCCCCGTGTCTGAGCAGCGAATGCCTGAGCAGCGAACGGCTCCGGGCAAGCGCTGGCGGCGCGGCGCGCTGCTCGCGATCGGCCTTGCGTCGTCGGCGTTCTTCCTCTGGCTCGTCTTCCGCGACGCCGATCTCGACGCCGTCTGGCGCGCGCTGCGGGGCGCCGACGTCGCGCTCGTGTTGCTCGCGGTGGTGGTGATCCAGTTCGTCTACATCGCGCAGGCGGCGCGCTGGCGGCGGATTGCCGGGACGCTCGAGCTCACCGTGCGCCGCTTCTACGCGCTCGTGCTGGGCGGGCTCGGGGCGAACGACGTCCTTCCCCTCCGGATCGGCGACCTGCTCCGGGCCAGGTGGCTCGCGACCTCCGCCGAGATCCCCACCGGCCGCGCCTTCGGCTCGGTCTTTCGCGACCGCGCGTGCGACGTGCTCACGCTCGTCGCCGCGCTGATCCTGTCGCTCCCCTTCATCGGTAGCGCCGCGTGGGTGGCCCGGATCGCGATCGGCGGCGTCGTCCTGCTCGGGATCCTCGTGCTCGTCGTCCTCGCAGCGATCGCCTACGCGCAGAAGCGGCCACGCGCCCGCCGGGAGCAACGCAGCCGTGGGAGGAAGCTGCTGCGTGACACGATCGACGAGCTCGCCTCGCCGATCGGCCGGCGGACGATCCTGATCGCGCTCGGGCTCAGCGTCGTCGCGTGGAGCGTCTGGGCGACCACGGCCGGGATCGTCTGCCGGTCGCTCGGCATCCACCTCTCGCCCGTCGAGCTCGTGTTCGTCACCGCCGTGATCAATCTCGGGGTCGTGATCCCGAGCTCGCCCGGGTTCATTGGTACATACCAATGGCTCGCGGTCTCGGCGCTCAGCGTCGTCGGCGTCCACGGTGAGGTCGCGATCGCGTTCTCGCTCCTGATGCAGGCGGTCTGGTACATCCCGACGACGATCGTCGGCGGCGTGATCGCGATTCGCGAGGTGCACCGCGATGCGACCCGTTCGCGGACCCGGGACGAGCCGCCAGTACCATCGCCCGGGTGAAGGTGCTGCTCGTCAGCTTCTACTTTCCCCCGGCCGGCGGTGGAGGAGTGCAGCGTCCCCTGAAGCTGGCCCAGTACCTGCCCGCGCTCGGGATCGAGACGCACGTGCTCGCGCCCGACGACCCGCAGTGGATCCATCGCGACGAGGCGCTCCGGGTGCCAACCCAGGCCTGGGTGCACCGGGCGCGCTACCTCGGGCCTGTCGGCCGCAAGCCGGCCGAGGAGCTCCACGGCAAGGAGGGCCTCGCGCGGCTTGCCACCCAGACGCGGCTGCTCGGCCGCCGCGCGCTCGTCCCGGACGAGAACGTGTCGTGGAACCTCACCGCCATCCCCGCCGCGATCCGCCTCGTCCGCAAGCACGAGATCGACGTCGTGATCACGACCTCGCCGCCCAACTCGATCCATCTCGTCGGTGCAGCGGTGAAGCGCGCGACCGGCGCGCGCTGGGTGGCCGACCTGCGTGACTCCGTCGTCGCCCACGCCCACCGGCGCTCGGAGAGCAGGGCCGTGCGGGCGAAGGAGAAGGTCGACGTCGGCGTCGCGAAGCTCGTCGCGCGCTCGGCCGACGCCGTCGTCTGCGTGTCGGACTTCATCGCCGACGAGGTGCGCACGCTCGAGCCTCGTGGCCGCGTGCTCACGATCGCGAACGGCTCCGACTTCGACGACTTCGACGGGCTCGCGTACACGCCCGGCCCGCGGATGCGGATCACGCACGCCGGCAGCTTCTTCGGCAAGCGCGATCCGCGCCCGTTCCTGCAGGCGCTCCACGACTCCGAGCTCGACATCGTGGCGCGCTTCCTGGGCGACTTCCGCAGCTCCGACCGCGAGTGGGCGGAGGGCCTCGGCCTCGGCGACCGGCTCGAGCTGATCCCCTACGCGCCGCGCGCGACCTCGCTCGCGCTGCAGCGCGACTCCGACGCCCTGTTGTTGCTGATCCCCGATGCGGGCGGCCGCGGCAAGGGGGTGCTCTCGGGCAAGGTCTTCGAGTACCTCGCGGCGGAGCGGCCGATCCTCGCCGCGGTGCCGCCCGACGGCGCGGCAGCCGAGCTGATCCGCGAGACGGGAGCGGGCGTCGTCGCCGCCCCTGACGACGTCGACGCGTTGCGCGAAGCACTCGTCGAGCTCCACCGCCGCTTCGCGAACGGCGGCCTGGCCGACGTGCAGCTGTCGCCCGCGTGGCGCCAGTCCGTCGCCCGCTCGACGAGGGTGGAGGAGACGGCCGAGCTCCTGAGGTCGCTCGCATGAGCCGCCGCCAGCCCTTCGTCGACTTCTTCTTCTTCGCCACGATCGCGACGGTCACGTTCGAGAAGATCCACTGGAGCGTCGGGAGCGACATCGCCCTCTCCGACGTGCTGACGGCGCTCTTCCTGATCGCGTTCGCGCTCAGCCGGCTCGAGCACCTCGACGGCCGGTTCACCCGCTCGGCCGCGATCACGTTCGCGTTCTTCCTCGCCTTCCTCGCCGTCTACCTGCTCGGCTTCTTCAACCTCGAGACGGCCGGTGCGCTCGCCCAGTGGGCGAAGGGGATGGTCAAGTTCCTGCTCCACTTCCTGTTCCTGTTCGCGGCCGTCGCGCTCGTCGCGCGACGTGGAGAGAAGTACTTCTGGTGGGCGCTCGGCGTCTTCTGCGGCGGGATCGCGGCGAACGCGGTGTACGGCGTCCTCCAGCTCGGGGTCGCCCAGACGACCGGAGGCAACCTCGACGCCACGGTGCTCTCGCCGATCACCGGCGGTGCGAGCCAGATCAACATCTACGGCGCCGTCGAGGGGGCGAGCGTGTACCGGCCGAACGCGCTCACGGGCGACCCGAACCACCTCGCGATCGAGCTGCTCGTGCCGCTGCTCGTCCTGCTCCCGATCTACCTCCGGCTCGAGCGCGGCAACCGGTTCCGGGTGCCGCTGATGGTGACCCTGATGATCCTGCTCGCGATCGAGCTCGCGACCTTCTCGCGCAGCGGGCTGCTCGGGCTCTTCTTCGGCCTGCTCGTGCTCGCCGTGCCGTACCGCCATCTCTTCCTGCGGCCCAGGTTCCTCGCCCCGCTCGGCGCCGTCCTCCTGATCCTGCTCGTCCTCGTCGCGCAGCGGGCCAGCTTCTTCGAGACCGTGATCAAGTCGCGCGTCGACACGAGCGGCAAGGGGACGTCGACCCACTTCTCGGTCTACGAGTTCATCCCGCAGGTGCTCTCGCAGCATCCGCTCTTCGGCCTCGGGCTGAACAACTTCTCGGTCTACTACGAGTTCGTCACGGGTCGCAACAACTTCGGGCCGCACTCGTTCTACGTCGCCCTGTTCGTCGAGAGCGGCGTCGTCGGGGCGCTGCTCTTCGCCGCGTTCCTCGGCTACCTCTTCTACCGGCTCTCGGTGGGGCGGTCGATCGGCCGGGGCCTGCAGGCTGCCGGGGACGAGCTCGCGGCACGCGTTCGCCCGATGGAGTGGGGGCTGACGGCGGCGCTCGTCGCGACGATGGCCTCGAACTTCTTCTACCTGACGATGAGCTTCTACTACTTCTTCGTCCTCGCGATGCTCGCGATCGTGGCGCCCGCGGTGTTCGCGCGCCGGCTTCGCCCGTCGTGAGGGTCTGCGTCCTGACGACGTCGTACCCGCGCCACCCGGGTGACGTCGCGGGAGGCTTCGTGCGGGACGCCGTCGTCCAGCTCGAGCGCTGCCGGCGTCGAGGTGACGGTCGTCTCGCCCGATTCCTTCCGCCACTTCGGGATCGCCTACGGCGACGGGATCGCGAACAACCTGCGGTCGAGCCCCTGGCGGGTGCTGCTGTTGCCGCTGTTCCTGGCCTCGTTCGCGCGGGCGGCGCGGCGGGGTGCCCGGGACGCCGACGTCGTGCACGCGCACTGGCTTCCGTCGGCGGTCGCCGGCCTCGCGACGCGCAAGCCGCTCGTGCTCCAGGCCTGGGGCTCGGACGTCGAGCTCGCGAAGCGCCTGCCGTGGCTCTTCCGGCCGCTCCTCCGCCGGGCGCGCATCGTCGTCTGTGCCTCGACCGCGCTCGCGGCCGACAGCCGGGCGCTCGGCGCGCGCGACGTGCGCGTGATCCCGAGCGGCGTCGACCTGCCGGACGAGGTCGGCACCCCCGAGGAGCCGCCGCACGTCCTCTACGTCGGCCGGCTCTCGGAGGAGAAGGGCATTCGCGAGCTCGCCGAGGCGGCCGCGGGGCTGCCGCTCGTCGTCGTCGGCGACGGGCCGCTGCGGGACCTCGTGCCGTCGGCCGTCGGCTTCGTGCCGCATGACGAGCTCGGCCCCTACTACGAGCGCGCGGCGGTGGTGTGCGTCCCGTCGCGGCGCGAGGGGTACGGCGTCGCCGCCCGCGAGGCGATGGCGTACGGCAAGGCGATCGTCTCGACCGGCGTCGGGTGGGCTCGCCGACGCGATCGACGACGGCGTCACGGGCCTCGTCGTGCCGCCCGGCGACGTCGCGGCGCTGCGGGCCGCGCTCGAGCAGCTCCTCGGCGACGCGGGCCTGCGAGGCCGGCTCGGAGCGGCCGCGCGCGACGAAGGCGCAGGCGACCTACGCGTGGCCGGCCGCCACCGAGGCGACGATCGCCGTCTACCGGGACGCGATCGGCTAGAGGCTAGTGGAGCTTGCAGCGAACGAGCGTGCGCAGCACCTTGAGGCCGTCGAGCGCCGTCAGCTTCTTGCCCTCGTCGCGTGAGCGGGCCGCGTAGCCGATCGGAACCTCGTAGATCCGCTCGCCCGACTGCAACACCCGCGCCGCGATCTCCGGCTCGATCGCGAAGCCGCGCTCGCGGAGCTTGAGCGAGCGAAAGAGCTCGGTGCTCATCGCCTTGTGGCAGGTCATCACGTCCGAGATCCAGCAGTTGTAGAGCACGTTCGTGGCCATCGTGACCGACTTGTTGCCCATCACGTACCAGAAGCTGAACGACGACTGGGACGTCCAGGCGCGCGTGCCGAAGACGACGTGGGCCTTGCCCGCGAGCAGCGGCTCGAGCACGGGGCCGAGGTCGGCCGCCGCGTACTCGAGGTCGGCGTCGAGGATGGCCGAGTACGTGCCCCTGGCATGCTCGAGCCCGGTGCGAATCGCCGCACCCTTGCCCCGGTTCTTCGCGTGCAGGACCAGCTCGACGCTCGTCCGGCAGCGGCGCCTGCGGCGAGCCACTCGCGGGTGCCGTCGGTCGAGCCGTCGTCGATGATCACGAGCTGCCGGGTCGCGACCGGAAGCTCGGCGCTCGAGCGCGTCGGCGATCGCGGCCTCGATCGTCGGCTCGCTCGTTGAAGACCGGCATCAGGATCGTCAGGTCGGGTTGCATCGCACTCACTCGTTCACCGTCGGCGCCCGACCGCCTGCCGCGACGGGCAGCCCTTTCCGGCGAGCAGTGCCCGGTAGAGGCGGTCGACGTCCTCGACGAGCCGCGGCACCCGGTAGCGCGCGAGCGCCCGCTCGCGGCCCTGCTCGCCCATCCGCCGGCGGAGCTCGGGGTCGGCGGCGAGGCGCGCGAGCATGCTCTGCGGCCGCGCCGACATCGCCGACGGGAAAGAGGTAGCCGTCGATGCCGTCGTGCGACGACGTCCGGGACGCCGCCGACGCGGGACGCGACGACCGGGCGGCCGGCGGCGAGCGTCTCGATCGCGCTGACCGGCGTGCCCTCGTTGCGCGACGGCAGGAGCAGCGCGTCGAAGGCGTGGAACCAGGGCCCGACGTCGTCCTGGAAGCCGACGAAGTGGGTCGCGCTGCGTCGATCCCGAGCTCGCGCGCGAGCGCCTCGAGCTCGGCGCGGTCGGGGCCGTCGCCGACCATCACGAGCGCCGCGTCGATGCCGCGCTCGTGCAGCAGGCGCAGCGTGCGCAGCACGTCGTGGGCGCGCTTCACGGCGGTCATCCGGCCGACCCAGCCGATCGTGAATCGTCCTGCGGCGATGCCGAGCGAGGCGCGGAGCTCGTCGCCCTGCTCGGCGCCCTGCATGCGCTCGGAGAGCTCGATGCCGAGCCGCACGACCGCGAAGCGCGACGCCGGCGCGACGCCGATCGCGACGAGCTCGTCGCGCACCTCGGGGCTGACGGCGACGAGCGCATCGGTCTCGCGCGCGAGCGCGCGCTCGATCATGCGGTACGCCGTTCTGCTTCGCCGGGCCGAAGTAGCCCTCGAGCGTGTGGCCGTGGAACGTGTGGACGACGACCGGTGGGCGCGCTGACCCGGCGAGGCGGGCCGCGACGCGTCCGACGGTGCCGGCCTTGGCGGTGTGCGTGTGCAGCACGTGCGGGCGCTCCTGCCGGATCAGCTCGGCGAGCTGCCGGACGGCGCCGAGTCGCGCGAGCGGGGAGACCTCGCGCTGGAGCTCGGGGATCGATCGCACCGTCGATCCCGCGCTGCTCGGCGACGAAGGCCATCGACGCCTCGCCCTCGGAGATCTCGCCGGCGGCGAGCGTCGTCGCGTAGCCCGCGCGAGGCGAGCCCCTCGGTGAGGTACGAGACGTGGAGCGACGGTCCGCCGACGTTGAGGCGGGCGATCACGCGCAGCACGCGGATCGGTTCGTCGGCTCCGAGCACGGGCGCGTACGGTACCGGCGCTCTCCGCGCGAACGTACACTGCTGCGGTGCTGCTGAAGGGATTGTTCTGGGGGTCGCTGGGGGCGCTCGCGTGGACGCACGTCGCCTATCCGGCGGCGGCGGAGCTCGCCGCCCGGGCGCGGACGCGGCGCGTGCGGAAGGACGCCGCCGGCGGAGCCGACGGTGACCGTCATCATCCCCGCCTACAACGAGGAGCCGGTGATCGAGCGCCGGCTCGAGAACCTGCTCGAGCTCGACTACCCGCCCGAGAAGCTCGAGATCGTCGTCGCCTCCGACGCGTCGAGCGACCGCACCAACGAGCTCGTCGCGGCGGTCGCCGCGCGCGAGCCGCGGGTGCAGCTGCTCGAGTGCCCTCGCGGCGGCAAGGTCGCCGCGCAGGACCGGGCCGTCCGGCAGGCGACCAGCGACGTCGTCGCCTTCTCCGACGGCAACGCGACCTGGGCGCCGGACGCGCTCAGGCAGCTCGTCGCGAACCTCGCCGATCCCGAGGTCGCCTACGTCTGCGGCCAGCTGCGGCTCCAGGACGCAGCCGGCACGAACCGCGAGGGCACCTACTGGCGCTACGAGATGAAGCTGCGCGACGCCGAGTCGCGGCTCGGCTCGATCACCGGCGGCAACGGCTCGATCTACGCCGTCAAGCGCGCCGACTACATCGAGGTCGACCCGCGCTGGGGCCACGACCTCTCGTTCCCGTACCGGATGGTGCAGGAGGGCAGGCGCGCCGTCTACGAGCCGCAGGCGCACGCCTTCGAGAAGCCGACGCCGTCGAACGAGACCGAGTACCGGCGCAAGGTGCGGATGTTCGAGCACTGCTGGGAGATCACGCTGCGCGGCTCGATGTTCCGCCGCCTGCCGCCCGGCTACCTCGTCGAGATCGTCTCGCACCGGCTGCTCCGCTACGGCAGCGGGATCCTGCACCTGACGCTGCTCGCCTCGAGCATCGCCCTCGTCGGCGACGGCTGGGCGTACGGGATCGTGCTCGCGGGCCAGGTGGCGCTGATCGCCGCGGCCGCCGCCGGCGTGCCGATCGCGCGCTACTACGCGCTCGTCACCTGGGCGACGGTCGTGGCCCTCTGGAACTACCTGCGGCGTGGCGTGCCCGCGACGTGGGAGGCTGCGGAGGGAACCCGGTGAATCGCGTCCTCGATGCCCTCAGCGCCGCCGCTCGGGCTCGCCGTCGCGAGCCCGTTGCTCGCTGCCTCCGCGATCGCGATCAAGGTCGAGGACGGCGGCCCCGTCTTCTTCCGCCAGACGCGCGTCGGCAAGGACGGCGAGGACTTCGAGCTGCTCAAGCTCCGCACGATGGTCGTCGACGCCGAGCACAAGGGCGCCGGCTACGCCGTCGACGCGGGCGACAGCAGGATCACGCGCGTCGGCCGGATCCTGCGCCGCACCTCGGTCGACGAGCTGCCGCAGCTCTGGAACGTCGTCCGCGGCGAGATGAGCCTGATCGGGCCGCGGCCGACGCTGCGCTACCAGGTCGAGACGTACACCGAGCGGCAGCGCAAGCGGCTCGACGTCAGGCCGGGCCTGACCGGCTGGGCGCAGGTTCACGGCCGCGCGACGCTGCCGTGGGCCGACCGGATCGAGCTCGACGTCTGGTACGTCGAGCACCGCTCGCCGCTGCGTCGACCTGAAGATCCTGCTGCGGACGCCGCTGGCGCTGTTCGGCGGCACCTACCGTGGTGCGCAGGGCGGTTGGCGGCCCGGCGGCAATGGCGGCTAGATACGGCCGGCCGGCGCTGGCGCTGCTCGGAGTGCTCGTTGTCATCGCCGCCTGGAACACGCTGCGGTACCCGCCGGGGCTCGGCTACGACGCGATCGACCACATCGCCTACGCCGAGTCGATCCTCCACGGCCACGGCTTCCCCGACGGCGTCGGGGAGTACTACACGCCGCCGGGCTTCTACGCCGTCACCGCCGGCGCGATCTGGCTCGGCGAGACGATCGGGCTCGGCGAGCCGCTGCGGCTGATCCAGCTCGTCAATGCGGTGCTCCTCGTGGCGACCGCCGTGCTCCTGCTCGAGCTGGCCCGTCTCGTCTTCCCGAGCCGCCGCCGCCTCCACGTCGCGGCGCTCGGCCTCTTCGTGTTCGGGGTGCTGGCGCCGCGATCGGCCGCGATGGTGCACCCCGAGCCGATGTCGCTCTTCTTCACGACCCTCGCGCTCGTGCTCGCGGCGCGCATGATCGTGCGGAGAGCCTGGACGGTGCCCGTCGGCGATCGCGCTCGGTGCCGCCCTCGGCGCGGCCCAGCTCGTGCGCGCCTTCTCGCTCTGGACGTTCGGGGTCGTCGTGCTCGTGCTCGCCGTCGTCGCGGTGGCGCGGAGCGACGAGCGGCGGCGTGTCGCTGGTCGCGCTCGTCGTGACGGTGCTCGCGACGGGGGTCGTCGCCGGCCCGTGGTACGCGTACCAGTCGCACCGCTACACGAATCCGGTGTTCGACCGCCCGCAGGTGCAGGTGCCGCTGCTGCAGCGACGGCCTGCGGCGTTCTACGTCAACCCCGAGCTTCGCGCCGTGTTCGGCACGCCGTACAAGACGAGCCTCAACAACCGGTTCGTCCCGCAGCTGTACACGGACGGGTGGGGGGACTACTACGGCGTCTTCGTCTGGAACAACGGCGACCTCCAGCCCGGTGCCTCGGCCAAGCGCGAGCTGAGGGTGCAGATGTGGCTCGCGATCGTGCCGACGCTCCTGCTCGTCGGCGGCTGGCTCGCGCTCCTCGCGCGGTCGCTCTCGCGCGAGCGCCTGCGCTCGTCGCCGGAGCGGCTGCTCGTCGGGCTGCTGCCGCTCGCGGGGATCGTCGGGATGCTGTACTTCACCGTCAGCTACCCGACCCCCGACGGCGACGTCGTCAAGGCGACGTACATGCTCACCACCGTGCCGGCCTGGGCGCTCTGCTTCGGCTACGGCCTCGACTCCGTGCTCGAGCGCCGGCCCCGGCTCCTGCGTGCCTCTCTGCATCCTGCTCGGGCTCGCCGCGCCTGTCGGGGCTCCGCCTCGCGCTCTACGGCTCGCCTCTCGGCATCCTCTGAGGCGGCCGCCGCTACCCTCTCCGTCCGTGACCGCGGTTCTCTTCACCTGCGCCGGTCAGCGCGTCGACATCGTCACGGCATTCGGTCGGGCCGGCGCGACCACGATCGCATCCGATCTCGATCGGCTGGCGCCCGCGCTCTACCACGCCGACCACATGGCGTTCGTGCCGAGGGTCACCGATCCCGGCTACCTCCCGGCGCTCGCGGCGCTCGTCGCCGAGCACGACGTCAAGCTCGTCGTGCCCGTCACGGACATCGACCAGAGCATCCTCGCCCGGGGCCGCGACCTGCTCGAGCCCGCTCTGCTGCTCGCGCCGCCCTACGAGGTGTGCGCGACGATGGCCGACAAGTACGTCGCGCACGTGTTCTTCGAGGAGCACGGCATCCCGAGCCCGCGCACGTGGCTGCCGGGCGAGGTGCCGGACGACGCCCGCTATCCCCTGCTCGTGAAGATCCGCGAGGGCTTCGGCTCGCGGCACATCTACCGCGCCGCCGACGCCGACCGAGCTCGACGTTCTTCCTCGGCCACACGCCGGTCGAGTCGATGGTGCAGGAGCTCTGCGTCGGCGAGGAGTTCTCGATCGACGTCTTCTGCGACCTCGAGGGCCGGTGCCTCAACGCGATCCCGCGGACGATGATCCAGTCGAAGGGCGGCGAGTCGATCAAGGGCATGTCGTTTCGCGACCACGAGCTGATCGAGCACGGCCGCCACGTCGCCGAGACGATCGGCATCGTCGGCCCGGCGAACATCCAGTGCTTCCGCGAGCCGGACGGCTCGCTGCCGGTCACCGACGTCAACCCGCGCTTCGGCGGCGGCTTCCCGCTGCCGCTCGCCGCCGGCAGCCGCTATCCGGAGCTCGCCCTCGCCCTCGCGACGGCGAGCGCCCCGAGCCGACGCTCGGCGCGTTCCGCGCACGGGGTCTTCATGACGCGCTTCTTCTCCGAGCTCTGCTTCGTCGAGGGCGCCGACGGCGCCCTCGAGATCCTGCCGAGCCGACGGGCGACGGTGGCGGGCTAGAACGCCAGCTCGACGGTCGAGCGGCCGCCGCGCGGCGCCAGCTTGAGGACGACGCCGGGGAGCGTCCCGGACTTCACGATCCAACCTCGGCGGAGCGGGCGTAGCGCGGCGACCGACTTCGAGCGCGCAATCACCTTGCCGTCGATCGTCACGCGCTTCGGCACCCTGCGGCCGACCACGAGCACCTCGGTCTCGCTGCGAGCCTGTGCGAGCTGGATTCGAATGCGGTGAGGGAACGTGGTCGAGTGAATCGAGCCGTACTCGGCCGAGCTTCGCCGTTGCCTGCGTCGTACCGGGTGCCAGGAGCCAGCCTCCTCTGCCGGCACGGAAGAGATCGTTGAGCCGCCAGGGCGAGCTTCCAGACATCCGGGTGAGCGGAGGTTGTACGGCATCGCCGCTCCGCTCGCGAAGGTAGAGCGGCAGCTCGTCGAGAGGGGTCGGGCGCGTGAACGTGGTCGGCCCGGCCACTCGATTGCCGGTCCCGAGATCGATCCAGGCGCCCGCCGGGAGGTACACGGACGGCGTCGTCCCCTGTCCGGTCACCGGCGCCGCGAGAAGGTCGGGGCCGACGAGGAGCTCCTCCGCCGCGGCCCAGGCATGCGCGTCGCTCGGGTACTGGAGACCAAGCGGGCGCAGCACGGGGACCCCGGTCAGGTGCGCGCGGCGGGCGAGCTGATAGAGGTCGGGGAAGAGCGCCTGGTGAAGGATGGCCGCGCTTGCGGAGCCCGTCCATCGCCGCCGGGCCGAGCTCCCAGGGCCGTGCGTTCACTCCCGTCCCGCCGACCTCGAAGACCGGCGAGATCGCGCCGAGCTGCGCCCAGCGCACGAAGACGTCGGCGGTCAGGATCGGGGCTCTCGTAGCCGCCGATGTCGGATCCCCAGGTGGAGAAGCCGACGAGCCCGGCGGTCTGGGCGCTGCGGACCGCCGTCTGCGAGCCCGTCCCAGGTTCCCGGGCAGGTCGCCCGACCAGGTCCCCGTGACGAGTGACTGCGAGCCCATGAACCCCGCCCGGAACAGCGTCGGCAGCAGCTTCCCGCGCACCGCAACCGTCGCCTCGTCGATCGCCTTCGCGACGAGGGTCGGGTACGCGTTGTGGACGTCGTTGCCATTCGCCGCCTGCGAGTGCGAGCCCTTCGAGGTCGACCTCGTCGCCGCGGTCGACCTTGAACCCGTCGATCCCGGTGCCCAGCAGCCCCTCGATCCGTTGCTCGAAGGTCGCGGTCACCGCCGGGTCGGTGAGGTCGAGCGCCTGGAGGTAGCCCGGCCCGATGCGCCCGACAGGGTAGATGTCCCGGCCGCAGATGGACTGGACCATGGGCGAGATCCACATCATCACGCGGATGCCCGCGCGCATGGAGCGCCGCCGATCGTGGCCGTTGGATCGGGGAACCTCCGCGGGTCGAACGACATCGAGCCGACGCACGTCGCCGCCTCCCAGGGATTGTCGATGATCACCCAGCCGAGCGGGATCCCGGCAGCCGCGAACTGGTCGGCGTCCTCGGTGAGGTCGGCGGCGCCGGCGACCTCGTCGCGCCACTTGGTGACGGCGAACTGGGACGGGCTCGGGCAGCGGCGGCCGTCCGGTGCGGGCGGCGTACGACTGGACGATCTGCTCGGGCGTGCCGGCATAGACCTCGTACGAGAGGCGAGCCCGTCTTGAAGCACGCCTGCACGACCGGGACGCCCGTGGCGATCTCGCAGCAGCGCCGGCGGCACAGGAGCCCGTTCCCTGCACCGCTCCGAACGCGATCCGGCCGATCGAGGTCGTTGCGAAGCGCACCCCGTAGCCGCCGGTGCTGAGGAAGAACGGCGCCGGCTTGCTGTTGCCGCAGCCGGCCCAGACCTTGATCGGGACGATCTGCCCGCGGAGGTCGACCAAGTCGCGGTGCTCACCGGTGCCGAGGAAGTGCTCGTCCGGCCGGGCGTCGAACGCCTCGTAGACCGTCTGCACCGTGGTCGCCGCTGGACCGAGCACGAGGCTTGACGCGGAGGCCCTGCGGGATCCGCGTCACCGACACGGTCGCCGTCCGGTCGGGCTCGGTGGTCGCGACGGTGTAGGTCGACCCCGCCGCCGTCGCGGACGTGCTCAGCAGGTTCGTCAGCGCTGCGGATCGTGCCGCCCTCGTTGATCCGGTAGCTCAGGCGCGTGCCCGCTGCCGTCGGCACCCGTGTGCTCGCGCACGAGCAGCGTGAGCCCTGGTAGACGCTGATCCGGAACGGCGCGCTCTCGACTTTCCAGGTGAGTCGGAGCCGTTGCCGCTGCGCTGGAGTCGGCGAGGGAGAGTCCGATGGCGGCGAAGCCGGCTACCAGAGCGAGGACGGCTATCCGCACGAGGCAGGATGGTACCTCCGGATCCGGCGGCTGTCCTCGTCCGTGGCGGCACGTGCGGCGGGAGTATCTACAGTTCCGCCGATGCGATATCTCGTCACCGGCGCGGCCGGCTTCATCGGCTCTCATCTCTCCGAGGCCCTGCGCGCCGAGGGCCACGAGGTCGTCGGGCTCGACTGCTTCACCGACTACTACGACGTCGCGCTGAAGGAGGAGAACGCCCGTGGCCAGGAGATTCTCCGGCTCGACCTGGCGCGCGACCCGATCGACCTCGCCGGCTTCGACGGGGTCTTCCACCTCGCAGGGCAGCCGGGCGTCCGCAGCTTCGGTGACGTCTTCGAGACCTACCTCGAGCGCAACGTGCTCGCCTCGCAGCGCCTCTTCGAGGCGGCGGCGCGCGACGGCGTCCGGGTCGTCTTCGCGTCGTCGTCGTCGGTCTACGGCGATGCCGAGGCCTACCCGACGGCGGAGACCGTCCGTCCGCAGCCGGTGTCGCCCTACGGGATCACGAAGCTCACCTGCGAGCACCTGGCGCGCGCGACCGCGAAGAGCTTCGGCCTCGACGTCGTCGTGGCTGCGGTACTTCAACGCCTACGGCCCGCGGCAGCGGCCCGACATGGCGTTCACGCGCATCGCGATGTGCCTCGCCGAGGGCCGCCCGTTCGACCTCTTCGGCGACGGGCTCCAGTCGCGCAGCTTCACCTACGTCGCCGACGTCGTCCGCGGGACGATCGCTGGCGATGGAAGCGCGGCAGCGGCACCTACAACGTCGGCGGCGGCGAGGAGGCGACGATGCGCGACACGATCGCGATCTTCGAGGAGCTCGCCGGCCGCCCGCTCGAGATCCGCGACCACCCGGCCGTGCCGGGCGACCAGCGGCGGACGAAGGCCGACACGACGCTGATCCGCGAGCGAGCTCGGCTGGGAGCCGACGACGTCGCTGCGGGACGGTCTCGCGGCCCAGTGGGAGTGGGCCGCTGCTAGGGTCGCGGCGCGATGAGCGAGACGCAAACCGCCCGATCCCGACGCCGAGCGCGAGGTCGATCTGCGTTCCGCGTGGACGCGGATCACGGCCCGCTGGTACCTGCCCGTCGCCGGGCTCCTGATCGGGGCCATCCTCGGCGTGCTCGCCTCGGCCTCGCGGCGGCGAGGTCTTCCGCGCGCCGGACGCTGCTGTACCTCGGCCAGCCGTTCACGACCTCGGGCGGCGGCCAGATCCAGAGCCTCGCGACGAACCCGAAGACGGTGAGCCAGATCATCCGCTCCGAGGCGGCGCTGCGACGGCGCCTCGGCGGCGAGCGGGCTCACGCTCGGCCAGCTGCGCGGCAACGTCACCTCGGCGGCCGTCGTCAGCGCGGGCCAGGGGAAGAACGTCACGCCGCTCGTCGAGATCACGGTCGACGCGTCCGCCGGCCACAAGGCGGAGAAGGCGGCGAACTCGCTCGCGAACTCGGTCATCGGCGTCGTCTCGACCTACGTCGACCAGAAGATCGCGCTCCTCAACAAGCAGATCGCCTCGAGCAAGGCCGAGCTCGCCGACATCGACCAGCGCGTCTCGACCGCCGTCGCGCAGCAGCAGGCGGTGATCAACGACAAGACGATCTCGTCGACCGACAAGCTGATCGCGATCAGCACCTACAACAACACGATCAGCTTCTCCGAGCAGCGCCGCGGCACCGTCCAGCAGGAGCTGTTCCAGAACCAGCAGCTGCTCTCGCTGGCCGAGAACGTGGAGAAGAGCAAGATCGTGCAGCCGGCCGTGGCGAGCAAGACGACCGCGACGAGCCGGCGCAACGCCGCCCTGATCGGCGCGCTGATCGGCCTGCTGCTCGGAGCGCTCGCCGCCGCGGTCGCCGATCCGTTCCTCCAGCGAAGGGCCGCGCGGAGCGCCGCGTAACCGGACGCTGATGGTCGAGGGCAAGCGTGTCGCCGTCGTCGTCCCCGCGTTCGAGGAGGAGCACCTCGTCGCCGAGACCCTGCGCGGGATCCCGGACTTCGTCGACCGGATCTACGTCGTCGACGACGCCTCGCCGGACGAGACGGCCGCCCGCGCGCGAGCCGTCGCCGATCCCCGGGTCGAGGTCATCGTGCACGAGCAGAACGGTGGGGTCGGCGCCGCGATCGTGACCGGGTACCTGCGGGCGCGCGAGGAGCGGATCGACGTCACCTGCGTGATGGCGGCCGACAACCAGATGGACCCGGACGAGCTCGCGAGCCTCGTCGGCCCCGTCGCCCGCGGCGAGGTCGACTACACGAAGGCGAACCGGCTGATCACGGGCGAGGCGTGGACGCTGATCCCGCACAGCCGCTACCTCGGCAACGCGGTGCTCTCGCTCCTGACCAAGATCGCCTCGGGCTACTGGCACGTCGCCGACTCGCAGGCCGGCTACACCGCGCTCTCGCTCGCGGCGCTCGACCGGCTCGACCTCGAGCGGATCTACCGCCGCTACGGGTTCCCGAACGACATGCTCGTGCACCTGAACGTCGTCTCCGCGAGCGTGCGCGACGTGCCGTCGCGACCGATCTACGGCGTCGGCGAGCGCTCGGGGATCAAGATCCGCAGCGTCGCGCCGCGGATCGCGTGGCTCCTCTTCAAGGGCTTCTGGTGGCGGATGAAGGAGAAGTACGTGATCCGCGACTTCCACCCGCTCGTCTTCTTCTACGTGCTCGGCACGCTGATGACGGTGCTCGGGCTGCTGCTCGGGCTCGTCGTCGCCTGCTCGCGCATCTTCTTCGACAACGAGATCACGACCGCGACGATCGTGCTCGTGGCGCTGCTCCTGATCTCGGGCACGCAGTTCACGCTCTTCGGGATGTGGTTCGACCAGGAGTCGAACAAGGAGCTGCGCTGACGGGCGACAACGACGACGCGTCGACCACGGACGGAGCCGACCGCCCTCCGGCGCCGAGGGCAAACTCCTGACGATGCCCGGGCCCGAGGAGCACCCAGACGCTGATGTGATGGCGGCCGGAGCAGGCACCACGACCGCTCCCGCGGGCCGCAGCTGGCCGTCGAGCGAAGTCGCGATGTGGGTGGTGGTGGCGGCGCTCGTTGCCGTAGGAATCGCCGTGTTCGTGCTCTCCGTCCGCGTCGCGGCCTTTCAGATCAACGGGGCCGCCGAGTTCGGCCAGGCGGGCTATTGCTCCGCAGCGGGAAACACGAATGCCGATGGCTCTGCGATCCCGCCCGGGACATTCCTCAATCTCATCGTGGGGATGCCCGAGCGAGATGCACGGCTGGCCGGAGCGGTGCCGGCGAATTTACATCGAGGGAGTGGGGCTCAGTTGCAGCGGGCCGCCTTCTGGCTATGTGCGCCGTGGTTTGGCAACGGACGCCCAGAATGTCCGGGCCGGAATCTACCCGTACTACGCTCCGGCGGGTTGATGCCCGGGCCTCCTGTTCGCGAGACGGTCTCCGACCTGATGTGGTTCCAGGCACTCGGAGCCCTCGTTGCGGTTCGAGTGCTGATCCCGTTGCTCGTGCTAGCCGCATCCCCGCGGAAGCTTCCGCTTCTGCCCGCATACGACTACGTGCCGCTGAACGGCGATGCCTATGGGTCGTATCACGCCGTCGCCAATCTGTTCGCCGCCTTCAGTGCAGTCATGCTCGGCTGGGTCGGGCTCGGCTCGCTGGTGCTGGCCATGTGCTTCGGCGCGGCGACGGTCGTTCTCTGGAAGGCAGGGATTCGATGGCTCGCGCTCATCGTTCCTGCCTTTGGTCTCTCGCTCGTCCTGGGCTACCTCGTCCATGTGATGGCCTCGTCGGAGGCCGGCGTTATCGGCTGGTCGCTCGTTTGGGCCCTCGCGCTCTCGCCCCTCGCGATCCTCCGCATCGGGCTCTCTCCCGATGCGGCGTTCGGTCCCGGCCTGGCGCTCGGCATCATCGCCAACTCGGTGACCGTTATCGCCACCGCCTTCGTCGGTCTCAGGGCAACCGGCCGCCGGTCGGTGGGGATGCTCGCAGCCGGCCTGTACGCCACATGGCCCCTCTGGGTTGGGATCGTCGCGGGCAACCGAGCGTGGGACAACGGACAGTGGTTCGTCGACGTCGGTCTCCATCTCTATTCGGAGCCTCTCTCGACAGCTCTCGTCGTCGTCGCCCTCGCGCTGTTATTGAAGCCCGGCCTGACCACGACGTCGGCCGCCCTGGCAGGGCTTCTCCTTGGCTTCTCGACAGCGGTCAAGCTCCCGAACGGCCCCATTGCTGCGGCGATCGTCGTGATCGTGGCGCTCCAGGCGGGCGTGCGACGCGCGGTGATCGTGGCCCTCGGGGGCATCGCGACGGCGCCGATCGTGATCGGATTCTGGTCGAACGGCTACGTCGACTCCTCGGATGGTGGAGGCGTGGATCTCGGTGCCCTGTACCGGTGGGAATACCTCTCCCACAATCTGCGAGCATCGACGATCTTCACGGGCGCGATGCTCATCGTTCTCGTCCCGCTGGCGATCGTCGGCCTGTTCGGAGTGAGAGATTGGTACGCGCGCGCGATGTTGGTCGCGCCGATCGTGGTCACGTTCATCTGTTTCGGCGCGTACTACGTGACCGACCAGCACCCGCGTTTCTACTACGTCATCCTTCCGGCGGTGTTCGTTCTCCAGGCTGCAGGTGCGGTGCTGATCTGGGGCTTCGTGCGCGATGCCCGTCTGGGCCACGCACGAGCTGATCCGTGAGCGCCGCTCGCTCGCGCGTCGCCGGCTGGAGCCGCTCCTTTCCGGACGACCGCCTTGCCGTCGCCGCCGTTGGGCTCGTGCTGCTCGCGTACCTCGTCGCAGGGTGGTCCGGCCTGACGCGACTCGGGGACTCCCGTGCGTACGATTCGGGCGCGTTCAAGGAGTACGCCGACACGATTCGGGAGACGGGACGGCTTCCTCTGCCGGCGGAGAACTACGAGTACTCGCTGCCTCCCGGATACCCCCTCATCGGTGCGTACCTCGATCGTGCCGTCTCAGCGCTCTCGTTCGCCCCCGGCCGCCCGCTCGAATCGCTGCCGAGCCCGCTGCGCCGGACGGTGTGGCTGGTGCTCTCGGTCTTCGCGCTCCTCGCCCTCACTCTCGGCGGGCCACGGTCGAGGCTTCGGGCCGGTGGCGTTGGCCGCCGGCGCCGTGGCGGCGGTATGGGCGGCCGCCTACGTGCTGACGTACGTGCACGAGCAGCCCTGGGCGGCCAAGGTGCTGCTGACCTATGCCTTGACCGCCGGGATCGTGCTGATGGCGGCCCTGCTCGCGCGAGAGGCGTGGCCCGACCGTGTCTATGCCCCCGCGCTCGCAGCGGCTGCGACGGCGCTTCTGCCCACTGTCTTTCGGATCGGCCTCGTCTTCCATCCCGATCCCCTCTTCGCCCTGCTGGCGCTGACTGCCGTGCTCCTGACACTGCGTGCCCGTCGCGACGGCTGGCGCCTCGACCGCGGCATCTGGGTCGGCGCTGCTCTTGGCAGTACGGCGCTCGTGCGCCAGTCGGCGCCGATCATCGTGATCGCCGTCGGCGCGATCGTCGTTCTGCTCGGCCGTCGCCGGGCGGCGGGGTTCGCGCTCGTGGCACTCGCCGCGACGGTTCTCGTCGCCGGCTCCTGGTGGGCGTATCAGGACTCTCGGTTCGGCAATCCGATCGAGTCGAATCTCGATCGGCCCGGGTACATGCTCGATCGTCAGCCACGCTCGTTCTTCGTCTCGTTCCCGTTCCCGGACATCGTCACCCACCCCTACCGGGAGTCCTTTCGGAACGAGCTCTTGCCGAAGTTCCATGCCGAGCTGTGGAGCGACTGGTTCGGTGCCGACCACGACTGGGCGAGCCCGTCACGCGCAGATCGAGTGCTTGCGTCGTCGCAGAGCATCCTCGGCTTCGGCGGCGACGCGCTCGTGCTCGGGGGGCTCGTCGGCTTCGGCATCCCCGCGCTCCGGCGAGCGATGCGGAACTCCCACGCGACCCGGGAGGACGCCGTCCTCGCGGCGTTGACGACCCTCTTCCTGCTGGGCTGGGCCGCCTACGTCGTCACGCTGATCCGGTTTCCCCAGGCCGACGGAGACCCCATCCAGGCCCACTACCTCCTGTTCCTCGCACCCGCCGCAGCGATCTTCGGCGTCTGCGCCGGTCGCTGGGCCTGGCGGCGCTCGAGGCTGACGCGCGCCTGCCTCGTGGCGTGGCTGGCGCTCTACCTCGTGAGCTTCGCCGCCGTCATCGTCACCTCGTTCGATTAGAGGCACGCCCGCAGAGGCTCCTTTACGCTGCACGTCATGCCCGCCGGAGCCGCCGCTGAAGATGCCTACGGCCGGCGACGATGGTTGGTCGCACTCGCTGTGCTCGCCGGCGTCCGGCTCGCGATCCCCCTGGTGACGCTCGCGTTCTCCGGTCACGCGCTGCCCGGGCTCCCGGCCTACCGCTTCCATCCGCTCAACGGCGACTCATTCGGCTTCTACGACGCCACCCGTGAGTTCATCTCGTCGCTCGGGCGCGTCAGCAAGCCGTTGCTGCTGCTTGCCGTTGTGCTCGTCGCCGCCGCAACGGTTGCCGGAGTCCGCCTCTGGCGGCGATCGCCCGGCCGCCGGTGGATCGCGGTGTTGTTGCCCGCCGGCGCGTTGGGCCTCGCAGTGACGCTGCCGATCCACCAGATGCATCCACCCGGCGCCGCGGTCTTCGGCTGGCCGCTCATCTGGGCGATCCCGCTGATCCCGATCCGCGCCGTGGGTCTCCTGACGCCGAACGTCGCGTTCGTGGTCGGCCTCGTCCTGACGCTTGCGGCGCTCGCCGTCACGGTCATCGCGACGGCGTACGTCGGCCTCTACGCCACCGGCCGGCGCTCCGTCGGGCTGATCGGGGCAGGCATCTTCGCCGTCTGGCCGCTCGTGAGCGGCCAGGTCGTCGGTCACTCCGCCTGGGAGAACGGGCAGTGGAACGTCGACGTCGGCCTTCATCTCTACACCGAGCCGCTCTCGACGGCCCTCGTCGTCGTCTCGGTGGCGCTCCTGCTCCGGCCGCACACGCAGCAGCTCGGGCGAGCCGGCGCCGGCCTGGCGATCGGCTACGCGACGGCGGTCAAGCTGACGAACGGGATCGTCGGGCTCGTGCTGGCGGTGCTCGTCGCCCAGCGTCACGGTCTGCGAAAGGCGCGCGCCGTACGCGCTGGGCGGCCTCGTCTCGCTGCCGCTCGTCGTTGCCTACTGGCCGAAGGGGTACGTCGGCATGTTCGACGGGGCCACCTCGGCGACGTCCCACCCGTGGTAGCTGTCGTACGCCGACGACGCCTGGCGACACTCGCTCCTCTTCACCCCACGCTTCCTGCTGCTCCTGGCCCCGCTCTTCGTGATCGGTTGCTTTGCGATCCGCGATCGCTGGGTGCTCGCCGTCGTCTGCACCCCGATCTTCGTCAACGCCGTCGTCTACAGCTTCTACTACGTCACGGCGCTCCATCCGCGTTTTCTCTACGTCACGCTGCCTTTCGTCTTCGTCCTCGAGGCGGCCGGGGCGGTGTCGCTCGTCGACGCCGCGCGCCGCCGACGCCACTCGGCGCGGCAGGTACGCGTTCTGTAAGCGTTGAACGGAGCACGACCGCCGGTGCGGGTAGCATCCACGCCGATGTCGACCTCGGTCGTTACCGGCGGCGCCGGCTTTCTCGGCTCTCACCTCTGTGAGGCGCTGCTGAAGAAGGACCACCGTGTCATCTGCGTCGACAACCTGGAGACCGGATCGCTCGCCAACATCGAGCATCTCCGCGGTGACGCGTTCGTCTTCCAGCCGCACGATCTGACGCAGCACGTCGAGGTCTCCGAGCCGGTCGACTTCGTCTACCACCTCGCCAGCCCGGCGAGCCCGATCGACTACCTGCGGCTGCCGCTGCAGACGCTCAAGGTCGGCTCGTACGGCACCCACAACGCGCTCGGCCTCGCCAAGGTGAAGCGGGCGCGCTTCCTGCTCGCCTCGACGAGCGAGGTGTACGGCGACCCGCAGGTGCATCCGCAGCCGGAGACCTACTGGGGCCACGTCAACCCGATCGGCCCGCGAGGCGTGTACGACGAGGCGAAGCGCTACGCCGAGGCGCTCACGATGGCCTACCACCGCCAGCAGGGCGTCGACACGGCGATCGTGCGGATCTTCAACACCTACGGCCCTCGCATGCGACCGCACGACGGGCGCGCGATTCCCACCTTCATCCGCCAGGCGCTCGAGGAGAAGCCGCTGACCGTGTTCGGCAGCGGCGAGCAGACGCGCAGCTTCTGCTTCGTCGACGACCTCGTCCGCGGCCTGATCCTGCTCGCCGAGTCGGGCGAGCACCTGCCCGTCAACATCGGCAACCCGGCCGAGATGACGCTGCTCGAGCTCGCCGAGGCCGTCGTTCGCGCGACCGGATCGGCGAGCCCGATCGTCTTCGAGGCGCTGCCGGTCGACGATCCACAGGTCCGCCAGCCCGACATCACGCGGGCCCAGCAGATTCTCGGCTGGGCGCCGGAGATCGAGCTCGACGAGGGCCTGCGGCGCACCCTGGCGTCGCTCGGCAGGAACGCGACCGTTGCGTAAGGCAGGCCTCCTCCTGGCCGCGGCAGCTTTCGTCGCGGCCCTCATCGGTGCGTCCACGGCCCAGGCATCGAGGTACATCCAGAAGGGGATCTACGACGACGCCCAGATCCTCTACGGCAACCCGGACAAGACGTTCCCGGTGCTGCAACAGATGGGCACGAGGCTGATCCGGGTCAACCTGTGGTGGGGCGGGCCGAACGGCGTCGCCCGCAGCAAGCCCCTGAATCCCGCGAACCCGGCCGACCCTGCCTACAACTGGGCCACCTACGACCGCACCGTGCGCTACGCGTCGGCCTACAAGATGGCCACCATCTTCACGGTGATCGGCACGCCTGACTGGGCGAACGGCGGCAAGGGATGGAACGAGGCGCCGACGAAGACCGCCGACATGCAGTCCTTCGTCACCGCCGCCGCGCGCCGCTACTCCGGCACGTTCAAGGGGCCGGACGGAGCGATCGTCGGCCGCGTGAGCAAGTGGATCGCCTGGAACGAGCCGAACAACCCGGTCTTCCTCAAGCCGCAGTTCGTCCGCTCGGGCTCGAAGTGGGTGATCCAGAGCGCCAAGGACTACGCCAGGATGTGCAACGCCGTCGTCAAGGCGGTGAAGATCGTGCACTACACCAATCAGGTCGCCTGCGGCGTCACCTCGCCGAGGGGCAACAACCAGCCCGGGACCGTGCGGGCGTCGGTGTCCCCGCTCGCATTCATGCGCGCGATGAAGCTTGCCGGCGCGACGGGCTTCGACGCCTACGCGCACCACCCGTACTACGGGTATCCCGTCGGAGACGCCGAACACGAAGCCGCCGCTCGGCAAGCACGGCCTGCCCCCGACGGCCGTCACGCTCGGCAACTTCGAGATGCTGACGAAGGAGCTCCAGCGGCTCTACGGCAACATGCGCATCTGGGTGACCGAGTACGGCTACCAGACGAATCCGCCGGACAAGACCTTCGGCGTCACCCCGCTCAAGCAGGCCCTCTACATGCAGCAGGCGTGGGACAAGCTCAAGGCGAACCCGAAGGTCGACATGATGATCTGGTTCCTGCTGCGCGATGAGACGCGGGGGGTAGCCGGCGGCTGGCAGTCCGGCGTCTACACGGCGAGCGGCGCCCGCAAGCCCTCCCGCGAGACGTTCGAGCGGCTCGGGTAGCTAGCTCGGCTCAGCCCTTCCCGAACGACGCCCTGCGCGCGGCGTCCTCGGGGTCGACGAGCTTGCCGTCCCGCTCCACGTAGCCGCCCTTCCCGCCGATCACGAGCATCACCAGGTCGTCGTCGCCGACGTTCGAGACCTTGCGCGGCGTCGTCGAGGGGACGTGGCAGAGGCCGCCCGGCCCGAGCGTGCGCTCCTCGCCGTCGACCTCGAAGCGGGCGGTGCCCGAGTGGACGAAGTACAGCTCGTCCTGCGTCTCGTGGAAGTGGAGGAAGCCGTCCTGGCCCGGCGGGTAGACGATCCCGTTGACGCCGAAGGCCTCGATGCCCATCTCCTTCCGCACCTTGCGGAATCCGTAGCCCTCACCGAGCTCGTCGAGGGACGAGAAGCTGTAGCTCATGGCGATCAGTCCTCCTTGTCGGCCTGGTTGTCGATCGTCAGCTGGAGCCCCTCCTCGAAGCCGATCTGCGGCTCGAACCCGATCAGCTCGCGCGCCCGCGAGATATCCGCCGACGACTGCTCGACGTCGCCCGGCCGGATCGGCGCGTGAATGCGCTCGACCGGCAGCCCGAGCAGCTTCCCGATCGTCTCCGCCAGGGTGTTGACGGTCTCGGAGCCCTCGGCGGCGATGTTGAGCACGGTGCCCGCCGCCTCGACCCCTGCGGTGGCCGCGGCGAGGTTGCCCGCGACGACGTTCTCGACGTAGGTGAAGCCACGCGACTGCGTGCCGTCGCCGAAGATCGTGATCGGCCGCCCTTCCCTGATCGCCTTGACGAAGCGAGGGACGACGGCTGCGTACTGGGAGTTCGGGTCCTGCCGCGGCCCGAAGACGTTGAAGTAGCGCAACGTGACGGTCTCGATCCCGTAGACGCGGAAGAAGCTGACGCAGAACCGCTCGGCCGCGAGCTTCCCGACCGCGTACGGCGAGATCGGGTTCGCCGGCTGCGACTCGACCCGCGGGAAGCGTGCCGCCGTCGCCGTAGACCGACGACGAGGACGCCGCGACGACGCGCGAGACGTCCGAGTCGCGCGCGGCGAGCAGCACGTTCAGCGTCCCCTCGACGTTGACCGCCGTCGAGGTGAGCGGGTCCTGCACCGAGCGAGGCACGGAGCCGAGCGCTCCCTGGTGGAAGACGATCTCGACGCCCTGGACGGCCGTATGGACGCGCTCGTACGAGCGGAGGTCGCCCTCGACCACCTCGACGTCGTCGAGGAGCTCGGCCAGGTTCTCGCGGCGGCCGGTGGCGAAGTTGTCGAGCACGCGCACGGTGTCGCCTCGGGCGAGCAGCGCGCGGACGAGATTCGAGCCGATGAAGCCGGCGCCGCCCGTGACGAGAACCTTCCTACCGCTCATGCCTCACGCCCCCGCGGGAGCATCGTCTGGCAGGGCGCCGCCACGAGGCAATGCTACTGCACCGCCGATCGCAAGCCAGAGCAGCGCGGTCGTCGGCACGCCGGGGACGAGCCCGAGCGCCGCCCACGACGGCGGCGCCGACGAGGATCGCGACGGCGAGAGCCGGCGCGAGCGGATCGGGCGGCGCCGAGCCGCGCAGCCCTCGCCAGGCCGAGCGCGCGAAGGCCGAGCCGACCGTCGAGGAGCAGGACGAGAAGCCCGACGACGCCCATGTCCGCGGCCGCCTGGACGTACGCGTTCTGGACGCCCCAGCGGCGACTCGTCCGACGGGAACGCTGCCGCGGGCACATCCGGGAACCGGTCGCCGGGCGGCGTCGAGGTGAGGGCCGAAGTTCGCCGGGAGCTCGGATGCCTGCCAGCCGACGCCCGTGCAGCGGGATGGGCGCGGAAGATCTCCCAGCCGATGTAGGCGAGCACGGTTCGTTGGGAGTACGTCTCGACGTTCTGCACTCGTGGTCTGCGTGTCGATCGAGGAAGCCGATGTAGTTGGCGACGTCGCCTGCCCTCAGCGTCAGCGCCCCCGCGAGCATCACGAGCGAGCAGGCCGCCGACGGCGAGCACGCGAGCGAGGGAGAACGTGTGCCGGACGACCATGTAGACCCCGAGGACGACTCCGCCGAGCAGGAGCGCCAACACCGTCGCCATCGCGCCCGAGATGACGACGCCGATCACGCCGGCGGCGGCCGCCACGACGGCCAGCGGCCTGAGGCGGGTCCAGCTCCCGGACGCGATCACCGCCAGCGCGAGCGCGAGCACCATCCCCGAGAGGGCCGAGAAGTCGTGGTAGCCGAGGAACGACGGCATCCGGCGCCCGGCCGGGACGTTGTCCAGGTTGCCGAGCGAGCCCGATGATCTGGAGCATGCCGCCGATGCTGGCGGCGGCGGCGACGAGCGCGAGCACCGCCGCGACGACGAGCGCGTCTCCGCGGCGCCGCACGATCAGCGGCACTGCGAGGACGAACAGCCCGTACTCGGCGAACTTGGCGGCGCTGACGAGCGCTGTGGGCAAACGGATAGCCGTCGCGTCAACACCGGCCCGAGCAGCGGTCCAGAGGAGCACGGCCGCGATCAGCGCGAGTGCGGCCGACGAGCGTCAATCCGCCGCGCCGCAACGGCTCGATGCCGAGCCGGCGGGCTGCGTTGATCGCCGCGAGCACGACGATCAGGGCGGCGACATCCGAGAGCGTGATCGTGACAGCTGCGGAGCCGGCGCTGCTGACCAGGTTCGGGTCGTAGCGCTCGTGGATGCACAGCAGCGGCGTGCAGAGCGCGAGGACGAGTGCCTCGCGCGAGCAGGAGCTGGAGCGGAGGGCATCCACGGCTGCTCGTATACTGACGACTCCGATGGCCTCGCGGGTCCTCAGGCGTCGGGCAGTCACCGCTGCCGCGCTCTACGGTGGCACGGCGGCCGGGATCCTCGGCACGCTGATCGCCGTTCGCGTTCTCGGGCCGGATCAGTTCGGCCTGTTGACGCTCGCGCTCGCCGCCGCGAGCTTCGTCCAGCTCCTCCTCGACACCACGGTCGAGGAGGCGATGGTCAAGTACGGCTTCCGCTACTCGGCGACCGGGGACTGGGGGCGGCTGCGTGGCCTGTTCCGCGTCGGGCTCGCTCGTCAAGTGGGGCGGAGGCGCCGTCGCGACGGTCGTGGTCCTCATCCTCGTGCCGTTCGCCGATGCCATCTTCGGCCAACCCGACCTGACGGTGCCGCTCGCAGTCGCCGCCTTCATCCCGCTCGCGCAGGCACCGGAGGGGATCGCGGGAGCGTCGATGATCGTCGCGGGCCGCTACGACCTGCGGGCGATCTTCGGCGGGCTCGCAATGGGCTTGCGGCTCGTCGGCCTCGCGATCGGCGTCCAGTACGGCGTCACCTGGGCCGTCGTCGGAATCCTGCTCGGGCAGATCGCCGGCTCGTGCGCATCCGGATACGCGGGGCGCAGGCTCTTCCGTCGGCACCCCGCTGCCGCCGTTGATCGGGCTGCGACGCGATCGGGGCGAGCTGGCACGGTTCGTGCTGCAGTCCGGCATCGGGACGTCGCTCGTCTCGATGCGAAACACCCTCGCGCCACTCGCGCTCGGCATCGTCGCCCCGATCGCCCAGGTCGGCTACTTCCGAGCGGCGCAGGCGCCGATCACCGGGCTTCGACGCACTCTCCGCCCCCGTCCGCCTGATCCTCCTGACGGAGCAGACGCGCGACGTCGAGGAGGGCCGGCTCGCGGACACCTACCGCTCCCTGCGCCGCTACGTCGTCGGCTCGTCCGTCGTGGCGCTCGCCATCGCCCCGTTCGCGTGGATCCTGATGCCGTGGCTCGTGCGCGTCGTGCTCGGCGAGAGCTACATCCCCGCCACCGACGCCGCTCGCATCCTGCTCCTCGCCGCCTGCCTGCGGCTCGTGCTCGGCTGGACGAAGTCGTTCCCCGTCTCGATCGGCCGGCCCGGCCTCCGGATCATCGCCCACTCGGTCGAGATCGTCACGCTGCTCCCGCTCGTGATCCTGCTCGGCGCGGAATGGGGAGCGACGGGGGCCGCGGTTGCGATGCTGCTGGCCACGATCGCGTTCGGAGGCGCCTGGGCGGTGCTCCTCTACCGGCTGCGCCGCGAGCACCGAGCCGGCGGCGTGACGAGGCAGGAATACTGATTCCGTGAGAGTCCTCGTCGTCTCCGGTATCTGGCCACCCGATGTCGGAGGCCCGGCCAGTCATGCCCCCGACGTGGCCGAGTTCCTGCTGGCCGCCGGGCATCGCGTCGAGGTCGTGATCACGGCGGCCGAGGCGCCGGCTCCGCAGAAGTACCGCGTGCGGTGGACGCCGAGGCGACTCCCCGTCGGCGTCCGGCACGCCCACTCGCTCGCATTGATCGCCTGGCGCGCGCGCCACGTCGATGCGGTGTACACGACGGGGATGTTCGCCCGTTGCGGCATCGCGGCGATCGTTGCGCGGCGGCCGTTCGTGATGAAGCTCACCGGCGACCCGGCCTTCGAGCGCCTCCAGGCGCGCGGCGTCGTGGCGGGCGACATCGACGCCTTCCAGCAGAGTCGGGGTGGCGGCCCTTCGACCAGGGTGCTCCGCCGGCTCCGCGACTGGGTCGTGCGTCGCGCGGACCATGTCTTCACGCCGAGCAGCTACCTCCGCGACCTCGTCGTCTCGTGGGGCGTCTCTCCGGCCCGAGTCAGCGTGATGCCCAATCCGGCCCCAGCGGCGCGACCGTCTGCGCCGCGGGCCGAGCTGCGCGAGCGCTTCGAGCTCGTGGGCGAGACGCTTGCGTTCGCCGGGCGGCTGACGGCCCAGAAATCGCTCGACGTCATGCTTGCAGCAGTTGCGTCGCGCCCCGGGCTCACCCTGCTCGTCGCGGGAGACGGGGAGGAGCGGGGGTCGCTCGTGGCCGGGATCTCGCGGCTCGGGCTCGGAGATCGCGTGCGACTGCTCGGGCCGGTATCGCGCGATGAGGTGCTCGACGTGTTCGCGGCGGCGGACGCCTCGATCCTCTCGTCGAGTTGGGAGAACTTTCCGCACAGCGTCGTCGAGTCGCTCGTGGTCGGGACGCCCGTGATCGCCACGAGCGCCGGCGGGGTGGCAGAGGTCGTCCAGGACGGCGTCAACGGCCTCCTCGTTCCCGTTGGTGACGCGGCCGCCCTGGCGGCTGCGGTCGACCGCTATTTCGAGGACGAGAGCCCTCCGGAAGCGGCTCCGCGCCAACGCGACCGAGTCGGTTGCGGCATACGCCCCCGAGCGGCTTCTCGGAGCGGTCGTCGACGAGCTCGCGAGGGCCGTCGGATGAAGCCGCGGGTGCTGTTCGTCGCCCGGACCCGGTACGCGCTGCCGCTCAGCGAGACGCTCGAGCGCCGCTTCGAGGCGCTGTCCGAGGTCATGGACTGGCGTCAGCTCGCGACCTCTGCGAGCGGTGTGGCGTTTCGGGACGAGCGCTTCACGCTCGTGCCCCGCTTCCCGGTCGCACGACTCGATGGGGTCGCCTTCTACGCGCAGTCACCCGTCCGCGTCGCCCGCGAGCTCAGGGCCTTCCGTCCCGATGTCGTGATCGTGCAGGGTGCCGAGGACACCGCATTCGCGCTCGTCGCGCGCCGGCTCGCCCGCTCGCACGCCAGGATCGTGTTCGACGTGCACGGCGACTGGCACAACAACACCCGTGTCTACGGCTCGCCGAGCCGGCGACTGCTCGCTCCTGCCGCCGACGCGCTCGCGCGGCTCGCGGTCCGCAACGCGGACGGCGTTCGCACGATCTCCGGCTTCACGACCGGGCTCGTCCGCGCCGAGGGCGTCGAGCCGACAGCCGAGTTTCCTGCGTACATGGATCTCGCGCCGTTCCTCGAGACGCCGCCGCGCCGCGTTCCCGGATCGCGCCGACGGCATTGTTCGTCGGCGTTCTCGAGCGGTACAAGGCGGTCGACGTGCTTGCCGCCGCGTGGCCGCGCGTCGTCGAGGCGATTCCGGCGGCCCAGCTGCATCTCGTCGGCCGCGGGACGCTGCAGCCGCTCGTCGAGAGGCTGGTGGCCGAGGGCGGCGGGCGCGTGCGGTGGGAGGAGCAGCTCTCGACTCCGGAGATCGTCGAAGCCCTCGATCGATGCGACGACGCTCGTCCTTCCGTCCCGCGGCGAGGGGATGGGCCGGGTCATCGTCGAGGCGTTCTGTCGGGGCCGGCCGGTCGTGGGAACGAGGAGCGGCGGAATTCCGGACCTCGTCGACGATGGGGTCAACGGCGTGCTGGTGCCGGCCGACGACGCCGCCTCGCTGGCGGCGGCGTTGATCTCCGTCCTCGGCGATCCGGGCCGCGCGCAGGCGCTCGGACGTGCCGCCTACGAGTCCGCGGGCGCGTGGACCGCGACGCCTGCCGAGTTCGCGCAGCGGATGCTCGGGCTCGTCGAGGCGGTCGCGGACGGGTCTCGTTGATCCCCGCGCGCCCTGCGTCGGGGTTGCCCGTCTCTCGCGTCGGCGCTGCTCGTTGCTGCTTTACACGGTTCACAGGGGAACTGCCTATTCTGCTCCGGATGCGCCGCCCGATCGAGCCGCCCGGTCTCCTGCGGGTCGCACCGGCCGGCCGCCCGGCCGTACCCGGGGCGGGGGCGTGCGCAACGTCGGCTGCACCGGGTTCGTAGACTGGACGCTGTGCCGGCGTACGCCACCAAGCAGCGCATCAAGAACGCCGTCTACTGGTCGGTCGGCACCGTCGGCGCCTCGCGTCGGCGCCGGACGCCGACGGACCGGGCTACGCGTCCTCCTCTACCACAAGGTCAATGGGCTGGACGACAATCCGGGCTCCGTGCCGCCCGCGCTGTTCGCCGACCACATCGAGTCGCTCGACGGGATGGGCTTCCGCGTGGTGGGCCTGGACGACGTCGTCGCCTCGTTCCGTCGCGGGCTGCCGCTGCCGCCAAACGCGCTGCTGATCACGTTCGACGACGGCTACCTCGACAACCTCACGAACGCGGCACCGATTCTCGCGCGGGCCGGCTATCCAGCCGTCGTGTTCGCCTCGGCAGGCCTCGTCGGCTCCGGACGGTCGATGCCGCACGACGAGCAGCTCCGGGCTCAGAACCCTCTCCTCGACTGGGAGGGCCTCGAAGCGATCGAGCGCCTCGGGGTGCGAGTGGAGTCGCACGGTGTCGACCACATTGCCCTCTCACGCCTGTCCGAGGACGAGGCGCGAAGGCAGATCGTCGAGTCGCGCCGGATCCTGGAGGAGCGGCTCGGGCGTCCGGTCGAGGCCTACGCATTCGTCAAGGGATCCCGCGGCGATCAAGGGCCGGAGCATGGCGCGATGCTCGCCGCCGCCGGCTACCAGGTGGCGTTCACGACCGTGACCGGATCGAACGAGCCCGGGGCGGAGCCGTTCTTTCTCCGTCGCTACAACGTCGAGCCCTATCCCACCCGCACCCTCGAGCTCGTTCTCAGGGGCGCGTGCGACGCCATCGCGCTCAAGGACACCGAGCTGGGCACGAGCGCGCGCAAGGCCTTCAACGCCGTGCTGCGGACGGCGTCGCGGTGAGTGCGTTCACGATCGAGGCCTACGATGCGCCGCGGCGGGATGACTACCTCCGCCTCGTCCGCGACGCGTGGGGCGACGGCGCGATGCAGGGCGACCAGTTCGACTGGTGGTTCGACCGGAATCCCGCAGGAAGCCTGATGTCGGTTGCCGTGATCGACGACGAGGTCGTCGGCGTGGCGTCGCACACGCTGGCGCAGCTACGCATCGCCGGCGAGCAGCGCCTCGGCCAGTACTCGGTGCACGCGGTCACGTCGGAGCGGGCGCGTGGACTCGGCATCTTCCGGGCGCTCGAGCGCCATCACGAGGAGCTCGGGCGCGCGCGCGGCTCGGCGTGCGTGCTCGCGTTCGCGAGCGTCTCGACCCGGGGGCTCTTCCTCGGGCCGCTCGGCTGGAGCCAGATCGACCGTCCGCGCGTGTGGGCGCGCCCGCTGCGGGGCATGGTCGAGCGGAGACTCGGGCGTGGAGGCGCGTCGTCACCGGCGGCGGCCGCCTGGAAGGGCACCCAACGTCTCGAGAGCTTCGGTCCTGCGCAGGAGTCGGCCTACCACGAGCTTGCTCCGGCGCTCGGAAACCACCTCATTCGGGACGCGCGCTACCTGCAATGGCGATACTTCGACTCCCCGAAGCCGTACACCGCCTACGCGAGCCAGGACGGATTTGCGGTGCTCGGCCATGCCAAGCGGGGCCGGCTGGCGACGGGGCTCGTGATGGAGCTCCTCGCGCCGCCCGATCAGGCGCCGGAGCCTTCTTGCACGCTGTATCCGCGAGGCTCGCAACGACGACGTCCTCGTGGCGGTGCCATCGCCGTCGCTCCCGCGCTCGCTCCTCGCGCGGTCAGGGTTCGTTCCGGTTCGGACGAGGCTCGACTACATGGGCATCGGATTGACGCTGCCGCTCGACGCGCGAGCGGACGCGTGGACGCTGTCACTCGGCGATACCGACTTCTTCTGAGCGTGCGGCTGGTCTTCGTCACTCAACGGGTCGACCCGGACGACCCCGTGCTCGGGGCGACCGTCGCCAAGATCGCGGCGCTCGCGGCACGGGTCGACGAGGTGGTCGTCCTCGCAGACAGCGCCGCGCCCGGCGTGCTGCCCGCCAACTGCACCGTCCGGCCGTTTGCCTCGGGCTCGCGCGCCGGCCGTGGCCTTCGGTTCGAGTCGGCGCTGACGAGCGAGCTCAGCGCGCCGGCCGCGGCCCGCGGCGATCCTCGCGCACATGTGCCCGATCTACGCCGTTCTCGCGGCGCCGCTCGCTCGCCCTCTCGGCACCAAGGTGTTCCTCTGGTACGCCCACTGGAACCGCACCAGGATGCTGGAGGCAGCCGTTCGTGCCTCCAACCTCGTGCTCTCGGTCGATCAGCGCTCCGTCCCGGTGACGTCCGACCAAGGTCGTCGGGATCGGCCACGGCATCGACGTCTCCGACTTCACCTGCGCTCCGGCCCCGCCCGCGCCCCGTTCCGACTGGCGGCACTCGGCCGCTACTCGGCTGCCAAGGGCCTCGACTCGATCATTCGCGCGGTGGCACGCGTGCGCAGCGAAGGCCTCGACGTCGGGTTGCGCACCCACGGCACCGCCTCGAGCGCCGCCGAGGCCGCGACGCTGGACGAGCTTCGGGCGCTCGTGACCGAGCTCGGCGTCGCCGAGTCGGTCGAGCTCGGCGGCCCGATCCCGCGGACCGAGATTCCGGCCCTGCTCGTCGGCCTCTCACGCACTCGTCAACAACATGCGGCCCGGCGCCCCGGACAAGGTGGTCTACGAGGCCGCCGCGGCGTGCCGGCCGGTGATCGTCTCGAATCCGGTCTTCGACGAGCTGCTCGACGACCTCGAGCCTCCCCTGCGCTTTGCACTGGACGACGTCGACGGTCTGGCAGCGAGGATCACGGCGGTCGGATCGCTCGATTCCGAGGCGAGGGGCGCCATCGGGGCGGCGCTACGCGAGCGCGTGCTGGCGCGTCATTCCGTCGATTCCTGGGCCGACGCCGTCGTTCGACTCTCGACGGGGAGCCCGAGCGCCGAGCGGTAGACGTCGATCGTTCGATCGGCCATCGAGGCGACCGAGAACGAGGTCAATGCCCGTTCGTACCCGGCTTCACCGTACGCGCGGGCCAACGAGGGATCGTCGAGGAGCCGGCAGATCGGCGTCGCGGAGGCGAGCAGAGGTCGTCCGGCGGGATGAGGATCCCGGTCGTGCCGTCGACGACGATCTCCGGGATCGCGCTGACGGCGCTCGCGATGATCGGGAGGCGGGCCAACATCGCCTCGAGCAAGCGCGAGGCCGAAGCCCTCCCAGCGAGCCGGGTGAACGAGCATCTCTGCCCGCCGCAGCCAGTCCGCGACGTCGCCGACGCTGCCGGCCAGGTGACGGCATCCGCAACGTCGAGCTTCGCCGCCAGGGCGTTCAGCGCGGATTCCTGCGAGCCGGACCCGAGCACGACGAGGACGACGTTGGGATGGCGCTTCCTGACCTCGGCGAGCGCCTCGATCGCAACGTTCAGCCCCTTCTGCTCCTCGAGCCGCGAGACGGCGAGCAGGATCCGTGCGTCGGGCGGCAGGGTCGGGCCGCCGGGCGGCCCCCACGCCGCCGGCAGGTCGTCGAGGCCGTAGTAGACAACGGACACCTTGTCGGCCGGCAGGCCGACTCGCTCGATGTTGAAGTGGGCGAGCGCGCCGGTGATCCCGATGATCCGCTTGGCACGCGCGGCCGCACAGCCGCTCCACGTGGCGGAACGGGCCGAGCCGGAAGGGATCGTCGTTGTGCTTGGTCGAGACGATCGTCGCACGCCCTGCCGTGACGGAGCCGTAGACGTCTGCATGGACCAGATGGGTGTGCACGATGTCCGGGCGCTCCCGCGTGAACGTTCTCCGAAGCCGGAAGGCGAGCCCGGGTCGATGTCGCGTGGCGCCCGGAGCCGCGAATAGGGGACGCCCAGCTTGTCCAGCTGGGCGTAGAACGGATCCGGGTCGTCGTCGTCGAGACCGACGAATGTCGCATCGATCCCACGCTCGCGGAGCGCCGGCAGGAGTGTCAGCAGATGTCGCTCGGAGCCACCGACGCCGCGCAACCGGTGCACATGGACGACCTTCACAGCGCCGTCCTCGCGGTTCTGCGGGCCTGCAGGGCCGTCGCGAGCCGTACCGCTCCGAAGACGGCCGGGATGCAGAGGAGGAAGTTCCACGGCGCGCTGTAGCGCATCGTGCCGGCGAAGACCATCGCCATCAGCGTGCTGTAGGCAAGCAGAAGGATTGTCAGGACCAGGTAGTTGCGCGGCAGTCGGCCGAGCCCGGCGATCGCAAGGGCGTAAAGGGTGACGATGTACAGCGGCTCGAACACCTTACGGGCAAGGTCCGACACGCGACCCGGTCGTCGCCCTCGTCCGTCGGAGTCGGTCGCCACAGCATCCAGACCGCCTGAGCGGAGAGCTTCAGCTTCTCCCCCGGCTGTGTCCGCCAGAAGTGCAACACCTTGCCGCGATAGAACCGCATCTGCGCGCACTCGTCAACCCGGGTCGGCTTCCCGGACAGCGTCAGGTCGGCCGCGAGCTCGGGCCAGGGAGGTGCGCCGGCGAGCTCGGGCACCTGATCGATCCAGCCGCCGTGGCGAAGGATCTCGAAGGTGGCCGGGTTGTTCGCCTTCCAGAGCGCCCGGGCGTCGGTTGTCACTGTCGCGCAACCCACGGAGACGTCGTTGCGAATCACCCACGGGGCGACCGCGACGGCCGACGCGACGACGAGGGCTGCGGCGGCGTAGAAGGCCCAGCCGGCGAGGAGTCACGGCCCAGAGGAGATAGGCGCCGAGGGCAAGCGGGAGGAGGGCGAGCCGGGCGTTGCCGAGGATCGCGAGACCGACAGCCACACCGGCCGCGCCGGCGATTCGGAGCGATCGGCGCTGCACCGTCAGAACGACGAGCAGGGTGAGGAGCGCGGCGAGAAAGCCGTCCAGCACCTCACGGTTGAGATGGACGTCGCTCAGCCGGTATTCGAGGACTGGCTGTTCCACGTGATCCTGCCGGGGATCTCCTATGGCGTCCTGCTGATCTCGGCGATCATCCTCATCGGCCGCACCGTCCTGGCGTTGTTCCTCACAGGAACGACATCGCTGCTGCTCATCATGATCGGCATCCATAACGCCTGGGATACGGTCACGTATATCGCGGTCGCCACGCACGAGCAGGCGGCGCGAAAGAACAGCGCGAAGAAGGAGAGCCAGAAGCATGTCGATTGAGACGGCCGGCGACTGGACGGGCCTCACCCGCGTCGGCCGCATCGTCAGGCTGACGCTCGATGCGCTTGCGCGTCGCGCGCGGGCCGGCATCACGACGAGCGAGCTCGACGAGGTCGCCCGGCGCGTGATGCGCCGGCACGGGGCGCGGTCGGCTCCCGCGATGGTGTACGGGTTTCCCGGCGCGGTCCTGATCAGCGTCAACGACGAGGTCGTCCACGGCATTCCGGGGTCGAAGCGCCTGCGGAACGGCGACGTGGTGAAGCTCGACGTCACGCTCGAGAAGGACGGCTACATCGCCGATGCGGCGCGGACGGTGATCGTCGGCGAAGGGACCGACGCGGCGAAACGTCTCGTGGCGTGCGCGGAAGCGGCGTTCGAAGCGGGGCTTGCGGTGGCGCGGGCCGGCACGCGCGTGAACGAGATCGGCCGGGCGCTGCTGTGCGACGCCCGTGCCGCGCGGCGCTTCGTCGAACGCGAGCTGGGTCCGTTGATCTCGCCCGACCCGCGCACCCGCGTGCTGCGCGAGACACTAGCCAGCTACCTGCAATCCGGTCTCAACGCGGCCGCAACGGCGGCGGTGCTGCACGTCAGCGACCGCACGGTCGCGTATCGGATTCACGGCATCGAAGACCTGCTCGGTCGCAGCGTTCTCGCCCGAAGCATTGAGCTCGCCGCGGCCGTCCGGCTGCACCGCGTGCTCAGAGCAATACATGGGAG
>CAVVWG010000020.1:0-151609 GCA_963751875.1 uncultured Thermoleophilia bacterium
GTCGGAGCGCATCGCGACGATTCTCGGCGAGGTCAGGCGTCGATGAACTGGCGGAACCAGAGCTCGAGCGTGATCCACGCCAGAGGCGGCCGGTACGATGCGCTGCGATAGATCGCGGGGCCGCGTCGTAGGCGGCAGGGCCCGCTCGAGGCGGCGGCGGTCGTACAGTCCGCGGTCGAGCGGCGTGGGTCGAGCAGGAGCTCGCGCACGTCGCGCCAGTTCCGCTCCTCGCGGAGCCACTGCCCGAGCGGAGCCGAGAAGCCGAGCTTGCGCCGCCGCGCGAGGATCTCCGCCGGCACCTCGTCGGCGAGCGCCCGCGCAGAAGGCGCTTCGTCTCGCCGGCGCCCATCTTCTCGTGGAACGGGAGCGAGAAGCAGAGCTCGACGAGGCGGTGGTCGAGGAACGGCGTGCGCGACTCGACCGAGAACGCCATGCTGATCGCGTCCTCGCCGTGGAGGATCTCCGGCAGTCCCTCCAGGCGCAGCTCGTGCCACAGGGCGTTGTTGAGCGCGCTCCGGTAGGGCCTCTCGAGGCGCGACACAGCGGGGGCGCGATGCGCGCGGGGCCGGACGGTCGCGCACCCACGGACGGCCGCCGGAGCGCTCGCTTGAGCGGCGTCACCGGCGTGCGGGCGAGGAACCAGAGGCCGACTCCGGCTCTCGATCTCGCCGAGGCGCGCGAGCTCGCGTGGCAAACCTGCCCGCGAGTCGACGCCGCCGAGCAGCACCCGGTCGCGGAGATACGGAAAGACGAAGCGCGCGTACCCGGCGAGGAGCTCGTCGCCGCCCTGTCCGTCGAGGACGACCTTGACGTGCCGCCCCGCCTCCTGGAAGACGAACCACTGCGGGACGCGTCCGCGCATCGGCATCGGCGCGTCGTGGTGCCAGACGATCCGCCGCGATCGTCCCGAGCAGGTCGGTCGGGTCGGGACGCACCCAGTGCAGCGTGACGCCGTCGCCCCGCGGCGGCGAGCGCGGCGTAGCGGCTCTCGTCGATGGCCGCGCGTCGTCGTAGCGCAGCGAGAAGCAGTGCCGCGGCGGGCCGTCCGCGCCGGACGGCAGCAGCGCCGCGATCGCGCTCGAGTCGAGCCCGCCCGAGAGACAGAAGCCGACCGGAACGTCGCTGCGCATCCGCAGCCGTGATCGCGTCGCGGAGCAGCGCGCGGAAGCTGCTCCTCGGCGTCGGCGCGCGGCTGCTCGCGCCCCGGCTCGAACGGCCAGCAGCTGCGTCGCTCGCGCGACCCGTCGCGCGTGAAGACGAGGATCTCGCGCCGGCTCGAGCGCGTGCGGATGCCCGCGAAGAAGGTCGCGCTCGCCCGCGTCGGGGAAGTCGCCCGCGAGGAAGCGAGCGATCTCGTCGCGGCGGGCGCCGCCGCTCCTCCGGGCACGCGGCGAGGATCGCCTTCGCCTCCGACGCGAACGCGATGCGCTCGCCGCGCTGCGAGTAGCACGAGCGGCTTGATCCCGAAGCGGTCGCGCGGCGAGGACGAGCCGCTGCGCGCCCGCGTCCCAGAGCGCCGAGCGCCCACATGCCGTTGAAGCGCTCGAAGCAGCGGGCGCCCCAGGCCGCGTAGGCGTGGAGGACGACCTCGGTGTCGGTGTGCGTGCGGAAGACGGCGCCGCAGCGCCTCGAGCTCGCGGCGGAGCTCGACGTAGTTGTGGATCTCGCCGTTGTAGGTGATCCAGAGGTCGCGGTCCGGCAGGCCCATGCGGCTGGTCGCCGGCGGGCGAGGCGTCGACGATCGCGCAGCCGGCGGTTCACGAGGCCGAGCGAGCCGTCCACGTGGATGCCGGAGCCGTCCGGGCCGCGGTGGTGCGAGGAGCTCGCCCATCCGCTCGAGGCGGCGCGATCGGCCGGCCGGCCCGAGCGCTCCCAGATACCCGCGATGCCGCACACGGCCTCTAGTATCCCAGCCGGTTTGCCGCGACAGCGCTACGTCCGCAAAGGCGCGCCGCGTACCTGCCCGGCGAAGAAGCGCCGTCCGAAGCGCCGTCCTCCGGCTCGGTGTGACCGCTGCCGCGCTCGGCGCGCCGACGCGCTCGACCGACACGACGTTCATCGGGATCACCGGCAGCGCCGGCAAGACGACGACGAAGACGCTGATCGTCGCCATGCTCGGGCCGGGCACCGTCGCGACGCCACGCGGGCTCGAACCGCCTCGCGCGGGCGGCGAAGCTCGTCCTGCGGACGCGGCGGAGCGACGCGTTCTGCGTCGTGGAGGTCGCCGCGTGGCGCAAGGGCAGCGTCGAGGCGATCGCGCAGCTGATTCGGCCGCAGATCGCCGTCGTGACGAGGATCGGGCTCGACCACCACAAGGCGTTTCGGACGCTCGAAGGCGTCGCCGCGGAGAAGAGCGCGCTCGTCGCGGCGCTCCCGAACGACGGCGTCGCCGTCCTGAATGCCGACGACCCGCACGTGATCGCGATGGCGGCTGGATTCGCCGGCCGCGTCGTCTCGTTCGGCGTCCGCGGCGGGCGCGGCGCTTCGCGCCGAGAACGTCCGGTCGGCCTGGCCCGATCCGCTCGAGTTCACGCTCGCACGCGGACGGCCGGTCGCTACCGGTGCGGACACGGCTGCACGGCAAGCACACGGCGACGAGCGTCCTCGCCGCGCTCGGCGCCGCCCACGCCGCCGGGATCCCACTCGAGCACGCCGTCGCGACGGTGGCCGGATTCGAGCCCGTCCCCGCACGGATGTCCCCCGTCGTGGTGGGCGGCATCACCTTCATCCGCGACGACAACAAGGCGCCCGCGTGGTCGTTCGATGTCGTGCTCGAGTGGCTCGGCGAAGCCCGGGCGGCCCGGAAGATCCTCGTTGTCGGCACGATTTCGGACTACCCCGGCTCGAGTTCGGAGGTCTACGAGCGGGTCGCACGCCGTGCGCCGCCGTCGCCGACGAGGTCGTATTCGTCGGGTCGCAGTCCGGCCATGTCAGGAAGCTCGTCCCCCATTCCAACGGTGCGCTGTCGACCTTCGCCACCGTCCGCGAGGCGGCAGATCACTTCGCCGCCGACCTACGCGACGGCGACCTCGTCGTCCTCAAGGGCTCGAACCGGGCCGACGACCGCCACCTCCGGACCGGCCGCGGCCGTGCCCGGCGGTACGATGCGCCGCTGTGCATCGTGACGTCGCAATCATCGGAGCCGGCTATGTCGGCGTGCCGCTCGCCCAGGTCTTCGCCGACGCCGGCCGGTCGGTGCTGCTCGTCGACGTCAGCCCCGAGCGCGTCGCCCAGCTGAACCGCGGCGAGAGCTACATCGAGGACGTTCCGAGCGAGAAGCTGAAGCAGCTCGTCGACGAGCGCGGCCTGCGCGCGACGACGGACTACGACGAGCTCCGCGAGGCCGACGCGATCCTGATCGCGCTGCCGACGCCGCTCTCGAAGCAGCGCGAGCCCGACCTCTCGATCGTGCGCGCGGCGACCGAGCAGATCGCGACGCGGCTCCGCAAGGGCCACCTCGTCGTGCTCGAGTCGACGACCTACCCGGGCACGACCCGCGACGAGGTGCAGCCGATCCTCGAAGCCGGTTCCGGCCTCACTGCCGGCGTCGACTTCCATCTGGCGTTCTCGCCCGAGCGCGTCGACCCGGGCCGCATCGATCACACGACGAAGACCGTGCCGAAGGTCGTCGGCGGGATCAACGAGGCGTCGACCGAGGCCGCGGCCGCGCTGTACGGCAGCGCCATCGACAGCGTCCATCGCGTCTCGACCCCCGAGGCGGCGGAGCTGACGAAGCTGCTCGAGAACATCTTCCGCTCCGTCAACATCGCGCTCGTCAACGAGCTCGCGCAGCTCTGCGACCGGATGGGACATCGACATCTGGGAGGTCGTCGACGCCGCCGCGACGAAGCCGTTCGGCTTCATGCGCTTCGAGCCCGGCCCCGGCCTCGGCGGCCACTGCATCCCGATCGACCCGTTCTACCTCACCTGGAAGGCGCGCGAGTTCGACTTCTCGACGCGGTTCATCGAGCTCGCCGGCGAGGTGAACCAGAACATGCCGTACTACTGCCGCTCGCGGGTCTCGCAGGCGCTCAACCACGGCTCCGGCAAGTCGCTCAGCGAGTCGCGGATCCTCGTGCTCGGCGTGGCGTACAAGGCCGACATCTCCGACATGCGCGAGTCGCCCGCGGTGAAGCTGATCGAGCTGCTGCAGAACGCCGGTGCCGACGTCTCCTACCACGACCCGCACGTGCCCTCGTTCTCCGAGCACGGCACCGAGCTCACGTCGCAGCCGCTCGATCCGGCCGCCTACGACGCGGTCGTGATCGCCACCGCCCACTCGAGCATCGACTACGCGAAGCTCGTGGCAGACGCGAACCTCGTCGTCGACCTGCGCAACGCGCTCGGCCGCGAGGGCATCAGCGACGAGAAGGTCTGGAAGTTGTGACCCGCGTCGCCCACGCCGGCGTCGGCGGCTGGGGCAAGAACGTCGTGCGCGTGATCGGCGAGCTGACCGAGCTCGCCTGGGTGATCGACACCGACGACGAGCCGCCAGGCCGAGTACGCAGCGCGCTATCCGCAGGCGACGGTGACCGGCCTCGTTCGCCGACGCGCTCGCCGACGACACGGTCGACGCCGTTTCGATCGCGACGCCGGTGCCGACGCACTACGCGCTCGCGAAGCAGGCGCTCGAGGCGGGCAAGCACGTGTTCGTCGAGAAGCCGCCGGCGATGCGCGGCGAGGAGATGGCGGAGCTCGTGGCGCTCGCCCGCGCGAACGACCGCGTGCTGATGCCGGGCCACCTCCTCCTCTACCACCCCGGCCTGCGCAAGGTGAAGGAGCTCGTCGATGCCGGCGAGCTCGGCGACGTGGCCTGCGTCTACGGCAACCGCCAGAACCTCGGCGTGATCCGCTCGAACGAGAACGCGCTCTGGTCGCTCGGCGTCCACGACCTCTCGGTGATCCTGTGGCTCCTCGGCGAGGAGCCGTCGGAGGTCGTCGCCTACGGCCAGGACTTCGTCCAGCCGGGGATCGAGGACGTCGTCTTCTGCTTCCTCCGCTTCCCCTCCGGCAAGGTCGCGCACATGCACCTCTCGTGGCTCGACCCGCACAAGATGCGGAAGATGACCGTCGTCGGCCGGGAGAAGATGGTGGTCTTCGACGACATGGAGCTCGAGCGCAAGGTGACCGTGTACGAGAAGGGGCCGTGGGAGCCCGCCCAGACCTACGGCGAGTGGCGCACGCGCACCGGCGACATCTTCAGCCCCAAGATCGCGAACGACGAGCCGCTGCGGCTCGAGCTGCAGCACTTCCTGCGGCTCGTCGAGGAGGGGCCCGGCGACCACCGCGAGGCGACCGACGGGCTCGCGGTCGTGCAGACGCTCGACCGGCTCACGACCTCGCTGCGCACCGGGGCACCGGCGTGAGCGCCGAGATCCACCCGAGCGCGATCGTCTACCCCGGCACCGTGCTCGGCGAGGGCGTCAAGGTGCTCGAGCACGCGGTCGTCGGCAAGCAGCCGACGCTCTCGCCCCGCTCGACCGCGAAGCGCGAGCCGCTGCCGCCGACCGTGATCGGCGCCGGCACGATCGTCTCGACCGGCGCGATCGTCTTCGCCGGCTCGACGATCGGGGAGCGCGTGATCCTCGGCGACCAGTCGTGCGTGCGCGAGCGCGTCACGATCGGCGACGACGTCGTCGTCGGTCGCGGCTCGCTCGTCGAGAACGACACCACGATCGGCGCGATGACGAAGATCCAGGCGGACGCCTACATCACGGCCTACTCGACGCTCGAGGAGCACGTCTTCATCGCTCCCTGCGTCGTGACGACGAACGACAACTGGATGGGCCGCACCGAGAAGCGCTTCGGCAACATCAAGGGCCCGACGATCCGGCGCGGGGCGCGGATCGGCGGCGGCGCGATCATCTGCCCGGCGATCGAGATCGGCGAGGACGCCTTCGTCGGCGCCGGTGCCGTGGTGACGAAGGACGTGCCGCCGCGCGTCGTCGTCGTCGGAAGCCCGGCGCGCGTGCTGCGCGACGTGCCCGAGGACGAGCTGCTCGACGCGCTGAGCCGGGCTGCGCCAGCTAGCGCGTCTTCGTGACGGCGAGCCGGTACGGGCCGCGCGAGGCGTGCGCGAGCCGGACGTCGAGGAGATACCAGCCCGCCACCGGCGCCCGGTAGCTCAGGCCGGCGCCGGCCGGCCGGGCGAGGATGCGCTGCGACGGAGACCGACGCCTGGTCGATCGCGGGCGCTCCCGGTCGCCAGAGCGAGAGCGACGGCTTGATGCCCGTCGCCCCGGCCGGCGGTCGCGTCGAGCCGCTCGCCGGCGCGGAGATAGACGCGGTAGACGTCGTCCCGGTCGTTCCAGTAGTCGAGCGTGGCGGCGATGTCACGCCTGGCGCCGAAGAGCGGATAGGCGCTCGACCGGCGCCGTCGTTCGGCTCGTAGCGATCGCGCGGCGGCGCCCCGGCTGCGAGGAGCTCGATCGCGGCAGTCTGGTCGAGCCTCCCGGAGCCGGTGAAGCGGTCGTGGCCGACCGTGCACGCGAAGCACCCGTTGGCCGGTCGCGCGTCGACGGCGCTCTGCTCGAGCAGCGCCAGCACCTGGTCGGGCGCGAGCCCCGGCGAGGTGGCGATGAGCATCGCGGCGGCGGCCGTGACCTGCGGCGTCGCGAAGCTCGTGCCCTCGGCCGAGCGGTACTCGTCCGGCCCGCAGCTCGAGTAGCCCTGCTCGGCGCAGTCCGGGTTCATCGCGGTGAGCCTGAGCGGGAGCGTCGAGAGGATGTCCTCGCCCGGGCGCCGCGATGTCGTTGAACTGCGGATCGCGGTTGGAGAAAGCCGGGAACGCCCCCTCGCCGGTTGAGGGCGCTGACGCCGAGCACGTGCGGCAGGGCCGCCGGCCAGCTCGCGTAGGGCCAGGGCTGCGCGGGGGACTGGTCGGAGTTGCCCACCGCTGCGACGACGAGCACGCCCTTCGAGACCGCGTAGGCAACGGCGTCCGCCTCGAGCTTCGAGTAGGTGTCACGGCTGGGGTTGGTCGGGATCGCGCGGCCCGCTGAGGCTCATGTTGATCACCCGCGCACCCTTCGCGACGGCCCAGCGAACAGCCTTCGCCTCGGCCTCGACCGGAATCGAGCCCTGCGCCCCGACGACCTTCGCGATCACGAGCTGCGCCGGCGGCGCGAGCCCGGCGATGCCGATGCCGTCGTTGGTCCTGGCGGCGATCAGGCCTGCGACGAACGTCCCATGGCCCTGGGTGTCGACCGTCGCCGATCCCTTGACGAAGCTCTTCGCCGCCACGATGCGGCCGCGCAGCTCCGGATGCGTTGCCGTCGACGCCCGAGTCGATCACGGCGACCCTGACCGCGGCGAGCGGCGGCGGCTCGGTCCACGCGTCGAACGACCGGTTCTGGGCGGCGTACCACTGCTGGGGCAGGAGCGGGTCGTTCGGGACGTACGACTGCCGCCGGCTACCGAGCGCCTCGACGTACCGCACACCCGGCACGCCGCGCAGCGTGGACGCCCGCTCGGCGGTGACCGCGAGGGCAGCGATCGGAGCCAGGTCGACGATGCGCGTCGCGCCGCGCGCCGCGAGCTGCTCGCGGAGCTCGGCGTGGTCGGCGTTCGGCGCGATCCCGACGGCGAACCGGGCCGCGTGCGCCGTTGCCGTCCCGGCCAGGCTGAGCACGACGGCCGCGACGAGAGCCGCGGCCCTCGCGATCACTTCGCCGGTCCCGCGGGAACGGTGATCGTCAGCGCCGGGCCTGACCTGGCCGTCGGCGGTGAGGCGGTACGTCGCCGTGGCCTTCGGCCGCACGGTGACGGCGAACGAGCCGTCGTCGTCGGGCGCCACCTTGACGGACGGAACCCAGGTGCCGTTGACGGCGAGCTTCTGGAGCAGCGGCGCCTGGACATCGCGCGCGAGCCCCGAGACGACCACGGGCCTGCCGGCCGCCGAGGTCGCGGGCGGGCGGGCGACGCGGAGCACTCCGAGCTTGAACGCGGTCGAGCGGAGACCCAGTCGGGCCCGGACGTCTGCCGCCTTGAGGAGGATCTTCTCGCCGGTCTTCTTGATCAGGGTCACGGATGCGGGGCGTCCCGACACGGTCGGCACGACGACGACGTCGACGACGGGAGCCGAGAGCCCGAACGCCGCGGCCAGCGTCGTCGGCGGTGAACGAGCGCGGCTCCCAGCGGTGGTAGGGCGAGCCGGCATCCCACGGGTCGGGTCGGGACTGGAGATAGGGCAGCACGAGCCCGAAGACGTCCTCGCTGGAGGCGGTGCGCCCGCCGGACGAGGAGTAGTAGAACGTCGTCGCGACCTTGCCGCCGTAGGTCAGGATCTCACCCTTCGTCGCCTTGACGGCCGCGGTGGTCGCCGGCGACTCCGCCGCGACGCCGTAGTACATCTGGCTGCGCGGGTCGGCGTAGAGGTCGAAGTCGCGGTTCTTGACGATGCTCGCGAGCGCGTACGAGCGCGCCGCGACGGCCTGCGCCTGCAGCGCGGCCGCCGGCCACTCCTTCGGCATCTCGCCGGGGACGACACCGAGGATGTACTGGTCGAGGGCCACCGTGTCGATGACCTGCAGGCCCTTCGCGATCGTCGTGGCCCGGAGCTCGCCCCGGAAGCCCTTGCCGTCGAGCGTCAGGGTCGAGCCCTTGCCCGGAGCGAAGGAGAGCGGGCCAGGCAGGGCCTTCGCCTTGCCGGCGATGGTGAGCTTCAGGTCGGGCTTGAGCACGATCTCACCCGCCGGCAGAGGAGTCACGACGCCCGACGCGTCGGTGACGGTGAACGCGACGGCCGACCCGATCTTGACCGAGGGACGCCCGTCGGCGATCAGCACCCGCACGGTCGAGATGGCCGCCTTCGAGAGTGCCGTGCCCGGGTAGTAGAACGCGAGGATGTCGCGGTAGGTCCGGTTGGCCTTGGCCTGGCCGAGCGCCCCGTACTGGTTGAGGCCGACCCCGTGGCCGTAGCCGCCGCCCGAGAGCACGTAGACGGGTGCCGACAGCGGCGTCGCGGGCGGGTCCGGATCGGGGGCGCGGGCGAGGTCGCCGCAGTCGCGGCGGTGGCCAGGACGAGGGCGAAAAGAGGGACGATTGTGTGCCGCATCAGGGACCTCACCGAACTGTTCTCGGTACGACGCGTCAGGCCTTGAGTCGGTTTGCGTACTGCTCGTCGTAGTAGGCGCGGTAGGAGCCCGACTTGATCGGCTCCCACCAGTCGCGATTGTCCCGGTACCAGTCGACCGTGGCGGGCAGGCCGCCCTCCCCGAAGGAGTGCTGCGGCGACCAGCCGAGTGCCCGCAGCTTGGCGTCGTCGATCGCGTAGCGCCGGTCGTGACCGGCCCGATCCTCGACGTGGCGGATGAGCGACGGGTCGGCGCCCGTCAGCTCGAGGATGCGGTAGGTGACCTCGATGTTCTCGTGGTCCTCACCGCCGACGTTGTAGATCTCGCCCGGGGCACCCTCGTGCAGCACGAGCTCGATGCCGGCGCAGTGATCCTCGGCGTGCAGCCATTCCCGCACCTGCTTGCCGTCGCCGTACACCGGCAGCGGCTCGCCTTCGAAGGCGTTCGTGACGAAGAGAGGCACGAGCTTCTCGGGATACTGGTTCGGGCCGTACGTGTTCGCGCCGCGCGTGATCGAGGCGCGGACGCCGTAGGTGCGGCAGTACGCGAGCACCTGCAGGTCGCCGCCGGCCTTGGCCGCGCTGTACGGGCTCGAGGGGCGCAGCGGATCGCCTTCGACCGCGCGTCCACCCGCCTCGAAGTCGCCGTAGACCTCGTCGGTCGAGACCTGCACGTAACGCGCGTCGTTGGCGCGGGCCCACTCGAGCAGGCACATCGTGCCGAGCACGTCCGTGTGGACGAACTCCTCCGGGCCGAGGATCGACCGGTCGACGTGGGTCTCGGCGGCGAAGTTGACGATTGCGTCGCATCCGGCCGCGGCGCGCGCGACGGCCTCGGGATCGGCGATGTCTCCCTGGAAGAACTCGTGCTCGATGCCCTCGAGGTTCGCGGGATTCCCGGCGTAGGTCAGCTTGTCGAGAACTGCCACCTCGGTGCCCTGTCCGGCAAGCCTGCGCACGAAGTGGGAGCCGATGAACCCGGCCCCTCCGGTAACGAGGACGCGCATCGCACAAGGGTACCGGCTGTCTCGCTCGCCAACGACATCACGCTCGAGAAGATCCCGATGCGCGGGTCGGGCCGTCGCGCACCTCGGTGCAGCCGCTCCCGCCCGCAAACGTCCTGCCCGCCCCGTCGCTCAGGGATCGTGGCGGTGGCGGCGATCGCGGCGAGGCACTCGGTGAGGCCGTCGCGCCAGTGGGGGAGCTCGGGAGCGCCCTTCTCGCTGCGCAGGATCGACACCGCGGGCCGCGGGGCGCGGGCGCCGAACTCCGCCGTCGTGATCCTCCGCACCCGGCACGCAAGACCAGCCTCCTCGAAGATCGCCTCGGCGAAATCGGCCCAGGTGCAATCGCCGCCCGCCGCGACGTGCCAGAGGCCGAAGGGCTGCGCGGCATCGACCAGCTCGCGGGTCGCAGTGGCGAGGTGGCCGACGTAGGTCGGGCAGCCGCGCTGGTCGGCGACGACCGCCACCTCGTCGCGCTCGGCTCCCAGCCGGAGCATCGTGCGGACGAAGTTGTGACCGGTCGGGCCGAAGAGCCAGGAGCTCCTGATCACCCAGGCGCGCTCGCCGGCGGCGGCCTCGCCGTGCAGCTTCGTCATCCCGTACGCCGACTGCGGGCTCGGGCTGTCCGACTCGAGGTACGGCGCGCCCTTGCGGCCGTCGAAGACGTAGTCGGTGGAGTACGCGACGATCGGTGCGCCGAGCTCGGCGGCGTGCGCGGTGCCGCCGACGTTCACCTCGGCCGCGCCCTGGGGGTCGTCCTCGGCGCCGTCCACGTTGGTCCAGGCCGCCGCGTGGAGGACGAGATCCGGCTGCTGCAGCGACGGGGGTGCCGGGAAGCGCACATCCCACTCGTCCCGGGTCAATGCGTCGACGTCATCGCCCGCAAACGCCGCCGCCAGCGCCACGCCGAGCTGGCCGCCCGCGCCCGTGATCAGGACGCGACGACGATCCGGGCTCAAGCCTGCTGGTCCCGGGCGGAGAGCGTCGGGGTCGCCGTGCTCCATAGCCCCTTCACCCGAGGGTCGTCCCAGGGGATGCCGTGCTCGTCCGGATCGGCCGGGTCGTACTCCTCGGTCACGTGGTAGACGAACAGGAGGTCGGTGAGCGCCTCGAAGCCGTGGGCGTGGCGGCCCGGGATGTAGAGCGCCATCGGATTCTCGTCGCCGATGTCCTCGGTGAACGTCGCTCCGGTGACCCGGTCGAGGACGACGACGCGGGCCATCCCCTGCATGCACGCGAACACGTCGTTCTGGCCGCGCTCGTGGAAGTGGAGCCCGCGGATCACGCCCCGGCGGGAGAACGAGACGTTCGTCTGCACGGTCGGGATCGGGAGGAGGCTCTCGCGCCGGAGCTCGCAGAACCAGCCGCGCTCGTCCTCGAAGCGCTGGAGCGGGATCCTGATGATCCCGTCAACGCTCACTTGTTCACGCCCGTCTGGTCGATCGTGCGGCCGATCGCGGCGAGATGCTGCCAGTGCTTGCCCGCGTCCTCCCACCAGCCCCGCACCGGCACGACCGAGAGCGCGCCCCGCTGCGCGTACGCGCGGTTGACGTCGGTGATCTCGAGCTCGCCGCGGCTCGAGCGCTCGAGGCTCGCGATCACGGAGAAGACGTCCGCCGGATAGCAGTACAGCCCGACAACCGCATCGCTCGTGGGCGGCGCTGGGTAGCGCAGGTCGACGACGCCCGCCTTCTCGGACAGGTCGATCACCGCGCCCGCGTCGTCGTAGACGACGACCCCGAAGTTCTCGGGGTCGGGCACGTCCTTGACGAAGACCTGCGCCCCGCCGTCGCTCGCGCCCCAGGCGGCGATCTCGGCCGCATGCGAGTACTCGAAGATGTTGTCGCCGAGCACGACGACGAGCGGCTCGCCGCCGGCGAAGTCCTCGGCCATGCCCACGACCTCGGCGATCCCCCCGGGGGCGGTCTGCACCTTGTAGGAGAGATCGAGCTCGAGCAGCGGCGCATCTCCGCCACGCACCGTGAGGTGCCCGTCTCCGAGCAGGTCGATCATCTGTCCCGCGTGGCCCTTGCCGGTGACGACGAGCACCTCGCGGATCCCGGCGAGCTGCAGCAGCTGCAAGCGGGTAGTAGACCATCGGCCAGCTGCCGACCGGCAGCAGGTGCTTGTTGGTGACGCGCGTCAGCTCCCCGAGCCGCGTCGCCTCTCCCCCTGCGCAGACGAGTCCCTTCATGGCGCGATGCTAACCGCGATCAGGCCGCATGCGACAGGTTGGGCGCCGGGTCGGCGAGCGGGCTGCGCTCGAGCAGCCAGAACGAGAGCTCGACCGCCGGGCCGATCCCGAACGCGAAGACGAGCGTGCCGATCCCGACCGTGCCGCCGAAGGCGAAGCCGATCGCCGTCACGAGCACCTCGATCGCGACCCTCGAGACGCCGATCCTGACGCCGGCCCGGCGGGCGACGACGAGCATCAGCGAATCGCGCGGCCCCGCTCCCATCCCCGCCCCGATGTAGAAGCCGCTGCCGATCCCGATGATCAGCACGCCCGCGAGCATGAGCACGATCCGGACGGCCAGCGGCGAATCGGAGAGCGAGTCGATCGCGTCGATCGCGAGGAGGCCGTCGACGAGGAGACCGATGAAGACGGCGTTCGCGACCGTGCCCGGGCCGATGCGGGCGCCGAGCGCCCAGGCGAGCGACGAGCACGCCGAGCGCAATGACGATGTTCGCGGTGCCGAACGACAGCGAGGTGTGCTCGGAGATTCCCTGGTTGAGCACGTCCCAGGGCGAGAGGCCGAGCTCGGACTCGAGGAGGAAGACGATCCCGAGGGCGAACAGCAACAGGCCGATCGCGAGCGACACCGACCGCACGACGACGGAGCCACGAACGAGGGGTGGCGCGTGCACCCGGTCAGCGTACGCGCGAGCGGAACGCACGGAGCGCGCTCAGCGGCGGCGGGCCTCTGCTTTCCGCCGCTTGACGCCCGGAACGGCGCGGACGGCGGCCACCCAGACGTAGAGAAACCCGGAGATCAGGGCGAGGAGTGCGAAAAGGATGCGTTTCGGGCTGGCCATCCGGTGACACCATTCTAGTAACGCCGCACATTCGTCATACTTGAATCCACCGATAGAGCGAGGAAAGGGGCCGATATGGCCAAGAGCAATCTCAAAGTTGCGCCGACGGTCGAGACGCTGAAGCCGTACCTCGATCGCGCGCTGAACGACAAGGAATTCCGCGACGACCTCAAGGAGGCACTCTCCGCGGCGCGGAAGCTGTACGGACCGCTCGTCCAGGATGCGAGGGACGACGGGGTCGGTAAGTCCGCCACGCGCCTCGCGACGGACGCGAAGGTGCAGGAGAACCTGCGCAAGGCCCTGGAGGAGTTCGGCAAGGCCGCCGGCTCGTTGAAGGGCAAGAAGAAGAGCCACAAGGGCCGCAACGCGATGCTGCTCGCCGGCCTCGTGGCGGGCGCGCTCTACAACCCGTGGTCGGGCCCGCAGACGCGCGAGTGGCTGATGGACAAGGTTGCCGGTGACGACGACCTGCAGCCGCTCGACGGCTTCGATCTGCCGGGCGACGAGCTCGACACCGAGCTCGCGGCGACGTCGAACGGAAGCGCCGAGCACGCGGATGCCGTCGAGGCAGCCGACAGCGAGAAGTAGGACGGCTAGGCCTAACGGTCTTGACCCCCGGCCGGGCTCTTCGGGGCCCGGCCGGTGAGGGTCGACTCGATCGCACCGGGCACGAGGCCACTCGTGCTCGAGATGTCATCTGCCTCGAGCAGGACGACGCCTGCCGGCGGGGCGACACCGTGCCGCGCAGCCGCCGGCCCGTCGAGCGGAAGGTAGGCGCGGCCGGCATCGAACGACACGTCCTGCGCCCGGCGCCAGGCAGTGAGGAACGGGTACGGGGCGACGGCGCCGTCGTAGCCCATGGCGAGCAACGACACCGGGTGGATCTCGAAGTGGAGGTGCACGGGTGAGAACTCGGCGTCGCCGGTCTTGCCCATGAATCCGACCACATCGCCGGCCTTCACCTGCCGGCCGTTGACGGCGAGCGGCGAGTAGGCCGAGAGGTGCGCGTAGTAGAACTCGTTGCCGGCGCGATCGCGGAGCCACAGCCGCCAGCCGCCGATGTCGTTCCAGCCGACCGAGAACACCGTCCCGTCGGCGACCGCGAGCAGTGGCGTCCCGAGCGGCGCGAAGATGTCCTCACCGTGATGCCAGCCGCCGCTGACATCCGCGCGGGGAGCGCCGAACGTGTCGCCGAACGAGGCGGGGCCGAAGACGGGGAAGACGTAGCCGCCCGACGTGAGCTGCGCCGTCACGGCCGGAGCGGGGCGAATGAGCTCCGGCCGGTGCGCCGCCCGGGATCGACGTGCCGGGCTCGCGGGGAGCATCGGGCGGGATCACGGGTCGTGCTGACGGCGTCGGCGGGGTCGGCGCGGTCGGCTTCGCCGGCGCGACCGTTTGCGGCGCTGCCATGGCGCTCGTCGAGACCGATCCGATCTCGATCACGCTGCCGGCGGCCAGGCCGCCGTGGTCGACGATCAGCTTGACGCGGAGCGCGGTGACGGACGCATTGGCCGAGCGCGGCGGCTTCTGCGTCGTCTCGACCTGGGAGCCGAGCACCTCGAGCGTGCCCCAGTCGGCGAGCGGGACGACGAGGTTCGGGGACGGCGTGATCAGCTGCCCGAGCACCGTGAGCCCGGTGATCGAGGACCCCGAGACGTTGCCGGAGGCGCTGACCGACCCTGCGGCGACGCTCGCGCGAAGGTCGAGGGAGCTCACCGTGATCTCACCGGCGAAGAGCGACACCGCAAGCGCGCCGGTGTTCGCCTGCGCGCTCGAGGACGTTCCCGGCTGGGCAACCACCTGGGCGTCGGCCGATCCGATCTTCACGACCGAGCCGTCGTCCGGATACGCGTAGCCCGGCAGGACCTGCTCTGCCGTCGGAGGAGCTGTCACCGACAGGGGGATCTGCTCCGGAGCGCCGGGCTGGACGATGCGCAACGGCACCGCAGTGGCGCGAGCCTCGGGCTGGTCAGGGGCGGCGGCTGCGATCGAGCCGATGAGGGCGACCAGCACGGGCACCGCGAGAAGAGAGGCGCGTCTCACCGCGCCTCAGGGTAGCTCTCCCACGTACAGGAGGGTGGACGGGGCGCATCCCGCGCCCCGTCCACCCTCGACGTGCGTCTAGGTCGCTTCTGCAGGCTCGAGCGCCGGGGCGGCAGCGAAGTCGCTCTGGCGGACGAGGAAGAGCGACACGATCACGCCGACGAGGGTGATCGCCGCTCCGGCCCAGAACGCGTTCTGGAAGCCGTGCGTGAGCGCCTCGGGGACCGGCGTGCCGGACGCCACGGCGTCGCTCGTGGTCGACGTCGCGATCGTCGAGAGGATCGCGATCCCGACCGCACCGCCGATCTGCTGCGAGGTGTTGATCAGGCCGGAAGCGAGACCGGCCTCGTGCTCACGCGTCCCGGCGAGCGCCGCGATCGTCAGCGAGACGAAGGCGAGCGGCATCCCGAAGCCGATCACGAGGAAGCCCGGGAAGAGGTTCCGCCAGTACGAGCCGTCGACCGACACCTGCGAGAACAGGACGAGGCCCACCGTCATCACGGACATGCCGGTGACGAGCGTGGGCTTCACGCCGACGCGCGTCACCGCCGCCGCTGCGACATTCGCCCAGATGATCGCCGTGCCGGCAACCGCCAGGTAGCCGACGCCCGTCTTGAGCGGCGAGAAGTGGAGCACCTGCTGCATGTAGAGCGTCAGCATCAGGAACATCGAGAAGAGCGCCGTGCCCATGATGAACATCACGATGTTCGCGGCCGTCAGGGTCTGCAGCCGGAAGATCGAGAACGGCATCAGCGGATGGGCGGCTCTGCGACTCCTGCGCGATGAAGGCGACGAGGAGCACCGCCGACACCGCGAAGACGCCGATCGTCTGCCCGGACGACCAGCCCCAGTCGTGGCCCTTGGTGATCCCGAGCACGAGGATGCTGAGCCCGGAGGTGACGAGCAGGGCGCCGAGCACGTCGAAGCTCGACTCACGCTCGTCGCGGCTCTCGGAGAGCAGGATCGGCGCCGCGATCAGCGAGATGATCCCGACGGGGACGTTGACGTAGAAGATCCACGGCCACGAGAGGAGGTCGACGAGGACGCCGCCGAGCAGCACGCCGGCTGCGGCACCGACGCCGCCGACCGCGCCCCACGCGCCGAGGGCGATGTTGCGCTCGCGGCCCTCACGGAACATGGTGGTCAGGATCGAGAGGGCTGCCGGCGAGATCGTCGCGGCACCGAGGCCCTGGAGGGCACGGGCGGCGATGAGCGAGCCCTCACTCCAGGAGAGGCCGCAGAGCAGCGAGCCGATCGTGAAGATGACGAGCCCGACCATGAAGACGCGCCGGCGCCCGAGCAGGTCGGCGAGGCGGCCGCCGAGCAGCAGGAAGCCGCCGAAGACGAGGGAGTAGGCCGAGATGACCCACTGCAGGTTCTCCTGCGTGAACCCGAGGTCGGTCTGGATCGAAGGAAGCGCGACATTGACGATCGCGATGTCGAGGACGACCATGAACTGCACCATGCAGAGCAGCAACAGTGCGATCCACTTACGCCGGTTTGATTGACTCATGACTCCATCCTTTGCCTGATTCCGAGGTTGATCGTCACGACCCTAGCACCGTTTACTTGCTTTTTGCAAGTGTCATCTTCATAATTCGAAGTAGAAGGTTCGAAAAATGCAGAACGACCGCTACTCTTCGATCACGTGAAGCCCTACGACCAGTACTGCCCGGTGGCCCACGCGCTCGACCTCGTCGGCGAGCGGTGGGCGTTGCTGCTCGTGCGCGAGCTCCAGCACGGCCCACTGCGCTACAGCGATCTCCACGAGCGGCTGCCCCGGTGCTCGACGAACGTGCTCGCCACCCGGCTCAGGGAGCTCGAGGCGGGCGGCGTGATCACGCGCCGAAGGCTTCCGCCTCCCGCCGCCTCGACGGTGTACGAGCTGACCGAGACCGGCGCATCGCTCGCCCCCGTGATCGGCGCGCTCGCGCGCTGGGGCCTGCAGACGCTCGGCCCGCCGCCACCCGACATCGAGAACCCGCCGGGCTGGCTCGAGAAGGCGCTGCGGACGACGGTCGCCGCGCACGTGCCGACGGCGCGAATCGGGTTCGAGGTCGGCGACGAGCAGGCGACGGTGGCGGCCGGGACCGTCGTGCCGGGAATCGCCGAGGACGCCGACGCCGTGATCAGCGGCACGCCCGTGATGCTCTACGAGCTGCTCGTCCTCGGCGATACGAGCGCGGCGGAGATCAGCGGTGACCCGGAGGTGGTGGCGGAGCTCATCCAGGCGCTCGCTCCGACCCAGCCGGTCGCGGCGCCGACGCCTAGCCTGAGGCCGAGCCGCCGCGGCTGCCTCGCGCAGCACGTCCCACGCAAGCGCGACGTCCGCCTCGCTCGTGCGTGCGTTGCCGATCGCGAGCCGCAGCACGAAGCGGCCGTCGAGCTTCGTGTGCGAGAGGAAGATCTGGCCACTGTCGTTGACGCGCTCCATGATCGCGGCGTTCTCCTCGTCGCTGCCGATCCAGCGGAAGCAGACGAGCGAGAAGGGACGGGGAGCGCAGAGCTCCCAGCCCGGCTCGGCCGCGACCCACTGCTCGAACAGCTCCGCCAGCCGCACGTGCTCGCGGATGATCGCCTGCAGCCCCTCGCGGCCGAAGCAGCGCAGCGTGGCCCACAGCTTCAGCGCCCGGAAGCGGCGGCCGAGCGGTGAGGCGTACTCGCTCAGGCTGACGACGTCCTCGTTCACCCGCAGGTACTCGGGCACGAGGCTGAACGCGCGCCGCAGGTCGTCGGGACGCCGGCAGAAGAACGCCGAGCAGTCCATCGGGGTGAACAGCCACTTGTGCGGGTTGAAGCCGATCGAGTCGGCCCGCTCCCAGCCGGCGAAGTGGTGGCGCAGCTCCGGGCACACGGCCGCAGCCCCGGCGTAGGCGGCATCGACGTGGAGCCAGGTGCCTGCCGCCGCCGCGCGGTCGGCGATCGCGGCCACCGGATCGACGGCGGTGGACGAGGTCGTGCCGACCGTGGCCACGACGGCGCACGCGTCGGTGAGGTCGAGCGCGTCCGCGCCGAAGCGCATAGGCCGCATCGACCGGCGTCGCGCGAACCTCGAGCTCGAGCAGGCGCGCCGCCTTGATCGTCGACGAGTGCGTGTGCTCGGAGCAGACCACGACCTTGCGATCGGGGGCCGCCGCGCGCGCGGCCGTGAGCGCCGTGATCAGCCCCGACGAGGCCGTGTCCTCGATGTGCCCGTGGAGCGGCTCGGGCAGGCCGAGCAGCTGCCGCAGCCAGTCGAGCGTCACCTCCTCGAGCTCCTGCAGCGCCGGCGAGGCGCGCCAGAGGATCCCGACCTGGTTGAGCCCGGCGATCAGGAGCTCGGCGAGGATCCCCGGCTCCGCGGCGGTCGTCGCGAAGTAGGCGAAGTAGCGCGGGCTCTGCCAGTGGGTGATGCCCGGCATCAGGATCTCGTCGAGGTCGCGCAGAACGGCGGCAAACGGCTCCGCCGCCTCGGGCGGCGAGGCGGGCAGGGCCGCCCTGATCTCCCCCGGCTCGACCTGCGAGAGCACGGGATAGTCGCGGATGTCCTCGAGATAGCGCGCCACCCAGTCGAGCGCGGCGGCCCCGTCCTCGCGGAACGTGCTCACGCCCTGGCTCTCTCGATCTCGGCCCACGAGCGCGTGTTCAGCACCTGCTCCTTCGTCAGCCAGGCCCGCCGGGCGAGGCCGATGCCGAGCTCGGCGTAGGCGAGCGCGCCGGTCGAGTGGGCGTCGGTGTCGATCGGGATCATCACGCCGGCCGCGCCGGCCAGGCGCGCGTGGACGTCGCGCATGTCGAGCCGGTCGGGCTGGCTGTTGATCTCGAGCGCGGTGCGCGTCTCGACCGCACGCGCGACGACGCGATCGAGGTCGAGGTCGGCTCCGGGACGGCGCGAGATCCGGCGGCCGGTGAGGTGGCCGATGCAGTCGACGTGGGGGTTCTCGATCGCCGCGAGCACGCGCTCGGTCGGGCTCCGGTCGAGCGACGTGTGGAGCGACGCGACGACCCAGTCGAGCTGGGCCAGGAGCTCGTCGGGCACGTCGACCTCCCCGCGCGCCGTGATGTTGGCCTCGACGCCGCGCAGGACGCGGAACGGGTCGAGCTTCGCGTTCACCGCCTCGATCTCGAGCCACTGGGCCTCGATCCTGCCCTCGCGGAGATAGTGCGAGTGGTCGGTGAGGCAGAGGAACTCGTAGCCGCGGGCAGCGGCGGCGAGGGCCATCTCCTCGATCGACGCCTTGCCGTCGGACGACCAGGTCGAGTGGCAGTGCATCTCGCCCCGCAGGTCGCCGAGCTCGACGAGCACCGGCAACGAGCCGTTCCGGGCCGCCTCGAGCTCGCCGCCGTTCTCGCGCAGCTCCGGCGGGATGAAGCTGTAACCGAGGAAGGCGTAGAGCGACTCCTCGTCGCGGAACGTCTTCACCTCCCCGGTCTCGACGACGGTGACCCCGTACTCCGAGATCGACAGCCCGTTCCGCTGCGCGTGCTCGCGCAGCGCGACGTTGTGGTCCTTCGAGCCGGTGAAGTGCTGGAGGAGGTCGCCGTAGCTCTCCGGCGGCACCACGCGGAGGTCGAGTCGCAGGCCCTGCTTGCTGATCACGGTCGCCTTCGTGTCGCCGTGGGCGACGACCTCGAGCACCCAGGGAAGCCCGACGAAGTACGCGGTCAGCGCGGCCGGGTCGCTGGCGGTCGCGATCACGTCGAGATCGCGGAAGGTCTCGCGCCGGCGGCGCGTGCTGCCGGCGTCGGAGACGTCGATCGCCGAGGGGTGCGCCCGCAACGTCTCGACGACCTCGCGCACGACCGGCAGCCCCTTGCCGAGCAGGCCGCGGCGGGGCTCGGTGTCGCCCTGGCCTTCGGCGAGCGCCTTCAGGATCTTCGCCTCGGTCGCGGCTCCCATGCCGGAGAGCGTCCGCAGCTGCTCGCCCTCCGCTGCCGCCTTCAGCTCGACGAGCGTCGTCACCCCGAGCTCGCGCCAGATCCGCGCCGCGGTCTTGGGGCCGAGCCCCGGCAGCCGCATGAACGACGAGACCTCGCCGGGCACCTCGGCGCGCCGCTTGGCGAGCGCCTCCATGTCGCCCGTCTCGACGACCTCGACGATCTTCGCCTCGATCGTCTTGCCGATGTCCGGCAGCTCCTTCGCCTTGCCCTCGAGGGCCAGCTCGGCGACCGACGAGGCGGTGTCGCGGATCCGCGCCGCCGCGCGCCGGTAGGCGGCGACGCGAAACGACTGCTCGCCGAGGATCTCGGACAGGTCGGCCAGCTGGTCGAACTGGTCCGCGAGATCGCCGTTGCGAGGGAGCGCCGCGACCATGCCACGATCATAGGGCGGCCGGGACGGGCAAGATTGGCCGATGCGCGCGATGGTCTGCCTGCCGACGTACAACGAGCGAGACAACCTCGAGCCGATGGTGCGCGCGCTCGGCGAGCAGATCGACACCGCCCGCGACCGCGTGCTCGTGATCGACGACAACTCCCCCGACGGCACGGGGGCGATCGCCGACGGGCTCGCGGCCGAGCTTCCCTGGGTCGAGGTGCTGCATCGTGCAGGCAAAGGAGGGGCTCGGGAAGGCGTACCTCGCCGGATTCCACCGCGCACTCGCGGAGGGCGCCGAGCTCGTGCTCGAGATCGACTGCGACTTCTCGCACGACCCGAAGGAGGTGCCTCGCCTCATCGCCACCTGCGAGGCGGGTGCCGATCTCGCCCTCGGCTCCCGCTGGATCGAGGGCGGCGGCACCGTCAACTGGGGCCGCGGCCGCACGTTCGTCTCGCGTGGCGGGAGCTTCTACGCCCGCACGATCCTCGGCGTCGGCGTGCGCGACCTGACGGGTGGCTTCAAGTGCTTCCGCCGCATCGTCCTCGAGACGATCGATCTCGACGCGATCGAGGCCAAGGGGTACGGGTTCCAGATCGAGACGACCTACCGCGCGCTTCGGGCGGGCTTCCGGGTCGTCGAGATCCCGATCACGTTCGTCGACCGGCGCGTCGGCGAGTCGAAGATGGACAGCTCGATCGTCGTCGAGGCGATGCTCCAGGTGCCGGTGCTGCGCTACCGCGCGCTCCGCGGCCGGCTGTAACCGCCGCACCTACACTTCCCGCATGGACGAGGTCACCGACGCGACGTTCGCCGACGAGGTGCTCGGCAGCGAGATCCCGGTGATCGTCGAGTTCGGGGCGCCGTGGTGCCGGCCGTGCAAGGCGATCGAGCCGGCCCTGACCGAGATCGCCGACGGCGCCGACGGACGCGTTCGCCTCGTCAAGCTCGACATCGACACGAGCCTCGGCACCCCCTCCCGCTACGGGGTTCTCTCGGTGCCGACCGTGATCCTGTTCGCCGGCGGCGAGGCGCGCGAGACGCTGATCGGCCCTCACGGCAAGAGCAAGTACGAGCGCACCTTCGCTCCGTATCTCGAGGCGTGACCCGCTGACGCGTCCCTGGGACGACCTGCTCTTCGGCGAGGAGCTCGCCTCCCGCACCAGCGAGCCGCCACGCGACGCCCGCTTCGAGCCGCTTCCCGCCGACCTCGACCCGCGCGTCGCAGCGGCCCTCGCCGCGAGCGGCATCGACCGCCTCTACGCGCAGCAGGGCGAGACCTGGGAGGCGGCCGCGCGAGGTGAGGACGTGATCGTCACAACGGCAACCGCGTCGGGGAAGTCGCTCGCCTTCAACCTTCCCGTGCTCGACGCGATCGCGCGGGAGCCGACCGCGCGGGCGCTGTACCTCTACCCGACGAAGGCGCTGACCCAGGACCAGGCGCGGAGTCTCGCCCGGCTGCGCCTCGGCGGGATTCGCCCCGCGATCTACGACGGCGACACCGAGCCCGAGCGGCGGGCGCAGATCCGCAAGACCGCGAACGTGATCCTGACGAACCCCGACATGCTCCACGTCGGCATCCTCCCGAACCACGACCGCTGGGGCGACGTGCTCCACAACCTGCGCTACGTCGTCGTCGACGAGGCGCACGTCTACCGCGGCGTCTTCGGATCGCACGTCGGGAACGTGCTCCGGCGGCTGCAGCGCCTGGCCCGGACGTACGGCGCCGAGCCGCAGTTCCTGCTCGCGTCGGCGACGATCGCCAACGCCGGCGAGCTCGCCCTGGCGTTGACCGGCCGGCAGGCGACGGTGGTCGACTCGGACACGTCGGCCCGCGCGGAGCGCGACGTCGTGCTCTGGAATCCGGCTCTGCTCGACCCCGAGCTCGGGGTGCGGGCGAGCTCGCTGTCGGAGGCGTCGCTGCTGATGTCCGGTCTCGTCTCGCGCGGCCTGCGCACGATCTGCTTCGCGAAGAGCCGCAAGGCGGCCGAGCTCATCCACCGCTTCACCGCCGACCGGGTCGACACCGCGACCGCCGCCCGGCTGGCGCCGTACCGCGCCGGCTACACGCCCGCGCAGCGCCGCGAGATCGAGCGGCGGCTGATGGACGGCGAGCTGCTCGGGGTCTCGGCGACCGATGCGCTCGAGCTCGGCATCGACATCGGGGAGCTCGACTGCGCGATCTCGGTGGGCTTTCCCGGCACCGTCGCCTCGCTGCGCCAGCAGTGGGGCCGGGCCGGGCGCCGCGGCCACGGGCTCGCGGTGCTGATCGCGAGCGAGGACGCGCTCGACCAGTTCTTCATGCGCGAGCCCGAGGCGCTGCTCGAGCGCCGGGTCGAGGCGACGCGGCTCGATCATGCGAACCCGCGGATCCTCGATCCGCACGTGTACGCGGCGGCCTACGAGGGGCCGATCCGGCCGGAGGACGCCGCCACGCTCGGTCCCGAGGCTCTCGAGCGCGCCGAGCTGCTGCCCGAGCTCGAGCGGACGCCGGCCGGCTTCGTCTGGAAGGGGCGCGACTCCCCCGCCGGCCGGTTCTCGCTCCGCTCGGGCGGCCAGGACTCGTTCACGATCGTCGACGGCACGACCGGCTCGATCCTCGGGCTCGTCGAGCGGGAGCGTGCCTACTCGTCCGTGCACGAGGGAGCCGTCTACCTCCACCTCGGCGAGCAGTACCTCGTGCGCGCTCTCGACGACGGCGCCCGCACCGCGATCGTCGAACCGGCCCGCGTCGACTGGTACACGCAGGTGAAGAAGGACACCGAGACCGCGATCGAGCAGCCGCTCCGCTCGGCCCGCGCGGCCGGCGTCGACCTGCAGTTCGGCCGCGTCTCGGTGACCGAGCAGGTGATCGCGTACCAGCGCAAGGCGATCCGGGACGGCTCGACCCTGGACGTGGTGCCGCTGATCCTGCCGGAGGTCACCTTCGAGACCGAGGCGGTGTGGTTCTGCCCCGACGGCGTGCTTCTCGAGGGCCTCGAGGAGATGCCGAAGCTGCTCGGGGCGCTGCATGCGGCCGAGCACGCGCTGATCTCGCTGCTGCCGCTCTGGGCGATGTGCGATCGCTGGGACATCGGCGGGCTCTCGACGAACCTCCACTTCCAGACCGGGCTGCCGACCGTGTTCGTCTACGACGGCCACGCGGGCGGCGTCGGCATCACCGAGCGCGGGTTCGACAGCTTCGCGGGGTGGGTCGCGGACACCGCGCACCTGCTCGACGGGTGCCCGTGCACGCACGGCTGCCCGTCGTGCGTGCAGAGCCCGAAGTGCGGGAACCTGAACGAGATGCTCGACAAGGACGCCGCGCGGCTGCTCCTGCAGCGCATGACCGACGCGGCTGACGCCGACTTGCGCGACTGCTTCTCCACTATTTTGGTAGACAATGTATTATTCGCGAAATGAGCGATGCTTATGACCGACGTTCGAGCGAGAGGGGCTGAGATCGTGAACAGCACCGCGGCAGTCGGCCGGCGCGATGTGCGGGCGGCGTTGCCTCTCTGGGCCGACCCGGTCGAGCTCGACGAGATCAACCTCGACTTCGCCGCGACGACGCCCGCGCTCGTCGCGGCGGTGGAGGCGGTGCAGGCGGCGATCCCGTGGTACGGCAGCCTCCATCGCGGTGGCGGCCGCAAGAGCGCCTACTCGACGACGCTGTTCGAGGAGTCGCGGTGCTCCGTGGCCCGCTTCGTCGGCTGCGACAACGCCGACGACGTCGTCTTCGTCCGCAACACGACGGAGGCGGCGAACCTGCTCGCCGTCGCCCTGCCGCCCGGGACGCGCGTGCTGTGCTCGTCGTTCGAGCACCATGCGAACCTGCTCCCCTGGCGCCAGCATCGCGTCACGCATCTTCCGTTCACGACGACCGCCGCAGCCTTCCTCGCCGCAGCGGCAGATGCGCTCGAGGAGGCCGAGCGGGCCGGCGATCCGTTCTCGCTCGTCGCGATCACCGGCGCCTCGAACGTCACCGGCGAGGTGCCGCCGGTCGCCGAGGTCGCCCGCCTCGCCCACGCGCGGGGCGCGCTCGTCTTCGTCGATGCCGCGCAGCTCGCACCGCACCGCCGGATCGACCTCCACGAGCTCGAGGCCGACTTCCTCGCCTTCTCGGGGCACAAGGTCTACGCACCGTTCGGCACCGGCGTGCTCGTCTCGCCGGCGGACGGGCTCGCCAACGGATCGCCGCTCCTCCACGGCGGCGGTGCCGTCCGGATCGTCACGCTCGAGGGCGTCGCCTGGGCCGAGACGCCGAGGCGGTACGAGGCCGGCACGCCCAACCTGCTCGGTGCCGTCGCCCTCGGCGCGGCCTGCAACGCGCTCACGTCCTACGGGATGGATGTCGTCGCCGAGCACGAGCGGCTCCTCGCGACCGTGCTCTGGGACGGGCTCGACGCGATCGGCGGCGTGACGCAGCTCCACCAGTGGACCGATGCGCCCGATCGAGTCGGCGTCGCCGCGTTCACGGCCGAAGGCTGGACGGCGCACGAGCTCGGGACCCATCTGGCCGACCGCGGGATCGCCGTGCGCGCCGGATCGTTCTGCGCCCATCCCTTCGTCGCCCACCTGCTCGGCGTCGAGGACGCCGAGACGGCGCGGCTGCTCCACGAGGCCGAGTGCGGCGAGGACGTCACGATTCCGGGCGCGGTGCGCGCGAGCATCGGGCTCGGCACGACGCGGGCCGACATCGACGCCTTCCTCGCCGCGATCGCCGAGGCGGAGGCTCTCGCCGCCCGCCTGTAGCAGCCGCTGTCGATTTCCCGCCCCACCGTTCGTCGTCCTCGTGCAATCGTTCAGCGACAACGAAGGGAGTGGCAGTGGAGTACATGGCACTGGTCTACAACGACCCCGCAGGCTGGGATCGGCTCTCGGAGGCCGAGCAGGCGGTCGCCTATCAGGCCTACGTGGCCGTCTCGGAGGAGGCGACGGCGGCGGGAGCCCTCGTCGACGCGAGCGGCCTCGAGCCGACCGCCTCGGCGACGAGCGTCCGCGTCCGCAACGGCGACCCGGTCGTCACCGACGGGCCGTACGCCGAGGTGAAGGAGTCGCTCGGCGGCTACTACCTCTTCTCGTGCGCGACGCTCGACGAGGCGATCGGCTGGGCGGCGAAGATCCCGGCCGCCGACCACGGCGCCGTCGAGATCCGCCCGGTCCATGTCGACGAGGAGACAGCGGCATGAAGTACGCGATGCTCGTCTACAGCGACCAGTCGACGTGGGACGGCCTCTCCGATGAGGAGGCGGCCCGGCTGCGGGCAGAGTCGATGCCCCGCTGGATCTCCCTCTTCGACGAGATGGGGAAGGCCGACCCGAGCGTGCAGGGCAGCGAGCTCGTGAGCGCGGCCGAGGCGAAGGTCGTGCGGGTCGTCGACGGCAAGACGATCGTCACCGACGGCCCGTTCGCCGAGACGAAGGAGCAGCTCGGTGGCATCTTCGTCACCGACCTTCCCGACCTCGACGAGGCAATCCGGCTCGCCGCGCTCGTCCCCGCGGCGGAGCATGGCACCCTCGAGATCCGGCCACTCATCGTCCGGTGAGCGATCGGCTCGCCGCGGTCTACGCAGAGGAGTGGCCGCGGTGCGTCGCGATCCTGACCCGCGTCCTCGGCGATCTCGAACGCGCCGAGGACGCGGTGCAGGATGCCTTTGCGACGGCGCTCGAGCGCTGGCCGCAGATCGGCATCCCGGACAACCCGGGCGCCTGGATCGTCACCGACCGCCCGCAACCGCGCCATCGACCGGATCCGTCGTGAGCGCGTTCTCGCCGACAAGACGGCCGTGCTCGCCCGGCTCGAGTCGCTGCCCGTGGACCCCGACGAGATGAGCGCCCTGCCGGACGAGCGGCTCGCGCTCGTGTTCACGTGCTGCCACCCGGCGCTCGCCGCCGACGTGCAGGTCGCGCTCACCCTGCGCATCGTCGGCGGGCTGACGACGACGGAGATCGCGTCCGCGTTCCTCGTCCCGGAGCAGACGATGGCGCAGCGGCTCGTGCGCGCCAAGAGCAAGATCCGGACGGCCGGGATCCCGTTCCGGGTGCCGGCCGACGCGATCCTGCCCGACCGCCTCACCACCGCGCTGCGGGTGATCTACCTGATCTTCAACGAGGGCTACGCGTCGAGCAGAGGCGCGTCCCTCGTTCGCCGTGACCTCTGCAGCGAGGCGATCCGGCTCGCGAAGCTGCTCTGCGTGCTGATGCCCGACGAGCCCGAGGCGTTCGGGCTGCTGGCGCTGATGCTGCTGCAGGACTCCCGCCGCGACGCGCGCCTCTCGCCCGACGGTGAGCTCGTGCTGCTCGCCGACCAGGACCGCGACCTCTGGGATGCGCGCGAGATCGACGAGGGCCTGCGGATGCTCGAGCGCGCCGAGGCGTTCCGCCGCCCCGGGCTCTACCAGCTCCAGGCGGCGATCGCCGCCGGCCACGCCCAGGGGTCGGACCCGGCGACCGTGGTCGCGGCGTACGAGGCGCTGCTGCAGCTCGACGGCACGCCGGTCGCCCGCCTCAATCACGCCGCTGCCGTCGCGCTCGCCGGCGACGTCGAGGAGGGCGTGCGCCTGATCGACGCGCATCGAAGGGCTCGACGAGTACCGGCACTACCACTCGGCCAGAGCCGACCTCCTGCGGCGCCTCGGCCGCTCCGAGGAGGCCGGCGACGCCTACCGGCGGGCGCTCGAGCTCACCGAGGACGGGCCGGAGAGGCGGTTCCTCGAGGGACGCCTGGGCGAGATCGCGGTCAACGCGCCAGAATGACGCCATGCGCATCTCGGCCAAGGTCGACTACGCCCTGCGGGCCACGATCGAGCTGGCGGCCGTCGCTCCGGAGCAGATCAAGGGCGAGCGGCTGGCCGCCGCCCAGGCGATCCCGCACAAGTTCCTCGAGAACATCCTCGCCGACCTCCGCAACGGCGGCCTGGTCGCGAGCCAGCGTGGCGCCGACGGCGGCTACCGGCTCGCGCGGCCTCCGGCCGAGATCACCGTCGCCGACGTGATCCGGGTCGTCGAGGGGCCGATCGCGAGCGTCCGCGGCGAGCGTCCCGACGCGATCACGTACGAGGGAGCGGCCGCGCCGCTGCGGGACACCTGGATCGAGCTCCGGGCGGCGATGCGCGGGGTGCTCGAGCAGACCACCCTCGCCGATCTCGTCGAGCGCGGCCGCGCAGGCGGGCGCCGCCGCTACGTGAACGTCGTGTGCCGGGTGGGCTTGACGTAGACGATCTGCCCGGGAGCGAACTCGTTCAGCTCCGCGTTGTCCCGGGTCGTCTGCACCGAGAGGCGCTCGCCGTCGGTGCCGACGAGATCGAGCCGGACGTTGAAGCCGAGGTGGACGACGCGGTCGATCATCACCTCGCTCGTCGAGCCGTTCGGCTCCAGCGTGATCTCGAGGTCGTGCGGCCGCACGAAGTTCCCCTCGATCTCGTGCGCCTGGCCGACGAACGTCATCACGAACTCGTTGGCCGGCTCCTCGTAGACGTCCCGCGGCGCGCCGATCTGCTCGACGTGGCCCTGGCTCATCACGACGATCTGGTCGGCGACCTCCATCGCCTCCTCCTGGTCGTGCGTGACGATCACCGTCGTCGTGTGCGTCTCGTCGTGGAGGCGGCGCAGCCATTCACGGAGCTCGGCCCGCACCTGGGCGTCCAGCGCCCCGAAGGGCTCGTCGAGGAGGAGCACGGCCGGATCGATCGCGAGCGCGCGGGCCAGCCCCATCCGCTGCCGCTGCCCGCCGGAGAGCTGCGCGGGGTAGCGCTTCGCGAGGCCCTCGAGCTGGACGAGCTTGAGGAGCTGGTTGACCCGCTCCTGGATCTCGGCCTTGGGCCGCTTCCGGATCTTGAGGCCGAACGCCACGTTGTCGTACACCGTCATGTGCTTGAAGGCTGCGTAGTGCTGGAAGACGAAGCCGACGCCGCGTTCCTGCGGCGGGCGGCCGGTGACGTTCTTGTCGTCGATGAAGACGGCGCCCTCGTCGGCCGTCTCGAGCCCGGCGATGATCCGGAGCAGGGTCGACTTGCCGCTGCCGCTGGGACCGAGGAGCGCCGTCAGCGATCCCGGCTTGACCTCCACCGAGACGTCGTCGAGCGCGACGAAGTCGTCGAAGCGCTTCGTGATGCGCCTGACCGAGATCGACATCAGTACCGGGACTCCTTCGGTTGGAGGAAGATCATGGCAAGGAGAATGATGACAGCCGTCGCCGCGAGGACGAAGGCGATGCCGTAGGCGGGAGCGTAGTTGCCGTACGCGAACTGGTACGCGTCCTCGACCCGAAGCGTGGCCGTCTGCGTCTGGCCCGCGAAGTTCCCGGACACGACCGCGACCGCGCCGAACTCGCCGATCCCGCGGGCCGCCGTGAGGACGACGCCGTAGATGACCGCCCAGCGGATCGCCGGCAGCGTGACGCGCGAGAACGTCTGCCACCCGTTGGCGCCGAGCGTCTGGGCGGCCTGCTCCTGCTCGGTGCCGATCTCGCGCAGGGTCGGAACCACCTCGCGGACGACGAACGGCAGCGTGACGAAGATCGTGGCGAGGATGATCGACGGCGTCGCGAAGAGGATCTCGTAGCCGTTCCGCTGGAACCAGCCGAGCCAGCCCTGCGCGCTGTAGAGCGAGACGAGCGCGAAGCCCACGATCACCGGCGAGAGCGAGAGCGGCAGGTCGACGAAGGCGTTGAGGAAGCCCCGGCCGGGGATCTTGCCGCGGACGATCAGGAGCGCGCAGACGATCCCGAAGACCGTGTTCACGACGACCGCGATCGCCGTGACCATGAGCGTGAGCTTGAACGCCGAGATCGTGTCCGGATCGGAGATCGCCGCCCAGGCGGCGTCCAGGTCCCCGAGGGTGCGCCACACCATCATCAGCGATCGGCCCGATCAGGATCAGCGCCAGGTAGCCGAGGCGCGGCGAAGCGGAGCGCGTAGCTTACCCATGCTCGTGCCTCGTGACGAGCCAGCGAACCCCGCCGATCCCGAGCAGGACGGCGAACGAGACGAGCAGGAGCACGACGGCGACGGCCGCGGAGCCTTCGGGGTCCTGGGAGATGCGGTGGAAGAGGAAGACCGAGGCGACCTCGGTCTTGAACGGGAGGTTGCCGGCGATGAGGACGATCGCGCCGATCTCGCCGACCGCGCGCGCGAACGCCATCGCGACGCCCGGAGAGGATCCCGGGCAGGATGTTCGGGAACACGATCTTGCGGAACGTGGTGAACTCGCTCGCGCCGAGCGAGCGCGCCGCTTCCTCGAGCTCCTCGTCGAGCTCGATCAGCACCGGCTGCACCGACCGGACGACGAAGGGGAGCGTCACGAAGAGCAGCGCGAGGTAGATCGCGCCCCGCGTGAACGTCACGTTGGCGTCGAAGTGGTGCCCGCCGAGCGTGAAGTCGATCGGCGTCTGCGGGCCGTACAGCGCCATGATCACGAGCCCGGCAACGATCGTCGGCAGCGCGAACGGCAGGTCGATGATCGCGTTGACGACCGACTTGCCGGCGAACGAGTCCCGCACGAGCACCCACGCGATGATCGTCCCGAACACCGCCGTGGTGAGCACGGCGAGCGCCGACATCGCCAGCGTCAGCTTGAGGGCCGAGACGGCCTCCGGCGACGAGACGACCTCCCAGAACCCCGACCAGCCGAGATCGGCCGCCTTCGAGGCGACGGCGGCGATCGGCAACACGACGATGATCAGGAGGAACGTCGTGACGAGGCCGACCTGCAGGGAGAGGGCCGGTGAGACCCTCTCCCTGCGGTGCGCGGCAGGCGCCGGAAGCCCCGGCGCCTCGGTGATGCTGCTTGCCGACACGTGCTAGCCGGTCGAGACCCCGAGCGACTGCTCGATCTTCTGCATGATGCTGTTGTTCGGGTCGAACCACTTCTTGTCGACCGCGCGCCAGCCGCCGAGCAGCGGGCTCGTGATCTTCGTCTGGCCGGGCCGCACCGGGTACTTGTTGCCCGCCTCGGCGAGCGCCTTCTTGTCCACGGGCCGGTAGCCGTTGTCGGCGAGGATCTTCTGCGCCGGGTACGTCTTGAGGTAGCGCGAGAAGAGGTTCCACTCGGTCTTGTGCTCGCTCTTCTGGAGGCCGGCGATGTAGATGTCGATCAGCATCGTCTGGCGCGGGATCACGTACGGGATCTTGCCGTTGATCGCCTCGCTCTCGAACGTGAGCAGGACGTCGCCCTTGCCCGAGAGGAACGTGTTCGTCGCGTTCGAGCCGGACGAGTCCTGCGAGACGACGTTGTTCTTGTAGAACTTCTGCAGGTAGGCGATCGCCTGCTTGTCGGTCTTCCCGAGCCGCCGCTGCGCGACGTAGGCGGCGAGGATGTTCCACTTCGCGATCCCGCCCGTGAACGGGTTGACGGTGACGACCTGGACGCCGGGCTTGATCAGGTCGTTCCAGCCCTTGATCTTCTTCGGGTTGCCGTTGCGGAGGCCGAAGACGACGACGGAGTTCCAGACGACGCCGTTGTAGCTCTGCTTGTCCCAGTTCTTGTTGATCAGGCCCTTGTCGACCAGGTTGTTGATGTCGTTGCCCGTGTTGAGGATCACGCCGTCGGCCGGGAGGCCGTTCGCGACCGCCTGGCCCTGCGCCGAGGACGGGCCGTACGAGGCCCGGACGTTGATGCCCGACGCCCTGCGGCGTCTTCTTGAACTCGGCGATCAGCTTGTCGAGCACCGGCCGCGGCGTCGAGTAGGCGACCAGGTTCAGCGTCACGTCCTGCTTGGCCCCGGTTGCCGAGCTCGCGAGCACGGCCGCAACGGCGGTCAGCGCGAGCATCAGCGGAAGAACACGTCTATGCATGGAACAAACCCCTCCTGAGTAGCTTCCCGACAGGCTTACTAGACTATTTGCGTTGCATATATATCAGATAAGCAACTGTAGGGGTAGAGGGTAGCGGACTTGCGCCGCCGGGCAGCGACCGCGAGCATCCCTGGATGGCCTCTGTGAGAGAGACGAGCGCACGCGGCGGCACCCTCGTGCTCGGCGGCGGCTTCGCCGGTGCCTACGTCGCGCGGCTGCTCGGCAAGCGCGGCGCCACGATCGTGTCGACCCAGAACTCGATGCTCTATACCCCGCTCCTGCCGGAGGCGGCGTCCGGCACGCTCGAGCCGCGGCACGTCGTCGTCCCCCTGCGCCAGATGTGCCCCCACGCCGACCTCGTCCTCGGCCACGCAACCGCGCTCGATCTCGAGACGCGCACCGTCAGTGCCGACACGGTCGCCGGGCCGGCCGCGATCACCTACGAGCGGCTCGTCGTCGCACTGGGCGCCGTCAACCGGGTGTTCCCGGTGCCGGGCCTCGCGGAGCACGGCCGCGGCTTCAAGGACCTCGCCGGCGGCATCGCCCTTCGCAACCACGTCCTGCAGCGGCTCGAGGCAGCGTCGGCCGGCGGCCCCGAGTCGGAGCTCGGGTTCGTGTTCGTCGGCGCCGGCTACGCGGGCGTCGAGGCGCTCGCCGAGCTCAACGATCTCGCGCACGCAGCGCTCCGCTACTACCCGGCCCTGCGCGACGTGAAGCAGCGGTGGGTGCTGGTCGATGCGGCTCCGACGATCCTGGCCGACATTCCCCGCAGGCTCGGCACCTACGCCGGCCGCAAGCTCGAGCAACGGGGCGTCGAGATCCACGTCAACGAGACGCTCACGTCGTACGACGGCGAGAGTGCCGTCCTCTCGGGCGGCACGACCGTTCCGGCCCGCACGCTCGTCTGGACGGCCGGCGTGAAGGCGTCGCCGTTGCTCCGGGAGCTCGGTCTGCCGCTCGACGATCGTGGGCGCGTGCGGGTCGACGGGACGCTGCGGGTCGAAGGGCTCGAGAACGTCTGGTCGCTCGGCGACTGCGCGGCGGTGCCGAACACCCGCACGCCCGGGCACACCGATCCTCCGACCTGCCAGCACGCGCTCCGCCAGGCGCGCCGGCTCGCGAAAAACCTCAGCGGCGACCCGAAGCCGTACGGCTACCGGATGCTGGGCCAGGTCGCGACGCTCGGGCGCTACAAGGGCATCGCCGACGTGATGGGCGTCCACGTCTCGGGCTTCCTCGGCTGGTTCATCGCGCGCTCCTACCACCTCTACGCGCTACCGCTCTTCAGCCGCAAGGCGCGGGTCGTCGCCGACTGGACGACGTCGCTCTTCTTCCGGCGCGACATCGCCGAGCTGTCGAGCCTCGGGCATCCGGAAGGGCTGGAGCCCTGACGGACGCTTCAGCGCTGTTCGGTGCGGGTCAGCCGATCGAGCGCAACGCAGCCGCGAGCGACTGACGCAGCTCGAGCACCGGCGCGAAGAGGTCGCCGTGGCGGGCGACCCTGGCGCGAACCTCGTCCATCGTGAACACCGTCGGGTCGAGCCCCTCGCGGACCTCGTCCCAGGCGAGCGGGGTCGAGACGGTCGCGCCGGCCCGGGGTCGCACCGAGTAGACGACGGCCGTCGTCTTGCCGGGGCCGTTCTGGTTCGCGTCGACGAGCACGCCGCGCCGCTTGCGCTTCGTCCACTCGGTCGTCACGAGGCCCGGGTGCGTTCGCTCGAGCGCGCCGGCAATCACCGCGGCGAAGGAGCGCGACGCGTCGAAGCCCTGCCGCCGGGCGACCGGGACGAGCACATGGATCCCACGCGAGCCGCTCGTCTTCGGGAAGCTCTCGAGCCCGGCGAGGTCGAGCAGCTGCTTGACGAGCAGCGCGACCTCGATCACCTCCGGGAAGCCGACGTCGTCGGACGGGTCGAGGTCGAACATCACCCAGTCGGGGCGATCTGGCTTGTCGACGCGCGAGGCCCAGGCGTTCATGTCGATGCAGCCCATGTTGACCATCCACAGGAGCGCGAGGTCGTCGTTGACGAGCGGGTAGTCGATGATCCGCTTCTCGCCGTCGCGGGTCGAGGCGGGAAACGGCGCGCGCTTGATCCAGTCGGGCATGTGGGACGGCGCGTCCTTCTGGAAGAAGTACTTGCCCTGCCAGCCGTCGGGGTAGCGCTTCATCGTGAACGGCCGGTCGCGTAGGTGTGGCACGAGGACGGGGGCGATGTCGCGGTAGTACGCGAGCAGGTCGCCCTTCGTGATCCCCTCGTCCGGCCAGAAGGGCTTGTCGAGGTTCGACAGCTTGAGGACGCGCGCCCCGCGGCGGATCTCGGACTGGATCGGCACGTGCTCTGCGACCACCTCGTCAGCCAGCTTATCCTCGCGCAGGCCGAGGTAAACCGGCGCCCGTAGCCTGCCGTCGCGCGTCCACTCGGCGAACTCGATCTGCGCCACGAGCGTCGGCTCGACCCAGGTGACGTCGCCGCGGCGGACCTTCGGCATCTTCGGCTCCTCCGCGAACGGCGTCGCCGCCCGTTGCAGCGGCTCGCAGCTTCTTCTCGAGCCGGTCGAGCTCGCGGTCGGTGAAGCCGGTGCCGACGTTGCCCGCATAGCGGAGCCCGTCGGCGGCGTGCACGCCGAGCACGAGCGCCCCGATCCCGCTCGAGCGGCGGCCCTGGCCGCGCGTGAAGCCGGCGACGACGAGCTCCTGGCTGCTCTTCAGCTTCAGCTTGCGCCAGTCCGTCGTGCGGCGCCCCGGCCGGTACTGCGAGTCGACCAGCTTGGCGACGACGCCCTCGAGCCCGTGCTCGCGCGCGGCGCGCTCGAGCGCCGCTCCGTCGTCGAACGACGGCGAGACGAGGACGCCGTCCACCGAGGTGTCGAGGAGCTGCTCGAGCGCCTCGCGCCGCTGCGCGTACGTGCGCTCGATGAGCGGCTCGCCGTCCACCTCGAGCACGTCGAAGGCGACGAACACCAGCGCGCCCGCTCCCTGCTGGAGCAGCCCGAACCCCGAGCGTCCGGTCTCGTCGAGAGCGCAGATCTCGCCGTCGAGTACCGCCGAGGGCGAGCGCACCGCCAGGCCGACCGCGCGTGCCGCCGGCGGCAAACCGGGTCGTGAGGTCGTTGTCGTTGCGGCTCTTGAAGGTGGCGACGCCGCCGTCGACGCGCGCCAGGGCCCTGAACCCGTCCCACTTCGGCTCGAACGCCCAGCCCTCCCCGACCGGCAGGACGTCGGTCGCAGTGGCGAGCATCGGCGCGTAGTCGCGCTTCTCGGTGCCGGCGTCCTTGCGCAGCAGCAGCCAGTTCTTCTCCTTGCCGTCGAGGTGGGCGGGCACGAGCGTCCAGAGCCCCTCGAGGCGGTTGCCGTGGAGATGAACCGTGAGCCCGCCGTCCTTCTTCTCCTCGACGAGCTCGTAGGTGCCCCGGTCCCAGATCTCGACCGTGCCGGCCCCGTACTGCCCGGCCGGGATCTCGCCCTCGAAGTCGCCGTAGTCGAGCGGGTGATCCTCGACGTGCACCGCCAGGTGCCGCTCGCCGAGCGCGAGCGGGACGCCCTTCGGCACCGCCCAGCTCAGGAGCACCCCGTCCCGCTCGAGGCGAAAGTCGTAGTGGAGGCTGCGGGCGGCGTGGCGCTGGACGACGAAGCGGAGCGCGTCGCCCGCCTTGCCGCCGAACGGCTCGGGCGTGCGCTTGGGATCGCGCTTCTGGCGGTAGGCGTCGAGCGGCATCACTGCATGATCGCGCACCACGACCTCACCGCAGCCGGTTGGCGCCGCGGCCACAAGCCGAGGCTCTACCGGATACGTCTACTCCTCGCTAGGCCGCTCGACGTCCGCCTCAGAGCACGATCGCAGAGATCCGGTCGGGTTGAACTGAAATCAGGCCGGGCCGGAGCGCCGGAATACGCTCCTGACCCACGCGCCCGCGCCGATCACGGCCGCGAGGCCAAGCGCGATGAGGTTCGTCTGAACGCAGGTGCGGCAGGCGTTGCAGCACGTCGCCGCCATGGGAGCGTTCTCCCCGTACTTCGCTGCAGCCTGGGAAAGCTTGCCGGTGGCGAACGTCTTCACGATCGCACTGTAGCTCCACCCTCCGCTGATTCCAGCGCTTCGGGCGAAAAGACGGGCTGATGGAATCCAAGAGAAGCCGACGGCTAGGCGACCTGTTTCGGGGGCACTGGTGGTCTGCGTAGGAGCAGAACACGCAGCAGTCGCCCGGTAGCGGCGTCAGCGTCACGCCGCACCCGACGCATGGGTAGAAGAAGCGGCAGGCGTTCGTCGGCATCGTTTCGCGCTCCGAGTGCCCGCACTCGGGGCACGTGATCGTTGCTTCCGTCACAGCGGCCACGGATCGTGGATACCCGCCTACGCGTCGCGCCGAACCTCGACCGGATTCAAACGCGTGCCACTGCTCGAGGCCGTGCTTAACATCTTCGTCACACTCGAGGTGTTTTCCCTGCAAAACGCCGCTTTACACCCAGGGGATAAGCCTGTGGAAAGTGTGGAGAGTATCCCCGCGAGGCTACTCGAGCTCGGCCGAGCGGAGCTTCTGCGCGAGGTAGTGGAGGAGCTTCCAGCCGATCTCCCCGTTCGCGACCACGAGCGGCTTGAACTCCCAGAACGTGAGGCCGAAACAGACGAGCTCGGTCGTCGCGGTGATCGTCGCCGACCGCACGCCCTCGTCGATCAGCGCGATCTCGCCGAAGTGGTCGCCGGGCTGCAAGGCGGCGCGCTCCTTGCCCGCCACCGACACGGCAGCCTCACCCGAATCGATCAGGAAGAACGCCGCGCCCTCCGAGCCCTCCTTCACCACCGTCTCGCCCGCGGCGAAGTGCCGCTCCTTGAACAGGAGCGCGATCTGCTGCACCTCGTCCGGGCTCAGCTCGGAGAACAGGGGCACGCGCTGCAGCGCGGCAACGGGTGCGCCGGCCATCAGGCGCTCAGCCCGCCCTCGTGACGGCGCGGCACTGGAGCAGGTAGAGCGTGCCGCCCGCGATCGCCCACTCGATGTCGCGGGCCGGCCCGTAGACCTCCTCGCAGCGCAACGCGAGCGCGTTCAGCTCGGCGAGCTGCGCGTCGTCGAGGCACAGCTGCTCCGTCAGCTCGGCCGGAACCTCGTCCTCGACGGTGCCGCCGCCGGGAACGCCACGGATCGCGATCCGCTTCAGCCCCGGCCGGCGCTCGAGCACCTCGCCGCCGCGGTCGATGCGGAAGCTGTCCGGGATCACCATCCCGGCGACGACCGCCTCGCCGAGCCCCCAGCTCGCCTCGATCATCCGCTCGTCCGCGCCGGTGACCGGGTTCTGCGTGAACATCACGCCGGCCGTCTCCGGGTCGAGCAGCACCTGGACGACGACGGCCACGCTCGGCCTCGTGAAGAGGCCGACGCGCTTGCGATAGGTGATCGCCGAGTCGGAGTTCGCCGACCACCAGATCTCCCGCAGCGCCCGTCCCAGGTCGTCGGCGGAAGGGACGTTGAGCAGCGTCAGGTGCTGGCCGGCAAAGCTCGCGTCGGCGCCGTCCTCGTCGACCGCGGACGAGCGAACCGCGAACGGCCCACCGAACGGCCGGGCCGCGGCCGCCACCTGCTCGATCGCATCCTCGTGCCCGCCCGCGACGGCCTCGACGATCGGGCCGGAGAGGGCGACGCCGGGTGGCACGGGCAGGCCGTCGCGAAGCGCCTGCCCGAGGCCGACGGCCTTCGAGCCGAAGACCGCCGTGTCGGCCACCTCCGCCAGCGGGACGACGTCGCTCACGCGAAGACGGTCACCTCGCCCGCATCACCGTCGACGCGCACCCTGGCCCCGTCCGCGATCCGCTCGGTCCCCTCGCGCGTCCCGACGACGCCGGGAATGCCGTACTCGCGGGCGACGATGGCGGAGTGGGAGAGCAGGCCGCCGCTGTCGGTCACGATCGCGCCGAGGAGCGGCAGCAGGATGTTGAACGCCTCGGTCGTCGAGGTCGGTGACGAGCACGTCGCCCTTGACGATCCGGTTGAAGTCCGACGGGCCGGAGACGAGGCGGGCCGTGCCCTCGTAGATGCCGCGGCTCGCCGCGAGGCCACGGAGCAGATCCTCCTCGTGCTCCGCCTCGGAGCTGCCGAAGAGCGCCCCGAGAGCGAGCCCGGTGGCACGCATCAGCCGGGCGACAGGCGGCGGCAGCTTGGCCGGATCCGGCGGAGCCGGCGGTGGCGGGCCAAGCGTCGGCGGCGCGTCCTTGGCGCTGTGCGTGGCGCGATACTCGGCGCGGGCGGCGAGCTCGTCCGCCGATGGGCCGCCGGAGCCCGCGACGAGCGCGCAGCATCTCGTCGAAGCCGGCATCGACGAAGTGCGCCGGATCCGTCGATGCGCCCGTTCGCGGCGGCCCGGCGGCCACCCGCCAGCGCGGCGCGGCGCATGATTCCCGAGGCCCAGATGTCGCTGTAGACGCCCCGCTCGTCGCGCAGCCGGTAGAGCAGCCGCGCCTCGCCGAGGAGCTCGTCGAACTCGTCCTGGTGCTCCGGGGGCACCTTGGCGCGGATCTCGGCGGTCTGAGCCTCGACATCCGAGTCCTCCGCTCCTGCCTCGACGGCGGTGCGGATCGCACGCAGCAGCACGTCCGGCAGCTCGAGGGCGGACGGCTCGGAGATGTCGAAGCCGTCGAGCAGGCGGTTGCCCACCAGGTCGAGGTAGCCGTTCATGGCCACGCCTGCCGGGCTGTCGAGCGCGCGCAACGACGCGAGCACCTCGCCCGGGTCGCCGTCCGACGCCAGGAGCTCCTGCGCAGCCTCGTCCTCGCGGATCGCGGCGATCAGTGCCGCCAGCTCCGCCGAGGCTCCCGCCGACACGGGCGAGGCACCGCGCATGAGGCCGAGCAGCTCGGCCGGCGGCAGCCCCGTCCAGTCGCCGACGTGGGCGAGGAAGTCGCCCGTCGGCACGACCGCGCTCGCGGTGAAGCGCATGTGCTGGGTGATCATCGCCGCGTGGTGGTCGCGGCAGCGGCCGAGGTACTCGACCAGCTCGTCGTCGGAGAGCGCGTCGGGATCGACCGCCTGCAGCTCGCGGTGCTTCGCGATCGCGTTCGGCTTGTAGGTCTCGTCCCACTCCCGGAGCTGCTCGCGCCAGAGCTTGCCCGCCATCACCTCGGCCGCACGCTGGAAGCGCTGCGGGATCTCCTCCTCCGGCGCGGGCAGCTGGGTCATGTACGCGATGCTGTTGACGTACTCCGTCCTGAGCCCACCCATCGGCATCCCGTAGAAGCGGGCGAAATCGGCCGTGCCCTTCGCGAACGCCGCCGGATGGATCTCCGTCCAGTAGCGCGTCAGCGGCCGCGGAAAGTGAACGGGATCCTGCTTGTAGGACCCGGGGCCCGGCGCCTCGAACGTGAGACTGCCCGCCTCCTGTGCGCTCGTCATGGTGCTCCTCTCGGTCGCGTCACGAAGCAGCGAGCCGCTGCCGCGCGAGGATTATGCACAGGTGCGGCCGCGCGGAACAGCGCCTACGGCGAGGACGAGGCTCCGAGTTAGGCGAACACGCCCATCGCGCGGAACTTCGCGCGGCGGGTGCGGCGGAGATCGGCGGGCTGGATGCCCTCGAGCTCCGCGAAGTGCGAGACGACCGACTCGCGCAGGAGCAGCGCCGCGGCGTCGACGTCGGTCTGGGCGCCGCCCTCGGGCTCCGGGACGATGCCCTCGATCACGCCGAGATCGAGGCAGTGCGCGGCGTCGAGGCGAAATGCCGAGGCGGCCTTCTTCGCCTGCGAGGCGTCGCGCCAGAGAATCGCGGCGCAGCCCTCCGGCGAGATGACGGAGTAGATCGAGTTCTCCTGCATCAGCACCCGGTCGGCGACGGCGATCGCCACCGCGCCGCCGGAGCCGCCCTCGCCGATCACGACCGCCACCGTCGGAATGTCGAGCCGCGCCATCACGGCCTGCGAGCGGGCGATCGCGCCGCCCTGGCCGTGCTGCTCGGCGGCGATGCCCGGATAGGCGCCGGGCGTGTCGATGAGCGTGAGGAGCGGGAATCCGTGCCGGTTCGCGAGCTCCATCACGCGCATCGCCTTGCGGTAGCCCTCCGGATAGGCCATGCCGAAGTTCCGGGTCGTCCGCTCCTTCAGGTCGCGGCCCTTCTGATGCCCGATCAGAGCGATCGTGCGGCCCTCGAGCTTGCCGATCCCGGTCACGAGCGCGTGATCGTCCATCCGGCCGCGATCGCCGTGCAGCTCGAAGAAGTCCTCGAGGATCCGCTCGACGTAGTCGAGCGTGTACGGCCGCTCCTGGTGGCGGGCGAGCTCGACGCGCTGCCAGATCTCCTCGTCGGAGGTGTCGTCCTTGAGCCGCTCGAGCTGGCGCTGCAGGCGCTCGAGCTCGGCCGAGAGCCGCGTTCCGCGCAGGAGCTTGACCCCGCTCAGCTTCGCCAGCCGGTCACGGAGGCCGAGCTCGGCGTCGTTCGTCACGCGGGCCTCGCGAACAGCCGGATCAGCTGCGCCACGACGGGTCGCAGCTCCGAGCGCGGCACGATGCGGTCGATGTGGCCGAAGCGGAAGTTCGACTCGGCGAGGCCGAAGTCGTCCGGGAGCTTCTCGCGCGTCGTCTGGGCGACGACCCGTGGGCCGGCGAACGACATCAGCGCGCCGGGCTCGGCAACGAGCACGTCGCCGAGCGAGGCGAAGCTCGCGAGCAGGCCGCCCGTCGTCGGGTGCGTGAGCACCGAGATCATCACGCCGCCGGCCTCGTGCAGCTCCTCGAGCGCGCAGACCGTCTTCGGCAGCTGCATCAGCGCCAGGATCCCCTCCTGCATGCGGGCACCGCCGGAGGACGAGACCGAGATCAACGGCAGCCCGCCCGCCGCCGCGTGCTCGCAGGCGCGCGCGAACTTCTCGCCGACGACGCTGCCCATCGAGCCGCCCATGAACGAGAAGTCCATCACCGCGAGCCGGCACGGAAGCGCCTCGATCCGGGCCGTTCCGGTGATCATCGCGTCCCCGAGGCCGGTCGACACCTCGGCCTCGGCCAGGCGCTCGGTGTACGGCTTGAGGTCGAAGAACTCGAGCGGGTCGCCGGAGCGCAACGACATCTCGTCCTCCGCGAACGTGCCCTCGTCGGCCAGCTGCTCGATCCGCTCGCGGCCCTTGACCGGGAAGTGGTAGCCGCACTGCGGGCACACGCGCAGGTGCGCCTTCAGCTCCTCGTCGCGGTAGTGCGACCCGCAGTCGGGACAGGTGTTGGGGTGCTTCTTCGCCGTCCCGTCGTCGAGCGTCGCCTGCTTGTGCTCGATCGAGACGTCGATCTTGTCGGTGGCGGACATCTGCGCCATCTTAGACCCGCCTCCCTGAAACAGGGTTACAGGCCGGCCGCAGCAGCGAGACGGACGAGGACGGCCGGGTCGGCATCCTCGTGCAATCCCGTCAGCCCGAGCCCGGCGATCGCACACCGCGCGGCGATGTCCTGCAGCAGCTCCTCGGCCTCCTGCACCGTCGGGCCGCCCGGCTCGGGCATGAAGACGGCGAGCTCGCCGGGCCGGAGCACGTCGCAGTCGAACGCGACGTACACGCGGTCGCACCCCTCGAGCGCCCGGCCGAGGTCGTCGTCGATCCCGGTCGCCGCGAGGTACTCGAGCTCCGGTGGGTCGAGGCTCCGCGCGCCGACGAGGGCGACGTCGGCCGGATCGACGGCACCGGCGTCGATCGCCATCCGCAGCGGCATCCCCCACGCGTTGCCGGAGGGCGAGCTGTCGGGCGTGTTGAGGTCGCCGTGGGCATCGATCCAGACGACCGCGAGCCGGCCGCCGCGCCGGTCGGCGAGGCCGCGGATCGCGCCGACATGCGAGCAGCAACAGCCGCCGAGGACGAGCGGGCGCACGGGGAGGTTGCGGATCTGCGCGGCGATCTGATCGTCGAGCGACGCCTCCTCGATCACCGCCGCCTCCGGGTACGGGAGCGGGAGCCGGGCGGCCTCGGCCATCGCGTCGCCGCCTGCTCCCCAGGCACGCGGGACGCGGACGAGACCGGCGGCATACTCACGGCCGCAGCTGTGGCACTGGTACTCGTCGTCGATCGCGACCGCGGTGATCGTCCTGCAGTCCGGGCAGCGGGCACGGAGGGTGCTCACGCTGTCCGCTCCCACGTGTCCGTCCTGACCGTCCGCACGCCGTGCACGCCGACCCGCTCGTAGAGTGGCCGTCGCGATTCGCCGCGTCACGTTCGACGGCTCGGCACGACGAGCTCAGGCATCCGCTTGGACACCATGCCGCAGCTCCTTGCGCCAGACATCGGCGCGCCAGAGGATGCGCATCCCCGCGCGCTCGTAGAGGCGGGTGGCGCCGGTCGGGTTCTCGCTGTCGACGCCGAGCGCAGCCATCGTCTCGCCCCGCTCGGCGAAGCGGCGGAAGCTCTCCTGGAGCAGCGACAGCCCGAGCCCTTGCCTGCGCCATGCCGGCCGCACGCCGAGCAGCGAGATCAGGCCCCAGTCGCCGAGGCGCTTCTGGTAGTCGACCGCCATCGCGGCGATCTCGCCGCCGTCCCAGACGACCAGGATCAGCTCGGGGTCGAACTGCGGCACGCCGAGGACCCGCTCGGCCCAGGCGTCGTAGTCGCGCTTCTCGTGGCCCCACTCGTCGACGAACGCCTCGTCGAGCGCGTCCTTCAGCTGCCGGGCGTGCCGCTCGGGGTCGAACGGACGCAACTCGAGGCCGTCGGGCCACGATGGCGCCGGGATCCCGGGCTCGAGGTCGATGATCATGCGGTGGTAGGTGCGGAGCATCGTGTAGCCGCGGCCCTGCGAGGAGCTCCGGGGCCGTCGGGTCGCCGACGAGGTGGGCCGTCTCGGCCCAGATCGACTCGCCCGCCGGCGCGTCGCCGGCCAGCTCGCGCGCGCGGGCCTCCGCGGCGTCGAGCAGCAGCGATCCGGCCCCGCGGCCGGTGAGCTCGGGGTGGACGTACCCGTCCATCAGCACCCGGCGTGCCGCGGAGCCCGTAGACGTGAACGACGCCCGCGATCCGGCCGTCGTCGACGGCGACCCAGGCGTCGCTCTCGAGATCGAGGTCGTCCCACTCCTCGCGGAGCTCGGCAGCGGTCCAGTCGGAGTCGTCGTAGACGGCGCGGTCGCACGCCTGGACGAGCGCGAGCACCTCGTCGAAGTCGGTCGTCGGATCGGGGCGGCGGATCTCCACGGCGCGCGGGTCTCCATGGTCACGCAGTGTAGGAGGTCTATCCTCGTTCTCAGGGATGACTGACGGCGTCCGACTGCGGGAGATGACCGAGGCCGACTGGCCCGAGGTGGCGGCGATCTGGGCCGAGGGGATCGCCACCGGCAACGCCACCTTCGAGACGGAGCCGCCGTCCTGGGCCGCGTTCGATACGACGCGCAGGCAGGAGGGCCGCTTCGTCGCCGAGCACGAGGGCACGGTCGTCGGCTGGGCGGCGCTCTCGCCGGTCTCGAGCAGGCCGTGCTACGCCGGCGTGGCCGAGAACAGCGTCTACGTCGCCGCGTCCGCCCGGGGCGAGGGCGTCGGCACCGCGCTGATGGAGGCGCTCACGGCGGCTGCGGCGGCGGCCGGGATCTGGACGATCCAGACGAGCGTGTTCCCGGAGAACGCCGCCAGCATCGCGCTCCACGAGCGGGCCGGGTTCCGCGTCGTCGGCCGGCGCGAGCGGATCGCCGAGCTCGGCGGCGTCTGGCGCGACACGCTCTTCCTCGAGCTGCGGCTGCCCTAGCAGGGACGTGTTCCGAGCGGACGGGCGCTCAGACGCGGGAGTCTCCCGGAGGAGACCCCTTCGTGTCCAAAGTCGAACGATCTTTCAACAGGGGCGCCTGCACTAGCCGGGCAACGCCGCGCGGCATGCTCGCCGCTACGGCAAAGGCAGGTGAGAACGGACGCGGCTAGAGGTGGCGGCTAGCTCTCGCCGTGCCAGCGGCGGAACACGAGGCACGCGTTGTGGCCGCCGAAGCCGAACGAGTTCGAGACGCCGACCTCGACCTGCTCGTGGCGCGCCTCGTTCGGGATGTAGTCGAGGTCGCACGTCGGGTCGGGCGTCGTCTGATTGATCGTCGGCGGCAGGATCCCGCGCTCGAGCGCGAGGATCGTGAAGATCGCCTCGACCGCGCCGGCCGCGCCGAGGCAGTGCCCGGTCGCGCCCTTCGTCGACGAGATCGGCGTGCGGTAGGCCTTGTCCTCGCCGAGCGCCACCTTGAGCACCCGGGTCTCGCCCGTGTCGCCCGAGGGCGTCGACGTGCCGTGCGCGTTCACGTAGCCGACGTCCTCCGGCTCGATGCCGGCGTCGGCGAACGCCATCGTCAGCGCGCGGGCCGGGTTCTCGCCGGTCGGGTCGGGGTCGGAGACGTGATTCGCGTCCGACGAGACGCCGTAGCCGAGCAGCTCGGCGTAGATCTTGGCGCCGCGGGCCTTCGCGTGCTCGAGCTCCTCGATCACGACCATGCCGGCCGCCTCGCCCATCACGAAGCCGTCGCGTTCGCCGTCGAAGGGACGGGAGCCGCGCTCGGGGTCGTCGTTGCGGCGCGAGATCGCGCGCATCGCGCCGAAGCCGGCGATGCTGACGCTCGTCACCGGCGCCTCGGTGCCGCCGCAGATCATCACGTCCGCGCGGCCGAGGCGGATCGCGTCCATGCCGTCGCCGATCGCCATGTTCGAGGCGGCGCAGGCGGTGCACTGCGAGAGCAGCGGCCCTCGGGTGCCGAGCTCGATCGAGACCCAGCCGGCGGCGAGGTTCGGGATGATCTGGACGATCGAGAACGGGTTGACGCGGTCCGGCCCGCGCTCGTTGAGCTGGTTGACGCACTGCTCGAACGACTTGAGGCCGCCGATGCCCGTCGCGACGGCGGCGCCGACGCGGTCCGCGATCGGCGCGATCTCGAGGCCCGAGTCGGTCTCGGCCTGGCGGGCGGCGGCGAGCGCGAGATGCGTGAACCGGTCCATGCGGCGCGACGCCTTGTAGTCGACGTAGTCGGTCACCTCGAGGCCCTGCACCTCGCAGGCGAAGTGCACCGGATAGCCGGTGGTGTCGAACTGCGTGATCGGGCCTGCGCCGGAGCGGCCCGCGATCAACCCCTCCCAGGTCTCCTCGAAGGTGTTCCCGAGCGAGGTCACCGCACCGATGCCGGTGACGACGATCCTGCGTCTGCCGTTGTCGCTGCTCACGGGCACCCAGGCTACATCCCGAGGCCGCCGTCGACGAGCAGGACTTCGCCCGTCACGAACGAGGCCTCGTCGGAGCAGAGAAAGCGAACGGCACCGGCGACGTCGGCCGGGTCGCCGAGCCGGCCGAGCGGCGTCTGCGTCGAGCATCGCCTTCGTCGCCTCTTCCGGCAGGACGTCGGTCAGCTGGGTCTGCACGTATCCCGGCGCCACGACGTTCGCGCGCACGTTGCGGCTGCCGAGCTCCTTCGCGAGCGACTTCGTGAACCCGATGATCCCCGCCTTCGACGCGGCGTAGTTCGTCTGGCCCCAGTTGCCGTGGACGCCGACGATCGAGGAGACGTTGACGATCGCTCCCGCGCGCTTCTTCATCATCGGCCGCGTCACCGCCCGGCAGGTGTAGAAGACCGACGAGAGGTTGGTGTCGATCACGGTGCGCCAGTCGTCGTCGCTCATCCGGGCGAGCAGGCCGTCGCGGGTCAGGCCCGCGTTGTTGACGAGGATGTCGAGGTCGCCCGCGGCCTCGACGAGAGCGAGCGCCGACGCGGCATCGGAGACGTCGGCCTGCACGGCGCGGCCGCCGATCTCCTTCGCGACCTCCTCGGCCTCGTCCTGGCCGCTGCGGTAGCCGACGACGACCGACGCGCCCGGCCGAGGCGAGCTCGACAGCGATGGCCCGGCCGATCCCACGCGAGGCACCCGTGACGAGTGCCGTCTTCCCGTCCAGCGAGCAGAACCCGCTCACGATGAGAGGGCCTCCCGAGCCTTCTCCAGGCTGGCGAGGTCGTTGACCGAGAACGTGCGCACGCTCTTGTCGATGCGCTTGACGAGGCCCGAGAGCACGTTCCCCGGCCCCACCTCGACGAAGGTCGTGACGCCGCCTTGCACGAGCTCCTGCGCGGCCTGGGTGAACTTGACCGGCGCGGTGAGCTGGTTGACGAGCAGCGAGCCGAGCCGCGTGGCCGGCTCGATCTTCGCGGTCACGGTCGACATGAACGGCGCGATCGGGTCGTGGAAGCGCACGAGGTCGATGGCGGGCTTGAGGCGCTTGCCGGCGTTCCCGACGAGCGGGCTGTGGAACGCGCCGGAGACCTTCAGCTTGATGGCTCTTCGTGCGCCGAGGCTCTCGGCCTCGGCGCAGCACTCCTCAACTGCATCGTTCTCACCGGAGATGACGATCTGGCCGGGGCAGTTGTAGTTCGCCGGCCACACGCCCAGGATCTGCCTGCACAGCGTCTCGACGGCCTCGTCCTCGAGCCCGAGAATCGCGGCCATCGAGCCAGGGCGCTCGCGGGCGGCCTCCGCCATTGCCAGGCCGCGCTCGCGGACGAGGGCGATCGCCTCGGGCGTGCCGATGGCGCCGACCGACGCGAGCGCCGAGAACTCGCCGACCGAATGGCCGACGACGACGTCCGGCTCGAGCCCGGCCTCGCGGATCGCCGCCAGGATGGCGAGGCACGTGGCGACGAGCGCCGGCTGCTGCACCTCCGTCTCGACGAGATCCTCGAGCGGCGAGTCGAAGCAGAGCTTCTTGAGGTCGAGGCCCGATGCCTCGCTTCCGACCCGGTAGACCTCCATGGCGGCCGGAACCGCCTCTGCGATCTCACGGCCCATGCCTGCCTCGAGGGCGCCCTGGCCCGGGAAGCAGAAAGCGATCTTTCCCATCCTGTCTCTCAGCCCTCTCTAGGTTCGACTACCGGCGGCTGATGTGCCGCCCCATTCGATCAACGCCGAGCCCCACGTGAGGCCGGCGCCCATTCCTGTCATCAACACGAGCGCGCCATCGGCGAGACGGCCTTCCGCGCGCGCATCCGCGAGTGCGAGCGGGATCGACCCCGATGACGTGTTCCCGAACCGGTCGACGTTCACGACCGTCTTCTCCGGTGGGATGCCCAGCTTACCGACCGCATAATCGATTATCCGCTTATTTGCCTGATGAGGCACGTAGACGTCGATGTCGTCGATCGTCTTGCCGCACTGCTCGAGCACGGCCTCCGCGGACGAGACCATCACGCGGGTCGCGAACTTGAACACCTCGCGGCCGTTCATCTTCAGGATCGAGTGGGGATCGTCGAAGTGCCGCGAGCCGCTGCCCGGGTAGCAGAGGTGGATGCCGCCGCCGCCGTCCGCGCCGAGCTCGAAGCCGAGGAACCCTCCGCTGGTGACCGGCTCCATCACGACCGCGCCGGCCCCGTCGCCGAAGAGCACGAGCGTCGAGCGGTCGTCCCAGTCGAGGATCTTCGAGAGCAGGTCGCCGCCGACGACGAGCGCCTTCTTCGAGAGGCCCGAGGCGAGCATGCCGTAGGCCTGGGCGACGGCGTACATGAAGCCGGTGCAGCCGGCGAGCAGGTCGTAGGCGGCGGCGTTCCGCATCCCGAGCGTGTCGGCCATCAGCGCGGACGTGGTCGGGAAGAGCATGTCCGGGGTCACGGTGGCGCAGATCACGAGGTCGATCTCGGACGCGTCCGCGCCGGCCTCGGCGAGCGCCTCGCGCACGGCCGGCAGCGCGATGTCGCTCAGCGCCTCCTCCTGCGTCGCGATCCGCCGCTCCTTGATCCCGGTGCGCTCCTGGATCCACTCGTCCGACGTATCGACGAACGCGGCCATGTCGTCGTTCGTCATCACCTTGGCGGGGACGTTCGTCCCGAGCCCGGTGATGCCGATGCGCGGGCCTGTCGCCGAGCCGATCATCGCTCCACCGCGAAGGTGAGGGTGCCGCGGGCCGCGAGCTTGCCGTCGACCGTCGCGGTCGCCTTGCCGCGGCCGACCGGGCCGCGCATCGCGTCGATCTCGCAGGTCAGCGTCAGCGTCTCCCCGGGCGAGACGACGCGCTTGAAGCGGCAGTCGTCGATGCCGGCGAAGAACGCGATCTTGCCGCGGTTCTCCTCCTCGACGAGCACCGCGACGGCGCCGGCCTGGGCCATCGCCTCGACGATGAGCACGCCCGGCATCACGGGCCGCTCCGGGAAGTGGCCGGGGAACCACCAGTCGTCGGCGCGGACGAGGCGCGTGGCCACGACCTTGCGGCCGGGCTCGAGCTCGATCACCTCGTCGAGCAGCAGGAACGGGTCGCGGTGCGGGAGGATCGCCTCGATCGCCTCCTTGCCGAACGGGACCGCCGGGATCACGCTGCCGTCTCCGTCTCGGTCTCCAGCAGCTCGCGCATCGCGGCGCGGCCGCGGTGGGCGTAGCACTTGGCGGTGCCGACGGGCATGCCGGAGGCGGCCGAGATCTCCTCGAACGAGAAGCCGAGCGCATCCTTGAGCACGAGCACGCGAGCCTGCGCGGCCGGCAGCTCGGCGAGGCCGTCGCGCAGGTCCGCGCGCAGCTCGGAGAGCTCGGCCTCGTGGTCGGGCGTGCGGCCGGGCGCGACGCGCACGTCCTCGTCGAGCGGGTCGTGGCGGCGCGCACCGCGGCGCGCTGCGACGTCGCGGCAGGCGTTGAGCGTCAGGCGGTGGAGCCAGGTCGAGAACGCCGCCTCGCCGCGGAACTGGTTGAGCTTGACGCAGAGCTTCGCGAGGGCGTCCTGCGCGGCGTCGCGCGCGTCCTCGGGGTCGGAGAGCACGTGCGCGGCGAGGCGGGCGACCCGCGGCTCGTGGCGCGCGCAGAGCGCCTCGAGGGCGCTGTGGATCTCCGTCTTTGGCGCGTCTCACGAGGATGGGATCGCTCAGTCGGTCGTAGGGGAGCTTCGGCTCGGGCCGCAACGCGGCACCGATTCGACGGCGAGAGCGCAGAGAGGGTTGCACCCGGCGAGTCTACTGGCCGGAGCCGGCTAGAGCTCCGGTCAGGGCTTGCGGAAGACCGTCTTGTTGCCGGCCGGATCGCGCGCGACGACGACGAGCGTCCTCACCTTGCGGATGCCGGTGAGCGGGAGGTAGCCGGGTCCCGTGGCCTGCAGGCGGCGGGCCGAGCCGTTGACGCGGACGGTCACGGTCGCGGCCTCCGAGACCCAGAGCCGCAGCGGGCCGGGCCGCGAGCTTGACCACGGGCGGGTGGGCGTCGAGCTGGAACGGCAGCGACACCGTTGCGGTGCCGACCGCGTCGGTCGCGTCGATGACCGCCGTGTACGAGCCGTCGAGCGTCTTGCCGACCCGCTTGGCGCCGTTCCAGCCGAGGCTCTGCGGCCCGGCCGGGAGCGTTCCCGTGTACGGGGTCGCGACCCACTTGCCGTCGCGGAGCACGCGGAGGCGCACCGTCGCCGGCACCGCGAGCTGGAAGGTGACGGTCAGCGCGTCGCCGTTGCCGTCGCCGTTCGGCGTCAGGAGCGCCGGCTGGAGCGCCGCGCGCGGCGAGCGTTCGCGTGACCGCGATCGTCAGCTGGCTCGATGACGGACACTCCCACCGCATCGACCGCGGTGACGACGATCGTGTAGACCCCGTCGGGCTGTCCGAGCCCGTCGAAGGTGAACGAGTGCTCGCCGGCGGCGAGCTTGCCGGGAGTCCCGAGCGTCCCGAGCTGGACGCCGGCTGCGTCGAGCAGCGTCGCGGTGACCGTCGCCGGGGCGTTCGTCGAGTAGGTGATCGTGGCCGAATCGGCCTGGCCGTCGCCGTTCGGGCTGATCGTCGCCGGATCGGCGGCGAGACCGGTGATCGCCAGCGGGCCGGCGACGACGACGACCGCCTTCCCGAACGTGCCCGCCACGGGCGTGGCGCCCGCGACCTCGATCCGCCAGTTGGCGCCCGCCGCGGTGACGAGCGATGCGTCCCAGGTGTAGTCGACGGTCGGCCCCTTCCCGGTGCCCACCGCGAGCTGCTGCCCGAGCGCGTCGCGTGACGGTCACCTTCCACGCGAGCGCCGAGGAGACGCGGGCCTGGAACCGGACGAGGCCACCGAGGCCGCCGGTCACCTTCGGCTCGTAGAGCTTCGGCAGGCCGATCGCCTGCGTCTTCGCCGCGATCGTGTCGAGCTTCGCGTAGAGGAGGTCGCCGGGGCAGGTCGTCAGGCCCGTGTCGCGGTGACCGGAGACGGCGCGCAGGACGACGGGGACGCCGGCCCGATAGCGCTCGCTGCCGCCCGAGACGAAGGTCAGCGTCGAGACGGGATCGACGTGCGCGAGGTCGAGCCGCCAGGCGAGGAGCTTCTCGAGCGACGTCTCGGCCGCAGCCGGGATGGCGGCGGTGCTGAAGGTGCCGATCACGGCGACGCCGATCGAGCCGGTGTTGAAGCCGCGGGCGTACGCGCCGATCACGTTGCGGTCGATGCCGCCGTAGCGGCCCTCGTAGACGGTGCCGTAGCGGTCGACGAGGAAGTTGTAACCGATGTCGTTCCAGCCGTTCGACTTGACGTGGTAGACCTCGATCGCCGCGCATGATCGCCGCCGCCTGCGCGGGCGAGTAGGTGTTCGGCCCCGCCGTGTGGTGCACGCTCGCGAAGCGGATTGCCGGCGCATACAGCGGCGCACCCTTGCGGATCGACTCGTCTGCTCCCCAGGCGCTGCGCGACACGATCGGCGGCGAGCCGGCCGAGGCGACCGCGCGGAGCGGGATCCTCAGCTCAGGGCTGCGGACGAACGACGCGCGGAGATCGCGCACCGGGCCGGTCGGTGCGATAGCGGATCCCGTTCGCGGCGCCGACCCAGGTGGGGTTGCCGACGCGCCAGCCGCGCGTTGCCGCCGCCTCGCGCGAGCCGGCGTCCGGCTGGTCCTCCTCCTCCGCGGCCGCGTCGAGCCACGGCCCCCACGTACCGGCGGTCGAGCGGACGCTGAACTGCACCGACCCGCTCCCGTGCCAGCGCACGCCGACGAGGTCGAAGCGGCCGGGCGAGCTCGCAAGCGACCGGCCGCCGTCGGATCGGCACGTCGCGGAACGTGATCGTGGCCAGGCCGGCGGAGGCGACGGCGGGCGCCGCGAGCGCAACGGCGACGGCGATGAGGGCGAGAAGCGGCTTCACGGCAGAGATCCCAGGGTGACGAACACCGCCCCCCTCCACAAGAGATTCGACCTCACCCTGATAGAATCCTTACCGCTGTGGGACGGCCGCATTTGCGGGGATTTCTGCTCACGGTCGTGGTCGTGGCCCTGACCCTCGCAAGCGGGGCTCCCGCATCGACCGGGCCTCACCGCGTGCTCGTCGCCTCGCTCGACGACGACATCAACCCGGTCAGCCAGCACTTTCTCCAGACCCAGGTGAAGCGGGCGGAGCGCGACGGCTACGACGCGCTCGTGGTCGAGCTCGACACTCCCGGCGGCCTCGGCACCTCGATGCGGGCGATCGTCAAGAGCTTCCTCGCCTCGTCCGTGCCGGTGATCGTCTACGTCAGCCCCTCGGGGTCGAGCGCCGATTCCGCCGGCGCGGTGATCGGGCAGGCGGCGGACGTGCTCGCGATGGCGCCCCAGACGAACATCGGCTCCTCCACCCCGATCACGACGAACGGCACCGACTTCTCCAAGGACCTGCGCCGCAAGGTGGTGAACGACGCCGCGGCCTACATCGCCGAGCTGGCGCGCGAGCACGGTCGCAACGCGGCGGCGTCCGAGTCGATGGTGCGCGACGCCGCCAACTTCGGTGCGCGCGAGGCCGCGGCGAAGAACATCGTCGATGTCGTCTCCCCGACGCTGCCCGCCCTGCTGGACGAGATCGACGGCACCGTCACCGCGCCGAAGGGCCTGACGCTCCACACGGCCGGGGCGACCGTCGACACGGTGCACATGTCGTTCTGGCAGCGAACGCTCGACACGCTGATCGACCCCAACATCATCGCGCTGATGCTCTCGCTCGGCGTCGTGGGGATCCTCGTCGAGCTGTGGAACCCGGGCCTCGTGCTGCCGGGAACGGTCGGCGCGATCTCGTTGATCGTCGGCCTCTACGGCCTCCAGGTGCTCCCCGTCTCTGCCGCCGGCGTGCTGATGCTGCTGCTCTCGCTCGGGCTGTTCGTGACCGACGCGCTCGTCACCTCGCACGGAGCGCTGACGCTCGCCGGTGCGATCACGTTCGTGATCGGAGCGCTGATGCTCTTCGATCCAGCGGGGCCTGCGTATCAGGTCTCGCTCTGGACCGCGCTCGCGATCGCGGGAACGCTCGTGCTGCTCCTCGGCGTCGCGCTCTCGCGGATCGTCAAGGCACGCCGCAATCCCGTCGAGGTCGGGGTCGGGCTGCTCGTCGGCGAGGAGGCCGAGGTGCGCCGCGACGGCCTCGTCGCCGTCAACGGCGAGCTCTGGCGCGCCCGACGCGAGGACGGCCGGCCGCTGCCGCCGGGCGATCACGTCACGGTCGAGGAAGTCGGAGCAGACCTCGTCCTGGTCGTAGGATCAGGGAACCCCACCGAAGGGAACTAGCACTGTGGACATCGCACTGATCGGCGTCGCCGTCGTCCTCCTGATCGTGATCGTGATCCTGTTCGCCTCCGTCAAGGTGGCACGGGAGTACGAGCGCGGCGTCATCTTCCGCCTCGGCCGGCTGCTGCCGGAGCCGAAGGGGCCGGGCCTGTTCTTCCTGATCCCGTTCGTCGACCGGATGGTGAAGGTCGAGCTGCGCACCGTGACGCTGAACGTGCCGCCGCAGGAAGTGATCACGAAGGACAACGTGCCGGTGCGCGTCAACGCCGTCGCGTACTTCCGGATCGTCGAGCCGAAGGCGGCGATCGTCCAGGTCGAGAACTACATGAACGCCACCTCGCAGATCGCGCAGACGACGCTGCGGTCGGTGCTCGGCCAGCACGTGCTCGACGAGCTGCTGTCGGAGCGCGACAAGATCAACGCGATCCTGCAGACGATCATCGACGACGCCACCTCGCCCTGGGGCATCAAGGTCTCGGTCGTCGAGGTCAAGGACGTCGAGATCCCGAGCGACATGCAGCGCGCGATGGCCCGTCAGGCGGAGGCCGAGCGCGAGCGGCGCGCGAAGGTGATCTCGGCCGAGGGCGAGTTCCAGGCCTCGGAGCGGCTCAAGGACGCAGCGGCCGTGATGGCGCAGGAGCCGATCACGGTGCAGCTGCGCTACCTGCAGACGCTGCTCGAGATCGGGTCGGCGAACAACTCGACGATCGTCTTCCCGATCCCGATCGACCTGCTGACGGCGCTGTCGAAGCTGGCGCAGAAGGTGGACTAGGCGACGCTGAACTGCGGGTGCGGCTGAGGCCTCCCGCCGAGGCTGAAGCCTGTCGCCGGTCTCTACTCCTCGTCGTCCTCGTCCTCGACAGGCCCGATCTCGTCGGCGTCGTCGAGCAGCTCCGTCTCGAGAGCCGAATCGTCGGGCGCCTCGGCAACCGGAGCGTCCGAGGTCGTCTTCACGAGCTCGGCGTCGTCGTCGTCCGATCCGACGACCGGCGCCAGCGTCGAGACGTGCTCGCCTTCGCGTAGCCGCGTCACGATCACGCCCTGCGTCGAGCGGCCCGAGCGCTTGATCCCGTCGACCGCCATCCGGATCACGGTGCCGGCGTCGGAGATCAGCATCACCTGGTAGCCCTCGCGCACGATCCGCGCGCCGGCGAGGCGGCCCTTGCCGGCGACGAGCTGGGCCGTCTTGACGCCCATCGTGCCGCGGCCCTTGCGCGGGTACTCGGAGACGCGCGTGCGCTTGCCCCAGCCGTTCTCGGTCACGACGAGCAGGTCTGCGTCGTCGGAGGCGATGTCGACCTCGATCACCTCGTCGTCGCCGCGGAGCTTCATGCCCGCAACGCCGGAGGCGGGCCGGCCCATCGCCCGCACGTCGCTCTCGTGGAAGCGCACGGCCTGGCCGAGGCGCGAGACCATCAGGATGTCGTCGTCGCCGTCGGAGAGGCGGACGCCGATCAGCTCGTCGCCCTCGCGCATCTTCAGCGCGATGATCCCGTCGGCCTTGAGCGGCGTGTTGTACTCGAGGAACGCGGTCTTCTTGATCACGCCCTTGCTTGCGTCGCGAAGACGAGGTACTTCGACTCCTTGTAGTCGCGCGTGGCGATGACGGCGCGGACGAGCTCGTCCTGCCGGAACGGCAGCAGGTTGACGATCGCGCGGCCCTTCGACTGGCGCGAGCCGAGCGGGAGCTCGTGCACCTTGAGCCGGTAGACCTTGCCGACGCTCGTGAAGAACAGGATGTAGTCGTGCGTCGAGGCGACGAAGAGGTGCTCGATGTAGTCGTCGTCCTTCATGTCCATCCCCATCACGCCGATGCCGCCACGCCGCTGCTCGCGGTAGGTCGTGACCGGCAGCCGCTTGATGTAGCCGGAGCGCGTGATCGCGATCACCATGTCCTCCTCGGCGATCATGTCCTCGAGCTCGAGCGAGTCCTCGCCCATCACGATCTCGGTGCGGCGGTCGTCGTGGCGGCCGTAGGCCTGCTTGACCTCGAGCAGCTCCTCGCGGATCAGCGCGTCGACCCGGGCCGGGTCGCCGAGGATCGCGCGCAGCTCGGCGATCTGCTCCTGCAGGTCGGCGTACTCCGCGTCGATCTCCTTGCGGGCAAGGCCGGTGAGCCGCGCCAGGCGGAGGTCGAGGATCGCCTGCGCCTGGATCTCGGAGAGGCCGAAGTTCGTCATCAGGCCCTGGCGGGCCGAGTCGGTGTCGTCGGAGCCGCGGATCAGCGCGATCACGGCGTCGAGGTTGTCGAGCGCGATCAGGTAGCCCCGGAGGACGTGCGCGCGCTTCTCGTTCTGGCGCAGATCGAACTTCGAGCGGCGGATCACGACCTCGCGCTGGAAGTCGAGGTAGTGCCGCACGATCTCGAGCAGCGACATCACGCGCGGCACGCCGTCGGCGAGCGCGACGGCGTTGTAGCCGAACGTCGACTGCAGGGCGGTGTGCTTGAAGAGCTTGTTCAGCGCCACCTGCGGGATCGCGTCGCGCTTGAGCTCGATCTGGATCCGCATCCCGGAGCGGTCGGAGTGGTCGGCGAGGTCGGAGACCTCGGTGATCACCTTCTCGTTGACGAGGTCGGCGATCTTCTTGATCACGCCGCTGTCGCCGCCCTTCTTGACGCCGTACGGCAGCTCGGTGACGACGATCGCGCTCTTGCCGCCGCGCAGCTCCTCGATGTGGGCGCGGGCGCGCATGACGATGCGGCCGCGGCCCGTGCGGTAGGCGTCGCGGATGCCCGAGCGGCCGACGATGATCGCGCCGGTCGGGAAGTCGGGGCCGCTGAGGTGCTTCATCAGGTCGTCGACGTTCGCCTCGGGCTTGTCGATCAGCTGCACGACGGCGTCGATCGCCTCGCCGAGGTTGTGCGGCGGCATGTTCGTGGCCATCCCGACGGCGATCCCGGAGGAGCCGTTGACGAGCAGGTTCGGGAACCGCGCCGGCATCGCGAGCGGCTCCTTGCGCGACTCGTCGTAGTTCGGCCCGAAGTCGACCGTGTCCCGGTCGATGTCGCGGAGCATCTCGGTCGCGAGCTTCGTGAGCCGGCACTCGGTGTAGCGCATCGCGGCCGGCGGATCGTCGTCGAGCGAGCCGAAGTTGCCCTGGCCGTCGACGAGCGGGTAGCGCAGCGAGAACGGCTGCGCCATCCGCACGAGGGTGTCGTAGATCGCCTGGTCGCCGTGCGGGTGGTAGCGGCCCATCACGTCGCCGACGATCGAGGCGGACTTCTTGTAGGGCCGGTTCGGCTGCACGCCGGCGTCGTGCATGCCCCAGAGGACGCGGCGGTGGACGGGCTTGAGGCCGTCGCGCACGTCGGGCAGCGCGCGGCTGACGATGACGGACATCGCGTAGTCGAGGAAGCTCGAGCGCATCTCGAGCTCGAGCTCGCGCGGCTCGACGCGGCCCGGCGCTGCCGGGCTCGATCACATCAGACATCGAGGAACTTCACATCCTTTGCGTTCTCTTCGATGAACAGGCGGCGCGGCTCGACCTGGTCGCCCATCAGCATCGAGAAGACGGCGTCGGCGGCGGCCGCGTCGTCGACCTCGACCTTGAGCAGCATCCGGCGGGCCGGGTCCATCGTCGTCTCCCACAGCTGCTCGGGGTTCATCTCGCCGAGCCCCTTGAAGCGGCTGATCTGCATGCCTTCCTTCGCGAGCTCGAGCGCGGCCGAGCGCAGCTCGGCGTAGCTCTCGGCGACTGGCGGTCTTCTTGCCGTAGGAGAGCTGGAAGTCCGGCAGGCCGACGATCTCCGCGAGCTTCTCGTAGGCGCGCTTCAGGTTCGCGTAGGAGGGCGAGCCGAAGAGCCCGGCGGGCAGCTCGAGGTGGGTTGCGGCGCTGGTCTCGGTCTCGACGACCTTCACGTTGAGCCGGTCCTCGAGCCGCTCCGTGACGGAGAGCTCGTAGCCGTTGGCGGGAATCGCCGCGATCGCGGTCTCCGCCTCGGCCGCCGTGAGCGCGCCCGTCTCGACGAGGCGGTGGGCGATCACGAAGTGGGCCGCGGTCGGGATACTCGCTCTCGAGCTTCGCCTGCCAGGCCTCGAGCTCGGACAGGGCGCGGACGAAGCGCTGGTAGCGGGCCTCGGTGAGCGAGACCTCCTCGCCGCCGCGCGAGGTGATCGCGATGTCCTTCACGCGCTCGCGGACGAGGAGCTCCTCGAGCTGGCTGTCCTTCTCGAAGTAGAGCTCCTGGTTGCCGAGCTTGACGTGGTAGAGCGGCGGCACGGCGATGTAGATGTGGCCGGCCTCGACGAGCTCGCGCATGGTGCGGTAGATGAACGTGAGGATCAGCGTCCGGATGTGGGCGCCGTCGACGTCGGCGTCGGTCATCACGATGATCCGGCCGTAGCGGATGTTCTCGATCGTGAACTCGTCGCCGAAGCCGGTGCCGATCGCGGTGATCATCGCCTGGATCTCGTTGTTCGAGAGCACCTTGTTGATCCGGTTCTTCTCGCTGTTGATGATCTTCCCGCGCAGCGGCAGGATCGCCTGGTAGGTGCGGTCGCGGGCCTGCTTGGCGGAGCCGCCGGCGCTGTCGCCCTCGACGATGTAGAGCTCGCAGAGGTCGGCCTGCTTGAGCGAGCAGTCGGCGAGCTTGCCCGGCAGCGAGGAGTTCTCGAGCGCGCTCTTGCGGCGCGTCAGCTCGCGGGCCTTCCGCGCCGCCTGGCGCGCGCGGGAGGCCGAGACGGCCTTCATGATGATCTGCCGCGCCTCGGCCGGGTTCTCCTCGAGGAACTCGGCGAGCTTCTGGTTGACGGTCTGCTCGACGAGGCCGCGGACCCACGGGTTCCCGAGCTTCGACTTCGTCTGGCCCTCGAACTGCGGGTCGCGCAGCTTGACGGAGATCACGGTCGCGAGCCCCTCGCGGACGTCCTCGCCCTCGAGGTTGTCCTCCTTGTCCTTCAGGAGGCCCTTGTCGCGTCGCGTACTTGTTGAGCGTGCCGGTGAGGGCCGCCTTGAAGCCGGAGAGGTGCGTGCCGCCCTCGGCGGTGTTGATGTTGTTCGCGAAGGTGAAGATCGACTCGACGTACGAGGTGTTCCACTGCATCGCGACCTCGACGTTGCCCTGGTCGTTCTCGCCCTCGAAGTAGATGACGTGCTTGTGCACCGGGTCCTTCGACTCGTTGATGAACGAGACGAAGTCCTTGATGCCGCCCTCGTAGTGGAACTCCTGCGTCGTTCCGGCCGGCCGCTCGTCGCGCAGCACGATCCGGAACGCGCGCGTGAGGAAGGCGGTCTCGCGCAGGTGCTGCGCCAGGGTCGAGGCGGAGAACTCCGTCTCCTCGAAGATCTCGCGGTCGGGCAGGAACTTGATCGTCGTGCCGTGGCCCTCGGCCGGGCCGACGGTCTCCATGTCGCCCTGCGGCACGCCGCGGGCGAACTCCTGCCGGTAGAGCATCCCGTCGCGGCGCACCTCGGCGATGAGCCACTCGGAGAGCGCGTTGACGACCGAGACGCCGACGCCGTGGAGGCCTCCCGAGACCTTGTAGCCGTCGCCGCCGAACTTGCCGCCGGCGTGGAGCTTCGTGAGCACGACCGTGAGCGCGGGCAGGCCCTGCTCCTCGATCATGTCGACCGGGATGCCGGCGCCCTCGTCGACGACGGTGATCGAGTTGTCGGGGTGAATCGTGACGTCGACCATGTCGTTTCGGCCGGCCAGCGCCTCGTCGACGGCGTTGTCGACCACCTCGTAGACGAGGTGGTGCAGCCCGCGAGGACCCGTCGTTCCGATGTACATCCCGGGGCGGAGCCGGACCGGCTCGAGGCCTTCCAGGACCGTGATGTCCTTTGCGGTGTAATCCGTCTCGGTCACGCTGCGTAGATCACCTCTCTCAACGAGAAAAGCCCTGCAAATCGGGCTTTTCGTGGCTTGTCGACAGTGTATCAGAAATGGCGGCTGGAAGCGGCCCTGGCGAGGCTCGCGGCGGCTGCTCGCGCGATCGTCTCGCGCAGCTCCGCGTCGCTCATTCCGGAGGTGAGCTCCTCGGCCAGCAGCCGGGTCTCGTCGTCGACCTCGAGCGGCGCCACGGCGGGTCTCGGACGGGAGCGGCGCGGGCGGTGCCGGCACCGGCCCGGGCGCGAAGCGGATCGCGGTCGGCGCGCCGGTTCCGATCTCGGCGGCGAGCTTGGCGAGGATCTGGTCGGCGAGCAGGCCGAGCTCGAAGGCCCACGTCGACGATGCCGCGGCGACCTGGAGCGTGCCGTCGCGGGAGATCCGCTGCGGCCAGGACGCGCGCGCGATCGCGTCGCCCACGACGGTCGGGCCAGAGGCGGGTCACATCGGCGAGAGCGCCCGCGTCGGGAACGCCTGCGCCGCGCAGCGCGCCGCGGACGGCGCCGTCGAGCCGCTCCATCAGGCGGGCTCGGCGTGGCCCGGAGTGACGCGGAAGAGCTGAGCCGGCGCGAGCGGGAGCGCCTCCGAGCCGGTGGCGGTGACGATCGTCTGTCCCATCGCGCCGATTCTCTCACTCAGCGTGCGGCGGCGGCTCTCGTCGAGCTCCGAGAGCGCATCGTCGAGGAGCAGCAGCGGCGCCACGCGGCGGCGCTCCCCGATCAGCTCCGCCTCGGCGAGGAGGAGCGCGAGGACGGCGAGCCGTTGCTCGCCCTGCGAGCCGAACGTGCGGAGGTCGCGGTCGCCGCTCCTGATCGCCGATCTCGTCCAGGTGCGGGCCCGACGCCGGTCGTTCCCCGCTCGAGATCGCGGGCGAGGCGCTCCTCGAGCTGCGGTGATCGTCGGGGGCTCGGCGTCGTAGCCGAGCGAGACGTCGCCGAGGCCGAGCTCGCCGGCGCGCTCGGCGAAGCTGGGCTGCAGCAGCTCGATCACGTCGCGGCGGGCGGCGGTCAGCATCGCGCCGAGATCCGCGACCTGGGCCGTCCACGGCGCGAGCACGTCCCGCTCGGAGACGCCCATCGCGACGCGGCGCAGGGCGGCATTCCGCTGCCCGACCGCGGCGGCGTAGTCGATCGACACGTGCGCGCGGGCGGGGTAGAGCCGGCCGAGCGAGCGGTCGATGTAGGCGCGCCGCGCGGCAGGCCCGCCCTTGACGACGACGAGGCGGTCGGGGGTGAAGACGAGGGTGGCGAGCTCGCCCCGGAGCTGCTCGGAGGAGCGGAGCACGGCGCCGTCGAGGCGGGCACGCTTGGGCTCCGTCGCGCTGAGGGCGACGGAGACGGACACCGGCACCGTCCCGCGGCGGCCCGTCAGCTCGACGCGGCCTGCGGTCGCGCCCTGGCGGATCAGCTGCATGTCGGAGCGCGTGCGGGGCGAGAAGCCCTGCGTGCCGACGTGCAGCGACTCGAGCAGGTTCGTCTTGCCGGCGCCGTTCGGCGCCGGTGACGAGAACGAGCCCCGGCTCGAGCGTGAGCTCGAGCCGGGCATACGACCGGAAGTCGCGGAGCGTGACCTCGGTGACGATCAGCCGGCGAGCCTGATCGGCATGATCAGGTACCAGAACGAGTCGTCGTCAGCGGACGTGATGAGGCCGGGCCGGAGCGGGTTGATCAGCTTCAGGCGCACCGTGTCGCTGCGCACCGCATCGACGCCGTCGGCGAGGAACTCGGCGTTGAAGCCGATCTCGAGCGGCTCGCCGGTGTACGCGGCCGGCAGCGACTCGACGGTCTCGCCGACGTCCTGGCTCTGGGCCGAGATCGTCAGCTCGCCCTCGGCGAACCGCAGGCGCAGCGGCGCATTGCGCAGCGCCATCACGCCGGCGCGGCGGACGACGTCGCGGAGCTCGGCGCGGGGCAGGTCGACCTCGACCTCGAAGGACTCGGGCAGCAGCCGGGCGACGTCGGGGAACTGGCCGTCGATGCGGCGCGTCGTCAGCCACGTGTCGCCGGTGCCGAACACGACCGTGTTCTCGTTGACGCCGAGGGCGACGGTCTCGGTGCCGGCGGCGATGCGGCCGAGCTCGGTGAGGGCGCGCGCCGGGATGATCGCCTCGAGGTCCGGGCCCGACTGCTCGAGCTCGGTCTGCTTGAACGAGAGGCGGTACGAGTCGGTCGCGGCCATGAACAGCTGGGTGCCCTCGAAGCGCACCTGGATCCCGGTCAGCACCGGCCGCGACTCGTCCTTCGAGGCCGAGCGCGCGACGCGGTCGACGGTCTCGAGCAGCGACGCCGTGGCGATCGCGTGCGGCGCCGGGTCGACGGAGGGCAGGCGAGGGAAGTCCTCCGCCGAGAACACGTTCAGCTTCGAGGAGTAGCTCCCGCTCGAGATGTGCGCGACGCCGTCCTCGGGCCGGTACTCGATCGTGACCTCGGCGGCCGGCAGCAGCCGCGCCAGGTCGACGAGGAGCTTGCCCGGGCACGACGACCGAGCTGTCGCCCTCGACGTTCGCGGTGAGCGTGGTGCGGAGCGAGAGCTCCATGTCGGTGGCGGCGAGCTCGAGCCCGTCGTCGGTGGGGCGCAGGAGCACGCCGGAGAGAACCTGGACCGATCCGCGAGTCGAGACAACGCGGGAGACGGTTGCGAGTTTGGCGACGAGCTCGTCCCGGTCACAGGTGACCTTGAGCCCCGATCCGACCGCGATGTCTGTTTCCATCATGATTTAAAGAACCTCTTGTTGTAGTACATAGAGAGTGTGAATGACGGGGAGGACGGCCTGGAATGGCTCAACCGCCCCGTTTGCGCCTGTGGGCCGATCGGGGGACGAAACGGCCCGGTCCCACAGGGACAGGTCCGGGCTCGGGCGGGTCCCACAGATCATCGGGTTTGCTTGATCCTGGCTGTGAGGTCCTGAACGAGGTTGTACACAGATCTATCCTCAGAGATCAGACGGGTGATCTTAGTCGTTGCGTGGATCACGGTGGTGTGGTCGCGGCCGCCGAACTCCTTGCCGATCTTCGGCAGCGACGCGTCGGTGAGCTCCCGCGAGAGGTACATCGCGACCTGGCGCGGGTAGGCGACCGCCTGGGAGCGGCGCTGGCTGCAGAGCTCGGTGATCGAGAGCCCGAAGCGGTCGGAGACGGCCTCCTGGATCCGGCTGATCGTGACGGCGGGCACGGCGTCGCCGTGCGGGAAGAGGTCGCGCAGGACCGACTCGGCGAGCTCGACCGTGAGCGGCAGCCCGGTCAGCGAGGAGAACGCGACGACGCGCGTCAGCGCGCCCTCGAGCTCGCGGATGTTCGTCGAGACGCGGCCGGCGATGAACGTCAGCACCTCGGGATCGCCGACGTCGATGCGGTCGGTCGTCACCTTCTTGCGCAGGATCGCGATGCGGGTCTCGAGGTCGGGCGGCTGGATGTCGGTGATCAGGCCCCACTCGAACCGCGACCGCAGCCGCTCCTCGAGCGTCGCGATCTCCTTCGGCGGCCGGTCGGACGAGATCACGATCTGGCGGCCCGCCTCGTAGAGCGAGTTGAAGGTGTGGAAGAACTCCTCCTGGATCCGCTCCTTGCCCTCGAAGAACTGGATGTCGTCGACGAGGAGCACGTCGTAGGTGCGGTAGCGCTGCTTGAAGCCCTCGATCCGCTTGTCGCGGAGCGAGTTGATGAAGTCGTTCATGAACGTCTCGCTCGTCACGTAGCGCGTCGTCGAGCCCTTCGTGTGCTCGCTGACGTACTGGCCGATCGCCTGCAGCAGGTGGGTCTTGCCGAGCCCGGTGCCGCCGTAGATGAACAGCGGGTTGTAGGCCTGGGCCGGCGCCTCGGCGACCGCGAGGGCGGCCGCGTGCGCAAAGCGGTTCGACGAGCCGATCACGAAGAGGTCGAAGGTGTACTTCGGGACCGCCGGCGGCCGCGGCTCGATCGGGACGGCTCCCGGCGCCGCAGGCTCGGCCGGCGCCTCTCCCGGCGCAGCGCCAGGGTCGCGCACGGTGAGCGTCACCCGGACGTCGCGGGCGAGCGCATCACGCGCTGCAGCCTTCACGAAGCCGAGGAAGTGCCCCTCGATCCACTCGCGGGTGAAGTCGTTCGGGACCTCGAGCGAGAACGTGTCGTCGACGAGCTCGCCCGCCGCCACGTCGCCGAACCAGGTTGCGTAGGTCGTCTCGTTGAGTGCCTCACGGAGCCGGCCGGAGACATCGTCCCACAGGCGTTCGGCGGTCGGCTCGGAATCGTGCGCCACCCTTCGGAGGCTCCTCTCAACAGGTTGCGGGGACGGCGAGCATAGCAGCGTCGAACCGACGCCTCAATCCTCCCGAAGGACAGTTTCAACCAGAAAAACACCGTGATTTGCAGGGATTTCCTTCCGTCCACACACCTTTCCACACCTGTGGAGAGTCGTGGGCGGGGAGCCTTGGATGACAACGACGAGACGCTACGTGCAGCACTTTCGCCGAGCAGCAGCGAGCGCAGCGCTTGTGGATAAGTCGGCGGCCTCCAGACCTCATCTATACTGACGCCCCGCGTCCGCACGTTGCGGCCCACGATTCACCGACCAAGAGAGCTTTCCAGTGAAACGCACGTACCAGCCCAACGTCCGTCGCCGCAAGCGCAAGCACGGTTTTCGCGCCCGCATGTCGACGCGCGCCGGACAGATGATCCTGAAGCGCCGCCGCGCCAAGGGGCGCAAGCGCCTCTCAGCCTGAGCGCCCGCCCTGCTGTGGAGCGCCGGTACCGCCTGTCACGGTCGAAGGACTTCGATGCGGTCTATCGGCAGGGACGCTCGGTCTCGACCCGGTACTTGACCCTCCATTGGTTTCCGCGCGACGACGATCCCCTCGGCGAGCCCCGGCTCGGCCTCTCCGTTCCCAAGGCGGTCGGTAACGCCGTGGTCCGCAACCGGATCAAGCGGCAGCTCCGCGAGACCTGGCAGGAGCTCGCAGCCGACATCCCCGCCGGCCGCGACTACGTTCTCGCGGCGCGCTCCGGTGTCGCCGAGCCTGCCGACACGCGCGGCCACCAGTGGCTCGTCGACCAGGTGACCGAGGTTCTCGGGAAGGCCTCCGCATGAGGTACATCGGCATCGCCCTCGTCCAGGCATGGCGCTACACGTTCGGGCTGCTCACGCCGGCCGGGACCTGCAAGTACCACCCCTCGTGCTCGCAGTACGCGCTGGACGCGTTCCGGATCCACGGTCTCTTCAAGGGCGCCGCCTTCGCCGGCTGGCGCATCCTCCGCTGTAATCCCTGGAGCCACGGCGGCGTCGACCGGGCCGAGGACGCCCACTTCGGCCGCCGCCACAAGACGGAGCACCCCGCGTGATCCACGCTCTTCCCCACCTGCTCGCGTTCTCGAACCCGCTCAAGCCACTCGAGCACCTGCTGCAGCACGTCCTCATCTGGCTGCACGTCACGGGCGGGCTGACGTGGGCCTGGTCGATCGTCGCGCTCACCGTCATCGTGCGGATCCTGCTCGTGCCGGTGACGGTGAAGCAGATCCACTCGATGCAGAACCTGCAGGCGCACGCGCCGGAGATGAAGGCGCTGCAGCAGAAGTGGAAGCACGACAAGCAGCGCCAGAACGAAGAGCTGATGAAGTTCTACCGGGAGAACAAGATCAACCCGGCGGCCTCGTGCCTGCCGATGGTCCTCCAGATCCCGATCTTCATCTCGCTGTTCTACGTGCTGCGCCACTTCGACGAGCGCGTGCTGCCGGACTACGTCGGCTCGTCCGTCAACTGGCTGCACCTCGTCGACATCACCGAGCCGGTCAAGGACGGCTGGGGCCCGCTGCTGCTCGTCATCTACGTCGCGAGCCAGCTGTCCTCGTCGTACTTCATGTCGTCGACGATGCAGGGCGCCCAGCGGATCCTGCTGATGGTGCTGCCGGTCCTCTTCGTCCCCTTCATCATCAACTTCCCCGCCGGCCTGATGCTCTACTGGCTCACCACCAACCTGTGGACGACCGGGCAGGGGCTCGTGACCCGCCGGCTGATGCCGAAGCCCGAGCTGCCCGAGAAGCGGAGCTCGCGCACGCCCGCGAAGGACGAGCCACCACCACAGCCCGCATCCGGCAACGGCGCCGGCAACAACGCCAAGGCCGCGGCCCCCGCCCGCAAGCCCGTCGCCGGCCCGCCCCGCCGCGTCAAGCGCAAGAAGGGCGGCGGAGGGGCCAGGCGATGACCGAGATCACCGTCGAGGCAACGGGCGAGACGGTCGGCGAGGCGAAGTGGACCGCCCTGCGCGAGCTGCAGCGCCGCGTGCCGGGCCTCGACCGCGACGCGATCCGGTTCCAGGTGATCAGCGAGGGCGAGCGCGGCCTGCTCGGCGTCGGCTACACGCCCGCCTCGGTCGTCGCGACGGCAGAGGTGCCCGAGCAGCCCGCTGCGACGGAGAGCCACGACGACGAGACGAGCCAGGCGGGCCTCGTCCGCGAGCTGCTCGAGCGCACGGTCGCAGCGAGCGGTGTGCCTGCGACGGTGCGAATCGACGAGACCGGCGAGGAGCTCGTCGCCACGCTCGTCGGTCCCGACCTCGGGGTCCTGATCGGCCGGCACGGCCAGACGATCGACGCGCTCCAGTACCTCGCGAACGCGATCGGCCACCGGTCGCAGGGCGAGGACCGGATGCGCGTCGTGGTCGATGCGGCGGGGTATCGCGCCCGCCGGGCCGCTGCGCTCGAGACCGCCGCCCGCCGCGCCGCGGAGCAGGCAGCCGCCACCGGCCATCGCGTCGAGCTCGACCCGATGACGGCGGTCGAGCGGCGGATCGTCCACGAGCTGCTCAAGGACGACCCCGAGGTCGAGACGTCGAGCGAGGGCAGCGAGCCGAACCGGTTCGTCGTCGTGCTCCCGCGCCTCTCCGCCGACTGAGCCGCCCGGCGTGCAGCCGCCGACCGCGAGCAGCCGCATCCTCGATCGGTGGCTCGCTGCGGTGATCTCGACGCCCGGCCTGTCGGCGATTCGCGACCCTGCGGCCGCCCGCGCGATGCTCGTGGACGATGCCCTGCGCGCCACGGACCTGGTCGCCGGCACGGACGGGCCGATCGTCGACGTCGGCTCCGGCGGCGGCACGCCCGGGATCCCGATCGCGACCGCGCTGCCCTCGCGCAGCGTGACCCTGCTCGAGGCGGAACGCCGGAAGTGCCGGTTCCTCGAGACCTGGGCGGGCGAGCTTCCGAACGTGACCGTCACCTGGGGCCGCGCCGAGGAGCAGGAGCCGGAGCAGTTCGGCGTCGCGCTGGCGAAGGCGCTCGCCCACCCACCGACGGCGGCGGAGTGGTGCCTCCCGCTCGTGCGCGAGGGCGGCCTCGTCGTCCTCTGGGTCGGCGAGTCGGCGGAGCCGGACCGGGTCGCGCGGGTTGCCGGCCTGATCGGAGGCGCGCTCGAGGAGGCGCCGGAGGGCCTGCTCGCGATCCGCAAGACCGGGCCGACACCGCCCGGCTTTCCGCGCCGGACGGGCGTCGCGAAGAAGCGGCCGTTGGCCTGATCAGCCGGCCCGCTCGCTGTCCGCCCGCCCGGCTAGCCTGGAAGCGTGCCGGCACGTGTCTACGCAGTCGCGAACCAGAAGGGCGGAGTCGGGAAGACGACGACCGCCGTCAACCTCGCAGCCTGCCTCGCCGAGGCCGGTGAGCGCTGCCTGCTCGTCGATCTCGACCCCCAGGCGAACGCCACCTCGGGCCTCGGCCGGCGTGCCAACGGCGTCTCGACGCACGACCTCCTCGACGGCATCCCGCTCTCCGAGCTCGCGAAGCCGACCGCGTTCGCCAACCTCGACCTCGTGCCCGCGAAGCCCGAGCTCGCCGCTGCCGCGGTGCAGCTCTCGGCGATCGACGGCGGGGAGCGCTACCTCGCCGACGCGCTCGTCGCGCCGGCGACCGATCCCTACGCGTTCGTCTTCCTCGACTGCCCGCCGGCCTTCGGGTCGCTCACCGTCAACGCGCTCGCCGCCGCCGACCGCGTCATCGTCCCGGTCCAGGCCGAGTACTACGCGCTCGAGGGGCTGTCGCAGCTGCTCGGCTCGATCAACCTCGTCAAGGCCCGCCTCAACCCGCGCCTCGCCGTCGCCGGCATCCTGCTGACGATGGTCGACGGCCGCACCCGGCTCGCGGCGGAGGTCGAGAACGAGCTGCGCCGCCACTTCGGAGATCTCGTCTTCACCACGTCCGTGCCCCGCTCGGTGCGCCTCGCCGAGGCGCCGAGCCACGGGCTGCCCGCAATCGCCTACGACCGCCGCTCGTCCGGCTCGGAGGCCTACTGGAAGGTGGCGATGGAACTTGTCGAGCGTCAATGACACATCGCGCCGCGGCCTCGGCCGCGGCCTCGAGGTGCTGATCGGCGGAGCGGGCGAGGCAGAGCTGCTGCACCTGCCCGTCGAGGCAGTGCACCCGAACCCCCGCCAGCCGCGGCGCCGCTTCGAGCCCGAGGCGACCTCGGGGCTCGCGGCCTCGATCCGCCACCAGGGCGTGCTGCAGCCCGTCGTCGTGCGCCCGCGCCCCGACGGTGGCTACGAGCTGATCGCCGGCGAGCGCCGCTGGCGCGCGGCCCGCGAGGCCGGCGTGCCGACGATCCCGGCCGTGGTGCGGAACGCCGACGACCGCGACGCGCTGCTGCTCGGCCTCGTCGAGAACGTCGCCCGCGAGAACCTGTCGCCCGTCGAAGAGGCGCGCGCCTACGCGTCGCTGATCGACGAGTTCGAGCTCTCGCTCGGCGAGGTGGCCGAGCGCGTGGGCCGCTCGAAGCCGTCGGTCTCGAACCGCGTCCGCCTGCTCGAGCTGCCGGAGGACGTGCTCTGGATGCTTGCCCGCGGCGACCTCACCGAGGGCCATGCCCGGGCAGTGCTGGCGCTGCCGGACGACGACGCGCGCCGGCGCCTGGCGCGGAAGATCACCCAGGACGGGCTCACGGTCCGCGCCGCCGAGAAGGCGGCCCGGGACGGCGGTGCCCGCCGCCACCGCACCACCGTCGCGCAGGTCGACCCGGCGCTCGCCGAACGCGCCCGCGTTGCGGCCCACGGCCTCACGGGTCTCCCGGCCAAGGTCAACGGCGGCAAGCTCGAGCTCGAGTTCGCGGACGAGACCGGTCTGGCCGAGCTCGTCGAGGTGCTCGAAGCGCTGTTGTAGCCTCGATCCGCCTCGCGTGCTCCGGTACACTCCCGCCTCCTGCGGGCGATTAGCTCAGTTGGTTAGAGCGCCGCTCTGATAAGGCGGAGGTCCCTGGTTCGAATCCAGGATCGCCCACTCCGAAACCCCTGCTCCGGCGGGGGTTTTGTGCGTTCAGGGGCATCCCGTTCTAGAGCGGCTCTTCGACCCGGCCGCCGGCCTCGGGACCGCGCGACCGCGAGCAGCGGCAGCAGCGTGTCCTCGCGGCCGTAGTGCCCCGCCGCGTCGAACAGCCGCTTCGCGTGCAGCCCGATGCGGAGGTCGCAGTCCGCGATCACGATCCCCTCCTCGCCGTAGAGCGGCCCGGCGATCACCGCTCCCTCCGAGGGCTCGACGATCACCGCCCCACCGCGGCCGAAGACGTCGCGGCCCTCGGGCAGCGGCAGCGGAAAGTCGTCCGGGAAGGCGGAGGCCGGGATGAACTGCGGCGCGGCGACGACGAACGCGCCGGACTCGATCGCGATGTGCCGCATCGTCGCCTGCCAGCCGTCCGAGGTGTCGGCGGTCGGGGCGACCCAGATCTGAGGCCCGCCGCGGTAGACCGCGGCCCGCGCGAGCGGCATCCGGTTCTCCCAGCAGATGAGGCCGCCGACCCGGCCGGCGGGCGTGTCGACGACGGCGAGGTCGTCGCCGGCGCCGATCCCGTGGAAGAGCCGCTCGTGGTGGGTCGGCATCAGCTTGCGGTGCCGGGAGAGCAGGCCGCCCGGCCCGAGCACGAGCAGCGTGTTGTAGAGCGTTCCGGGGCGATCCGACTCGCGCTCGTTGACGCCGATCGCGCAGACGATGGTGTGGCGGCGGCACGCCTCGATCAGCTCGTCGACGAGCGGGCCGGGCACGTCGACGGAGCTGGCCCACATCCGCTCCCAGAGCTCGTCGAGCCCGGAGGCGCCGTCCATCCCGGAAGCGGCGGCAGCCCACGCATTCGACGGGTAGAGCGAGACGAACGTCTCCGGCAGCACCGCGAGCTGGGCGCCCGCCTCGGCGGCCTCGCCGAGCAGGCGCGACGGCCTTCGCCACCGATGCCTCGGCGTCGAGGATCACAGGGGTCGCCTGGACGGCGGCGACACGAACGGTGGGGAAGGCGGTCATGGTCTCCTCTCCGGCGATGCGTGCGCGTGCCACAGAGCGTAGAGATTTGTCGCGGCGGCCGGGGATGTCCCCCTCCGAGGGATGTGGGCGTGACCGGACGCTGACGATGCATTCGACCGGATGGCGGCCAATCGACTTCTAGCCGGGCTTCTGGCGCTCGCCACCATCGTCCTGGCGATCGGTGGGGAGACGCTCGTGCTGATGCACGTCGCCGGAGCTCTCGGCTTGATCATGCTCGCGTGTGGCGCAGCCGCGGGCGTTGCCGGGTGGATCGCTCTCGGCGCCCCGCGCAGGCGCCGCGATATTTCCGCGTGACGTCCGGCGCCTCACGGATACACTGAATCGAGGCCGATGCGCGAGATGACCGTCTATGGCGTGAGCTTCGATCTGGTCGGCAAGCAGCCGATCGTGCTGCTGAAGACGCAGGACGGCAACACGTTCCTGCCGATCTGGATCGGCCATTCGGAGGCGGCCGCGATCCTGATGAACCTCCAGGGGACGGAGCCGCCGCGGCCGATGACCCACGATCTCGCGACCTCGATCATCGCGTCGCTCGACGGCGAGATCCGCCAGGTGACGGTGACCGAGCTGCGCGACAGCACGTTCCACGCGCAGATCACGATCGTGCGGAACGGCACCGAGATCGAGCTCGACGCTCGCACCTCGGACGCGATTGCGCTGGCGTTGCGCAGCGACGCCAAGATCTTCGCGGCCGACGAGGTGATCGAGGAGTCGGGCGTCGAGTTCGAGGGCGACGAGGAGGAAGCCTCGCGCCGGCTGACCGGCCAGGACTCGCTCGCCGACCTCGATCCGGACGAGTTCCGCCGCTTCCTCGATACCGTCTCGCCGGACGAGTTCGCCGCCGAGCCGGACGAGGAGTAGCGCCGAGCTCTAGGCGCCGAGCTCCTTCTTCGTCAGGTCGAGCAGGTCGGAGACGAGGCGGTCGAGCCCTGCATCCGAGAGCGGGCCGCCGTTGGCCTCGGCCAGCGTCTCGCGCAGGCGCCGCTCCCGGTCGGGGTCGACCGTATCGAGACCGAGCTCCGCTTTCAGCTCCCACAGCGCGGTGACGAGCTCGAGGCGGTGGTTCACCGCCGCGACGATCGACGCGTCGTTCGCCGCGATCTCGCGGCGGATCTCGTCGAACTGCTCGCTCACCGGAACACCACCACGAGGAGCGCCAGCCCGTTGAAGGTCCCGTGCACGATCATGCCGGGGTAGACGCTACCCGTCTGCCACCTGAGCCACGCGAGCGTGATGCCGAAGAACGCGAGCACCGGCAGCCCGAGCACGAGCCCGTGCCCGAGCCCGAAGGCGAGGCCCGTGATCAGGATCGTGGGGAGCACCGGGATGAACTGGGTCAGCAGCCCGTAGCCGAGGCCCGCGGTACAGCAGCTCCTCGACGAACGGCGCCACGATCGCCACGACGATCGCGTTCGCGATGAACGGCGCCGCCCGGCTCGAGTCCCATGACTTCGGGACGAGACCCTGCTCGTCCCCGGCGTCGAGGAACTGGCTCAAGATCGCCGAGACGATGATGATCGCGGTGAAGGCTGCCGCGGCGAGACCTGCAGCCCGCCAGCGGCGCTCGGGCAGCTCGAGCGCGAGCAGCCGGCGGTCGAGGCCGTGCGCGATCGCGAGGATCAGGCCGAACATGAACGCGTACTGGATCAGCGCCCCGATCGCCGTCGACCAGAGGTAGAGCACGTCGTCCGGCGTCTCGCCGCCCGCGAGCCGGCTCGCGTACGAGAGCGCAGCGAGGCCGCCGACAACCGCGAACCACGCGATCAGCCGCCCCGTCTGCCGCACCGGCGGATCCGCCGCCGTCTCGATCACATCGGTGCTCGTCATCCGGTTCCCCGGCTCAGGCGACCCAGTACCACAATGCCCATCTGACCACATACACGCAGAGCCCCGCGGCAAGAATCGTCGTGGTGATCACGACCGCGCGCCGGCTGCGGGCCAGCGTCGCGAGCGCCATGAAGGCCGGGAAGACCACGACGGCGAACCGCTGCATCGACCAGAGCGGCACCTTGTCCGACACGAACGTGAGCGGAAGCGCGACGCTCGTCAGGGTGTAGAGGCCGTAGGCGGGGCCGATGCGCCGCCACGCGACGACGCCGAGCGCGATCAGGGCGAACGCGACGCCGAGGTCGAGCAGCTCGCGATCCTGCAGCCGCCGCCACGACCCCGCCGAGCGGCCCGGCCGGCGAGAGCCGCCGCTCCCAGACCACCTTCTGCGCGTCGAGGAACGCGAGCGGGTGCCCGATCCAGATCGCGAGCACCGCCGGGTAGATCGCGAAGAGCAGCGGCGCCACGGCGACCCCCGCGAGCGCTCGCCGCCGGTCGGGTGCGCGCCACGCGAGCACGACGAGCGCCGGCAGCAGGGCGACTCCGGCCGAGCGGGTCAGCAGCGCGAGCCCCGCCGCCGCTCCTGCCTGCCAGAATCGGCCCCGCTCGGCGAGCAGGAACGTCGCCACCGCGAGGAGCAGGAAGAGCGACTCGCTGTACACGGCGCCGAAGAAGAGCGAGGTCGGCGCGACCGCGAGAAAGAGGATCGTGTGCCGCGCGGCCTCCTCGCCGAGGCGAAGGCAGGTCAGCCGGTAGAGCAGCACGAACGCGGCCGACCCGGCCGCGAGCGAGACGAGCACGCCGGCGAGCAGATAGTGGCCGAGCAGGAGCCGGCCGAGCCCGGCGACGAGGAGCGGATAGAGGGGGAAGAACGCCGGCGTGCTCGAGGGCCAGGAGTAGCCGTTCTCCGCGATCCGCAGGAACCAGTCGCTGTCCCACCGGCCCCAGACGTCGATCGCCGCGCCGAGCTCGTGGAGCCGGGAGCTGTCCCACTCGCCGCGGCGGGCGTTGAGCGCCCCGTCGAACCCGAGCACCACCACGAGCGCGAGCAGCCAGATCGCTGCGCGGCTCCAGAGGAACAACCGGAGCGCGGGCGCCGAGCTGCGCGTGTCGTCCGGCACGGCCGGACTCTAACGGCCTCTCACCGAAAGGGTGAGAGGCGCCCGGCTGCCGCCGCAGAATTGGGCCGGGAACGATGGCTACCATCGCAGCATGAGCGCGCCACGCCGGCGACCACAGCGTGGGCCCGATCTCGGCCTTCCCATTCGCCGCCGACGCCGCCAGCGCAAGCGCCGGCGGCCGTTGCTCATCCTCCTGCTGATCGTGGCCGCGCTCGTCGTCGGCGCGGCTGTCGCGGCCGGCGGCGGCGTCTACGCGTTCGGCTCCTCCTGCGACCTCTCCGCTCTCCACGAGGTGCGGATCGGCCAGAACACCTTCGTCTACGCAGCCGACGGCTCGCTCCTCGGCGCGATCCCGGCCGAGCGCAACCGGCAGGTCGTCCCGCTCTCGGCCGTGAGCCCGTGGATGCCGAAGGCCACGATCGCGATCGAGGACCGCCGGTTCTACACCCACGGCGGCGTCGACCCGCAGGGCATCGCGCGCGCCGTGCTCGCGGACGTCCGGGCCCGTGAGGTCGTCCAGGGTGGCTCGACGATCACCCAGCAGCTCGTGCGCAACCTCTACATCTCCAACGAGCGGACCGTGCAGCGGAAGCTCAAGGAGGCGTGTCTCGCGATCAAGCTCAACGACGCGTGGTCGAAGCAGCGCATCCTCGCCTCGTACCTCAACCAGGTGTACTACGGGAACCTCGCCTACGGGATCGAGGCAGCGGCGCAGACCTACTTCTCCAAGCCGGCGAGCGAGCTCACGCTGCGCGAGGCCGCGCTGCTCGCCGGGCTGACGCAGGCACCGTCGGCCTACAACCCGTTCGTCGAGCCCGCGAAGGCGCTCGCGCGGCGCAATGCCGTGCTGCGGGCGATGCGCGACCAGGGCTCGATCACGCCGAGGCAGTATGCGTCGGCGACCCGCTCGCGCAACCTCGGCCTCGAGCCGGGACGCCTCTACAAGCAGATCAAGGAGCCGTACTTCTTCGGCTACGTGCGCGACCAGCTGATCCGCAAGTACGGCTCCGAGTACGTTCGCTCCGGCGGCCTCAGCGTCTACACGACGATCGTTCCGCGCTGGCAGAAGGCCGCGCAGGAGGCGATCCGGAACACGCTCACGGATCCCGCGGATCCCGCCGCAGCGGTGATCTCGATCGATCCCTCGAACGGCGCCATCCGCGCGATGACGGCCGTGATCCCGGGCCGCAGGAACAACCAGTTCAACCTCCTCTCGCAGGCGCGCCGGCAGCCGGGCTCGACGTTCAAGACGTTCGTCCTCGCGGCGGCGATCGAGAAGGGCATCGATCCGGACACGAGCTACTACGTCTCGGCGCCGTTCACCTACAAGCCGGTCGAGAACGGCAACTGCGACGACGGCTCGTGGTGGTGCGTTCGGACCTACGACTCGTCGTACAACGGCTGGACGTCGATCGCGCGCGCCACCCTGCGGTCGGACAACACCGTCTACGCCCAGCTGACGCTCGACGTCGGCGCCGACAAGGTGGGCGAGATGGCCCAGAAGCTCGGCGTCCGCTCACCGCTCAAGGTCGGCGGCCAGCTACGTGCCGGCGATGGGGCTCGGCTCGATCGCCGTCTCACCCCTCGACATGGCGTCCGCCTACGCCACCCTTGCCGCGGGAGGCATCTACTCGGAGCCGACCGCGATCCGCAAGGTCGTGCTGCCGAACGGCAAGGAGGACACCAAGGCCGGCTGGGGCTCGCCGAAGCGCACGCGGGTGATCCCGGACGGCGTCGCCTGGAAGGTGACCCAGATCCTCGAGGACAACGTGAGCTACGGCACCGGCGTCCGCGCCTCCTTCGGCCGGCCCGCGGCGGGCAAGACGGGGACGACCGACAAGCACGCCGACGCCTGGTTCGTCGGCTACACGCCGGACCTCGCGACGGCGGTCTGGATGGGCTACCAGGCGGGCGAGATCCCGATGGACGACGTCCACGGGATCGCCGTCTCCGGCGGCAGCTTCCCGGCCGAGATCTGGCGGCTGATGATGGAGCACACGATCGGGCTCCGCGCGCCTCGCGACTTCGCCGACCCGAAGGCGTATCCGGTGTACCAGACCTTCCACCGCGGCCCGCTCTCCCTGAGCTACGACCCCTACTACGTCGCGCCGACCACCTCGACCGCGACCGACAGCACCTCGACCGACACGACGCCGGCACCGACCACTCCGCCGGCAAAGACGGACAAGCCGGCCAAGGCCACGAAGCCCACCAAGCCGTGAGGCGCGCACTCGCGGCGGGCGTGGCGGTGCTCGCGCTCGTCGCCTCGGCCTGCGCCCTTGCCTGGCGCCCCGACTCGCCGCTCGTCCCTCGCCACGGCGGCAACGTCTCCGGCACCGCCCCGCTCTTCCTCGCGCTCCTGATCGCGGCCTTCGCCGCCTACCTCGCAGGGCTCTACGTGCTCCGGCGCACTCCTCCCGGCATCCGCGCCGTGATCGTGCTCGCTGCGGCGATCCAGCTCGTGCCGCTGGCCGCGCCGCTGCTCCTCTCGACGGACGCGTGGACGTACTGGTCGTACGGCTGGATCGGAGCCCGCAGCGATGGCAACCCGTACTCGGATCCGCCGGCGCAGTTCCCGGACAACCCCGCGATCGACTACATGGGCAGCGCCTGGCTCGGCACGACGACCGTCTACGGGCCTGCCTTCACCGCCGCCTCCGAGCCGCTCGCTGTCGTCGCCGGCGACTCCGACGCAGTCGCGGCGTGGTCCTACAAGGCCCTCGCCGCCGCCGCGGCGCTCGCCGCGGCCCTGCTCGCCGGGCGGCTTGCCCGCCGCCGCGCGTTCGCGATCGCGCTCGTCGGCTGGAACCCGATCCTGGCCGTTCATCTGGCGGGCGGCGGCCACAACGATGCCTGGGTCGGCGCCCTGATCCTGGCGGCACTGGCGCTCTCGGCGTCCCGCCGCGCCCAGGCCGGTGGTGCCCTCTGGATCCTGGCGATCGCGGTCAAGTGGGTGCCGGCCCTCTTCCTCGCGCTCCGCTCGCTCGAGTCGCGGGCGAGCCGGCCGGCCGCAGGGCGTCCGCGGGCTCGTCGGCGCGGCGGCGGGGATCGCGATCGGCGCCACCGTGCTCTACGGCGGCGCCTGGCCGCTCGCGATCTTCCCGCTCGTCGGGAATGCGGCCCTCGAGACGAGCTATGCGATCCCGCACCGGCTCGAGCAGCTCGGGCTGCCGGACGACCTCGCGCTCGCGCTTGCGATCGCGGCGCTCGTGGTCGGGCTCGCTGTCCTTGCGCGGGACGCTGCTCGTGGGCGCGCGCGGCTCGCGCTCGCCGCCTGCCTCGTGCTCGTGACGACTCCCTACCTCGCCGTCTGGTACCTGGCCTGGGCCGTTCCCCTCGCCGCCGCCGAGGAGGACGCCGTCGCGACGGTTGCCGTGCTCGCGCTCTGCGCGTACCTCCTGCCCCAGACGATCCCGATCTGAGGCCGCGTCTACCCGGCGGCCGTCTTGTGGAGGACGATGACGCCGTCCTCGGCCCGGACCACCTGCCAGCGACGGTCCTGCCGCAGCCGCGCGTACGCCGCGGCGAACTTCTTGCCGGTTGCGTCGTCGAGGTAGCTCGGCCGCGTCAGGTCGACCGCGACCCAGCGCGCCTCCCGGAGCACCGGGAAGCTGAAGATGCGCCTGCGCTCGGAGAGATGGGCGCCGAGGTTGTTGGTCGCGCTGACGGGAGCGTCGCCGGGCACGGCGCGGATGACGCGCGCGGCCGCGCGGTCGTGCTCGCTGACGATGTGGTGGCGGGCTGCGAGCTCCGAGCCGAACGGCACGTGCCGCCAGACCGGCAGCGGCCCCATGACGATGCCGGCGAAGAGGACGAGCGCGACGAGGCCGCGGCCCACCCACGGCCACATTCGGGGCCGCAGGCGTCCGCAGCTTCGCGCCGCCGAGCACGGCGCCGGCGATCAGGCCGGGGATCGCGCCCGCGGTGTAGTGGTAGTGGATCGAGGACTGCGTCGGGGTGCTCGAGAGGACGTTGAGGACGATCTCGGGCAGGGCGCTGAGCGTGACGAGCGGAGCGAGTAGCGGCAGGCCGCCGAGCGGGGCGAGGAGATCCCAGAGGTAGCCGATGTCTCGGTGCTCGAACGCGATCTGGAGGAGCCGCAGCGGGTGGAGCACGGCCGTCTTGACGATGCCTGCGGGCGAGCCGCCGACGGCGTCGTAGCGCCCGGCGAACGGCGACCCTCCTCCCGGCGCGTAGTGCGGGATGATGACGGCCGTTGCGATCACCGCCACGATCGCTCCGGCGGCGAAGATGACGAGCCCCGCCCGCCTCCGTCCGTGCCCGAACGCGTGCCAGATGCCGAGCATCGCGACGACGAGCCCCACCTGCTCCTTGGTCAGGCACGCGGCGACGGCGCAGAGCGCGAACGGCCACAGGCGGTCCTCGTCGAGGAACCAGATCGCCCCGAGCAGGAGCGGCGTCGCGAGTGCGACCGGATGGAAGTCGTCGACCACGAGCCACTGGGTCGGCGGGTAGAGCAGGTAGACGAGCGCGAAGCAGAGCCCCGACCATTCGCCGCCGAGGTGCTTGCGCGCGAGCAGGAAGACCGGCACGGCGCCGAGCGCGACGCCGACGCCCTGCACGACGAGGAGCATGTCGGGGCTCGGCCACAGCCACCAGAGAGGCGCGAGGAGCGCCACCAGCGGGTCGAAGTGGGCGCCGAGCCGCGAGAACTGCACCCCCTGGAGGTCGGTCATCTCGAGGAACCGGCCGTGCGCCGTCGACCACACAGCCTGAGTCAGGTTCCCGACGTCGAAGCGCCCCGTCTCGAACGCCTGCTGCTGGAGCATCGCGAGCGCCGACATCCCGGCGGCGAACGCGCACACCGCGAGGGAGAGAAGCGCGCGCGGACGGGTCACGTGCCGGCGATCGCCCGCTCGAGCAACGCGCGCCAGCGGGCGCCGAGAACGGCCTCGCTCGCCCGCGCCTCGTAGGTGCCGCGGCCCGCGGCGCCGATCGCGTCGGCGAGCACGCGGTCGGCGGCCAGCCGCCGCACCGCCGCGGCGAGGGCGACCGGGTCGCCGGGTGGCACGAGGAGCGCGTCGTGACCGTCGGTCAGCAGCTCCCGCGCGGCGGGGGTGTCGGCGGTGATCAGCGGCGTCGCGCAGGCGATCGCCTGGAAGGCCTTGTTGGGAATCACCCGCGCAGCCTTGGCGGTCGTGCCGAAGATGCCGAGGGCGCAACCGGCCGCCTGGATCTCGTTCGGCAGGTCGTCGTAGTCGACCCACGGAACCCAGTCGACGTTCGCGGGCCGGCCGTCGAGGAGATGCTCGAGCTGGCCGCTGCCGACGACGCGAAACGGAATCTCCGGCGCGAGGGCGGCAGCGGCGAGGATCGTCTCGAGACCGTGCAGCGGGATCAGCTTGCCGACGAAGAGCGCGTGAAACGGGGCGTCCGGCTGCCAGCCGGGCCGGAAGAGCCTGTCCTCCGCTCCGACGAAGCACACCTCGACCCGGTCCGCCGCGAGGCCGAACTCGTCGCGAAAGAACTCGGCGTGGGCGTCGGTGTCGGCGACGACGCGATCGGCGCGACGGAAAGCCCGCCGGTCGACGATGTGCACCACCCCCGCTCCCGGCGACCCGCGCCGGAACCGCTGCCGGTCGTCGACGATCGTGTCGAACAGCGAGACGAGGGGGTTGAAGATCACGGGCCGTCCCCGCGCGACCCGCTTCGCCGCCGGCAGGTCGAAGTGGCCGGGGTAGCCGACGATCAGCGCGTCGGCGTCGCGCTCGTCGTCCCGCGACTTGCGCAGGCTGTGCTCGGCCTCCGCGACCCGCAGCATCTGGCGCAGGCCGACCGACCAGTTGTGGCGGCGCTCCCAGACTGCGCGATGCTGCTCGCGCACCTCGACGCCGGCGCCGCGCAACGCAGAGATGACCTGGGCGTTCCGCGGGTAGGCGCGGTCGTAGGTGCCGAAGTAGAGAACGCGCATCGAGGCCCTGCGGCTACCGCAGCACTTCGTCCACGAGTCGGGCCGCCCGGTCATCGCCACCGGTGCGCTCCTCGTGGTGGCTCGTGATCAGCTCGGAGATGAGCCCGAGCGAGAGCAGCTGGATGCCGACGACGACGAGGAGCACCCCGAGCAGCAGCAGCGGCCGCTGCCCGATCGCATGGCCGAGGATCTTGACAATGGTCAGGTAGACGAGGATGACGCTGCCGATCAGGCTGAACAGCAGGCCGAGGCCGCCGAACAGGTGCAGCGGCCGGTGGCGATACCGGCCCATGAAGGTCACCGTGAGCAGGTCGAGGAAACCGCGCACGTACCGCTCGACGCCGTAGTTCGAGCGGCCGTGCTCGCGGGGCCGATGATTGACGGGCAGCTCCGTGACGCGGTAGCCGCGATAGTGGGCGAGGACGGGGATGTAGCGATGGAGCTCGCCGTAGAGCTGCATGCCGTCGACGACCTCGGCGCGGTATGCCTTGAGCCCGCAGTTCATGTCGTGGAGGCGCACGCCGGAGACCTTGCCGGCGACGGTGTTGAAGATCTTCGACGGGATGCGGCGTGTGATCGGGTCGCGCCGCTTGGTCTTCCACCCGGAGACGAGGTCGTAGCCCTCGTCGAGCTTGGCCAGCAGCCGCGGGATCTCCGCGGGGTCGTCCTGAAGGTCGCCGTCAATAGTCACGACAATGTCGCCTGCCGCCTCGGCAAAGCCGGCATCGAGCGCCGTTGCCTTGCCGAAGTTGCGTCGCAGGCGGACGACGCGCACGTTGTCGTGGGCGTCGTGGAGCCGCGTGAGGGCGCCGAAGGTGCCGTCGGTCGAGCCGTCGTCGACGAAGACCGCCTCCCAGGAGCGGCCGTCGCCGTCGAACGCGGCGGCCAGCTCGTCATAGAGCAGCGCAACGCTCCGCTCCTCGTCGTGCACGGGGATAACGACCGAGATCACGCCGCGAGGGTACCCGCTTCCTCCCTGGTGTAGCGTGCGATCGTGAGCTCGCTGTTGCCCGTCGCCGATGCGCTCGCCGCCGTCCTCGCGCAGGCCCGGGCTCTTCCCGTGGAGGACGTCCCACTCTCCCGCGCTGCCGGCAGGATCCTGGCCCGCGGCGTCGCGTCCGCGGTCGACCTGCCGCCGTTCCCGAGCTCGTCGATGGACGGCTACGCGGTCAGGGCCGGCGACACTCCCGGCGTGCTGCCGGTCGTCGGTCATTCCGCCGCGGGTCGGCCCGCGACGAGGAGCCTCGGCGCGGGTGAGGCGATCGAGATCTCGACGGGCGCCGTCGTCCCCGACGGTGCCGATGCCGTGATCCCGGTCGAGCGCGTCGTCGTGCGGCCCACCGAGATCGAGATCGCCGCCGCCGTAGCCACGCAGGACAACATTCGCAGCCGTGGTGGTGACGTGCGGGCGGGCGACGAGGTGCTCGCGGCCGGGAACGTCCTCACCGCGGCGCGCGTCGGCGCGATCGCCGCCTGCGGGATCGAGGCGATCACGGCGCACCGTGCGCCGCGGGTCGCGATCCTGGTCACCGGCTCCGAGTTGCGCGCGCCGGGAGAGGCACTCGAGCCCGGTCAGATCTACGAGTCGAACGGGATCATGCTGGCGCGCGTGCTCGAGGAGGCAGGCGCCGTCGTCGAGCGACTCGCCCCGGCGGAGGACACGGAAGCGGCTCTGGAGCAGGCTCTCGCGCGGGCGCTCGAGGCGGATGTGGTTGTCACCTCCGGCGGCGTCTCGGTCGGACCGCACGACCTCGTCCGCCGGGTCGAGGCCCGCCTCGGCGTCGAGGAGGTCTTCTGGGGAGTGGCGATGCGGCCCGGCAAGCCGCTCGCGTTCGGCGTTCGCGACGCGACGCTCGTGTTCGGGCTGCCCGGGAACCCGCTCTCGTCGCTCGTGGGAGCGCTGCTCTTCGTGACGCCGGCGCTGCGTGCTCTCCAGGGGCACCCCGAGCCGGCGCCGCCGTTTCGGCCGGGAGCGCTCGCCCGGGCGGTGACGCCGCGGCCCGAGCGCGACGACTTTGCCCGCGCGCGGATCTCGTGGAGCGACGCCGGCCCGGTCCTCGACCCCCTCGCCGGGCAGGAGTCGCACATGATCGTGCAGACGACGGCCGCCGACGCGATCGTCCACATCCCGCGCGGCACGGACGTGCTCGCCGCGGGAGCGCCGATCGGCTACCTGCCGCTGTAGCGCTCAGCGCCGGAGCAGGCGACGGAAACCGGGCGTCGGCGCTCGGCGCGGCACCGCCCGGTAGCGGCCGGCCGCGAGCGCGCCGAGCTGGCACGCGATCGCGGCCCACGCGAGCAGCACGAGCACGGTCGTCCAGGGGATGAATCCGAGGGTCATCAGCGAGACGAGGTAGAGCGGGGCGTCGACCCCGAGCCCGAGCTGGGTGCCGATCGCGACAACTGCCAGCGCCGGCCCGGCGAGCCCGACCCCGTAGAGGATGTCGCGAGCCCACGACGAGCGCCGCTCCACCTGCGGCAGCCACAGCCAGGCGTAGAGCGACGGGACGACGAACAGCAGGCCGTACGGGCTGATCAGCGCGGTCGCGATCGCGACGCCGCCGAGGGCCACGAGCGAGACGGCATAGGCGGCGAGCACGTCGTCATCGCCGGCGGGAGCGACGGGGATCAGCACCCGGCGCGCCCGCAACCAGCCGAGCACCGCGAGCAAGCCGAGGACTGCGAGCCCGGCAACGGGCCAGTCGCTGACCGCCGCGCTTCCGGGCGGCGGCGGGATCGACGAGCCACGAGGGAACACCCCGGCGAGGGCACCGAGCCCGACCAGGAGCCCGATCCAGAGCCAGACGCCGAACCGCGTCCGGAGCGCCCGCCAGCCCCCTGCCAGCGGCAGCCGCCTGCGCCGGCTGCGGGCGAACAGGTCGATCGCTCCGACGAGGAAGGGGACCAGGGTCGTCAGCAGAACCAGCTCGATTGCCCAGCCACGGATGATCCGGCTCCCCAGGTAGACGTGCCCTGCCGTGCCCCCCGCGAGCTCGATGCCGCCGTCGAGTGACGCCAGGATCGACTCGGATGCCCGCCCGAGGCGGAGAAAGCGCGTCGAATTGAGACGCCCGGGGGTGTCGATGGCAGCGCCGACATTGTTGTCCGGCGCCGTCCCGAGCCGGATCGCCGAGATCTTGCGACCGAGAAACGGCGCCTGCTCGCCGTAGCCGAACGGCATGCCGAGGTCGACGAGCTGGACGAGCCAGCCGGCTCGAGCCGGCGGCCGGCCGAGCTGGGCGGCGACCTGGACATCCGCCGTCCTGATCAGGGCCGGAGCGGGCGAGCGTGGCTCGAAGCCGGCCAGCTCGAGCCGCGGCCGTGCGCTGCCTGCGAGCCCGTCGAGCGACACGACCGCCTTGATCCGGTCGCGGTACGGAGAGGTCGAGGCGAACCGCTCGGCGCCGTAGCCGCCATAGGCGCCGCCGTCCGAGGAGAGGAAGATGAGCGTGTGCTGGGGCGTCGGCCGGCCCGCCACGGTGCCGAGCCGTCCGTAGCCGCGCGCGAGCTCGATCAGCGCAGCGGTTCCGGAGGCGTTGTCGTTCGCGCCCGGGCCGACGCCCGTATCGTCGCGGTGGGCGAGGATGAGGATCGCGTCGTCCGTCGAGCCGGGCACGACCGTGACGAGGTTCTGCAGCCGGACGCGGCCGAGACCCGGGATGCTCTCGTCCCAGTTGTCCTCGGCGGCGGTGAGGCCGTACAGGCCGAGCTTGTCCTTCACCCACTGGGCTGCTCCCGCTGCGCCGCCCGAGCCCGGTTGACGGGAGGGATAGTTGAGGGACAGGTCGGTCGCGAGCGCCACGGCCGAGGGGCCGTCGAAGGAGGGCGGCAGCGTCGAGGCGGGAAACGGGCCTGGTCGCCCGATCGTCAGCGCAAGCAGGAGGATCGGCCCCAGCACGAGCAGGGACGCCGCCCGCACGAGCCGGCCGTTGATCGGCTGGTCGACGGAACCGCGTCTGACACGCCGTTTGCGTCCCTCCTGCCGTGTAGCACGGGGCGCTCGCTGACCGCCTCGTCCGGATGAGTCTGAGGCCGGCACGACGGGGGCTATAGTACGGCGTGCCGGGTTTCCACCCCGCACGAGCCATCGCGACGATGCCGGAGTCCCCCACCATTCTGCTCGTCGACGACGAGGATTCGATCCAGAAGCTCCTGACGTACCCCCTCGAGCGCGACGGCTATCGCGTCGTGCAGGCCCGTGACGGCGAGGAGGCCTTGAGGCGCTTCGCCGAGGAGGACGTCGACCTCGTGGTGCTCGACATCATGCTCCCGAAGATCGACGGCCTCGAGGTCTGCAAGCGGCTCCGCGCCGGGAGCACCGTCCCGATCATCATGCTCACGGCCCGCGACGACGAGCTCGACAAGGTGCTCGGGCTCGAGCTCGGCGCGGACGACTACATCACGAAGCCGTTCCTGATCCGCGAGTTCCGTAGCCGCGTGCGGGCGGTGCTGCGTCGCGCTGCAACGCCCCATCTGGGCGGCCGGAGGGAGGAGACGATCGACCGCGGCGACGTCCGCATCGACCTGCCGCGGCGCACCGTCGAGGTTCGCGGCGAGGCCGTCCAGCTCACCTTCGTCGAGTTCGAGCTCCTGGCGCTGCTCGCGTCGAATCCGGGCGTCGTCTACTCGCGCCGGCAGCTGCTCGAACGGCTGCGCGGGGGCGCGGACTACCGCGAGCCGCGCACGATCGACGTGCACGTCCGGCATCTGCGCGAGAAGATCGAGCAGGAGCCGCGGGAGCCCGAGCTGATCCTGACCGTGCGTGGCGCCGGATACCGCTTCCGCGACGGATGACCATCCCCGGCGGCATCCGCGTCAAGCTGTCGCTGGCGCTGCTCGTCATCGTCGGTTGCGCGCTCCTCGCCGCGTACGCGATCATCGTGCCCTCGCTCGAGCGCCGCCTGGTCGAGGCCAAGCTCGATCAGCAGGAGGCCGACGCGCAGATCCTGACGATCGACTTCGCGACGCGGGTCGCGCAGAACAATCTGTCGCTCGGCGACTTCGTCGACACTGCCGGTTTCGTCGCGAACTCGCGGGTCGTCATCTTCGGTGTCGGCGGCACTCCGGAGAAACGGACGCTGTTGTCGCTTGCCGACTCCGCCACGGTCGGCGGCTCCGAGATGGAGTCGGACCCGACGGCGCTCCGTGCCGCGGCGAGCGTCGGCACCGTCCGCGCCCGCGTCAGGCACGACGGGCGCGAGTACGCCGAGGTCGCCGTGCCGCTGCTCACCGGGGGCGACGTGATGCTCCTGACGAGCTCGCTCTCGGACCAGCTCGCAACCGTCGCGCTCGTCAAGCGGCGGCTGCTCTTCGCCACGGTCGCGGCGCTGCTGATCTCCGTCGTGCTCGGGTTCGCGGTCGCGGAGGTGCACGCACGCCGGCTCAGCCGCCTGCAGCGGGCGGCCGACCGGATCGCCGAGGGAGCGTTCGACGAGCCCGTGATCGACACCGACCTCGACGAGGTCGGTCAGCTGGCCGCGTCGTTCGACAGGATGCGCCTGCAGCTGGCCCAGCTCGACCGCGCGCGGAAGGAGTTCGTCGCGAACGCGTCGCACGAGCTGCGAACGCCGCTGTTCTCGATCGCCGGGTTCCTCGAGCTCCTCGACGACGAGGATCTCGACGAGAGCACGCGGAGGGAGTTCCTCGCGACGACGCGCAGCCAGGTCGACCGGCTCACCAACCTCGCCACCGACCTGCTCGATCTGTCGCGGATGGACGCCGGGCGGATCCGGATCGAGGACGAGGAGGTCGGGCTCGCCGAGATCGCGCGTCAGGTGGCGGAGGACTTCTTCGCCCTCGCCGACGCTTCGGGGCACACCCTCCTGCTCGACGTCGACGAGGATGTCTGGGCCCACGCGGACGAGGAGCGGATCCAGCAGATCGCGCGGGCCCTGACGGGCAACGCGCTCGTGCACACGCCGGCGGGGACGACGGTCCGGCTTCGGGTCGAGCAGCGCGGCAGCCGCGTCGCCCTGGCGGTCGAGGACAACGGCCCCGGCATCCCGGCAGAGCATCTCGAGCGCGTCTTCCAGCGGTTCTACCGGGTCGACGGCGGCCAGGCGTCCGGGAGCGGGCTCGGGCTCGCGATCGCCCGCGAGCTCGCGGGCCGGATGGGCGGCACGGTCACCGTGACGAGCAGGCCCGGTGCGACGGTCTTCACGCTCGAATTGCCGGCCGAAGGCGCGGTTCTCCGCCCGCCCGCGCCCCTGTCGGCCTGAGGCGACCGTTTCCACGTGAAAACGGTCGCCGGCACCCGCGTTTCCACGTGGAAACGCGGCCGCGCCAACGTTCGGGCCTGCCGAACGGCACGGCTACAGTGATTCCGTGCGCGCCCCGGTCTTCGCCGTTGCTGCCGTCGCCGCGATCCTCGGTGCCGGCGTCGCCCTCGCCCTCGGCAGCCTGATCGGCGCAACCGACGGCTCGACGACCACCGTCGTCGTCCAGAGCACGCTCACCGAGACCGACTCGCCGTCCGTCGCCGTCCCGGCGCTCGGCAACCGCTTCGACCCGGCGGCGATCTACGCCCGCCGCGCGCCCGGCGTGGTGACGCTGTACGCCGATCTCGGCGCCGACGGCGAATCGCAGGGCTCGGGGTTCGTCGTCGACGCGAAGGGCACGATCCTGACGAACGCTCATGTCGTCACGAACGTCTCCGAGAACAGCGGCGGCAAGGTCAAGGGCGCCGAGAAGCTCTACGTCGAGTTCCGCGACGGCGACCGCGTGCCGGCGACGATCATCGGCTGGGACCTGTTCAGCGACGTCGCCGCCGTCCGCGTCGACGCCGCCGACCACGCGCTGACGCCGGTGCCGCTCGGCCACTCGTCCACCGTCGTCGTCGGGACGCCCGTCGCGGCGATCGGCAGCCCCTTCGGCGAGCAGAGCTCGCTGTCGGTCGGCGTCGTCTCGGCCACGGACCGGACGATCGACTCGCTCACCTCCGGCTACAGCGTCGCCGACGCGATCCAGATCGACGCGCCGATCAACCGCGGCAACTCCGGCGGGCCGCTCTTCGACGCGCGCGGGCGCGTGATCGGCATCAACGCCCAGATTCGCTCGACGAGCGGCAACGCCGAAGGCGTCGGCTTCGCGATCCCGATCGACACCGCCAAGCGCGCCCTCGATCAGCTGCTGCGGACGGGCAAGGTCGCCTACGCCTACGTCGGGGTCACGACCCAGGACGTCACGCCCGGGCTCGCGAAGAAGTTCGGCCTCGACTCTCCCCACGGAGCGCTGATCGCGAAGGTCGAGCCCGGCACGCCGGCCTCCCGCGCCGGGCTGCACGGCGGCACGCACACGGTCGACTACAACGGCCGCGAGGTCTCGCTCGGCGGCGACGTGATCGTCGGCATCGACGGGATGCGGGTCGCCGGTGCGGACGACGTCTCGCGGGCGGTGGCGAGGCTCGCAGCGGGCCAGCAGGTCACGTTCACCGTTCTCCGCGGCGGCACCGACCGGCGGGCCGTGAAGGTGACGCTCGCCGAGCGCCCGGCCTGAGCGGCACGACGGTCGTGACGGCGCCCCGGCGCCAGTACGATGACGGGCGATGAGCGGCCTCTCCCATGTCGACCCCGACGGCGCCGTCCGCATGGTGGACGTCGGCGACAAGCCGCTCTCGCGCCGTCGCGCCGTTGCGCGCGCCACCGTGCTGATGGCGCCCGAGACGGTCGCCCGCCTCGGTGAGCTGCCGAAGGGCGATGCCCTCACGACCGCCCAGCTCGCCGGGATCATGGCGGCCAAGCGCACGAGCGAGCTGATTCCGCTCTGCCACCCCTTGCCGCTGACCGCGATCGACGTGCGCCTCTCGATCGCTGCTACCGGTGTCGAGATCGAGGCGACGGCCGAGACGACCGCCCAGACCGGCGTCGAGATGGAGGCCCTGACCGCCGCCAGCGTCGCCGCGCTCACCGTCTACGACATGGCGAAGGCGATCGACAAGACCATGGTCATCTCCGACGTCACGCTCGTCGAGAAGACGAAGGAGGCCGTATGAACGCGGCCGTGCTGACGATCTCGGACGGGGTGCACCACGGCACGCGCGAGGACCTGAGCGGCGACACGCTCGCCGAGCTGCTCGAGGCAGACGGGTTCGCGGTCGAGCGCCGGATCGTCCCCGATGAGCGCGACGAGATCGCCGAGGCGATCGCCGACCTCGCCGCCCGAAGCTCGGTTGTGTTGACAACAGGCGGCACAGGGTTCTCGCCGCGCGACGTCACTCCCGAGGCGACCAGGACGGTGCTCGACCGGGAGGCGCCCGGGATCTCGGAGGCAATCCGCGCCGGCGCGCTCACCCGAACACCGCACGCGATGCTCTCTCGCGGCCTCGCCGGGCTCCGCGGAGCGACGCTGATCGTGAACATGCCCGGCTCGCCCGGAGGCTGCCGGGACGGCTTCGCCGTGTTGCAGCCGGCGCTCGTCCACGGGCTCGAGCTGGCGGCCGGCGACCAGCGCTCGACACACAAGCAGACATGAGCACGACCGCACTCTCGCTGCCCCGCCGCTTCGCCTCGCTCGTCAAGTTCGAGCACACCGTCTTCGCGCTGCCGTTCGCCTACGTGGGAGCGTTCCTCGCCCTCGACGGCTACCCGGGCACCGCCAACCTGATCTGGCTGACGCTCGCGATGATCGGCGCCCGCACCCTGGCGATGGCGCTCAACCGGCTCGTCGACGCCGAGCTCGACGCCCGCAACCCGCGCACCGCCTCGCGCGAGATCCCGGCCGGGATCCTGAGCAGGGCGCAGGTGTGGGCCCTGTGCGCCGCAGCGCTCGCGCTCTACCTCGTGGCCGCCTTCCAGCTCGAGCCGATCGTGCGCTGGCTCTGGCCGATCCCGGTCGCGATGTTCGTCATCTACCCCTATTTGAAGCGGGTTACGTGGCTCTGCCACCTGTGGCTCGGCGCCTGCACCGGCCTCGCACCACTCGGCGCCTGGCTCGCCGTGACGGGCTCGGCGCCGTGGGAGGCCTGGGCGCTCTTCGCCGCCCAGGGGCTGTGGGTTGCCGGCTTCGACCTCTTCTACTCGCTCTTCGACCTGGCGCACGACCGGGCCGCCGGCCTGCGCTCGTGGGCCACGCGGTTCGGGGAGCGCGGGGTGTTCACGGGAGCGCGTCTCTTCCACGTTGCCGCCGTCCTGCTGCTTGCGGCCGTAGGCATCGGTCTCGGCAGCGATGTCTTCTACTGGCTCGGTGTCCTGGCGGTCGCAGGCCTCCTGATCTACGAGCACACGCTCGTCCGTCCCGGCGATCTGCGCCGGCTCGACGCGGCCTTCTTCACCGTCAACGGCGTGATCAGCGTCGTCTTCTTCGTCTTCGTCGTCCTCGCGACGACGGTCTAGCCACATGACCGCTACCTTGCGGCCGTCAGGCGGAGGGGGAGGCAGGGCGCGATGATCGTCGGGGAAGGCCTCGAGAAGCGGTACGGCCGCAAGCGGGCGCTGCGAGGGGTCTCGTTCAGCGTTCCGCGCGCCGGGTTCCTGCTCGTCACGGGACCGAACGGATCGGGCAAGACGACGCTCCTGCGGCTGGTCGCCGGGCTCGCTGCGGCGACAAAAGGCACGCTGACGATCGACGCCGAGCGAGCCGATCTCGGCTACGTCGGGCACGAGCCGCTCCTCTACCGCGAGCTCACGGCCCTCGAGAACCTCGACCTCTTCGGTCGCCTCTATCGCGTCCCGGAGCGGCGCGAGCGGAGCGGGATGCTCCTCGAGCGGTTCGGTCTCTGGGACGTTCGCGGCGACCGCGTCTCGACCTACTCGCGCGGAATGACCCAGCGCCTGGCGCTGTGCCGGGCGCTCCTCCATGACCCGGCGCTGCTCGTGCTGGACGAGCCGTTCACCGCGCTCGACGAGGAAGGGGCCGCGTTGCTCGATCGCGAGCTCACCGCGCTCACCGGCGAGCGCACGATCGTGCTCTCCACGCACGATCCCGCTCGCGTCACGTCGCTCGCAACCCACCGGCTGGCCCTCGCATGAGCTCCCTGTCGCTCTACACATCCGACGTCGTCGCGCTCGCGCGCAAGGACCTGAAGCTCGAGCTCCGGGCGAGGGACACCCTGCCGGCGATGCTGCTGTTCGTCCTCTCGACGCTCGCGGTGTTCCACTTCGCGCTCCCGGCCGGCACCGGGGAGGACGCGGCGTACGGCCTGCTCTGGATCGCGATCATCTTCACGGCGCTGCTCGGCCTCGCGCGGGCGTGGGCACCCGAGCGCGAGGGAGGCGCGCTCGACGGCCTCGTGCTCGCCCCGTGCGACCGCAGCGCGATCTGGCTCGGCAAGTCGCTCGCCACGCTCGCCTTCCTCGGCGCGGCCGAGCTGGTTGCGATTCCGGCGTTCGCGCTCTTCTTCGCCCCCGTCGACGCGGTCGCGATCGCCGGCGTCGTGCTCGCGAGCATCGGGATCTGCGCCGTCGGGACGCTGCTCGCCGCGATGGCCGCGGTCAGCCGCGGCCGCGAGGTCATCCTGCCCCTGCTGTTCCTCCCGCTCGCGATCCCGCTCGTCGTGGGTGGCGTCGGGGCAGGCATCTCGCCGCAGGGATCGACCTACCTGTCATTCCTCGGCCTCTACGACCTCGTGTTCGCGATACTGGCCTGGGCAACCTTCGAATATGTCGTCACGGAATAACCTCCCGATCCTCGCGTTTGCCGCTGCCGGCCTGCTCGGCCTCGCGGTCCTCCTCGCGCTGATCGTCGCGCCCGAGGACGCGAACCAGGGCGTCTCGCAGCGGATCTTCTACTTCCACGTGCCGATCGCCCTCACCGCCTATCTCTGCTTCGGGCTCGGCGCCTGGAAGGCGCTGCGGCTCCTCTGGGTCGGTGGCGAGCGCCGCGACCTCGAGAGCTACACCTGGATCCACCAGGGCACGATCTTCGGGGCGCTGACCCTGATCACCGGCTCGATCTGGGCGCGCGCCTCATGGGGCGTCTGGTGGAGCTGGAGCTCGAACCAGCTCGTGCTGTTCCTCGTCCTCTTCCTCTTCTACTGCGCGTACTTCATGCTCCGGTTCTCGATCGACGAGGGTGCCCGCAGGGAGCGCATCTGCGCCGTCTACGCGCTCTTCGGCGTGGCGCTGATCCCGGTCAGCTTCTTCGCGATCAGGCTGGCGAGCGACTTCATCCACCCGACCGTCTTCACCCGCGAGGGGCCGCAGATGACGAACACGATGTTCACCGCCTTCCTCGTCTGCTGGGCCGCGATCTCGCTGCTCGCGTACGTCATGTATCGCGTCGAGCTCGTGGGGAAGCGCACCGATGCAAAACCTCCGCGAGCTTCGCGAGGCACTGTCGTGATCGAGGCGCTGGCGTGAGCCAGGGCCAGTACGTCGCGCTCGCCTACGGGGTCGTGCTCGTGTTCGTCGTCCTCTGGGTGGCGATCATCGCGACAAAGCTGACCCGCCTCGAGCGGGAGACCGGCGAGCTCGTCGAGCTGGCGCGCGGTCGCCGCTCCGATGGCTGAGCTGCTCGTCTGGCCGGCGCTGATCGGCTACGGAGAGGCCGCGGTCGCCTATGCCGGCGCGTTCCGCGGCACGGGTGCCTCGGCTCGGCTCGGCATCTGGGGCGTGCGCATCGGCTGGCTCGCCCAGACGGCGCTGCTGATCGCGCAGATGCTCGACAGCGACGGCTTCCCGTGGGGCACATGGGCGGGGGCGCTGAACCTGTTCGTCTGGCTCGTCGTCGGGGCCTACCTGATCTGGGGCTGCACGCCGCGCTACCGGATGCTCGGCCTCGCGGTGATGCCGTTTGCCGTCGCGCTGCTCGTCGCCGCCTGGGCCGGCGGCGGCACGGGCGTGTCGACGCACGACACGGCCGGCTGGTTGCTCGCGCTCCACGTCGGCCTCATGCTCGCGGGTCTCGCCGGGCTGACGCTCGCGGCCGGCCTCGCCGGCCTCTACCTCTGGCAGGAGCGGCGCCTGAAGCAACGCGACACCGGGGTGCTGAAGCTCAAGCTGCCGCCCCTCGAGTCGCTCGACCGCCTCTCGGCCCGCACCGCCTTCGTGTCGCTCGTCGTCCTCTCGGCCGGCATCATCGTCGGGCTCGGCAGCTTCAAGCGGGGCGACTTCGACGTGCCGATGGCGGTCACGCTCGCGATCTGGGCGCTGACGGCGGCCGGGCTGATCCTGCGGCGCGAGATCGGTCTCCGTGGCCGCCGCTTCGCGATGCTGCTCGTCGTCGGCTTCCTGCTCGTCGTGGCCGTCCTCCCACTCACCCACTTCGCCTCATGAGGCTCGCCCTCGTCGGCGTCTCGCACCGCCAGGCTCCCGTCGAGCTGCGGGAACGCGTCGCGGTCGACGCCGACGGCGCCGCCGCGCTCGCCGGCGAGCTCGCGCTCGGGTGCGAAGCGGTCGTGCTCTCGACGTGCAACCGCACGGAGCTCTACCTCGCGAGCGACGACGCGAGCGACCACCTGGACGAACGGGCGAGCGCCTCGCTGCTCGCCCTCGCAGGGGACGACGGCGCGGCCCTCGCTCCCGTGCTCTACCGGCTCGGCGACGACAGCGCCGCGCTGCACCTGTTCCGCGTCGCCGCCGGGCTCGACTCGCTCGTGCCGGGCGAAGGGGAGATCCTCGGCCAGGTGCGGGACGCCTTCGAGGTCGGCGCCACCGGCCCGCTCCTCGATCGCCTCTTCCGCCAGGCGCTCCACGCGGGCCGTCGCGCTCGCGTCGAGACGGCGATCGGCGAGAGCCCCGCTTCCGTGCCGGCCGCCGCGGCCGCCCTCGCCCAGCAGGTGTTCGGCGACCTCGACAACCGCTCCGTCCTGCTCGTCGGCGCCGGCAAGATGAGCGAGCTGACGGCGCGCAACCTGCGCTCGCGCGGAGCCCGAATCGCGGCGGTCGCGAACAGGACGATCGCCCACGGGGAAGAGCTCGCGGCGCGGGTCGAGTCGCGGGCCGTCGGGCTGGAGGACATTCCGGGACTGCTGGCCACGGCCGACGTCGTCGTCACGTCGACCAGCGCTCCGGGCTTCGTCGTCGACCCGTCCACGGCCACCGCCGCCCTGCGGAGCCGCCGCGGCAGGCCGCTCCTCTTCGTCGACCTCGCCGTGCCCCGCGACGTCGACCCGTCGCTCTCGACGATCGACGGCTGCTTCGTCTACGACGTCGACGACCTCGAGGCCGTCGTCGAAGCCTCACTGGCCGGCCGCCGCGTCGAGGCGGTGCGCGCCGAGCAGATCGTCGCCGTCGAGGCCGAGCGGTTCCGGGAGTGGCAGGCGTCGCTGGCCGTCGTGCCTGCGATCGCCTCGCTGCACGCCCGCGCCGAGGAGATCCGGGCCGGCGAGCTCGCGAAGGCCGAGGGCCGTCTCGGCCGCCTGCCCGAGAGCGAGCGCAAGCTCGTCGAGTCGATGACGTCGCAGATCGTCGCCAAGATCCTCCACCTGCCGACCGTGCGAATGAAAGAGGCAGCAGCCGGCGCGGACGGTGTGGTCTATGCTGACGTCGTGCGCCACCTGTTCGGACTGGGGGAGGAGGAGCAGTCGTGACGCGACCGGTGATCGTCGGGAGGCCGCTGCCGCTGCAGGCACCGACCGCATTCGTCCGTATCCGCCCGCGCGGCCGCCTCCTGTGCGGTGAGCCACGCACCACGATTCGCCGCTGTGCTGCTTCGCGTCGGCTCCCGCGGCAGTAGGCTCGCACTGACCCAGGCCGAGCGCGCCGCGAATGCGCTGCGCGGGCAACGGGTTGGAGGGGCAACGGTCGACGTCGCGCTCGTGCCGATCACGACGGCAGGCGATCGCGACCGGACGAGCCCGTTCGGCGAGATCGGCGCCCGCGGCGTCTTCGTCAAGGAGCTCGAGGAGGCATTGCTCGAGGGCCGCATCGACGTGGCCGTCCATTCGGCCAAGGACATGACCTCCTCCGACCTCGAGGGCCTCGTCGTCGGGGCCTACACCCAGCGGGAGGATCCCCGGGACGCCCTCTGCGGCGCGGACGCGATCCGGCCCGGGATGCGCATCGGCACCGCATCGGCGCGCCGCCGCGCCCAGCTGCTCGCCCTCGAGCCGACCCTCTCGATCGAGCCGCTGCGCGGCAACATCGACACGCGCCTGCGCAAGCGCGGCGAGCGCGGCCTCGACGCCATCGTGCTCGCCTCTTGTGGTCTAGACCGTTTAGGGCTGGGCAGCGAGATCGGGCTCCGGATCGACCCCGCCGTGATGCTGCCGGAGGCCGGGCAGGGGGCGCTCGCCCTGCAGGTGCGGGCCGGCGAGGAGGATCTCGTCTCGCACGTCGACGATCCGGAGACGCATGCCCGGGTCGAGGCCGAGCGGCGCTGCGTGGCGCTGATCGGCGGTGGCTGCCTCGCGCCGGTCGCCGCGCACCACGACGGCAGCACCCTGACGGCGCTGATCGCAGCCGAGGACGGCTCATGGATCGAGCGGCGCTCGGGGCATGATCCTGCCGCGCTCGCGGCCGAGCTGCTTCCGCTCGCTCGATGAAGATCGTCGTCACGCGGCCGGCGGGACAGGAGCAGGACCTCGTCGGCAGGCTCGAGCGGCTGGGCCACGAGGTCGTTCACTGCCCGCTGATCGCGATCGAGCCGCTCGGGTGACGCGCCGATCGACGTCTCGGCGTACGACTGGGTCGTCGTCACGAGCGCGAACGGGGCGCGCGAGCTGCGCCGCCGCGCCGCCGGCCCGCTGCCACGCGTCGCTGCGATCGGCCCGGCAACGGCCGACGTGCTCGGCGGCGCCGACCTCGTGCCGTCCGTGGCGACCCAGGAGGGCCTGCTCGCCGAGCTGCCGCGGCCCGCGGGCCGCGTGCTGTTCGCAGCAGCCGAGGGTGCCCGCACGCTCCTGCCGGACGAGCTCGGGGCCGACGTCGTGCTCCTCTACCGCACCCGCGAGCTCCAGCCGAAGGAGTTCCCGGCCGCGGACCTCGTCATCCTCACGTCGGCGTCGTCCGCGAGGGCTCTGGCAGCGCTCGCGACGGGTCTCCCGGTCGTCTCGATCGGGCCCGAGACGTCGCGGGCAGCGCGGGAGGCCGGGCTGCGGATCGTCGCGGAAGCCCTGCCGCACTCGAGCGAGGGGCTCGCCGCGGCCGTGGCCGGCCTTTCCGAGAGCGACATCGCCGCGAGCCGGCCGACCTCGTAGACTCGGCAGCGCCGGTGTTCATCACCTTCCTCACCGACTTCGGTCTCCAGGACGACTTCGTCGGCACCTGCCACGGCGTGATCAAGCGGATCGCGCCCGAGGCCCAGATCATCGACATCACGCACGGGATTCCCGCCCAGGCCGTGCTGCAGGGGGCGCTCGTGCTTGCGAACACGCTGCCCTACATGCCCGTTGGCGTCCACCTCGGGGTCGTCGATCCGGGCGTCGGCAGCCATCGCCGGCCGCTCGCGCTTCGCGACGGCGAGGGACGGCTCTACGTCGGCCCGGACAACGGCCTGCTCGTGCCGGCGGCGGAGCGGGCCGGGATCACCGACGCGCACGAGCTCGCGAACCCGAGCTACGCGCTCGAGAACGTCTCGCGGACGTTTCACGGCCGGGACCTCTTCGCCCCGGCCGCCGCGCATCTCTCGCGCGGCGTCGCGATCGGCGAGCTCGGCCCCCCGATCGACCCGGAGGCGCTCGTGCGGCTCGAGCTGCCGGAGCCGTCGTACGGCGACGGCGTCGTCCACGCGACCATGCTCTACGTCGACAGCTTCGGGAACATCGCGCTCAACCTGACGCGCGACGATCTCGAGCGGGTCGGCGTCGCGCCGGGAACCCGGCTCGAGCTCGAGCTCTCCGGCGCGCGCTACTACGCGGTGGCCGCCCGCACGTTCGCGGATGCCCGCGCGGGCGAGGTGATCCTGTTCGAGGACAGCTACCGGAACATGTCGGTCGCGATCTCGAACGGCAACGCGGCGGCGATGTTGCACGCGGTCGTCGGCCGGCCGCTCAGCATCCGGGTCGCGTGACGCCTTTCGCGCGGGGACTGGTATCCAGCCGCCGGGTGCGCTAGTGTCAGGAGCAACGAGAGGCGTCGGCGGAGCGGGTCTCCGTCCCCGACGTCTCTCCGTTTGCGCGGGGGAATCGGCAGGATACGCAGGGAAACGCGCAGGCCGAACCGGCCTCCTCTTGCTGCGGCGCTCGCCGGTCCCGGGCTACGCTGGTGCCGGACCAGCGACGGCACACGTTGTGAGAGCCGGAGCGCTGGTCCCTGACCCAGGAGGCCCGTCGTGAGTGCTGAAAGTCTCACCGTCGTCGACAACCGCACCGGTGCCGAGTACACGCTGCCGATCGTCGATGGCGCGATCCACGCGACCGGGCTCGGCCAGATCAAGGACGCGGACGGAGCGGGCCTGCTGTCGTACGACCCCGCGTTCCTCAACACGGCGTCGTGCCGGAGCGCGATCACGTACATCGACGGCGACGCGGGGATCCTGCGGTATCGCGGCTACCCGATCGAGCAGGTCGCGGAGCGGGCGGGATTCCTCGAGACCGCGTACCTCCTCTTCGAGGGCGAGCTGCCGACCGACGAGCAGCTGCAGAAGTGGACGGACGACGTGCGCCTGCACACCTACGTGCACACGAACATCGAGGAGTTCATGGCCGGCTTCCGCTACGACGCGCACCCGATGGGGATGCTGCTCGGCGCCGTCGGCGCGCTCTCGACGTTCTACCCCGACGCGAAGGACATCTCCGATCCCGAGAACCGGTATCTCCAGCGGGTGCGGCTGGTCGCGAAGCTGCCGACGATCGCAGCGTTCATCTTCCGCCACAACCGCGGCCTCCCGTACGTGCTCCCGCGCAACGACCTCGACTACGTCGGCAACTTCGTCAACATGACCTTCGAGATCGGCGGCCGCCACGAGCCGAACCCGGTGCTGCAACGCGCGCTCGAGATCCTCCTCATCCTCCATGCCGACCACGAGCAGAACTGCTCGACGAGCGCCGTCCGCAGCGTCGGCTCGTCGAACGTCGATCCGTTCTCAGCCGTCTCGGCCGGGATTGCGGCTCTCTACGGGCCGCTGCACGGCGGCGCCAACGAGGCCGTGCTGCGGATGCTCGACGAGATCGGCGACGTCGAGAACGTGCCGGCCTTCGTCGAGGCGGTGAAGGACGGCAGCGCGGGCACGCGGCTGATGGGCTTCGGGCACCGCGTCTACAAGAGCTATGACCCGCGGGCGAAGCTGATCAAGGAGGTCGCCGACTCGGTCTTCGCCGAGACGGGCGTCGACCCGAAGCTCGAGATCGCGCTCGAGCTCGAGCGGATCGCGCTCGAGGACGAGTACTTCGTCAGCCGCAAGCTCTATCCGAACGTCGACTTCTACTCGGGCCTGATCTACAAGGCGATGGGCTATCCGACGGACTACTTCACCGTCCTCTTCGCGCTCGGCCGCCTGCCGGGCTGGATCGCGCAGTGGGAGGAGATGCTCACCGACCGCGAGACGAAGATCGCGCGGCCGCGGCAGATCTACATCGGCTCCGACGAGCGCGACTTCGTGGCGATGGCGGATCGCTAGCCCACTGCCCCGGCGCAGCGGTCAGAAGAATGGCGAGAGCCGGACTTGAACCGGCGACACCACGGTTTTCAGCCGTGTGCTCTACCAACTGAGCTACCTCGCCGCGGCCGTGAAGTGTAGCGCCGTCCAAGACTGCGGCCTGCGCACGGTCGTGCCCGCCGCGGTAGGTTCCGCACGGTGACGTTGCCCGTCTCGATCATCGGTGCGCCGCTCGACCTCGGCCAGTCGCGGCGAGGCGTCGACATGGGCCCGTCGGCGATCCGGTACGCGGGTCTCGCGGAGCGGCTGACGGAGATCGGCCTCCATGTCTCGGACCGCGGCAACGTCGTCGCACCCGAGCCGGAGGCACTCGCCCTGCACGACCAGCGCGCGCGCTACCTGCCCGAGATCCTCGACGCCTGCGCGGCGCTCGCAGCGCTCGTCGAGGAATCCGTGCGCGAAGGCTCACGCCCGCTCGTGCTCGGCGGCGATCACGCGATCGCGATGGGAACCCTCGCCGGCCTCGCCGCCGCGGCGGGACAGCCGGGCGGCGTGATCTGGATCGACGCCCACGGCGACCTCAACACGCCGGAGACGAGCCCGTCCGGCAACGTGCACGGGATGCCGCTCGCGGCCGCCCTCGGCCGGTCGGCGGAATGGTTCGCCCACGACGGGCTTGCGTTGCCCGCGCTCGATCCGTCGCGCGTGGCCCTCGTCGGCATCCGCTCGCTCGACCCTGCGGAGCGTGCCTTCCTGCGCGAGGCCGACATTCGCGTCTTCACGATGAGCGACATCGACCGGATCGGGATCGAGCACGCGATGCGCGAGGCGCTCGACCGCGTCGCCGGCCCGGGCTTCGTCCACGTCTCCCTCGACCTGGACTCACTCGACCCGGAGGTCGCGCCGGGCGTCGGCACGCCGGTTCCCGGGGGCCTGACCTACCGCGAGGCGCACCTCGCCTGCGAGCTGATCGCGGAGTCGGACATCGTCGGCTCGTTCGAGGTGGTCGAGTCGAACCCGATCCTCGATCGCGAGAACACGACCGCGCGCACCGCCGTCGAGCTCGTCGCGAGCGCGCTCGGCCAGACGATCCTGTAGCGGCTAGCGCCCGCCTCGGGCAGGCACGGCGAGGACGACGCGGGCGATCCCGGGGACGCTGAGCGAGCCGTCTGCCGCCGCGAACTCCTGCAGGAGCTCCTGCGCCCGCTCGCGCAGCGCGGCCACCTCGGCCGGCGTCAGGCGCTCGAGCAGCGTCGTCAGCATGCGCGAGGTGTCGCGGGTCGCGTTCCACCACGCCTCGGCCGACTCCGCCTCCCAGTCCACCACGACCTCCTCGATCACCTCGATCTCGAGGCCGCCGCCCTCGACCACCGAGCGCAGCAGCGCCGGGTCGCCGAGCCGGAACGGGCCCGGAGCGTCGTAGTCGGGTGGGTCGGTGAAGCCGAGGTCGAGCGCGGCCCGGCCGCCGGCGGTGATCCAGGGGTTGACGCGTGAGCTCGCCCAGACCGCGAGCACGACCCGGCCACCCGGCCGCAGGACGCGCGCGATCTCGGCGGCGGCGCTCTCCATGTCGGGGACGAGCATCAACCCGAAGCGGCAGATGATCCCGTCAACGGACGCATCGGGCAGCGTCAGGTTGGCAGCGTCCTCGACCGCGAACTCGATCGCCCTCGAGCCCGAGCGTGGCGGCACGGCGGCGCGCGACCTCGACCATCTCCGGCGCCGCATCCGTCGAGAGCAGCTCGCCGCCCGGCTGGATCAGCGGCAGCACCTTGAACCCGGTCTCGCCGGGCCCGGCCGCGAGGTCGAGGATCCGCTGCCCGGGCGCGGGATCGAGCAGCTCGATCATCCGCGCCGAGAGCACGGCCGTTGCACGACCGAACAGCTCCCGCTGGCGCTCCCAGCCCGCAGCGACGCTGCGCCAGCCCTCGACCTGCTCCGCTGCGATGTCGCCTATGCCGCCACGCCCTTGAAGGCCGGGAATGATGTGGTCGCCGTAGGCCGCGAGCGTCTCCTCCTGGCTGTGCGTCATCAGGTAGATCGAGAACTGGTCGACGCCGATCGCCTCGAGCTCCCGCAGCTTCGCCGTCGCCTGCTCGACCGTGCCGAGCACCGAGAAGCGATCGCAGATCTCGTCGGTCACGAAGGCGCCGTGCTTGGCGCCGACGCGCGAGTGCTCGTTGTAGTCGTAGAACTTCCGCGCCTCGACGTAGTCGGTGAGCGCCTTCGGGACGACGGAGCCGTCGGTGCCGTAGCGGTCGATCAGGTCCTTGACGTGGTTCGAGACCATCGCCGGGAACCAGCGCGTCTCGTCGCGGGCCACGGCGATGTCGTCGGTGATCATGCTGGGCGCGCAGACGATGCACTTGAGCGCCGCCGGATCGCGGCCCGCCTCCTCGGCGGCCGCCCGCGCGGTGCCCATGATCCACTGGATGATCTCGGGGTCGGCGAGCTGGATGATCACGCCGTCACCGACCCGGCCGGCCACGGCGAGCGCCTTGGGGCCGTACCCGGCGACCCACATCTCGATCTCGGGGAGCTCGGGGCGAACCCACTTGAGCTGCAGCTCCTTCTCGTTCCAGAGCACCTCCTCGCCGTTCATGAACGGCTTGATCATCGCGAGGTCGCGCTCGAACTCGGCCACCTTGACGGGCTGGCGGCCGATGTAGCGCACCGCCGAGTCGCCGCGGCCGATCCCCATCACCATGCGCCCGTCCGAGATGTCGTGCAGCGTCGCGTAGAGGCTCGCGACGACCGTCGGGTCACGCGTGCCGGGGTTCGTGACCTGGTGGCCGAACTTCATCGTCGTCGTCGCCGTGGCGGCGAGCGTCAGGATCGGGAACGAGTCCTGCCAGAGGACGTGCGAGTCGTAGGTCCAGCCGTATTCGAACCCCTGGCTCTCGGCGAGGACCATGAGCTCGACGAGACGCTGATACGGCGGGTCGGGCAGGACGGTGACGCCGAAGCTGAGGGCCATGTTCTCTCCTTGTGCGAGTCGCTCTCCGAGGAGCCGATTATCTCACAGCGTGGGATGCCTTCCCGACGGCGAGGAGCGCCGTCGCCCAGGCGAGGCCGATCGCGAGGAAGGCCAGCCTGCCGTCGCCCGGCAGGCTGAACGTGAGGCCGGCAAGCGGCGTGCAGACGAGGATCACGAGCACGGCGGCGCCGTTCACGAACCCGACGGCTGCCGCGGGAGCGTCGGGGCGGATCCGCAGCGTCATGTCGAAGACGGCGGCGAACGGGAATCCGGCCGCGAGGCCGACGGCCAGCGCGGCGAGCGCCGCGACCCAGAGCGGCGGTGCGGCGGCGAGCACGAGCGCGCCCGCCGAGCCCACGACCAGGCTGACGGCGACGAGCTTCCAGGCGCTGCGGCGGTCGCGGCGCACGACGAGCCCACCGGCCGGCCGGGTGACGACGCCGGCGAAGAGGACGAGCCCGCCGACCACGCCGGAGATGCTGCGGCCGTGGCCCTCGTGCTCGAGCAGGGTCACGATCCAGTTTCCCGCCACGACCGAGAGCCCGAAGGTCGCGATCTGCACCGCCGCGAGCGGCCAGAGCCGGCGGTCGCCGATCACTCCCTGCCGCCGGGCCTCGTGGCAGCTCGGGGTGGAGTGGCTCGCCGGCGTGCCTCGCGGCGAGGACGGGGAGCACGCCGAGGAGGGCGAGGACGAGGCCGGTCCAGTACGGCGCGCGCCAGCCGAGGCTCCCGACGAGCTGCGGCACGACCATCAGCGCGAGCCCGCCGGCGGCCATCGTGGCGCCGCCGTAGGCGCCCTGCCAGAAGGGGCCGCCCTTTCCCGAGCGGACGAGATCGATGCCGGCGACGAAGCCCGCGCCGGTGCCGAGGCCCATCAGCACCCGTGCCGCGAGGCCCGAGCTCGAGCGACGGATCGAGCAGCGCAAGGCCGTTCGCCGCTGCGACGACCGCGAGCGAGGCAAGCCCGATCCGCCGGGCGCCGACGCGGTCGATCAGGCGCCCGCCCGGGATCTGCACTGCGAGGTGGGTGACGAAGAGCCCGGTCGTCAGCAGGCCCACCGCAGCGAGGGAGACGCCGTAGCTCGCGCCCATCACGCCGGCGATCGCGCCGACGTTCGAGATGTTCCACGTCACGGCCGCCCCGAGCACCAGCCCGCCGGCGATCGTCGCGCCTCTACCGATCGGAGGAGACCCGGGCGATCGTGCTGTCGGCCAGCCGGTCGAGCGCCGCGACGGCGAGCTCGAGGTGCTCGTCGCGCGTGTCCTCGAGCTTCGTGTGGGAGAGGCCGCGGAGGCTCTGCACGAACAGCATCACCGTCGGCACGCCTGCGCGGGCGACCTCGGCGGCGTCGTGGAGCGGCCCGGACGGCAGGCGATGCGACGTTCCGGCGACGGCGCGGCACGCGTCGTCGCAGAGGTCGATCAGCGCCGGGTCGAACAGGATCGGCTCGATGTTCCAGATCCGCTCCCAGGCGACCTCGAGGTTCTCCTCGGCGGCGAAGCGCTCGCTCGCCTCCTGCGCCAGCCGGAGGAGCTCCGCCAGGCTGTCGGCGTCGAGATGGCGCTGGTCGAGGAGCTGCTCGGCGGTCTCGACGACGGAGGTGACGATCCCGGGCCGGCAGACGACGCCGCCCGAGGTGCAGACCGCGCCGTTCCCGACCTGGGCGGCGATCTCGCGCAGCGCGAGCGCGAGCTTCGCCGCGCCGGCGAGCGCGTCGCGGCGCTTGTCCATCGGCGTCGAGCCGGCATGCGCGGCCTGGCCCGTCCACGTGATGCGCCAGCGCTCGACGCCGTAGGTGCCGAGCACGGCGCCCAGCGGAATGCCCATCGACTCGAGCACCGGCCCCTGCTCGATGTGGAGCTCGAGGTAGGCCGCGGCCGAGTCGAGCTGCGATCGCGCCTCGAGCGCCCGGTCGAGGTCGACGCCGTTCGCAGCGAGCGCGTCGGGGAGGGAGATGCCGTCCCTGTCGGTCAGCTGGCGCAGCTCGTCCTGGTCGCTCATCGAGCCGCCCGCGGCCGAGGAGCCGAAGAGCGAGCGGCCGAAGCGCGCGCCCTCCTCGTCGGCCCAGTTGACGAGCCTGATCGTGACCGGCGGCACGCCCTGCTCGGCGATCCGGCGCAGCACCTCGGCGCCGGCGACGACGTTGAGGCAGCCGTCGAGCCAGCCGCCGTTCGGGACCGAGTCGATGTGACCCCCGATCAGGACGCGCGCTCGGACTCGCCGCGCAGCGTCCACCAGTCGTTGCCGGCTGCGTCGCGCTCGCGCTCGAGCGGCAGCCCGTCGAGGAGCCCGTCGAGCCAGGCGCGGGCCGTGTTCCAGGTATCGGTCCAGGCGACCCGCTGGGCGCCGTTCTCGTCGCCCGTGAGCTCCTGGAGCTCGCGCAGCTGGGAGACGACACGACCGGGATCGAGGGCCATGGCGCGACCCTAGACGATTTGGGCCGCGGCCAGAAAACGCCGCTTGCAGCCATGGCTCGCGCATCCGCAGCTCGAGCGAGCGCCGCGACGTGTGCGTACGGAATACGCGTGGTCCGATCACCATGTCCCTCAAGCGCGTCGGGATCTTCGTCGCGGTGCTCGTCGGCGCTGTGCGCGTTCTACATGGGGTACCGCCAGCTCTACCTCTCGACCGGCTGGACGCATCCGTTCAAGGACGTCGACGAGTACGCGATGCCGCGCCTGCAGGACATCATCAGCAGGCTCTGGGAGCCGGCGGCGAACGGCGGCCGGCGCTCTGGCCCGCGTGCTCCTCGACAAGGCCCTCTTCACGGCGCGCGGAGGCGGCTGCCGGATTCGTCGATCGGGGCGATCGTCGGCATCGCGATCGGCGTCGTGTTCCACTTCTCGAACCTGATGCGGCGCGGCTTCCAGCCCTACGTCGTGATCGGGCATCGTCGGTATCGCATCGTGTCGTGTCCACTTCGAACCTCTCGGCGTGGCTTTCAGCCCTACGTCTGGCTCGCAGACGGTGCCGATCCTCGCGATCGCACCGATGGTCGTGATCTGGCTCGGCGGCAAGGGCCTGCCGGTCTGGATGCCCGTCGCCGTGATCAGCGCCTTCCTCACGTTCTTCCCCGTCGCGATCAACACCCTGCGTGGCCTCGACTCGACCGATCCCCGCAAGCTCGAGCTGATGCGCTCCTACGCCGCCTCGGAGTGGAGCACGCTGTGGCGCGTCAAGTTCCCCTGCGCGCTCCCGTATCTCTTCTCGGCGTTCAAGGTGGCCGCGACGGCGAGCGTCGTCGGCGCGATCATCGGCGAGCTGCCGTCGTCGATCCAGGACGGCCTCGGCGGCGCGATTCTCAACTTCGCCCAGTACTACTCGCTCGATCCGTCGGCGCTCTGGGCGACGAACATCATCGCCGCTGCCCTCGGCATCCTCTTCTTCGCCATCGTCGCGATCGCCGAGCGCCTCGTCGTCCGGCGGGCCCCGGAGAACGTCGCATGACCGACGCCGCCGCGGTCTCGATCCGGAACGTCTCGAAGACGTTCGGCAAGGGTGGCACGACGGCGCTGCAGAGCATCGACCTCGAGTTCCAGCCCGGGGAGTTCATCTCGCTGATCGGGCCGTCGGGCTGCGGCAAGTCGACGCTCCTCCGCGTGATCGGCGACCTGATCCAGCCCACCGAGGGCGAGGCGGTGATCGGCGGCAAGTCGGCCCACCAGGCGCGGCTCGATCGCGACTACGGGATGGTGTTCCAGGAGGCGACGCTGATGGACTGGCGCACCGTCGAGAAGAACGTCTCGCTGCCGCTCGAGATGATGGGCTGGGATCGCACTGCCCGCCGCGATCGCGTCCGCGAGCTGCTCGAGCTCGTCGAGCTGACGGGATTCGAGAGCCACCACCCGTGGCAGCTGTCGGGCGGCATGCAGCAGCGCGTCGCGATCGCCCGGGCGCTCACGTTCAAGCCGTCGCTGATCCTGATGGACGAGCCGTTCGGCGCCCTCGACGAGATGACGCGCGACCGCCTCAACCTCGAGCTCCTCCGCATCTGGGAGGCAACGAAGGCGACCGTGGTCTTCGTCACCCACTCGATCGCCGAGGCCGTGTTCCTGTCGTCTCGCATCGTCGTCATGTCGGCCCGGCCCGGGCGCGTGCAGAAGCTCGTCGATGTCGACCTCGGCTATCCGCGGACGAACGACACGCGCGAGGACACGCGCTTCTTCGAGCTCGCGACCGAGGTGCGGGAGCTTCTCCGCGAGTCGCACGAGGCGAGGGAGACGCCGTGACCCGCGTCCGCCGCTTCCTGGCCGAGTGGCTGCCGGCGCTGCTGATCCTCGTGCTCGGGCTCGTCGGCTGGGAGCTCGCCGTCCAGGCGTTCGGGATCCAGAAGTTCCTGCTGCCCAAGCCGAGCGAGATCGCGGCCGCGTTCTGGGATCAGCGGAGCGTTCTCTGGCCGGCGGGCTGGTACACGTTCACCGAGGCCTTCTGGGGCTTCGTGATCGGCGTCTCCGGCGGGATCGCGGCGGCGCTCGTGCTCGCCCGTTTCCGCCCGCTCGGGTCGGCGCTGATGCCGTACTTCGTCGCAGCGAGCGCGATCCCGATCATCGCCTTCGCACCGATCGCGAACGCCTGGTTCGGAATCGAGAAGAGCTCGAAGATCTTCATCGCGGCGCTGCTCTGCTTCTTCCCGGTGCTCGTCAACACGCTCCGCGGCCTGACGTCCGTCAAGCCACAGCAGGTCGAGCTGATGCGCTCGTACGCGGCCGGCAACGCCGCCGTCTTCCGCCGGGTTCGGATCCCGACGTCGCTGCCCTACGTGTTCACGGCGCTCAAGGTCGCGAGCGTGCTCGCGATGATCGGTGCGATCGTCGGCGAGTACTTCGGCGGCTCCCAGCAGCAGCTCGGAATCCAGATCAAGAACTCTGCAGCACTGTTCCAGTTCGAGACGGCCTGGGCAGCGATCCTCGTGGCTTGTATTCTCGGCATCGCGTTCTACCTGGCCGTCTCGCTGGCCGAAATCGCAACGCTGCGACGGTACCCATCGGCCGAACGCGCGCAGAGGCAAGGCAGGTCGTGAAATGCACCACCAACGAGGAGGGCGTATGAAGAAGGTTCGGGTCATCGGGCTCGTGGCGGTCGTGATCGCCATTGCAGCGCTCGTGTTCGTCTCGCTCGGCTCGGCCAGGCCGGCCAAGCCGGCAGCGGCGACGGCGGACAAGGTCACGCTGCAGCTCAAGTGGGTGCCGCAGGCGCAGTTCGCGGGCTACTACGCGGCGGCGGCGAAGGGCTACTACAAGCAGTTCGGCCTCGACGTCACGTTGAAGCCGGGCGGCCCCGACATCACGCCGGAGCAGGTCGTCGCCTCCGGCCAGGCGCAGTTCGGGATCGACTGGCTCCCGTCGCTGCTGGCCACGCGCGACCAGGGCGGAGACCTCGTCAACATCGCCCAGGTGTTCAACAAGTCGGGCATGACGGAGCTCACCCACAAGGCGAGCGGGATCACGAACGTGGCGCAGATGAAGGGCAAGAAGGTCGGCGTCTGGTGCTGCGGCAACGAGAACGAGCTCTTCGCGGCGCTCGTCAAGAACGGGATCGATCCGAAGAGCTCGAAGAGCGTCACCATCGTCAACCAGCCGTTCGACATGACCCTCTTCCTCCAGAAGAAGGTCGACGCGGCGGCGGCGATGACGTACAACGAGCTCGCCCAGGTGCTCGAGACGAAGAATCCCGACACGGGCAAGCTCTACACGCTCAAGGATCTCAACGTGATCACGATGGAGAAGGCCGGTACGGCCATGCTCGAGGACGGGATCTTCACGACCGGCGCCTATCTCAAGGACGCGAAGAACCGTGACGTCGCGAAGAGGTTCATTGCGGCATCGCTCAAGGGCTGGGCGTACTGCCGGAACAACGTCGCCGCCTGCACCTCGATCGTGCTCAAGAACGGCACGCTCCTCGGCAAGGGCCACCAGACGTGGCAGATGAACGAGATCAACAAGCTCACCTGGCCGGCGCCTGGCGGCGTCGGCGTGATGAATGCGAAGGCGTTCAATCGCACCGCCGGAATCGCCAAGCAGTTCAAGGTGATCAAGAAGGCGCCGAGCGGTGCCTACCGCACGGATCTGGCCAAGGGCGCGCTCGTCCTGCTCAAGAAGCAGGGAGTCGACGTCGTCGGCGCGAGCTACAAGCCGGTGACGGTCAAGGTCACGCCGGGCGGGAAGTAGGCTCGAATCATCAACGCCCCGGGCCCGGAAAGGGCCCGGGGCGAACCACCGGGCGAGAGGAGGCCCCATGTCCGTGCTGATCAAGGGTGGCCGGGTCGTGACGGCAGCCGACTCGACCGTCGCCGACGTGCTCATCGAGGGCGAGCGGGTGGCGCTGATCGGCGCGTCGCTCGACGTCGCCGCCGACCGGGTGATCGACGCCACCGGCAAGCTCGTGCTCCCCGGTGCGATCGACCCGCATACGCACCTCGACATGCCGTTCGGCGGCACCGTCACGATCGACGACGTCACGTCCGGTCAGACGGCCGCGGCGTTCGGCGGCACGACGTGCCACGTCGACTTCTGCATCCAGGGCAAGGGCCAGTCGTTCGCCGAGGCGCTCGACGGCTGGCACGCGAAGCGCGAGGGCAAGGCGATCATCGACAACGGGTTCCACATCGCCGTCACCGACCTCACCGACGGAGGCACGCTCGAGGAGCTCGCGACGCTTCCGGAGCAGGGCATCACCTCCTACAAGCTCTTCATGGCCTACAAGGGCGCGCTCATGGTCGACGACGAGACGCTCTTCCGGACGATGCAGGTCGCCGCCGAGACGGGCGCGCTCGTGATGGTGCATGCCGAGAACGGCGATGCGATCGACGTGCTCGTGCGCGAGGCGCTCGCCGCCGGGAACACCGCGCCTCGCTACCACGCGCTCACCCGGCCGCCCGAGCTCGAGGGCGAGGCGACGAACAGGGCGATCCAGCTGGCCCGGATCGCCGGCGCGCCGCTCTACGTCGTCCACGTCACCTGCAAGAACGCCGTCGACGCGATCCGCGCCGCGCGCGACCAGAACTGGGCCGTCTGGGGCGAGACGTGCACCCAGTACTTCTTCACGGACATCACGGACCTCGACGAGCCGGACTTCGGCGGCGCCAAGTACGTCTTCTCGCCCCCCGTGCGCGACAAGTCGAACCAGCCCGTGCTCTGGGACGCGGTTCGCACCGACGTGCTGTCGGCGATCTCGACCGACCACTGCGCCTTCCTTCTCGACGGCCAGAAGACGCTGGGCAAGGACGACTTCTCGAAGATCCCGAACGGCGCCCCGGCCTCGAGGACCGGCTGAAGATGATCCATCACTTCGGCGTCAACGAGGGCAGGATCACGCTCAACCGGATGGTCGACCTGCTCTCGACGAGCCCGGCGAAGCTCTTCGGCCTCTATCCGCGCAAGGGCACGATCGCCCCCGGCTCGGACGCCGACATCGTCGATCTTCGACCCGCAACCGCAAGACGATCATCTCGGCGAAGACCCAGCACTCGAAGTCGGACTACAACCTCTACGAGGGCACCGAGGTGACCGGCGACGTCGACGTGACGCTGATCCGCGGCACCGTGGTCGTCGAGGACGGCGTGCTGCAGGTCGAGCCGGGCTTCGGGCAGTTCGTCGAGCGGGCGCAAGTTCGGCGAGCAGCTCGTCTGAGCAGACAGCGCCGAGCCGGAACCTTGTGCCAAAGTGTCACAAGGTTCCGGCCCGGACAGCTACCGCCCGAGGGTGCAGAGCATCGCCGTCAGCCGGCGTTGAAAGGGTGCATCAACGGGTTCATCCCGCTGAAGACGCTGTTCGGGTTCGGGTACCACGCCCACACGTGGAGCGTCACCAGGTCGGGGTGCCAGAAGTTGAACGCCGCCCGCTCTGCGGGCTTTCGTGGCGCAGGCATCCTGGCTCGCCTGGAACACGAACGTGCCGTCCTTGTAGTGACAGCGGCGCCGAACGAGCCGTATGTGCGCCGGGTAGCGGGTGCTTCGCCGGCTTCGTCGGGAACACCCACTCGTAGGCAACGAGCTGCCACCGAGTTGACCGGTGACGTTGACGTGATGCTGTTTCGTGGTACCGTAGTCGTCGAGGACGTCGTGCTTGCAGGTCGAGCCGGGCTTCGGGCAGCTTCGTGAAGCGGGCGCGGTTCGGGGAGCAGCTCCTCTAGCGAGGTGGGCCCGGCGTCGGCCGGGCCCACCTCGCTCCCCCAGGATCGCGGCCGGCCGCGCCGGCGGTCCGTTCAGGCGTTGTTGCAGTTCACGCTCGGGTTCCAGGGCATGAACAGCCCGCTCGGGTTCGGCTTCCAGATCCACGCGTGCAGCGTCCAGGCGAAGTTCGTGTTCTCCGCGCCTCCGACATACGGGGCGAGATCCGTCTTGGTGAACGTCTGCCCGAAGAGCGACTGCGGTGCCGTCGCGACGTACTCGAGCGCCACGAGCTTCATCCGGCCGTTCGCGGTCGGCTCGTAGACGAGCACTTCCGGCGTCTGTGCGTCGATCGTGCCGTCGAGCAGCCGGCCCAGGATGAAGTGCACTCCCATCGCCCCCGCCCCCGACTTCGCCGAGGCGCAGCCATTCGTCGCCTTGACCGTGGTCGTGTCCTGGACGGCGGGAAGCTCGACGTAGCCGTCGTCGAGAGCGTTCTGGAGGTCGTGATACCTCGCAGTGGCGCTCTGGGCCTTCGCGGCGTCCGAGCGTCCGCCACTGTCGGCAATCGCATACCCCGCGACGGTGAGCGGCGCGAGCAGCAGAAGCGCCGCGATACAGATCAGCTTTGCGTGCATTGTCGTCTCCTTCTCAGGCTAGGGTGGGAATCGGGTCCGGCCGCACGATCACGGTGTCCGCGACCTCGATGATCTCGTCGACGGGGAGCGTCTGCTGCCGAGGCGTGGCGGCGGATCGCCTCCGGGCTGGTCGCCTGGTAGATGCAGACCGTGCCGACCGATCCGTCCGTCTCGCCGAGGACGTAGCTCCGGATCCAGCGGACGTCGTCGGCCATGCGGTCGCCTTCGGCGGTCGATCGTGCCGCTGCCGCCTCGAGCTCGGCTCCCGTCCGCCAGCCATGCCGGCGGAGGATCACGTACGTCTTCATGTCCGCTCCCGTCGCTCGTCGAATGACATCACGAAGGTATGCCGCGACGCCGTCCGACGACATCGGTGGAATTGCCCTGTTTGCGGCGCGGGGTTACCGGTCTTGGAGCAGGCCGAGCTGCCGGGCAGTGGCAACCGCCTCGACGCGCGAGCCGGCATCGAGCTTGCGCAGGAGCGCCGAGATGTAGTGATCCACCGTGCGGCGGGAGAGGAAGAGCTGCTCGGCGATCTGGGCGTTGCGGTAGCCGGCGGCGACCAGTTCGAGCACCTCGCTCTCGCGCGGCGTCAGCCCGGCGGGGTTGTCGCGCGTCGCCTTCCGCGGCCCACGCGTGACCCCCTTGACGCCGAGGGCACGAAGTCGGCGCGTGGCGTGCTGCGCGGCGGGCAGAGCCCCGAGCTCCTGCGAGCGTCGTGAGCGCCGCCGGAGCGAGCCCTCGTCGTTCGTCTCGATCAGCGCCAGCGCAGCCTCGTAGGGGAAGGCGCAGCGCTCCCACTCGGCGGCCGCGTCCTCCCACCCGCCGGCGAGCGCGAGCGCATGGGCGCCGGTGGCTCGAGCTCGGACCTCGACCTCGAGACCGGCGAGCAGGCGCCAGAACGAGATGCGTGCGCAACCGGCCGCACTCCGCGGCCGCGAGCGCCCGCGAGCGCACCCTCGGTCGCGGCGTCGAGATCGCCGGCGCGCTGTTCGAGCCAGGCGACCTCGGCCCGCGCGCCCGCGAGGTCGAGCTGCGCTCCGAGGTCATCCGCCGGGACGCCGACTCGCTCTGCCTCGTCGAGCGCAGCGTCCGCCCCCGGATCGCCACGCCGCGCTCGCACGAGCGCGAGCACGACCAGCGCCTCGTGGTGCGGCCAGGGTGACTCGCGTGGGTCCTGCAGCAGCGCGCTCGGCGAAATCGGCCGCCTCCGCCCAGCGACCCCGGTCGAGGGCGTTGCGTGCGGCGTAGGCCAGGGCGTTGATGTGCCACAGATCCTCGTTGTGCGCCGCGCAGAACTCGATCGCCTGCGGGAGGTAGGTATCCGCGAACGCGTGGTGCGGAGGAGCGAGGCCGAACCCGCCGAGGTTGTTGAGCGCGCGGGCGTGTTGCTCGGTGAAGCCGGTCGACTCCGCCTCGGCGATTGCCTCGAGCATCAGGGCGAGGCCGGCGTCGGGATCCAGCCGCAACTCGATCGTGGCGAGCCCGACGAGCGCAGTGACCGCTGTCCGGGCGTCGCCGCAGCGGAGGGCCGATCTCCCGTGCCTGGCGGGCGATCTCGGCGCCGCCGGCGGGGTCGCCTTCGACCCACGCGCTCATCGACCGGTGTGCGCCGACGAACGCCACCTCGCTGCTCTCCTCCAGGCCGGCCACCAATCGAGTCGCCTCATCGAGAGCCCCTGCGCCTCCCCGAGAGCCCTCGGCAGAAGAGGTACGAGCTGAGCTCCGTCAGATCTCGAGCCTCGCGAGCCGTTGAGCCCTCCTCGCGCCGGCTCGCGATCGCCTCTCGGACGACCTCGATCGCCTCGAGCTGGTCGTCCGCCAGGTAGCAGGCGCGCGAGCGTCCTTCGAGCAGCTCGCCGCGCCGCCGGCCGAGAGCGTCGCGCCGCCGACCCTGAGGGCGCGCGCGTACTGCGCGGCCGCCTCACGGTAGGCGCCGGTCGAATTCGCCCGGTCAGCGGCCGCAACGGCAAACTCGAGCCCCGCGGCCGTGTCGCCCGCCGCCTCGGCGTGGTGCGCGAGCCGAGCCGGGTCGATCTCGCCGGCGCCGTCCGCGGTGAGCGCACCGAGAATGCGGCGCTGCAGACCCGAGCCTGCGCGTCGGCGAGCATCGCATCCTCGACGGCGGCCCGGGCGAGCTCGTGACGGAACGCGACGGCCTCGTCGTCCGTCGTGACGAGGCCACTCGCGAGGCACTCGTCGATGTGGCGGGTGCCGTCGTGGAGGACGGCTTCGAGCAGCCAGGGCTCGGCGCGTGGCAGGGCGAGCGCGACCGTCTCGAGCACCTCGAGCGCCTGCTCGGAAAGAGCGGAGGCGCGCGCGAGGACGGCGTCCCGCACGGTCGCCGGGCACGCCCGCCTCGCCTGCCGCGAGCACCTGTGCGACGAAGAACGGGTTCCCGCCGGTGCGCGCGTACAGGTCGGCGGGGTCGACCTCGTATCCCGACCGCGAGCTGCCCGACGGCCGCGGCCGAGAGCGGTTCCAGCGTCAAGCGCTCGACAGCGGCCGAAGTCGCGAGGTCGCCGAGCAGCACGCGCATCGGGTGATCCCGGTGGAGGGCGTCGTCGCGATAGGTGGCGATGACGAGCGACGGGACATCCATCCTGCGGGAGAGCAGCCGCAACACGTCGAACGTCGCCTCGTCGCCCCAGTGCAGGTCCTCGATCACGAGCACCGTCGGCTGCTCCGCAAGCTCGTCGCGCAGCACCGCGAACACCTCCGAGGGCTGGACGGCGGCACCGAGCACGTCCGCGAGCGCGTCGCACTCCGTGGCCACGTCGAACAGCGGCCCGAGCGGGCGGGGCGTCGAGAGCGGGTCGCAGGCTCCGGCGAGCACGCGGGTGCGCGGCTCGAGCCGGGCGCAGAAGGCGCGGACGAGCGTCGTCTTGCCGGCGCCGGCCTCGCCGCCGACGAGGACGACCCGCCCGAAGCCGAGCCGCGCCTCGTTCAGCGTTTCGGACAGCAGCGCAAGCGCGTCGTCCCGCTCGAGCAGCTCGTCGGTCCCGTGGCGCGTGTCGAACGCGAGGCCCATCGTCAGATCATGACCCCTCTGAAGGCGTCCACCGCAAGGCCGTTCGGAGCTACGATCGATCACGAGAGCGACCCGGAGGAGGAGCGAGCGATGGCAACGATCGAGACAGACCCGAGCGGCATCGACCCGAATCTGGGCGCGCAGATCGTCGCCGACGCGAAGGAGCATGTTCTCTACTCGTGGTCGGTGCAGAACGCGATCAACCCGATCGCCGTTGCCGGGGCCGAGGGTCGGCACTTCTGGGACTACGACGGCAAGCGCTACCTGGATTTCGCGTCGCAGCTCGTCAACGTCAACATCGGCCACCAGCACCCGAAGATCATCCAGGCGATCAAGGATCAGGCCGACAAGCTGTGCACGATCGGCCCGCCGATGGCGAGCGAGTCGCGCTCCGAGCTCGGCCGGCTGCTCGCCGAGGTGACGCCCGGCGACCTCTCCGTCTCGTTCTTCACGAACGGCGGCGCCGAGGCCAACGAGAACGCGATCAAGCTCGCCCGCATGGTCACCGGCCGTCACAAGGTGATCGCGCGCTACCGCTCCTACCACGGCGCCACCCATGGCGCCGTCTCGCTGACCGGCGATCCGCGCCGCTGGCCCGTCGAGCCCGGGATGGCGGGAATCGTGCGCGCGTTCGACCCGTACACCTACCGCTGCCCGGCCGGCCATCCCGATCCATGCCCGGTGTGCACGGGCGCGCCCCACCTCGAGGAGATCCTCGAGTACGAGGGCGCCCACACCGTGGCCGCAATCATCCTCGAGACGGTTACGGGCACGAACGGGGTCATCGTGCCGCCCGACGGCTACCTCCAGAGCGTGCGCGAGGTCTGCGACCGCCACGGGATCCTGCTGATCCTCGACGAGGTGATGGCGGGCTTCGGCCGCACCGGCAAGTGGTTCGCCTGCGAGCACTGGGATGTCGTCCCCGACATCCTCTGCGTGGCGAAGGGGATCAACTCCGGCTACGTGCCCCTCGGCGCGATGATCGCCCGCGGCGAGATCGTCGACCAGGTGCGCGACAGGTTCTTCCCGGGCGGGCTCACGTACGCCGGCCATCCGCTCGCCTGCGCGTCGGGTGTCGCGTCGATCGAGGCGTTCCGCGAGGAAGGCGTGGTCGAGAACGCGGCCGCGATCGGCGAGTACTTCGGGGAGGCGCTCGGCGGGCTGCAGGCGAAGCACCCGTCGATCGGCGAGGTGCGCGGGCTCGGGTGCTTCTACGGCATCGAGCTCGTCAAGAACCGCGACACCCGGGAGATGCTCGTCCCCTTCAACGCGTCCGGCGAGGCCGCGGCTCCCGTGGCCCGGATCGGCAAGGCGGCGCTCGATCGCGGCCTCTACCTGATGAGCCACTGGAACGTGATCATGGTCGTGCCGCCGCTGACCGTGACCCGCGAGGAGGCCGAGGAGGGCGTCGCCATCCTCGACGACGTGCTCGCGATCGCCGACGAATACGTGGTCTAGACCTTTACCTAGGGCTGCGCTAGGAAGACGGAGATCGCGGCCGCGGTCTCGTCGAGCGCATCCCAGAGCACGGTGTGCCCGCCGGGAACGGTGACCTCCTGCAGCAGGTCGCCGAGCGCCGCGCGATGCGCCTCGATCAGGTGGTCGTAGGTGACGTAGGAGTCCTCGCCGCGGACGAGCAGGGTCGGGATGCGCACGTCCTCGAACGGCGGCGGCTGCGAGGCCATCTCGCCGTAGGCGGCGATCACCGACGCCTGGCTGTAGCGGTAGCGCCAGCGGCCGTCCTCGTCCTCGACGAGGAATCCCTGCAGATCCTCGACGACATGGTCCCTCGAGGTGCGGGACAGGAGGCTCTCGACGAACCGCCGGTCGACGCCCTCCTCGAACGACGCGTACGACCGGTCTCGCCGGTCGTTCTCCGCCACGAGGAGCGCGATCTCGGGGTCGACCAGGATCGCGGGGTCGAGGAGCACGAGGCGCTCGACGAGCTCGGGACGGCGGGCGGCGATCTCGAAGGCGAGCCGGCCGCCGAACGAGTGGCCGATCCATGCCGCCGGCTCGTCTCCGACCGCCTCGAGCAGCAGGCGGACGTGCTCGTCGATGCTCCAGGGCGGCTCGTAGGGCGACGAGCCATGGCCGAGCAGGTCGGGCGCGACCACGTAGCGGTCTGTGAGCCAGCCCTCCGCCACACGGCGGGCGCCGCCGCCGTGCCCCGTGACGCCGTGAAGGCAGACGACGCGTGGATTCGCCGGATCACCCCACGTCTCGACGTGGAGCGCGCGGCTCACGGCTGCTCGTCGAGGGCTTCGAGCGACTCCGGCACCATCTCGGTGCGCTTCTCGTCCTTGACGAGCGACCAGATCACGATCCCGTCCTTGTCGATCAGGAACGTGCCGCGCCGCGGCGCGCCCGTCTCCTCGTCGAAGACGCCGTAGGCACGGGCGGCGGCACCGTGCTGCCAGAAATCGGAGGCGAAGGCATAGGTCGCGCCGAGCTCCCGCTTCCATGCCTGGCGCGCCGCGGACGTGTCGCAGGAGACGAAGATCACCTCGGTCTCGGCGTTCTCGAACGACTCCAGGTTGGCCTGGAGGTCGAGCGCTTCCTCGCTGCAGACGGGCGTGAACGCGAACGGGTGGAACACGAGCAGGACGTTGCGCTTGCCGCGAAAGTCCTGCAGGCGCAGGCGCGGCTCGTCGAACGCCTCCTCGAGGTCGAACTCCGGTGCCCGATCACCCGTCCCGACTGCCATCGCCGCTCTCCTCTCCGTTGCCGGAGGGAACATAGTAGGTCTGTCCCGCGAGACCGTCCGGGAGGTGATCGATCGGCAGCCGCGGCCGGGTCGTCGTGGGGCGAGACGTAGCCCTCGCCGTGCCCCCGCGTCCGGGCGCCGGCGTAGTGCGAGTCGCGGAGCGCGGCCGGCGGCGCCTGGATGCCGCGCTCGCGCACCTCGCTCCTCGCGTTCCAGATCGCCTGGGCCGACGCATTCGACTTCGGTGCGTTGGCGAGGTAGATCGCCGCCTGGGCCAGGTTCAGCTGCGCCTCCGGCAGCCCGACGTGCTCGAGCGCCTGGGCGGCGGCGACGGCGACGACGAGCGCGCGCGGATCGGCGTTGCCGACGTCCTCGGAGGCGAGGATCACCATCCGGCGGGCGATGAAGCGCGCGTCCTCGCCGCCTTCGAGCATCGCGGCGAGGTAGTACACGGCCGCGTCGGGGTCGCCGCCGCGCATCGACTTGATGAACGCGGAGATGATGTCGTAGTGCTGGTCGCCGTCCCTGTCGTAGCGCAGCGGGCGCTTGCGGGCTGCGTCGGCGACGTGCCGTGCCTCGAGCGGCGCGCCCTCGGCGACGGCCGTCTGCCAGGAGAGCTCGAGGGTGGAGAGCGCGCTGCGGGCATCGCCACCGGCCTTCCGCACGATCGCCTCGACGACGTCCTCGGGAACCTCGATCTCGAGCTCCGCCGCGCCTCGACCGACGACGGCTGCCACCTCGGCATCCGAGAGCGGCTCGAGCTCGACGACGGCGCAACGGGAGAGAAGGGCTGCGTTGACCTCGAAGTACGGGTTCTCGGTGGTCGCCCCGATCAGCGTCAGCAGGCCGCTCTCGACGCCCGGCAGCAGGGCGTCCTGCTGGCCCTTGTTGAAGCGGTGGATCTCGTCGAGGAAGAGGATCGTGCGCGCCCCGTTCGCCCCGAGCCGGTCGCGGGCACGCTGGAGGACACCGCGCACGTCGTCGACGCGCGCGGACACGGCGGAGAGCTCCTCGAACACGGCGCCCGTGGTCTCGGCGACGATCCGCGCGAGCGTCGTCTTGCCGACGCCGGGCGGGCCGTAGAGGATCATCGACGGCGGGCGGTCGCCCTCGATCGCAAGCCGGAGCGCCGATCCGTCGGCGAGCACGTGCCGCTGGCCGACGAGCTCGTCGAGCGACCGCGGGCGGATGCGCTGCGGGAGCGGAGCGGTCTGGCTCTGATGCACCGCGGCGGCATCGGTGAAGAGGTCGCTCATGCCATGAGTCTAGGGCGTCGTCGTCGCCGCTCCGGCCGGCTCACGGGCCGGGCGGCGTCGCACGCTTCTCTAGACTCCGTGCCATGTCACAGGAAACCTTCGAGCCACCGCTGAATCGGCCTGTGCTGCCCGGCGAGGCGCGCAGTGACTACGAGCGCTATCTGAACACGGAGGAGCTGCTGGCGCTCCAGAAGGGCCCCGACGAGTGGGTCCACCGCGACGAGCTGCTGTTCCAGGTCGTGCACCAGTCCTCCGAGCTCTGGCTCAAGCTCGCGGGCAGCGACACCGCGGCCGCTGCGGTGCTCGTCGACGAGGACGATCTGGGCGGCGCCTTGCGCCTGCTGCGACGGGCGAGCATGTGCATGCGGTTCATCACGGGCCAGCTCGACATGCTCGAGCAGATGTCGCCGTGGGAGTACCAGGAGATTCGCAAGGTGCTCGGTCACGGCTCCGGCTTCGACTCGCCCGGCGTCAAGGAGCTGCGGCCCGCGATGGCGCGGCTCGGCGAGGCGTTCCACGCCGCCCGGGAGCGGGCGGGTCTCTCGCTGCTCGACCTGTACGTCCACGGGCGCGACCACGAGCTCCTGTACCAGCTCGCCGAGGCCCTGATGGAGCTCGACGAGTGGTTGCAGACCTGGCGGATCCGGCACTACCGCGTCGTCGCCCGCGTGATCGGCGAGCACGTTGTCGGAACGCAGGGCACGCCCGTCGAGGTGCTCGGCCGCCTCATCCATCGGGTCGAGTACCAGGAGCTGTGGGACGTGCGGAACGAGCTGACGGCGAAGTCCCAGGCCGAGGCGTGACGCTGCGCGAGGAGGTGACGGCGCTCCTCCAGGAGCTGCTCCGGCTCAACACCGTCAACCCTCCGGGCAACGAGACGATCGCCGCGGAGCTCCTGCGCGACTACCTCGAGCAGAGCGGGATTCCCTGCGAGCTCGTCGGCCGCTCCCCCGACCGGCTCAACCTCGTCGCCCGGCTCCCGGGCAGCGGCGACGGGCCGTCGCTGGCGTTCCTCGCCCACACCGACACGGTGCGCGCCGATCCGGAGGAGTGGACGAGAGATCCCTGGTCGGGCGACCTCGTCGACGGCGAGATCTGGGGCCGGGGCGCCCTCGACATGAAGAACCAGGTTGCGGCAAGTGCGGTCGCATTCGCATCGCTCTGGCGCGAGGGCTTCCGCCCGCCCGGCGATCTCATTCTCGCGCTGACGGCCGACGAGGAGGTCAACGAGGACTACGGCCTCTCGTGGCTCGTGCAGGAGCACCCCGAGCTCGTCCGCGCCGACTACTCCGTCAACGAAGGAGGCGGCGAGCGCTGCGTGTTCGGTGACGACGTCTACTACCTCTGCGCCGTCGGCGAGAAGATGAGCGCGCCGTTCCGGGTCCACGTGCGGGGCCGCAGCGGTCACGCCTCGGTGCCGGCGATCGCCGACAACGCGCTCGTCAAGGCGGCGCCGATCATCGAGGCGCTCGGCCGGTACGCGCCGCCGCAGGTGCTGATTCCCGAGGTGGCGCGGTTCCTCGAGACGGTGCTCGGTGAGGTGCCGCCGCTCGAGGTGGCCCTCGAGCGGGCCCGAGCGCTCAGCCCGCTCGCGGCCGAGCTCGTCGAGCCGCTGCTGTCGTTCACCCTGGCGCCGACGATGATCGAGGCGTCGAAGCAGCGCAACGTCATTCCTGCGACGTGCGTCGTGACGGTCGACTGCCGGCTGCCGCCCGGCATGACGCCCGAGGACGTCGATCCGCTCGTCCGCGCCGCGATCGGCCCCGGCGAGTACGACCTCGAGTGGTACGAGCGTGACGGCGGCACCCGCTCGCCGATGGAGACACCGCTCTGGACGGCGCTCGAGAGCTGGGTCGGCGAGATCGACCCGGGCGCTCGCCTGGTGCCGCTCGTCTGTGCCGGCTTCACCGATTCCCACTGGATGCGGGACGCCTTCGGCACGGTCGCATACGGATTCTTCCCGCAGAAGGCGATGGACATCGAGCTTGCCTCCAGGCTCATCCACTCTGCCGATGAGCGAATTCCGGTTGACGATCTCGAGCTCGGCGTCCACGCTCTACGGGCGGCCGCGAAAGGAGTGGGTGCGTGATGGAGGAGCCGGTCAGGGTGACGATCGCCCCGAACGAGGTGGCGGCCGATGTCGTGTGCACGTTCCTGCGCGCGGAGGGCATCCGCTGCAACCATCGGGTCACGAACATGGGCGCCGGTGGCTGGGACGGGGTCCCGAACGCGGGTGGGGCACGCGAGGTGCTCGTCGACCCCGCAGATCTCGACGCGGCGCGCGAGGCGCTCGCCTCCGCCGAGCTGGGCGAGTTCTCGGGCTGAGTCGGGCTGGCTCTCGCCGAGGTCGCCGTGCGTCCGGCGCGCGCAGGCGCTGACGCTGCTCGCCGACGCTACGTGGCGGGCTTCTCGTGGTGGCCGCCGAACTGCTTCCGCATCGCCGACAGCACCTTGTTCGCGAAGAGCCCCTCGTCACGGGACGAGAAGCGCGAGTAGAGCGCGGCGGTGAGCACGTCGGCCGGCACGCCCTCCTCGATCGCCGCGATCGCGGTCCAGCGGCCCTCTCCCGAGTCCGACACGCGTCCGGCGAAGTCGCCCAGGTCGGGCGACTCCTGCAGCGCCGCTGCCGTCAGATCGAGGAGCCACGACTCGACGACGCTGCCGCGCCGCCACACCTCGCTGATCGCAGGGATGTCGAGCGAGTAGGAATAGAACTCGGGGTGGTCGAGCGGCGCGGTCTCGGCGTCCTGGTCGCGCGGACGCAGGCCCGCATCGGCGCCGTGCAGGACGTTGAGCCCCTCGGCGAGCGCGGCCATCATCCCGTACTCGATCCCGTTGTGCACCATCTTCACGAAGTGCCCGGCGCCCGCCTGCCCGCAGTGGAGGTAGCCCCGCTCCTCCGGCGCCGGCTCGCCCGTGCGACCGGGCGTGCGCTCGGCTGCGTCCACGCCCGGAGCGAGAGAGGCGAAGATCGGCTCGAGCGCGGCGAAGGCGTCGTCGGGACCACCGACCATGAGGCAGAAGCCGCGATCGAGGCCGAACACGCCGCCGCTCGTGCCGCAGTCCAGGTAGTCGATCCCCCGCTCGCCGAGCTCGGCGGCGCGGCGGATGTCGTCCCGGTAGTAGGAGTTGCCGCCGTCGATGATCGCGTCGCCCGCGCTGAGGAGCGCGCCGAGCGCGCCGACCGTCGTCTCGGTGATCTCGCCGGCCGGGACCATGATCCACGCCCGGCGCGGGACGTCGAGCTTGGCGACGAAGTCCTCGAGCGTGCTCGCGCCCGTCGCTCCCTCGGCGGCGAGCGCCGCCACGGCGTCGGGGCTGACGTCGTAGACGACGCAGGTGTGGCCGTCGCGCATCAGCCTCCGCACGATGTTCGCGCCCATCCGGCCCAGGCCGATCATGCCGAGCTGCATGCCTCGAGCCTATACGCTCGGCAGCGTGATGACGGTCGTGTCGAGGGGCGTGAGACGGGCAGGACGGGCGGTCGCGCAGCGGCGCTGTCGAGGGCGGTCGCACGTGACGGACGGCCGCGACACGATCGAGATCTACGAGGCGGAGGGCGCCTTCGAGCGGCTCGAGCGGTGGTTGCGCGAGCGCGGCTTCTTCGCACCGGGAGGCGAGGCCCTCGTTGCCGACCTGTACCTGGGCTACGGCCTCTCGTCGACGATCCGGCGACACCACTCGAGCGCACCACCCGAGCCGTGCCCGCTGCCGCTCGCTGCCTGTGCCGTCCGGCCCGATGGCTATGTTGTCAATAATGACAATACGGACGACGATGCAGCTGATCCTGGCTCGGCTCTTTCCTTCGGCCCCTGGCGGCGGACCTGGGCGGCTCGTGACTACGCCGACGCGGTCGAGCGCGTCCGCGACGCGATCGCGCGCGGCGACGTCTACCAGGTCAACCTGGTGCAGCATCTGGCAGCGGAGTTCTCGGGCGATCCGGGCGCGCTCGCCGCCCGCCTCGCGATCCTGAATCCCCACAATCGAGAGCCCTTCCGCGGCGACGGCTGGTCGATCGTGTCCGGCTCACCCGAGCTCTTCCTCGCGCGGCGCGGCCGCCGTGTGTGGACGTGCCCGATCAAGGGCACGCGCCCGGCTGGAGCCGGGGCGGCGCGCGAGCTGGCGCGGTCGGCGAAGGACGCCGCCGAGCACGTGATGATCGTCGATCTCGAGCGCAACGACCTCTCGCGGGTCTGCGAGCCCGGGAGCGTGCGCTGGCCCGAGCTGATGGTGACGCGGGCCATGGCGGGAGTCGAGCACATGGTCTCGACCGTGGAGGGCAGGCTGCGCGACGGAGTCGGGCTCGCGGAGCTCCTCGCGGCGACGTTCCCCGGCGGGTCGATCACGGGCGCACCGAAGATCGCGGCCGTCGATCTGATCGCCGAGATCGAGCCCGTCGGACGCGGCGCGTCGATGGGCGCGCTGGGTCGCGTCTACGGCAACGGCGACCTCGATCTCGCCCTGACGATCCGGACGTTCGCGATCGCGGAGGGGCAGATCCACCTCTGGGTCGGCGGCGGCGTCGTCTGGGACTCGGATCCGCAGGCGGAGATCGCGGAGTCGTGGGTCAAGGCCGATCCGCTCCTGCGCGCGATCGGCGCGCCCCGGGTCGAGCCCGACGAGCGGCCGGCCGCCGTGCGATCGAGCGCGGTCGGAGCCCGATGAGCGCCGGCGGCCTGCTCGCCGTTGCCGTCTCCGGGCGCGGCCTCGTCGACCCCGGCGAGCCGGTCCTCCTCCCCGACGACGAGGGGTTCACGCGCGGCCGCGCGGCGTTCGAGACGATGCGGGTCTACGACGGCCGCCCGTTCCGGCTCGCCCAGCACCTCGCCCGCCTCCAGGGCTCGGCCGAGCGCATCGGGCTCGAGCGTCCGGACGCGGACGAGTTCGAGGCGCTTGCCGCGCTCGCGCTCGAGCGGGCGGCAGCGCCCGAGGCGGTGCTCCGGCTCTACTGGTCGCCGGGGCCGCCGGGCGGCGAGCACCGCGCGATCGTGCTCGTCGGGCCGATCCCGGGCTGGATCGAGGATGCCCGCGCGCGGGGTCAGCGACTCGTCTCGCTGCTCCACCCCCGGCGCTCGGCGCCGTGGCTCCTCCCGGCGACGAAGTCGACGAGCTATGCCGTCGCGATCGCGGCCGAAGCCGAGGCGAAGGAGCGCGGTGCGGACGACGCCGTGTTCGTCGACGCCGACGCCATCGTGCTCGAGGGGCCGGTGACGAACATCTGGTGGCGCGAGGGCGACGTCCTGCTGACGCCGTCGCTCGAGACCGGCATCCTCGCCGGCGAGACCCGCGCTGCCCTGCTCGGGCTGGCTCGCGGCGCGGGACGGGTCGTCGAGGAGGGGCTCTACCCGCTCGAGCGGCTGCTCCGAGCCGACGAGGTGTTCACGTCGTCCTCGGTCCGGGAGGTGATGCCGGTCGTGTCGCTGGACGGGCGTCCGCTCGAGCGCGGCCCGGCGGCAGCGGAGCTGCAGGAGGCACTGCGCCGCGAGGCGCGCCGGTAGCCGGCGACGGCGCAGCGGCTAGTCACCGCTGACGACGAGATCGGCGCAGCCGACCGGGTCGTCGCGCTCGACGTAGCGATCCTCGGACGGCATCCAGACATCGACCCACGTCTGCCGCGCGGCCTCACCGTCCCGGGCGATCGCGCGCGCCAGCCGCACGTCGTAGGACGCCTCGACCCAGACGCGAACGGCATAGGCGTCGCGGAGCTTGCGGTGGAGGGCGCAGACGCCCTCGACGATCACGACGCCGGTGGGCTCGACCGTTCGCGACCCGCGCGTCTCGCGCGCGGCCCAGTCATACGAGGCGAACGTCGCCGCGTCGCCGCGGGCGAGCGGTGCGACGACCTCCCGCTCGAGGCGATCGAGATCGAACCCTTCGCCGTCCCAGAACTCGTCCGTCGAGACGATCTGGGCTCCGGGAACCATCCGGGCGAGCGTCGTCTTCCCCGCCGCGCCGTGCCCGCCGATGCCGACGAGGGTGAGCCCGTCGTCCTGCCGCGCGGCCGCGATGAGGTCGAGCACCGGACGGGAGTCCATCGCAGCACGGTACCCTCACCGCATGGACAAGCTGCGACTCGGCGGCATGGCTCTCTCGAACGGGGTTCTCGTGCACGGTCCCGACCTCGTGGGGCGCCGCGGTCCGCGCAGCCGACGGCTCGATCCGCTCGGCCTCCGGCGCCAAGCGACGATTTGCGCCGAACGTGACGACGCCGTTCGTCCGCGGCCCGCTGCGGATCGCCGAGTCGTTCGCGGTGCTCCCCGACGTGCGTCGCGCCCTGCCCGAGGCACGCTTCCCGTTCGAGCGGCCGCGCGTCGCGGTTGCGATGGTCGCCGGAGCGGCAGCGGCGGGCGTCGCCCGGCGCTCGCAGCTCGGGTTTCTCGCGAAGGAAGCCGTCGCCGCGTTTGCCTCGCTGGCGCCTGCCGTGATCGCGCTCCGCGGCGGCGACCTCGCCTCGTATCACGGAGCCGAGCACATCTCGATCGGCACCTACGAGACAGGCGAGCCGGCAACGAAGGAGCACGACCGCTGCGGCGGCCATCTCGTCGGCCCGCTGCTCGTGACGAGCGCTGCCGCGAGCGCGCTGGCGGCGCGGGCTCCCGCCTCGGCCCGCCCGGCTGCGAGGGCGCTCGGCGCGGTCGGTGCGATGAGCGCTGCGGTCGAGATCTTCGGCTGGATGGGCCGCCATCCCGAGCAGCCACTCTCGCGCGCTCTCGCGCGTCCCGGCCATCTCCTGCAGACGCGCATCTCGACGGCCGAGCCGTCGGCGGCCCAGCTCGAGGTGGCAGAGGCCGCGCTCACCGCCTGTCTCGAGGCCGAAGAGCCGGCGTGACACCAAGCCTCTAGGTGCGCGGCGAGCGGCTCGACCCGGACGTGTTCGACCTTCCCGTCGAGAAGATGCGGGAGGGCTACTACACCGACGCGTACTTCAACCACACCCGCGCGACGCTGCTCGCCGACGGCCGCCACCCGCGCGTCGTGATGCAGGTCTTCCAGCGCCACACCGCCATGCTCGGCGGCATGGACGAGGCGATCGCGGTGCTCAAGCTCTGCTCCGACGACTGGGACGGGCTCGAGGTCTTCGCGCTCTACGACGGCGACACGATCGAGCCGTGGGAGACGGTGATGACGATCGAGGGCGACTACACCCTGTTCGGCCATCTCGAGACCGTCTACCTCGGCGTCCTCGCGCGCCGCACGCTGATCGCGACCAACACCGAGCGAGTGCTCCGCGCCGCGAACGGCAAGCCCGTCATCTTCATGGCCGCCCGGCACGACCATCATCGCGTGCAGACCGGCGACGGCTACGCGGCGTACGTCGCCGGCGCGATCCGCGGCACCGAGATCGGCGTCACCTCCGACGCCCAGGCCTCCTGGTGGGGCGGCCGCGGCGTCGGCACCGTCCCGCATGCGCTGATCGCCGCCTACGGCGGCGACACGGTGCTCGCAGCGCAGAAGTTCGCCGAGTGGGCGCCCGACGACCTCCGGATCACGGTGCTCGTCGACTTCGAGAACGACTCCGTCACAACGGCTCTGGCCGTCGCGGATGCCCTCGGTCCGAAGCTCTGGGGTGTTCGGCTCGACACGTCCGGCCAGCTCGTCGACCGCTCGCTCTGGGAGGAGATGGGCGACTTCGACCCGCGAGGCGTCAACGAGCGCCTCGTCCGCAAGGTGCGCGCCGCGCTCGACGGCGCCGGGCACGAGCAGGTGCGGATCGTCGCGTCCGGTGGATTCTCGGTCGCGAAGATCGAGGAGTTCGAGCGCCGAGGCGTTCCGGTCGACGCGTACGGCGTGGGCTCGTCGCTGATCCGGGGCGAGAACGACTTCACCGCCGACCTCATCGTCACCGACGGCCGGCCGAGCGCCAAGGTGGGTCGCCGCCTGCGTCCGAACGCGCGGCTCGAGCGTGTCCTCTAGCCCGACCGGCAGGCGCTGATGGAGACGCCGCCGCTCGTCCGGCGGGCGCTCGCCCTAGCCGAGGCGGAGGGGTTCGAGAAGTCGTGCAAGCCGGAGGACGGCGCCCTGCTCCACGTTCTCGCGTCCCGCCGCGGGATCGTGCGGGCGGGCGAGATCGGAACCGGAGCAGGCGTGGGCGCGGCCTGGATCGTCTCGGGCCTCCCGCCGCAGGTGCCGTTCTTCACCGCCGAGCTCGATCCCGATCTGGCGGCAAGATCTGCGGAGCTCTTCGCCGACGATCCGAACGTCGTCGTGCTCGCCGGGCCGTGGCGCGCGTCGCTGCCGGCGGAGGCGCCGTTCGACCTGCTGTTCGTCGACGCGCACGACGCGAAGGACGACGTCGAGGCGGTCGTGGGCCTGCTCGCGCCGGGCGGGACGGCGGTGCTCGACGACTTCTGGAGCGACCCCACGTTGCCGGATCCACGACGCGATGCGTGGCTGCACCATCCGCTGCTGACCACGATCGAGCTCTACGTCACACCCGAACGGCGTGCGCTCGTCGCAGTTCGCAGGTAGCCGCTACAGATTCGAGGTACCCCTGCCGATAGCAACCCCGTGGTTACCTGGCCCCATTCCGTCGACGACATCGGCGGTTTCCTCATCACGTGGCTGCCGATCGTCTTCTTCGGCATCATCATCTGGCTGCTGCTGCGCACGATGGCACTCGTGCCGAAGGTCAAGCCGGCGATGGTCGACCGGGACACGACCGATCCGGTCGGCTGGGACGATGTCGCCGGTGCCGACGAGGCCAAGGAGGAGCTGAAGGAGGTCGTCGAGTTCCTGCGCGACCGCAAGAAGTTCGAGAAGCTCGGAGCCAGGGTGCCGAAGGGCGTTCTGCTCTACGGGCCGCCCGGCACCGGCAAGACGCTGCTCGCCAAGGCGGCCGCGAACGAGTCGGGCGCGAACTTCTACTCGTCCAGCGCCTCGGCGTTCGTCGAGATGTTCGCCGGGCTCGGCGCTGCCCGCATCCGCAAGCTCTTCGAAGAGGCGCGCAAGAACGCGCCCGCGATCATCTTCATCGACGAGCTCGACGCCGTCGGCACGGCCCGTTCGGGCAGCGGTCACAACCGCGAGCACGACCAGACGCTGAACCAGCTCCTCGTCGAGCTCGACGGCTTCGGCGGTGCCGATGAGGTCGTGATCATGGGAGCCTCGAACCGCTTGCAGGATCTCGACCCCGCGCTCCTGCGCCCGGGCCGCTTCGACCGCCAGGTCAACGTTGCGCCGCCCGATCTCCAGGGCCGCGAGGAGATCCTCGCCGTCCACACGCGCTCGAAGCCCCTCGGTGCCGATGTCGACATCCCGGTCATCGCCCGTCGCACCGCCGGGCTCACCGGCGCCGACCTCGCCAACATCGCGAACGAGGCAGCAATCTTCGCGGCGCGCAACGACCAGCAGTACATCCGTCAGCAGGACTTCGAGGGAGCGATGGAGCGGGTGCTCACCGGCCTCCAGAAGCGCCGCGTCGTGACCGAGAAGGAGAAGCGGATCCTCGCCTACCACGAGGGCGGCCACGCGCTCGTTGCCTATCTGATGGGCGACGTGATGCCGGTGCAGAAGGTGACCATCGTCGGCCGCGGCGACGCCCTCGGGCTCGCCTACTACCTTCCGGTCGAGGATCGCTACCTGCACACGAAGGAAGAGCTGCTCGACGTGATGAAGGTCGCGCTCGCCGGTCGCGCCGCCGAGGAGATCGTCTTCGGCCGCGTCACGAACGGCGCCGCCAGCGACCTCGAGAAGGTGACGCAGATCGCTCGCGCGATGGTCTTCGAGTTCGGCATGTCCGATGTCGCGCCCTCGCGGACGATGCGCGCCGACAACTACGCGCTGTCGGAGGAGACCAAGCGGATGCGCGACAGCGAGCAGGCCCGCCTCACCGATCACGCCTACGAGGAGGCACTTCGCCTCCTCGGCAAGCACCGGGTCACGCTCGACCGGCTCGCGAACGGGCTCCTCGAGAAGGAGACGATCGACCGGGACGAGTTCCTCGAGATGATGGGCGACCTGCCGCGCGAGTCCCGCTCGGCCGAGACCGTCGGCACCGTGCGCATGTTGAACACGACGCCGACGAACCACGAGACCCCGTCGAGCCTCTCGACGCCGTCGAATCTGTAGCGCCGAGCTGCGTCAGCGGCGTGGCTTGTCGCCAGGCTCGACGAGGCGCTTGAGCGCGTCGAGTCGTCCGTCCCACGCCGCCCCGACCTCCTCGATCCAGTCCACGGCCGACGCGAGCGGTGCAGGCGTCAGGGCGTAGCGTGTCTCCCGTCCGGCCCGCGATGCCTCGACGAGACCGGCGCTTCGGAGCGCGGCAAGATGCTTGGCGACCGCCTGGCGGGTGACGGGAAGGCCGGCCGCGAGCTCCGTCGGCGTCGCCGAGCCTCGTGCCGCCAGCGTCTCGACGACGAAGCGGCGACTCGGGTCGGCCAGGGCGGAGAAGACTGCGTCTACCGGATCGCGCATGCGGCCAGGGCGCGGAACTCGATCGCGGTCGACCACGACGGCGTGGACTCTCGCACCTCGACGAGGCTGCCGCCGTCCGTCGCGACGACCCGAAGGTCGACGACGCCGTCATCGTCGAACCGCAGCACGATCCGCTCCCCTTCCTCGACGGATTCGACGATCGCTTCGCGCGTCTCGCCGTTGTCCCACCGAAACACGCCGCGGCCACCGGGTGTCGGGTCGAGCTCGACGTCGTTCGCGAACCACTCCTCCAGCTGCGACTCGTCGGTGAGCGCCTCCCACACGTCCTCGGGGTCCGCCTTCAGCTCGATCTCACGCACAACTTCCACGAGCAACCTCCAGGTTGCGTATTATTGGGCAACCGAACAGTTGCACATTAGCGTGAGGAGGACGGCAGTGCCTGTGATCCCGACAGTGATCGAATCCGACGGACGGGCGGAGCGCGCGTTCGACATCTACTCCCGGCTGCTCCGCGATCGGATCGTGTTCCTCGGCCGCGAGGTCGACGACGAGATCGCGAACGTGATCGTCGCGCAGCTCCTGCTGCTCGAGGCCGACGATCCCGAACGCGACATCGCGCTCTACGTCAACTCGCCCGGCGGCTCGGCATATGCGGGCATGGCGATCTACGACGCCATGCAGCACGTGCGGCCCGGATGTCTCGACGATCTGCTTCGGCATGGGCATGTCGGCCGCGGCGATGATCATGGCGGGCGGCGCCGCGGGCAAGCGGTTCGCGCTCCCGAACGCGAAGCTGATGATCCACCAGGGGAGCGCCGGCTTCCGCGGCGCTCCGTCCGACATCCAGATCGCGGCCCGCGAGGTCGCCGCGACGACGCGGCAGATGGCCGAGATCATCGGCCGCCACTCCGGTCGCGACATCGAGACCGTGATGGAGGACATCGACCGCGATCGGTTCATGACGCCGGCCGAGGCGGTCGAGTACGGCCTCATCGACGCCATCCTGCCGCCGCCGGTCCCGGACGACGGGCAGTAGCATCGAAGACGTGGACTCCAGGGGCCTTCATCACGTCGGTGTCGCCGTTCCCGATCTCGACGCGGCCGTCGAGACGTACGTCCGCACCTTCGGCGCCACCCTCGAGCACCGCGAGATCGTCTCCGAGCAGGGCGTCGAGGCGGCGTCCGTCCTCGTCGGAGGCAGCCGGGTCGAGCTGCTTGCGCCAACGGACGAGGACACGCCGGTCGGCCGCTTCCTCGCCCGGCGCGGCCCCGGCGTTCATCACCTCGCCTACGAGGTCGACGACGTCGGCCTCGCCCTGGAGGGCCTCGCTGCCGACGGCGTCGAGCTGATCGACCCGGTTCCGGAGTCGCTGCCGAGGCGTCGAGCTGATCACGCCCGCGTCGGCCTGTTCGGCCTGCAGGTCGCCTTTATCCATCCCGACGCCGTTCACGGCGTTCTCACGGAGGTCGTAGCCGTTGCCAGAGCCATCTGATTCCGTCCGCATCGAGGTTGCCTTCGCCGGCGGCCCGATCATCGCCGCCAACGTCTCGCCCGCAAGCGCGGACGCCCTCGAGCACGCGCTCGCGTCGGGCTCGCAGGGAACCCACCAGCTCGACACCGACGACGGGCGCACCGCCATCGTGCTCGGGCGGGTGGCGTACATGAAGCGGTTCGCGCGCGACTCGAGGGTCGGCTTCGGGCTGTAGGACGAGAGCACGGGCACGGGCCGACTGGTCGTAGGCTGGCGAGTCTCGCACCGCGCGCTCCTCCCGGCTCGAGTGGACGTCCGCCCGGGGTGCTCGAGGCGTGGTGCCCGGCCGAGCTCGAGGCCTGGTGCCCGGCTGCGCCCGGGCGGTTGCCGGGTACCCTTCGCCGCCGTGGCTCTCGAGGTCGGCATCGTAGGACTCCCCAATGCGGGCAAGACGACGCTCTTCAACGCGTTGACGAAGGCGGGTGCCGAGATCACCGCGTACGCGTCCCAGACGGACAAGTCGAACGTGGGCATGGCGACGATCGCGGACGACCGGCTCGAGCGGCTCGCAGAGCTCGTCGGCGCCAAGAAGGTGACGCCGGCTGCGGTTCGCGTGCAGGACGTCCCCGGCACCGGCCCGGCCCTCCTCGGCGGCCTGCGTCAGGTCGACGCGTTGCTCGCCGTCGCGGACGGCTTCTCGCCGGGCAGCGACCCGGAGAGCGACATCGAGACGCTGAAGCTCGAGCTCCTCGTGGCCGACACCGACCACGTGTCGAAGCGGCTCGAGCGCGTCGAGAAGGTCGCGAAGTCGGGCGATCCCGCCGTCCGCAAGGAAGCGGAGGTCCTGCGGGAGGTCCTGGCGCATCTCGAGGCAGGCCTGCCGCTGACCGAGTGGACGGGCGAGCTCCCGGCAGAGCTCGATCCGCTGACCACGAAGCCCCTGCTCGCCATCGTCAACGGCCCCGACGGCATCGACTGCAAGCTCGAGGCCGAACTGGCCGAGCTCTCCGACGAGGAGGCGGCCGCGTTCCGCGACGGCCCGTCGGCACTCGACGAGGTCGTGCGCCGGCTCAAGGACGCGCTCGGCCTGATCACGTTCTTCACCGCCGGCGAGAAGGAGACCCGCGCGTGGACGTTGCGTGACGGCCAGACGGCGCTCGAGGCAGGCGGCACGATCCACTCCGACATCGCACGCGGCTTCATCCGCTGCGAGGTGATTCGCTGGGACGACCTGCTCGACGCGGGCTCGCACGCCGAGGCGTCGAAGCGGGGCACCCAGCGGCTCGAGGGCAAGACCTACGTCGTGCAGGACGGCGACGTGCTCAACATCCGCTTCAACGTCTAGCCTCCAGCCCGCACCGGCCTCAGCCGGCGGCGATCAGCGCCGCGCCACCGAGCGCGACGAGACCACCCGCGGTGCGGGTCGGGCCGAGTCGCTCGTGCAGCACGGCGCGGGCGAGCAGGATCGTCATGATCGGATAGAGCGCGCTCAGCACCGCCACGATTCCGATCGAGCCGTGTGTCGTCGCGATCGCGATCAGCGCGTTCGCGCCCGGTGTCGAACGCGCCGACGGCCAGCACGAGCGGGAGCAGCCTTCGCGAGACACGCGGGACGGTGCGGGTCCACGCGAGCGCAAGGACGAGCGCAGTGACGGAGCTGAGCCGCGCGGTGGCGGTCGCCCACGGGGCGCTCTCCTGCGCCGCCTCGCCGAGGCCGACGACGAACAGCCCGAAGCCGAGTGCCGCGACGAGGGCCAGTCCGACCCCGGCCGCCACGCGTCCGCTCGCACCTCCGCCCTCGCCCGGCGGCTCGCGGGAGACGAGCACGATCCCGCAGAGGGCGAACGCGATCCCGCCCCACTGCAGCGCCGTCGGCGAGTCGCCGCGGAGCACGGACACCGCGAGCGGCACGATCGGCGATGTCGCGGAGATCGGCGCCACGATGCCCATCGCGCCGATCGCGAGGCCGCGGTAGAGGCAGCCGAGCCCGACCGCCCCCGCGATTCCCGCGCCGGCGGCGTACAGCAGCCCCTCGCCGGGTCGTTCAGCGCCGCTCACCACGATCCAGACGACGAGGCCCAGGAGGCCGACGAGCTGAGACCAGAACAGCACCGTCAGCACCGAGAGCCGCCGCGTCGCGAGGCCGCCGAAGAAGTCGCCGGTGCCCCAGAGCGCCGCCGCGGCGAGCGCCAGTACCACGGCTGTCATGGGAGCTACTCCCCGACGGGCCGGGTCGCGGCCTGCGCGTCGAGCTGGTTCGCGTGGTAGAGCACGGCGGCCTCCGCGGTGCGGGCCGCCTGCCGGTCGTGATGCACGGCGACCGCGTGCAGGAGCTCCGCCCGAACCGCGGCATCGAGCGCGGCGGATCGCTCCTCGATCAGGCGCAGGCCGAGATGGACGTGACCGAGCAGGCGCCCCTCCTCCGTGGGGCGAAACGCCGGCCCGCGGCCGAGCTCGAGGGTGCGCCCGACGTCGTGCAGCAGCGCGGCGGCGGCGAGGAGGTCGCTGCGCAGGCGCGGATGGAGCTGGGCCGTCTCGCGACAGAGCGTCGCGACCCCGACGGTGTGCTCGAGCAGCCCGCCCGCGTAGCCGTGGTGACCGTCCGCTCCCGCGGCGGGAAGCGCCCGAAACGCAGAGCGGACGCCGTCGTCGCCGAGAATCCTGCGCGACCACCGCCGCGAGCCCGTCGTGGGCGATCTCGCCGGCGAGGAAGTCGAGGAAGCCGTCGAGCTCCTCCGGGTCGCGGCGCATGGTCGGCGTCAGCTCGGCCGGATCGCTGTCCGGCGCGGCCTCGACCGTGCGCACCTGCACCTGGAGCCTGCCGCCGAACCGCTCCACGCGTCCGAGCACGCGGACGGCGTCGCCCTCGGCGAAGCGGCCGTCGAGCAGCTCGACGTCGTCCCAGATGCGGGCCTCGATCCTCCCGCTCGCGTCGACGAGCTCGAGGGCGAGGTAGGGCGCGCCGTTCTTCGTGCGCCGGCGCTCCTTGCGGCCGACGGCGAACACGCCCTCGACGGTGCGATCCTCCGCGAGCTCCGCAATGCTGGTCACGCAGGCAGTCTAGGCGGGCCAGGTGGGCAGGTACGCTCGGGCCGTGGCCGATGTTTCCCCGTTCCGCGCGATTCGCTACGCGCACCCCTCGCCCGCGCTGACAGCGCCGCCCTACGACGTGCTGACCCCGGAGGCGCTCGCGGACTACCGGGCGCGCGACCCCCACAACGTCGTCCACCTGACGCTGAACGACTCCGCGGACGAGGCCGGGCGGCTGTTTCGGGCCTGGCTCGACGAGGGGGTGCTCGTCCAGGACGACGAGCCTTCGGTCTGGGCCGTCGCGCAGGACTACGTCGGGCCGGACGGGATCGCGCGCCGCCGCGAGGGCCTCCTTGCGTCACTTCGCGTCGAGCCGTATGCGACCGGGACCGTGCTCCCGCACGAGCGAACCCACACCGGGCCGAAGGAGGGCCGGTTGCGGCTCCTCCGCGCCACGCGGGCGGAGCTCGAGCCGATCTTCCTGCTCTACGACGGCGAGCCGCCCGTGGCCGTTCCCGATCGCGAGCCCGACCTCGTCGCCGGGGACACGCGGCTCTGGCGTCTGCCGGGGGAGGGCGTCGCCGAGGCGTTCGACGATCGCCAGCTCCTGATCGCCGACGGCCACCATCGGTACGAGACCGCGCTCGCGTACGCCGAGGAGGAGGGAACGCCCGAGAGCGCGCGGATGATGGTCGTGCTCGTCTCGACCTCCGACCCGGGCCTCGAGATCTTCCCCACCCACCGCCTCTTCCGCGGCCACGAGGAGGCGCTCCCGCCGGCCGGTGTCGGCGACTCTGCCCCGCCGGCCGCCGCGGTCGAGCGCCTCGCGCGGCTCCCCTACGACGAGGCGCATGCGGTTGGCTATCGCCGTGGCTCGACCTTCCCGGTCGTCGGTGAGCCGGGTGAGCTCGACGTCGAGCTCGTCGACCGGCTCGTCGGCCACGAGGGGCTCGGCTACACCGCCGATCTCGACGAGGCGATCGCCCGGGTCGACTCGGGCGAGTTCGACGGCGCCTTCCTGCTCCGCGCAACGCGCATCGACGATGTGTTCGAGCGCGCGCGCCGGGGCGAGGTGATGCCGCAGAAGACGACGTACTTCTTCCCCAAGCTGACGAGCGGCCTGCTCTTCCACCCCGTATGACGGCCGAGGTCGACTGGCTGGCTCTCTGCCGCGGCTGCGTCGCCGACATCGACCGCATCCTGGAGGCGCTGCCGACCCGCGCCGAGCGTGAGCCGGTGCTGCGGGCAGGCGAGGGAGGCGACGACACGACCGCGATCGATGCTGCGGCCGAGGACGCGGTCGTGACGAGGCTCGAGGCGCTCGAGGCCGACTTTCTCCTCGTCTCCGAGGAGCTCGGCGAGCGCCCGTTCGGCGCCGGCGGTCCGACCCGGGTCGTCGTCGACCCGATCGACGGATCGGTGAACGCGAAGCGCGGGATCCCCTTCTTCGCGCTCTCGCTCGCGGTAGCGAGCGGGCCGACGATGGGCGACGTCACCTTCGGCTACGTCTACGACTTCGGCGCCCGCGAGGAGTGGGTGGCGGAGCAGGGCCGCGGCGCTCGCCTCAACGGCCTGCCGCTGACGGGGCCCTCGCCGAAGGACCCGATCGAGATCCTCTCCTTCGAGGCGACCACGACCGCCTTCATCGCGGAGAAGGCTGCGGCGATGCTCGGTGTCGCGGAGCGCCTGCGCGTGATGGGCTCACTCGCACTGTCGCTCTGTCACCTCGCTGCCGGCCGGGTCGACGCGGTGTGCTCGCTCAAGCCGGCCCGGTCGATCGACATCGCGGCGGCGCAGCTCCTCGTGCGTGAGTGCGGCTACGCGATCGACCTGTTCGAGGAGCCGCCGTTCACGGCCGCCCCGCTCGATCTCGTCGGCCGCTCGCGCGTTGTCGCAGCCGCGACCCCGGAGTTGTGCGCGCGAGTCGCCGGCGCGCTGCGGGAACACTGAAGGGGCGGCTTTCGCCGCCCCTTCGTGCTCCGGGAGGTGGAGCGCCCTCTGGGCGTCCCAATCGCCTCCGGCTCAGCTGACGACCGGTGTCCTGCTCTCGAACGCCGAGGCCTTGGCTTCCCTCTTCGCGCCTGCTCCGAGGACGATCAGCGCCAGGATGATGAAGCCGATGCCGCTGAGGAGCAGTGCGATCCCGACGATGAGCCCGAACAGTGCGATCTGCTGGGCCATGTAGCTGACGTTCAGCGCGGTCGTGAGCGCGGTCTCCGTCACCCAGGTGTTGCGGGCGGCGTTCGCGACCGGAGCGCCGGAGGCGTCCTTGGCCGCGGCTGTCTCGTCGCTCGTGCCGGCCGGGTTCGACGGATCCTTGGCCGCGAGGAACCGGCCCATCTGCGAGTAGGTCAGCCCGCCGGACGCCTCGAGCGCGTGAATGCGCATGTACTGGGCGAAGCAGCGCGCGTCGCTGCCGTTCTCGACCGGCTGGTCGGCGACGCTGCACGTCGGGGCGGCGACGTTCTTCAGGCCGGCCTCCGTCATTGCGACCTTGATCGCCGCCGGGTTCATGTCGGCCGAGCCGACGATCTGCTCCGCGGTGACCTCGTTGCTGACGGTGTTCCGCGCGTTGATGCTCATCACGAGCGCGCCGACACCGAACGCGATCATGAGCGTGCCGGCGATGATTCCGCCGATCTCGAGAATTCTGCGACCTGTCATTTGCTCGTACCTCCCGTTTGACCTTCAACCTCCCACCGCCAATGGTGGAACTGGTCGCAGTCTCTCCCGCATGCCGTCCGGAGGCATCGGGGCAACCCCTTCACCGCCGGTGCGGGAACAGGGCGCCCCTTCGCGGGTAACTACTGACCCGCTGGTACGCTCGACGGTCATGGCTCCTGACCGGGATTCGATCCTCACCGCGCTCGAGTCGGTCATCGACCCCGAGCTGCACAAGCCCGTCACCGAGCTCGACATGGTGCGGGACGTCGTCGTTCACCCGGACGGGAGCGTCGAGGTCACGGTGGCGCTGACCGTTGCCGGCTGCCCCATGCGCTCGTCGTTCGAGGACCAGGTGCAGCGGTTCGTCGGCGCCGTCGACGGGGTGACTTCGGTCGAGCTCCACTTCGACGTGATGAGCCCCGACGAGAAGGCGGCGCTGTCGACGCGGCTGCGGGGCGGCCGGCCCGAGAAGACGATCTCGCTCTCGCCGACGACCCGCGTGCTCGCGATCGCCTCCGGGAAGGGCGGTGTCGGCAAGTCGACGCTCACCGCGAACCTCGCGGCAGCGCTCGCCGCGCGCGGCGAGAAGGTCGGAGTGCTCGACGCGGATGTCTACGGCCACTCGATCCCCCACATGCTCGGCGTCCAGCAGCGGCCGGTCGTCGTCGACACGATGATCGTGCCGCCCGTGCGTGGCGACCTGAAGCTGATGTCGATCGGGTTCTTCCTCGACGACAACGCGCCGGTCATGTGGCGCGGGCCGATGTTGCATCGCGCCCTCGAGCAGTTTCTCTCGGACGTCTACTGGGGCGATCTCGACACGCTCGTCGTCGACATGCCGCCCGGCACCGGCGACGTCGCGATCTCGCTCGGCCAGCTCCTGCCACGCGCGGAGGTCGTGATCGTGACGACGCCGCAACCGGCCGCGCAGCAGGTCGCCGTTCGTGCCGCGGGCATGGCGGAGAAGGTCGGGATGCGAATCGTCGGGGTGGCCGAGAACATGTCGTACCTCGTCGGCACCGGCCAGGAGATCTTCGGCTCGGGTGGCGGGCAGCGGCTCGCCGACGAGATCGGGGTGCCGCTGCTCGGCAGCATCCCGCTCGATCCCGCGCTGCGCGAGGCCGGCGATGCGGGAATGCCGATCCTCGAGTCCGCGCCGGCAGCCGAGGCAACGGCGGCGATCGTCGCCCTCGCCGAGCGGATCCAGCGCACGCGCCGCGGATCGATCCGCAAGGCCCTGACCGTCCTCTCCTAGCGTCTCGCGCCCGGAACGACGGAGGGCGCCCGTAGGCGCCCTCCGTGACGTTCGGTGGTCGGTTCTCTGCTCAGTGATGCGTGTGGAGCTCGCGGAGCGTCCACGTCGTGCCGATCAGCGCGCACTTCATCGCGACCCTGGTGCCAACGGCGATGCCGGTGGTCGCGGGTGAGGCGGCGTCACGCGTGCAGGTAGCCGTCGACGGGCCTCTCGAGGCGACCGTGATCGTGCTGCCGACGCTGCCGTCACCGACGGCCGAGACCTTGCCGTCCACGCCGCGCACCTGGGGCTTCGGTGCGGGCTTCGGCCTCGGGCAGGTCGGGCCGGCGACCACGGCGAGCACTGCCGTGGAGCTCGTCGAGCCGACGGCGCCGGCGGTGAAGCCCGTGGCCGGAACGAACGTCGCACTCAGGTTGCCGAGCACGCGGGCGTGGTGGCCACGTGCCGACGCCGTCAGGAAGCCGACGAGCTGGCTGCCCTTGAGGGTGGCGGTGAACCGGCCGCCGAGGCGGTTCGGATCGTGCCGGTCGTCCTTGACGCGGAACGAGCCCGAGACGTAGCCGAGGCCGTCCGTCGTGCTGTACGTGGTGCGGGCGTCGATCGTGAGCGGGCCGCTCAGCTCTGCTGCCGGGGCCGCGAACGTGGCCGTACCGGTGTAGTGACCCTGCGTGATCGTGAACGCCTTGCCGTCCCCGCCGGTGCACGAGGCACTCCGGAGCGAGACCTTGTCGGTCGAGAACGTGGCGGTCGTGGCACTGACACCGGAAGCGGTGTAGACCGCGGCCATCGCGATCGCTGCGGTCACGAGCGCAACTGCGGCGGCGATGGCGACGATGAGTGTCTTGCGCATCTGGTTTCCCTCCTGGGGTTGCGTACACCCGGGAGTGTTGTTCGGACCTGTATGCGACAGGCGCGGGGAACGTAAGTGCTGCGTAAAGCGCCGGAACAGTAGGCTGGAGCCGATGACTCCCGACGAAGCGCGGGCGCGGCTCCTGGCGCTCGGACTCGACGCCGATGCCGCCGAGGTGATGTTCGACCACTTCGCCGACTCCGAGCGCCGCGGCAAGCTCGGGCACGGCTTCTCGCGGATTCCCTGGCTCGAGACGCAGGGGTTCGATCTCGCTGCGCGGCCCGTGAAGGGGGCCTCCGGCGACGGGATCGAGCACTGGGATGCCAACGGTGCGCTCGGCTACCTCACGCTGGCCGCGATCTGCGACGACGTGATCCGCGAGGGTGTGGTCGGGGCGAAGCTCGTCGTCGCCTCCGGGTGCTTCCCGACCGGCGCCCTCGGCTACTGGGCCCGCCGCGTCGCCGTCGCCGGGTACGTGGCGATGCTGACCGCCACCTCGCCGCGACGGCTGCCGCCTCCCTCGGGCGGCCCGCCGTTGACGGGCACGAATCCGCTCGCGATCGCGATCCCATCGGGTGACGGCGAGCCGCTCGTCGCCGACGTGTCGATGGGGGCAGTCACGCACGGCGACGTGATCGCCGGTCGCGCCCGGCCCGAGGAGCTCGTCCCGTTCGGAGGCGAGCTCGCGCACAAGGCGTTTGCGCTGGCGGTCGGGCTCGAGCTCTTCGTCTCCGCGCTTGCCGGGCCGGACCACTCCGCCGTGCTGCTCGTGGCGCGACCGGAGCACGACGTCGTGCCCGGCTTCCGCGCCCTGGCGGGCGGAATGCGGCTGCCGGGCGACGCCTAGCGTCGAGGGACTAGCCGCGGGCCGGCGCCGCCGGAAAGCGGTCGTCGCCGCGAATCGCGTCGAAGTCGCTGTCGGTCTGCGCCAGCTCGGCGAAGCGCGGTACGAGCTCCACCGCCCGCGTCAGGTGGTCGATCGCAGCGCCGGCCCGACCCGAGCGGCTCTCGGCACAGGCGAGGTTGTAGAGGACGTTCGCGTTGGTCGGGATCCTCTGCGAGCTGGCCGTTGAGAATCTCGATCGCGCCGTCCCAGTCTCCGGTCGTCCAGTAGCGCAACGCCTCGGCAGACCGCTCCCACGACGAGACCGAGAACGCCGCTCCCGGCCGTCCGCCGATGACGAGGATCTCGGTGGCCGCCTCCTCGGCGACCGCGCCACGCCGCGTCGCCGGATCCTTCACGAAGACGAGCGAGCCGGCCGGCGCGTCGACGGGCTCCCCCTCGACGGTGAACGTGGCGCGACCGGAGAGGACGAAGTAGAGCTCCTCGTGGCCGCCGGCACCCGAGCCGAGCTCGTCGTGCTCGCCGATGATCTGCTGGCCCGCCTCGGTCGCGCGCCAGGCGTTGATCCCGAACGACTCGATCCCGAGCACGGAGCGGATCATGTGCCACCGGGGTCGGCCGTCTTCGGCGTACCCGTCGATCTCGTCCAGCCGCATCACCTGGAAGCGGTCCGTCAACTGGCGTCCCTCAGAGCCTCGAGCACGACGGGATCGATGCTGTCGGTGCCGTCGACCCGCTCCTCGAGGTTCGCGACGCCGGCCCAGTCGTCCAGGGTCGCGTACCCGATCCGGGCGAGCCGCTCCCCGATCTCGGCGCGGAGCGCATCGTCGACCGGGAGCCAGTCCTCGCGCGGCGTCTTCCCGAAGAGCGCGTGATGGAGGCGATAGAGGCGGCGGAGCTCCTCGACGGGGCGCTCGTGGTCGTCGGTGCGGAGGTCGACGAGGACGTCGGACAGGCCGGCGTAGCCGCCGTCCCGCTCGACGACGAGCAGCGCCGCCGACTGCTGGCCGCGGCGGTCGCCTCCCGCAGCCTGGGCCGCGGCGAGGCAGTCGATCAGGCGCTCGGCGAGCGGTCGCCCGGTGGTGGCCGCGAACGCGTCGACCATGGCGTCGACCGTCTCGGCCGAGACGAGGATGTTCCCCTGCGCCGCGTAGCCGTCCCCCGCTCGCCCGCCGGCCCAGTCGAGGCACTCGGACCCGGTGAACGTCGCCCCGCGCCCCGAGCCGTCGACGACTCCGAGCTGGCGTTGCGCGCGGTCGTCGTCGGCTGCCGTCAGCTGCTCGACGACGTCGTCGGCGGAAGCTCCGGCCCGCAGGAGCTCGAGGCCGGCCGGCCCGTACCCCGGGTTCGCGTACGCCTGCGTCGCGATCGCCCCGACGTGCGGCGCGGCCCACGGCACCACGGATCCGACGGCGAGGAACTTCGACTGCGTGGCGACGCCCCACTGGCCCGTCGCGAGGTCGCAGGCACAGATCGAGTACGTCGCCACGATCGGCGGGCGCGGCTCACCCATACGTGAGATCCGCCAGGTCGAGGGCGAGGAGGCTCTCGTCCTCGACGAGGACGCACGAGACCTCGGGCCGCGCCAGGGCGGCAGTGATCTCCTCGACGGAGTCGGCATGGACGACGACGGGAATCCCGTCGGCGTGGGCGGCCCGCAGCGCCTCGACGCCGCTGACGTCGTCGAGCTCGAGCGCTCCCGTGACGTCGATCGTGCCGACGAGAGCGAGCTCGGGGACCTTGCGGCCCGTCCCTCCGAACCACCGTTCCCGGCGGATCACAGCTCGATCGTCTCGCCCGGCGCCGGCGCCACGAGCTCGATGCCGGCGGGGAGCAGCTCGCGGAGCGCCTCGGGCGTGCCGGTCAGCAGCCCGAAGGTCCCGTAGTGGCTCGGGATCACCCGGGGAGCGCCGAGGAGCTCGGCGGCAACGGCTGCCTCACGCGGGCCCATCGTGAAGTGATCGCCGATCGGGAGCACGGCGACGTCCGGCGCGTAGATGCGGCGGATCAGCGCCATGTCGCCGAAGACGTTCGTGTCGCCCGCGAAGTAGAGCGTGGGCATGCCCGTCAGCTCGACGACGAATCCGCACGACTCGCCGGTGTACGCGCCCTCGTACGACGACGAGTGGTTCGCGTGCGTCAACGTCACCCGTGCCCCGAGCAGGTCGACGCCGCCGCCCTTGTTGATCGCCTGGCCCATGTCCTCGCCGATCTCCGCTCCGAGGACACCGCGCAGCTCGACCTGGGCGATCAGGGGGCAGGCGAACGCGCGGGCGAGCCTGACGGCATCGCCGACGTGGTCGTTGTGGCCGTGGGTGAGGAGAATCGCGTCGACGCGCTCCGGCTCGAGCTCGGAGGCAGGGCACGACGGGTTGCCCGTCAGCCAGGGGTCGACGTAGATCCGGTCGCCCGCCGGCGTGTCGAAGCGGAAGGCGGCATGCCCGAGCCAGGTGATCGATCCAGACATGGAGCTCGCAGATTACTCCAGGACTACGTGAACGGGAGCGAGAAGACGGCCTTCGTCGCGAGGTCGATCAGCGGCTGGACGAAGAAGAACGTGCCGACGGCGACGAGCACCGCAGCCCCGATCGCGACCTCGAGCGCCGGGTCGGGCGGCGGCGAGCCGCCGGCGACGACGAGATCCGCGCGGGCCGAAGCAGGCCGCATGTACATCGCCCGCACGACGGCGAGGTAGTAGTAGATGCTGATCGCCGTCGCGACGACGCCGATCACGATCAGCCACCACCAGCCTGCCTGGTAGGCGGCGCTGAAGACGTAGAACTTGCCGATCATCCCGCCCGTGAACGGGAAGCCCGCGAACGTGAGCATGAACACCCACATCGCGGCGCCGTAGAACGGGCGCTCCCAGCCCCAGCCCTCGAGCGTGGCGAGCGTCACCTCGCGGCCGAGCTCGCGCTCCCGCGCTGCGACGACGGCGAAGGCGCCGATCGAGGCCGCGCCGTAGGGGATCAGGTAGAAGAGCAGCGCCTTGCCGCCGAGCTCGTTGTCGGCCGCGATCGCGATCAGCATGAAGCCGGCCTGCGAGACGGAGGAGTAGGCGAGCAGGCGCTTGACGCTCCGTTGCGCCAGGGCGGCGAGGTTGCCGATCACGAGCGAGATCACGGCGAGCACCGCGATCGCGATCGACCAGATCTCGGACTGCTCCGGGAACGCCGTCACGAGGATCCGCAGCGTCACGACGAGCGCGACCGCCTTCGTCGCGGCCGACATGAAGGCGGTCACCGGCGTGGGCGCGCCCTCGTAGACGTCGGGCGTCCACATGTGGAACGGGGCGGCGGACGCCTTGAACGCGAGCCCGGCGATGATCATCGCCATCCCCGCGACGAAGAGCGAGTCGTCGGCGCCCGTCGCGGTGCGGATCGCGTTGAAGCCGAGCTCGCCGGTGGCGCCGTAGGTCAGCGCCGAGCCGAACAGCAGGATCGCCGAGCCGAAGCTGCCGACGATCAGGTACTTGAGCCCCGCCTCGAGCGACTCCTTGCGGTGGGTGTCGAGCGCGACCAGGATGTAGAGCGAGATCGAGAACCACTCGAGCCCGAGGAACAGGGTCATCAGGTTCCCGGCGCAGACGAAGAACGCCATCCCGCCACCCGCAGCGGCGAGCAGCGCGTAGTACTCGCCGACGTGGTCGCGGCGCCGGTCGCCCCAGGAGACGAGCACCGCCGCGAGCCCGAAGCCGGCGACGAGCACCTGGGTGAGCGCGGCGAGGCGGTCGCGGCTCATCGACTCGGCGATCAGGAGCGTCTGTTGCGGGGAGCGGTCGAAGACGACCGCGGCGAGGACGCCGGAGGTGATGAAGCCGGCGCCGGCGATCGACGACCGAGAAGATGCGGCGCCCGCGGGACGGGACGAGGACGGCGCCGAGCAGGCAGATCGCCGCAGCGGCGAGGAGCGCCAGCGCAGGCGAGAGCGCGAGCCAGTCGACGTGCGGCGTCGTGATCGCGGCGAGGATCACGGCGTCACCGGCGCGGACATGGTCGGAGCGTCCTTCGGGAACGTGTGCTCGCTGATCGACGCCGGCCAGACCGAGAGGGCGAGCAGGATCGCGATCAGCGGCACGATCAAGCGCGAGCTCGCCGAAGCGGAGGTCGAGCGACTCCTCGCGAACGGCGCGGCCGCGGCTCGAGGTGCAGCACGGCCGAGATCAGCCGCAGCGAGTACATCGCGGCGAGGACGATCGCGACCGCACCGACGGCGGCATAGCCCCAGCCCTGCGTGAAGACGCCGGCGAGGATCGCGAACTCGCCGACGAAGTTCGCCGACCCGGGCACGGCGAGCGTGAGCATGCCGACGATGAGCACGACGGTCGCGAGCGCCGGCCGGCCCCTGGCGAGCCCGCCGAGATCGTCGAACCGGTCGGTGCCGGTGCGCTGGATCAGCATCGCCGCGAGCAGGAACATCGCCGCCGAGACGAGGCCGTGGCTGACCGAGTGGAGGACCGCGCCCGTGATGCCGATGTTGTCGACGGAGAAGATGCCGAGCACGATCAGGCCCATCTGCGCCATCGACGAGTACGCGACCACCCCGCGCACGTCCGGCTGGCGGAACGCGAGGAGCGAGCCGTAGACGAGGCCTGCGGCGGCGAGCACGAGCACGACCGTGCGCCAGCTCTCGACCGGCCCCGGGAAGTGCCGCAGGACGATCCAGATCAGCCCGTAGACGGCCGCCTTGGAGACGACGCCCGAGAGCAGCGCGGCGACCTCGGGCGGAGCCTCGGTGTACGCCGTGCGCAGCCAGCCGTGGAACGGCAGCAGCGGCGCCTTCACCGCGAACGCGATCATGAAGCCGAGGAAGACCCACTCGTTGCCGCTCTGGCCCGAGTCGATCAGGTTGAACGTCCCCTGCGAGAGGCCGAAGACGACGATCGACGCCAGCATCAGCAGCGAGCCCGCCATCGTGTAGATGACGAACGTCACCGTCGCGGAGATCCGGTTCGGCCCGCCCCAGACGCCGACGAGCACGTAGATCGGGATCAGCATCGCCTCGAAGAAGACGTAGAAGAGGAGCAGGTCCTGGGCGGCGAAGACGCCGACGACGGCGCCGATCAGGAACAGCATCAGGCCGTAGTAGGCGCGCGCGCGGTCGCGGCCGACCCAGGCGCCGAAGCCGATCGCGGCCGCGCCGACGACGACCGTGAGCCCGGCGAGCCAGAGCGAGAACCCGTAGAAGCCGACGGTGTAGCTCACGCCGAGGTCTCCGAACCATTCGTGCTGGGCCGAGTCCTGCAGGACCGGTGAGGCGAAGTTGAATCCGACGAGCGTCACGATCCACAGCGCCACCTCCGCCAGCGCGACGACGACGGCGAGGGCCGCGGTGAACTCGCGCGGCAGCGGCGCCGCCCAGACGACGAGCGCGCCCACGAGCGGCAGCACGATGAGCACGTTGGTCAACATGGTCAGCGCACCGCCACGAAGACGACGACGAGGACGGCGACCGTGGCCGCGATCACGAGCACGTACGAGCGCAGGAGGCCGCTCTGCAGCCGCGCGGTTCCGGCCGCGACCTCGGTGACGCCGGCGCCGATCTCGCCCAGCGGGCGCTGCACGATCGGCTCCTCGACGTCGGTGCGGAGCCGGTTCGCGATCACCTGGGCCGGCCGTGAGAACAGCCGGTCGTAGAGCTCGTCGAAGTAGAGCTTGTGCTCGAGCGCGGTGCGCAGCGGGCCGTCGAGCGACGAGCTCCTGGCCGGCCAGGTAGGCGCGCCGGGCGACGAAGATGCCGACGGCCGCGATCGTGACGGCGACGGCGCTCGTCGCGTACTCCTGCGCCGACGGTCGGGAACACGAGCGGCTCGACGGCGCTGTCGATCCAGTCGAGGAACGGCTCCCAGACGCCGGGGATCACGACCAGGCCGCCGATCGCGGCGAGCACGGTGAGCACGCCGACCGGGATCAGCATCGACAGCGGCCCCTCGCCGTGACCGTGCGCGCCGTGCCCGTCGGCGCCCGCGTGCTCGTGCCCGCCGGAATGCGCGACGACGAGGTCCGACGGCGGCCCGTGGAAGACGAGGTAGTAGAGCCGGAAGGTGTAGGCGCCCGTCAGCAGCGCGCCGAGCGAGCCCGAGGACGACGAGCGTGTACCCGAGCGCGCCGCCGTCGGCGAGGGCGGACGCGATGATCCCGTCCTTCGACCAGAAGCCCGAGAGCGGCGGGATGCCGGCGAGCGCGAGCGCCCCGACGAGGAACGCGGCGTGGGTGAACGGCATCACCTTGCGCAGGCCGCCCATCCGGCGGATGTCCTGCTCGCCGCCGAGGTGGTGGATGATCACGCCGGCCGAGAGGAAGAGCAGCGCCTTGAAGAACGCGTGCGTCATCAGGTGGAACATCGCGTAGCCGTAGGCGCCGATCCCGGCCGCGAGGAACATGTAGCCGATCTGCGACATCGTCGAGTACGCGATCACGCGCTTGATGTCCCATTGCACGAGCGCGATCACGCCGGCGACGATGATCGTGACGCCGCCGATGATCGCCGAGAGGTGCTGGACGTTCGGGGCGGCCTCGAAGATCGAGTGGGTGCGGACGATCAGGTAGACGCCGGCCGTCACCATCGTGGCCGCGTGGATGAGGGCGGAGACCGGCGTCGGGCCTTCCATCGCGTCGGGCAACCAGGTGTGGAGCGGCAGCTGGGCCGACTTGGCGACGGCGCCGCCGAGCAGGCCGAGCGCGACGAGGTTGACGGTGCTCGACGAGAGCTGCCCGGTGGCGGCGGCGTAGAAGGTCGTCGAGAAGTCGAGCGTCCCGAGTCTTGAAGATGACCAGGAAGAGCGCGAGCGCCATCGTCGCGTCGCCGATCGCGTTCATGATGAACGCCTTCTTGGCCGCCGCCACCGCCTCCGGGCGGTCGTGGTAGAAGCCGATCAGCAGGTACGAGGCGAGGCCGACGAGGCCCCAGCCGACGAGCAGCAGCAGCAGGTTGCCGCCCATCACGAGCATCAGCATCGCGAAGACGAAGAAGGCCATGTAGGCGAAGTAGCGGCGCTCCTCGTCCTCGCCCTTCATGTAGCCCATCGAGTACCAGACGATCAGCCCGCCGACGCCGGTGATGATCAGCATCATCGTCAGCGAGATCGGGTCGACGAGGATCTGCATCGGCACCTTGAACTCGCCGAACCCGAGCTTGACGCCGAACCACGTGTAGGCGGTCGAGAGGTGCTCGCGGCCGTCGGGGCTCTCGCCCGGCGACCTTGACGAACGCGACGACGGCGCCGGCGAAGCCGACGAACACGGAGAGGGTCGCGATCCAGCCTGCGAGCGGTGCGCGAGAGCAGCGTGCCGCTGAGCGTGATCAGAAGCGCTCCCGCAAGCGGAGCGAGCAGGCAGAGCCAGGAAGCGGCGGCGATCATCCGCGGAGCTCCGTCAGCGTGTCGACGTCGAGCGGCATCTTGCGGCGGGTGAAGGCGACGATCAGGCCGAGGCCGACGACCACCTCGGCGGCGGCGACGGCCATCACCGAGATCGCGAAGATCTGCCCGTCGACCGAGGCGAAGTGGCGCGAGAAGCCGACGAGGGCGAGGTTGGACGCGTTGAGCATGATCTCGAGCGAGAGCAGCACGATCAGCGGGCTGCGCCGCAGGATCACGCCGGTCGTGCCGATCCCGAACAGGACGGCGGCGACGGCGATGTACCAGGTCGTGTCGGGGCCGAGCATCAGGCTCTCGTCCTCCGCGGAGGCCTTCATCCCGAGCACGACGCCGCCGACGGCGGCGACGAGGAGGACGATCGAGGTGATCTCGAACGCCAGCAGGTGGTCGGTGAGGAACAGCCGGCCGATCTCGGCCGGGCTGCCGAACGAGCGCGCGAGCTCGTCGCTGTCGGAGAGCCCGCCGTCCGCCTTGGTGATCAGCGCGACGATGACCTCGACCAGGATCGCGGCGCCGACGACGAACGCGCCGAGCTGGAGCCAGCGCGGGCCGCCGGCCCAGGGCGCATCGGCGCGGCCGCCGAGGTAGGCGATCACGAACAGGAACATCACCATCACCGCGCCCGCGTAGACGAGGATCTGCGCCGCGGCGACGAACTCGGCCGACGCGAGCAGGAAGAGCACCGCGAGCGAGGCCAGGTTCCCGATCAGGGCGAGCGCCGAGTAGAACGGGTTCGTGAAGCTGATCACGGCGATGCCGGTGGAGATGCACGCGAGCGCGGCCAGGATCCAGATCACCCAGACGAGGAAGTTCCCCATCAGGACGAGGTCTTGTAGGCCGGGATCGGCGTGTCGAAGAGGTCGGCGTCCTGCACGGGCACGCGCTTGATCGGCTCGGTCAGCAGCATGTCCTTGGTGTAGATCAGGTCGTCGCGCGAGTACTCGGAGATCTCGAACTGGTTGCCGAGCGTGATCGCGTCGAACGGGCAGGCGAGCTCGCAGTAGCCGCAGAAGATGCAGCGGCTCATGTTGATCTCGTAGATGCGCGCGTAGCGCTCGCCGGCCGAGACGCGGTTCTCGGCGGTGTTCTCGGCCGCGACGACGCGGATGCAGTCCGACGGGCAGGCGGCGGCGCAGAGCGAGCAGCCGACGCACTTCTCGAGCCCGTTCTCGTGGCGGTGGAGCATGTGCCGGCCGCGGAAGCGCGGGTAGACCGCCCGCTTGAACTCGGGGTACTGCTCGGTGATCGGCTTCCGGAAGATCTGCCGGAACGTGACGCCGAAGCCCTTCAGGGTGGAGAACGGCTGCGCTGCGCTGACATCTGGAGAGTGCGCGCACCACCGAGCGATCGCTCGTCAGATCAACGACGCGTTCGAGCGTCGCGATCGGGAGCAGCACCTTCCAGCCGAAGCGCATCAGCTGGTCGTAGCGGAGCCGGGGCACGGTCGTCCGCACCCAGATGAAGACGAAGAGCAGCAGGAACAGCTTGATCAGGAACCAGATCGGGCCGGGGAACCAGGGCCCGTGCCAGCCGCCGAGGAAGAGCGTCACGCAGAGCGCCGTGAGCGTGATCAGGTTGATGTACTCGGACATCGAGAAGAGCCCGAAGCGCATGCCGCCGTACTCGGTGTGGTAGCCGGCGACGAGCTCCTGCTCGGCCTCGGGCAGGTCGAACGGCGCGCGGGCGGTCTCGGCGGTGCCGGCCATCAGGAAGATGACGAAGCCGACGAACTGCGGCGCGATGTACCAGGTCGAGTCGGCCTGCGCCTGCACGATGTCGACGAGCGAGAGCGAGCGCGCCATCAGGATCACGCCGAGCACGCTGAGCGCGAGCGAGACCTCGTAGGAGACGAGCTGCGCGCAGGTGCGCATCGAGCCGAGGAGCGCGAACTTGGAGTCGGACGACCAGCCGCCGAGGATGAAGCCGTAGATGCCGAGCGAGCCGATCGCGAAGATCAGGAGCAGCGCGATCGGGAGGTCGGCCACGTAGCCGTTGATCTGGTAGCCGCCGATCTCCCAGCCCGGCCCCCACGGGATCACCGAGAACGTGCAGAGCGCCGTGAACGCGGCCAGGAACGGCGCGAAGATGTAGAGCACGTCGATCGCGGCGGCGGGGAAGAAGCTCTCCTTGCGGATCAGCTTGACGAGGTCGGCGATCGGCTGCAGGAGCCCGTAGGGGCCGGCGCGGTTCGGGCCGTAGCGCAGCTGCATCCGCCCCATCACCTTCCGCTCGGCGAGCGTCAGGTACGCGAAGCAGACGAGAACGAGGTTGATGATGATGAACGCCTCGATCGCGGAGATCCACCAGGGCGAGCCGTTCGCACCCGACGAGAGGAGGAGGTTCGGCAGGCTCACGGCTTCACGACCTCGACGAGCAGGTGGAGATCGGACGGCGTGCTCGTCGGGAACGCGCGCGACCCCCTCGACGAGCTTGCGGTTGACGCGGGCGCGAAGCTCGACGGAGGTGCCGTTCGAGCGGACGGACGACCGTGTCACCCGTCTCGATCGTGCGCCGCGCGGCATCGGCCGCCGAGAGCTCGAGCTCGGCCGGCGGCCGCTGGAACTCGAGCTCGCCCACGCGCTCGACGAACGGGCCCGAGAAGAGCGGCCGGTAGCGAATCAGGCGGAGCTCGCCGATGAAGTGCTCGCCGGCGGGGCGCGGCTCGAGTGGCGCGGGCGCCTCGGGTGCCGGCGTCGGCGCCTCGTACGGCGTCCGCTCGGGCAGCCTGGCGGTGCCGTTCAGCTCCGAGCCGTCGACGCCGCCGAAGATCAGGGCGGACAGCTCGTCGAACACGACCACCGCGTGCGGCGAGACGGTGACGTCGAAGCGCTCGGCGAGCTTCGCGATCCACGCGAGCTCGTCCGGGACGGGCGCGATCACGGCCCGGCGCAGCCGCTGCAGCCGGCCTTCGAGGTTGAGCAGGGTGCCGTCGCGCTCGAGCGAGCTCGTCGCGGGCAGCACGAGGTCGGCCCAGCCGACGGCGAGGCCGTGGAACATCGTGATCGCGATCACGTTCTCGGCGCGCTCGGCGAGCGCGCGGACGGCCGGATCGGCCGCGGCCTCGTCGCCGGAGACGACGAGCAGGCCGATCGGCTCCGGATTCGCCTCGTCCTCGTCGGCGGCCGCCGCCCACGCTGCGGCGACGCCGCGTCCGTTCGGCGTCGCCGGCAGGTGGAACGCGCCGCTGCCGGGCTTGCCCTCGAAGCCGAGTGCGTGCGCTGCCTCGGCGAGGCGAGCGCCGCCTCCGCCACCGCTCCCCGACCAGACGAGGATCGCCCGCTCGGAGTCGCGAAGCCGGGCGCCGAGCTCGTTGCCGGGCTCGCTCAGGGCGCGCAGCGCGGCGGCGGCTCCACCGGGTCCCGTCGGCACGGTTCCCGTCGGGCCGTAGTGCACGATCTCGGCGCCGTTGCGCCGGGCAGCCTTGAGCCAGAGGTCGACGACCGGCGCGCGGTCGGCGACGTCGTCGTCTCCGACGAGGACGACGATCTCGGCCGCGGCGAGTGACGAGAGCGGCAGCCGGAAGGCGTCGAGCGCGTCGGAGGTCGACTCGGGCAGCACCGCGGCGTGGGCGCCGAGCCCGCCGCGCAGGAGCCGGGCGAGCGCGTAGGCCTGCTCGAGCGTCTCGGAGCCGGAGAGAGCCGTGACGACGCGGGTGCCGGCGGCGCGAAGCAGCTCCTCGGCCCGGTCGAGCGCGGCATCCCAGGTGACCTCCTCGAGCCCGAGCTGCCCGCGGCTGAGCGGCGTCGGTGATCCGGTCCTCGGCGGTGAGATGGGGATACGTGAAGCGGCCCTTGTCGCAGAGCCAGCCGCCGTCGACCTCGGGGTGGTTGCGCGAGAGAACGCGCTTGACCTTGCCCTCGCGCACGGTCGCGTTGATGTTGCAGCCCACCGAGCAGAGGCCGCAGACGGTGGGCACGTTCTGGATGTCCCAGGGCCGCGCCTCGAAGCGGTACTGCGTCGAGGTGAGCGCGCCGACCGGGCACAGCTCGATCACGTTGCCCGAGAACGGCGCCCTGTACGGATCGCTCTCGAAGGTCGCGATCTCGGTGTGGGCGCCACGGTTCCGCGCCACGAGCTGGTTGTCCTCGGCCACGTCGGACGAGAACCGCGTGCAGCGGTAACAGAGGATGCAGCGCTCGCGGTCGAGCGCGATCAGCGGCGAGACCGGGATCGGCTTCTCGAGCGTGATCTTCGAGAACGACATCCGGGTGTTGCCCGGCCCGTAGCGGAACGTGAGGTCCTGCAGCGGGCACTCGCCGCCCTTGTCGCAGACGGGGCAGTCGAGCGGGTGGTTGACGAGGATGAACTCGAGCGTCGCGTTCTGGCCCTCGGCCGCCTTCTCCGACGTCGCCGCTGTCTTGACGACCATGCCGTCCTGCGCGGTGAGCCCGCAGCCGGCCTGGAGCTTCGGCAGCCCCTCGACCTCGACGAGGCACATCCGGCACGCGCCGACGGGCGGCCCGAGCCGGGGCTCGTAACAGAAGACGGGAATCTCGATCCCGGCCGCCGCCGCCGTCTCGACGAGCCCGGTGCCCTTCGCGACCTCGACCTCGCGGTCGTCGATCGTGACCTTGACGAGGTCGCGTCATGCCGGCACCTGCAGCGTGAGCGTCGTCGTGGACGTGCATCGCGACGGGCGCGAGGAGCTGGTCGAGCGACGAGTCGCCGTGGAACGGGCAGCCGCCCTCGTCGATGTGCGCCTGGAACTCGTCGCGGAACTTGTCGAAGTAGCTCATCACCGCGATCGCGTCCGAGTCGCCGAGCGGGCAGAGGCACTTGCCGTTGATGCGCTCGGCAACCGACACGAGCAGGTCCATGTCGGCCTGCGTGCCGCGGCCGTCCTCGATCTTCTGGAGGATCGTCGTCAGCCACTTGGTGCCGACGCGGCACGGGGTGCACTTGCCGCACGACTCGTGCTCGTAGAACTGGGAGACGCGCACCGCGAGCTGCACCATGCAGCAGCGGTCGTCGATCACGATCACCGCCGCGGAGCCGATCGCCGTGCCGGCGCCGACGAGCGAGTCGAAGTCGAGCGTGACGCGGTTCGCCTCGTCGGCGGTCAGGATCACGGTCGACGAGCCGCCCGGGATCACCGCCTTGAGGCTGTGGCCGTCGGCGACGCCGCCGCCGAGGTCGTTGATCAGGTCGCGCAGCGGGAAGCCGTGGGGCAGCTCGTAGTTGCCGCCGTTGACGACGTTGCCCGAGAGCGAGAAGACGCGCGTGCCCGGTCGAGCTCTCGATCCCGAGCTTCGCGTACTCGGCGCCGCCGATCTCGAGCACCGAGGTCGCGCTCGTGATCGACTCGACGTTGTTGACCGCGGTCGGCGAGGCGTAGAGGCCGGCGATGGCGGGGAACGGCGGCTTCGTCCGCGGCTGGCCGCGCCGCCCTTCGAGCGACTCGAGCAGCGCGGTCTCCTCGCCGCAGATGTAGGCGCCGGCGCCGCGGTGGAGGACGATCGTGACGTCGCCGAGGAGCTGCTTCGCGCGCATCTGCTCGAGCGCGGAGACGAGCACCTCGAACTCGGCCTCGTACTCGCCGCGGATGTAGATGAAGACGTGCGTCGACTCGATCGCGCGCGCCGCGATCAGCGACCCCTCGAGGAACCGGAACGGGACGCGGAGCATGATCTCGCGGTCCTTGAACGTGCCCGGCTCCGACTCGTCGGCGTTGATCACGAGGTAGTGCGGCTTGTCGATCTTGTCCGGCTTCGGGACGAAGCTCCACTTGCGGCCGGTCGGGAAGAAGGCGCCGCCGCGGCCGCGCAGGTTCGAGGCGTTGAGCTCCTCGATGATCTCGTCCGGCGTCATCGTGCGCGACTTCGCGAGCGCCTGGAAGCCGCCGACGGCCTCGTAGTCGGCGATCTCGGTCAGCGCGCCGCCGTTCGTGCCGGCGAAGACGATCTCAGGCGTCGTCGCCATCGCCGCCCTCCTTCAGCTCGACGCTGTTCGATTCGACCCCGCGCAGCTCCGCCACGATCCCCGGCACGTCGTCGGCCTGCACGTGCAGCCGGTGGCGGTTGTCGATCGCGACGATCGTCGCCCAGCCGCAGCCGCCGAGGCACTCGACCGCGCGCAGCGTGAAGTCGTCCGTCGTCTCGCCCGCGGCGATGCCGAGCTCGCTCTCGAACGCCTCGACCACCTGCTGCGCGCCCTTGAGCCCGCAGGAGATGTTCGTGCAGACCTCGATCAGGTGCTCGCCGACGGGCTCGAGGTGGAACATGTCGTAGAACGACGCGATCGAGAGGCAGTAGGCCGGGGTGAGATCGAGCGCGTCCGCGACGTCGCGGAACGACTGCTCGGAGAGCCAGCCGCCGTTGCGCTCCTGGGCGAGCTGGAGCGCCGGCATCACCGCCGACAGGCTCTCGGGGTAGCGCGCCCGGATCTCCTGGATCTCGTCGTAGATGGCGGTCACCGGTCGACCTCTCCCATCACGCCGTCGAGCGAGCCGACGATCGCGATCATGTCGGCGATCGCCGCGTCGGTCATGCAGGTCGCCGTCGCCTGCAGCGCGACGAAGCTCGGGGCGCGGAACTTGACGCGCCACGGCTTCGGGCCGCCGTCCGAGACGACGTAGACGCCGAACTCGCCGCGCGGCGACTCGACGCAGGTGTAGACCTCGCCCTCGGGGACCATGTAGCCCTCGGTCACGATCTTGAAGTGGTGGATGAGCGACTCCATCGAGGTGTGCAGCTCCTCGCGGGGCGGCAGCACGACCTTGCGGTCGTCGGCGATCCACGGCTCGCCGCGCATCTCGGAGAGGCGGTCGAGGCACTGCGAGACGATGCGCACGGACTCGCGCATCTCGTCCATGTGCACCTTGTAGCGCGCGTAGACGTCGCCCTCCGGGTACACCGGCACGTCGAACGAGACCTGGTCGTAGGCGAGGTACGGCATGTTCTTGCGCAGGTCCCAGTTGACCCCCGAGGCGCGGAGCACCGGCCCGGACTGGCCGAGCGCGATCGCGTCGTCGGCCGAGAGGAGGCCGATGCCCTTGGTGCGCTTGAGCCAGATCGCGTTCCGGTCGAGGATCGCCTCGTACTCGTCGATCGCCTTCGGCATCTTCCTGCACCACTCGCGCGCCTGGGCGAAGAACCCCTCCGGGATGTCCTCGGCGAGCCCGCCCGCCTGGAAGTAGCGCGTGTGCATCCGCGTGCCGGCGACCATCTCGAAGAGGTCGAGCGTCGCGTCGCGGTCGTCGAACGTGTACCAGAACATCGAGATCGCGCCCAGCTCGAGCGCGGAGGTTCCGAGCCAGACGAGATGCGAGTGGATCCGCGTCAGCTCGGACATGCACATGCGCATCCAGGTCGCCTTCTGCGGCACCTCGATCCCGAGCAGCTTCTCGATCGCGAGCACGAAGGCGAGCTCGTTGACCTGGAACGAGACGTAGTCGATCCGCTCCGGGTACGTGATGCACTTCCACCACGTCTTCTGCTCCATCGTCTTCTCGAAGCCGGTGTGGAGGTAGCCGATCACGGCCGCGATGCCGGCGATGTGCTCGCCGTCGAGGTCGACGACGAGGCGGAGGACGCCGTGCGTCGAGGGATGGTTCGGGCCGAAGTTGACCGTGAGGATGTCGTCGAGCGCGTGCTCGGCCGGGTCGACCTGGAGCACGGTCGGGATCGGGCTCGGGATCCGCGATCCCTCGTACACCTTCCTCGCCTGATCGACGACCGCTCACGACTACTCCTCCCCCGAGAACCGGACGGGCTCGCCGCCGATCGGGTAGTCCTTGCGCAGGGGGTGGCCCTCCCAGTCGTCCTCCATCAGGATCCGCGCCAGGTTCGGGTGGCCGCGGAAGACGATCCCGAACATGTCCCACGCCTCGCGCTCGAACCAGTCGGCCGTCGGCCAGACGGGCACGACGGTGTCGATCTCCTCGCCGTCGTCGAGCCACGCCTGCACGCGGACGCGGACGGGATCGTCGGCGAGCCGGAGCAGGTGGTAGTTGATCGCGAACCGCTTCGGCTTCGCATCGGGCACGCGGCCGAGGCCCTGCGTGCCGGGCGCGTGCATGTCGCGGCCGCCCGTGGTGCCGATGTAGCCGGAGACGCCGCGCCCGCCCCAGCCGAGGTAGTCGGTCGGCGTCAGGTCGGAGAGGAAGTTGAATCCCTGCTCGTCGCGCAGGTGCAGGCATGCCTCGACGACGCGCGCCGGATCGACGACGAGCGTCGTCTCCCCGTATGCCTCGACCGTCTCGACCAGCCCTGGTACGCCCTCGTATGCGGTTGTCACCGGGCGACCGCCGTCATTGCGCTGGCCATCTTCACTGCGCGACGCCGCGGATCTGGTAGGCGGGAGGCACGCCGGCCTTGATCTTCTCGTGCAGGCGGACGATGCCCTCCATCAGCGCCTCGGGGCGCGGCGGGCAGCCGGGCACGTGGACGTCGACGGGCACGATCTTGTCGACGCCCTGGAGCACGGTGTAGTTGTTGAACATCCCGCCCGAGCTCGCGCAGGCGCCCATCGCGATCACCCACTTCGGCTCCAGCATCTGGTCGTACACCTGGCGCAGCGGCCCGGCCATCTTGTGGGTCACGCGGCCGGAGACGATCAGCAGGTCGGCCTGTCGCGGCGAGGAGCTGAAGCGCTCCATCCCGAAGCGGGAGATGTCGTAGCGGGACGAGACGATCGACATCATCTCGATCGCGCAGCAGGCGAGGCCGAACGTGTCGGGCCACATCGAGTTCGCCTGCGCCCAGGCGACGGCCTTCTCGACGGTCGTGATCCCGAGGGCGTCCTCGATCCCGTCGATCTCCTCCTCGAACACGCCGGGGCCCTTGTTCGGCATCAGCACGCGCTCCGAGCTGAGACCGGCCTTCGCGAGCGGGCGGTCGCTGATCAGGGGCAGCTTCCGGGCTAGTGCCATTCGAGCGCCCCCTTCCTCCAGATGTAGACGTAGGCGACGAGCAGGATCCCGATGAACGTGAGGAACTCGATCAGCCCGAACCACCCGAGCGCGTTGAGCTGGATGGCGAGCGGGTACAGGAAGACGATCTCGATGTCGAACAGGATGAACAGCATCGCGGTGAGGTAGAAGCTCACGGTGAAGCGGCGATCCTGGGCCGGCGGCCCCTCGGAGACGCCCGATTCGAACGGGATCATCCGCTGCTTCGTGCGCGATGTCGGGCGGGTCGCGAACAGGAACGACCCCATCACCATCGTGGCGGGAATCGCCGCCGCGATGATTGCGTAGATCAGAAACGGAAGCCAGTCCGACAGCATGCGGGTCCCTCCCCTCTGGGGAGCCTATGGGCGAAACGTAGCACCTTGTCGATCGTTGCACGAAATCATGTGCGATCGGCTTTCCCAACAGGAATCAGGTGTTACAAACTCATCGGTCCGTTCCGCCGCCGCCGTGTGACTGAGAAGCGTGTCACACGGCTTTGGCGGCCCGGACAAAGGGACGGAGCCGGCCGCACGGCACGGTGACCGGCACCCGTTCGGGTACGATCATTGCATGGAGATCCAGGAGCGCCCCACCGAGACTCTGCTCTCGATCACGCCGACGGCCGCGACGAAGATCCGCGAGCTGATGGCCGAGGAGCCCGACGGCGACACGATGGTGTTGCGCGTCGCGATCCAGGGCGGCGGTTGCTCCGGCTTCCAGTACGGCCTCGGCTTCGACACGGAGCCGGCCGAGGGCGACCTCGAGCTCACGCTCGAAGGTGTCAACGTCGTCGTCGATCCCTTCAGCGTCCCGTACCTCCAGGGCGCCACGATCGACTTCCTCACCGGGCTGCAGGAGTCGGGCTTCAAGATCGACAACCCGAACGCCGCCTCCTCGTGCGGCTGCGGGCACTCCTTCCAGGTGGAAGAGGGCGCCGAGGGCGATACTGCCCCGGATGCCCACGCCGGCGGCTGCGGCTCCGGCTGCTCGCACTGACCACCGCTCCGACCTCGACGATCGTTCGTCTTGCCTCTTGTGATCGGCCGGACGAGGTCGTAGGCTTCTCGCGCTCTGTCCCATAGCGTGCGAGGAGGCCACGTTGCAGACTGTGTACAAGTGGTGGGCGGGTCTATTGCTGGTCGCCGTGATTCTCCAGGTCGGCTTCGCCGGCTACGGCGCCTTCTTCGTCGCCGGCAAGGTCGACGGTGACGGTAAGACGGTCGACGAGGATACGTTCTCGGACGGGTTCGGCATTCACGCCGGCTTCGGCTACCTCGTCGTCCTGCTCGGCCTGATCTTCCTCGTCATCGGCGTCGTTGCCGGAATCGGGAGGTGGCGGTTGGGGCGGCACGGGGTGCTCGCGCTCCTGCTGATCCTGCAGGTGATCCTCGCGTGGGTCGGCTTCGAGGTGCCGGCGATCGGGTTCTTCCATCCGATCAACGCGCTGCTCATCTTCATCGTGCTGCTGTGGATCGTGAACGACACCTGGCGAGGTGGGCGAACGGCCGGGCATCGAGCGTCGAGCCACCGGCGCCCGCGGCGGCCTGACAAGGCGGATAGGAGCTGCGAAGGGGAGAGGCGCGGTCGTCTCTCCCCTTCGCTACTCCGGGTGGTTGTGCGCCGTGCCGCCGGTCTCGAACGGCGTCGTCACGCCCATGTAGGCGAGGTGCATCGTCAGGCCCGCGGCGGCGTGGCTCAGGTTGTGGCAGTGGTCCATCCAGATCCCGGGGTTGTCGGCGCGGAAGGCGACCTCGTACTTCTCGCCCGGCTCGACGTTGAGCGTGTCGCTCCACCAGGGACTGCCGCGAGACGGGCTTGCCGTCGCGGCTGAGCACGAGCATGTGATGGCCGTGGAGGTGCATCGGGTGCACCGCGCTCGTCGTGTTGTCGATCGAGATGCGGACGAGGTCTCCCTCCTCGACCATGAACATCGGCACGCGCGGGAAGATGCCGCCGTTGATCGACCACTGCATGCCCGGCTTGCCGTCGAGGAAGCCCGGCTTGCGGCCGACGTCGAGCTCGAACGTGCGGTCGAAGTGGCTCGAGGCGTCGAACGGCGTCGGCGCAGGGCGGCCGTATGCGGCCGGGTCGAACTCCGGCCCGCTCGGAGGTGGCGGCGGATCGGCGGTTCCGTCG
>CAVVWG010000021.1:0-53654 GCA_963751875.1 uncultured Thermoleophilia bacterium
CCGCACGCTGTACATCCTCGATGAGCCCACGACCGGCCTGCACTTCGCCGACATCGAGAAGCTGCTCGAGGTGCTGCAGCGGCTCGTGACACCGGCAACACGGTGCTCGTGATCGAGCACAACCTCGAGGTGATCAAGCAGGCCGACTGGATCATCGACCTCGGGCCCGAAGGCGGCGAGGCCGGCGGCGAGGTGATCGCGACCGGGACGCCCGAGGAGATCGCAGCGGTGCACGAGTCGTACACCGGGCAGTTCCTGCGCGGCGTGCTCGCCGGCCGGGAACGAGCCGGGGTCGCCGCGGCCTGAGCCGCGAACGCGCCGGTCACAGGACGCTCCATTCTGCTCGGGAACCTCGCGGCTGCTGGCCGGTGTATCACGCCGACACCACTCAGGAGGTCATCGTGGGGAAGCTCTTCACCCTCGTCGCGATCGTCCTTCGTCGTGCTCGTGGCAGCCGGCACCGCCTCCTGCGGGCTGCATGGCGACTGTCGGGCTCAGCTCGACACCGAAGGCGGATATCGCTCCCGGGCAGGCGTGGTTCGTGCAGGTGCGCATCCTGCAGCACGGCAGGACACCGATGGCGGACGCGACGCCGGAGATCAGGATTCGGAGGACGAACGGCAAGCTCCTGGTCTTCAAGGCGACGCCGACGCCGAAGGTCGGCACGTACCGGGCACGGGTCTCCTGTTCCGCGAGCCGGTCGCTACTCGCTCAGCGTCTACGACGGTTTTCCCGTCAAGGAATGCGCCCAGGGTGCACACGTTCAACGCGGTCGTGATTCACGATCCGTCCTGATTCCCGCCGGCGCCGCGGCTCCCCACACGGCAGTACGGGGAGACGCGGCGCTCGACGGCGGGGCATGGTGGATCAGGTGCGGCACGTACCGGCGATCTTCTTCGCCGCCGAACCGCCGATGCCGCGAGCGCCGCCGTGTGAAGGTAGGCGACCGCGAGATCGAGGCGACGGAGATCGTCAGCTTCAGGGTGCGTGTGCTCATGGGGTTCCTTTCGGTGTGGACTGTGTGCTTGCTCGTCCATCGGTGCGACAGCGGCCCTCGCCGTCGCTTCGGGGAGTTCCCTAGCGCTCGCGGAGCTAGAGGTCGCGGGTGCTCCGGCCGAGCTCGCTGCGAGAGAGATCGCTGCCCGCTCGACCCGCTCGATCCGCCGAACAGCGCGTAGCTGCTCGAAGACCGGTCCGAGCCTCCTCGAGCAGCGCCGGCGGCTTCGAGCGTCCGACCTGCCTCGATCAACGACTCGGCGTGATCCAGCTGAGCAGTGGCGACGGCGAAGACGTCGTTGAGCTTGCCGAGTGCCGAGACGGCGGCTGCGAAGCCGTCACCATCCCCGCCTCGAAGAACCGAGACACGCACGCGCTGCAGCTCGAGGTGCGCCCGAAGCCGGGCCGAAGGGCTCAGCCACGGCTCGACGACTTCGTCGAGAAGGCGGATCAGCTCGGCGAGATCGTCGGCCGAACGGCCTGCGGCCTCACAGCCCACCTCGAAGAGCGTTTCGACCGAGACCGGGTCGTCGTCGAAAACGAGAATCGCTCAGGTCGGCCACGGCGAGCGCGAGCGCATCTTCGGGGTCGGTGCCTCCGCCAGGGCGACGATCATCCGGGCCCAGACGGCGACGCCCTCCGTCTGCAGGCGGGCGCTCTCACCCCAGGCCGCGATCGGCGCGGCGAGCTCGATCGCTCTCTCGGCGTCGCCGCGGTGGTACCTGATCGTGGCCCAGTCGAGCATGCTCGATGCGCGGATCGGGTTGTCTCGCTGCCGCGTCCGTCGGCAGCTCCGCAAGCATCGCCTCCGCATCGTCCCAGCGGCCGCATAGCCACCGCCCGCTGATCAGGTTCGTCATCAGGCCCCGCTCCCAGACGCGGTCGCCGCGCGCGGCGTGCGAGGTCAGGCCGCGCTCGCACGACCTCGTCGGCCTCCGCCATTCCGACCCGCGAGCGCGAGCAGATAGCTGAGGTTCATGCAGGCCCGGAGCGCCCCGCGGTCGATAGCCCGCCTCCTCGGCGAGGACGAGCGCCTGGCGCATCAGGCCGAGGCTCTCGTTCGGCCGGCGCTGCAGGATCAGCGCCTTGTTGATCAGCGCCTCGACGACGACGTCGGCCAGACGGAGCCGCTCGCCCAGCTCGAGCGCCCGCTCGACGTGCGGCATCGCCTCCTCGCTGCGGCACCCTCGAAGAACAGCAACCGAGCGAGCTGGGTCGAGACGGTCGCGATCGCGGCCTCGTCGCCCTCCGCCATGTGGGCTCGAGCGCGGCGCCTGGAGCAGTGCCACGCACTCCTCGATCCGGCTCGCGGCGAAGAAGACCTCGCCAGCCGCACCTCGGCGCGCGCCGCGTCGGCCCGCGCGCCGGCGGCGTCGAGGATCGCGATCGCCTCCTCCAGCAGGGCTCGGCCTCGTCCGAGTCGGCCGCCCATCACGGCCAGCTCGCCCGCGCGGGCGAGCGAGCGCCCTCGCTCTGACCTCCTCGCCCGCAAGCTCTGCGGCCCGCTCGAATGCCCGTTGCGCCTCGAGCGACGCAGCCAGCGACGCCGCGCGCTCGGCGGCGCGGGTGAACCAGCGGCGCGCCTCCGCCCGGACGTCGTCGCGATCGGCCGCGTCGGGGTCGGCCGCATGCGCGTCGAGGTAGTGCGACGCGATCACCTCGGCGATCTCGTCGGGATCGATCCCGGCATCGGCTGCCAGGAAGCGTGCCGCCGCGAGGTGGCGCGTCCGGCGGTCGCGCCGCGCGATCGTCTCGTAGGTGACGCGCTGGACGAGCGCCTGCAGGAAGCCGAGCTGCCCGCGCTCCGGCGAGAACGGATCGGTCTCGATCGTCGAGGAGCTCCTTGCGGACCAGGCTCGTCGACGAGCTCCTCGACGGCCTGCTCCGTCGAGCCCGGAGAGCGCGGCGAGGCCGCGTCGCGTGAACGTCTTGCCGAGGACCGAGGCGTCCTGAAGCAGCTTGCGCTCGCCTCCGGCACGCCGTCGAGCCGGGAGGCGATCAGCGCCTGCAGCGACTCCGGGACCTCGAGCGAGTCAGGTCGCCCGTGACGAGAACCTCGTCACCGACCTGCTCGAGCAGCGCCGCGGTCGCGCAGCATGCGCACCGTCTCGACGGCGAAGAGCGGGATGCCGTCCGCAGCCTCGCGCAACGTCGCGCGGACGTCGTCCGGCAGCCCGGGCACGAGCCCGATGCAGCAGCTCGTCCATGGCGTCGTCGTCGAGCGGCTCGAGTGGCAGTGTCGTCGCGCTCCGCGTCGAGCCCGGGAAGCCGGGATGGCGGTCGGCCATCTCGGGCCGGGCGAGCGTGAGGACGAAGATCGGGTGGTGCCGGCCCCAGTCGAGCAGGTACTGGACGAACGCGACGAGCCCTTCGTCGGCCCAGTGGATGTCCTCGAAGACCATCACGAGCGGTCCCTGCTCGGCCAGCCGCTCGAAGAAGCGCCGCCAGGCGGAGAAGAGGTCCTCACGGTCGGGAGCCGAGCGGTCGCTCGAGGCCGAGCAGATGCAGCAGCCGAGGCTCGATCCAGTCCGCTCCTCCTGATCGCGGACGTGGCGCTCGAGCGTCGGCGCGCAGCTTCGCCGCCGCGCCTCTCCGCGTCCTCGTCCTCGAGGATCTTCGCCCGCCCGCGCACCATCTCGGCGAGCGCCCAGTACGCGACGCCGTCGCCATAGGAGAGGCAGCGTCCGCGATGCCACCAGACGTCCGCCGCGAGCCCGTCGATGTACTTCTCGAACTCCCAGGACAGGCGTGACTTCCCGATTCCGGCGACCCCGACCACGGAGACGAGCCGGGCGCGGTTCTCGTCGGCGCAGGCGTGGAACATGTCCTTCACGAGTCGCAGCTCGCCGATCGGCCGACGAACGGCGCATCGAGCCCCGTCGCACGACCCATCGCCGCGCCGCTGCGCGCGAGACCCGGAGCGCCTGCCAGAGCGGCACCGGCTCGCTCTTGCCTTTCAAGGTCGTGGGTGCCAGCGTCCGCGTATGCGATCGCGGCCTCGGAGGCCCGCCGTGTCGTCTCGCCGACGAGCACGGTGCCCGGCTCGGCGGCGGACTGGATGCGCGAGGCGGTGTTGACGAGGTCGCCCGCGACCATGCCCTGGTCGGTCGCGCCGAGCGTGACGGCCGCCTCGCCGGTGAGGACGCCTGCCCGGGCCTGCGAGCGCCGGGCTCCGAGCCCCGGGACGGCGTCGACCAGGTCGAGCGCAGCCCGAACGGCCCGCTCGGCGTCGTCCTCGTTCGCGATCGGGGCGCCCCAGACCGCCATCACCGCGTCGCCGATGAACTTCTCGACGGTGCCGCCGTAGCGCTCGATGATCGTGCGCGAGCGTGTCGAAGTAGCGGGTCAGCAGCTCGCGCGTGTCCTCGGCGTCGCGGCCCTCCGAGGCGCGTCGTGAAGCCGACCAGGTCGGCGAACAGCACGGAGACGAGCCGTCGCTCCGCTGACGCGGCGCCGCGGCTCCGGCGCGCCGGCGGCCGCGGCTGCCGGCGATGAGCGACGTGCCGCACTCGCCGCAGAACTTCGTCGTCGGCGGATTCGCGGTGCCGCACGCGGGGCAGGCGAGCGCCAGCGCGGCGCCGCACTCGCCGCAGAACTTTCGCCCGCCTCGTTCTCGGCGCTGCAGGCCTTGCAGAGAACAGTCGTCACCTGCGCAGTCTGGCATGTCGAACACGAGGGCGAAACCCGAGGAGCGCTACGCTCGGCCCATGAGCGAGAAGCCGACGAAGCCGGGCGAGGTCGCCGACGCCGAGGCGCTCAGCGGCTCCGACGAGGCGCAGGCGCACGTTCGGCGCTGGTGGCGGCTCGTGCCCCGCACCCTGACGCACCCGACCGAGGTCTTCGTGGCGCTCCGGGACGACGACGAGGTCGACGTCGATGCCCGCTCGGAGCCGATCCTCGCGATCGTGATCGTCGCCGGGATGGCGGGGATCCTGCTCACGCCTGCCGTGGGCCACGCTGATCGACGAGGAGTCGCTCGACTGGATCGTGATCGCCGTCATCACCTTCATCGGCGGGCTGTTCTACGGCGCGGCGGGCTACTTCCTGCTCGGCCTCGTCGTGTGGCTCGGCGCGCGTGCGGTCGGTCTCGAGGCACCCAGCCGGACGGCGCGACAGGTCGTCGGTTTCGCCGCCCTCCCGTTCGCGCTCTCGTTCCTCGTCACCGTGCCCGCGGTGCTCGTCGCCTTCGGGTACGACTGGTTCCGCACCGGCGGCTCGGACGACGGCACCGGCCGTATCGTCGTCCTCTCGATCGGGCTCGCGCTCGCGCTCTGGTCGCTCGGGCTGCTGGCGCTCGGCCTGCGGACGACCTTCGAGCTGCCGTGGCGTGGCGTCGCCGGCGCGCTGGCGCTGGCCGCGGTGATCATCGCGGCGTTCGCCGTGCTGCCGTCCGTCTGATGGGCTGAGCGAGGCTTCAGCCTCGCCCGGGCTCACGCCGTGCCTGGAATCCGGTAGCCCTCCTCGACCGACAGCCCACCGAGCTCGGCCTCGAACGCCGCCAGCTCCTCCTCCGGCATCCCGTAGGTGTGCACCTCTTCGGGGAAGCGGCGCTCGCGCACGTCACCGACGTACTCCTCGACCGCCCGCTGGATCTCGGTCGCGAGCTGCGCGTACTGCTTCACGAATCGCGGCGCGTGGCCGTCGTAGAGGCCGAGCAGGTCGTGCCACACGAGCACCTGGCCGTCGACGTCGCCGCCGGCGCCGATCCCGATCGTCGGGATCTGGAGCAGCTCGGTGATCTTGGCGGCGACCGGCGAAGGCACCGCCTCGAGGACGATCGAGAAGCAGCCCGCCGCCTCGAGCGCGAGCGCGTCGCGAACGAGCTGCGCCGCCTTCGACGCGGTGCGGCCCTGGGCCTTGAAGCCGCCGAGCGCGGTCGCCGACTGCGGCGTCAGGCCGATGTGGCCCATCACGGGAACGCCGGCCCCGACGATCGCGTGCACGCGGGAGAGCATCGTGCCCGCGCCTTCGAGCTTCACGGCGTCTGCGCCGGCGTCCTTGACGAACCGGACGGCGTTCGTCACCGCGAGCTCGTCGGAGATCTGGAAGGAGCCGAACGGCATGTCGGCGACGACGAGCGGGCGCTTGGCGCCGCGCGTGACGGCGCGCGTCAGCACGAGCATCTCCTCCATCGTCGCGGGCACCGTCGAGTCGTGGCCCAGCATCGTCATCGCGGCGGAGTCGCCGACCAGGATCATGTCCGCGCCGGCCGCGTCGGCCAGGCGGCCCGACGGGGCGTCGTAGGCGGTGATCATCGCGATCGGCGAGTGGCTCTCCTTCATGCCGAGCAACTCGGTGATCGGGAGCTTGCCGGGGCCGGGTGCGCCGTGACCTGGGGTGCGTGGGCGGGTGCTCATGAGGCCTCCTGGGGTTCGAGGATCAGAGGGACGTTGTCGATCAGACGGGTGGAGCCGACGTGGATTGCGGCAGCGAGAACGGGGGGATCGAAGGGGGCGACCTCGACGTAGTCGACCTCGAGCCCGTCGAGGATCTCCCGCGCGCGCTCGGGATCGCGGGTCGCGAGCGCCCGCGGTAGCGCAAGGGCGCGCTCGCGCTCGGCGGCCGAGAGCCGGCCGTTGCGGGACGAGAGCGCCAGGCCGTCGGCGTCCCTCACGGTCGGCAGGTCGCGCAGCTCGAGGTCGAGCGCGAGGTCGGCGATCATGCGGCGGAGGACGGCGACCTGCTGCGCGTCCTTCTGGCCGAAGTAGACGAGGTCGGGACGGACGATCGTGAAGAGCTTCAGGCACACGGTGGCGACGCCGCGGAAGTGCCCGGGCCGGTACTCGCCCTCGAGGATCGATCCGAGCTCGGCCACGTCGACCCACGTCTGGAACCCCTGCGGGTACATCTCCTCGACCGTCGGCGCGAATACCAGGTCGACGCCCGCGTCGGCCGCGACTGCCAGATCGTCGGCCTCATTGCGCGGATAGGCATCGAGATCGGCCGCCGCGCCGAACTGCGTCGGGTTGACGAACAGGCTCATGACCACGGTGGAGCACTCGGCGCGGGCGGCGGCGATGAGGGACAGGTGGCCGGCATGCAGGGCGCCCATCGTCGGAACGAGGCCGATGGTGCCGTCGCGCCGTGGCTCGAGCGCCGCGCGAACGTCCTCGATCGTCCGGTAGGTGTTCACGCGACGGCCACCGTTGCGTCGGCGAGGATGTCGTAGAGCGGCTCGAGCCCGGGACGGGCCGCGCGAATCGCCTCGCGGTGCCGCTCGACCGTCTCCCAGTCGCCCCGCTGGATCGGGCCGGTCAGCTCGAAGCCGTTGTCGATCGTCCGCCGCATCAGCGGGTCGAGCGCCTCGGGCGGCGCTCCCGCGGCTTCGAGCAGCGAGCCTGCGGCCTGCCGGAGGGTGACGAGGTAGTTGGAGGCGATCGCGGCACCGGCGTGGTAGGTGGCCCGGTTCTCGTCCGCGAGCGGAAACGGGCGCAGGCCGAGGGTCTCTGCCAGCCAGGTCGCGACGAGGCGCGCCTCCTCGGTCTCGGCCGTCACGGCGCCCCAGGCGCCGTCGAGCTGCTCGGCGCCGCGCCGGACGGTGAAGGTCTGCAGCGGATGGACGCTGAAGCGGCGCGTGTGCGGAGCGAGCGCGGCGAGCGGCGTCGCACCGCTCACGTGCGCGACCCACGGGCCGGGGGAGACGTACGCGGCCGCCTCGCCGATCGCCCGGTCGGGGACGCAGAGAAGCACGAGCTCGGGCTCGCTCTCGTCGAGGGTGAGACCGCGCTCGAGCAGGCGCGCAGCGACGGCTGAACCGACGCGGCCGCGGCCGATCACATTGACACGTTCGATCATGCTGGTCGTGCTCCAGTTCCTCGTGGGATACCGGGCTTCGAGCCAGTCTAACGAATGAGGCGGGCCGGGTAGTCCCGGCGAGGCCCGCTAGGCGGGAGCGACGGTGACGGGGATGCCGTTGAGCACCGCATTCCCGGAGATCGGGTCGACGACGGAGGCGTCGGTGAGGATGTTGACGTTGACCCCGGCGTGGCCGGTGGCCACCCCCTGGCGCGTGCCCGGCAGGCCGTGACCCCAGCCGTACGGGACGCACACGACCCCGGGCATGACGACGTCCGTGACCTCCACCGGAACGTCGATCGAGCCGGCGGCCGAGCGGATCGTCGCGGTCGCGCCGTCGACGAGCCCGATCCTGCCGGCATCGTCCGGATGAAGCTGGGCGACACAGCTGTCCTTGCCGCGAACGAGCACCTGCACGTTCTGCGTCCACGAGTTGGCCGTCCGCAGCTGCCGCCGGCCGACGAGCACCATCCCGCCCGCCGCGGTGACCGCGAGCGCGCTCTCGAGCCGGGCCAGGTCGTCGACCAGCTGCGACGGCGCGAGCTCGACCTTGCCGGACTCCGTCGCGAGGGCGTCCGGCAGGCGCGGCTCGAGCGGGCCGAAGTCGATGCCGTGGGGATGAGCCTCGAGCAGCTCGAGCGAGAGGCCGCCCGGACGCGCGCCGAACGCGTCGCCGCGGTGCCCCGTGCGGAGGAGAAGGTCGAGCAGCCGCTCCTCGGCGGGACGGTCGCCGAGCGCGGCCACGATCTCGTCCGCGTCGCGGCCGTGAACCGAGGACGCCGGGTCGGCGACCGCCTCGGCCACCCGTCCGGCGATCGTCGCGTCGGCGAGCGCGTCGGGATCGGCATCCGGCGCCGAGGCCCGCGGCGATCGCGGCGAGCCGGACGAGGATCTGGAACTCCGACGGCGAGCCCGGCTCGCGCTCGAAGACCGGCGGCGAGAAGTTCGCCACGTTGCGCACCGACAGCGCCGTGAACGCAAGGTCGTAGTGGGACTTCTCGAGCACCGAGGGCGGCGGCAGGATCACGTCGGCGTGGCGGGTGGTGGCGTTGAGATACGGGTCGACGCAGATCACGAGCTCGAGCTCGGCCAGCAGGCCTTCGAGGCGCCCGGCGTCCGGGGTCGTCAGGGCCGGGTTGCCGGCGATCGTCAGCAGCGCCCGCACCTGCCCCTCGCCGGACGTCTCCATCTCGTCCGCGAGCGTCGCGACGGGGAGCTCGCTGAGCGTCTCCGGCAGCCCGCGCACCCGGCTGTGCCACCGTCCCGTCTTGAATGCCCGCGGCGGCCGACGCTGCTGCTCGTGGGCGGCATGGGGGAACATCGCGCCGCCGGGCCGGTCGAGATTCCCGGTCAGGACGTTGAGCACGTCGACGAGCCAGGCGGCGAGCGTCCCGTACGCGGTCGTGTGGGTGCCGATCCGGCCGTAGACCACCGCGGTCGGCGCCGCTGCGAGCTCGCGGGCGAGCGAGCGCACGGTGTCGGCGGGGACGCCGGTGAACGACGCGACGCGCTCGGGCGTGAAGCCGGCCACCGCCGCTTCGACGAGGTCGATCCCCGTGACCACGTCGGCCAGTGCACCCGGGTCGGCCAGGCCCTCGGCGAAGAGGGCGCAGGCGATTCCCGCCAGCAGCGCGGCGTCCGTGCCGGGGCGAATCGGCACGTGCAGGTCCGCGTGCTCGGCCGTCCTCGTCCGCCGCGGATCGACGACGACGACCCGGCCACCACGCCGCCTGATCCCCTCGAGCCGGCCGGGCCAGTCGGGTGCGGTCGCCAGGCTGCCGTTCGACTCGAGCGGGTTCGCACCGAGCAGCACGAGGAGGTCGGTGCGGTCGATGTCGGGAACGGGGATCGCGAGCGGATGGCCGAAGACGAGGCCGCAGGCGACGTGCTTCGGCATCTGGTCGACGGTCGAGGCCGAGTAGACGTTCTTCGTCCGCAGTGCCTTGACGAGCGGCCGGATTGCGAGCGTGTTGGCGTAGTTGTGCGCGTTCGGGTTGCCGATGTACACCGCGACGGCGTCGGTGCCGTGCTCGCTCACGAGGGTGGTCAGGCGCCGGTCGATCTCGGCGAACGCCTCGTCCCAGCTCACCTCGACGTGCGCGCCGTCGCGGCGCACGAGGGGGAGGCGGAGACGGTCGGGGTCCTCGTGGAGAGCGCCGAGGGTGGAGCCCTTGGGGCAGATGAAGCCCTTCGAGAATGGGTCGTCTGCATCGCCGCGGATGCGCGTGACGTGGCCGTCCTCCACCTCGAGCTGCAGCCCACACGTCGCCTCGCAGAGTGGGCACGTCCTGAATGCCATCCGCGTCATACCGCGACGATACAACCCTCGGGGACCGTCAGTCGGAAAATCAGGCCGCGGCGACCCGCTCACGGAGCGCCTCGCGGACGACCGGCCACTCGTCGTCGACGACGCTGTACCAGGCGGAGTCGCGGTTCTGGCCGCCGCGCACGAGCATGTGCTTGCGGTGGATGCCCTCGAACGCGGCCGGGAGCCCCGCGAGCGCCGGCCGGGCGCGCTCGTTGAGCGCGTCCGTCTTGAACTCGACGCGACGGCAGCCGAGGACGTCGAACGCGTGCTCCAGCTGGAGGAGCTTGGCCTCCGCGTTCGCGCCGGTGCCCCAGGCCGTCGGTGTCAGCCACGTCCAGCCGATCTCGAGGCTCCCGTGCTCGGGTCGCAACGCGAGGAACCGGGTCGAGCCGACCGCGCGTCCGGTGGCGACGAGCACCGTGGCGAACGCCAGATCGAGCCCGTCGTCGACGCGGTCGAGCGCGTCGTCCATCCAGGCCTGCCACTCGTCGCGGGTCTGTGGCTGGACGATCGGCAGCCAACGCCAGACCCGCGGGTCGCGCGATGCTTCCCAGAGGTCGTCGGCGTGCTTCTGCGCCAACGGCTCGAGCCGCACGATCCGGCCCTCGAGCGTCGGTGTGAGCCAGCGTTCCACGACGCCGGGACAGTACACTCGGGACATGCCGATCTACGAATACGCCTGCATGGAGTGCGAGGACCACTTCGACGAGCTCGTCCGCAGCGACGACCAGGTGATCACGTGCCCGACGTGCAACGCGACGGACGTGCTCAAGCAGATCTCCGCCTTCGCCGTGCACGGCGCGGCCGCGAAGCCGTCGTTCGGCGGCAGCGCGCGGTGGCGGCTGCTGCGGCGGTGGCTGCGGCTGCGGGTAGAGGCTGCAGCACTGGCCGGCTCGACCCGCTCGCCCTGTCCGCCTCGCCGCCTAAACTGGCCGGTCGATGGATGCTGTGACCCGATCCGAGGCGCTCGCCGCGTACGCCGCCGAGACCGCCGGGTGCGTGAGGTGTCGCCTTGCCGAGACGCGGAGCCAGGTCGTCTTCGGCTCCGGCAATCCCGACGCCGAGCTGATGATCGTCGGCGAGGCGCCCGGCTACCACGAGGACCAGGGCGGGCTCCCGTTCGCCGGGCAGGCAGGGGAGCTGCTGGCGGGGCTGCTCGCCGGAATCGGGCTCACGCCGGAGTCCGTCTATCTCGCGAACGTGCTCAAGTGCCGGCCGCCCCAGAATCGCGACCCGCTCGAGGCCGAGATCGCCGCCTGCGAGCCGCACCTCTTCCGCCAGATCGAGCTCGTGCGGCCGCGCGTCGTCGCGACGCTCGGCAACTTCGCCACGAAGCTCCTCTCCGGCCGGTCGTTCGGGATCACGCGCGTGCACGGCCAGGAGCAGGAGGTGACGCTCGCCTCGACGACGGTGCTGCTCTACCCGCTCTATCACCCGGCGGCCGCGCTCTACACCCCGTCGATGCTGAGGGCGCTCGAGGACGACTTCGCCCGCCTGCCGGCCCTGCTCGGTCACGCGACGGTGACGCCGGTCACGCGCGACACCGCTCGAATCACCGCCCGAGCCGGCTCGTCGCACTCCGATCGAGGATCTCGACCGCCCGGAGGTCGCAGGCACGCTGGTCGGCGCGGTTCAGCTCGGCCTCTTCTGATCGCGTGATCGAGCTGATCACGCAGTCGGCGGCCGAGACCGAGGCATTCGGCGGCACGATCGCCGGCCTGCTTCGCCCGGGTGACGTCGTCCTGCTTCGCGGCGAGCTCGGCTCGGGCAAGACGACGCTCGTGCGCGGAGCCTGCCGCTCGCTCGGGATCGACGAGCCCGTCACGAGCCCGACGTTCACGATCGGGCACCTCTACCACGGGACGGCAACGGTGGCGCACCTCGACCTCTACCGCTTCGTCGGGCTCAGCGCGGCGGAGTGGGGTGACCTCGAGCCGTACTTCGACGGCACGATCGCGTTCGTCGAGTGGCCCGACGCAGGGGTCGCTGCGCTTCCTCCCGCCCGCCTCGCCCTCGAGCTCGAGCACGTCACCCCCGACGAGCGGCGGATCTCGGCCGACAGCGCCGACAGAACGCTGCTAGAAGATCTTGCGCGTGCTGATCCTCGCGTTCGACACCGCAACTGACCTCGCGACGAGTGCACTCGTGGCCGACGGCGTGACCCTCGGGGAGCGCACGACGAGGCCGCAGTCGCTTCTCGCCGACGTGGACGCCCTGCTCGCGGCGGCCGGCGTCGTGCCCGCAGACCTGACCGGGATCGTCGTCGGCACCGGCCCCGGCAGCTTCACGGGCACCCGGATCGGCCTTGCGGTGGCGCGCGGGCTCGCGCTCTCGCTCGACGTGCCTGTGGCCGGCGTCTCCACGCTCGCTGCCCTCGCCGCCGGGACGGAGGGCGCGTTTCCCGTCGTCGACGCGCGGCGCGGCGAGGTCTTCGTCCCCGGCCCGCTCGCCGTCACGCCCGACGAGCTCGTCATCCCACCGGGCAGCGTGCTCGTCGGCGACGGCGCCTGCCGCTACCGCGATCTCCTCGTCGCGCGCGGCGCGGAGGTGCCTCCGGCGGACTCCGCGCTGCACGTGCCCCGCGCTGCCCTCCACGCCTCGCTCGCGACCGCGTTCGGGCCGGCCGAGGCGGTCGAGCCCGTCTACGTCCGCGAGCCCGACGCGACGAGGTGGGTCGCATGACCGCCTTCACCCTGCGCCGGCTCGAGCTCGGCGACCTCGATGCGATCGAGCGCATCGAGCGCGCGTCGTACCCGACGCCCTGGTCGCGCTCGATGTTCGCCGGCGAGCTCGCGAAGCAGAGCTCGTTGTCGATCGCCGCCGTGACGCCGGACGAGCGGCTGGTCGGGTACCTCGTGCTCTCGCGGTACGTCGATGCGTGGCACGTGATGAACGTCGCCGTCGACCCCGATCACCGGCGGCTCGGCATCGCCACGGCAATGCTCGCGCGGCTGTTCGAGGTGACCCGCGACGACGCCGAGCGTGGCTACACGCTCGAGGTGCGCGTCTCGAACCTTGCCGCGATCGCCCTGTACGAGAGCTTCGGCTTCGTCTCGCGTGGCGTCCGACGTGGTTACTACACTGACAACAGAGAAGATGCAGTGATCATGTGGCGCGACCCGGATCCGACCCCGGAGGCGGCGGCGTCGGTAGAAGACGAGGCATGACGACGGCGATGGCAGCGACGGACGAGGAGCTGCGACGAGAGGGAAGCGAGAGATGATCCTGGGCATCGAGACATCCTGTGACGAGACCGCGGCGGCGGTGATCACGCCTGACGGGCAGGTGCTGTCGTCGATCGTCGCCTCGCAGGCCGAGCTCCACGCGCACTACGGCGGCGTCGTGCCGGAGGTCGCCTCGCGTCGTCATCTCGAGCTCATCGCGCCGGTGCTGAGGGCTGCTCTCGACGAGGCGCAGATCGAGCTCGGCGATCTCACGCCGGATCGGGGTCACGCGCGGGCCGGGGCTGATCGGTGCGCTGCTCGTCGGGCTCTCGGCCGCCAAGGCGATCGCGTGGTCGCGCGGGATCCCGCTCGTGCCGGTCGACCACCTCCAGGGTCACGTCGCGTCGCTCTACCTCGGGGAGTCACCCGTCGAGCCACCCTTCGTCTGCCTCCTCGCGAGCGGGGGGCACACGCTGCTCCTGGCCGTGCGCGAGCGCGGCTCGTTCGAGCGGCTCGGCACGACGCTCGACGACGCCGCGGGGGAGGCGTTCGACAAGGGCGCGCGCCTGCTCGGCCTGCCGTACCCGGGCGGGGCCGAGATCGACGCGCTCGCCCGCCGCGGCGATCCCGAGGCGTTCCGGTTCCCGATCGCCCGCGTGCCCGGCCTCGACTTCTCGTTCTCGGGCGTCAAGACGTCGCTGCTCTACGCCGTTCGCGACCTCGGCGACAGGGGTTCGGCAGCGCGCTCGACGATCGCCGGGCCGATCTCGCCGCCTCCTACCAGCGCGCGATCGTCCTCGCCCTCACGCAACGGCTGCGCGAGGCGGCCGAGCACACCGGGATCGAGCGCATCGCGGTCGTCGGCGGCGTGGCCGCGAACTCCGAGCTCCGGGCGGCGCTGCCGGATGCGGCGCTCGTGCCGCTCGCCCTCTGCACCGACAACGCGGCGATGATCGCGTCGGCGGCGCGCTTCGCCGACCCCTTGCCTGCTGCCGAGGCCCGAATCGTGGATGCGTATGCGTCGGCTGCCTAGCCTCGGGTCGGGTCAGCGGCGGTCGGGCCGGCGGCGCTCGGCGCGGCGGGCTCGCGGCGTCGGCGTGGCGGTGCTCGTGGTCGCTGCGCTGCTGCTCGTCGCGGGTGCGAGCGGCGCCGACCAGCCCGAGGGAACTGCGGCCGGGTGGGAGAGCCTGCTCGGCGACCGGCCCTCGGCGCAGCTCGGTGGCCGCTGGATCGTCGTCCTCGCGAAGCCGTCCCTCGCAAGCCGTGTCGCCGCGGCAGGCGGCATCGCCACCGAGGAGCAGGAGCGCGCCTGGACGGCCGCCGCGCGGGCGGCGCAGCGCGAGGTGCTCACGCGGCTCGCGTTCAAGGGCGCGCCGATCGAGCCCGAGCACGCGTACTACCGCGTGTTCAACGGCTTCGCGACGCCGCTCGATGCCCGCACGCTCGCGATCGCTGTTCGCGATCCCGACGTGAAGGGGGTGTTCCCCGTTCGGGCGGCGATCCCGGCCGCGGTCGATCCCGGCAGCGTCGACGATCTCCGCGGCATCGCCGGCGGCCGGCGGCCCGACGTCGGCATTCCCGGCTTCTCGGGCGCAGGGGTGACGGTGGCGTTGCTCGACACGGGCGTCGATCTCGTGCATCCGTACATCCGCGGCGCGCTGATCACGGGGCTCGACGTGCTCGACCCGGGCGGCGACGCGAGCGCCCGGCAGAATCCGACCGCGCCGGGCAGGCCCGAGCGCCACGGCACCGAGATGGCGGGCCTCGTCGCCGGCTCGGGCGGGCCTGACGATCTCCAGGGCGTCGCCCCCGGTGCCCTCCTGCTGCCGATCAGGGTGGCGGGGTGGCAGCCGGATACCTCGGGAGGCGTCTCCGTCTACGGCCGCACCGATCAGCTTCTCGCCGGGCTCGAGCTCGCGGTCGACCCCAACGAGGACGGTGACGCCCACGATGCGGCGCGCATCGCCCTCGTGGGCGTCGTCGAGCCGTTCGCGGCGTTCACCGACGGCCCGCTCGCCGCCGCCGCGGCCGGGCGCGTCCGCGCTCGACTCGCTCGTGGTCGCACCGGCCGGCAACGACGGGCCGGCAGGCCCTACCTACGGCAGCATCAGCGGCCCGGGCGGAGCCCCCGCGGCGCTCACCGCCGGCGCGATCGACACGCGACGCCGCAGCCCGACCGGCCACGTCCTCCTGCTCGCGGGGCTTCGTGTCCTCGTCTCCGGCGTCCAGCCGCTCGGTGGGGTGGTGGCTCCGTCGATCTCGGTGTCGGCGCCGGTCGTCGCGCTGCCGCCGTCGGCTCCGGCCGTGGTCGGCGCGGCCGGCGGGCTCACCCGCCTCTTCGACCGCAACGGCTACAGCCGCGTCGCGGGGGCTGCCGTGCTGCTCCCGCGCGGGACATCCTCACCCGAGGCCGCTCGCGAGGTCGTCGCGGCCGGCGCGCGTGCGGTGCTCGTCGATGGGCCGCTCCCGGCAGGGTCGCTCGGCACCGACGGTCCCGCCGACGTGCCGATCCTCGGGTTGCTGCCGGCCGATGCGGATGCCGTCCGCACGTCGCTGCGACGCTCGATTCCGGTCGCGTTCGCCGTCGGCGCCGCCGCATTCGACACGAACGAGGGGCTCGGTGGTGCGGCGCCGTTCTCGTCCGAGGGGCTCGCGTTCGACGGCGGCCCGAAGCCCGAGGTGAGCGCGGCCGGCATCGGTCTCGCCACCTCGGACCCGGGGCGGAACGAGGACGGCGCCGCGCGCTACGGCACGCTGAGCGGCTCGAGCGCGGCCGCCGCGCTGACCGCCGGCGCAGCCGCCCTCCTCGCGGAGGCGCGGCCCGATCTCGATGCGGCCGGGTTGAAGCAGGCGCTCGTCGCCTCGCGGCGGCCGGGGGTGGGCGCAGCCGCCGGACTGCTCAATCCGTCGGCGGCGGCAGCAGTCGAGCTCGTCGCGAACCCGCCGGCCGTGGGTCTCGGTGTGGCCCTTGCCGAGAACACGAGCGTCCGCCGCCAGTTGACGCTCCGGAACGTCAGCCGGCGGAAGCTCGACCTCACGCTCGAGCCTGGAACCGCGGACGCAGCGGACATCGTCGTCGAGGTGCTGCCGCACACCGCGACACTCAGGCCGGGGGCATCGCTGCGGATCTCCGTGGCGGCGACCGTCCCACTGCTGCCGCGCGCGCCGGCCGCGCTCGGCGGCGCGCTGCGGGTCAAGGTGCGTGGCGGCACGACGCTCCAGATTCCGTGGGCGATCGCGGTGCCACCGGCGAAGCGCGATCTGATCCCTGTCGCCCGGCTCTCGAGCCGCACGTTCGCACCGTCCGACGTCGATCCGGCCGTGCTGACGGTCGTCGCCGGGCGGGTCGACGGCACCGCGGAGCGCCCGCAGCTGCTGCCGCTCGAGCAGCTCGCGATCGAGCTCTACCGCGGGGACAAGTACCTCGGCCGGCTCGCGCTCGTGCGCGACCTGCTTCCGGGGCGCTACGCGTTCGGGATCACCGGCCGCGGGCCGGGCGGCAGGCGCCTGCCACCCGGTGACTACGCCCTCCACCTACGGCGACGCCGATCGACGGGGGCGGCACGGACGAGCAGATCGTCCCGTTCACGATCTCGTGAGCGCGGCGAGGGTATAGTCGGCACGTCGTGAGCGATGGTGTCCACGCATGAGTGCCGCTGCCCCTGCGCCGACCCATCTCCGCGAGAACCCGTTCGAGCTCGCCCAGGCCCAGCTCCGCCGCGTCGGTGACACGTTCGAGGTCGACCCGAACCTGATCCAGATCCTCTCGTACTGCAAGAAGGGGGTCGAGGTCTCGGTTCCCGTCCAGATGGACGACGGCACGGTGCAGGCATTCCAGGGGTACCGCGTCGTCCACAACATGACGCGCGGCCCGGCCAAGGGCGGCATCCGCTACCACCCGGCCGTGACGCAGGACGAGGTCAAGGCGCTCGCAATGTGGATGACCTGGAAGTGCGCCCTCATGGGCCTCCCGTTCGGTGGCGCCAAGGGCGGCGTGATCTGCGATCCGAAGCTCCTCTCGCTCGGCGAGAAGGAGCGGCTGACCCGGCGCTACACGAGCGAGATCATCAACGAGATCGGCCCCGAGAAGGACATCCCGGCTCCCGATGTCGGCACCGACGCGCAGGTGATGGCGTGGATCTTCGATACCTACTCGATGAACGTCGGCCACTCGGTCCTCGGCGTCGTCACGGGCAAGCCGCTCGCGGTCGGCGGCTCGGTCGGACGCGACGGCGCGACCGCGCGGGGCTTGCTCTACTGCATCCGCACCGCGCTCCAGAAGCAGGGATCGCGCCTCCACGACACGCGCGTCGCGATCCAGGGCTTCGGGAACGTCGGCTCGAACCTCGCCGGCCTGCTCTCCGAGGAGGGCGTGCGCGTGATCGCGGTCTCCGACTCGGGCGGTGGGATCCACAACGCGTACGGTCTCGACGTCCCGGCGGCGATCGCCTACAAGGCCGAGCACGGTGTGCTCGAGTGGCTTCCCGGGCGCCGACGCGATCACGAACGAGGAGCTGATCGAGATCGACTGCGACGTGCTCGCACCGTGTGCGCTCGAGCAGGTGATCACGGCGGAGAACGCTCCCCGCGTCCGGGCGAAGATGATCTGCGAGGGCGCCAACGGGCCGACGACTCCCGGTGCCGACGAGATCCTCGAGGACCGCGGGATCCTCGTCCTTCCCGATGTGCTCGCAAACGCGGGCGGTGTCGTCGTCTCGTACTTCGAGTGGGTGCAGGGGCTGCAGGAGTACTTCTGGAAGGAGTACGAGGTACACGCGAAGCTCAACGACATCGTCGTGCGTGCGTTCGAGGAGACCTGGTCGACGCGCGACCGGTTCGCCACGAGCATGCGGATGGCCGCCTACGGGATCGCGGTGCAGCGGGTGGCCGAGGCAACCACGATCCGCGGCCTCTACCCCTGACCTCGCCGCCCGACCCGACGACGACGCCCGGCGCAGCACCGCTGCGAACCGTCACGGTCTACCACGCGGAGGGCTGCCACCTCTGTGACCGCGCGATCGACGTCGTCACCGAGGCGCGCGGCCGGCAGACGTTCAATCTCGAGCTTGTCGACATCGGTGGCGACGCCGCGCTCGAGGCCGCATATCGCGAGCACCTGCCCGTGATCGAGATCGACGGCAGTCGCGCCTTTACCTACTTCGTCTCGGTCGACGCCCTGCTCGATCGGCTCGGCAGCGACGGTTCCCCGGGCCGCCTTCCGGAGGGGGCAGGCAATATGTGACAGCTTGTTACAAGGAAGTCCGCTCGACGAGGGAGATCAGGCTTGGCCGAACGACTGACAGTGGGTGTGGCGGCGCGGCTCAGCCGGTATCTCCAGGTGCTCACGCAGGCGAAGAAGATGGGCAAGGATCGGATCTCCTCGCAGGAGATCTCCGAGTACACGAACATCAACGCCACCCAGATTCGCCGCGACCTCTCGAACTTCGGGCGCTTCGGCAAGCGCGGGGTGGGCTACAACATCGACTCGCTGCTCTCGGAGATCCGGAAGATCCTGCGGACGCAGGGCCAGCACAACATCGCGCTCGTCGGCGCCGGCCGGCTCGGTGCCGCGATCGCGAGCTCGCCGATCTTCGCCGAGCACGGGATCAACATCGCGGCCGTCTTCGACAGCGACCCCGCCAAGGTGGGACGGGTCGTCGGCGGTGTCTCCGTGACGCCCCTCGACACGCTCGACGAGCTCGTCCGTGAGCGGAACATCATCGTCGGCGTCCTCGCGGTGCCGGCGGACGCTGCGCAGAGCACGGCCGATGCCCTCGTCGGCGCGGGCGTGAAGATCATCTTCAACTACTCGCAGGCGCTCCTGACGACCCCCGCGGATGTGCAGGTGCACACCTCGAACCCGGCCGTCGAGCTGCTCTACGCGCTCTACTTCCACCTGACCTAGAGCCCACGAGCGGGGGCGAGGCTTCAGCCGCTCCTCGGGGTTTCACGCCCTCGGGCAGGATGCCACCATGCGCATCCTCCTCTGGCACGGCTACCTGCTCGGCGGCACCGGCTCGAACGTCTACACCCGCATGCTGGCGCGGGAGTGGAGCAACGCGGGCCACGACGTCACCGTCCTCTCCCAGGAGCACCACCCGGAGCGCTTCGACCTCGGCAGTGCGACATCCGTCCGCCCGGACGTCGGCGGACTCCTGCCGGTGTTCGTCCTCGACCGCTACGAGGGCTACGAGGTGCGTCGCGTCCAGGACTGCAGCCGTCGCCGAGCTCGACACCTGGGTCGAGGCCAACGCCGCGGCGGTCCGTGCGCTCCTGCCGGCGGATGTCGTCTTCACGAATCACGTCCTGCTCGGCGGCCCGGTCGGCGCTGCGACGGGCGCGCCGTTCGCCGTCAAGGCACACGGCTCCGAGCTCGAATACTCGATGCGGGGCAATCCCGAGCTCTCGGCGTGGGGTGCGGAAGCTCTCGCCGCCGCGCGGGCGACGTTCGTCGGTTCCGACCACATCCGCACGGTCCTGCGCGAGGTATGCGGCCACACCGACAACGTGCTCGAGGTGCCGCCCGGCGTCGACATCGACGAGTGGGTGCCCGAGCCACGTGATGTTGCCCTCGCCGCGCTGCTCGAGGAAGCCCACCGCGACCGGCCGAACCCCGGCAACGCGGAGGAGCGGCTGCCCGACGAGGGCAACGCCGATCGGCTCGAGCGCTTTCTCGCGCCGGGCGAGCCCGTCGTCGTCTACTTCGGCAAGCTGATCGAGCAGAAGGGCGTCCACGTCCTGATCGAGGCGCTCGCGGGGCTCGACGCCCGCCTCGTCGTCGTCGGGTTCGGTCCCGAGCGCGCTGCGCTCGAGGCGCTCGCCGCCGACCGTGGCGTCGAGGCGCTGTTCACCGGCCCGCTCGAGCACCGCCACCTCAGGCACCTGCTCGCGCTCGCGGATGCCTGCGTGGTGCCGTCGATCTTCCCCGAGGCGTTCGGCATGGTCGCGGCCGAGGCCGCCGCGGCAGGGTGTCCGCCGCTCGTCGCCCGGCACTCCGGGCCTCGCCGAGGTCGCGGTCGGGCTCGAGGAGGCGTATCCGCCCGAGCTCCGCCACCTGGCGGCGTTCGACACGGGCGACGCGCAGGACCTCGCCCGGCGGCTCGGGCGAGCTGCTCGCGCTGTCCGGCGACAGACCGCGCCTCCATCCGGGCTGCTGCCCGCACCGCGGTGGTCGAGCGCTGGAGCTGGGCGGGCGTCTCGCGCCGGCTGCTCGAGCCGTTCGCCTGAGGTCCAGCGGCAAGTCGCTATCGAAAGTGCAGCATCGACTACGCTTTCACGCTCCATGGGCGACGAGCAGCGCGTGCCGACAGATCAGCTCCTCCGAGACGCCCGTGAGCGCTTCGAGGAAGCGACCGACTTCACCGTCGCGGTCGAGGAAGAGTTCGCGCTGCTCGACCCGCGTCTCGCTCGATCTCGTCAACCGCTTCGAGGACGTGCAGGCGGCCGCGGCCGGCACCGAGACCGAGCGGCACCTGGCCGGGGAGCTGATCGCCTCCGAGGCCGAGATCAAGACCGGCAAGGTCGACACGTTCGCGGACGTGCCGCGGCTGATCGCCGAGCGCCGTGACCAGCTCGTCGCGCTCGTCGAGCCGCTCGGCCTCGTGCTCGGCGCCACCGGCTCCCACCCGTGGGCGAACTGGAAGGACCAGCGGATCATCGACACGCCGCACTACCGGCGCAACGACGAGCTCCTCCGCTACGTCGTCTGGAAGAACAACACGTTCGGCTTCCACGTTCACGTCGGGATCAGAGGTGCCGACCGCGCGATCCAGGTGACGACGGCACTGCGCAACTGGCTCCCCGAGCTGCTGGCGCTGTCCGCGAGCTCGCCGTTCGCCGAGGGCGTCAACACGGGGCTCCATTCGGCGCGCACGCAGATCTTCACCCGCTTCTTCCCCCGCTGTGGCGTCCCCGACGCGTTCCACTCGTGGGCCGACTACGAGCGCTACGTCAGGTTCCTCTACGACACGGGCTCGATCACCGAGCACACGCAGCTGTGGTGGAGCGTCAGGCCACATCTCGCCTTCCCGACGGTCGAGATCCGCATCTGCGACGGCCAACCCGACCTCGGCGAGTCGCAGTCGCTCGCCGCGCTGTGCGTCGCGCTCACGGCGCGCATCGCGCGGGCGATCGACGAGGGCGAGACCATCGCCGACCAGCCGCACCGGCTGATCGAGGAGAACATGTGGCGGGCGATCCGGTACGGCCTCTCCGGCGAGCTGATCGACCTCGAGCGCGGAGACGTGCTTCCTGCCCGGGCGCGGATCGAGCGGCTGATCGAGTGGGTGCTGCCGGTTGCGAGCGAGATCGGCGCGGCCGAGTGGCTGCGGATTCCGGAGCAGAATGCGGCCGAGCGTCAGATCGCCCGCTACGCCGAGAGCGGCGACCTGGCGGAGATCTACGGCGACCTCGTGATCCGCCCTTCACGGGTCGGCTGACCGCGCGGCGAGCGCTTCGGGCACGGCCGAACGTGCGCCCTGTTCGGCAGGCAGCGCCGGAGCTTGTGCTACATAATCGGGCGCGCCGATCCGTTTCGGCGCTTTCTTTGTGACGTGTCATTTTGTGATGTGCCTCCGGAGGGTTGATGGATTTCTTCAGTGACCATGCAGTTGCGTTCGCACTCGTCTGTGCCGCGGCTGCCGTGTTGTACGGGCTCTACCTGACCTACTGGCTGCTCAGCCAGCCGGCGGGCAACGAGCGCATGCGGGAGATCTCGGGTGCTGTGCAGGAAGGCGCCGCCGCATACCTGAAAAAGCAGTACACGACGATCGCGGTACGTCGCGATCGTCGCGATCCTGCGTGATCGGGTTCTACAACAAGCTCGGCTGGGGCACGGCATTCGGCTTCCTGATCGGCGCCGTGCTCTCGGCAGCGGCCGGGTTCATCGGGATGAACGTCGCCGTCCGCTCGAACGCACGCACCGCCGAGGCGGCTCGCGAGGGCGTCGCACCGGCATTCAAGGTCGCGTTCCGGGCCGGCTCCGTGACGGGGCTCCTCGTCGTCGGCCTCGGTCTCTTCGGCGTCGCCGGGTACTACTGGTTCCTGACCGGAGCGCTCGACAACTCGGCCAAGTCGGCCGTCGACGACCTCCTCGGCCTCGCCTTCGGCGGCTCGCTCATCTCCGTCTTCGCCCGGCTCGGCGGCGGCATCTTCACGAAGGCCGCCGACGTCGGCGCCGACCTCGTCGGCAAGATCGAGGCCGGCATCCCCGAGGACGACCCGCGCAACCCGGCCGTGATCGCCGACAACGTCGGCGACAACGTCGGCGACTGCGCCGGCATGGCCGCCGACCTGTTCGAGACGTACGCCGTCACCGCCGTCGCGGTGATGCTGCTCGGCACCGCCTACGAGAACAGCAGCCTCTGGCTGTACCCGCTCGCGCTCGGCGGCATCTCGATCCTGGCCTCGATCATCGGCACGTTCTTCGCGCGCGTCGGCAAGGGCGAGAACGCGATCATCAACGCGCTCTACATGAGCGTCCTCGTCGCGACCGTGCTGTCCGCGATCGGGTTCATCCCGGTCACGAAGGCGTTCGAGGGGCCGCAGTTCTCGTTCTGGCAGCTCTACGGCTCTGCGCTCGTCGGTCTCGCGATCACCTTCCTGCTCGTCGCGATCACCGAGTACTACACCGGGAGCCGCTGGAGCCCGGTCAAGAAGATCGCCGAAGCGTCCACCACCGGGCATGCGACGAACATCATCGCCGGCCTCGCCAAGGGCATGGAGGCAACCGCGCTGCCGGTCATCGTGATCGCGGGTGGCGTGATCGCCGCCTACGAGATCGCCGGCGGCAACATCTACGGCATCGGCGTCGCCGTGATGGCGCAGCTCTCGATGTGTGGCCTGATCGTCGCGCTCGACGCGTTCGGCCCCGTCACCGACAACGCCGGCGGGATCGCCGAGATGGCGGACATGCCGGAGTCGGTGCGCGGCATCACCGACCGGCTCGACGCGGTCGGCAACACGACGAAGGCCGTCACGAAGGGCTACGCGATCGGCTCGGCCGGTCTCGCAGCGCTGATCCTGTTCGACGAGTACACGCGTGGTCTCGTCGAGGCCGGCATCAACACGGTGTTCTCGCTCGACAACCCGTACGTCGTCGCCGGTCTCTTCATCGGCGGCATGATGCCGTTCCTCTTCGCCGCGCTCGCGATGACGGCCGTCGGCCGCGTCGGCGGCGAGGTGGTCGAGGAGGTCCGGCGCCAGTTCCGGGAGGATCCGGGCATCATGGAGGGCACCTCGCGGCCCGACTACTCGCGGGCGGTCGGCATCGTCACGACCTCTGCGATCAAGGGAATGATGCTCCCGGCCGCGATCCCGATCGTCTTCCCGATCGTCGTCGGCATCATCAGCCCGAAGATGCTCGGCGGCCTGCTGATCGGCACGATCGTGACCGGTCTCTTCCTCGCGATCTCGATGACCTCGGGCGGAGGCGCCTGGGACAACGCGAAGAAGCTGATCGAGGACGGCGCCTACGGCGGCAAGGGATCCGAGGCGCACGCCGCCTCGATCACGGGCGACACGGTCGGTGACCCGTACAAGGACACCGCCGGCCCGGCGATCAACCCGATGATCAAGATCACGAACCTCGTCGCGATCCTGATCATCCCGCTGCTCGCCTCGATCCACGGCTAGCGGAGCGTTCGGGGAGCGCGATGGAAGAGCGTATCGCAGCAGCCTCCGATGTTGCTGCACGCTGGCCGGATCCTGCAAGCCGGGCACCTCAGCGGTTCCCCGTGACCCGTCCCTTGAGCTGCCCGACGCGGGCTTCGCGCTCCCTTGATCCGTCCGCCTACAGACTCCTCCGGTGCCAAGTCGGCGGAGACGCGAGGTCGAGCTCGAGCGGGTACTCGGGACACCGGCCCTCTTCGCGACCGCCTACGGCAACGTCGGCTCGTCGATCTACTACGCGCTCGGCCTCACGGCCGTCTACGCGCTCGGGCTGACCCCGCTCGTCTTCCTGATCGCGGGAATCGTGTTCGCGATGACGGCTGCCACCTACGCGGAGGGCACCGTCCTCTATCCGGAGGCAGGAGGCTCGTCGAGCTTCGCCCGCCACGCGTTCAACGAGGTGATCAGCTTCGGCGCCGCGTGGGCCCAGATGCTCGTCTACATCGTCACGGTGGCGACGTCGGCGTTCTTCGTGCCGCACTACCTCTCGATCTTCTGGGAGCCGCTGAAGACGAATCCGTGGGACATCATCGGCGGCGCCGTCGTGATCGTGATCCTCGTCACGCTCAACATCGTCGGTGTCCAGGAGGCGGCGAAGCTCTCGATCGTGCTCGCGGTGCTCGACTTCGCGACGCAGGTGCTCCTCGTGCTGCTCGGCATGTTCCTCGTCTTCAGCCCCACGATCCTCGTCGACAACATCCACTGGGGCGTCGCCCCGACGTGGTCGAACCTCGCGCTCGCGGTTCCGGTGGCGATGCTCGCCTACACGGGGGTGGAGACCGTCTCCAACCTGGCCGAGGAGGCGCGCGAGCCGGCGCGGAGCGTTCCCGACGCCTACAAGCTCGTCGCGGGCGCAGTCTTCGCGATCTACCTGACGCTGCCGCTCGTGGCGCTGTCGGCGCTGCCGGTGAAGATGATCGACGGTCAGCTGACGACGCTGCTCGCCCTGCCCCCGGAGCAGGGCGGGTACGCCAACGATCCGATCCTCGGGCTCGTGCAGAACCTCGGGCTCACGGGTGGCGTGCTGCGCGTGCTCGAGATCTACGTCGGCGTCCTCGCGGCCACGATCCTGTTCATCGCCACCAACGCGGGTGTGATCGGAGCCTCGCGCGTCACGTACTCGATGGCGAGCTACCGCCAGATACCCGAGGTGTTCCGGCGCCTCCATCCGACCTTCAAGACGCCGGTGCTGTCGCTCGTCCTCTTCGCCGGGATCCTGCCGGTGCTGATCATCCTCCCCGGCGACGTCAACTTCGTCGCGCACGCTCTACTCGTTCGGGGCGACTCTCTCGTTCACGGTCGCCCACGCCGCGCTGATTCGGCTGCGGATGAAGCAGAAGGGCTCGACCGAGGTGTTCTACCGCGGCCGGCCGAACCTGATGATCGGCGACACGCTGTGGCCCGTCTTCGCGATCCTCGGCGGCATCGCGACCGGGGCGTCGTTCCTCGTGATCGTCTACGAGAACCCGACCACGCGCTGGGTCGGCCTCGGCTGGATCCTCTCCGGGATGGCCTTCTACGTCGTCTACCGCCGTCGCTTCGTGAAGGCGTCGCTCGTCGACACCGTGAAGGCGCCGCCGGCGTTCGGGCCGGCCCTGGCGCTCCAGTACCGGCGGCTCCTCGTGCCCGTCGTGGCCGGGCAGCCGTCGGACGACGCGCTCGACGTGGCGTGCAGCCTCGCCGCCGAGCGCGGCGCCCGGATCGTGGCGCTCAACGTGCTCGAGGTCCCCCTCGGGCGGCCGCTCGACGACGATCTCGCCGAGATCGAGGACGCGGCGAACGACGAGCTCGACGAGGCGATCGCGATCGGAGACTCCTACGGGATCAGGGTGCTCGACCGCCTCGTGCGCGCGCGCAGCGCCGGCCCGGCGATCGTCGAGGAGGCCGAGCGCCGCGGCAGCGAGATCATCGTCATCGGCACGCCGCGCAAGACGCTGACCGTGACCCAGCGCGCCCTGTTCGGGCGCACGGTCGACTACGTGCTCCGGCACGCGCCGTGCCGGGTGATGGTCACGGCGTCACGAGACGAGGCGGCCGCATGATCTGGTACCGGCGCTCGATCTACGTGTTCTCCGGCGTCTTCGTCCTCATCGGCCTCGCCCTGCTCGTCGTCACGGCGATCAACGGCGGCGGGCTCGTCGGCTTCGTCCTCGGCGCGCTGTTCGTCGCGCTCGGGGTCGGTCGCATCCAGCTGGAGCGCAAGCGTGGCACGTAAGGTCCGCGGCTTCGAGCGGGTTCTCGACGCGCCGGCGCTGTTCGCGGTGGCCTACGACGAGATCGGGTCGTCGATCTACTTCGCGCTCGGGATCGTGGCGGCGCAGGCCCTCGGCCTGACGCCGCTCGTGCTGCTCGCGACGGGAATCCTCTTCCTGATCGTCTCGCTGTCGTACGCCGAGGGCACGGCGGCGATCCCGGAGACGGGCGGCGCCGCGACGTTCACGCGCCGCGCCTTCAACGACCTCGTCGGCTTCACGACGGGGTGGGTGCTCTTCCTCGACTACCTGATCGTGATCGCGCTGTCGACGCTCTTCCTGCCGCACTACCTCGCCGCGTCGCTCTCGGCGCCGTCACTGACGCAGAGCCCGTGGGACGTGATGATCGCCGTGCTCGCGATCTTCCTGATCGTCGGGGTGCGCCTCGTCCGGCGCACGCAGATCCACACGGCCGCTCTCGTCCTCGCCGGGCTCGACATCGCGGTGCAGATGCTCGTCGTCGTCCTCGGGCTCGCGTGCGTGTTCTCGCCCGGCGTGCTCGTGAACGGGTTCGACTTCGCCGTCGGGCAGAGCTGGCACGACCTCTTCTTCGCGCTGCCGCTCGCGATGCTCGCCTACACCGGGCTCGAGACCGTCGCCAACCTGGCCGAGGAGACGCGCGAGCCCGGGCGCGTGCTGCCACGGTCGCTCTTCTCGTCGATCGGGCTCGTCGTGATCATGACCGTGCTGATCGCGATCGTGGCGCTGTCGGCGTTCCCGGCCGAGGACGGCTCCACCGACCTCGCCGACGACTGGATGCAGGCGCCGATCGTCGGCATCGTGACCGCGTTCGACGGGCACCTGCCGGCGACGATGGTCGACATCCTGCGCGTCGTCGTCGGGCTGTCGGGCGCGCTCATCCTCTTCGCCGCCGCCACGACGGCGATCACGGGGTGCACGAGGCTCGGCCGCTCGATGGCCGAGCACGGGATGCTGCCCCGCGAGTTCGGCCGGCTCGAGCGGCGGTCGCTCGTCTCGCGCGAGGCGCTCGTCGCCACCGGCGCGGTCGCGATCGCGATCGTCGTCGTCACGGGCATCTTCGGCAAGGACGACCCCGCCTTCCTCGCCAGCGCCTACTCGTTCGGGGTGCTGTTCGCCTTCACCGCGGCGCAGCTCGCCGTGATCCGGCTTCGCCGCAAGGAGCCGGACCTCGAGCGCCCGTTCCGGGCCAAGCCGGAGATCATGATTCGCGGCGTCCTCGTGCCGCTGCCGGCCCTGATCGGAGCCCCGCTGACGTTCGCGGTGTGGGTGCTCGCCCTCATCACGCATCCAGGCGCCCGCTACGCCGGCCCGGCCTGGCTGCTCGTCGGGCTCGTGGTCTACGTGGCCGTTCGGCGCCGTCGCGAGGTCGGCATGCTGGCCGACATCGATCCCGTCGCGACGCTTCCCCCGGGCGTCACGTTCAAGAAGCTGCTCGTCCCGATGAAGCTCGGCGACATCGGCGAGGAGATGGTCGCGACGGCGATCGCGCTCGCGAAGGAGCGGGGCGCGACGATCGAGGCGGTGTTCGTCGTGCGGGTGCCGCGCAAGTACCCGCTCGAGGGCGAGCTGCCCGACGATGTCCGCGAGCGTGCCGAGGCGTCCCTCGCCGAAGCGCGAGCGCTGGGCGAGGAGAACGGGGTCGAGGTGCGTCACGCACACGATCTCGGCCCGCTCGATCGGCCACGCGATCGTCGACGAGGCCCGCGATCACGGCGCCGACCTGATCGTGCTCGGCTCGTCGCCACGGTGGCGCCGGCAGGCGCGGTTCTTCTCGCCGACCGTCGATCACGTGCTGCGCTACGCCCCGTGCGAGGTGCTCGTGGTCGCGTTTCCCGAGGGTACGTTCGAGTAGCGCGCGCTACATTACGTCCGTCTTGCACGCAGTGATCATCGGATGTGGGCGCGTCGGCTCGGCGGTAGCGAAGCAGCTCGCCGCCGACGGCTGGGACGTGACGTGCGTCGACGAGGACGAGAACGCCCTCGCGCGGCTCGGCGCCTGGAAGGGCGGCTTCGTCGTCGGGCACGGGATGGACGCCGACATCCTCGAGGAGGCGGGCGCGACGGACGCCGAGGCGGCCGTCGTCTCGACCGACGGTGACAACTCCAACATCGTGATCGGCCAGATCCTCCAGCGCCGCTACGGCATCGGCTGCGTCGTCGTGCGCGTCCTCGACCCGGCCCGGGCGGAGTTCTACGCCAGGCTCGGTCTCCGCACGGTCTGCCCGACCCAGACGGCGATCTCGACCCTCACGGACGCTGTTCGCGCCTGCGAGGCCGCTCCGGTGCCGGTACCCGTGCCGCAGGTGACCACCTGATGTACATCATCGTCGCCGGCGGCGGCAAGGTCGGATCGAACATCGCACGCTCGCTGATCGAGATGCAGCGCGAGGTCACGATCATCGAGCAGCGCCGCGACCGCTTCGCCCAGCTCGAGGCCGAGTTCGGCCATTCCGCGATGCTCGGCGACGCGACCGAGATCGCCGTCCTCGAGCGCGCCGGAATCGCGCGGCCGCCGGAGCTCGTGCTGGCCGTGACGGGTGACGACGAGGACAACCTGATCATCTCCCAGATCGCCAAGGAGGGCTACGGCGTCCCGAAGGCGATCGCCCGGGTCAACGATCCGCGGAACCAGCAGCACTTCGACCTGCTCGGGATCACCGAGACGGTGTGCGCGACGTCGGGCCTGCTCGCGCTCGTCGAGCACGAGGTCCCCGAGCACGGCCTCGTCCGGCTGCTCGAGCTGCGCCGAGAAGGGCTCGAGGTCGTCGAGGTGCAGGTGCAGGCCGACTCGCCGGCCGCAGGTCAGCGTGTGGCCGGCCTCGCGCTGCCGGACGGCTCGCGCCTCGTGTCGGTGATGCGCAACGGCGTCGCGGAGATCGCGGTGGGGGAGACGGTGATCCGTCCCGGCGACCAGGTGGTCGCGATCCTGAAGCCCGGCGCCGAGGACAAGCTGCGCCGCGTTCTCGTCGGCTAGCCCGACCGCCCGGCAGATCTAGCGGACGCGCCAGTAGTGGCGCGTCAACACCACGACGACCGGGATGATCTCGAGCCGGCCGAGCCACATCAGGCCGGACAGCGTCAGCTTGGACACGTCCGGGTAGCTCGCGAACGAGCCCAGCGGGCCGGCGACACCGAGGCCCGGGCCGACGTTGCCGAGCGTCGTCGCGGCGGCTGCGATCGCGTCGATCGCCGAGATCGACGGGCCCTCGATCGCGGTGTCGATCGCCACGACGGCGGCGCCGATCACGAACAGCCCGATGTAGAGGAGGACGAACGCGACGACGCTGCGGAGCGTCTTCTCCTGCACGACGAGCCCGTTCAGCCGCACCGGCAGCACCTCCTCCGGGTGGAGCGTCTGGCGCAGCTCACGGCGCAGCGACCGCGCGACCAGGAGGTGGCGGACGACCTTCACCGAGCTGCCGGTCGAGCCGGCGGAGCCGCCGACGAACATCAGGGCGAGCAGGAGCATCAGGCCGAAGGTCGCCCAGGTGGAGAAGTCCGCGCTCGCGAAGCCCGTCGTCGTCGTGATCGAGACGACCTGGAAGATGCCGTGACGGATCGCCTCCTCGCCCTTGGCGAGCCCGTCCGCCCAGAGCTCGGCGATGAGCGCGATCGAGGCGACGGCGAGGATGCCGAGATAGAGGCGAAGCTCCTGATCCGAGGACACGCTGCGCCAGCGACGGCGGACGAGCCCGCGGTAGACGAGCGCGAAGTTGATCCCGGCGATGACCATGAACACGATCACGACCCACTGCGTGGCGGCAGCGAACTCGGTCAGCGATCCCTGCGTCGGCGTGAAGCCACCGGTCGGGAGCGTCGCCAGCGCGACCGAGATGCCCTCGAACAGCCCCATCCGGTGGTCGATGCCGACGACGCCGAACCCGACGAGCACGGCCGCGAGCACCGCCGTGAGCGCGATGTAGAGGAGCCAGAGGCGCCGCGCCGTCGTGCGGATCCGGTCGCTGAGCGCCTCGATCTCCGGGCCGGCGAGCTCGGAGTCGAGCAGCTGCCGGCCGCCGACGCGCAGTCGCGGCAACACGGCGAGCGCCAGGACGATGATCCCCATGCCGCCGAGCCACTGGGTGAACTGCCGCCACAGGAGCAGCGAGTGATCGACGCTGTCGACGTTGGTGAGGATCGACGCCCCGGTCGTCGAGAAGCCCGACATCGACTCGAAGAACGCGTCGACCGGGCTGTCGAGCTGCGGCTCCCCGGAGAGCAGGTAGGGGATGGCACCGAAGATCGCCGCGATGAGCCACGTCAGCGCGACGACCAGATAGCCCTCGCGAAACCCGATCCCGCGCGAGCGCGAGCCGAGGCGCTCGAGCCCGAAGCCCGCCGCGAAGGCGATCGCGCCGGCAGCCAGGAACGGCCAGGGCGGCTCGCTGTAGAGAAGCGCGACGACCGCGGGGACGACCGCCGAGACGCTGAGGTACTTGACGAGCATCCCCGTCAGGCCGAGGGCCTCCCGGAGGTCGACTGCGAGTCGCGGGGCACGGAATGCCGGGGGCCGCCGACGGTGCTGGGTCAACCGGCGCTCCGTCGCGTCACAGGACGCGCTCGACGTCGGGCACCCGGGCCGACTCGGTGAACACGATCACGCGGTCGCCGGCCAGGAGCGTGTCGTCGCTGCGGGGGAACACCGCCTGCCCGTCCCGCACGATCGCGCCGATCAGCGCTCCCCGGATCGGCATCTCGCGGAACGTCAGGCCGACGTACTCGCTCGTCGGCCGCGTCGTGAGGTCGAGCACCTCGAAGCGGTCGTTCTCGAGCATCGCCACCTGCTGCGTCCGCGGGTCGTGTGCGAACCGGACGATCTCCTCGGCCGTCACCTGCCGCGGATCGACCTGCACGTCGATCCCGGCGTGCTGGTACACCTGCCGCGAGATCGCGTCGTGGACGATCGCGATCGTGAAGGTCACGCCGTGGATCCGGGCGAGCGTGGCGACGTAGTGGTTCTTCGCGTCCTCGCGCATCGCGAAGACGGCCGCCTGGGCATGCCCGATGTGCTCGCGCTCGAGGAAGTCGGGGTCGAGCGCGGAGACGTTGTAGACGCGTGCCTTCGGGAACTCCTCGGCGACGGCGAGCGCCCGCTCGCGGTTCTCCTCGATCAGCCGCACCCCGATCCCCTGGCCGAGCAGCTCGCGGGCGATGGCGGTGCCGACTCTGCCCGCGCCGAAGATCACGACGTCCTTGACCTCTGCCTCCCACGGTGCGAGCACCTCGCCCCACGCGGTCGCAGCCTTCGGCGACCCGATCACGACGATCCGGTCGCCCGCCAGGATGATGCTGTCGCCGCGCGGCAACGTCATCGACCCCTCGCGGATGATCGCCGCCACGCGCGAGTCGGCCGGGATCACGGCATCGCGGAGCGGCTTGCCGAGGATCTCTGCGCTCGGCACCCTCGGTGACGTCGTACTCGACGATCTTGATCTGGCCCTCGGCGAACACGTCCGCCTGCACCGCCGCGCTGACGCCGATCACCCGGGAGATCGCGTGGGCCGTCTCGATCTCGGACGAGACGACGAAGTCCACGTCGAGCTGCCCCTGGCGCCAGAGCTCGATGTACTCGATGTTGGAGGTGCGGATCACGGTGGTCGCCTTGGGTGCCTCGAGCCGCGCGAACGTGCCCGCGACGAGGTTCGCCTCGTCGCGTGACGTGCAGGCGAGCACGAGGTCTGCGTCGCGCACGCCCGCGTCGGCCAGAGCGCGCCTGCTGGCGCCGTTCGCCTCCAGCGTCGCGACGTCGAAGCGCTGGCTGATCGCGGCGAGGCGGGCCGGATCGAGGTCGAGAACGGTCACGTCGTGCTCGCCGTGGAGAGCCTCCACGATCGTCGTTCCCACCTGGCCGGCACCGATGACGAAGATCTTCACGGCGGGCGCAGGGTACAGCGTGTGGAGACTCGACGGGCGATCTTCGCTACCGTCGAACCGAATGCGCCGCCCCGTCGTCCCCGCCGTCGTGCTCGCTCTCGCCCTCGTCGTCGTTGCGTGCGCCTCCGCGACGCCGCGACAGGCGACGGCACTGCGCCTCGCACCGTTCGCCTCCGGGTTCTCGAGCCCGGTCCAGGTGACGGCACCGCCCGGCTCGCGTGGCATCGTCTACGTGGTCGAGCAGGGCGGTCTCGATCCGCGTCGTCAAGGCGGGGAAGGTCCAGGCGCAGCCGTTCCTCGACGTCCGTTCCCTGACCCAGGCCGGCGGCGAGCAGGGCCTCCTCGGGCTCGCGTTCGCTCCGAACTACGCCACGAGCCACCAGTTCGTGATCGACTACACCGACCGGAACGGCGACACGAGGGTCGTCCGCTACCGCTCGAACGGGACGAAGGCGCTCCCCGGCAGCGCCACGCAGCTGCTCTTCGTCGACCAGCCGTACTCGAACCACAACGGCGGCAACGTCGCGTACGGGAAGGACGGGCTCCTCTACGTCGGCATGGGAGACGGCGGCTCCGGCGGCGACCCCGAGAACCGGGCTCAGAACCCGAGCTCGCTGCTCGGCAAGATCCTCCGCCTCGACCCGGCCCGTGCCGGAACGAAGCCCGTGATCGTCGCCGACGGCGTGCGCAACCCGTGGCGCTTCTCGTTCGACCGCTTGAACGGCGACCTCTGGATCGGCGACGTCGGCCAGGGGTCGATCGAGGAGGTCGATCACGTCGCCTGGCCGTGGAAGGGACTGCTGAACTTCGGCTGGGACGTCTACGAAGGCAGGGCGTCGTTCGAGCAGAAGGCTCTCGGCCCGGGCAAGCTCGTGATGCCGGTGGCCCAGTACAGCCACTCGCGCGGCTGCTCGATCACGGGTGGCTACGTCTACCGCGGCTCGGCCGTGGCTGCCGCCAAGGGCAGGTACTTCTACGGCGACTACTGCAGCGGCACGATCTGGTCGCTCAGGCTCGTGAACGGTGCCGCCCGGCAGATCAGGCCCGAGCCGTTCACCGTCAAGAGCCTGACCTCGTTCGGGGAGGATGGAGCCGGCGAGCTCTACGCCGTCTCCGGCGAGGGCCAGATCTACAAGCTCGCCTCCTGAGCGTCGCGATCTCTGCCGCGCCGGAGGCGGCTCCAGGCGAGCACGCCGATCGCGACGCCGACCGTGTCGATCAGGACGTCGTACCAGGCTGCATGCCGGCCGCGGACGAAGTGCTGGTGGACCTCGTCCGTGACGGCGTAGAGCGCGCCGGCGAGGATCGCGACGGCGGGACGCTGGATCGCCCGCAGGAGGAGCGCGCCGAGGATGGCGTACTCGCTCAGGTGCGCGATCTTGCGGAGGATCAGGTCCCAGGTGCCGAGGCCGGAGGACAGGCTCGGGATCGACGAGAACGCGAAGATCACCGCCGCCCAGAGAACGATCGGGGCCCACGCCCGGAAGCCTCTGGCCGACACGATCCGATGATAGGCTCATCCTTCACAAAGGAGTGCGGTGAGGGAACCCGGTGCGATTCCGGGACGGTCCCGCCGCTGTAAGGGGAGTTGCTCGCCCACCGAAACGCCACTGGCGCGCCGGGAGACCGGATGCCGGGAAGGCGGTGGAGAGGGAGCCCCGAGTCAGAAGACCTGCCGCCTCCTCCATACCGAACCCCTCGTGGAAGGAGGATTCGTGGCACGACGTCTGATCGTTCTCGTGACCGTTCTCGGTCTCGCTCTTGCGCTCGCCGCTACGGCCCTCGGCGCCACCGTCACGGTGCGCGTCGAAGGAAAGACCCAGCCGATCTTCGGATCGGTGCCCGTCAAGGTGCAGGCCCCGAACGCGCTGGTCGCGCTCGACGCGGCAAGCACGCTCGGAGAGTTCTACTTCGGGATCACCAACAGCTCGTTCGGCGCGTACGTCAGCCAGATCGGCCGCTATCCCGCCGCGGGCTCCGCCGGCTGGGTCTTCAAGGTGAACGGTGCCTCGCCGCCGGTCGGCGCCGACCAGGTGGTGCTGAAGGACGGAGACGAGGTGCTCTGGTACTACGCCACCTTCGGTGCCACGGGCGGGCCGAACACGCTCTCGCTCAAGGCCGCGCACGGCGAACTGCTACACGGTCACGTCCTTCGACGACGCCGGCAAGTCGACACCTGCCGCCGGCGCTCAGGTGCAGGTCGACGGCCGCAAGTTCAAGGCAGCCGCGAACGGCCGGGCCTGCGTCGGCAGGCACGTCGGCCTCGTGCGGGCGTACGCCGTCGGCGCCGTCCGGTCGAACGCCGTGAAGTGATCCCGGGAGCGCTTCATGTCCGTTGCCTCGCGCCCCTCCTCGTCGCACTCGCTCTCGCGGGGTGCGGCGGGGTGGGGCCGTCGGCCGCCGACGGCACGGCGCAGCTCTGGGTCACCCGAGACCGGGGCAACGAGGTCATCGTCGACACCGAGGTTCCCGCGGGTCAGACCCTGCTCCGTGCCCTCAAGTCGAAATCGAAGGTGTCGACGCGCTACGGCGGCGGCTTCGTGCAGTCGATCGAGGGCGTCGAGGGAAGCGCCCGGCGTCACCAGGATTGGTTCTGGTTCGTGAACGGCCTTGCCGGTGACCGCTCCGCGACCTCCTATCGCCTCCGCGACGGCGACATCGCGTGGTGGGACTACCGCGACTGGTCGAGCGACGCAGCCACGCTCGAGGTCGTCGCCGGCGCCTTTCCGGAGCCGTTCGTGCACGGCTTCGACGGTCAGGACGCGGCCGGCGGCAGTGCGCTACGCACCGGGTCTTCGCGCGGGAGCCGAGCAGGTCGCGGCGAAGCTCGGCACCGACGACGTTGCGGCGGTGGGCACCGCTGTTCCTGCGGCGCGCCAACCTGTTCGAGCTCGTGAACGGAGCGCCGCACCTGACCGCCGCGATGCGGTCGCCGGGCAGCGGCCCCTCGGGTGCCGTGCGCTTCTCGTTCGCGGGGTCGGTGCAGCAGCTGCTCGACGGGTCCTTCAGCCACAGGTTCGAGAGCCCGTGAGCGCGGGGCCGGCAACCGCACTCCTCGCCGCCGTGGCGATCGCCGCCTTCCTGATCGACGGGATCGCGGCGCTCGCCGCGATGACCGTGATCCTGCTCCTCCTCTGCCTGCGCGCACCGGTCCAGCGTCGCTGGCTCTACATCGGCGGGGCGCTGTTCAGCGCGCTCGGCGTCATCGTCATCTCGCCGCTGACATGGTCGTCCGGCGGCGGCACGCTGCTCTGGGAAGGGCCGACGCTCCCCGTGATCGGCCCGCTCGACGTCTCGACCGACGAGATCCAGATCGCGATCGTCAACGGACTTCGCCTCGCCGTCGTGGCCCTCGCGTTCAGCGCGTACACGCTGCTCGTCGACCACGACCGGCTGGTCTCGGCGGCGGGGTTCGCCCGCCGGTCGGCGCTGGCCGTCGCCCTCGCGACTCGCCTCGTCCCGAGCCTCGAGCGTGACGCAGCCGGGTTCGCCGAGTCGGTGCGCGGCCGGGGCGTCGAGCTCCACGGCGTGAGGGGATACGCGATGCTGCTGTCGCCGCTCGTCGCCGGATCGCTCGAGCGCGCCACGGGCCTCGCCGAGGCGATGGAGGCGCGGGGGTTCGGGCGCAGCGAGACGACGCGTGCCCCACGTCCCGCCTGGACGTGGGTCGACCACGTCGCGATCGTCGGCGGCGCTCGTTCTCGTTGCGGTGGCGATATGGCTCTAGCGCGCGTCGAGGGGCTCTCGTTCACCTACCCGGGCGGCGTGCCGGCGGTACGTGACCTCACGCTCGAGCTCCACGCGGGCGAGGTCGTCGCCCTGCTCGGACCCTCCGGCAGCGGCAAGTCGACGCTCCTCCGCGCACTCGCGGGGCTCGTGCCGCACTTTCACGGCGGCCGCTTCGCCGGCCGGGTCGAGATCGGCGGCCTGGATACGCGGTCGCACGGGCCGGCCGAGCTGGTGGGGATCGTCTCGTCGGTCTTCCAGGACCCCGAGAACCAGGTCGTGATGACGCGCGTCGACAACGAGGTCGCGTTCGGTCTCGAGAACATGGCCGTCGCGCCCGACGAGATCTGGCCGCAGGTCGCCGTCGCGCTCGGTGAGGTCGGCGCATCGCATCTCGCGACCAGGCGCACGGTCGAGCTCTCGGGCGGGGAGCTGCAGCGCGTCTGCCTCGCCTCGGCGCTGGCGCTGCGACCGCAGCTCCTGCTGCTCGACGAGCCGACGTCCCAGCTCGACGCCGACGGTGCCGAGGCGTTCCTCGCCGCGGTCGAGCAGGCGCACTGTGCCGTTGTCCTCTCCGAGCAACGCGTCGACCGCGCGCTTGCGATTGCCGATCGGGTGGTGATGATGGAGGAGGGCCGCATCGTCCTCGACGCGCCCGTCGCGGAGGCGCGCGCCTGGCTCGTCGACGTCACGCCCTCGCTACGCGGGCGGGCTCGACCCGCACGATCCACCTCCGCGCGGCAGGCGTGGCGCGCCGGTGATCCGGCTCGATGCGGTCCACTATGCGTACGGCGACGGGCCTGAGGTGCTCGGCGGGGTCTCGCTCAGCGTCAACCGCGGCGAGATCGTCGCCCTCGAAGGGCTGAACGGCAGCGGCAAGACGACGCTGGCGAAGATCGCGGCGGGGCTCCTCGAGCCGGATCTGGGGCTCGCGACCCGGATCGGCCGCGCCACGTACCTCTCGCAGGATCCCGGCCGTTACCTGGTGCGAGAGACGGCGCTCGACGAGGTCGCGCTCGGCGTCGGCGGTGACGAGGTCCGGGCAGCCGCTGCGCTCGACCAGTTCGGCCTCGCGTTCGCGACGTGCCGTCATCCGCGCGACCTCTCGAGCGGGGAGCGTGAGCGCCTCGGCGTCGCGGCGGTGTCCGTCTCCGAGCCGGATCTGCTCGTGCTCGACGAGCCCACGCGCGGGATCGACCCCGACCGCAAGGCGGCGCTCGCCGCCTGGCTGCTGAGCCAGGCCGAGGAGGGCCGCGGCATTCTCGTCGCAACGCACGACCCGCTGTTGCCCGCGCACCGGCGGGTACGCCTCGGCGCGTCCGCGGAGGTGCCCGTTGCGGTCTAGGGTCGCTCTCGTCGCATTCGTCGCGCTCGGGATCGGAGGCGTGGTCTGGGCCGCTCTCGACCCGGCCGACGGGGGCCTGGCGACGCTGCTCGCCGCGTTCGCGCTCGTCGCCGGAGGATTCGCCTGGCTCGAGCATGGCGGTGGCACCGCCCGCGATCTCACGCTGGTCGCCACGCTCGGTGGGATCGCCGCGGCCGGACGGGTGCTCTTCGCGCCGATTCCGAGCGTGCAGCCGGTGACCGTGATCGTCGCCGCCGCCGGCGTCGCTCTCGGCCCGCGCCGGGGATTCGCGGTCGGAGCGCTCGCCGCGATCGCCTCCAACATGTTCCTCGGGCAGGGGCCGCACACGCCGTGGCAGATGCTCGCCTGGGGCGGCTGCGGCTTGCTCGCGGGCGTGTTCGGGTTCGCGCTCCGCGGTCGCTGGCCGTTCGCGCTCTTCTGCGCCGTGCTCGGGATGGCCTTCGGCACGCTGATGGATCTCTGGCTCTGGTTCGCCTTCTATCCGCACACGTGGGCGGCGCTCGTAACGGTGCTCGCGGCCGGGGTCGCCTTCAACATCGCGCATGCGCTCGGGAATCTCGTGCTCGCCCTCGTCGCCGGGCCTGAGCTGCGACGGGTGCTCGATCGCCATGGGCGAAGCGTCCACACCGAGGTGGTGTGGGCATGAGGTGGCTCGCGATCGGCCTGCTCACGATCGCGCTCGCCGGCACGGCCGCGGCGGCGACCGGGCCTGCCGCCGGATCGGCGGCGTTCCTCGCGGGCCGGCAGAGCGCGAGCGGCGGCTTTGCCGAGCAGGGTCGAGCTCCCGACGCTTCGCTGACGGCCTGGGCCGCCCTCGGTCTGGTGGCGGCAGGGGGGAACCAGACCGAGCGGGCGCGGGCCGCCGAGTTCCTGCGCGCCCGGATGACCGATGTGCCGAGCGACGCGGATCTCGCGTTGCGGGTCGTCGCCCTCTCAGCCCTGGGCGACACGATCGACGACGGCGTCCTCGCGCGGCTGCGGCGCCACCGTCCCGACGTGCTCGTGAACGAGACGATCTGGACGGTGCATCGCCCTCCGGGCCGCCGGCGAGCCCGTGCCGCAGAATCTCGTCCAGGCGATCCTGGGTGCGCAGGCCAAGGGAGGAGGCTTCCCGTGGTCGAAGGGCGGCACTCCCGATTCCAACGACACCGCCGCCGCGATCGAGGCGCTGCGGGCAGCGGGTGTCGGCGGCGCTTCGATCCGTCGCGCACTCGTCGCGCTGCGCACCTTCCAGAACCGCGACGGTGGCTTCGCGCTCACGAAGGGGCGCGAGTCGGATGCGCAGTCGACCGCCTGGGCAATCCAGGCGCTCATCAGCGCCGGCCAGAAGCCGGGCAAGCCGCCGTTTCGGTACCTGAGCAGGCTCCGGCGGGGCGACGGCAGCTACCGCTACTCGGTTCGCTACGGGACGACGCCGGTCTGGGTGACGGCGCAGGTCGTTCCGGCGCTCGCCGGCAGGCCGTTCCCGCTGCGCTGATCGCCCTCGGCGGGCGGCGGCGCGCGGCTCCGTCGCGTATCGTCGAAGGTCGGCGATGAGCGAGCATCGGAGCGAGCGCGTGATCGAGGGCGAGGCGCGGGCCGGAGTGGGGCCGACTCCCCGTAGCTGCTGTCGTGGTCGTGAGCTTTCTGCTGGCCGCGGTCGTCGGAATGACGAGCGCCGCCTCGCCGTGGATGCTCGGACGGCGGCAGCCGGTCGTCTCCGCCGCGCGATCGTCGGCGAGGTGCTCGCCGTTGCACTTGCCGCCGGTCTCTGCATCCTGCTGGCGCTGGTCTGGATTCACACGCCTCGACGCCGCAAGCGAGGAAGAGACCCGGTGGCCCGCGATCGCCACCGACGAGCTCGGGATCGAGCCTGCGGGCTGGCTCGCTCGTCCTGATCGGTGGGATTCTCGTGGTCGCTCGCGCTCGTCATCGCGTTCTGGTTCCTGCTCGGGCAGGTCGACCAGGCTCAGGCGCCGCCGCCGAGCGCGACGACGGTCGGCGACGCCACTGCCGCTGCCTCCGTCCGAGCTGCCCCCGTCCGCACCGCCGGTCTTCGACTGGTTCCTCTTCGGGTTGGTCGCCTCGATCGCGGTCGTCGTGCCCCTCGCGCTGATTGCCCGCCGCAGGCGTCGGGTGACCGACGAGCCGCAGCTGGAGGACGGCGAGGTGCCCGAATCGGTCGTTCGGGCGGTCGGAGAATCGATCGACCAGATCGAGCGCGACCCCGACGCTCGTCGTGCGATCATCCGTGCCTACGCCCAGATGGAGCACGCCTTCGACGACGCGGGGATGCCCCGGCGACCGTACGAGGCGCCGTTCGAGTATCTCGGCCGCGCGCTCCGGGGTGTGCGGGTGAGCGCTCCTGCCGCCGGTCGCCTGGCAGGGCTGTTCGAGCGGGCGCGCTTCAGCCAGCACGTGGTCGACGCGGAGACGAAGGACGACGCGATCGGCGCACTGCGCGAGATCGAACGCCAGATGCAGGCGCCGTCACCGTGAGCCGCACAGCTGTGCACGCGATCTCGCTGGCGGTGCTCGCCGCGGTGGGGCTCGGGGTGGCCGTGGTGGTCTCGCCCGGCGCCCCCGGGCTCACGGCCGAGATCTATCTCTTCGTGATGGCCGCCCTCGTGCTCGCGGCGGTCCTGCTCCGCGTCGCGGACGCGCTCCCGCGAGCCGAGCCGGTGCCGCTCGAGCAGCCGCCACGGTCACAGCGTGTCGGGCAGCTCGAATCCGTCGAGCGTGCGCTCGAGCGCGCCGAGGCGTCTTCGTTCGACCTCCACAACGCCCTCCGCCCGATCGTGCTGCGAGATCGCCGCGGCCCGGCTCGCGCGCCACGGCGTGTCGCTCGAGCGGCAGCCCGAGCGTGCCCGGGCACTGCTCGGAGCGCAGACGTGGGAGCTCGTCCGCCCCGATCGTGAGGCGCCCGCCGGTCGGATCCGGCCGGGGGTGGCTGCAGCAGGGACGAGCTGCGCGCGATCGTCGACTCGCTGGAGGCGATCTAGATGGCTATCGCGGCTCGGCGAGGTGGAGCCTCGAGCGGCCGAGATCCTCGACGAGGTCGAGCGCGCCGTGATCGGCAAGCGCCCCCAGATCGAGCTCGTCCTGATGGGCCTGCTCGCCGACGGTCACGTCCTGATCGAGGACTTTCCGGGGCTCGCCAAGACGCTCATCGCGCGGTCGCTCGCACGCGTGTGCTCGATGAGGTTCTCGCGCATCCAGTTCACGCCCGATCTGATGCCGTCGGACGTCACCGGCTCGGCGATCTACGACCAGCGCGATGCCGTCTTCCGCTTCCAGCCGGGCCCCGTGTTCGCGAACCTCCTCCTTGCCGACGAGATCAATCGCGCCCCGCCGAAGACGCAGGCAGCGCTCCTCGAGGCCATGCAGGAGCAGCAGGTGACGGCCGACGGGCATACCCATCCCCTGGAGCGGCCGTTCATCGTGCTCGCGACCCAGAACCCGATCGAGTACGAGGGCACGTATCCCTTGCCCGAGGCTCAGCTCGACCGATTCCTGATGCGCGTCTCCGTCGGGTACCCGGCCAAGGACGACGAGCGCCGGCTCCTGCTCGAGCGCGCCGAGCGCCGGGCGGATGCAGTCGACCTGCGGGTCGTCTGCGACCGGGAGACGTTGCTCGAGCTCCAGCAGGCGGTCGAGGAGGTGCACGTCTCCGAGTCGATCGCCTCGTACATGGTCGACATCGTGGCGGCCACGCGCGACGCTCCGCAGATTCAGGTCGGCGCCTCGCCGCGCGGGTCGCTGGCGCTGCTCAAGCTCGCGCGCTCCTCGGCGGCGCTCCAGGGCCGGGACTTCGTCACCCCCGAGGACGTGAAGGCGATCGCCGTGCCTGCGCTCGCGCACAGGCTCACGCTTGCAGCCCGAGCTCTGGGTGCAGCAGGTGAGCGCCGAAGACGTGGTGCGCGACCTGCTCGAGACGGTGCCGGTGCCGCCGACGCAGGAAGGCTCGTCCTCCTGACGACGTCGGCGAGCCCGAGGCTGGCCGGGTATGCCGCGCTTGCCGCCGTCGGCCTGCTGGCGGCGCTCGCGCTCGGCCGACCCGCCTTTGCCGCGCTGTCGGTGCCGTTCGCCGTCGTGCTCGGGGTTGCGGTCGCGGCGTCACCCCGCCCGGAGCTGCGACATCGGCTTCAGCCTCGACACGGCGCGCATGCTCGAGGGAGGCACGATCGGGGCTCATCTCGACGTTCGAGCCGACGGCCCGGCGGAGTGGATCGAGCTCGAGCTCGTGCTCCCCGAGGGGGTCACCTCGGTCGGAGACGCGGGCCGGACCGCGTTCCGCCTCGGGGCGGGGGAGTCCCGACGTTTCGACTACGAGCTCGCGTGCGAGCGCTGGGGTGCGTACCGGATCGGGCTCGTCGACGTGCGCATCCGGAGCGCATTCGGCCTGCTCTCGACGACGGGGCAGGTCGACGCCGAGCTGCCGCTTCGTGCGTACCCCCGGCGTGAGCGTCTGCTCCGCGTCGTGCAGGCGTACGACACGACCCCGTTCTCCGGCAGCCAGGTGTCCCGTGCCAAGGGGGAGGGGATCGAGTTCGCCGATATCCGCCCGTTCGCGGCCGGCGACCGCGTCCGCCGGGTCAACTGGCGGGCGAGCGCCCGCCGCGAGCGGATGTACGTCAACGAGAGCCACCCCGAGCGCGCGAGCGACGTGATCCTCTTCCTCGACAGCTTCGCCGAGGCGCGGGGGTCGGGTGAAGGGACGATCGACCAGGCCGTCCGGGCTGCGTCATCGCTCGCCGACGCGTACCTCGAGCGCCGGAATCGCGTCGGGCTCGTCAGCTTCGGCGGCATCCTCCGTTGGCTTCCCCCTGCGATGGGCATGCGCCAGCAGTACCGCATCGTCGATGCCCTCATCGAGACCGAGCTGGCCCGATCGTATTTCTCGACGACGGTCGAGGTGATTCCCAGGCGCGTCCTCCCGCCCCAGGCACTCGTGATCGCGCTGACGCCGCTGCTCGACCAGCGGACGATCACCGCGCTCCTCGACCTCCGGGCACGCGGCTTCGACCTCGCCGTGGTCGACGTGTCACCGATCCCGTACGTCGCCGACGAGCACGGCACCGGCGACGACCTGGCCTGGCGGCTCTGGACGATGTGGCGGCAGGCGCTGCATCACCGGTACGAACGGGTCGGCGTCCCGGTGGTCGAGTGGTCGCCCGACCGATCGCTCCTCGGGGCCATCGAGGAGGTGACGGCATTCAGACGACGCATGCGCTTCGTCTCCGCCTCGCGCTGATCGCGATCTCGGTGGTTGCCGCCGTCGCCGTCGTGCTCGCGCCGCTCCTGGCGACGGGGTCGCTGCGCGAGGACGAGCAGTTCATGGCCGTCGTGGCGCTGGCCGCGCTCGTGTTCCCGCTCCTCGGCGTGGCCCGGCTGCTCCCCTGGGCGGTGGCGCTGCTCGCGGGCTCCGTCCTCGTCGCATCGGAGCATGGCGACATCGGCAGCGTCGGCATCGCTCTCTGTGCCGGGCTGGTGCTGCTCGTCGGCGAGTGTGCGTCCGCGGCGGGAGACCTCGCGCCGCTCACCCGGATCGAGCGCCGGCTGGCCCGCAGGCTCGTCCTCCGGATCGCGGCCGAGACCGTCGTAGCTGGTGCCCTCGCCGCAGCCGTCCTGGCCGTCGGCGTCACTCGGCATTCCAGCCGGCCTCGCCCCGCTCGCGCTCGGGCTCCTCGCCACCGTGTCGCTGCTCGCGCTCGTGGCCGGGCTCGTGGCCCGGCGATGAACGCGCCTCACGATCGCTTACGATGATGTAGCCGTCGAGCAAGAAGGGGGATCATCATGAAGCTGCACGCTGTCGCCTTCGTCGCCCTCGCCGCCTTCGCGTTTCCGGCCGTCGCCGGGGCAGGCAAGGTCTATCTCGAAGACTCGATGCCGAAGGTCAGCTCGACCCAGGTCACGATCAAGGTCCGCAAGCCTGCGGCGTTCAAGGTGCTGATGCGCACCTCGACGCAGGGGCGGACGAAGCTCTTCCTGCTCGGCACGCATGCTCCGAAGGGCGGCCCGCTGATCGACACGAAGACGTACGCCTGCGACGGAGCGGCCGGCTCGTTCTACTGCAAGGGGAGCTACGAGGCGCTGCCGGCGGGGACGTACACGTTCAAGGTCGTCTTCGCCGGCACGACGCCGCAGCCGGCGCATCTCGAGCTGACGGTGCGCTGGTAGCCGGTGCACGTCGCCGTAGCCCAGTCGGCGTGAGCCACGTCCGAACCGGCGCCACCGGCACGGTGCCGTTTGTGTCGAAACACGAACGATCTGTCCACAGGCGCTCCATTCCAAGCGGATCGGCGCTCGCGCAACCCGTCGGGGTGTCTCCCGGAGGGAGACACCCTTCGTGACCAGAGTGTGACGATGTTTCCACAGACGTCCCGCTCGCCTTGGCGCTCTCGGACGCGTCCGCGTGTGCGTATCCTCTGCCGGTGACCTCGACCGCCGATCTCTCCGACGAGAATCCCGCTGCGCTCGTCTGCGGGCTGCAGCTGAGGCAGTTCGGCGGGCTCACCGAGTTCAGCGGCCCGATCTCGACCATCCGCTGCCTCGACGACAACGTCCTCCTGCGGCAGCAGATCGAAGGCCCGGGCAACGGCAGGGTGCTGGTCGTCGACGGGGGCGGGTCGCTCGGGTCGGCGCTGATCGGCGATCTGATCGCAGGCATCGCCGCCGCGAACGGCTGGGTCGGGTTCGTCCTCAACGCCGGCGTTCGCGACGTCGCGGTGCTCAGGCACCTGCCGATCGGGATCAAGGCGCTCGGCTCGGTCCCGCGCCGGAGCGCCAAGGAAGGCCTTGGCGAGGTCGACGTACCGGTCGAGTTCGGCGGCATCACCTTCACGCCGGGGGCGATCCTGACGAGCGACGACGACGGCATCGTCGTGCTCGACGCCTGACGAGCCCGGCACCGGCACTCGTCCGTTCGGGCCACTGTGACCCCCGCGGGGGCGCCCGCTAGCATCGGAGGCATGGCCGTCGCACCTCACGATGATCTCCTCGCCGGCCTGAATCCGGCCCAGCGGGAAGCCGTCCTCCACGTCGACGGGCCGCTGCTCGTCGTCGCCGGCGCCGGCTCGGGCAAGACCCGCGTGCTCACCCATCGGGTGGCGCATCTCATCCGCGCGCACGGCGCGAAGCCCAACGAGATCCTCGCGATCACGTTCACCAACAAGGCCGCCGGCGAGATGCGCGAGCGCCTCGAGCGGATGCTCGGCCGCCAGGCGCGCGCGGCCTGGATCCTCACCTTCCACGCGGCCTGCGGGCGGATGCTCCGGCGCGAGGCGGAGCGCCTCGGCTACACGTCGAGCTTCACGATCTACGACCAGGCCGACCAGGTGCGGGTCGTCAGGGCCTGCCTCGAGGATCTCGGCGTCGACCCCAAGCGCTTCACGCCCCGCGGGATCCACAGCCAGATCTCGAACGCCAAGAACCAGCTGATCGGGCCCGACGCGTACATGAGCCGCGTCGCCTCGTTCTACGACAAGACGGTCGCCGAGGTCTACGAGCGCTACCAGCGCCGCTTGCACAGCTCGAACGCGGTCGACTTCGACGACATGCTGATGCTCACGGTCGAGGCGTTCGAGCGCTTCCCGGAGGCACTCGCCCACTGGCAGCACACCTTCCGCTACATCCTCGTCGACGAGTACCAGGACACGAACCACGCCCAGTACCGGCTGCTGCAGCTTCTCGCTGCCGAGCACGGGAACGTGTTCGCGGTGGGCGACCCGGACCAGAGCGTCTACGGCTTCAGAGGCGCCGACATCAACAACATCCTCGATTTCGAGCGCGACTTCCCGGGGGCCGGGTCGATCGCGCTCGAGCAGAACTACCGCTCGACCAACTCGATCCTCGGTGCCGCCAATGCCGTGATCGAGAACAACCGCGACCGCAAGCCGAAGCGGCTCTTCTCGGAGCTCGGGGAGGGGGACCCGGTGCAGGTGGTCGAGGTCGAGGACGAGCACACCGAGGCGCGCTTCGTCGCGGCCGAGATCGCACGGCTCGTCGACGACGGCTGGTCGGCCGCGGAGATCGCGGTCTTCTACCGCACGAACGCCCAGAGCCGCGTGCTCGAGGACGTGCTCGTGCGCCAGCAGATCCCGTACCAGGTGATCGGCGGCCCCCGGTTCTACGAGCGGGCCGAGATCAAGGACGCGATGGCGTACCTGTCCGTCCTGAACAACCCTTCCGACGCCGGCTCGCTGCTGCGGATCGCGAACCGTCCCCGGCGCGCGATCGGCGACACCTCGCTGCAGCGCCTCGTCACCCACGCCGAGGCGATGGGGCTGACGCTGTTCCAGGCGATGGCCGACCCCGAGGCGGCCGGCCTCGGCACCGCGGCGATCAAGGCAGTTCGCGGCTTCCATACCATAATGCAGAGTTTGCAAGCGTCGGCGCAGGAGCTCGAGGTCGACGAGCTGCTCGAGGCCGTGCTCGCGCGCAGCGGCACGCTGGAAGCGCTCGAGGCGGAGCGGACGATCGAGGCCCGGGGCCGGATCGAGAACCTCGAGGAGCTCGTCGGCGTGGCCCGCGAGTTCAGGGCCGAGCGCGAGGAGCCGACGCTGTCGGCCTTCCTCCAGGAGATCTCGCTCGTCTCCGACCAGGACGGGCTCGCGGGGGAGGAATCGCTCGTGACGCTGATGACGATCCACAACGCCAAGGGGCTCGAGTTCCGCGGCGTGTTCCTGATCGGGATGGAGGAGGGCATCTTCCCGCACTCCCGCTCGATCGAGGACAACGAGATCGAGGAGGAACGCCGGCTCGCCTACGTCGGGCATGACGCGCGCGATGGAGAAGCTGACCCTCACGCACGCGATGGCGCGAGCGCTCTACGGGCGGCGCGACTACAACCTCGCGTCGCGCTTCCTCGACGAGCTCCCGCCCACCGTGGAGCGCGAGCGCCTGCGCCCGTCCTCGTGGTCGAGCTACGGCTCCGAGCGGCAGACGGGGCTCGGCGGCCAGTCCGGCGCGTCGTCGGCGCAGACGCGGGCGCCGAGCGAGATCCCGGACCTCCAGACCGGCGACTCGGTCAGGCACGGCTCGCTCGGCGAGGGGGTCGTGACCCGGATCGAGGCCGGCGGGCTCGTCACCGTCCGCTTCGCGAAGGATCAGAGCGAGCGGAAGCTGATGCTCGAGTACGCCCCCCTGGAGAAGATCGGCTGATGGCGCTCCGCCTGCGACAGCCCCGGAACGCCGACGAGTACAAGGCCGCGCTCGGCGGCATCGGCCACTACTTCGGCGGCGGCTGGACCGCCGAGGACGCCGAGCGGTTCGCGCAGCTGCTGCCGTTCGAGCGAACGATCGGCGTCTTCGACGGCGACGCGGTCATCGCCGGTGCCGGGGCATTCCCCTTCGAGCTGAGCATCCCGGGAGGCGCCCTCCCGTGTGCGGGCGTCACGGTCGTCGGCGTGCACCCGACGCATCGCCGCCAGGGGATCCTGGGCCGGATGATGCGGGCGCAGCTCGCCGACGTCCGGGAGCGCGGTGAGCCGCTCGCCGCGCTGTGGGCTTCCGAGGAGACGATCTACGGTCGCTTCGGCTACGGCCTCGCCGCCCAGGACGTGATGATCCGCGCCTCCCGCGTTCACGCAGCGATGCATCCGGTGCTTCCGGGCCGGGTCGGGACAACACGGCTCGTGGGTCACGACGAGGCGCTGAAGGTCTTCCCCCGGATCTACGACCGCGTTCGCCGAACGACGCCCGGCTTCATCTCGCGCTCGAAGGCCTGGTGGGAGCTCCGCAAGCTCGACGACCGGCCCGAGCGTCGGCGCGGCGGCGGCGAGCTGAATCGCGTCCTGCTCGAGATCGACGGCCGCCCGGTGGGCTATGCCCTCTACCGGATCAAGGTCGAGTTCGAGGACGCCACCAACAAGAGCCGCGTCGACGTGGTCGAGGCGATCGGCGACTCGGCGGTCGCGGTGCGCGAGCTCTGGCGCTACCTGCTCGGCATCGACTGGATCGACTCGATCGTCTGCGATCTGCTGCCGTCCGACCACCCGCTCTTCCTGCTCGTGCAGCGGCCGAATCGCCTCGACTGGAAGGTGTTCGACGGCCTCTGGCTCCGGCTCGTCGACCTGCCCGCCGCGCTCTCGGCGCGCTCCGTGGCCGGCGACGGCCGCGTCACCTTCGAGGTCACGGCAGACCCGTCTTCCCCGACAACGTCGGCACCTGGACGGTCGAGGACGGCGTTGCGCGCCGCTCGCGCCGCCGCGCCGACCTCCGGCTCGATGTGCAGGCGCTCGCCTGCGCCTACCTCGGTGGCTTCACGTTCGCGGACCTCGCGCGCGCGGGTCGCGTCGAGGAGGTCGCGCGGGGCGGCATCACGCGCGCCGACGCGCTCTACCACGTGGCTGCGAAGCCCTGGTGTCCCGAAATATTCTGAGCCCGAGATCTTCTGGCAGTCTAGGAATCGTGAAACCGGCCGACAGAGCGAACGGTGCCCCGGCGGTGGGCGACGTCTCCACCGACCTGATCGCCGAGGCGGGCCGTCAGTGGGTGCAGAAGTGGGGCGACAACGCCGTGCCGTCGATGGTGGCGACGACGTCGATCATGCGCGTGCAGCAGATCCTGATGGCGCGCCTCAACGAGATCCTGGCGCAATTCGAGCTCACGTTTCCCCGCTACGAGGCGCTGATGCTGCTCTACCTGTCGAGCCGCGGCTCGCTGCCCCTCGGCAAGATCGGCGAGCGGCTGCAGGTGCACCGCACCAGCGTGACGAACCTCGTCGACGGCCTCGAGCGCTCCGGCTTCGCCGAGCGGAGGCCGCACGAGCACGACAGGCGGATGATGCTCGCCGTGATCACCGACGCGGGCCGTACCGTGGCGGAGGAGTCGACGCGGGCGCTGAACGAGGTCCGGTTCGCGACCGAGCCGCTCACCCACGGCGATCTCGACTCGATCACGCACATCCTGCGGAAGCTGCGCGCGGACGCGGACGGCTTCCCGCTGCCGGCGTAGAGCCCTCCAGAAATCGGGCCGAGAAGCCGAGATAGGATATATTCCTACTATCGCTATTCCGACTAATTTGCCTCACGAAGCGAGTGCGAAGGAGCAGTGCCGGCCATGAGCACGTCCGCCATCGATCTTCGCTCCGATCAGGACGAGGTCACGCCGCAGAGCCCGCCGCTGCGCTTCGTCACCGCGGCCTCGCTCTTCGACGGCCACGACGCGGCGATCAACGTGATGCGCCGGCTGATCCAGGCGGCGGGCGCCGAGGTGATCCACCTCGGCCACAACCGCAGCGTCGCGGACGTCGTGCGCACCGCGATCCAGGAGGACGCCGACGGGATCGCCGTCAGCTCCTACCAGGGCGGCCACCTCGAGTACTTCAAGTACGCGGTCGACATGCTCCGCGAGCAGGGCGCCGGGCACATCCGTGTCTTCGGCGGCGGCGGCGGCACGATCACCGCGAGCGAGGCGGCCGAGCTCGAGGCGTACGGGGTGGAGCGGGTCTACCTCCCGGGCGACGGCCAGCAGCTCGGCCTCGAGGGGATGATCGCCGACCTGATCGAGCGCACCTCCCGCGTGCAGGAGCTCTCGGCGCTCCCTGCCGAGACGGCGCCCGGCTCCGATCTGACGATCGCCCGCACGCTCTCCGCGCTCGAGGACGAGGTCGTGCCCGAGGCGACGCGCGACCAGCTGCGCGCGGAGTGGACGGCAGCAGGGTGCGGCCGTCCCCGTCGTCGGCATCACCGGCACGGGCGGAGCGGGCAAGAGCACCGTCACCGACGAGCTCGTCTCGCGCTTCCTCCAGTACTTCCCCGACGCGCGCATCGCGGTGCTCGCGGTCGATCCGACGCGGCGCCGCACCGGTGGCGCGCTGCTCGGCGACCGGATCAGGATGAACAGCCTGCGCGACGGGCGGGTGTTCATGCGCTCGCTGGCAACGCGCCGGCGCAACGCGGCGACGAGCGCCGTCCTCGAGGACGCGGTTGCGCTGATGCGCGCCCAGGGCTTCGATCTCGTCATCGTCGAGACGGCCGGGATCGGCCAGAGCGACTCCGCGATCGTCGACCTCGTCGACGTCTCGCTCTACGTGATGACGGCGGAGTACGGCGCCGCGAGCCAGCTCGAGAAGATCGACATGCTCGACCTCGCCGGGATCCTCGTCCTCAACAAGTTCGACAAGCGCGGCAGCCAGGACGCCCTGCGCGACGTCCGCAAGCAGTGGCGGCGCAACCATCTGGCGTTCACCGCCTCGGATGACGAGGTGCCGGTGTTCCCGACGACCGCGAGCCAGTTCGACGACCCCGGCGTAACGCTGCTCTTCGCGGCGCTCTGTCGCGCGCTCACCGAGAGCGGGCTCGACGGGCGGGGCGCAGTTCGTGCCGGAGCTTCCCGTCGCCGACGGCGACCTGCCGACGCGCGGCGCCCTGATCCCGCCCGAGCGGACCGGCTACCTGGGGGAGATCGCGCAGCAGGGACGCGAGATCGGCGAGCGGATCGAGCGCTCGGCGGCGACCGCCGACACGGCGCGGCACTGCTACGAGGCGCTCAAGGCGGTCGGCGATCCGCTGCTGCCCGAGCCCTTCGAGCCCTATCCGGCCGAGGCCCTGGAGCCCGGCGACGCACGCGCCGTTCCGGGCCGCCTACAACGCGGCGCTCGCGGAGCTCGGCAGCGAGGCCGTCGAGGCGCTCAGGAAGCTCCCGGCAGCGGATCGAGGGGATCACCTCGGAGACGTACTCCTACGACGTGCGCGGCCGGGCGGTCACCGGCGACAACTACCGCGACACGCTGAGCGGGCTGCGCGTCCCCAAGATCGCGGCGCCGCGCTACTCCGGCTGGGGCGACCAGCTGCGCTTCCTCCAGTCCGAGAACCTGCCGGGCTCGTACCCGTACACGGCCGGCGTCTACCCGTATCGCCGCGCGGGCGAGGACCCGATCCGCATGTTCGCCGGGCGAGGGCACGCCCGAGCAGACGAACCGCCGCTTCCACTACCTCTCGGCCGGCCAGCCCGCCGTGCGCCTCTCGACCGCGTTCGACTCGGTCACGCTCTACGGCGAGGATCCCCATCCGCGGCCCGACATCTACGGCAAGGTCGGCAACTCGGGCGTCTCGATCGCCACCGTGGACGATGCGAAGCGCCTCTACTCCGGATTCGATCTCTGCACGCCGTCGACGTCGGTCTCGATGACGATCAACGGCCCGGCGCCGATCATCCTCGCGTTCTTCATGAACGCCGCGATCGATCAGCAGGTCGAGAAGCACCTGCGCGCGATCGGGGAGTGGGACGCGACCGAGCGGCGCATCGAGGCGATGTTCCCCGACGGCGCGCGGCCCCGCTATCGCGAGTCGCTGCCCGAGGGCCACGACGGGCTCGGCCTCGGGTTGCTCGGCGTCTCCGGCGACCAGGTGGTCGACCGCGAGACCTACGAGCGGATCAAGGCGGAGACGCTGACGAGCGTCCGCGGCACGGTGCAGGCCGACATCCTCAAGGAGGATCAGGCCCAGAACACCTGCATCTTCTCGACCGACTTCGCCATGCGCGCGATGGGTGACGTGCAGGAGTACTTCGTCGCGAACGGCGTGCGGAACTTCTACAGCGTCTCGATCAGCGGCTACCACATCGCCGAGGCGGGGGCGAACCCGATCTCCCAGCTCGCGTTCACGCTGGCGAACGGGTTCACGATCGTCGAGTACTACCTCGCCCGCGGCATGGCGATCGACGACTTCGCGCCCAATCTCAGCTTCTTCTTCAGCAACGGGATGGACGCCGAGTACGCGGTGATCGGCCGGGTGGCGCGGCGCATCTGGGCCCGGGCGATGCGCGAGCGCTACGGCGCCTCACCGCGCAGCGAGATGCTCAAGTACCACATCCAGACCTCGGGTCGGAGCCTCCACGCCCAGGAGATCAACTTCAACGACATCCGCACGACGCTGCAGGCGCTCTACGCGCTCTTCGACAACTGCAACAGCCTGCACACGAACGCCTACGACGAGGCGATCACGACCCCGACCGAGGAGTCGGTGCGCCGGGCCGTCGCGATCCAGCTGATCATCAACCGCGAGCTCGGCCTCAACGGCTGCGAGAACCCGTGGCAGGGGTCGTTCATCATCGACGAGCTCACCGATCTCGTCGAGGAGGCCGTCTACGCCGAGTTCGAGCGGCTCTCCGAGCGTGGGGGAGTGCTCGGCGCGATGGACTCGATGTACCAGCGCGGCAAGATCCAGGACGAGAGCCTGCTGTACGAGACCCTGAAGCACAACGGCACCCTCCCGATCATCGGCGTCAACACGTTCCTGCCGACCGAGGGCTCGGAGCCCGACGAGGCGATCGCGCTGATCCGCTCGGGTGACGAGGAGAAGAACGACCAGATCGCGGCCGTCCGTGCGTTCCAGGAGCACCATGCCGCGGAGCGTCCCGCCGCGCTGCTCCGGCTGCAGGAGGTGGCCCGTGCGCGGGGCAACGTGTTCGGCGAGCTGATGGAGACGGTCAAGGTCGCCTCGCTCGGCGACACGAGCGGCGCCCTCTACGCCGTCGGGGGCGAGTACCGGCGGAACATGTAGTGACGTCTCGTCGACGCGGTCGGCACCGAGCATCCCGTCGCCGGCAGCGACGCGCGCATCGTCTCGCTCGTGCCGAGCGTCACCGAGCTGCTCTGCGATCTCGGCCTCGCCTCGCAGCTCGTCGGGCGCACCGGCTTCTGCATCCATCCGCGCGAGGTCGTGCGGAGCATCCCCAAGGTGGGCGGCACGAAGGACGTCAAGGTCGACCGCATCCGCGAGCTCGCACCGACGCACCTCGTCGTCAACGTCGACGAGAACACGAAGGAGACGGTCGAGGAGCTCGCGCGCTTCGTGCCGTCGGTCGTCGTCACGCACCCGCTCGCGCCGGAGGACAACCTCGGGCTCTACCGGCTGCTCGGCGGCATCTTCGACCGTCCCGCCGAGACAGAGCGCCTCTGCGACGACTTCGCCGCCGCGTATGCGGATCTCACGGCCGGCCCGCGCCCGCCGGCGAGGGTGCTCTACCTGATCTGGCGCGAGCCGTGGATGACGGTCTCGCGCGACACGTACATCTCGCGCACGCTCGCCCTCGTCGGCTGGGAGACCGTCCCGGCGAGCGCGGCCGAGCGCTATCCCGAGGTCGACCCTGCCGCCGTCGCCGGCAGCGTCGACCGGGTGCTGCTCTCGAGCGAGCCCTACCGCTTCCGCGAGAAGCATCTCGCCGAGGTCGAGGCGCTCGTCCCCGGTGCCCGCGTGACCCTGATCGACGGCGAGATGACGTCGTGGTACGGCAGCCGCGCGATCGAGGGGCTCCGCTACCTCGGCGCCTACGCGAGCGAGTGAGCCGGCCTCAGGAGGAGAGGCGGACGAGCTCGCGGGCGATCACGAGCCGCTGGATCTCGTTCGTGCCCTCGTAGATCTGGGTGATCTTCGCGTCGCGCATCATCCGCTCGACGGGGTACTCCTTGATGTAGCCGTAGCCGCCGAGGATCTGCACCGCCTCGGTCGTCACGGCCATCGCCGTGTCGCTGCAGAAGAGCTTGGCCTGGGCGGACGCCTTGGTCAGCTCCGGCGCCGTCGACGCCGGCCTCGAGCATCAGGCCGAGGCGGTAGAGCAGCGCGCGTGCCGCCTGACAGGCGGTGTCCATGTCGGCGAGCTTGCCGGCGATCAGCTGGTGCTGGGCGATCGGCGAGCCCATCGTCTCGCGCTCCTTCGCGTAGTCGAGCGCGTAGTCGGTTGCCCCCTCCGCGATCCCGACGGCCTGGGCGGCGATGCCGCCGCGCGAGCGGTCGAGCACGCGCATCGCGAGCGCGAAGCCGTCGCCCTCGGTCCCGATCAGGTTCGCCGCGGGCACGCGGCAGTCGTTGAAGACGAGCTCGCCGGTCGTCGAGCCCGGCGATCCCGAGCTTCGGCTCGAGGCGCGCGACCTCGAAGCCCGGCGAGTCGGACTCGACGACGAAGGCGCTGATGCCGCGATGCTTCGAGGTCGGATCGGTGCGCGCGAAGACGGTGTAGAGGTTCGCGACGCCGGCGTTCGTGATGAACCGCTTGTCGCCGTTCAGCACGTAGTCGTCGCCGTCGCGCCGCGCGCGTCGTGCGCATCGCGGCCGAGTCCGAGCCCGACCCCGACTCCGTCAGCGCGTAGGCGGCGAGCCATTCGCCCGACGCGAGCCGGGGGAGGTACGCGAGCCTGCTGCTCCTCCGAGCCCGCGAGCTTGAGCGCGAGCGAGCCGAGCTCCTGCACCGCGAGGATCACACCCGAGGTGGCGCAGACCTTCGAGACCTCCTCGATCGCGGCGAGCGCGAGCAGCGGCCCGGTGCCGGTGCCGCCGTGGCGCTCCTCGAAGAAGAGCCCGAACAGGCCCTGCTCGCGATAGAGCTCGACGATGTCCCAGGGAAACTCGTGCGTCTCGTCGATCTCGGCCGCCCGCGGCGCGATCCGCTCCGTCGCGAGCGTGTGCACGAGCGCGAGCAGCTCGCGCTGGTCGTCACCGAGCGGCGGCCAGGCGAAGGAGCCGCCGGTCATGACGGTGCGGACGAGTCGGTGAGTCGAGAAACGAGGCATTGCGACTATCCGTATACCACATATCGGCGAG
>CAVVWG010000022.1:0-154960 GCA_963751875.1 uncultured Thermoleophilia bacterium
GCGGATAGCCCATCTGCGCCATGTGCAGTTGCGCCAGCGCCCGCCAGGTGCCGCCGACCGCGTAGAAGGTGCGGCCTTCGCCGCCCGTCAAGAGCTTGAGGTCGTCGAACGCATCCTTGACGATCTTCTCGGCCTTCTTCATCGAGCGGCCGGAGCGGTCCTGCAGGGCGAGGCCGCCGAGCGGCAGCGTGGTGCCGGGCTTGATGCGGGCGCCGTGGACATCGACCAGTTCGAGCGAGCCGCCGCCGAGGTCGCCGACGATGCCGTCGGGACGATGGAAGCCGGAGACGACGCCGAGCGCGGTCAGTTCGGCCTCGCGCTGGCCGGAAATGACGTCGATCTTGGTGCGGCAGATCTGCTCCGCCGCGGCGATGAAGTCCTTGCCGTTGCGCGCATCGCGGCAGGCGGCGGTCGCCAGCACCCACAGCCGCTGGACCTGCATGGTGTCGCACAGCGCGCGGAAGCGCTTGAGCGCGTCGAGCGCCTTCTCCACCGCGTCGGACGGCAGCAGGCCCTTGGTCTGCACCTCGCGGCCGAGGCCGGCGAGCGTCTTTTCGTTGAACAGCGGCGTCGGGCTGCGGGTGACGCCCTCGTAGACCACGAGGCGCACCGAGTTGGAGCCGATGTCGATCACCGCGACCGGCGGCCCGTAGTCGAGCCGGCCCTGCGCCACGGCGCGTGGCGGGGGTCAGCTTCTCAAGCACGCTCGGCCCGCCGGCTGAGGCTGCGGGGCGACGATTCCTTGAGCGATTTTCCGCGTCCGGACAGGCTCGGGTTGGTCATGAAATACTTGTGCGCGTTGAACGGCTCCTCGCCCGGCGGCCGCCTTGATGCGCTTGGACGAGCCGTCGGGCAACAACTGCCAGCTCTGCTCATTGTCCTTGAAGTTTGCAAGCATGATCTGGTCGAGAACCTGCTCATGCACAGTTGGATTGAGGATCGGGCAGAGCGCCTCGACCCGGCGGTCGAGATTGCGCGGCATCATGTCGGCCGAGGAAATGTAGACGGCGGCCTTCGGGATGCGGCAGGCCGTGGCCGGCGCCGAAGCAATAGATGCGGCTGTGCTCGAGAAAGCGCCCGATGATCGACTTGACCCGGATGTTCTCCGACAGCCCCGGCAGGCCGGGCCGCAGGCAGCAGATGCCGCGCACCACGAGGTCGACCTGCACGCCGGCGCGCGACGCGTCGTAGAGCCGGTCGATGATCTCGGGATCGACCAGCGCGTTGTCCTTCATCCAGATCGCCGCCGGGCCGCCCGGCCTTGGCGTGCGCGATCTCCTCGGCGATGTGCTCGCAGATGCGCTGGCGCAGGTTGACCGGCGACACCGCCATCTTCTCGAGCTCGGCCGGCTCGGCATAGCCGGTGACGAAATTGAAGATGCGGCCGACGTCGCGCGCGATCACCGGATCGGAGGTGAAGAACGACAGGTCGGTGTAGATGCGCGCGGTGACCGGATGATAGTTGCCGGTGCCGACGTGGACGTAGGACGACCAGCGCGCCGCCCTCGCGGCGCACCACCTGCGACAGCTTGGAGTGGGTCTTGAGCTCGAAGAAGCCATAGACCACCTGCGCGCCGGCGCGCTCCAGGTCGCGCGCCCAGCGGATGTTGGCCTCTTCGTCGAAGCGCGCCTTCAGCTCGACCACCGCGGTCACCGACTTGCCGGCCTCGGCGGCCTCGGCCAGCGCGCGCACGATCGGCAGTCCTTGGAGGTGCGGTAGAGCGTCTGCTTGATGGCGATGACGTCCGGATCGCGCGCCGCCTGTTGCAGGAACTGCACCACCGCGTCGAACGACTCGTAGGGGTGATGGACGATCAGGTCCTTCTGCCGGATCGCGGCAAAGCAGTCGCCGGCGTGATCGCGGATGCGCTCGGGGAAGCGCGGATTGTACGGCACGAATTCCAGGTCGGGCCGGTCGATCGACAGAAGCTGCGACAGCTCGCTCAGCGCCAGCATGCCCTCGACCAGGAACACCTCGTCGTCGGCGACCGCGAGCGCGCGCTGCACGAAGCGGCGAAGCTCGGCCGGCATCGCCGCTTCCATTTCGAGGCGGATGGCCGAGCCGCGGCGGCGGCGCTTGAGCGCGCTTTCGAACAGCCGCACCAGATCTTCCGCCTCTTCCTCCACTTCGACGTCGGAATCGCGGACGATGCGGAACGCGCCCTGCCCCTTGACCGTGTAGCCCGGAAACAGCTTCGGCGACGAACATGCCCGGTCGCCTGCTCCAGCGTGATCATGCGCACCGCGCCGCTGTCGGCCGGCGCCGGAAAGCGGATGAACCGATCGATCTTCTGCGGCACGCGGATCAGCGCGTTCATCGCCCTGCCGTCGCTCGTGCGCGCGAGCTGGAACGTGATCGAGAAGCCGAGATTGGGAATGAACGGAAACGGATGCGCCGGATCGATCGCGAGCGGCGTCAGCACCGGGAAGATGTATTGCAGGAAATAGTCCTCGAGCCAGGCGCGGTCGGCCTTCTTCAGGCTGTCGGCATCGACCAGCACGATGTTCGCGGCCTTGAGCTCCTCGCGCAGTTCCCGCCAGCGCGCCTGCTGATCGCTGGCGAGGCTGGAGACCGCCTCGCCGATCCGGACGAGCTGCTCGCTCGGGGTCAGCCCGTCCGGGCTCTTGTCGGCGATGCCGGCGCGCACCTGGCCCTTGAGGCCGGCGACCCGCACCATGAAGAATTCATCGAGGTTGTTGGCCGAGATCGAAAGGAACCGGACCTTCTCGAACAGCGGATGCTGGGGGTTCTCGGCCTCTTCCAGCACGCGGCGATTGAAATGCAGCCAGGACAGCTCCCGGTTGATGAATCGCTCCGGGCTCGCCGCCAGGTCGGACTCGGATCGGCCGGCAGCCGTCCCCGGCTCCGCGAGCTGGCGGCAGATTCTTCTTTTAAAACAGTAGCTTGTGCGCGGTCGGCCATGACGCGTCCATGACAAATATATGACGGCCACATGATGGCCGCCATTCGGTGACGCCGAAATGACATGACCGCCGGATGGCGAAGCCGTCAAGGCTCGCGGAATAGCTCCGCCGGCCAGCGCCCGGGTGACCGGCCGCTGCAGCCGAAGCGCCTCGCGGTCGAGCCGTGCCACCGCCGCGCGCGCGGCCGCGAACGAACGCTCGATCCGGGTGGTCAGGAAGGACACCAGGCTCTCGTCGACCGCGAGCTGCCGGTCGGCGAACAGCTTGACCAGGACCGCGCGAAACAGCGCGTCGTCGGGCGCCGTCAGCGCCACCACCGGCAGCGCGCGCAGCCGCGAGGCGAGATCGGCGCACCTCGATCCGCCAGGTCGTCGGCGCGCTGCGCGCGGTGATGAGCACATAGGCGCGCTCCTCGCGCGCGAGATTGAGCAGATGAAACAGCGCGGCTTCGTCGAAGCGGCCTTCGGCGAGATTTTCCAGCACCAGCGCGCCGGTCGCGAGCGCGACCGGAACATCGGCGCCGTCGAGCGCGCGCGGCGACAGCGTCCGCGCGCCGCGACTCCCGCGCCCAGATCGCCGCGAGATGGCTTTTGCCGGAGCCCTCCGGTCCGCGCAGCAGCACGGTGCGCGACGGCCAGTCCGGCCAGCGCTCGATCAGAGCCGAGCGCCGCGGCGTTGGACGGCCCGGAGAGAAAATCCTCGCGCGCGAGGCTCTCGGCATGGTCGAGCGCGAGCGCAAGCTGCGTCGGCTCGTCGTCGGCCCGCTGCTCGCGATGGCGCCCGGGGCCGCCATGGTCAGCGCGGCCCACTGCGCCGGTGTAGATCGGGCTTTCGAGATATTTGCGGAGCGCAAAGCGAAGCAGCACGCCGATCGTCGCCGCAAGCGGGATGGCGACCAGCAAGCCCGACGAAGCCGAACAGGTAGCCGAACGCGATCAGGGCAAACATCATCCAGACCGGATGCAGGCCGACCTTGGCGCCGACGAGCTTGGGCGACAGCACGTAGCCTTCGAGCACCTGGCCGACAGGAACACGCCGACCACCATCGAGGATCGACGTCCAGTCCGGCCAGAACTGCGCAATCGCGACGACCGCGGCGACGAGAAACCCGGTGGCCGCGCCGACGAACGGGATGAAGCTGAGCAGCCCGGTCATCATGCCGATCAGGAAGCCGAAATTGAGCCCGGTCAGCGTCAGCGCCGATGGCATAGAACGCCGCCAGGATCAGGCAGACCACCGCCTGCCCGCGCACGAAGCCCGCGATCGCCGCGTCGATATCGTGCGCCAGCCCGTGGACCGTGCCGCGGTGGTGCAACGGAATGCAGCCATCGATGGTCGCGACCACCTTTTCCCAGTCGACCAGCAAATAAAAGGCGACGACCGGCGTGATGATGAGAAGCGACAGCACCGAGAACACCGCCCGGCCGCCGGACCAGAGCGACGCCAGAAATGTGCCGATGTAGCCCGAGGCTTGCGTCACCAGGCCGCTGGCGGACTTTCCCGGATCGGACAGGTTTCCGCCGCCGAAGATCTTGGCGAGCCACGGCCGGCTCGGGTCGGAAACGATGGACTGCAGCTTGGTCAGATAGCCCGGCAGGTTGTCACGAAGGCGGCGAACTGCTCGCTGATGATCGGCGCCAGCGACCATCACCGCCACGACCACCGCGACGATCACGAGCGTCAGCACGATGAGCGCCGAGACCGCCCGGCCGATGCCCAGCCGTTCGCCCGCCGCGCGATCGGGTCGAGCAGATAGGCCAGCGCCATCCCGGCCACGAACGGCAGCAGCACGTCGCTGAGCAGCCAGAGCACCGCGACAAAAACCGCGAGCGCCGCAACCCAGAATGTGACCTGCCGCTCCAGAGCCATCAAAACGCACCTCGCCGCCGGGCCGAGTGCTTCGACATCAAGGCCGGCTTCCGCCGAACCCATGTGGCGCACCCATTCGGCGAGATAGAGGCCGACCGAAAGCAAGGTCAATACCGCGACCAGCGCCATCACCAGTGTCAACACCGGCTCGGCGTCAAAAGAATATCCATGCGAGGCCAGCACCAGCGCCGGGGAAGATGATCTGGACCCCGGTGTTGACCTTGGAGATCATGTGGGGCCGGATCTGGACCGGCCGGTCCACCACCCACGACAGGACGATCGCGCCCACGATCATGAAATCGCGCGACACCACCAGGATGACGATCCAGAGCGGAATAACGCCGGTGATGCCGAGCGTCACGTAGATCGAGACGATCAGCACCTTGTCGGCCAGCGGATCGAGATAGGCGCCAAGCTCGGTCTTCATGCCGAAGCGCTTGGCCAGGAACCCATCGACGCCGTCGCTGACGGCAGCGACCAGGAACAACAGGAACGCCAGGCGCAACTGTCCGCTGGCGATCGCCCAGACGACCACCGGCACGAGAATGATGCGCGCTAACGTGATGAGATTCGGAATACTCAAACTGTCAGCCCCGGCTCGCCCGCGCGCCGGTTGGTGATTCCGGTCCGAGCGCGCTTGCGATTCCGCCTGAGTATATCGGCGATCCAGCCATTGCACACGTTTCGATTCCGACATACGCAAAGGCATGAGTAAAAAGGGCCTCACCTATGCGCAATCCGGCGTCGATATCGATGCCGGAAACCGCATGGTCGAGCTGATCAAGCCGCTGGTGAAGGCGACCGCGCGGCCGGGCGCCGACGCCGAGATCGGCGGCTTCGGCGGCTTGTTCGACCTCAAGCGCGCGGGCTTCAAGGATCCGGTGCTGGTCGCGGCCAACGACGGCGTCGGCACCAAGGTCAAGATCGCGATCGAGACCGGCATCCACGGCACCATCGGCATCGACCTCGTCGCCATGTCGGTCAACGATCTCGTGGTGCAGGGCGCGGAGCCGCTGTTCTTCCTCGACTACTTCGCCACCGGCAAGCTCGATCCGAAGATCGGCGCCGAGATCGTCAAAGGCATCGCCGACGGCTGCCGCCAGGCCGGCTGCGCGCTGATCGGCGGCGAGACCGCGGAGATGCCCGGCGTCTATCACGGCGACGATTACGACCTCGCGGGCTTTGCGGTCGGCGCCGTCGAGCGCGGCGCGATCTTGCCGCGCGACGATATCGCGCGCGGGCGACGTCATTCTTGGCATCGCGTCGTCCGGCGTGCACTCCAACGGCTATTCGCTGGTGCGCAAGGTCGTCGCGAAGTCCAAGCTGAAGTGGAGCGCGGCGGCGCCGTTCGACAAGAAGAAGAAACTCGGCGCGGCGCGTGCTCGCGCCGACCCGCATCTATGTGAAATCCTGCCTCGCCGCGATCCGCGAGACCAAGGCGGTCAAGGCGCTGGCGCACATCACCGGCGGCGGATTTCCCGACAACATCCCGCGCGTGCTGCCGAAGAGCTTCGGGCGCGCGCATCGACGTGGCGCGCATCCCGGTGCTGCCGGTGTTCAAGTGGCTGGCCGCGAGCCGGCGGCATCGCCGAGAAGGAAATGCTGCGCACCTTCAACTGCGGCATCGGCATGATCGCCGTGGTCGATGCGCGCGCCGCCGGCAAGGTCGCCGCGATCCTCGAGCGCGAGGGCGAGCGCGTCGTGCAACTCGGAGAGCTCGTTGCCGCGGCGAAAGGCAAGCCGCGCGTGACGTACACCGGCCGCCTCGAACATCTAGACGCCAATGGCCGCATGGCCCGCAAGCGCGTCGCCATCCTGATCTCCGGCCGCGGCTCCAACATGGTGGCGCTGATCGAGGCCGCCAAGGATCAAACCTATCCGGCCGAGATCGCGCTGGTTGTTTCCAACGAGCCCGGCGGCGGAGGGATTGCAGCGCGCCGCGGCCGCAGGCATCCGCGACGGCCGTCGTCGATCACACGCAAATTCGGCAAGGACCGCGAGGCGTTCGAGCGCGCGCTGCAAGCGGAATTGCAGGCGCACCAGCATCGAGCTCGTCTGCCTCGCCGGCTTCATGCGGCTGTTGACGCCGTGGTTCGTGCGGCAATGGGACGGACGGCTGCTCAACATCCATCCGGCGCTGCTGCCGGCCTTCAAGGGCCTCGACACCCACGCGCGCGCCATCGCGGCCGGCGCGACGCAGCACGGCGCGACGGTGCATTTCGTCGTGCCGGAGATGGATTCCGGCCCGATCATCGCGCAGGCCGCGGTGCCGGTGCAAAGCGGCGACACCGAAGCCACGCTCGCGGCGCGCGGTGCTCGAGGTCGAGCACCGCATCTATCCGCAGGCGCTGCGATGGGTGGCGGAGGGCCGCGTGCGGATCGCCGATGGCCGCTGCCTGATCGATGGCCAGCCGACCGACGAACTTTTCGTCGCAGGCCGGCGTGAGTTTGAACGGTCGGCGCCGATTCCTCGACCGCTCTCAGGGCGCGGCCGGCCTGATCCAGACCTTGTTGTCATGGAACGCCGCGCCGCCATAGGGCGCGATCGCGTCGGCGCCGGTCACGCGTGTTGATGCCGCTTGCCGTCGGGATAGGCGTCGTTCGGCCAGATCGATTCCGCGATCAGCACGCCGCGCCGCACGCCCTCGAACAGCCGGGCGTGCAGCCGCACCTGCCCGCGCGTGTTGCCGAGCACCACCTCGGCGCCGTCCGCGATGCCGAGCGTCGCGGCATCGTCCGGATGGATCATCACCTCGGGCGGCCGCGATTCTGCGCGCGCGAGCGTCGGCGTCTCGTTGAAGGTCGAATTGAGGAAGCCGCGCGACGGCGAGGTCGCAAGCCGGAACGGATGCTCGTCGTCGGCCTCCTCGATGATGGTCCAGTGGTCGGGCAGCTTCGGCATCTGCGCGATCGGCCCGGCGTGATAGGCGCTGCGGAACGGCACCTTCGGCCAGTCCGGCTTGAAGCGGAATTTGCCGTCCGGATAGGCGAAGCCCTTGAGGTAATGCGCGGTCTCGAAATCCGGCTGGCAGTCGATCCACTTCTCGCGCTCGAGCCGCTCCAAGCGTGCCCCAGCCGGAATCTCGCAGCGTGTGATCGATCAGCTCGCGCGCGCTCATGGCAAAGCCCGGATGCTCGGCGCCGACGCGCTTGGCGAGGCCGCAGATCACCTCGTGGTTGGAGCGGCATTCGCCCGGCGGCTCGATCAGCTTCGGCCCGAGCATGATGTATTGGTGCCCGCCGCCCTGATAGACGTCGTCGTGCTCCATGAACATGGTCGCCGGCAGCACGACGTCGGCCATCCGCGCCGTCTCGGTCATGAACTGCTCGTGCACGCAGACGAACAGGTCCTCGCGCGCAAAGCCGCGCTTGACCATGTCCTGATCCGGGCAGACCGACACCGGGTTGGTGTTCTGGATCAGCATCGCGGTGACCGGCGGCCCGTCGTTCAGCGCCTCGCGGTCGCCGCAGAGAATCGCGCCGATGCGCGACTGGTCGAGCATGCGGATCGACTGGTCGCGCACGTCGCGGCCTTCGATCATCGACTTGTCCCAGTGGTAGATGTCGGCGTTGTTGTGGAACGCGCCGCCGCCCTCGTGCAGCCAGGCGCCGGTGATCGCCGGGATGCAGCTTGCCGCGTGCATGTTGACCGGGCCGTTGCGCGAGCGCGCGAAGCCGTAGCCGAGCCGGAAGTAGGCGCGCTTGGTCGCGCCGACGAGCCGGGCGAATTCCTCGATGGTCTCGACCGGGCAGCCGGTGATCGCCGAGGCCCATTGCGGATCGCGCGAGCGCACATGCGCTTCCAGCTCGCGCGGCGCGTCGGTGTATTTTTCGAGATAGTCCCAGTCCGCCTTGCCGTCGCGGAACAGGCAATGCATCACCGCGCAGGCGAGCGCGCCGTCGGTGCCGGGCTTCACCATCACGGCGAGATCGGCCTGCTCCATCGTGCCGTTCATGTAGACGTCGACCGCGACGATCTTGGCGCCGCGCTCTTTGCGCGCGCGCGTCGCGTGGGTCATGACGTTGACCTGGGTGTTCACCGGGTTGGTGCCCCAGATCACGATCAGATCGGATTTCGCCATCTCGCGCGGATCGGGACCGGCGATCTGCCCGGTGCCGGCGGCAAAGCCGGTGTAGGACGGCGTTGACGCAGATGGTGGAATGAAAGCCCGAGTATTTCTTGGCGTGGCGCAGCCGATGGATGCCGTCGCGCTGCACGAGCCCCATGGTGCCGGCGTAGTAGTACGGCCAGACCGACTGCGCGCCATATCGCGCTTCGGCGGCCAGGAACTTCTCGGCGACGATATCGAGCGCGTCGTCCCACGATATCGGCTCGAACGCGCCCGAGCCCTTCGGCCCGGTCCGGCGCAGCGGATGCGTCAGCCGGTCGGGATGGTGGATGCGTTCGGCATAGCGCGCGACCTTGGCGCAGATCACGCCGGCCGTGTAGGCGTTGTCCGGCGCGCCGCGCACGCGGCCGATGGTGCGCTCGTCGAGCACCTCGACCTCGAGCGCGCAGGTCGAAGGGCAATCATGCGGACAGGCCGAATGGCCGATCCGGATGGGCTGCAGCGGCGGGCGGACGGGCTGATTCATGGCGTCCGCGCAGCATAGCGCGAACGCCGGGATTTGTCTTTCAGCCGGCAGGCTCCGAGCGATCAGACCTCTTGTTCCTCGACGTGCCACTGCTTGCGGGCAAGGATGTAGGCCACGATCATCACCAACATCAGCACGCCGCGGATACCCCAGATCTTCAGGGGGTCCGCATTGGCGCCCAACACGCTTTCGCTGATCCGGTCGACGATGATCCAGACCACCAGCGCGACGCCGGCCAGGATTTCGTCGAGCATCAGCGCCGGTGCCTGCCGACGATGATGTAACCCAGGCCAAGGACGATGAGCCCGCCGACGGGCCCGCCCCAGATGTGGAGTGATGCAGCATCGGCTCGCTGAACCACGCCGACCAGTGCCGGATCGGTCGCCATGACGTCGCCCGCGACCCAGCCGAGCAGCGCGCCGCCGCCCCAGACCAGCACGCGGTAGCGCTCCAGCAGTGCCATCAGGATCGCGCTGCCGGCGACGATCAGCGGCACGCTGGTGGCAAGGCCGAAGATGATCAGGGTCGCCTTGATGCCCGCGGCATGGGCAAGATCGACATGCGCCGCCGCGATCTCGGCGGACGCCGCGATGGCGATGACGTTGTCGAGACTCATCACGATGTCGGCGATGGCGACGATGCGCACCGCGCGCCAGAGGTTCTGCGCGCCTTCGACGCCGCCTTCTTCGCCGTCGGCGTCCTCGGTGACGAGCTTGATCGCCACATAGAACAGCAGCGCGCCGCCGACCAGCTTGAGGTAGGGGTAGGTCATCGCCTGCGCGATGACGAGCGGTGAAGACGACGCGCAGCAGCACGGCAACACCGGCGCCGAGGATCATGCCCCACAGCCGCTGCCGCGGCGGCAGCGTCAGGCAGGCCATCGCGATGACGACGGCGTTGTCGCCGGAGAGGATGATGTTGACGCAGATGATCTTGAAGCGCCGCGATCCAGAACGCCGCGTGCGTCATGTCCTGCCACAGAAAATCCACCGCGCTACCCCTTTTTATGACCGCCGGTGTCCGGCGGCGCTTCCCCTGATCCCGCGGCCGCAGCCGCGGGCTGGCCTAATCTACAGGCGAAGGCCGGCCGCTGGCCAGCGGCCCTCGGCCGCATTGCTATCAGCCGACGATTTCGTTGCCGGAGAAGAACTGCGCGATTTCCTTGCGCCGCCGTGTCCGGCGCGTCCGAGCCATGCACCGAGTTCTCGCCGATCGACTTGGCGTGGACCTTGCGGATGGTGTTCGGCGCAGCCTTGGCCGGATCGGTGGCGCCCATGATGTCGCGGTATTTGGCGATGGCGTTGTCGCCTTCCAGCACCTGGACCACCACCGGCCCGGAGATCATGAAATCGACCAGCTCGCCGAAGAACGGCCGCGCCTTGTGCACGGCATAGAAAGTCTCGGCCTGCTCGCGGGTGATGCGCACGCGCTTCTGCGCGACGATCCGCAAACCCGCCTGCTCGATCATGGCGTTGATGGCGCCGGTCAGGTTGCGGGCGGTGGCATCCGGCTTGATGATCGAAAAGGTACGCTCGATCGCCATCGTGTGTCCTTTTGGGAACTGTGCGCCGATGCGCGCTTTGAAGTGCGGGCGCTTATAGCCGTCCGTTCCGCCAATGCGGCAAGGTGTGGCAGCGCGAGCCGTCGCCCCGAATGTGCGTTTTCGCACAGCGTCGCATCAGGCGCGAGCCATCCTGCACCCGCCTGAACCTCCCCGCCCCCCGCCGCGACTGACGGCCATGGGATGCGATGAGGCATCCAACCAAACAGGAGAGACCACCATGATCCGCAAGTTTGCCATTGCCGCCGCTGCCATCGCCGCGCTCGGCACCGCTTCGCTGACCGCTTCGACCCCCGCCGCGGCGTGGGGCAAGGGTGGTGGGTTCCACGGCCACCACTTCCACGGTGGCGGGCTCCGCGTCTACACGGGTGTCGGCCTCTACGACTACCTGCCTGCGCAACCGCTGGGTCGTGAACCGCCGTGGCGAGTCGTGGTCCGCCGGACCGTCAACGTCTGCGGCTAAGGCCGCCGTCATCAACGAAAACCCCGGCCTCGCGCGAGCGAGACCGGGGATTGTTCTCGAAAGAGTCGCGCCTCGTGCGGAGCGCGGCGCTATCGTCATTCCTCGTGCATCCAGCGGCCGATATAGCCGCCGATCACACCGCCGACGATCGGCGCCACCCAGAACAGCCAGAGCGAAGAGAGCGCCGCCGCTCCGCCGAAGATCGCCGTCGCCGTCGAACGCGCCGGATTGACCGAAGCGTTCGAGACCGGAATGGCGGCGAGATGGATGAACACCAGCGTGAGCCCGATGGCAATCGGGGCAAACCCCGGTGCGCGCCTTTTTCGATGTCACGCCGACGATGACGATGAGGAACAACGCCGTCAGCACGATTTCGATCAGCGCGACCTGAAGCAGCGGGAAGTGTCCCGCGCCGCCGTAGATGTTCGAGATCGGCCGCGAAGTCGTTCCATTTGCCCGCCGGCGCGCCGGCCAGGATGACGTAGAACACGGCTGCGGCAGCGATGCCGCCGATCAACTGCGCGATGATGTAGGGGATCGCGTCGCTGGTCGGACAGCGACCCGCCACCAACAAGCCGCAGGTCACGGCCGGATTGAAATGCCCACCCGAGATCGGGCCCAGCGCGTAAGCCATCGCCAGCACGATCGCGCCGATGGCGAAGGCCACCGTCATCAGACCCGCCGACGGCGCCGAAAACAGCGCCGCGCCGCACACCGAACTGACAAGCGCAAACGTGCCGATAACTTCGGCAAGATACTTCCGAGTGTTGTCCATTGCTATTTCTCCCTGCCCCGCGCGCGACGTGCGCGCGGGCCGGAAGATAGCAGATCAGATCAGCGCGATCAGCCGCACCGGGCCGCCTGTGGAGCCTTTCACCTTGGGCAAGCCCACCACCAGGATGCGCCTCCGACGGCGGCAGCTTTTCGAGGTTGGCGACGTTCTCCAGACCCCAGCGGCCGGCCGGCAGCCAGATGTGATGGGTCTTGAAATCCTTCGACGGGCCGTTGTCGAGCGACAGCGTATCGACCGCCAGGCCCAGCACCTTGCGCTCCTTCAGCAGCCATTCGGCAAGCTCGGGCGAAATGCCGGGAAAATGGAAGGTGCCGCTGGCGTCCTTGCCGGTGAATTTGGCGGCGTCGCCGACATGCGCGCCCCAGCCCGACAGCATGGCGACGCAGCAGCTGTCCGGCAGCTTCTTGAAGCGCTTCTCCCAGATCAGCACGTCCTCGATGCCCATCAGATAGTCGGGGTTCTTCTCGGCCTGCTTGCGCACGTCGATGACGGCGAGCGGCACCACGAGCTCGCCGGCGCCGATCGTGTCGGCGGTCGCGCCGTTTTCCGAGAAATGGATCGGCGCATCGAGATGCGTGCCGGCGTGCTCGATGATCCTCCACCAGTTCAGGTTGAAGCCGTCCTTCTTGAAGTCGAACTGCTTCTGCAACTCGATGCCCGGCACGCCGAAGAAGGTCGGGAAATCCGGCGACATGGTGTGCGTGAGATCGACCACGCCCTTGAAGTAGCTCTGCCCCTCCGGCGCCTTGGTCCGGCGGCGAGCCGGCCTTCTTCGCGGCTTCTTTTTGGCCTCGGCCGGCTCGATCACGGTGGCGGCGAAGCCCGCCGCGGCAGCGCCCTTGAAGAATCCGCGCCGGCTGAGCGCGGCTTGCAGCGCCTCCTGGCATCCGGGAACACACATGTCGGCCTCCTCAGTTGGGGCCGCGCGCAACTCGGCGTCGGCAGGCTGCGCAGCATCGCTCCGGCCCGGCGCGGCGCGCAACAGCGGCCGCGCAACATTAGGGATTGCGTCGCGCGCCGCTGCTCGGCCATAGAGCGCGCCATGCTCGATCATCGACGACCTTTCCGTCCGCATCGCCGGCCGGCTCCTGATCGAACGCGCCTCGGTCCGCATTCCCGACGGCTCGCGCATCGGATTCGTCGGCCGCAACGGCAGCGGCAAGAGCACCCTGTTCAACGTCATCACCGGCGACGTCGCCGCCGAGCATGGCGACATCGAGATGCCGTCGCGCTGGCGCGTCGGCCGCCTCGCCCAGGAAGCGCCGAACGGCCCCGAAAGCCTGATCGAGGTCGTGCTCAAGGCCGACGTCGAGCGCACGCGGCTGCTCGCGCTCGCCGAAACCGAGCAGGACCCGCACGAGATCGCCGAAATCCAGATGCGGCTCGCCGACATGGGCGCCTACGCCGCGCCGGCGCGCGCCGCCTCGATCCTGTCGGGCCTCGGCTTCTCGGCCGCCGACCAGGACCGCGCCCTGCTCGGAATTCTCCGGCGGCTGGCGGATGCGGGTCGCGCTCGCCGCGACGCTGTTCGCCGAGCCCGATCTTCTGCTGCTCGACGAGCCGACCAACTATCTCGACCTCGAAGGCACGCTGTGGCTGCAGGACCATCTGGCGCGCTATCCGCGCACCATGATCGTCATCAGCCACGACCGCGATCTGCTCGACACCTCGGTCGAGCAGATCCTGTCGCTGGAAAACCAGAAGCTGACGCTCTACCGCGGCGGCTACTCCGACTTCGAGCGGCTGCGCAGCGAGCGGCTGATGCTCGACCAGAAGATGGCCAAGAAGCAGGAGGCGCAGCGCAAGCACATCCAGGCCTTCATCGACCGCTTCAAGGCCAAGGCGACGAAGGCCCGGCAGGCGCAGTCGCGCGTCAAGATGCTGGAGAAGATGGCGCCGATCGCGGCCATCGTCGACGAGCGACGTGCTGCCGATCAACATTCCCGCGCCGGACAAGCTGCTGTCGCCGCCGATCGTCGCGCTCGACGACGTCGCGGTCGGCTACGTGCCGGGCAAGCCGGTGCTCAACGGCCTGACCCTGCGGATCGACAACGACGACCGCATCGCGCTGCTCGGCTCCAACGGCAACGGCAAGTCGACGTTGGTCAAGCTGATCGCCGGCGCGGCTCGAGCCGATGAGCGGCAGCATCACGCGCGCCTCGCGGCTGAAGATCGCCTATTTCGCGCAGCATCAGCTCGACGAGCTCGACGCCGACGCGCAGCGTCTACGATCACGTCCGCGAGCTGATGCCCGATGCGCCCGAGGCGAAGGTGCGCGCGCGTGGCGGGCTCGATCGGCTTTTCCGGCGCCAGCCGCCGACAAGCCGGTCGAGAAGCTGTCCGGCGGCGAGAAGGCGCGGCTGCATGCTCGGCATTGCGACCTTCGGCGGCGCCGCATCTGCTGATCCTCGACGAGCCGACCAACCATCTCGACATCGACAGCCGCGCGGCGCTGATCGAGGCGATCAACGACTATCCCGGCGCGGTGATCCTGGTTTCGCACGACCGCCATCTGCTCGACGCCTGCGCCGACCGGCTGTGGCTCGTCGCCGACGGCAAGGTCGACGCCGTTCGACGGCGACCTCGACGACTACCGCCGGCGCGTGCTGTCCGATCGCGACGGCAGCGGCGACAAGAGCCGCGCCGAGCGCGCCGCAAAGCCGCCGCGCGATGCCGACAAGCCGCAAGAGCCACGGCCGAGCAAGCGCGCCGCCGCCAAGCCGCTGCGCCAGCGCGTCGCGCGCGCCGAGGCCGAGGTGACCGGCTGACCCGCGAGATCGAGAAGCTCGATGCCGCGCTGGCCGACGGCGAACTGTTCACGCGCGATCCGGCGAAGGCCGCGGCGATCGCCAAGACGCGCGCCGAAAACGCTCGCGCGCTCGCCAAGGCCGAGGAGGATTGGCTTGCCGCCGGCGCAGCGCTCGAAGCCGCGACCAACTAGGGCCTGCGGGGGGCTTTGCACAAGTATGAGTGACTGCACAAAAACCAAACCGGCCGCACAAAAACCCCTTTCGAATTTGGTGCGACAAAAATATTTTTTTGTGCAGGGGATGGCCATGTCGAGACGATTTCGTCCCCGCTAACCCATTGAAATTTCTAATCGCGGCGGACATCACAATCCAAGGGCTCATATTAGCTTTTGGACCCCAGCGGACTTGCGACTGGACGAGAAACGGTTGACGCTTATGGAGACAGGAGCGAAGTCCGAGCATTGATACTCATGGGGGCGGTGCGAGCAGGAGATTACCACCCATGCCCATCGTAACGCGGCAATACCTCATTGAAAGCGGTGCAAAGAAACTCATTGACCGGCGCGGGTTTGGACCAGGAGCGGGTGCGATTGGCGCGGCGCTCGGAGTGGAAGTCGGGACCGTGCTCGCCCAGACCCGGGACACCGCCGATTTCAGGCTCTCGCATTGCAACGTGCAAAAATCGAGCTGGCGCCCGGCAAGATCATCGACACCTTCGCCTATAACGGCACGGTGCCGGGTCCGCTGCTGCGCTTTCGCGAAGGCCAGCCGGTCACCATCGACGTAACAAACGACACCGACATCGAAGACATCGTTCACTGGCACGGGCTTTATCTGCCCGGCTGGCCGACGGCGCGATGGAGGAAGGATCGCCGATGATCGCGCGGGGCGGCACGCAGCGTTACGCTTCACCGCCAAAGCCTATCGGGCACGCGCTGGTATCACAGCCACAACGTCGCCGGACAGATCTCACGCGCAGCCTTTATGCGGGATGTACGGCTTCTTCATCATCGATCCGGCCAACGATCCAGGCCGTTACGACCAGGAAGTTCTGCTGGCGGCCCATCACTGGGAGCCGCAAATGGGTCAGCATGCAGGATATCCGCAAAGGCCCGCCGCCGGACAACGGCCTTGAGGTGCTGTATGCGTCGGCATCTTTCAACGACAAGATGCTCGGCCACGGCGAACCCATCCGCGTGCGCGAAGGCCAGCGCGTGCTGTTTCGGCTGCTCAACGCCAGCGCGACCCAGAACGTCACGCTGGCGCTCGCCGGCCATCGCTCAACGTGTCGCGCTCGACGGCAATCCGGTGCCATCGCCCCGCAGATGTCGACACGCTCATTTCTCGCGCCGGCCGAGCGTGCGGATGTGATCGTGGAGATGAATCGACCCGGCGTATGGATTCTCGGCGGCGTCGAAAGAAGATGACCGCAAGATGGGGCTTGGCGTGGTCATCGAATACGCCAAACAAACCGGCGAGCCGCAATGGCAGGACCCGCCCAATAGGAGCAATACTAACTGAGCCAGTAAGATGACATAGAGATGCTACCTGATGTCACTACTCAGTTGCGGCTTCCGACGCTGGCCGAGGCCGCCTGGGTGCTGTTCACAGCGGGCGACAAGGCCGAGGCCGACGGGCTTCTCGACGAGCTCGTCGCAGCGTTCGGTCGCGACGAGGCGTACGGCTACACAGGCGCCTGGGTCGTCCCGGCGACGCTCGTCTGGCTCGCGAACCGTGAGGAACCCGTGCCCGCGGAATTCACCGCCGGAGGGCCGACCCGCTGGGAGAGGCCGCCGACACGCTGTCTCGAGGTGAGGTCGTAGCGGCAGCCGATCTCCTCGAGTCGATGGGCGCACGCTCGATCGAGGCGAACGTTCGCCGCCGCGCCGCCGAGCTGCTGCAGAGGGCCGACCCGGCCGAGAGCCTGCGCCAGCTCGACCGGGCGGCGGCGTTCTGGCGCGGCGTCGGGGCGAAGGCGTCGCTGCGGCAGGTCGACGAGCTCAGCCTGGCGCTCCGCCCCGCAGCCTCGTAACGAGCCGTGGTCCGTCGCCGGTGGACGACGAGCGCGATCCGGCGGGTCATCCTCGCGCCTCAGGCGATTGGCCGATGCGAACAGGCCCCGGGTAGCGGTGATGATTGGCGAGTGACGGAGCCATCCATGGTCGCGCGGAAGCCGCCGTCTCGTTCAGAGGTGGGAGCGCGCGCGCATAATGGGGGTTGATCAGATCGGCGGCCGTGAACGTACGACGAGCGGAGCTCCGATGCCCGGCAAGCAACGAGTGCGCGTCACCGTCGTCGTCGCCGACGATCACCCCCTGTACCGTGACGGTGTCGTCCGGGCGTTGCTTGCGAGCGGTCAGGTGGAGATCGTGGCCGAGGCTCCCGACGGACGGGTGGCCCTGGCCGCAATCCAGGAGCACCAGCCCGATGTCGCGCTCCTGGACTACAAGCTGCCGGGCCTGGACGGCGTCGCGGTCACGCATGCCGTGATTCGGGAGCGGCTGCGGACGCGGGTCCTGATCGTCTCGGCCTTCACCGACAGCGGCGATCGTCTACAAGGCGATCGAGACCGGTGCGGCGGGATTCATCTCGAAGGAGGCGAGCCGGGAGCACATCGTCGACGCGGTGCTCGCGTGCGCGCGCGGTGAGAACGTCGTCCCGCCCGAGATCGCCGGCGGGCTCGTCTCCGAGATCCGCCTCCGCAAGCAGAACGATGCACCTGCGCTCACTCCCCGCGAGCAGGAGATCCTCCATCTGATCGCGGCCGGCAAGAGCCTGCCGCAGATCGCGACAGAGCTCTTTCTGGGCCTGACGACGGTGAAGACGCACGTCCAGCACCTGTACGAGAAGCTCGGGGTCTCCGATCGTGCGGCCGCAGTCGCGAGCGCGATGCGACGGGGCCTGATCGAATAGCGCCGATGGCGGCCTCGTCAGCGGTCCCCGGCTTCGACGAGGATGCCACCTCCGAGTCGGAGAGAATCGTCGCGTGGCTGCGCCTCCCCGCGATCGCGCTGATCGCGCTCGGCCAGGGCCTACCCACCCGAACCCCGAGCAAACCGGATTCGTCATTGCCCTGACGCTGTTCTCGGTGTGGAGCGCCGCCGTGCTCGCGCTCGTGTACCTGAGGCCCGCGAAGCCGTCGTTCGCACTCGTGACGACCGGCGTGGACATTGCCGCGATCAGCGTCCTCGCGGTGCTGTCCGGAGGCGCCTTCTCGAACGCCCGGCTTGCCTTCTTCCTCGTTCCCGTCGCGGTGGCGTTCCGCTTCCGGCCGGGCGTCACGACCGCCGCGGTCGTGGTGACGACGACTGCCTACGTCGCCCAGGCGGTCGTTCACCCCGCGGTGCATCAACCCGAGGCGGCGCGTTTCATCCTCACCCAGGCCGGGTTCCTCGCCTGGGTCGGGGTGGCCTGCATCTTCCTGTCGATGATGCTCGCCCGCCGAACCGGGCTCGTCGTGCAACTCGCGGAAGCGCGGTCGCGCCTGTTGAACGACGCACTCGAGGCGGAACAGCGCGAGCGGAAGGCGCTGGCCGACGCGCTCCACGACAACGCGCTCCAGAATCTGCTCTCCGTCAGGCACCTGCTCGCGGAGGTCGCCGAGTCGGTCTCGGACCCGGGGCTCGCTCGCGCGGACGCGGCGCTGACGGAGACCGTGAGGCAGCTCCGCGACGCCGTCTTCGATCTTCATCCGTACGTCCTCGACGAAGCCGGGCTCGAGGCAGCGCTCCGCTCGTTCGCACGGCGCGCGGCGGAGCGGGGGAACCTCCACCTGGAGCTCGACCTGCGCTATCCGGGCGGCCACCCGCAGGAGCAGCTCATCCTCTCCGCAGCCCGAGAGCTGCTGGCGAACGTCGTCCAGCACGCGAATGCGACGGAGCTGAAGGTCGGCCTCGTCGCCGAGAGCGACGACCTCACCCTGACGATCGAGGACAACGGCCGCGGGTTTCCGCCCGGACGGCTGTCGGAGAGCCTGCGTGAGGGTCACGTCGGCCTCCCGGCGCAGCAGTCGCGGATCGAGGCGGCGGGAGGACGGCTGGAGATCGCGTCGAGCCCCGCGGCAGGGACGCGCGTGAGCGTCCTCCTGCCCGCCGCCTCCGCCGGTTGAGCGCTCCATCGGTCGCTTGACGTCGCCGATCGTCGTCGAGCAGGTCATCTCCGGTGTCGCCCGATCACCCGATCCCGTCGCGGCCGTACGCAACGCACAGTAGGACGCGGGCAGAGCGATCGCTCCGCCGACGGAACTTCGGACGACGACAAGGAGACGAAACGATGAGCAAACGAGTGGTTCCACTCGCTCTCGGCTTTCTCGGGGCCCTGGTGGTTGGTGTGGCCGGTGCCCTGGCCAGTAGCTCGCATGCGAGCAGCAACGTCCAGGTCTGCGCGCTCCTGCCGGACACGACGACTTCGGTCAGGTACGTGCTCTTCGACGCCCCTGACCTCTCGAAGGCATTCAAGGCCGCCGGCGTCAGCTTCAGCGTCCTCAACGCGCAGAACAGCACGACGAAGCAGGTCTCCCAGGCCCAGCAGTGCATGACGAACGGCGCCAAGGTGATCCTGGTCGACGCGCTCGACTCCGGCACCGGAGCGACGATCGAGGCGGACGCGGCACGGGCCGGGGTCAAGACGATCGACTACGACCGCCTCGTCCTGAAGGGGAAGGCGTCGTACTACGTGTCCTTCGACAACGTCAAGGTCGGCGTGCTCCAGGGCAAGGGCCTCGTCGCCGCGCTGAAGGCGAACGGCATGTACTCGAAGCATCCGGTCGTCGCCGAGCTGAACGGAGCGCCGACGGACAACAACGCGACGCTGTTCGCCAAGGGCTACAACTCCGTCCTCGCCCCTCTCTACAAGAACGGGACGTTCATCAAGGGGCCGAACCAGTCGGTCACGAACTGGAACAACCAGGTCGCGCTCACCGACTTCCAGGCAATGCTCACCAAGACGGGCAACAAGATCAATGCGGTCCTCGCCGCGAACGACGGGATCGCCGGCTCCGTCGTCTCGGCACTCGAGAGCGCCAAGCTGCCCGCGATCCCGCTGACGGGGCAGGATGCGACCCCGGGCGGCCTGCAGTACATCCTCGCGGGCATGGCAGAGCGGCACGGTCTACAAGCCGGTGCCGGTCGAGGCCGCCGCTGCAGCGCGGGTCGCAATCGACATGATCAAAGGCAAGCCGGTCGCCACGAACGGGGTGACGAGCAACGGGATCAGGAAGGTTCCCTCGGTGCTCGAGACCCCGATCTGGATCACCAAGGCGAACTACAAGGTCCTCTTCAACTCGGGATTCCTGAAGCGGAGCCAGGTCTGCGTCGGCCAGTACAAGAAGCTCTGCGGGCCGGCGGTCTAGGAGACCACGGCGGGAGGCGTCCGACCGGGCGCCTCCCGCTCCTCTACCCATCATGGAACTCCATCCTTCACCGGAAACCTGCCGTCACCCCGATGCTCGAGCTGCGCGGGATCTCCCGGTCGTTCGGCCCCGTGCAGGCACTGCGTGAGGTCGATTTCGCCGTTCGGGCCGGCGAGGTCATGGCTCTTGTCGGCGACAACGGTGCCGGCAAGTCGACGCTGATCAAGTGCGTGGCCGGGATCCACTCGGTCGAGTCCGGCGAGATCCTGTTCGAGGGTCGGAAGGTCCAGATCCACGGCCCCAAGGACGCGGCCGCCCTCGGGATCGAGATCGTCTACCAGGACCTCGCTCTCTGCGACAACCTCAACGTCGTCCAGAACATGTACCTCGGGCGCGAGCTCCACGACACCTGGCAGGTGCTGCAGGAGCCCGAGATGCAGCGTGCGACCGAGACGACGATGGCGTCGCTCGGCGTCACGACGCTGCGCTCGGTCCGCCAGCGAGTCGCCTCACTGTCGGGCGGGCAACGTCAGGCGGTCGCCGTGGCGCGGGCGGTGATGTGGAACTCACGGCTCCTGTTTCTCGACGAGCCGACGGCCGCCCTCGGCGTCGTCCAGAGCGCGCAGGTGCTGGCGCTCGTGAAGCGCCTGGCGGCTCAGGGGCTCGGCGTCGTGATCGTCTCGCACAACCTGCAGGATGTCTTCGAGGTCGCGGACCGGATCACGGTCTTGCGCCTCGGCCGGAATGCCGGCGTGTTCGAGCGAGCAAAGACGACGCAGGACGAAGTGGTCCACGCGATCACCGTCGGTGCACCTGTCGGCGTGGCGGCGGCCCCTGACCCGCGAGCCGGAGCAGTCCGATGACGACGGCCGAGAGCCTGGTCCCCGACGCGACGGATCCGCCACCGGCTCGGAGCCCGGGCCCGATCGCCGTCGCCGTGCGGCGGTGGTGGGAGAACGTCCGCGCGGGCGAGATCGGAGCGGCGCCGATCGTCATCGCGATCGCGCTGATCACGGTGTTCTTCTACTCCAAGAACCCGAACTTCGTCAGCGCCACAAACCTCAACAACCTGATCGTCCAGACGGCCGGAACCGCGACGATCGCGTTCGGGGTCGTCTTCGTCCTGCTACTCGGGGAAATCGATCTCTCCGTTGGCTTCGTCAGTGGCCTCGCCGGCATCACCGTGGCCGAGCTCCAGCTGCCGGGGAGCTCGCACCAGCTCCCGGGCGTGGCGGCGATCCTGCTTGCCGTCCTCGTCGGCGTCGCGATCGGAGCGTTTCAGGGGGCGTTCGTCTCGTTCCTCGGCGTGCCGTCGTTCGTCGTCACGCTGGCCGGCAGTCTCGCCTGGGAAGGGCTCATCCTCCGCGAGCTCCCGCAGGGCGTGATCGTGATCCAGAACGACACCGTCAACAACGTCGCCAACTACTTCTTCTCGCACCGCGGCGGCTGGATCATCGCCGCCGTCGTGAGCGGAGGCTACGCGCTCGTGGTCGTGCACGGCATTCTCAGCCGGCGTCGGCTCGGGCTGCCCGGCGACGGCCTCGCGATCGAGCTCGGCAAGGTCGCCGGTCTCGCCGTGGTCGCGGCCCTGATCGTGTACTGGTCGAACACGGACCCACGTAGGGGCGTCCCGTTCGCGGGCGTGCTCGTCGTCCTCCTGCTCGTCATCTGGACGTTCGTCTCGACGCGGACGACGTTCGGACGCCACGTCTACGCGGTGGGGGGCAACGCCGAGGCGGCCCGGCGCGCGGGGATCAACGTGATCCGGATTCGGATGATCGTCTTCATGATCTCGGGCGGGATGGCCGCCCTCGGCGGCGTCGTCTTCGCCTCGCGCCTGCGCTCCGTCGACCTCAGTGCCGGCGGCGGCACGATCCTGCTCGACACGATCGCCGCCGCGGTGATCGGCGGTGTCAGCCTCTTCGGAGGTCGCGGTCATGTCAGAGCCGCGGTGCTCGGCGCGCTCGTCATCGCCATGATCGCCAACGGCACCGATCTCGTCGGCTACAGCGCCTCGACGCAATACATCATCACCGGCGCGATCCTCCTCGCCGCAGTCACGCTCGACACGGTCTCACGCCGGAGAATGGCGGCAGCGGGACGATGAGCACGGCGCTCAGCGGGAGGACGGCCATCCGGCCCTGACGATCCACCGATCGGCCGATGCCGGGGCGTCGGCACGGCGCGTACCCTCGAGGAGATGAGACGCCAGCCCCGGGGGGAGCCGGGGGAAGTGGGCGGCACGGCGGTGGTTGAAGTGCAACCCGACGACCGCTGATCATCACCCTCCGAAGTCCGGCGAGCTCTCCCGACGTGCGGTGGCCGACGCCGCACCCGGGAGAGCTCGCCGCGTCTCGACGGGCGGCAGTTCGAGGGCGGGCGAGAGCCCGTGTGGGACGCGGGAGTTGCAAAGTGGGGCATAGTGGGTTAGAGTGGGGCATCGTGGGAGCAACCCGGGAGCCTCGAGAATGTTCTTCGGCCAGTACGAGCACGCGATCGACGACAAGAGCCGCATCACCTTGCCGGCCCGGTTTCGCGATGCCCTGGCGGATGGCGTCGTCCTCTCGAAGGGGCTCGACGGCAGCGTCGACGTCTACCCGCGGGAGCGGTGGGAGATGACGGTCGTCGCCCGCATCGGCGAGCTCGATCCGCTCCTGCCCGATACCCGGCTGCTGCAGCGCCACTTCTTCGGCGGCGCCTCCGAGGACGTCCCGGACAAGCAGGGCCGCGTCCACCTGCCGGCGCCGCTCGTCGCGCACGGGAAGCTCGGCAAGGACGTCACCTTGATCGGGAGCAACGACCACCTCGAGATCTGGGATCGCTCCCTCTGGGCGGAGCGCCTGGAGGGAATCGAAGGGAGCGCGGACAATGTTGCCCAACGTCTTGCCGAACAGCGCGTCTGATCACACCCCCGTCCTCGCGGACGAGGTGCGCCGCCTACTCGCCGTCCAGCCCGGCGAGACGGTCGTCGACGCCACGTTCGGGGCCGGCGGCCATGCCCGCCTGCTCGCCCAGGATCTCGCGGGCAGCGGCAAGCTCGTTGCGATCGACCGCGATCCGAGCGTCAAGCCGCACTTCGACCGCTTCAAGGCAGGCGCCGGGGTCGACGTCCGCTTCCTCCGCGGCGACTTCGCGATCGTCCTCAGCCAGCTTGCCGCAAACGACATCAAGGCCGACGCGATCCTGCTCGACATCGGGGTCTCGTCGATGCAGATCGACCGGCCCGAGCGCGGCTTCTCGTACGCGACCGACGCGCCGCTCGACATGCGGATGGATCCCTCGAGCGAGATGACCGCCGCGACGATCGTCAACACCTGGGACGAGAAGGAGCTCGCGACGATCTTCCGCCGCTTCGGCGAGGAGCGCTACTCCGGGCCGATCGCGCGCGCCATCGTGCGCCGCCGCACCGAGCGCCCGTTCTTCCGCACCGGGGATCTCGTCGACGTGATCAAGACCTCGATCCCGACGCCCGCCCGGTTCGGCGAGGGGCATCCCGCCAAGCGCGTCTTCCAGGCGCTCCGGATCGCGGTCAACGACGAGCTCGGCCAGCTCGAGGCCGCGCTGCCGGCCGCCGTCGCGATGCTGCGGCCCGGGGGACGGCTCGCCGTGATCAGCTTCCACTCGCTCGAGGACCGGATCGTGAAGCAGTTCATGGTCGCCGGGGCGAAGGGCTGCACGTGCCCGCCCGACTTCCCGATCTGCGTGTGCGGCAAGGAGCCCGAGCTGCGGCTGCTGACCCGCAAGCCCGTGCGACCGTCCGCGTCCGAGCTCGACCACAACCCGCGTGCCGCGTCCTCGCGGCTGCGCGTGGCGGTGAAGGTCTAGATGTCGACCATTGCCCAAGGGAGCGTCGCCCGCAAGCAGCGCCGCGCGGCTGCTGTAGCACCGGCCGCGCGGTCGCGGGCTCCCTTTGCCGGTGGCGTCGCGTGGATCGTCGTCGTCGGCGTGTTGCTCGCGGGCATCGTCGCCGTCAACGTCCTCGTCCTCCAGCTCAACATGCAGTTCGACGGCCTCAGCCGCGAGCGGGCCCAGCTGAAGGCCGACAACGCGCTCCTGCGCTCCCAGCTCTCGAGCGCCTCCGCCAGCGTGCGGATCGAGGACGCCGCGAAGTCGAAGCTCGGCCTCCAGGCCGCCGATCCCGTGACGACGACGTACGTGCGGCTCGGCAAGTGAGACGCAAGTCGAGCGGACGGCAGGCGAACCACCGGATTCGCCTGCTGCTCACCGCGTTTGCGTTCGTCTTCGTGATCGCGCTCGCCCGCGCGGCCTGGCTCCAGGGCGCGCAGCACGATCGCCTCGCGGCGATGGCGATCACCCAGCACCGCGAGACGATCGAGGTTCCGGCCGGGACGAGGCACGATCTACGACCGCACCGGCGAGCCGCTCGCGATCGGCGAGCAGGCGACGACGGTCTACGCCGACCCGCGGAACATCGTCGATCGCGCAGCGCGCCGCAATCGCCGCCGGCAAGGCGCTCGGCCTCGACGCCAACAAGCTCTATCCCCTGCTGAAGGACCGGACCAAGGGCTTCGTCTACGTCGCCCGCAAGGCCGATCCCACCAAGGCCGAGGCGTTGAACAAGCGCGAGATCCCCGGGCTCGGGTTCTACCCGGAGGAGCTGCGCACCTATCCGCAGGGCGCGGTCGCCTCGCACGTCCTCGGCTTCGCCGGCACGGACAACCACGGCCTCGACGGGCTCGAGCGCTCGCTCGACAAGACGCTCTCGGGCCGGCCCGGCTTCGAGACGATCGTCAAGGATCCGTTCGGCCGCGCGATCGACGTCGTCACCTCGCGGCCCGAGCGGGCCGGCAAGAACGTGACGCTCACGATCGACCACCAGATCCAGTCGAACGCCGAGCAGATCCTGGCGCAGACGGTGACGCAGCTACCGCGCCCGCGGCGGGGCCGCGATCGTGATGGATCCGCGCACCGGCGCGATCCTCGCGATGGCGAACTACCCGACGTTCAACTCGAACGACTTCTCGACGGCGTCCCCCGATGCCCGCCGCAACCGCGCCGTGACCGACGCCTACGAGCCCGGCTCGACCTTCAAGATCGTGACCATCGCAGGCGCGCTCGAGGACAACGTCGTCTCGCCCGCGAGCACCTTCACGCTCGCGCCGACGATCCAGGTCGCCGACCGCGTCATCCACGAGGCCCACCTGCGCGGCACCGAGGTGATGAGCGTCAGGGACATCCTCGCCCAGTCGTCGAACGTCGGCACGATCACGATCGCCGAGAAGCTCGGCGCCGAACGGGCTCGCCTCGTGGGTCGACCGGTTCGGCTTCGGCCACCAGACGGGGATCGACTACCCGGGTGAGAGCTCGGGCCTCGTGCTCCCGCTCGAGAAGTGGTCGGGCTCGACGATCGGCACCGTGCCGATCGGCCAGGGCATCGCGGTGACGCCGCTGCAGATGGTGTCGGCGTACGCCACGATCGGGAACAGCGGCGTCCGGGTCACCCCGCACCTCGTCGAGAAGGTCGGCAGCAAGCGCGTGCACGCGGACGAAGGGAAAGCGGGTCGTCTCGACCCACACGGCCGACCGGATGATGGCCATGTTCCGCGACGTGGTGCTCGAGGGCACGGGTACCCAGGCGGCGATTCCCGGCTACACGGTCGCCGGTAAGACCGGCACGGCGCAGAAGGCCGAGAACGGGCACTACGTGACCAAGTACGTCGCCTCGTTCGTCGGTCTCGTGCCGGCCAAGAACCCGCGGCTCGCAATCCTGGTGATGGTCGACGAGCCGCACGGCGACATCTACGGCGGTAGCGTCGCCGCGCCGGCATTCAGGGACATCGCGCGGTTCGATCTCCAGTACCTCGAGGTGCCGCCCGACGCGCCCGAGACGAGGACGACCGCCACCTCGGGCCAGTAGCCGGCCGGTCGCTCCGGACGGCGGGTGCAACCTGACGGCCTGAACGGTGCCCCGCCGTAGAATGGTGCTCTGTGAACCTCGACGACCTGACGCGCGTGCTCGCCGCGAGCGAGAGCACCGCCCGCGGCGCCGTCGAGGTCACCGACCTCGCGTACGACGCGCGGCGGGTCACACCGGGCGCGGTGTTCTTCTGCGTGCCCGGCTCGCGGGCTGACGGGCACGACTTCGCCGCCGAGGCCGTGGCGGCCGGTGCCGTTGCGCTCGTTGTCGAGCGCCCGCTCGAGCTCGAGGTGCCGCAGCTCGTCGTCGAGGACGCCCGCGCGGCGATGGCGATCGCCGCCGACGTCTTCTTCGGCGAGCCGACGCGCGCGCTCGAGGTCGCCGGCGTGACGGGGACGAACGGCAAGACGACCACGACCTTTCTCCTGCGCTCCGTCCTGGCGGCCGCAGGGCGCTCACCCGGGCTCGTCGGCACCGTCGACTGGGTCGTGGGCGGCGAGGTGCGGCCGGCGCCGCACACGACGCCCGAGGCGATCGATCTGCAGCGCCTGTTCCGCGAGATGCTCGACGCGGGCGACCGGAGCGTCGCCGTCGAGGCCTCGTCCCACGGCTCGGCGCTGCATCGGCTCGACAGGGTGCGCTTCGACGCCCTCGTCTTCACGAACCTCTCGCAGGATCATCTCGACCTGCACGGGACGATGGAGGAGTACTACCAGGCGAAGCGCCGCCTCTTCACCGGGCGCGCAGCCGCCGCCGGCGGCGGTGAACGTCGGTGACGAGCACGGCCGCCGGCTCGCGCTCGAGCTCGTCGAGTCGCGCCGCGCGCCGCTGATCACCTTCGGCCTCACCGATGCTGCCGAGATCCGACCCGAGGGCCTCGAGATGGGGGCGTCGGGCAGTCGCTTTCGGGCCGGCGGAATCGAGATCGAGACGCCGCTACGGGGTCGGTTCAACGTCGAGAACGTGCTCGGGGTGATCGCGGCAGGCGTCCTGCTCGACATCGACGACGACGAGCTCGCGGAGGGGATTCGCGACATGCCGGGGATCCCGGGACGGTTCGAGGCGGTCGACGAGGGGCAGCCTTTCGCTGTGATCGTCGACTACGCGCACACGCCGGACTCGCTCGACATCGTGCTGCAGGCGGCGCGCGAGCTCGGGAGCGGCCGGTTGATCTGCGTCTTCGGGGCAGGAGGCGATCGCGACCGCGGCAAGCGGCCCGTGATGGGGGCCGTCGCGGTGCAGCGCGCCGACCACGTGATCGTGACGTCCGACAATCCGCGCAGCGAGGATCCGCTCGCGATCATCCAGGACATCCTCCAGGGGGCCGGGGTGGGCGTCGAGATCGATCCCGACCGGCGCTCGGCGATCCATCGTGCGGTGGCGCTCGCCGGCCCGGACGACGTCGTCGTGATCGCCGGCAAGGGGCACGAGCAGGGGCAGGAGACGGCAGGCGTGGTGGAGCCGTTCGACGATCGCGTCGTCGTGCGCGAGGCGCTGCGCGAGGCGGGGTTCGGCGCGTGACGGGGACCCGGGGAGTTCGCGGTGATACCGGTCGAATGGGACGAGGTCGAAGCGCTCGATCTCGGGACGCTCGAACCGCCGCACGCGAGCGCTCGGGCGGGGCAGATCACCGGCATCAAGGCCGACTCGCGCGTCGTCGGGCCGGGCGACCTCTTCGTCGCTCTCAACACCGGCGTCGACCACGTCGCGGACGCGGCCGCGCGGGGTGCCGCCACGCTCGTGCCGCGCGATCAGGAAGCAGCGCTCGCCGCGCTCGCGTCGCCTCGTCCGCTCGAAGAGCGACGCGCGCGTCGTCGCCGTCGTCGGCTCCACGGGCAAGACCTCGACGAAGGACATCCTCGGTGCTCTCTGCGGCGCCGTGGTGCCGACGATCTGGGCGGCGGAGAGCCAGAACAACGAGATCGGCCTGCCGCTGACGGTCTGCAGGCTCGAGCCCGAGACCGAGATCCTCGTCACCGAGATGGGCATGCGCGGGCTCGGGCAGATCGCCGAGCTCTGCGCGATCGCGCGGCCCGACGTCGTCGTCGTGTCGTCGATCGGGCCGGAGCACCTCGAGCTCGTCGGCACCGTCGAGCGGGTCGCGGAGGCGAACGCCGAGGCGATCGTCGCGCTGCCGCCGGGGGGCATCGCCGTCGTCCCCGCCGACACGCCCGAGCTCGAGCCGCACCTCCACCGCACCGACATCGAGATCCGCCGCTTCGACCGTGCCGCGCATCCGCGGCGAGGGCCACGAGTGGACGTTCCCGCTGCCCGGCGGCGAGATCACGCTGACGCTGCCGTTCACGGCCCGTCACATGGCCGAGAACACGCTCGCCGCGCTGACGGCGTACGAGGCGCTCGGGCTTCCGCTCGAGCAGGCACAGGAGGGTGCGAACGCGATCACGCTCTCGCGCTGGCGCGGGGAGGAGTCGCCGTTGCCCGGCGGCGGCATCGTCGTCAACGACGCCTACAACGCCAACCCGACGTCGATGCGGGCCGCGCTCGTCGACCTCACCGCGCGCGCGGGCGACCGGCGTCGCGTCGCGATCCTGGGCGAGATGGCCGAGCTCGGGGACGCGGCACCCCGCTACCACGAGGAGGTCGGCGCCCTGCTCGACGAGCTCGGGATCGAGCTCGTCATCGCGGTCGGCGAGGGTGCCCGTCCGTATCTGGGCGGCGGCGACGCCGACGCCCACCCGCCGCTGGATTCCCGACGCGGCGGCGTTCGACGACGTCGCGAGCCTGCTCCAGCCGGGCGACGCGATCCTCGTCAAGGCCTCCCGCGCGGTGGGGCTCGAAGGCATACCGGCCTCGATCGAGAAACGGGCAAGAGCATGGTCCGAGTCCTGATCGCCGGCCTCGTCGCGATGGTGCTCGCCATCGTGATCGGCCCAACCTTCATCGAGTGGCTGCGTCGCGCCGGCGTCGGGCAGCAGATCCGCGAGGAGGGCCCGGCGCGCCACATCGTCAAGCAGGGGACGCCGACGATGGGAGGGCTGCTGATCCTCGCCACCGCGGTGGTGCCGTTCCTCGTGCTCTCGAAGTACACGCTGCCGGGGCTGGCGCTGCTGTTCCTCACCGTCGGCTGTGCCGCGATCGGCTTCACGGACGACTACCTCAAGGTGCGCAAGCGCCGCTCGCTCGGGCTCTCGGGGCGGTGGAAGATGCTCGGGCTGGTGTTGATCACGATCGGCGTCGGCTGGGTCGTGACCCAGGTCGGCTACCTCGACACCGAGATCTACTTCCCGATCGTCGACGTCAACATCGACCTCGGCTGGTTCTACTTCCCGTTCCTCTTCATCGTGATCGCGGGCACCGCGAACGGCGTCAACCTGACCGACGGGATCGACGGGCTCGCGGCGGGCACCTGCGCGATCTCGCTGCTCACCTTTCTCGCGATCGCCGCGATCTCGTGGATCCGCTCCGGCGACGTCGGCTTCCGCAGCGACAACTACCTCGACGTCGCGATCTTCACGGCCGCGCTGATCGGCGGCGTGATCGGCTTCCTCTGGTTCAACGCGTTCCCGGCCGAGCTGTTCATGGGCGACACCGGCTCGATGGCGCTCGGCGGCGCGATCGCCGGGCTCGCCGTGATGACCCAGACCGAGGTGCTGCTGATCTTCATCGGCGGCATCTACCTGATCGAGGCGCTCTCGGTGATGATCCAGGTCGCGAGCTTCAAGCGCACCGGGAAACGCGTCTTCCTGATGGCGCCGATCCACCACCACTTCGAGATGAAGGCGTGGTCGGAGACGAAGATCATGGTGCGGTTCTGGATCGTCGGCGCGATCTTCTGCACGACCGGGTTCGTGCTGTTCTACCGCTACTACCTCCGCTTCAAGCTGTAGGTGCCGTGCCGTCGCCTTCGCCGTCTCGCGCGGCGCTGATACCGGTCGCCGTCGCGATCGGGGTGATGGTGCTCTGGGGTGGGACGCCGATCGTCACGCGGCTCGCGCTCGACGACCTGCCGCCGCTCGTCGTCGCCTCGATGCGCACCGTGCTGGCGGGCCTCGTCGCGATCCCGCTGCTCGCCGGGATGCGGCAGCGGCTGCCGAGCGATCGAGGCTCGCGGACGCTGCTCGGGATCTCGGCGGCGGCCGGGTTCGTGCTCTTCCCGGTCATCTACACGGTCGGGCAGCAGCGCACCTCGGCGCTCCACGGCGTGATGATCCTCGCGGCGCTGCCGGTCTTCACGGGCACCTACGCCGCGATCGTCGCCCGCCGGATGCCGCAGCGCGCGTGGCTCGCGGGCTCGGCGGTCGCGCTCATCGGCGAGGCGGTGCTGATCGGCGGGCGCGGCACCACCGCGACGGATGCGACGCTCGCCGGCGACCTGCTCGTGCTCGCCGCAGCGCTGTGCGTCTCGGCCGGGTACGTCGCCGGCGCGATGCTGCCTCCGCGCGGCCTCTCGAGCCTCGCCACGACCCTGTGGGGCGTGCTGCTCGGGACGTTCGTGCTCGCACCGCTCGCGATCGGGCTCTTCGCGCACGACGGCGTGCCGGATGCAGGCCCGAAGGCATGGGGGTCGGTCGTCTTCCTCGCCGTCGTGACGTCGATCCTCGGCTACGTCGGCTGGTACTGGGCGCTCGATCGCGGCGGCATCGCCCGGATCGCCACCCTGCAGTTCCTGCAGCCGGTCTCGGGGTTCGTCCTCGCCGCGATCGTGCTGGGCGAGAACGTGACGGTGCCGATCGCCGTCGGCAGCGCGCTGATCGTCGGCGGGATCGTGATCGCGCAGCGGGCGTGAGGGAACCCTGAGGAGAGGCTGAAGCCTCTCCCGCGCGCAGCGCGCCTGAGCCCGCGGACATAGGCTTTCCGCATGGCGGCGATCCCTGACCACGTGCTCGTCGCTCGGGCTTGCGCGCTCGGGCCGGGCGGCCGTCACGGCACTCAGGGCGAAGGGCGCGACCGTCTCAGCCCATGACGCCAACGCCGACCTCGACATTGCCGGGATCGAGGGCGATGTCCAGCTCGGCGCCTGGGACGACGCGCTCCTCGACGGCGTCGACCTCGTCGTCAAGAGCCCCGGCATTCCGGCGGACGCGCCGCCGGTAGCGGCAGCACTTGCCCGCGGCATCCCGGTCATCTCGGAGATCGAGCTCGGAGCCCGCCTGCTCGAGAACCCGATCATCGGGATCACGGGCACCAACGGGAAGACGACGACGACGGCGCTGCTCGGTGCGATGTTCGACGCCGCCGGCGTGCCGGCCGAGGTCGCGGGCAACATCGGCCGGCCGCTGACGAGCCTCGTCGGATCGACGTCGCCGGAGACGTGGGTCGTGTGCGAGCTCTCCTCGTTTCAGCTCGAGGACGTCGAGACGCTCCACTGCCGGATCGCGGTGCTGCTCAACCTGGAACCGGATCACCTCGATCGGCACGCGTCGTTCGAGGACTATCGCGACGCGAAGCTCCGCATCTTCGAGCGGCAGACCGCCGACGACCTCGCGATCGTTCCGCGCGGCTTTGGTGCCGTGCCGGGCGAGGCGCGCCGGCTCGAGTTCGACGGCGGCGACGAGCTCCCGGCCGAGCCGCTGATCCCCGGCGCCCACAACCGCGAGAACGCCGCCGCGGCGACGGCAGCGGCTCGCGCGGCCGGCATCCCGGAGGCGGCGATCGCCGAGGCGCTCAGGACCTTCCCCGGGGTCGAGCACCGGATCGAGGAGGTCGCGACGATCGCCGGCGTACGCTACGTCAACGACTCGAAGGCGACCAACGTGGCCGCTGCCCTGCGCGCGCTGGCGTCGTTCCCGGGCGCGCGGAAGCTCGTGATCCTCGGCGGACGCGGCAAGGCCGAGCCGTACGCGCCGCTCGCCGAGGCGTTCGCTGCCGGCGATCGCGCGTATCTGATCGGCGAGGCGACGGAGGCGATTGCCGCCGCGCTCGAGGACGCCGGGGTCCCGTTCGAGCGCTCCGGCGACCTCGCCTCTGCAGTGGCCGCGGCCGCCGCGCGAAGCGCGGGAGGGAGACGTCGTGCTGCTCTCGCCCGCGTGCGCGAGCTACGACCAGTTCAGGGATTACGAAGAGCGCGGGCAGGAGTTCGGGAAGCTGGTGCAGAAGCTCACGGAGTGAGCAAGGGGACAGCGTGAAACCGAGGGCCGCAGGCCAGCTCGAACAGCGCCTGCTCGTCCTCGTCACGCTCGGGCTCGTCGCCTTCGGCCTGGTGATGGTGTTCAGCGCCACCTCGGCCTCGGCCGCGCTCGGCGCGGGCGATCCGATGACGTTCCTCGTCAAGCAGGGCGCGTACGCGCTTGCCGGCCTGCTGCTGCTCGCGCTCGCCTCCCGGTTCGACTACCACCGGCTGCGCACGCTGGCGCCGATGCTGCTCGTCGGGTCACTCTTCCTCTGCATCGCCGTGCTCGTGGTGGCGCCGCCGATCAACGGCGCCCAGCGCTGGTTCCTCGTCGGGCCGATCAGCGTGCAGCCCTCCGAGCTGGCCAAGATCGCCGTGTGCGTGTGGACATGCGCGCTCCTCGCGCGGCGACCGACCCCGCAGACGCTGGGCGAGCTGATGAAGCCGCTCGGCCTCGTCGTCGGCTTCTTCTGCATTCTCATCCTGCTCGAGCCGGACCTCGGCACCACGATCGCGCTCTGCCTGATGGTGGGCGGGATCCTGGTCGTCTCCGAGGTGCCGTTCCGCCTGCTCGCGCTCGGCGGCTCGATCGCGCTCGTGCTCGGCGCGGCGGCGATCTACGTCGAGCCGTACCGGCGGGCGCGCTTCCTCAGCTTCGTCGACCCGTGGCAGGATCCGCAGGGCGCGGGGTTCCAGACGGTGCAGGCGATCATCGGCATGGGCTCCGGCGGCATCACCGGCGAGGGGCTCGGGCAGGGGATCTCGAAGATCTTCTATCTCCCCGAGGCGCACACCGACATGATCTTCGCCATCGTCGGCGAGGAGCTCGGCCTGATCGGGTCGACCGTCGTGATCGCGGCGTTCGCCGTCTTCGCGTGGGCCGGGTTCCGCATCGCCCTCCAGTGCCGCGATCCGTTCGGCAAGCGGCTCGCCGCGGGGATCACGACCCTCGTCTGCGGACAGGCCGCGATCAACCTCTGCGCCGTTCTCGGCATCGCTCCGCTGACCGGAATCCCGCTCCCGTTCGTCTCCTACGGAGGCTCGTCGCTCATCGTTCTGCTCGCCGCAGTCGGCGTTCTCCTTAACATCGCCGTGAATGATCGAGTCGTCGAAGCTCGTAGTCGTGATAGCGGCAGGGGGAACAGCCGGTCACATCAGGCCCGCTCTCGCAGTCGGGGAGGCACTGCGCGCTCGCGGAGCGACCGTGACGTTCGCCGGCAGTCCCGACCGCGTCGAGTCGCGTCTGGTTCCTGAGGCGGGCTTCGAGCTCGACACGTTCGAGATCAGCGGCTTCCCGCGCAAGCCGTCGCTGGAGCTCGTGCGCGCGCTCGTGCGGGCCGCCAAGGCACCGTTCGCCTGTCGCGCCATCCTGCGCCGTCGCCGTCCGGACGTCGTCCTCGGCGGCGGGGGCTACGTCGCCGGCCCGATGGTGCTCGCTGCCCGGCTGAGCGGGATCCCGGCGGCGCTGACCGAGGCCGACGCACACCTCGGGCTCGCGAACAGGCTTGCCGCGCCGTTCGCCTCGAAGCTGTTCCTCGCCTACGACATCGAGGGGCGAACCGGGGACAAGGTCGAGGTCGTCGGCCGGCCGATTCCGACCGCCCACCTCGGTGCGAGCCGTGCCGATGCACGCGCCCGCTTCGGCATCGCCGCCGATGCGCCGGTCGTCGCCGTCTTCGGGGCACTCGCGGGAGCGACGTCGCTCAACGAGATGGCAGTGGGCGCCTGGGGCGACGAAGGCCCTACCGTGTTGCACGTCTCCGGCGAGCGCGACTACGCCTCGCTCGCCTCCCGCGTGCACCGGCCGGACTACCTGCTGATGCCGCACACCGACCACTTCGGCGACGTGCTCGCGTCCGCCGACGTCGCCGTCTCGCGCGCGGGCGGGACCGTCTGGGAGCTCGCCGCCGCCGGCACGCCGTCGATCCTGGTGCCGTATCCCCATGCGACCGCCGACCACCAGACGTTGAACGCGCGCCACTTCGAGCGTGGGGGTGGGGCGATCGTCGTGCCGAACGCGGAGATCGCGTCGGTTCCCGCGCTCGTGAGCTCGCTGCTCGCCGATCCCGCCCGGCTCGCCGCGATGCGCACCGCGATGCTGGGCATGGCGCGCGTCGACGCGGCCGACCGGATCGCAGAGGGGGTCATCGCCCTTGCCCGCCGCTGAGGCACCGCTCGTCGGCCGGAAGCTCTACTTCGTCGGGATCGGCGGGTCGGGCATGTCCGCCTACGCCAACATCGCCCAGGCGCTCGGAGCGGAGGTGCGCGGGTGGGATCTGCGCGACACGATCTTCATGGGCTCGCTCGAGGGAATCGAGGTCGACATCGGCGGCGACCCGGCCCCGCCTGCCGGCTGGGAGGTGGTCGTCTCGACGGCGCACCTGCACCGGATCGAGGGCATGCCCCGGGCGGACTTCCTCGCGGAGCTCGTCGCGGCGCAGCCGGCGATCGTGGTCGGCGGTGCTCACGGCAAGACGACGACCGCGGCGATGATCGCATTCGTGCTCCAGGAGACGGGTGGAGACCCGGCGTGGATCATCGGCGGGATCGTGCCGCAGCTCGGCGGAAACGCAGGCGTCGGCGACGGTTGGCTCGTGGTCGAGGGCGACGAGTCCGACCGCTCGATCGGCTCGCTCCGCCCCCAGATCGCCGTGCTCACGAACATCGAGCTCGACCATCACGCCGCGTACGCGTCCGAGGCCGAGCTGCGCGCCTTCTTCGACGACTGGCTCGCCGAGGTGCCGCACGTCGTCCGAAGCTGGGACCTGCCACCCGTCGAGCTCGACCTCGCGGTGCCGGGCGAGCACAACCGCCAGAACGCGGCCGCGGCGCTCGTCGCGCTCGAGCTGGCCGGCGTTCCGCGGCCCGAGGCGGAGGCCGCGCTCGCACGCTTCACCGGCGTCGGGCGACGGCTCGAGCTCGTCGGCGAGCGCGGCGGCGTCACGGTCTACGACGACTACGGCCACAACCCGACCGAGCTCGAGGTGACGCTCCGCACGGCGCGCTCGCTGACGAGCGGCAGGGTGATCGCCGTCTACCAGCCGCATGTGGTCGAGCGGACGCGCCAGCTCCACCAGGAGCTCGGCGAGGCGCTCGGGCTCGCCGACATCGCGATCGTGACGGACATCATCGGTGCGCGCGATGCGCCGCGCGAGGGCGTCTCGGGGAAGCTCGTCGTCGACTCGCTGCCACCCGAGGTGCGCGCGGGGTGGGCGCCGGCACCCGACGACGCCGCGACGCTCGCGCTCGCCTGGGCGCGTCCGGGCGACCTCGTGATCACGTTCGGCGTCGGGGAGCCGTGGAAGATCGCGCAGGCGATCGTCGCGGGACTGCCGCAATGAGCGCACCCGTCTTCGAGGAGGGAGTCGAGCTCGCCCGGCTGACGACCATCGGCACGGGTGGTCCCGCCCGCGCCTATGCCGAGCCGCGGTCGGTGCAGGAGCTCGAGGACGTCCTCAGGGCCGCGCGAGAACGGGAGCTCCAGGTCGCGACGGTCGGCCTCGGCTCGAACCTGCTCGCCGCCGACGACGGCGTCGACATGCTCGTCCTCCATCTCGCCGGCGAGCTGGTCGAGGCGCGGACGGAGGGAACGACGCTCGTGGCGGGCGGCGGCGCGACGAACGCGGTCTGCCTGCACCGAGCGCGCGCCGCAGCACTCGGTGGCTTCGAGTTCGCCTGTGCGATCCCGGGGACCGCCGGTGGGGGAGTGTGGATGAATGCCGGCGCCTACGGGAGCGACTGGAGCGCGATCGTGACCCGCGCGCTCGTCGCCACCCCCGACGGAACGGGCTGGCTCACGCCGGCCGAGCTCGGGTTCTCGTACCGGCACTCGAGCATCCGCCACGGCCAGGTCGTCGCGGCGGTGGAGTACCAACTCGAGCCCCGCGACGAGAGCGAGATCCGCGCCACCGTCCGGGACCTCGTCGATCGCCGCAAGGCGACCCAGCCGACGACGAAGCGAACGTTCGGATCGGTGTTCAAGAATCCGGCGGGTGGGCTCGGCGCGGGAGCGATGCTCGAGGCGTGCGGCCTCAAGGGCCATCAGATCGGCGGCGCTCTCATCTCGCCGAAGCACGCGAACTTCATCGAGAACGCGGGCGGTGCGACGACGGCCGACTGCCTGGCCCTGATGGCCGAGGCCCGCCGCCGCGCGCGAGAGCAGTTCGGCGTCGAGCTCGAGCACGAGGTCGAGCTGCTGGGGGACGTCGCGGTCGACTAGTGCGACTCGGACGTCCGGCTGAAGCCGGACATCACAGGTAGGAGGCCGACAGCACGGCGGCGAAAGGAACCGCGTGGCCACCGGGGGACGAGTCGAACGTGGATCGCGTCCCCGTGCGCGGACGGCGGAAGCAGCCGCACCGCTACCGCGACGGGTCTCCGGCGAGCGCCTCGACCTTTCCCGGCTCGTTCCCTCCGGTCGCTCGCTCGGGATCGCGTTCCTGATCGCACTCGGTGCTCTCGGCGCCTGGCTCGGAGCGCGTGAGACGGGCGTGTTCGCCGTCCGCACCGTCGACGTGGGAGGGGCGAACCCGGCCGTCGCGTCTCAGGTTCGCAAGGCCCTCGCCTCGACCCGCGGCACGAGCCTGCTCAAGGTCGACCTCGACCAGTCGCTGCAGGCGGTGGAGGCGATCCCGACCGTCGAGAGCGCCCGCTTCGACCGCGCCTTTCCCCACACGCTCCGGGTCGTGGTCGTGCCCGAGCGCGGCGTCGCGATCGTGCGCCAGGGGGCCGACTCGTACCTCGTCGCCGAGAGCGGAAGGGTGATGGGGACGGCCGACCGCCACGACCGCCCCGCGCTCGCCCGGATCTGGGTGAACCGCAGCGTCAAGCTCGTCGTCGGCGACCCCACCACGGGCGATCTGCGAACCGCCGTCGCGGCCGTCGCGCCGCTCGTCGGCTCGCACTTCCCGGGCCGCGTGGGCTCCGTCACGGCGACCGCCGACGCGCTCACGCTTCGCCTCCGGTCGGGCCTCGAGATCCGCCTCGGCGACGCGCTCGACGTTCCGCTGAAGCTCGCCGTCGCCGCCCGGGTGATCCCGCTGCTCGACGCCGATACCGCCTACCTCGACGTCGCAGTGCCCGAGCGGCCGGTGGCCGGAAGTCTCAACTCTCAGGTTGAGGTTGATACTGCACCCTCGACGACACCTTGAGGTTTCCGTTGACAATGCCGACAAGGAGTCCGTACCCTGGCTCCGAATGCGGGTTGGAGCAGACTCCTTAGCTCGATAAGAGCTTGACGTCCAGGTAGGTCGAGGTGAGATATTCATGAGCACACAAGGTGGCAACTACCTCGCGGTGATCAAGGTGGTCGGCGTCGGTGGCGGCGGGACCAACGCGGTCAATCGCATGGTCGAATCGGGCCTGAGCGGCGTCGAGTTCATCGCGGTCAACACGGACGCGCAGGCGCTCCTGATGACGGACGCCGACGTCAAGATCCACATCGGCTCGAAGGCGACTCGCGGCCTCGGGGCCGGCGCCGATCCGACGGTCGGCCTCGCCGCGGCGCAGGAGACGCGCGACGAGTTGAAGGAGGCGCTCAAGGGCGCCGACATGATCTTCGTCACTGCGGGTGAGGGCGGCGGCACGGGAACCGGCGCCGCTCCCGTCGTGGCAGAGCTCGGCCGCGAGCTCGAGGCACTGACCGTCGGCGTCGTCACGCGGCCGTTCGGCTTCGAGGGCCGGCGACGGGCGGAGCAGGCCGAGGTCGGAATCCAGAATCTCCGCGACCGCGTCGACACGCTGATCGTGATCGAGAACGACCGGCTCCTCCAGGTCGTCGACAAGAAGACGCCCGTGACCGAGGCGTTCGGCATCGCCGACGACATCCTCCGGCAGGGCGTCCAGGGCATCACCGACCTGATCACCGTGCCCGGCCTCGTCAACCTCGACTTCGCCGACGTGCGCACGATCATGCGCGACGCCGGCTCGGCGCTGATGGGCATCGGCAGCGCCTCCGGCGACACGCGGGCAGCCGATGCCGCCCACGCGGCCGTCTCCTCGCCGCTGCTCGAGACGACGCTCGACGGCGCGACCGGAGTCCTGCTCAACATCACCGGCGGCGCCGGCCTCGGCCTGTTCGAGGTCAACGAGGCGGCCGAAGTCGTGACGGGCCACGCCGACCCGAACGCGAACGTGATCTTCGGCGCCGTGATCGACGAGTCGATGGGTGACGAGGTGCGGGTGACGGTGATCGCGACGGGCTTCGGCGGCAGGCCGCGCCGGCGCCGCGTCGAGGCTCCGGGCACGCCCGTTGCAGCAGCGGCCGAGCGGCGCTACGAGAGGCCGGTCGCCTCCGACACCGACATCGAGATCCCGAGCTTCCTGCGCGAGGACTAGTGGTCGAGCGGTGAGGCCTCGCCTCACCGCTCCAGACCCGTCCCTACCGCGGTAGAGTCGCCTCGTGAGCGAAGAGGCTCTACGTCGCACCCCGCTGCACGATCGCCACGTCGCCCTCGGCGCGAGGATGGTGCCGTTCGCAGGCTGGGACATGCCCGTCCAGTACGAGGGTGTGATCCCGGAGCATCTCGCCGTCCGGCGCGACCGCGGCGTCTTCGACGTCTCGCACATGGGCCAGATCCACGTCGAAGGCCCGGCTCAGCTCGAGCTCCTGCAGGGCCTCCTCTCGAACGACCTCACGAAGCTGGCCGACGGCGAGGCGCAGTACACGCTGCTGACGAACGAGCGCGGCGGCATCGTCGACGACCTGATCGCCTACCGCATCAGCCCCTTCCACACGCTGCTCGTGGTCAATGCCGGCAACAGAGACTGCCGCCTACGACTGGCTGAAGGAGCGCGAGATCCGCGGCTCCGAGGTGCGCGATGCCTCCGACGAGTACGCGCTGCTCGCCGTGCAGGGGCCGACGGCGATCGCCGCGCTCGGGCTTCCCGACGCACCCGCCTTCACGCACGCGATGGGCGAGGTGCACGGCGTCGAGGTGATGGTCTGCCGCACGGGCTACACGGGTGAGTCGGGCGTCGAGCTGATGTGCGTCGCCGAGGACGCGGTCGAGCTCTGGGATGCGATCATCGCGAACGGGACGACGCCCTGTGGCCTCGGCGCGCGTGACACGCTCCGGCTCGAGGTGTGTTATCCGTTGCACGGCAATGACATCACGGTTGACACCGACGCGATCTCGGCCGGCCTCGGCTGGACGTGCGCGCTCGAGAAGGAGTTCAGCGGCGTCGCCGAGCTGCGCCGGATCAAGGAGGAAGGACCGGCACAGAGGCTGGCCGCCTTCGTGATGGACGAGAAGGCCGTGCCACGGCAGGGCATGCCGATCGTCGGCGGTGGCGAGGTCACCTCGGGAACGCACTCGCCGATGCTCGACGTCGGCATCGGGATGGGATACGTCCCGAGCGCGTCGGCGGCGCCGGGCACGGAGCTCGTGATCGACGTCCGCGGCAAGCCGAAGCGGGCGCACGTCGTCAAGAAGCCGATCTATGCGAAGTCCATTTAACGACGTAGGGAGGAGAGCTAGGTGGCAGGGGAAGAGAGCTACCCGGAGGATCTGAAGTACCACGCCGAGCACGACTGGGCGCGGATCGAGGGCGACGAGGCGGTGCTCGGGATCACCTGGTGGGCGCAGGACGCCCTCGGCGAGCTCGTGCACTTCGAGGCACCCGCAGTCGGAGGCTCGACGATCAAGGACGAGGCGTACGGCGAGGTCGAGTCGGTCAAGGCCGTCTCCGACGTGATCGCACCGCTCTCGGGCGAGATTCTCGAGGTGAACGAGAAGGCCTCGGAGGAGCCCGAGTCGATCAACGAGGACCCGTACGGCGAAGGCTGGCTGGTGCGCATCCGCCTCACCGACCCGACGGAGGTGAACGACCTGCTCGACGTCGAGGCGTATCGGGCGGTCGTGGCCGAGCAATGACCGACGGGTATCTCTCGCTCACGGAGCGCGACCGCGACGAGATGCTCGCGGCGATCGGCGTCTCGTCGATCGACGACCTGTTCGAGCAGATCCCGGAGGGAGTGCGCTTCGACCGCGAGCTCGACGTCCCGCCGGCGCTGACCGAGGTCGAGCTGATCCGGCATCTGGAATCGCTCGCCGCGAAGAACTCGCATACCGGCATCGAGCTCTCGTTCCTCGGCGCCGGCATCTACGACCACCACACGCCCGCGATCGTCGACATGATCCTGCAGCGCGGCGAGTTCCTGACCGCCTACACGCCGTACCAGCCCGAGATGAGCCAGGGCGTCCTGCAGGCGATCTTCGAGTACCAGACGGCGATCTGCGAGCTGACGGGGATGGACGTGTCGAACGCGTCCGGCTACGACGGCTTCACGGTCGCGGCCGACGCCTGTTACATCGCGAAGCACGCGACCGGGCGCACGCGCATCGTGCTGGCCGAGACGCTCAACCCGCAGGTGCGCGAGGTCGTCAAGACCTATGCGCCGGGGTTCGGCCTCGAGATCGTCGAGGTCCCGCACGAGGGCGGTGTCACCGATCCCGAGCGCATCGCCGAGGCGGCCGTCGATGCTGCCGCGGTGCTGTTTCCGCAGCCCAACTTCTTCGGCTGCCTCGAGGACGCGCCCGCGCTCGCCGCCGCTGCCCGCGACGCCGGCGCGCTCGCCGTGGCCCACGTCGACCTCACCTCGCTCGGCGTGCTCGAGGCGCCCGGCGCGTACGGCTGCGACATGGCGATCGGCGAGGGGCAGTCGGTCGGCAACGCCCAGAGCTACGGCGGTCCGCACTACGGCTTCCTCGCCTCGCGCACCGCGTTCATCCGCCGGCTGCCGGGTCGGATCGTCGGCCAGACGACCGACCTCAACGGCGACCGCGGCTTCGTGCTCACGCTGCAGACGCGCGAGCAGCACATCCGCCGCGAGAAGGCGACGTCGAACATGACGACCAACCAGACCCTGCTCGCCCTCGGTGGTCTCGTCACGCTCTCCTGGCTCGGCCCGCAGGGACTGCGCGAGCTCGGGGAGACCTGCATGGCGCTCGCCGGCGTATGCGCGGGAGCGCATCGACCTTCCCGCCGCGTTCGACCAGCCGATCTTCAAGGAGCTCGCGCTGAGGACGCCAAAGCCGGCGCGCGAGGTGGTGCGCGAGGCGCGGAAGCTCGGCGTCCACCCGGGCTATGCGCTCGGGCGGGACTACGAGGGCATGGACGACGTGCTGCTCGTCGCGCTGACCGAGAAGCGCACCCCGGCCGACATCGACCGCCTCGCCGACGTGCTCGCGGAGGTGTGCGGCTGATGGAGCTCATCTACGAGAAGAGCCAGGCAGGCCGCAGGGCGGGGCGCGTCCCCAACTACGGCCTGCCGGTGCCCGAGGTTCCGGCGGCGCTCGCCCGCAAGGAGCCGCCGCGCCTGCCCGAGCTGGCCGAGAACGAGATCGTGCGCCACTTCACGAACCTGGCCGACCGCAACTTCGGGATCGACACGGGCTTCTATCCGCTCGGCTCCTGCACGATGAAGTACAACCCGCGGGTCAACGAGGTCGCGGCGCGGCTGCCCGGCTTCGCGCACCTGCATCCGCATCAGGAGGACGAGGGCGCCCAGGGGGCGCTCGAGCTGATGTGGGAGCTGCAGCTGATCCTGGCCGAGGTGGCCGGGCTGCCCGCCGTCACCCTGCAGCCCGCGGCCGGGTCGCAGGGCGAGCTCACCGGCCTGATGCTGATGCGGGCGTACTTCGCCGACAGGGGCGAGGGCGAGCAGCGCGACACGATCATCACCGCCGACACGGCGCACGGCACCAACCCCGCGAGCGTCACGATGGCGGGGTACAAGCTCGAGAAGGTGGCGACGACCGATCGCGGCAACCTCGACCTCGACGACCTGCGCGCGAAGGTGAACGAGCGCACCGCCGGGCTGATGCTGACGAACCCCTCGACCCTCGGGCTCTTCGACGAGGACATCGTCGAGGTGGCGCGGATCTTCCACGACGCCGGCGCGCTCCTCTACTACGACGGCGCCAACCTCAACGCGGTCGTCGGCAGATCGCGGCCCGGAGACATGGGCTTCGACATCGTCCACTACAACCTCCACAAGACGTTCTCGCAGCCGCACGGCGGCGGTGGGCCGGGTGGCGGGCCGGTCGCGGTGCGTGCCGACCTGGAGCCGTTCCTGCCCTCACCGCAGGTCGTGCGTGACGGCGACGCGTTCCGGCTCGACCGCGACCGTCCGAAGTCGATCGGCCGCGTGCGCGGATTCGCCGGGCCGTTCGGGGTCTTCGTCCGCTCCTACGCCTTCATGCGTGCCTACGGCCCCGACCTGCAGGCGATGTCGGAGACGGCCGTGCTCAACGCGAACTACGTGCTCGCCGGGTTGCGAGACGACTACGAGGTTCCCTACGATCGTCTGTGCATGCACGAGTTCGTGGTCTCGGCTCGCGCGTTGAAGAAGGAGTACGGGATCACTGCGCTCGACATCGCCAAGCGACTCATGGACTACGGCGTCCACCCACCGACGATCTACTTCCCGCTCGTCGTGCCCGAGGCGCTGATGGTCGAGCCGACGGAAACCGAGCCCAAGGAACGCCTCGATGCGTTCATCGAGGTGATGAAGAAGATCGCACGCGAGGCGGCGGAGAATCCGGAGCTGCTCAAGTCCGCGCCGCAGTCGCGCCCGGTGCGGCGGCTCGACGAGGTGAAGGCGGCCAAGGAGCCGATCGTCAAGCACGCGTTCGACGACGGGCCGCGCATCGGGGTGGAGGCCTGACGTGCCGATCTTCCATGAGCTGATCACCCTCTCGAGCGAGCTCGTCGTCGCGGTGCAACAGCACGACCGCGGGCGCCTCGAGCAGCTGCTCGCCGCGGAGTTCACGCTCAACGGCGCTGCCGGCGAGCTCGACCGCGAGGCGTTCCTCGAGGCTGCCTCAGGCCCGTACGAGATCGACGAGTTCGCCTACGAGGAGATCGACCCGGAGATCTACGGCGACACCGCCGTGCTCGTCTCCCGCTACCGGCAGACCGCGCGGCTCGACGGCCGCGACCTCTCGCACGCCATGCACGTGACGGACATCTGGGTGCGGCGCGACGGCCGCTGGCAGATCGTGCGCCGCCACGCCACGATCGCCGTCCGGCTGACGCGGCTGCGAACGCGCCGTCGCCGCCCGGCACGCTGGGTCCGCATGCGCTGCTTCGGCGCTGCCCGAGCCGGCCAGGTCCCGGCCGGAGAGGTCGCGTCGTCGGGGTGCGCCGGACGCAGCGAAACTTCTCGCAACGTGCGCACGAACGCACGAAGGGTGTCTCCCGGAGGGAGACACCCTTCGTGTCGAAACTGCAACTTTTTGTCCACAGGCGTGGGCCGCGGCGTGACTGCTCCAGCCGGCGGGTTGGATCGAGCGCTTGTCGCGATCTCGGTTGGCGCTGCTAGTCGGCCGGCGCGCCCGTCTCCTCGCACTCCAGGCACACCCAGTCGCCGTCCGACGCCCCGCCGGCGCTCAGCGCCGCAGGCACCATCGTGACGCCGCAGGCAGGGCAGATGGGCGGGTCGTCGTCCACCGTGGAAGTATGAGCCCAACCGACGAACGGGGGACACATGGCACGGCACCGGCTCTCGCGTGATCAGGTGATCTGGGCCTTCGGCCCCGACCTCGAGCCCGTCCTCGAGATCGAGCCGGGCGACGTCGTCACCTTCGAGACGAACGACTGCTTCACGGGGCAGATCAAGAGCGAGGCCGACCTCGTCACCGACATCGACCTCGGGCGCATCAACAGCGCCACCGGGCCCGTGGCCGTGCGCGGCGCCGAGCCCGGCGACTCGCTCGTGGCGGAGATCCTCGACGTGCGGCCGGTCGAGTGGGGCGTTGCGACGCTGATTCCCGGCTTCGGGCAGCTGAGCGGGCTCGTCGAGGCGCCCGTCACCCAGATGTTCCAGGTGCGCGACGGGATGGTGAAGATGAACGAGAGGATCTCGTTCCCGGCCAACCCGATGGTCGGCGTCGTCGGCGTCGCGACCGGCGGCGAGACGCTCGCGACCGGCCATGCCGGGCAACACGGCGGCAACCTCGACGACCACTGGCACGGCAAGGGCTCGCGCATCTTCTTTCCGGTGCGCCAGCCGGGCGGGATGTTCGCGGTCGGCGACATGCATGCGGCGATGGGCGACGGCGAGATCTGCTTCACCGGCGTCGAGATCGCGGGCGAGGTCGACATCCGCTTCGACGTGCTCAAGGGCAGGCAGGCGACCTGGCCGGTGACCGAGCTCGACGATCGCTGGGTGCCGCACGCATCGGCGCCCGACTACGCCGACGCGCTCGCGCTCGTCTCGGAGGAGGCCGCGAGGCTCCTCGTCGACCAGCACGACTTCACGATCGAGGACGCGTTCATCTTCCTCTCGGTCGCGTGCGATGCCGGCGTCGCGCAGGCGTGCAAGCCGGCCGAGGGCTTCGGCACCATCGCGCGCTTCTCGATCCCGAAGATCGAGGCGTGCCCGGCGCCGTTCCGGGCGTAACGCGCGCTACTGCCGCCGAGTCGGTCTTCTCCCACACCGAGACGTGCTTGGTGCTGTCCGCCGTGAACGGCTCGCGCTTCCAGCCGCTCCAGCGCTCGCGCAGCGTCATTCCCGCGAGCCGCGCCATCAGGTCGAGCTCGGCCGGCCACACGTAGCGAAACGGAATCGCGTTGACCTCGAGCGCTCCCGTCCCTCACCGCAGTAGTGATGCGAGATCAGGCCCTGGCGCACGACGTCGTACTCGTCGAAGCCGAGCCGGGTCGGCGTGACGGTGAACGGCCGGAACGTCTCCCCGGCCGGGAGCCGCTGCAGATCGGGGAGCATGACCTCGATCACGAAGCACCCGCCGGGCTCGAGGTGCGCGGCGACGTTCCCGAAGCACGCGACCTGTTCGTCCTGCGTGGTCAGGTTCATGATCGTGTTGAAGACGAGGTAGGCGACCGAGAAGCGTCCCTCGACCGCCGTCGTCGCGAAGTCGCCGATCGTGACGCCGATCTCCTCCGAGCCGGGCTTGGCCTTGCAGCCTCGCCACCATCGCCTCCGAGAGGTCGATGCCGTGCACGCGGACGCCCCGCCGTGCGAGCGGTAGCGCGATGCGGCCGGTGCCGATGCCGAGCTCGAGCGCCGCTCCGTCGCCGGCGAGGGCGGCGATGAAGTCGACGACGGGGTCGATCGTCGCGGCCTGGGACATCTCGTCGTCGGGATCGTCGTACCGCGCCGCGACGTCCTCACCGAAGTAGTTCGTGGACATCCGCTAGGTCACTGCGCCCATCGACCAGACCATCAGCCGGCCGGACGAGCACAGTGCCGCGCCCTTGCCGCGGTAGAGACGCGGCCCGCCCGGGAGGTCGTCCGCACTGCGAAGCAACTCGAACTCGAAGTTGGCGTAGGCGCCGGCCGTGACGCCGTTGACCTTCACCTTCGTCAGCTGCAAGCGCTCGTGCGCCGCGTGACGTTCGGCGAAGTAGGGCAGGAGCGTCGAGCGCTGGACCGCGGCTTGCATCGTTCGCATGCCCGGAGGGCTCGTGACGCCGTACCACTTGAACGACAGCTTGTTGACCCAGGCCTCGTTGAGCGCTTGCGGTTGCCGGCGTTGAACGCCGTGACGAAACGCGCGATCACGGCGCGCGTCTGGGCAGGGCTGCAACCGGGCTTGGCCGGGGTGGCGAGAGCTACTTGCCGGCACCGCCAGGAGCACGAGCGCGATCGCGAGCACGCGTTTCACGAGCGGATGATAGGTCGCGCAGCCTCCGGCGTTCCAACGCCGCCGTACTAGGATCGCCGCATGGCCCGGCTCGCGGACGATCTCGCCCTGATCCCGCTCTTCAGCGGTCTCAACAAGCGGCAGCTGCGGAAGCTCGCGGGTGGCTTCAAGGAGCTCGGCTTCGCGCCCGGGCGCGCTGTCGTGCGGGAGGGCCACGCCGACGGCGTCGGGTTCTTCGTCATCGCCGAGGGAACGGCGGCGGTCAGCGTGGGAGGGGAGACCGTCGCGACGATCGGCCCGGGAGACCACTTCGGCGAGCTGGCGATGATCACCAGGCAGCCACGCACGGCGACGGTGACCGCCGAGACCCCGCTCCGTTGCCTGACGATCCGGTTCTGGGACTTCCGCGAGTTCGCGAAGGCGAACCCCGATGTCTCCTGGAACCTGCTCCAGCACCTCGCCGGGTTGCTGGTCGAGGATCGCGCCCGGCGCACGCAGGCAGCGCCCGACAGGCGGGCTAGGCGCGGCGGCTCCGGCGATGAGTTCGGCAGGTCGCGACGGTCTACTTCCTGACCCGACTAACGAGCGAAGGAGCGAATCTCATGCGGATCGTGATCATCGAGTTCATGAGCCTCGACGGCGTCGTGCAGGCGCCGGGCGGGCCTGACGAGGACACCGACGGCGGCTTCACCCACGGCGGCTGGACGCACCCGTTCTTCGACCCGGAGGTCGTGGGTGGCGCCTTCGCCGGCGCGCTCGGCAACGCGGACGCGCTGCTGTTCGGACGGCGCACGTGGCAGACGATGGCGGCCGCCTGGCCCGACCGGGCGGGCGACCCGTTCGCCGATCAGATGAACGGGATCGCGAAGCACGTCGTCTCGTCGACCCTGAGCGACGACGAGCTGACGTGGAACAACACCACCCTGATCCCGGGCGACGAGGCTGTCGCCCGCATCCGCGAGCTGCGCGAGGCCGACGGGGGCGATCTCGTCGTGATGGGCAGCCCGACGCTCGCCCGCACCCTGCTGCACGAGGGCCTCGTCGACGAGCTTCGGCTGATCGTGATGCCGGTGCTCCTCGGTGGCGGCAAGAGCATCTTCCCGGAGGACGGCGCGCTGCACACGCTCGAGCTCGTCTCGGCGGTCACGAGCGACGCGGGCGTGCAGGTGTGCACCTACAGGCCGGCAGGCGCGATGTAGCCGGCGGTCGGTCAGGCCCAGGGAAGCTGATCCCAGTACGGCGGCTTCTCGTTCCGCGGCCGCTCGAACCGCGCGTAGGCCTGCTCCGCCGAGGGCGTCTCCTCCTCCGCGCTCGCGCCGTACCGCGCCGCGAGCTCCGAGACGGGGTAGAGCAGCTGCTCGTCCGGCGTCCGCGCACCGACCATCAGGATCGCGCACGGCCCGTCGCCGGCCCCGACGAAGACGTGCTCCGTGCCGGCCGGGCAGTGGACGAAGTCCCATTGGCGCACCGGCCGCTCCTCGCCCTCGACGAGCAGCTTGCCCTCTCCGAACAGCACGAGGAACCCCTCCTGCTGCGACTCGGAGTGGTAGAGGCAGTTCGGCTCGCCCGGCATGCAGGACGCTGATGTTGATGCCGACCTGCTTGAACCAGGCGTCGTGGCTGTCGAAGATGCACCCGGAGCCGAAGTCGTCCGAGTTCAGCCAGGTGGCGTCGCGCACGTTGACGACGAACCACCCTTCCTCGGTGGGTGCGAGGCCGGAGCCGGAGTCTTCGAGCCGGGCTTCCTTCATGTCGCGAGCCTAGCGGCGCCGCTCGCGAAAGACGGGTGATAACCGCACTACGCGGGCAACGGATTGGTGAGAAGGTGGAGTTCGAGGATCGCAGAAGACGCTGCTTCGGTTTGCGGTGGCCCATGCGTAGCCCACCAATCACCCACCGAAGGAGCACGACACCGTGACTGCACAGCCCTTTCCCCTTCGCCTCACCGGCGAGCTCGACCCCGACGTGAGCCGCTGGCAGTGGCTCGTCAAGTGGCTGCTCGCCATTCCGCACTTCATTGTCCTCTTCTTCCTCTGGATCGGCTTCGTCCTCTCGACCGTCGTCGCGGGCTTCGCGATCCTGTTCACCGGGCGCTATCCCCGCCGGATCTTCGACTACAACGTCGGCGTGCTCCGCTGGTCGTGGCGCGTCGGCTTCTACTCCTACAGCGCGCTCGGCACCGACAAGTACCCGCCCTTCTCGCTCGCGGCCGATGCGGCGTACCCGGCGGGGCTCGAGGTCGACTATCCGGAGCAGCTCTCCCGCGGCCTCGTCCTGATCAAGTGGTGGCTGCTCGCGATTCCGCAGTACGTGATCGTCGCGATCTTCACCGGCGGCGCCTGGTCGGCCATGTCGGGTAACGGCGACGGTTGGCTCTATGCCACCGGCGGCGGCCTGATCGGATTGCTCGTGCTGTTCGCCGGGCTGGCGCTGCTCTTCACCGGCAACTATCCGCGGTCGCTCTACGACCTCGTTCTCGGCCTCAACCGCTGGGTCTTCCGCGTCGCCGCCTACGCAGGGTTGATGACCGACACCTACCCGCCGTTCCGGCTCGACTCCGGCAGCACAGAGCCTCCTGCGGATGCCGACACGGACGTCACGACGGCTCCCGTCGCGGCCGCGTAACGCACCCGAGGGCCTGCCTGGCGACAGGCAGGCCCTCGGGTGTCGCGTCGCGCTCGGCAGACTGCCGAGATGCAGCACGTGCGAGCGGTGGTGCTGGTCGAGGGCGTCAGCGACAAGGTCGCGCTGGAGGCGCTCGCGGCTCGACGCGGCCGCGATCTCGCGTGACGAGAGCGTATCCGTGGTGCGCGATCGGCGGTGCGCAGGCGATCGGCCGGTTCCTCGATCTCTACGGTCCGCAGGGCTCGAACGTCGGGCTGGCAGGCTTCTGCGACGTGGGGGAGGAGGGCGCATTCCGTCGTGCGCTCGAGCGCGCCGGTCTCGGCGTCGACCTCGACCGGGCCGCGATGGAGCGGCTCGGCTTCTTCGTCTGCGACCGTGACCTGGAGGACGAGCTGATCCGGAGCCTCGGGGTCGAGGCGGTGGAGGAGATCTTCGCCGCGCACGGGAAGCTGGGCTCGTTCCGCACCTACCAGAAGCAGCCGGCACATCGGGGCCGGGCCACCGAGGAGCAGCTGCGAGGCTTCCTGACGAACTGGAAGATCTCCCTCGCGGCACCGCTCGTCGAGGCGCTCGACCTCGACCGCGTGCCGCGCCCGCTCGACGGCGTGCTCGCGCACGTCGCACGCTAGCGCGCCCTCTGCGGTATGTAACGCTGTGTGGTGGCCCTGGACTACGGGCGATCCGTACGTCGTCGATCGCAAGGAGGCGAAAATGGCACTTGCCCGCGCAGTCACGTTCGAAGGTGTGGACAGCCAGCGCATGGCCGAGTTGACGAAGCAGATCGAGAACGACCCCGGCCGGACGACGTCCCGGCGACCGAGATCCTGATGCTCCACGACGAGGCCGCCAACTCGTCGCTCGTGGTGCTGTTCTTCGACAACGAGGATGACTACGCCAAGGGCGACTCTGCCCTGAACGCGATGGACACGGGTGACACTCCCGGTCGCAGAACGTCGGTCACGAAGTACACGGTGGCCGGCCGCATGACCGCCTGAAACGGCTGTGGCTTCAGCCTCACCCGCGGGTGAGGCTGAAGCTCCACGCCAGTTCTCAGCGGGTCGTGGCGAGCTGTCCGCACGCCGCCGACCAGACGACAGGAGAGCGCTCGGGTCGCCTCAGCTATGGCTGTCTAGGTCGATCGCTCGGATCGAGTGTTCATCCGGGAGCTTCGCGAGCACGCCGCGCACGACCTCCCGTACGTCAGCCTCGTCGTGGCCGAGGTCGTCGAACAGTGATTTCAGGGCGGTGTGAGTGACCTTCAGCTCGGCTGCGGTCAACTGCAGGTGGTATGCCGTTTCGCCCGGCTGGATGAGGTCTGAGTCGCCCTCCATACTCGACAACCTTACGTCGTCACGCGGGTAGACGCCAGTTGTCCGCCTCCCCAGAGCGGGCCGCCCCTCTCGGGCGTTCAGCGCGTGGCCGCTAGTTGCCCGCACGCCGCCGCGATGTCGCGGCCGCGCGTGAGGCGAACCGTCGCGGGGATCCGCGCGCGGTCGAGCACGTGCTTGAACGCGGCGATCGCGTCGCGCGACGAGCCGCCGTACATCCCGGTCGGGTTGTACGGGATCAGGTTCACCTTGAAGGACTTGGGATCGAGGATCGCGGCGAGCTCGGCGGCATGGCGCGGGGTGTCGTTGACGCCCTCGAGCATCACGTACTCGATGTAGACCTTGCGGCCGCGCAGCTCGACGTAGCGCTCGCATTCGGCGAGCACGTCGGGCAGCGGATAGCGGTCGTTCACCGGCATCAGTGACGAGCGGAGGCCAGGGCTCGCCGCGTGGAGCGACAGCGCGAGGCGGATCGGCTCGTCGACCTCGTCGATGAACCGCGTCAGGCCGGGCATCCAGCCGACCGTGGAGATCGTCGTCCGCCGCGGCGTGATGCCGAGATCCGGCAGCCGGCGCGCGGCCGCGATCACGTTGTCGAAGTTGATGAACGGCTCGCCCATCCCCATGAAGACGCAGTGGTCAATCGCCTCGAGCCGGCGGAAGTGGAGCGCCTGGTCGAGGATCTCCGACGGCGTCAGGTTGCGGCCGAACTGCATCGCGCCGGTGGCGCAGAACGTGCAGGTGAGCGGGCAGCCGGACTGCGACGAGACGCAGATCGAGCGCCGCCCGTCGCGATACCGCATCAGGACCGCCTCGACGGGGTGGCCGTCGTGGGTGCGGAAGAGCGTCTTCAGGGTGCCGTCGCGCGCCTGCTGCTCCCCGGTCACGGTGAGGGTCGAGAACGGGACGCTGTCGACAAGCGCCTCGCGGAGCACCGCGGGCACGTTCGTCATCGCGTCGTAGCCGTCGGCGCCCTTGGCGGCCCACTCCCACACCTGGCGGGTGCGGTAGGCGGGCTCGCCGCGGTCGCTCATCGTCGACTCGAGGAGTGCAATGTCCATCAGGGCAGTGTAGGTGCGGTCAGGCGGGAGACCGCTCGGGCAGCCCGGGTGAGGCTGAAGCCGCGCCCAGGCGCTCAGTCCGGGTGGTGCGGTGCCTGCACGACGAGCACGGGGCACGTCGAGTGCTGCAGCACGTAGCTGCTCACCGAGCCGAGCACGAGCGACTTCACCGCGCCGCGGCCACGGCGGCCGACGACGATCAGCTCGGCGTCGTGCGCGTTGTCGATCAACGCCGGGCCGGCGGGAGACTCGGAGACGACGAGCTCGACCTTGTCGGCCTGCTCACCCGCGACGGCTGCCACCGTCGTGCGCAGCAGCTGCTCGGCTGCCTCGCGGTACGGCTCGATGTCCATCGGCGGAACCATTCCCGGGCCGGTCGCCGGCATCATCGTCGACGGCATCCAGGCGTGGACGGCGCGCACGCGGGTGCCCCGCAGCTTCGCCTCGTGGAGCCCGTACCGGAGAGCCTCCTTGGCGACCTCCGACCCGTCGACGCCGATCACGATCATGCCTCGAACGTACCACCCGAGCTCGTCGTCGCTGCGCGTGCAGAATGGACGACCGTGATCGATCTTCGCTCCGACACCGTCACGCGCCCGACGCCGGGGATGCGCGCCGCCATCGCGGCGGCGGTCGTCGGCGACGAGCAGATGCAGGAAGACCCGACGGTCAACGAGCTGCAGGAACGGGTCGCCGAGCTGCTCGGCCAGGAGCGCGCGCTCTTCCTGCCGACCGCGACGATGGCCAACCAGATCGCCCTCAAGCTCCACAGCCGGCCGGGCGACGTGCTCATCGCGGAGGAGCACTCGCACGTGCTCGTCTACGAGTTCGGCGGTGCGGCCGCCCACGCGGGGCTCCTCACCGTCGGCCTGCCGGGCAGCGGCGGCCGGCTCACGGCGGCGCAGGTGCACGCGGCGTGCTCGACCGCCGAGGACGTGGTCGACCAGCGCCCTGCGGTGCTCGTCGTCGAGAACACGCACAACGTCGCCGGCGGACGGGTGTGGCCGCTCGCGGAGCTCGACGCGGTCGTCGCAACCGCGCGGGAGGCCGGCGTCAGCACCCACATGGACGGGGCGCGGATGATGAACGCCGCCGTCGCGCTCGGCGTTGCGCCGGCAGAGGTCGGATCGCGCGTCGACACCGTCACGCTCTGCCTCTCCAAGGGGCTCGGCTGCCCGCTCGGCGCCATCCTCGCCGGGCCGGCCGACCTGATGGCGGTCGCCTGGCGGCAGAAGTTCCTCTTCGGCGGCGCGATGCGACAGGCGGGGATCGTCGCCGCGGCGGCGCTCTACGCACTCGATCACCACGTCGAGCTGCTCGCGGTCGACCATGCGCGTGCGCGCCGGCTCGGCGAGGGCTGGCACGCCGCCGGGGTGCCGGTGGAGCTCGACCGGATCGAGACGAACTTCGTCCAGATCGACACCTCGCGGCTCGAGCTGCCGCGCGCCGAGGTGCTGGCCGCGCTCCGCGAGGCCGGGGTGGGGCTGTCACCGACCTACGGGCCGACGCACATCCGCGCCGTCACGCACCTCGATCTCGACGACGATGACATCGACCAGGCCCTCGAGCTGGTGCCCGCCGCTCTGGAGGCTGCTCATGCCCGCGCCTGAGACGCTCGCAGCCGAGCTCGACCGGCTCCTCGCCACCGCGCAGGCGGAGCAGCGGATGCCCTCGGTCTCGGCGTGCGTCTTCCGCGACGGCGAGGTGATCTGGGAGCGCGTGCTCGGCGTCGCCGACGTCGCCTCCGCGCGCGCAGCGACGAGCGACGACGTCTACCGCATCGGCTCGATCACGAAGACCTTCACCGCCGTCCTGATCATGCAGCTCGTCCAGGCAGGGCGCATCGACCTCGAGGCGCCGCATGCGCACGTACCTGCCGGAGGCGCCGGTCGGGCCGACGGTGCGGATGGCGCTCAGCCACCTCACCGGCGTCCAGCGCGAGCCGCCCGGTGAGATCTGGGAGTCGATGCAGCCGCCGTCTCGCGAGGAGCTGATCGCCGGCCTCGAGGATGCCGAGCTCGTGCTTCGCCCCGGCGAGCTGTGGCACTACTCGAACCTCGTCTTCGCCCTGCTCGGCGAGATCGTGATGCGCGTCACGGGGGAGTCGTACGCCGACGTCCTGCAGCAGCGGATCCTCGATCCGCTCGGCCTCACCCGGACGAGCCTGCGGCCGGATGCGCCCAGGGCGAGCCCCTACTACGTCGATCCCTTCGCCGACGCCGTGCACGACGAACCGGATCCCGGAGGTGACCGAGTCGACCGGAGCAGCGGGGTGGTTGTGGTCGACCGCCGCCGATCTCGCCCGCTGGGGAATGTTCCTCGCCGACGGGAACGATGCGGTGTTGCCGAAGGCGGTCCTCGATCGGATGGCGCGGCTTCAGGCAATGGTGGATGAGGAGCGTTGGAGCATGGGGTGGGGGCTCGGGCTCGCCCTGGTCCGTCGCGGGGATCGCGTGCTCGTCGGCCACGATGGAGCGATGCCCGGGTTCGTTGCGGGTCTGCTGGTTCAGCGTGGCGAGCGCACCGGCGCGGCGGTTCTCACGAACACGGGCGCCGGTGCAGGGCCACTCGCGCTCGCGTTCGATCTTGCAGCGGCCGCTCTCGATGCGCTGCCCCGGACGGCAGAGCTCTGGGTCCCGCGCGGCGATTCCGCCGGAGCTGGACGGGATGCTCGGCCAGTGGTGGACGGAGGGGTCGGAGATCGTGCTCTCGTTGCGTGGCGGCCGCTTCAGGGCGGATCTGACGGAAGGCACGCCCGGGCGCAACGTGTCCTACTTCGAGGCGGACGGCCCCGACCGCTGGCGCGTCGTCGAAGGCCGCGAGCGCGGCGAGCTGCTGCGGGCGGTGCGCGCCGAGGACGGCACGGTCGAGAAGCTCTACTTCGCGACGTACCCGCTCACGCGCACGCCTGCGACCTTCGGCTGAGCCGTGCTGCGCTAGATGTCGCCGGCGACGAAGAACATCGCAGCGACGCCGATGTAGGCGGCGATCAGGATCGAGCCGCGAAACCGCGACGACTTCCCGCCCCAGATCGTCGCCATCACCACGGCGAGCGAGATCACGAGCGCCGCGATCTCGACCTTGCGGAAGCCGAGCGCGAGCGGGTCGATCAGCCACGAGAGCAGCACCACGGCCGGGATCAGGAACATCGCCACCTGCGCCGACGAGGAGAGCGCGATCTCGGCCGCGAGCTTGATCTTGCCGCGGTAGGCGACGATCACCGCTCCGCCGTGCTCGGCTGCGTTGCCGACGATCGCGACGATCACGGCGGCGACGAAGAAGTCCGACAGGCCGACCTTGTGGGCGAACGTCTCGAGCGAGCCGACGAGGACCTCGGCGACGAGCGCGGTGATCACGGTGGCGACGCCGAGCGCTGCGAGTGCGGCCTTGAACGACCAGCCCTCGATCTCCTCATCGCTCGCAATGTGCACGCCGCTGTGCCGCCGCAGGGTGTAGACGGTGACGATCGCGTAGATCGCGAGTAGGACGATCGCCACGGGGATCGAGAGGTCGACGATGCGCTGCGCGTCGGGACCGCTCGACCAGCTCGGGATCGACGGGATCAGGAACAGGCCGATCGAGAGCCCGATCATCCCGAAGGCGAGAAAGCTCGACCAGCGCTCGATCTCGCCGCGGCCGCCGGCGAAGAGCGAGAACCCGAGCACGAGCAGCAGGTTGCCGACGACGGAGCCGGTCAGCGAGCCGCGGACGACGTCGGTCAGCCCCTCGTGGATCGCGATCAGGGCGATGATCAGCTCGGGCGCGTTGCCGAACGTGGCGTTGAGGAAGCCGCCGATGCCCGGCCCCGTGTGCTCCGCCGCGTGCTCGGTTGCCTCGCCGATCAGCCACGCGAGCGGGATCAGCGCAGCCGCGGCGAGGGCGAAGAGTGCCGTGTCGCCGACGTTGGTGAAGTAGTGGAGCGCGATGACGACGGGCCCGAGAGCCAGCCCCGCGAGGAGTATTCGTCGAGTCATAGTCGCCCAGCTACCCTACCCACCACGGTGATCCGGGCAGTCTTCTTCGACTGGGGCAACACCCTGGTCGCCTGGAAGTTCGATCCGGAGCTGTTCGTCGAGGGGCACGTTCGCGGCCTTGCCGCCTTCGGCGCCGGAGCACCCTCGCAGCCGGCCTTCACCGACGCCTACAGCCGCGAGTTGCTGCCGCTCCTCGTCGCGCGAGCGGGAGGACGAGCTCGACTACACCGCCGAGATCGAGGCGCTACTCGCCTCGCTCGGTGCCGGAGGGGACGAGCGACGCGGTGAGCCGCTTCGTGGTGGCCGAGAACAGGGTCTGGCGCCCCACGCATCACCTCGAGCCCGCCGTCGTCGAGCTGATCGACACGCTGCGCGCGGACGGGCTCGAGGTCGGCCTGATCTCGAACGCCTTCGACCCGCCGGCGCTGATGCGGGAGCTCTTCGCCGAGATCGGGCTGCTCGAGCGCCTCGATGCGATCGCGCTCTCGGCCGAGGTGGGCAAGCGCAAGCCGCACGCGCTGATCTTCGAATCCGCGCTCGAGCAGGCGGGCGTCGAGCCGGGGGAGGCGGTGATGGTCGGCGATCGTCTCCGCGAGGACGTTGCGGGCGCGCAGGCGCTCGGGATGGCGACCGTGCAGGCGCGCTGGTTCGCGGACGACGATTCGGCGGCTGCGGTGCCGGATGCAACCGCCGACACGCCGGCGGACGTGTTGCGATGGCTCGGCGCAACCTGAAAACCGCCCGTTTGTCAAGTCTTGCGGAGAGTGGACGGGTGCTGTCACGATCCCGGAGATGACCGACAGCCTGTTGCCGACAACGCCCACCGAGCTACCGCTGCGGCCGCAGGACGAGGTCGAGTGCCGGCGCTGCGAGGTCCACTGCGACAAGGTCGTCTACCCGGGTGCCTGCATCGAGCGAGCGTGCGCGTTCGTCTACGCCTACGAGGCGTTCGGCCACACGTACATGGGGTGCATGCAACGGGTGTTCGACGTCGAGATCGACCTCGATCTGTTGCGGGCGGCCGAAGCCCGGCGGGGAGGGTTCGGTGCCGTCGTCGCGCGCAAGGTGCCGCTGCCGATGTGCCATGCCGAGGTCGAGCCGTGCTACGAGCAGCGGAGCGACGAGGTCGGCTGCCGCAATCCCGAGTTCTACGAGATGCCGGTCGCGAGCCCGAGCTTCCGGGTCTTCGCGCAGAATGCACGGATCTGATTCCGCTCGCCTCGGCTGCAGCCGCGTGGTCCGAAGCCGGGAACCTACGGTTCCCGTCGGCCTCCCGGCCTTCAGCCTGTCGTCACGGGCTTCCGCGTCCGCCTGGTCTTCACGTCCACCGTGCAGCTTCCGCAGCCGCGCGAGCTCGGCCGCGTCCGGCCCGTGCCCGTCCGGCCCCGGCGTCTCGAGGATCGCCGGCAGCTCCTGGAACGCGGGGTGGGCGAGGAACGTGTGCAGGCCCTGGCCCATCAGCCCGGCGCCGATCGAGTCGTGGCGGTCGCGATTCGAGCCGAGCGGCTCCTTGGAGTCGTTGACGTGCAGGCAGCGCAGCCGGTCGAGCCCGATCTGGCGGTCGAGATCGGCGACCGCCGCATCGAGCACGGCCGCGTCTGTGACGTCGACGCCCGATGCGTACCAGTGGCACGAGTCGAGGCAGACACCGAGCCGCGGATGGTGGTCGAGTGCGGCATGGATGGCGGCGAGCTCGTCGGTCGAGCGTCCGATCGTGCCGCCGGTGCCGGCCGAGTTCTCCATCAGCAGCCACAGGTCGTCGGTCGTCAGCTCGAGCAGCCCGCGGAGCGCCGGCACGATCTGCTCGAGACCGGCATCGAAGCCTGCGCCGAGATGCGAGCCGACGTGGAAGATCACGCCCTCGGCCCCGATCGCGTCGGCCGCCTCGAGTGACGCCCGCATCGCCGCGATCGACTTGTCATAGATCACCGGATCGGGCGAGGCAAGGTTGACGAGGTAGAGCGCATGGCAGACGACGCTGGCGATCCCGGCCTCCTCGCGACGCTCGCGGAACCGGGCCACGGCCTCGGGCGTGTGGTTCGTCGGCCGCCACATGCGCGGGCTCTGCGTGAACACCTGCACCGCGTCGCAGCCGATCTCCTCGCCCCGGTCGATCGCGGTCCAGATGCCGCCGGAGGACGAGACGTGGGCGCCGAACAGCATGGGACGCACGCTACCCGGCAACGGGCTCGCAGCGCGAGATTAGGCTGGTCGCTGTCGTGAGGCTGAGAGAGAACCTTGGTGCGCTCCAGGAGCGCGACTTCCGGCTGCTGTTCAGCGGCACCGTGATCACCACCGTCGGCGACCGCCTGGCGGGGATCGCCCTCGCGTTCGCCGTGCTCGACATCGGCAGCGCCACCGACCTCGGGATCGTCTTCGCGGTCCGCCAGATCGCCGAGGCGCTCGTGCTCGTCGGCGGCGGCGTGCTCTCCGACCGGCTGCCCCGCAACCTCGTGATCGCCGGCGCCTCGCTCTTGCAGGGAGCGGCGCAGGCGGCGACGGCGGCGTTCGTCCTCACGGGCGGCGGCTCGATCCTGCTCATCGTCGTCCTCCAGGGCATCTACGGCGTCGGCGGCGGGCTCGTCGTCCCGGCCGAGGTCGGGCTCGTGCCGCAGACCGTCAGCCCCGCGCGCCTCCAGCAGGCGAATGCGCTGCAGGGCCTGAGCCGCAACCTGACCGGGATCCTCGGGCCGGCGATCGGCGGTGCCCTCGTCGTCGCGGGCTCGCCGGGCTCCGCGCTCGGCATCGACGCGCTGAGCTTCTTCGTCTGCGCCGCGATCCTCTACCGGATCAGGATCGCGCCCCGCGCGGTGACCGAGGAGCGCGAGGGATTCGTGCACGAGCTGCGCGCGGGCTGGAAGGAGTTCACGTCGCGCACCTGGCTGTGGGCGTCGGTGATCCTGTTCGGGATCGGCAACCTCGGCTTCTGCGCCTGGATCATCCTCGGACCGGTGATCGCGAAGGAGGATCTCGGCGGCGCCGGGGCGTGGGGGACGATCGTCGCCTTCAGCGGCGTCGGTGCCGTGCTCGGCAGCCTGATCGCGCTGCGCGTGCGCCCGAAGCGCCCGCTCGTCGCCTGCACGCTGTGGGCGATACCGCTGGCCGGCCAGGTGCTCGTGCTCGTGCTGGCGCCGTCCGTGTGGCTGCTCTCGATCGCGTCGTTCTGCGCCGGTGCCGGGATCGCGGTGCACCTGACGCTCTGGTTCACGCTGTTCCAACGGGAGATCCCCGAGCAGATGCAGTCGCGCGTCAGCTCCTACGACGTCCTCGGCTCGTTCGTGCTGATGCCGCTCGGCTTCGCGATCGTCGGGCCGCTGTCGGATGCGATCGGCGTCACCGAGACGCTGTGGCTCTCGCTCGGCGTGATGCTCACGACCTGGCTGCTGATCCTCTCGCTGCCGTCGGTGTGGGCGCTGAGGGCGCCGGCGGCTGACGAGACCGCTCGCACCTACACTGCCCTGATGACCGTCCGCGTCCGCATGGCACCGAGCCCGACCGGCTTCCTCCACATCGGAGGCGTGCGCACATTCCTCTTCAACTGGCTCTTCGCGCGCGGCCAGGGCGGCGAGTGCCTGCTGCGGATCGAGAACACCGACACGAGCCGCGAGGTGGCCGAGGCGGTGGGGCAGATCGAGGAGTCGCTGCGCTGGCTCGGGATCGAGTGGGACGGCGAGACCCGGTTCCAGCTCGACGGCGCCGAGCGCTGCCGGGTCGAGGCGGCACGGCTCGTCGCCGAGGGCAAGGCGTACGAGGACGACGGCGCGATCCGGATCCGGATGCCGAAAGAGGGCGTGATCGGCTGGGACGACGCGATCAAGGGGCGCATCGAGTTCCCGGCGGCCGAGCTCGAGGACATGGTCATCCTCCGCTCCGACGGTCGCCCCGTCTACAACTACGCGTCGCCGGTCGACGACTGGGTCGACGGGATCACGCACGTGATCCGCGGCGACGACCACGTCTCCAACACGCCCAAGCAGATCGTCGTGCTCGAGGCGCTCGGCGCCGCGCTTCCGATCTACGCCCACGCGCCCAACATCTTCGGCGACGACGGCAAGAAGCTCTCCAAGCGGCACGGCGCGCAGTCGATCGCGGAGTTCCGTGACGCGGGCTACATCGCGCCGGCGCTGATGAACTTCCTGGCGCTGCTCGGCTGGGCGCCCGACGGCGAGACCACGATCATGTCGCGCGACGAGCTGGTCGAGCGGTTCACGCTGGAGCGCGTGGGCGCGAGCCCTGCCACCTTCGACTACGCGAAGCTCGACTGGATGAACGGCCAGTACCTGCGCGCGCTCGACGTCGATGCCTACGCGGACGCGCTCGTCACCTACCTGCGCGAGCAGGGGATCGACTGGGATGAGGCGCGGATCCGGGCGGCGGCTCCGATCGTGCAGGAGAAGATGGGGCGCCTGGGCGAGTTCCCGGACTTCGCACGCTTCCTGTTCGAGGACGTCGACCCCGACCCGGCCCTGCTCGACGCGGGGATCCTGACCCGCGCCGCAGACGAGCTCGAGCCGCTCGAGCCGTGGGATGCGCCGAGCCTCGAGGCGGCCCTGAAGCTGCTCTGCGAGCACCTCGACGCAAAGCCGAAGACGGTCTACCTGCCGATCCGCGTCGCCGTCACGGGCTCGCGGATCTCGCCCGGGCTCTACGAGAGCCTCGAGCTGCTCGGGCGCGACGTCTCGCTCGCCCGGCTGCGGCGTGGCGCGGAGCTCGCTGCGTAAGCCCGGCCACCTCTCCGGCTAACAACCGCAACCATCCGGCGTCTCTCTCAGGCAGGGCGCCCGGGGTCAACAGAAGTTCCGGTGGTCGAGTGGAGGACTTGACTTCCGGCTGGGCGCGCCGTATAAGGAGACACCTGAATCGGGTCTCAGGTTTGCCATCAATCAGGAGGATGCGTTCATGCGCCATCGCTTCACGAAGGTCATGCTCGGGGCTGCGCTGTTCATGCTGCTCGCCGGCACGGCAACCGTTGCCGCGAAGTCCCAGCAGCTCGACGGCCTCGTACAAGATCGGCTTCATCTACCCGCGCACCGGCGTCCTCGGGGCGTACGGCGCCGAGGAGATCCAGGGCTTCAAGCTCGGGCTCCAGTACGCCACGAAGGGGACGGGCAAGGTCAACGGCAAGACGCTCGACATCACCTACGTGGACGACAAGGGCGACGCCGCCACCGGCGTCACCGCCGCGAAGGACCTGATCGGGCAGGGCACCAAGATCCTGATGGGCACCGGTTCCTCCGGCGTCGCGGTGCAGATCGCTCCGCTCGCCGCCCAGAACCAGGTGCTGTACATCTCCGGCCCGGCCGCTGCCGACGCGATCACCGGCATCAACAAGTACACGTTCCGCGCCGGCCGCCAGACGATCCAGGACGTGCTCGCCGCAAAGTCGTACCTCGGCAAGGCGACCGGCAAGAAGGTCGTCGTCTTCGACCAGGACAGCGTGTTCGGCCACGGCAACTACGCGGCCGTGAAGGCGTTCTTCAACGGTCACAACGTCACCGAGATCTCGGTGCCGCTGAGCGCGACCGACTTCACGCCGTTCGCCCAGCAGGCGAAGAACGCGAATCCCGACCTGCTCTTCATCGCCTGGGCCGGCACGACGGGCGGAGCGATGTTCAAGACGCTCGATCAGCAGGGTGTCTACGCAGGGACGCAGGTTGTCACCGGTCTCGCCGAGCGGGCGACCTGGCAGGCATTCGGCGACCCGGCGACGAAGATCAACTTCCTCTCGCACTACGTCTACACGGCTCCGAAGAACAAGGTCAACGACTGGCTCAAGGCCAAGCTGCGGGCACGCAACCAGGTGCCGGACCTCTTCACGCCGGACGGCTTCGTGCAGGCGCAGCTGCTCGTGCACGCGCTGGAGAAGGGCGACTACAACGTCGACAAGATGATCACCTCGCTCGAGGGCTACAAGTTCCTCGCCCCCAAGGGCATCCAGGCGATCAGGCCGCAGGATCACGCGATGCTGCAGCCGATGTTCCGGGTGAAGCTGGTCAAGGCGGCGAACGGCCGGCTCGACCGCCACCGTGCTCGGTACGGCGTCGACGTTCGACACCGCGCCGCCCGTCGTGCCGATGCGCGGCTGATAAGACCCGAAGGTAGCTTCGACGCGTGACTGCATCTCCAATCCTCGCCACGAGGATGCTCGGACTCGACATCGGCGGCGCCACAATCGTCGCCGATGTCGAGCTCGAGGTCCTCGAGGGTGAGCTGCTTGCCGTGATCGGCCCGAACGGGGCGGGGAAGACGACACTCTTCAACCTCATCTCCGGCCTGCGCCGGCCGACGAGCGGTACCGTCGAGCTCGACGGCGTCGACGTCACGGAGCAGCCGCCCTATCGGCGAGCAGCGGCGGGCATCGGCCGCACGTTCCAGGTCTCGAACGTCTTCCCGCTGCTGTCGGTGCACGAGAACGTGCGGCTGTCGGCGGAGGCTGCGATGGGCGGGACGATGAGGATCTGGCGGCGGGCGATCGCCGTCCGGGACGCGGTTGCACGCGCGACCTGGGCGATCGAGCGGGTCGGGCTCAAGGGCCGTGATGCGTGGCCCGCCGGGCTGATCTCGCACGGAGACAAGCGCAAGCTCGAGCTCGCGATGCTGCTGGCCGCGGACAAGCGCGTTCTCCTGCTCGACGAGCCGATGGCCGGCGTGTCGATGGAGGACGTGCCGGAGCTCGTCGAGCTGATCGGGTCGGTGCACGCGAACGAGGGCAAGACGGTGCTGATGGTCGAGCATCACATGGAAGTGGTGATCGGCCTCGCCCAGCGGATCGCGGTGCTGCACGGCGGCCGGCTGCTCGCCGTGGCCGAGCCCGAGGCGATCATGCAGAACGAGACGGTGCGGCAGGCGTAATCCTTACCTGCGCGGGCGCATTGCAGGGCTTCGTCTGGTCGCACCCGTAACCAGTATGGGAGCTCCTGGTCCTCGCCTCGCTCGTCTCGATTCCGAGCGACCATAGTGCCGCCCTGTCATCGTCTATCTCGGCGAGTCGCACATTCTCCAGGGAATCTCCTTCGACGTTCCCGACGGCGGCGTCACCGCCCTGCTCGGCCGCAACGGCGTCGGCAAGACGACGACCCTGCGAGCCCTGATGGGGCTCGTCGATCGCAAGGGCACGATCGAGCTGGCCGGCGACGACATCCAGAGCACCCGCACGCACAGGATCGTCCGCCGTGGCGTCGGGTACGTCCCGGAGGATCGTGACGTCTTCTCGACGCTCACGGTCGACGAGAACCTGCGCCTGGCCGAGCGGGACGCGGAGCCGCGCTACGACCTCGTCTACGACCTGTTCCCCGAGCTGCAGACGCGCGGGAAGCAGGCGGCCGGCACGCTCTCGGGAGGGCAGCAGCAGATGCTCGCGATCGGCCGCGCCCTGCTCAACGACAACCGCCTCTTGCTCATCGACGAGCCGACGAAAGGGCTGTCGCCGCTGCTCGTGACCGAGGTGGCGCTCGCCCTCGAGCGCGTCTCGGAGCTCACGACCGTGTTGCTCGTCGAGCAGAACCTCGGCGTCGTGCAGCGTGTCGCGCGCGATGCCGTCGTGCTCGACACCGGCCGCGTCGTGCATGTCGGGCCTGCCCGCGAGCTGCTCGACGACAAGCCCACGATCCAACGCCTGCTCGGAGTCGGATGAGCACCTTCCTCCTGCTCACGATCACGGGCCTCGGCCTGGGGGCGATGTACTTCCTGATCGCCTCGGGGCTGTCGCTGATCTACGGGCTGATGGGCGTGCTGAACTTCGCCCACGGCGTCTTCCTCACCGTCACGGCGTACGCGCTGTGGTTCACCGAGTCGAAGCTCGGGGGCATCGCCGTGCTGCCGCGGTTCCTGATCGCGGCGCTGGTCGGCCTCGTCGTCGCGGTGGTGTTCGCCGCCCTCACGGAGCTCGTCCTGATCCGGCCGCTCTACGGCCGTCACATCGAGCAGGTGCTCGTCACGGTCGGGCTCGCGCTCTCGGTCACGGCGCTCGTGACGGCGATCTGGGGCAGCGATGCCCGCGTCGTCGTGGCGCCCGCCTGGGTCGGGGAGACGACGACGATCTTCGGCGCCCACATCCCGAACGACCGCTGGCTCGAGATCGCAGCGGCGGTCATCGTTCTCTTCGCGCTCGAGGCCTTCCTCCGCCACACGCGGTACGGGCTCATCGTCCGCGCGGGTGTCGAGAACCGGGCGATGGTGACCGCGCTCGGGATCGACGTGCGCAAGTCGTTCACGCTCGTCTTCATGATCGGCGGCCTGGCGGCGGGCATCGCGGCTGTCCTCTACACCCTCTACTCGACGACGATCGACCCGCAGCAGGGAACCTCGCTCGTCATCTTCGCGTTCATCGTCGTCGTGATCGGAGGCCTCGGCTCGATCCGCGGCACGTTGTGGGCGGCGGTGCTCGTCGGGCTCGTCCAGCAGTACGCGAACTACTACGCGTCCTCGGGGCTCGGCGACCTCAGCGTCGTCCTGCTGCTCGGGATCATCCTGATCGTCCGGCCCGGCGGCTTCTCGCGGAGCTTCGCGTGAAGCGGGTCGCGATCCCGGTCGCGATCGTCGTCGTCCTGGCGCTCGTGCCGAAGTTCTCGATCGACATCCCGTACCTGTTCGGTGGCGGCCTGAACACGCCGGGCACGCTCCAGCTGCTGGCGCTCTGCCTGCTGTTCGGAGGCCTCGCGCTGAGCTACGACCTGCTGTTCGGGTTCACGGGGCTCCTGTCGTTCGGGCACGCGCTCTACTTCGCCGTCGGCGTCTATGTCGCGGCGATCGCGATGACCCGCTGGCACTGGAGCTTCTGGCAGGCGATCCTGTTCACCGCCCTCGTCGGGTTCGTGGTCGCTCTCGTGCTCGGCGCGGTCTCGCTGCGGGTCAGCGGCATCGCCTTCGCCATGGTGACGCTGGCGTTCGCGCAGGCCGGCTCGATCCTCGTCCTCAAGAACCCCTACGGCTGGACCGGCGGCGAGGAGGGATTCGGCGTCGACTACCACCAGCTGCCGACGTGGGCCGTCGGCATCCTCAACACGAAGTACCTGTACTGGCTGGCGCTCGGCTACGCGGCGGCCGTGTTCGCGATCGTCCGCTGGGCCGTCAACTCGTCGCCCGGCCATGTCTGGCAGGCGATCCGCGAGAACGAGTTGCGCGTCCAGGTGCTCGGGCTGAAGCCGTACACCTACAAGCTGATGTCCTTCGTGCTCGCGTCCATGCTCGCCACCGCCGGCGGGATCATCTACCTGCTCCTGCTCGGAGGAGCGAACACGCAGGTGACGACCGCGAGCTTCACCCTGACGCTGCTGCTGATGGTCGTGCTCGGCGGCACCGGCTCACGGTGGGGCGCGATGATCGGCGGCATCCTCTACACCTTCGCCGACCACCGGCTCAGCGATCTCTCGTCGTCCCACGCCGTCTCGACGCTGCCCTCGGTGATCCGGATCCCGATGCAGCAGCCGCTCTTCATCCTCGGCGTGCTGTTCATCCTGGTCGTGTTCTTCGTCCCGGGCGGGCTCACGCGGATCGGCCAGGTCGGTGTCCGGCTCGACCGGATCCTGCGGAAGCCGGCAGTGCAGGAGGAGGTCTCGTGAAGATCGCATGGGAATCGACGGGGAAGGGCTCGCCGCTGCTCCTGATCCAGGGGCTCGGCTACGGCCGCTGGGGCTGGGATCCGATCGTCCCGGGTCTCGACGGCCAGGCACCTCGTGATCGCGTTCGACAACCGGGGCATCGGCGAGTCCGACAAGCCGGAAGGGCCGTACACGGCCGCGCAGATGGCCGGCGACGCGCTGCAGGTGCTCGACGAGGCGGGCATCGAGCGCGCGCACGTGTTCGGGGCGAGCCTCGGCGGCATGATCGCGCAGGAGCTCGCCGTCATCGCGCCCGAGCGCGTCGACAGGCTCGTGCTCGGCTGCACGACGCCGGGCGGCCCGGACGCGGTGCCGATGCCCGAGGTCACGCTGGCGCTGTTCGCCGAGGCCGCATCGCTCGCGCCCGAGGTGGCGCTCCGCCGCTTCGTCGAGAACGCGCTCGGCGAGAACCCGCCGGCCGAGCTCGTCGACGAGCTCTTCGCGCTGAGAGTGCTGAATCCGCCGGATCAGGCCGGGTGGCAGGCCCAGGCGGCTGCGGGCATGGGCTTCCAGGGCGTCGACGGCGAGATCACCGCACCGACGCTGATCCTCGCCGGCACCGCCGACAACGTCGTCGACTACCGCAACGCCGAGCTGCTGGCGGCGCGGATCCCGGGTGCGCGCGTCGAGCTGTTCGAAGGCGCCGGGCACCTGTTCTTCTGGGAGCAGCCGGACGCGTGCGTCAGGATCCTCAACGAGTTCCTCGGATGAACGAGCACACCATCGACAGGATCATCCGCGACCGCGCCAGGATCACACCCGGCCGGGTCGCGATCGAGGAGCAGGGCCGAACGTGGACCTACGCCGACCTCGACGCGCGCTCGGACGAGCTGGCGCGAGGCCTCTCGCACGGCGAACGGGTCTCGACGCTCACGGGCAACTCGGGCGAGCACGTCGCGCTGATGTTCGCCTGCGCCAAGGCGGGCGCGATCCTGCACCCGATCTCGTGGCGGCTCGCTCCCGCCGAGGTCGCGTTCCAGCTCGACGACGCCGACCCGGCGTTCTTCCTGATCGAGGACGAGCACCGGGATCTCGGCGAGGCCGCGCTCGCGCATCGCGAATGTTCAACCCGCCCTCAGCGTTGGCCGGCTCGCACGCCGCGTCGGACGGCCGACCGTCCGACGACGACCCGCTGCTGTTGATCTACACGTCGGGGACGACCGGGAAGCCCAAGGGCGCCTTGCTGACGCACGGGAACTGCTTCTGGACCAACCTCTCGTTCGACCTGGCGACGGGCATCAGGCCCGACGACGTGATTCTCCAGGTGCTGCCCCAGTTCCATTGCGGCGGCTGGAACGTGCAGTCGATCCTCGCCTGGTGGAAGGGAGCCGAGGCTCGTCCTCGAGCGCGGCTTCGAGCCGGCCCGGGCGCTCGAGCTGATCGAGCGCGAGCGGGTGACGACGCTGATGGGCGTCCCCGCGAACTACCTCTTCATGTCGCAGGAGCCGCGGTTCGCCGAGGCCGACCTGAGCTCCCTCAGGCTCGCAGTCGTCGGAGGCGCCCCGATGCCCGAGGCGCTGCTCGACGTCTGGGCGGCCCGCGGCGTCGACATCGTGCAGGGGTACGGGCTCACCGAGGCCGCGCCCAACGTCCTCTGCCTGCCGCCCGAGGACGCGCGGCGCCGGGCCGGCTACGCGGGCAAGCCGTACCCGTACGTCACCTGTGAGCTGTCCCCCGAGAACGAGCTGCTGGTGCGCGGGCCGAACGTCTTCCCGGGCTACTGGCGCGACGACGAGGGGACGGCGGGCGCCTTCCGCGACGGTTGGCTGCTGACCGGAGACATCGCCGAGCGCGACGACGAAGGCAACTACCGGATCCTCGGCCGGCTCAAGGACATGATCGTCTCGGGCGGCGAGAACGTCTATCCCGGCCGAGATCGAGGCCGTCCTCCACGATCACCCCGCCGTCGCAGACGCCGCGGTCGTGGGCGTCGCCGACGAGCGCTGGGGTGAAGCATGCGCCGCCTTCGTCGTCGCCGAGTCGCCCGTCTCGGACGACGAGCTGCGAGAGCACTGCCGTGAGCGCCTCGCCCGCTTCAAGGTGCCGAAGTCGTTTACGTTCATGGACGAGCTGCCCCGCAACTCCATGGGCAAGATCCAGAAATCCGAGCTGAAGGTGCACGCGTGACGGACGTCGTGACCAATGTGGAGGGACGGCCGCTCTCCCAGCGCGGGCTCGATACGCGTCGTCGCCTGCTCGATGCGGCCGAGGCGGTGTTCGGCGAGCTCGGCTTCCCGGAGGCCTCGGTCGTCAAGGTGGCCGACGCCGCCGGCGTCGCCACGGGCACCTTCTATCTCTACTTCGACTCGAAGCGCGCGATCTTCGTCGAGCTGATGACCGACCTCAACAGCCGCATCCGCCACGCGATGAGCGAGGGAGCGGCGCAGGGCACGACGCGCCTCGAGTAGGAGCTCCTCGGCTTCCAGGCGTTCTTCCGCTTCACCTCCGAGCACCCGGCGCTGTACCGGATCATCAGGCAGTCCGAGTTCGTCGCACCCGAGACGCTCCGCTACCACTACCACCGCGTCGCCGAGGGATACGTGACGGCGCTCGACGCGGCGATGGAGTCCGGCGAGATCGGCCAGATCGACGCCGAGGTGACGGCCTACGCGCTGATGGGGCTCGGCGAGCTCGTCGGGATGCGCTGGATTCTCTGGGGCGACGGCAACCCGATGCCCGAGCGTGTCACCGACGAGCTCGCGCGGATCATCCGCTGCATCCTCGAGGCCAAGGAGTGAGAGCCGCTGGGCCTGCTTGCGACCGCTTCGTACCTTCCGGAGCGGTGGATGACCGCTGCGGAGATTGCGGCGCGCTCCGGCATTCCGGAGCAGGTGATCGTGGAGAAGTTCGGGCTGCGCGGCAAGCACATCGCCGCCCCCGACGAGCACGTCAGCGACCTCTCGGTCAAGGCGATCGAGCGCCTGCTCGACGAGACCGGCTTCGATCCGAAGGAGATCGACGTCGTCATGTACTACGGCTCGATGTGGCGCGACCACGCCGTCTGGCAGGTGGCGCCGCACATCGCCTATCGCATCGGCGCGACGAACGCCTTTGCGATGGAGTACGACAACGTCTCGCACGGCACGCCGATCGCGCTGCGCGTCGCGCGCGACATGCTGCGGGCAGAGCCGGAGCTCGCGAACATCCTCGTCGTCGCCGCGTGCCGCGAGTCGTATCTCCTCGACTACGAGAACGCGAAGTCGCGCTTCATGTTCAACTTCGGCGACGGCGCCGTGGCCGGGCTCCTCGTCGGCGGCGCCGAGCGCAACCAGGTGCTCGGCTCGCACGCGATCACGAACGGCGCGTACTCGCTGCAGGTGAAGGTCGCGCGCGGCTCGGTCGAGCCCGACGGCTACCGGTTCCTCGACGTCCAGGACCCGGCCGAGATGAAGGGCGGGCTCGACCAGGAGTCGCTGCCGAACTTCGTCGCCGTGGCGCGCGGCGCGGCGGAGCGCTCCGGCCTGACGCTGGCCGACCTCGACTTCGTCTGCCTCCTGCACACGAAGCGCTCCATGTTCGACGCGGTGCTGGCCGAGCTCGGGATGACGCCAGGAGCAGGCCGTCTACCTCGACGACACCGGGCACATGAGCGGCGTCGATTCCCTGCTCGGGCTCGACCGCGCCGTGCGCGAGGGCCGTGTCGAGGACGGGGACGCCGTGCTGCTCCTCTCGGCCGGCACCGGCTACACGTGGGCCGCGACGGTGGTGCGCTGGGGCGCCGCAGCGTGAGCGCGAGCGACCGGTACGTCGAGACGAACGGGATCCGGCTGCACTACCTCGACCATGCCGGCGACGGGCCGACGCTCGTGCTGGCGCCGGGGCTCTCGGCCAACGCGCACTCATTCGACGGACTCATGCGCGCGGGGCTCGGAGACGTGGCGCACGTGCTCGCGCTCGACCTGCGTGGCCGCGGCGAGAGCGATGCGCCGCCGACCGGCTACGCGATGGAGGATCACGCCCGCGACGTGATCGGGCTCCTCGACGCGCTCGACCTCGACCGGGTCGTGATGGGCGGTCACTCGTTCGGCGGGCTGCTGACCTACTGGCTGGCCGCCAACCATCCCGAGCGCGTCGAGCGCTGCGTCGTGCTCGACGCACCGGCCGGCGTCAGCCCCACGATCATGGAGCAGATCGAGCCGTCGCTCGACCGCCTCGGCCATGTCTATGCGTCCTGGGACGAGTACCTCGCGCTCGTTCGCGTCGCTGCCGTACTTCGCCGAAGGCGGCTGGGACGCCGATGTCGAGAGCTACTTCCGCGCCGACGCGCGCTCGCTGCCGGACGGCACGGTGCAGGCGCGCTCCCGCCCGGAGCACATCCGCGAGGCGGTCGAGCGCTCTGCGGCCGTCGACTGGGCCGGACGTCGCGCGCCGCGTCGACGCAGCCGACGCTGCTCCTCAGGGCTCCCGGCAGCTTCGGGCCGCCGGGCTTCCCGCCGCTCCTCTCCCGCGAGGACGCGGAGGCGACGGTGGCGTTGATGGCGGACGCACGGCTCGTCGACGGGGTCGGAAACCACATCACGTTCGTGTTCGGGCCGGGGGCGCAGGTCCTGACAGGCGCGATCGCGGCATTTCTCGCCGGGGAGCCGTCGTGAGCGGCCGCAGTAGCGGGGACAGCGGGACAGCCGGCGTCGTACGATGGAGGTGGAGATGAGCGAGCTACGCGATCTGATCGGCAAGGAGCTCGAGCCGTCCGAGTGGCTCGAGGTGACCCAGGAGCGCATCGACGCATTTGCGGATGCGACGGATGACCACCAGTGGATCCACGTCGATCCGGTGCGTGCGGCCGAGGGGCCGTTCGGCACCACGATCGCGCACGGGTTCCTGACGCTCTCGCTCTGCGCGCCGCTCCTCGCGAAGGCGCTCGCGGGGCTCACCTCGTCCGGGATGAGCATCAACTACGGCACCAACAAGGTGCGGTTCCCGGCGCCCTGTGCCGGTGGGATCGCGGATCCGGGCCCGGGTCACCGTGGCCTCGGTGGAGGACGTGCCGGGCGCCGAGCAGATGGTTGCCGTGACGACGATCGAGCGCGAGGGCGGCGACAAGCCGGTCTGCGTGGCAGAGCTCGTGATCAGGAGGTACGCATGACCGTTGCAGATCGCTTCACCGGGCAGGTGGCCCTCGATCACCGGCGGCGCGCGCGGGATCGGCGCCGCCACCGCGGCCCGGCTCGCCGCCGAGGGAGCCGACGTCGTCATCGCGGACTTCGATCTCGCAGCGGCGCAGGAGACGGCCGCTGCGATCGGCGGCCGCGCCGTGCAGTGCGACGTGACCTCGCGCGAGCAGGTCGAGGCGGCGGTGGCCGAGGCGGCGGCGCCGACGGGGCGGCTCGACATCCTCGTCACCTGCGCCGGGATCATCCGCGACAACCTGCTCCACAAGATGACGGACGACGACTGGGACGCGGTGATCAACACGCATCTGCGCGGGACGTTCCTCTCCGTGCAGGCCGCCCAGAAGCTGATGGTGGCGCAGAAGAGCGGCGCGATGGTGCTGATCTCGTCCACCTCGGCGCTCGGCAACCGCGGCCAGGCGAACTACTCCGCGGCGAAGGCCGGGCTCCAGGGTCTCGCCAAGACGCTCGCGATCGAGCTCGGGCCGTTCGGGATCATCGTCAACTCCGTCGCGCCGGGCTTCATCGCAACGGCGATGACCGAGCAGACCGCGGCGCGGATGGGCGTGCCGTTCGAGGAGTTCACGGCCGCGGTGGCCGCGCAGACGCCCGTCCGGCGGGTCGGCGAGCCCGAGGACGTCGCCGGCGTGATCGCGTTTCTCTGCTCGGCCGACGCCTCGTACGTGAGCGGCCAGGTCATCTACGTCCGCGGCGGGCCGTGACGGCGCGGACGCGCGCTCATCACCGGTGCCGCGAGCGGCATCGGCCGCGCGATCGCGCAGCGCCTCGTCGACGACGGCTGGCAGGTGCTGGCCGTCGACCGCGAGCCCGATCCGGAGGGGCCCGGCGAGCCGTTCGCCGTCGACCTGGCGACGAGGGAGGGGAACCGGGCAGCGGTCGCTGCCGCGGTCGAGCAGTTCGGTGGCCTCGACGCTCTCGTCGCGAATGCCGGCTTCCAGCACGTCTCGCCGTTCGACGCGTTCGACGAGGACCGCTGGGACGCGCTCCTGGCGGTGCTGCTGACGAGCCCGTTCCTGCTCGCGCGCTACGCCTGGCCGCAGCTGCAGGCGAGTGGGGAGGGGCGCATCCTCGTCGTCGCGTCCGTGCACGGCATCGTTGCGTCGCCGTTCAAGGCGGGCTACGTGGCCGCGAAGCACGGCGCCGTCGGGCTCGTCAAGTCACTTGCGCTCGAGGGAGCCGAGCACGGCATCCGGGCGACGGCGCTGTGCCCGGGCTTCGTGCGCACGCCGCTCGTGCAGGCTCAGGTGGCGGCGCTCGCCGCGCACCGCGGGATCACCGAGGAGGCGGCGCTCCACGACGTGCTGCTCGAGCCGCAGGCGCTCAAGGAGCTGATCGAGCCGGAGGAGGTCGCGAACGTCGCCGCCTTCCTGCTCGGCCCCGGCGGGCGCTCGTTCACCGGGTCGCCCGTCGTGATGGACAACGGCTGGATCGCCCGCTAGCGCTGCCACGGCTCAGAACCCGTAGTCGATCGTGATCCGCTCGCCTGCCCGTGGCAGGCGGTACTCCTGGCTCAGCCGCACGCACTCGGCGACGAAGCGCGAGGTGCTGGCGGTGTTGTGCCGGAACATCTCGTAGTGGCACGGGATCGCGATCATCGCGCCGGCCTCGTACGCGAGCCGCGCTGCGTCGGTGCCGTCCATGTTCCCGTGCTTGCCGTTGATCGGCACGAACGCGACGTCGACGCCGTACTCGGCCACGGCCTCCGCGATTCCCTGCACCCGTCGCGTGTCGCCCGCGTGGTAGAAGCAGTACGTCCCGTTGCGGACGACGTAGCCCACGGCCTCGGGCGCGTCGTCGTGGTAGGCGGGCACCGCCTCGATCTGGAACCCGGCGAAGGTCGCGAGCTCGCCGACCTGGAGGGCGACGTCCGGTGCCCTGCCCGCGCGCTCGGTCGCGACGATCTCGCTGCCGGCGGCGCAGACGAACGCGGCGCCGCCCGAGAGCACGTCGGGGAGGGTGCCCGGGTCGAGATGGTCGAGATGGGAGTGGCTCGAGGTGACGACGTCGACGAAGGAGAGTCCCGCCGGCTCGACGACGAGCCCGGTGATGCGCTCGTGCAGCACGCCCGTCTCGTCGCTCGTCTCGCTCAGCGAGTCCGAGAGGTACGGGTCGAGCAGGATGTTCTCCTTCGACATCTGCACCAGGAAGCCGCTCTGCCCGAGCCACCAGATGTGCATGCCGCGATCGTCCGTCGAGGCCCTGATCTCGGCGACGAGATCCTCGCCGGAGAGGACCGGGTCGATCCAGTCGGGCGGCTCCTCGTGGAAGGGATCGCTCGGCGGCCGCGGCACGGGACCGCCCGGAGAGGCTCGGGATGTCGGGCAGATCGGGCAGCGCCTCGGCGGCCCTGCGGCTGAACGCGGAGAGGAGCCCGCGACGGGTCGTCGGGCCGGAGGGAAAGAGCGCGTCGGGATCGTTGGCCATGGTTTTTCGAGGGCGCGGGGCGCGGGTTCGAAGGCGCGCGGAGATCGGTCCCAGCGCAGCGATCGTAGCAATGGGCTGCAGCGCGCCCTCGCGGGCGTACGCGCGTCAGGCGGTTGCTGCGGCAGGCTGCGCAGCCGCCGCTGCGACCACTGCGGCTGCAGCGCCGATCGGGAGCCGGTCGGTGTTGACGACGATGTCGTACTGCGTCGGCAGCTCGGCCTTCTCACCGAAGAATCGCCTCAGATAGTCGGCGCGGTTCGCGTCCGCCTCGGCGATCGCGCGGGCCGCGTCCTTCTCGCTCAGCCCCTGCTCGGCCGCGATGCGGGCGCACCGCGTCTCGGGCGAGGCGGTGACGAGCACGCGGAGCACGTCGTCTCGGTCGGCGAGCGCGTGCGAGGCGGCGTGGGCGACGATGACGACGTTGCCGCGGTCGGCGGTCTCCTCGATCGCCATCCGGATCAGGCTCCGCAGCTCGTCGCTCACGTGCTCCTCGGGAGGCAGGTAGCCGCCTCCGCCGCCGGTGAACACGACCGCCGTCACGTCCCCGCTCATCGTGAGAGCGCCGAGGCAACGATCCATGAACGAGCGCCGCTGCTCGACGTCGGCGACGACCTGCGGGTCGACCCCCGCCTCCGCCGCGGCGCGCATGATGATCGCTTCGTCGACCAGCGTGAACCCGAGGCTCGTCGCGACGCTCGCGGCCACGTCGCGCATCTGCGACCCATCGGGCCCGGAGAAACAGACCACGCGACAGCTCATGCGGCGACGGTACGGGAGCGCTCGAACGCCGTCAAGCGAAGCGGCTTGCCTCCGGCGTCATGCCGACGGAGGGCCGAGGGCCGAGCCGCCGGCGCCGCGGCGCGGCAGCCGCTGTGAGACTCGCTGCGTGGCATCGGTCGCCGCCGCCTCGGCCCAGCCGGCGGCGTTGACGGCCTGCCAGACGACGGCCAGCGCGGCCCCGCGGGCGGCGGTGCCTGCCGGGACTCGGCGCGCCGACGCGAGGAGCCGTGCCGGCAGCTCGGCGTGGAAGCGGAGATCGTCCCGCATCCGCCCCGATCCACGAGCCGCCCGCACGCGGTGATAGGTGTACGCGCCGCGGCCGTAGGCGCGATGCTGGCGCACGAAGCTCCCGAGCCGGAGGTCGTGGGCGTGGTAGATGACGGCTTCGGGCCGATAGACGAGACGGCCGCCACGATGGCGCCAGCGGTCGCAGAGCTCGCGATCCTCCGCCGCACCCGTGAACCGCTCGTCGAATCCGCCGCAGGCAAGGATCGCGCTCCGCTCGACGGCCATGTTGTTCGACGCGAAGAAGCGCGCGTCGGCCGGGTCGGGGTTGTTGTAGGCGTAGACCGCGTCGACGATCGCCTGGCTCGCCGCAGCGAAGGGGTTGCCGGGCAGCGCGTTGATCGTCCGGCCGCCGACCATCGCGCCCGGAGCCGCAGCCAGGCCGTCGACGAACGCGACGATCGCTCCTTCGTCGAACGTACAGTCGTCGTCGGTGAACACGATGTAGCGCCCGCGCGCCCGGGCGACGCCGAGGTTACGAGCGGCCCCCGGCCCGCCCGTGGGGCTTGCGAATCAGGACGGCCCCGATCGACTCGCGGAGCGGCTCGACGATCCGGTCGAGTGGCACCGAGCCGCCGTCGTCGACGACCACGACCTCGATCGGCCCGGGTGCGCGTGCGGCGGCGACCGACGCGAGACACCGCTCGAGCTGGGACGGTCGGTTGTGGGTCGGGATGACGATGCTGACGATCGGGGCGTCGGCGTCGTCAGGCATCGCTGGTTCTCAGGCTCACCGTGAGAGCCTCGATGGTTCGCCGGTCGCCTGCAGTGACGTTGTCGACGCGGCGGTACTCGTAGCCGGACAGCTTCTCCTCCGACTTGCCGACGCCGGCGACGTGCCCCAGCACCTGGCCGGCGCCGTCGCAGAGGATCCCGAGGGCGAGCGCGGGGATCACGGCCGTCGGGACGATGTCCCTGTGACTCGGCCGCCTGATCAGCCGGAGCGAGCGACCGAAGCGGACGAGTGGGATCAGCGGCGAGGCGAGCGCGTAGATCGCCTTCCGGGGCGTGCTCCAGCCCTCGCGGAGTGAGGACGCGTACACGCGCCCGGAGTGGAACTGGACGCGGAGCGAGACCGTCCAGCGCGAGAAGTTGAGGTGCGAGACGCGGGCACGAGGCTCGAGGTAGAGCCCGTGTCCGGCAGCGGCGAGCCGGTAGTGGAACACGGTCTCGGACTCGAGGAGGCTGCCGAGCTCGTCGCCGGCGGCGAGCAGCACGTCGCGCTTGTAGCTGCAGTTGTGGCCGAGGAGGAACGGCCGCGGGCCTCCCTCAGCCGGTTCCATCCAGGGGCCATAGCTCATCACGAAGTCCGCCCAGCTCGTCATCGTGGCCGGGTTCGCGTTCCCGACCTCGGGTCCGACAGCGGCCCAGTCGCCTTCGTGTGCGTCGAGGAGGGCCGCGCCCCACTGCGGGTCGACGTATGAGTGATCCTCCGCGAAGGCGACGATCGGCGCAGCGGCCGCGCGAGCGCCGGCGGCGTTGGCCTCGCAACTCGTGGTCGCCGACGGCACCTCGATCACCCGGCAGGAGTGCATCTCGTCCATTGTCACCGGGAGCGCGCCCAGCCGCTCGACCGAGGGCGCCACGACGATCACCTCGGTGTTCTCACGCACGGTCTGGGCGCGGAGGTGGAGGAGGGTCGTCTCGAGCGCCGCCGCGTCGGCAAGCCCGGCGAGCACCACGCTGAGCTCGGGGGCGTCGGTGCTCACGTCCGCGTTGCTCCGACGAGCTGCTGCGGGGCGCCGGCCGCAGCGGCCGCTGCCTCGACGATGCGAGCCGCCTGGAGGCCGTCGGCCCAGGTCGCCGCCGGGCTCCCGTCGCCGCGGATCGCGGCCACGACGCGCTCGAGCTGAGCCGCGTAGGAGTTGACGAAGTCGCCGCCGGTGCGGGCGGCGCGAATGACGGTCGGGAGCGCCGCGGCTCGGTGCCCGAGCGCGCGGGCGCGTGCTCGCGCTCGGTAGTCCGGCTCTCTGCTCGTCACCTCGAGGCTGTCGCCGCGGTAGAGAGAGAACCGCAGCCGGCCGTCGCGGCCGATGATGTCGACCTCGTTCGCATCGGGTGCCTGATCGGAGAGCACAGCCGTGACCATGGCGCCGCCGCTCGCCCGCCCCGTGAGCACGGCGGTTTCGTCCTCCGTCTCACCGGTGCGGCAGAGCGCGCCGACGTCGTCGATCTCCTCGCCGAGCAGGTGCCGCCAGAGGTCGACGTGATGGGTGCCGATCTCGTAGAGGACGCCGCCTCCATGCGTCGCGGAGGCGGCGCCACTCCGGCAGCGGCCGCCCGCGCTCGTAGCCCGCCGTCCACGTCGTGCGGAGCGTCGCGATCGGCCCGAGCCTCCCCGAGGCGACGATCGCGCGTGCTGCCTCGACGAGGCGATGACACCGCAGGTTGAGCCCAACCGCCGTGACGACGCTCGTGGCGCGCTCGGCCTCGGCCATCCGCTCCGCCGCCTCGACGTCGAGGGCGAGCGGCTTCTCGACGAGGACGTGCTTGCCGGCGGCGATCGCGGCAAGGGCGAGATCGGGATGAGCCGAGGGCGGAGTGCAGATCACGACGAGTGCAACATCTGGGTCGGCGAGGAGCGCGTCGGCTTCGGCGTACTGGCGGGCGATCTCGAACCGACGTGCGAGCCGCTCCCGCGCGTGGACGTCGACGTCGGCGATGGCGACGCTTTTCACATCAGGGTTTCGCGTCATCGCCGGCAGATGGAGCTCCTCCGCCGCACGTCCACAGCCGATGACCCCGATCCCGAGCGGGTGGTCGGTCATCGAAGCGAGCGGCACAACAGCTGGTGAAGGGTGGCGGCGGGCACGCGGGTAGGGAGAACCTATATGCGCGCCTGGACGCGTCCGCTCCTCGTCCCCCGCGGGAGGGCACCCGGATAGGGGAGCAGGAACCCCCTATTCAGTGACGCGAAGAGCTCTCGCCGTAGCGAGAATTCAGTGCGATGCCCCTGATATTCCGGCATCTCGCCGCCGCCGTCTTGCCGCTCTCTGCCACTGCCGCCGGAATCCTCGCGGTTGGCATTGCCGTGCAGTTGCCCCGCGGCCCCGCGCCGGTCGTCTGCAGCACCTCCCGTCGTCAGCCCGCTCGAGCCGGCTCCCGGTGTCGTCGCACAGCTTCCCCCCGTGGCGCGAGTGCCTGCTCGGCCTGTCGAACAGGCGTCGGCCGCGCCTCAATTCTCGGGTGCAACCGTGAGCGCCCAGTTCGTCGTCCGTGGCATCTATCGCGCCTGCGAGCTCCCGACAGCTGCAACCGACGACGGCGATCAGTCAGAGCCCGTCTCCTCCGAGCTCGACCGCGAAGCCGCCACCGTCCGAAGAGGCAGCCCCGACAACGACGCCGGTTGCCGCCTCGCCGCCGACTCCGACCCCGGTCGCCGCGCAGCCTTCCACGCCCGCAGGCTCGGGTACACCGGGTAGTACATCGGGGCCGCAGGGCCTTGCGACGCTTGCCAGTGTGCCGACCGCGGAGCCGGCAGCCATCGCCTCGCGCCCGAAGCACGCCGCGAAGAAAGCAAAGGCTGCCGGGCAGGCGGAGAAGAAAGGGAGGACGCAATCGAAGGATTCGAAGAAGCCCAGCGATGGAGGCAAGAAGGAACGGCCGAAGCCGACCGGGCAAGAAGGACGGAGGCGCGGTCGCAGTACCCGCCGTCCAACCGCCCGATGGTAGCTGCCAGCCCTCCGGCCGATCCCGCCGCTGACGGGAAGGGACAGGGCAAGAGTGGGAAGCACGGCAAGGATGCCAAGACGGGCGACGATCCGTCTCAGCCCGGCGGCGGCGAGTGGCATGACGACCGAGGGCACGACGACGGAGGGCACTACGATCAGGGCGACACCGGTCACAACGGTGGCGACCACGACTCCAATGGCGACCCCGGCAACGACAAGGGCGCCGGAAAACACGGGCAATGATCGGGTCGCAGAACCGGCAGATCGAGCGCGTGGGGGCGCTGCGAGGGCGGCTGATCGCCTCGATCCTCATCGCGAGCCTCGTGCCGTTCTTCGCGGCGTGGTGGATTGCCAACGCCTACGTCGCCGACCAGGCGCGCACCAATGCCGACATGAGGCTCTCGTTCTCGGCCCGCTCGGCGGCGCGCGAGGCGTCGGCGCTGCTCACGGCGACGCGCTCTCGTGCACTCGAGCTCGCCGAGTCCCAGAGGCTTCAGCGTGCCGCGCGGCGGCGTGACCGGCCGGCCCTGGAACGGCTGCTCGGGGCGGGCGAGGCGGTGAACCTCCCCGCGCGAGGCGGCCGGCGCGAAGGCGATTCCCGCCGTCTGGGTTGGTCAGCGGGTCGAAGGGGCGCCGGCCGTCCGCGTAGGGGTCACGTCGGCAGGACGACGCCTGGCGACGGTGTCGGTCTCCGCTGCCCGTCGGGCAGGCGCTTGCTCGACCGCGTGCGCAGGACGGCGCTCGCGGTCACCGGCGACGACCTCGCGCTGACCAGAGGCGGTATCGTCGTGGCGGGCCCGTCGACGCTGCGCGGCGCGACGGCTCGGCCAGGATGGCAAGCTCCGGAGCGGCAACGATACGCTTCCGCGCCCAGTCGGTCGCGCTTCCCGGGTACGACCCGCCGGTGCGCGTCGTGGCCGCAGCCGACGGCTCGGTCGCCGGCGACGACCTGGGCGCATTGCGACAGCGCCTGACGATCGCCGCCCTCCTCTCGCTGCTCGCGATCGGCCTCTATGCAGCCGCCCTCGCGAGACCGCTGCTGCGGAGCCTCAATCGCGTTGCCTCCGTCGCGGAGCAGGCGATGCTCGATCCGCTCACGGGTACGGCCAACCGGCGCGGATTCGAGCGTGCGCTCGAGGTCGAGCTCGAACGGTCGGCCCGGCGTGGCCATCCCTGCGCGCTCGTGATCGTCGACCTCGACGACTTCAAGCTCGTCAACGATCGTCACGGGCATGGCGTGGGGGACGAGGCGCTCGTGATGCTGGCCGAGCGGCTCCGGGATTCGGTGCGTTCGGCGGACACGGTCGCCCGGCTCGGCGGGGAGGAGTTCGCGCTGTTGTTGCCGGAGACGCCCCTGTCCGGAGCGCTCGCCGTCGCGGAACGGGCGCGGACCGCGTTCGCCGCGAGCGGCATGCGACTCAAGGGTGGCGGGGAGCTCACGGTGACGGCCAGCTTCGGCGCAGCGGACTTCCCGGCGTCGCCCGACCGGACGACCCTCATGCGCGACGCCGACCAGGCGCTCTACACCGCCAAGCGGCTCGGCAAGAATCGGGTGGTTCCGGTGACGCGGGCGGTCGAGGCCGCCTAGGGGACTCGCCGGAGCGCCGACGCCGGCGCCTGCGCCACGACGTAGATGAGGCTCGCGTTAAGGAGCCGGGCGGGCGCGAGGAGTGCCGCACCGGTGTTCTACGATCGAGTCCCCGACCGAAGGAGCCCAGGATGGCCGTTGCCTACGTACAGGAATTCGCGATCGTCGACGGTGACACGAGCACCGAGAACTACGACGCAGTGGTTGCCGCCATGGGCCTGACCGAAGCGCCGGACGGGTTGGTCGTGCACACCGCCGGGTTCGACCACGAGAAGGGCGTGTTCCGGATCTTCGACGTGTGGGAGAGCCGCCAGGCGGGTGAGCAGTGGATGGAGGCCGTGCTCAACCCGGTGCTCGAGCAGGCGATGTCGGGAGCCTCCGACCCGGCGAGCTTCACCCCGCCGACGGCGGACTACTGGTACGAGCTCCACCACTCGATCAGCTGACCGTCGTGGTGCGGGCAGCGCGGAACGCCCGCACGCGCGCCTGAACGACCGAGGGGCCGCTTGCGCGGCCCCCTCGGCTCGTTCGACATCGCCTGCCGAGATGGCCGCGGGGTCGGTCTCGTCCGCGTCGCGACGGCCGAGCATCACGACCCGAAGACGTACTCCTGGCTCAGCCTCTCCCGGGTACCCGCATGCCGGGCAAACCGAGCGCGCCGAAGGCGACCACCCCGCGGGACGTCGCTCTAGGCGCTGTTGTCCCAGGCATGAATGAGAGGCGTCTCGACCGGGTAGAACGGGGTCGTGAACGCCGTCTTTCTCGTCGCCGGGGTCCTGTCGGTCGTCGCGGTCCTCGCCTGGATCGGGCTGCTGATCTGGGGCGCGATCGAGGACGGTCGCGCCGAGAAGCGCGACTCGCCGCCCCGGCCCTAGCCGCCATGCTCGTCGGCCGCAACTCGCTCCGCCAGTGACCGGGCGACCTTGAGCCACAGCTCGGGCATCTCGTCGAGGAGATCGACGAAGGCCCGGTCGGCGATCACGAGGACGCGGAGCGGCGTGAGCGCGGTCACGGTGGCGGTCCGCGGCTGCTGCGAGAGCAAGGCGATCTCGCCGAAATAGGTGCCAGGCCCGAGCGTCGCAAGCTTCCTGCCCTTGCGCCGAACGTCCACTTCGCCGCTGATGATCACGAAGAACTCGCGACCGCGGTCGCCTTCGGTGATCAGGACCTTGCCATTGTCGACGGCGATCTCGTCGGTGATCCCGGCGATCTTGCCGAGCTCGCGCCGCGAGCAATGCTCGAACAGCGGCACCGACTTGAGGAGGTCTGTCTTCGCTTTCGACCTCAGCGCCATGGGGCGATTCTATGCAAGGCGCCGCGAGCGAGGCCGTCCGCGGTTCATCCGCCGGCCGGCCATGCCCTCATTGCCGTTGATCGAGGCAGAGCCGGCCGACGGTTTCAGCCCCATGGTGGGGCGAACTTGTGCAGCGCTCAGTGAGACATCGTGCCCGTGGGGTTCCCGACCTTGACGGTGCTCGTCGAATCGGCGCTCATGTCCATGCCGGCCATCGTGTCGTCGTTCGCGGCGGCGGCGGACGACGTGCCGACCGATTTCAACGCGCGATCCGACGCGACGAGCGATGCCACGCACAACAGCACCCCCGCCGCGAGCACTCCGAGCCCTAGAAGTGGAACCCTCATCACCTGCTCCTTCTGCATCGTCGATTTCCTCGGCAGGGTCGCGAAGCGGGAGGCGATGGGCATCCGGGGTTCTACGCCGCTCGAGTCAGGGGAAACACTGACCGCCGCTTCCGCATCGCGTCAGCGACTCGTCCCGTTCACGCCCGCGTGCGACAGGTGCGCTTCGAGACGTCTCGGAATTCGTGTTGCTCAGGGGCGATGGGAGAGAGTACATTCGGTGAGGTTGACCCAACGCGAGCGGAGGTGCATTGCACCCCGCCCAGCGCCAACCAGGGAGGTCCCCATGAGTACGACCGTCGAGACCGCCATCGACATCCGTCCGTTCCACGTCGAGGTCCCGGACGAGCAGCTCGCCGAGTTGCGACGGCGCATCACCGCGACTCGCTGGCCCAGCAAGGAGCTCGTCGACGACCGCACGCAGGGTGTGCAGTCGGCGGCGCTTCAGGCGCTCGCGCGCTACTGGGCGTCAGAGCACGACTGGCGCAAGGCCGAGGCGAAGCTGAACGCGCTGCCGCAGTTCACGACCGAGATCGACGGCGTGGAGATCCACTTCATCCACGTCAGGTCCGAGCACGAGAACGCGCTGCCGCTGATCATGACGCACGGCTGGCCCGGCTCCGTTGTCGAGTTGCTCGACTCCGTCGGCCCACTGACCGACCCGACCGCGCACGGCGGCAGCGCCGAGGACGCCTTCCATCTCGTGCTGCCCTCTCTGCCCGGGTACGGGCTCAGCGGCGAGCCGGTCGAGGTGGGCTGGGACCTGGCCCGGACGGCACGGGCCTGGGCCGAGCTGATGCGCCGACTCGGCTACACCCGCTACGTGGCCCAGGGCGGCGACGTCGGCGCCGGCGTCACCGACACGATGGGTCGCCAGGCACCCGAGGGGCTGGTCGGCATCCACACGAACCTGCTCGTGCCGGCGCTGGGCGGCCCCATGCCGACCGATACCGACGAGGAACGCGCCGCGGCCGCCCAGCTCGCAACGTTCGGGAAGTCCGGCAACGGCTACTTCGTCGAGATGGCCACCCGCCCGCAGACGATCGGCTATGCCCTGCTACGACTCTCCGGTCGCGCTGGCCGCCTGGATGATCGACCACGACACGGACGCCTACTACAAGATCGCCGGCGCGTTCGTCGACGGGCAGCCCTCGGGCAACCTGACGCGCGACCACATCCTCGACAACATCACGCTGTACTGGCTGACCGGCACCGGCACCTCCGCGGCCCGGTCGTACTGGGAGGCCTACGGGCCAGACGCTCCGGCCGCGGGCAGCCAGCCACTGCCAGCGCCGACGATCCCGTTCGGCTTCACGACGTTCCCGGGCGAGATCTGGCGGACGCCGCGCAGCTGGGTCGAGGCGAGCTACCCGAACGTCATCTACTTCAACGAGGTCGACAAGGGAGGCCACTTCGCCGCCTGGGAAGAGCCGGAGCTCTTCGCGACCGAGATCCGGGCCGCGTTCAGGTCACTGCGGAACGGAGGGGGGTCGTCATGAGCAGCACTCCGACAGTCGTGCTGGTGCACGGCGCGTTCGCCGACGGGTCGAGTTGGAGCCCGGTCGCCGAGCGGCTCCTGGCGAAGGGCGTGCCGGTCACGGTTCCAGCGAATCCGTTGCGTGGCATCTCGAGCGACTCTGCGTACATCGCCAGCGTTCTCGACCAGGTCCCGGGTCCCGTGCTCGCCGTCGGCCACTCCTACGGCGGCGCGGTGATCACGAACGCGGCTTCCATGGCGAAGAACGTCGTCGGCCTTGTCTACGTCGCGGCCTTCGCCCCCGACGAGGGCGAGACCCTCGGTGCAGCCGAGGCGGACTCGAAGGACAGCGTCCTGAACAGCGCGTTGGTGCCGCGGACGTATCCAACCGCGGACGGGGGGTCGGCGACGGAGTTCTACATCGACCCGGCCAAGGCCCATGACGCGTTCGCAGGCGATCTCTCCAACGAGGAGGCTGCGCTGATCGCAGCCACCCAGAGACCCGTCGCCGAAGCGGCCTTCGGCGAACCGAGCGGCCCGCCTGCATGGGGGCACCTCCCGTCATGGGCGGTCGTCGCCTCCGGCGACAAGGCGGCGGGCACCGACGTCGTTCGCTCGATGGCGGAGCGCGCCGGTGCGAAGATCACCGAGTTAGAGGGCTCTCACGTGATCATGCTCTCGCAGCCCCAGGCTGTGACCGACGTGATCCTGGAGGCACTTGCCACCGTCAGCGCCGCGCCGGAGCAGCTCGCCGGCTCGGCGTCGGAGCGGTAGGACCGCTCGGTGTCCGCGACGACCTCGACCGTGAGCTCGACGACGTCGTTCGGCGTCGTCAAGCAGATCGCGGCCGGCCTCCTCGACGTGGGCTACGTCGAGGAGGGCCCGGCCGACGGTCCCGCGGCCGTGCTCCTGCACGGCTGGCCGTACGACATCCACAGCTACATCGACGTCGTCCCGCTGCTGACGACGGCGGGCTACCGCGTGATCGTCCCGTACGTCCGCGGCTTCGGGTCGACGCGCTTCCGATCTGACGAGACGTTCCGCAACGGCGAACAGGGCGCGCTCGCGCTCGACACGATCGCCCTGCTGGACGCCCTGGGCATCGAGCGCGCGGTTGTGGCCGGGTTCGACTGGGGAGCCCGCACCGCCGACATCGTGGCGGCGCTCTGGCCGGAACGCTGCAGCGGGCTGGTGTCGGTCAGCGGCTACCTGATCGGCAGCCAGGAAGCCGGCAGGCTGCCCTTGCCTCCGGAGGCCGAACTGCAGTGGTGGTACCAGTACTACTTCGCCACCGAGCGCGGGCAGGCGGGGTACGAGAAGTACCGGCGCGATTTCGCGAAGCTGATCTGGCGGACTGCATCCCCGCAGTGGGACTTCGACGACGCCACCTTCGAGCGCAGCGCAGCGTCCTTCGACAACCCCGACCACGTCGCGATCGTGATCCACAACTACCGCTGGCGGCTTGGGCTCGCCGACGGCGAGCCCGAGTACGCCGCGCTCGAGCAGCAGCTCGCCGCGGGGCCGGCGATCGCGGTGCCCACCATCACGCTCGAGGGCGACGCCAACGGCGCACCGCATCCGGAACCCGATGCCTACGCCGGGAGGTTCTCCGGTCCGTACACGCACCGGACGATCGAGGGCGGCATCGGGCACAACCTTCCCCAGGAGGCCCCGCAGGCGTTCGCCGATGCCGTGCTCGATGTCGGAGGTGGAATCTGAGCCTGTTCAGCAACCTCCGCAGTTCCGGCTCGCTTCCCGTCGAGGGGCACCTGCCGGGCTTCGGCGGCGCGACCGGCTGGCTCAACTCGCCGCCACTCACCGACGCCGACGTGCAGGGGAAGGTCGTGCTCGCCGACTTCTGGACCTACACCTGCATCAACTGGTTGCGCACGCTGGCGTACGTCCGCGCCTGGGCCGATCGATACGCGGACAAGGGACTGGTCGTGGTCGGCGTCCACACGCCCGAGTTCCTCTTCGAGCGCGACATCGACAACGTCCGTCGCGCCGCGAAGGACATGCGCGTCGACTACCCGATCGCGCTCGACAGCGACTATGCGATCTGGCAGGCGTTCGCGAACCACTACTGGCCCGCCGTGTACATCGCCGACGCGGAAGGCCGGATCCGGCACCACCACTTCGGCGAGGGCGGATACGCAGAGTGCGAGATGGTCATCCAGCGTCTGCTGCGCGAGGCCGGGCGCGACGGCATCCCTGACGATGTCGTGTCGGTCGCACCAGACGGGTTCGAGGCCCAGGCCGACTGGACGAACCTGGAGTCGCCCGAGAGCTACCTCGGCTACGAGCAGGGCCGGAGCTTCGGCTCACCGGAGCGCGCCGAGCTCGACGAGCCTCGGACCTACACGGAGCCGGACACGCTCAGGCTCAACCAGTGGGCGCTCGCCGGCGAGTGGACGATCGAACGGCGTGCCTGCGTGCTCAACCGCCCTGACGGACGGATCGCGTTCCGCTTCCACGCTCGCGACGTCCACCTCGTCATGGGCCCGCGCACGCGAGGCAGCTCCGTTCCGTTCCGTGTGCTCGTCGACGGCGAGCCTCCCGGCGAGGCGCACGGGCTCGACGTGACGGAGCAGGGCCAGGGCACGGTCGATGAGCAGCGGCTGTACCAGCTGATCCGCCAGCGCGGAGCGATCGCCGACCGAACGTTCGAGATCGTCTTCGCCGAGCCGGGCGTCGAGGCCTTCGTGTTCACGTTCGGCTAGACCGGGTTGGGTTGGGCGTGCGCGCGCCCAACCCAACCCCGGACGATTGCTGACTAGGCGAGCGCCTTCTGTTTCATCGTGTCGAACTCGGCCTGGCTGATCGCGCCACTGTCGAGCAGCTGCTTCGCCTGCGCGATCTGATCTGCGGGGGATGATCCGGCGACCGACTTGATGTACTCGTCCTGCTGTGCTTTCGCAACCTGCATCTGCTCCATGTCGCGGTCGGCCATCTTGTTGCCCTCCGCGATCAGATAGATGAATACACCGAGGAAGGGCAGCAGGATCACGAAGATGATCCACGCTGTCTTCATTCCACCCCCGATGTCGCGGCGGCGGAAGAGATCTCCGAAGACCTTGAACAGAATCAGGATCCAGATGAAGAACAGGAAGAAGATGAACATCGACCAGAGAACGTCGAGGAACGGATAGCTGGCGGCTAGCACCGAGGACTCCTTGATTGGGATTGCGCGGCCCGGGACCCGGACGCAGAGAGACTACGCCGCGCTCCGGCCGGATCGGGGGCGCGAGGCGGATGTTGTCGGCGTGATCCGAGTCGGCGTCTTGTGTGCCTGGACGCCGAGGCGTAGGGTCGCAGTTACTCAGACCAGGAGGTCCTTTGTGAGTATCGTCGTGCGCTTCACCCCGACAAATCTGACCATAGATCAGTATGACGAGGTGATCACCCGTCTCCAGGCTCAGGGTGACTTTCCGCCGGAGGGCCTCTCGTACCACATTCTCTTCGGGCCGGACGACGCGCTCAAGGTGAGTGAGGTCTGGGATTCACATGAGCACTTCGAAGCGTTCGGACAGAGGCTGATGCCGATCCTCGAAGAGGTCGGAATCCAGTTTTCCGGGCCTCCCGAGGCACTCCCGGTGCAGGCTGTCATTCAGCGCCCCCACGCGTACACCTAGGGGTGTGTGGGCGTTACTTGACGAGCGTCCAAACGGTCGCAGCGCCTTTCCGCTTGCCGAGGCGCCAGGTAACGAGCGCGATGACGACCAGTCCGGCCGCCGCGAAGATCCCGAGTGAGCGAACATCCGATTTCAGTCTCGCAAGGTCGGCGTCCAGCCCCTGCCGTTCGGCTGCCATCTCCTTCCGGATGTCCTCGACCGTCCGTTCAGACATGGCTCTGCAATGTTCCGATCGTGCGCTCCGCCTCTTCCAGCGCCAGTTCCGGCTTCGGCGGCACGGCCTTTCGGGCAAAACGAACAGCGAGGTAGCCAAGGATTGCGGCCACGAGCAAGATGAATGCGGTGACGATCAGGAGAGAGAGCCAGAGGGGAAACGCCTCGCTCAGGCCCGCTGCGGCCGTCGCGAGCGCGAACCCGATGCCGTAGACGACGAGGACGGCCGCGCCGATCGCTAGACCGCCGGCGACGCCCAAGGAAGTGGCCTTCTGTTTTCCCTCGGCCTTCGCCAACTCGAGGTTGAGCATTGCGAGGGCCTGCAGTCGCCGCGTGACGGCTCTCGTCTGCGAAACAAAGCCGAACATGGATGGCACCCTACTCCCAATTCTGCGCGGCTACCACCGAGGTTGACGCAGGTGTAATCGCGGGGTTGGAACACGGCGACATCAGGCGAGCCAACCCTGCGCGAGGGTGCTCTCACCTCGAGTTACGAGCCACAAACCCGCCTATCAAGCGGGTTTGCGGTCTTTCCAAGCTGTGCCGCCTAAGGCCCATACAGGGATTCGAACCCGTGTCCTCAGAGAGCGCGATCCCACCCGCTCTTCGGCGGAAACTCGATGAGCTAAACGCCAAGAATCGGAAGGGCGTCGATGGACGCGCCTGAGCAGCTCGCGGATAAGGCGGACGGAGTACACGATCCTTTCGGCGTGGCATGACGAGCGTGCGATGGCGCGGGGCGACTATGCGGAGGCTCATGCCATTCCGGATTGGGAGCAGTCTGAGTTTCCGTTCTGAGGAATGCGGCAAGTCCTGACACCACGCGGGGTACCTCGGCAGGCCGGTTCGGGGCGCTGTTGCGGCTGGCGGCGATGTACGAAGCGGGCATGGCCGAGATGGGGGATGGCACGGAGGAGTGTCTGTTGGCAGACTCGTCGCAGTGTTCTCTGCGGCTGCGGCGGTTGCAGTTGGATACATGTCCGAGCATCGGACGCGGGAAAGCAATCGCAAGGCAGCCGTCACTCAATGATCGACGAGGATTGTCGTCGTCGTGGCTGAACCCCGGTTGCGACTCCGGACGCGAGCTCGCCAATTCAGCGAGCGGTGGTATGAGGACGTTTGGCGGCAGCTCGAGAACGACCACTCAGTCTTACGTCGTCAGCGGGTGGCGATCTCCGCAGGCGCTTCGTCCGCAAGTGCTGGGCGGAGGGGAGAAACCCGTCGAGGATCTCCATCGACAGCGATAACTGGTATCAGGAGGGCGTCGCGCTCGCCTACCGGCTGGCTTCGGTGCTTCGCCCTTTCCTGCCGGTTGACACGGTCGTCACGGGCATCGGCGCCGGATCCGTCTCTCTCATCACTGCCGCACCCAACGACGAACACGAACTTCAGGATCTTGCCGACTTGCTTCTCGACGACTGCGTCGGCTTGCTCGGCGCCACCACTCTTATCAACGCAACCTATGAAGACGGCTCGAGAGATACTAATCCGACAAGTCCCGAACAACCAGGAGACCGCCCACGGGTCGTCGTCAAAGCTAACCGGCACTGGGAGGTCGGCGTTCTAAGCGACTCGGCCTGACCGATCTCGCCTACCCCCAGATACTTGCGAGCCAACACGCCTGGACGGCAGTGGCCGCATGGCCAACCGGGGACTGGGTCGCATCCCGGCCTGACTACATGCGCGCGTACGTCGAATCGGACGCCAGACACGCCTTCAATCAGGCGGTTGGCCTCAGCGCCCGGCATTCTTGAGCTCGCCGCCCAACCCACGACTTCGAGGGGCACTCGTCCCGCTCCCGTCCGCCCGGGCCGAAGCGGCCATGCGAAAAGAAACTGTGCGACACCCTTACGAATCGGGTCTTTGAGGGTGACTGCTACTACCGCTCCGATCCGCTCAACGAACCTGGCGAAGTCATCTTCGACCACCTATGCCTTCCCGTCTTCAACAATGCCGAGCAACAAGTCGGCGAGATCCGGCAGGCCCACCGCGAGCAACCCGGATGACGGAGAGGGGCGTCAGGCGCGTTGTGCCTGGCGACGATTTTGTTGTAGGCATTCTCGGCCTCCGGTGACGGGCCAGAGATCGTCCTTCCCGATGAGCACGCCGAGGTAGTGCTGGCGGCGTGGACGGCGGAGGCTGCCGAGCCGTGGTGGAAGGCCCTGCGCGAGCGTGCAGCCCACGACGGCCGCGTGCTCGAGTGCTACATCGGAGGCGATCCGATGCTTGCCTCAATGGGCATCGAGCTGGTCCTTGCGGCAGCGCGAGAGAAACCCTCATTTCGACGGCTCCTCCAGGCGGAAGAAAACGTCCGATCGGAGGCACGCCGGCAAGGACCTGAACCCGAGACTCGGCTGCAACGAGATCGACCGATGAACCCGAGGCTGCAGCTCGACTACCTCGAGTCCTCCCTGCGCACCGGAATCTGCAACTCGGCGAATCCTGGGTGACAACGGGGGTCAGAATGATGAACGGCACGAGTGGTTCCTGGAGCTGGAAACGCGTGCCACCGCGGACGGACTCCGGACGGGACGGTACGGTACGGTACGGTACGTACTGGGACGTTGTCGGGGCGGGGCTCGTTTGCGGATTCCCGGCATCTGGATCCTGCGCCCAGACGCTACGGAGTACCCGTTCAGACAGGCCCTCACCGAGCAAGCCGCCCGTGATGTCTACGAGGGAATCGCACGCGACTGGGAGAGCATCCTGAAAGCTGCCCGTCGGGAGCCCGATCGCCCGGGTTCAGGTAGGGGGCCTCCGCGCTCTCGAGCGCGTGAGCGCAACGAGCTGCGTGAAATCGGCGAGGCGGGCTGCCCGTTCGGTGTGAGTCCCGCTATGACTAGTGAACGTGTTCGTCGGGAACTAAAGGTTCCTCCGGCGCTTTCGCGGTTCCGTCCCATTCGTCCTCGTCAAACAGGAAGTGCTGAAGTATCCGAAGACTGGGCGGCTGGTCGCCAGCGCTCGGTCATCGTGACCATCGTCGGAACGCCGACACTGTAGAGAAGCGCATCCGGGTACTCGACGTCGAGCACCTTCTCCGGCAGGCCAAGCTCCCGCAGATTGCCGAGCCAGACCGCGATCTCGTCGTCGGAGAACGGGAGCGCGCAGTTCCGGCCCTACATTCTGATTCAGCTCGCCCAGTGTCGGCAGCGCGTCGGGGAACCACATATCGCGGATTCTAGTGGCGTTCCGGCGTTGACGGCGGGCGCATCGTTGAGGACGCCTCGATGTGTTCCGGGCGGGCACCGCAAGCCGATCGGGCGCTTCCAGATCGAGTCGGACGAATTTGCGTGGTCGCGTGCGGCGACGTAGAGTGCGACGGATCCGATTGCCCTACGTCGAAGCGGTGGGCCTCGGAACCAGCACCTCGCGCGCAAACCGCATGGAAACCTGGAACGCCCACCCTGGCCCCGTGGGGCAGAAGGAGACGCGAGATAAGGCCCATACGGGATTCGAACCCGTGCCGCCGCCGTGAGAGGGCGGTGTCCTAGGCCACTAGACGAATGGGCCGTGCGGCGAGGGAGTGTAGCGAACCGCGCCGGGCGCGTTCCGGGGCGCTACGGCGCGGGAACGGGCTCGGTGTCGACGTCGCGGCCGTCGATGCGGGCCTCGAGGCCGCGGCGGATGTCCTCGCCGGTCGCGAGCAGCGAGTCGTAGCGCACGCGGCGGGGCGGGAGCTTCACGATCCGCACCGACTCGTCGCGATCCCCATGGCAGCGCGCGTACGCAGCCGCCTCATCGAGCGGCCGCAGGCGATCGTTCTTCCGCCGTAGCCATGTCACAGGGGGACACCTACCACGTCGCGTGCGCTGTGGGAACCCGGCCGGCCGGCCGGGTCCCGCACTTTGCAGACTAAACGTTCGATCGCGGCGAGCCTGCTAGGTCCAGGGCTTGCACGACCACGGGCCCCAGTTGCTGCCCGAGTCGATGAAGTACCGGTGCGCGGCGGTCGCCTGCACGGTCGCCGTCGAGCCGTGGCCGTAGATGCGCCGCTCGTTCGAGCCCATCTGGAACAGGCCGAGGTACTGGCCGTTCTGGGCATCGGTGCGCAGGCCGGACTCGCAGCGCGAGACGGCCAGTGCGTCCTGGCAGTGGGCGCCGAAGATGCGGCAGATGACGCTGGCCGGGGTGGCAGCCTGGTAGGCAGCGAGCCGGCGAACCTTCTGCCGGCGCGCGAGTGCCGCCTTCGCCGCCGCAGCCTTCTTCTGGGTGCGGGCGAGGCTCAACGTGTGAATCCGCTTCTGGCGCTTCGCAGAGGCCGAAAAGCGGGGGTCGCTGAACAACCACTGGTGGTTCTGCAGGAACGTGAGCACCTGCTTGTCCTTCTTCATCGTGCTCAGGTGGCGCGTCAACTGCGCGCCGAGGTCCGCATCCGACTGCGACTGGGCCGTCGCCGGTAAGACCAACAAAATCAGGGCGCACACACCCATCGCTAGGGCTTTCAGGATCTGACCTCCATCTCGGGGACAGGGTTCACGGCTCCGCGCCAAAGCGGTGCCGCTCGTGTCTCTCGGTTCGGCCACCGTAGCGATCGCTGCACAAGCAGCGACGTGTGTCCTTACAAAATCCTTGGATTCGCTGTTACAAGCGTTGTCGGCCCGAACAACGAAAAAGCCCCCTTGCGGGGGCGAGCTGCGAGCTGCGGGACAGGGACTCGAACCCCAACTTCCGGACTCGCCGAGAGGGGTACCGACCTGTTCCCGCCTATCCCATAAACCGCATTCCTACGACGTTTCTCAGGCTAGCGGTTTCCGGTGTGTTCCCGTCTGTACTGGCGACAAACTTGCGACACGCTAGTCGCGCAGCATGGTGTAGATGCGTTGGCGGCTGACGCTGAGCCGGCGCGCGAGAACATCGAGCGGTTGCCATACTGGATGTTGCCCAGCAACGAGGGAAAGGATTTCCGTCATGGCGAAGACGAAGATGAAGGTGGCGCCGGCGGTCGAGACGCTGAGGCCGTATCTCGATCGTGCGCTGAACGACAAGGACGTCCGCGACGACCTCATGGAGGCGATATCGGCGGCGAAGCAGCTATACGGCCCGGTGGCGAAGACGGCCAGGAAGAAGGGTGTGGTCACGTCGGCCTCGCTCATCGCGACCGACGCGAAGGTGCATGAGAATCTCCGCAGGACGCTCGAGGACTTCGGCAAGGCTGCGGAATCGCTCAAGGGCCAGAAGAAGAAGACGGGCCACAAGAAGCGGAACACGGTGCTCCTTGCCGGAGTGGCCGCCGGTGCGCTCTACAACCCCTGGTCAGGCCCGCAGACGCGCACCTGGCTGATGGACAAGACATCGCGGGGCAACGACCGCTGGAAGCCGCTCGCCGATGATCTCGCTGGTGAGGCAAAGGGGTTCGCTAGTTCGTCCAGCGCCACGATCAACAAGGCAGGCGACGACCTCTCCAGTGCCGCAGAAGAGTTCGCTAGTTCGTCCGCTGCCACGATCAATGAGGCAGGCGACGATCTCGCTGGAGCGGCAAAGAAGTCGGCTCGTTCGTCCACTGCCAAGGTCAAGAAGGCAACCGACGGAGTCACCGATGGGGTAAACGAGGTGAAGAAGAAGACGTAACCGGTTGGACGCGCAGCACCAAGGCCTCGATGTCAGCTTCGGCTGCGTTTGACCGCGCATCTCGTTCGCGATCGCCGTGAGACAAAACGGGAGCGCCTGGCGGTTTGGGCTGCTAGTCGGAAGCACGTCTACCACCTGACCTGAGGCCTATCCAGTGGCCTCAGGTCAGGTCAGGTGCTCTCAGTCATGCCAGTGGGGTACCAAGTTCGATGCCGAGTTCGTCCGCTTGGTCTGGGCTCCGATCGGGTTTAGGCGCTCTGGTCGTCTTGGTCGTCGAGGTCTGCGAGAGCGAGCTCGATGCCGAGAGCGCGGACCATCTTGCCGGCGGCCGAGGCGACGCGAGCCGAGCCGACGATCGGCGCGATCGCGGCAAGCATGCCCTGCACGTCTTCGGGGCTTATATCCGTTTCGCCGGCCATCTCCATGTTGAGCACATACGAGATCGGTGGCGCGTCGACACTTACGAGCGCGGCCAGCCGTACGAGCATCAGGGTTTCGGCGTCGAGTGAGGATGCTTCGACGCCGGCGATGTTCATCGCTCGCGAGCAGATTGAGGATCGGAGAGTCGGACTGTTGTGCTGACATCTGGGCTCCCTTGTGTGGTGGGGAACCCTGGATCATTGCAGGTGTCGGACGGAGGCGCCTGTCTACCCCCAAGTTCCTCACGAGCTGGCAACGAGATGGTGCTATCCCGGGCCGGTCAGACGCTCGGGCGGCTAGAGGGGCCGGGCCGGCGGTTTCGAACCTCGACGACGCCATCGAGACTAACCCGCGAGCAGCCCGGCCCTGGCGTCGAAGATCTGCCGTCGCCCGGGACTTGCCTAGTGTCTGTATTGGACAGTGCGCCAGTGCGCGGGAATGTTGCTTGAACGTCAGTCTGTCTGTTGACTTCAGGGTGTGCGCGTGAAACCATCTCACCCTTCGGCGTCAAAGGGACGTCATCGTTCGAGGGGGAGGTAGACGATGGGTAAGACTCGACTGTTTGTGCTTGCTGCCTGTTCGGCCGCCGTAGTGGGTTTGGGTGCCGGTAGTGCGTTTGCCGGAGAGGTAAAGGGCCCTCCGGGCACACCGTGCGACGCCGATCCGGCTACCGCGCTTCCGGCTTGTGTTGCGAACACCAACTTCACCGGAGCACGCTCACACTCCAACTCAATCTGCTCCTACAGTGGATTGAATGACATGAAGAATGGGCCGACGCTCGAAATCACTCAAACTCCCGCCAACCAAGGGCCTCCTGGGGCCCCGGGCCACGGAACCTGCGCCGGCGGAACCAACCCGAACAATCCCCCAACTCCCTGATTCGACGTGGTTGGCCCCGGCGCATGGTCGGGGCCAACCATCGTCCACTTCCCGCGCTGACAGTGCCGGAGGCCATCCGCCCTGGGCGGCGTGGCTTGCGCCGATCACCCGGTCGGCCGTCTCTACGACGATGTTCCTCTGCGGTCTTCTCCTCTTCGGTGGCGTGCTGCATTGACCGCGAATCGTCGCAGGCGGGCTGGGACGTTCCCCTCGACAGCATCCTCGGAGCGGAGCTACGTCGCCGGAGGGTCGCGGCGAGACACTCGCAGGAGACCGACCCGGTGTTCGCGTCGAGCACCGGAACCGTCCTCCGCGTCCACAACCTCCGAGAGCGATCCTTCCGACCGCTCCTCGCGAGCCTCGGATTGGCGAAGCAGGGATACGGGTTCCATTCGTTCCGGAGGTCGTACGTCTCCGCGTTGATCGCGTCCGGCCTCGACGTCGTGAACGTCTCGAAGTACGCCGGCCATGCGTCACCGACGATCACGCTCGACCGCAACGCGAAGGAGTTCAACGACCGCGAGCGTGACGACAGCCGGGTACGCGAGGTGACCGCCGGCCTATGGGCTGCGCGAACGTAAACTGGCGACAAGTTGCGACAAGCCTCCGGCGTCGCGCAAACCCCTGAACGACAAAACCCCCGTTGTGCGGGGGTTTTTTTGTTTCTCCGGAGGCTGCGGGACAGGGACTCGAACCCCAACTTCCGGAACCAGAATCCGGCGTCCTACCATTAGACGATCCCGCAGGGATCGGGCGGGATGGTAGCAACCTCGCCCTGCGCCGGTTCCGGCGGTCAGGCGCCGGCGGTCAGGCTTTGCTGCCGTCGCCGAGGAGCTTGAGCCCGAGGGCGACGAGCACGGTGCCGGTGACGGCATCGAGCGCGCGCCGGGCGCGTGGCCGGTCGAAGACGTTCGCCGCGCGTGCGACGACGGTCGCGTAGGCCGCGAGCCATGCCAGCGTGAGCAGGCAGAAGAGCAGCCCGAGCGCGAGCGGCGTCAGGAAGGTGGCGTCCGTCGGGGTGAACTGCGGCAGGAGGCTCGTGAAGAACACCGCGATCTTCGCGTTGCCGAGATTCGAGACGATCCCCTGGCGGAACGCCGCTCGCGGCGACAGGCGCGGGGATGCTGCCGCGACCGTCGCCGGCGATTCCCGCCGGATCGCGCGCCACAGGCAGCAGGCGCCGAGCCAGAGGAGATAGGCGGCGCCGAACGCCTTCAGCGCGAGATAGAGAGGCTCCGACGCGACGAGGATCGCGGCGAGGCCGAACGCGGTCGCGACCGCCCAGGTCGCGAGCCCGCAGGCGACACCGCAGGCGGTCGCGATCCCGGCCCGCCGGCCACCGCCGAGCGTGTTCCTGATCGTGAGCGCGGTGTCCTGGCCCGGAACGACGATCACGAGCGCCGCGACGGCGAGGAACGCGAACACGCGAGCGCTACGCGTCCAGCTTGTACACCGAGACGAGGCGCTTCTCGTTCTCGGTGTCGATGTGCGCGATCACCTCGACGTACGGCTCGAGCCCCGAGCCGCGCAGCTTCGCCTTCAGCAGGCCGTCGACCTGGTAGAGGCCCGACGAGTTGTTCATCAGGATCCCGATCTTGACCGGCTTCTCGCCGCCGTCCTCGATCGTCACCTCCTCGATCGCCGCGGCCGAGAGCGAGTGCATCGACACCGAGCCCGCCTCGAACGGGATCCGCGAGCGGCCCTTCGCCATGTCGAGCGCGTCGGCGACCCGGAGGATGCCGGCCTCGAGCGCGAGAGGCTCGCCGTCGGAGCGGTGGCTCGTGATCGCCTGCAGCACCTCCGAGATGATCACCGTGCGCTCCGGCTCGTCGTAGATGCCGTCGAGCAGCTCGCGCATCTTGGGCTCGGAGAGGAAGAGGCTGAAGTCCTCGTGGCCGCGGCGGTGCACCGACATCCCGACGCAGTGCATGAGCGCCGAGAGGACGACGACGACCTCCGCGTCCTCGTTCGTCAGCCCGTAGTCGCGGACGACGGACGGCTCGATGTGGTGCTTCGTCAGCTGGCGCAGGAGCTTGAGCGCGATGTTGACCACGATCTGGATGTGCACCCAGGAGTGGTCGTTGATCTTCATCCGCGCCACCGCGTTGACGTTGGAGACGTGCCACCAGGCCTTCAGCTGCGGGTCGTTGTTGACCCGGTCGAGCACGCGCCGGAGCTTGCGGTTGCCGCGCTCGGGCAGCCGGATGCGCATCCCCGCGATCGCCTCGGCCGGCGTGAGGCGCGTCTCGCGGACGGCCTCGGCCGAGACCGGGCCTTCGATGCGGTGCTCGATCTCCGGGTCGAGATCGTCCTGGGTGTTGCTCGTCGCTCATCCGGTCATCCTCGCATACGCGTTTGGTCGTCGAGTCGTGCGAGCTCACGCCGCGCGTGCGTGAGCGCCTTGCCGAGGCGCGCGCGGTTGCTCGTGTCGTTCGGCCACGCGCTTGCGCCCGATGGGTGCGGCAGCGGAATCACGATCGCATCGTCGACGACGTAGCTCTTGCCCACGCACTCCGTCAGCGTCTTGACGCCGATGATCGCGTGGGCCGCGAGACCGCCCACGGTGAGGATGAGGTCGGGCTGGAGGAGCCGCAGCTCCTCCTCGCGCCACGGCGCGCAGAGGCGGCGCTCGGCTGGAGTCGGCGTGCGGTCGCCGCGTCCGCCGGCGGTGCGACCCGGATAGCAGCGCGTCACCGAGGCGCAGTAGAAGGTGGAGTAGAACGTCTCCTCGTCGAGCTCGAGCCAGCGGCGCAGCGTGCTGCCGGCACGACCGCGCCACGGTGCGCCTTCCGCTCCCTCGACGATGCCGGGCGCCTGGCCGTAGAGGTACGCCTTCTTGCCCGGCCGCACCGTGGACGACCGGCGTGGACTCGATCGGGTAGCCGGCGTCGAGGCAGCGCCGGCAGGTGGCGAGGTCGCGTTGGAGGGCCTTGATCGAGCGGTAGTTGCTCATGCGTGGGTGCCCGTGGGGCTCGCGAGCGGAGGCGTCACACCAGCACCGTAGAGTAGATCCGTGGCCCTGCTCGAATCCGTGCCGAACGTGTCGGAGGGCTGCGATCCCGCGGTGATCGAGGCCGTGGCGGATGCGTTCGCCGGGCGGGGGCGGGTGCTCGACGTCCACTCCGATCCGGAGCACCATCGCTCCGTCTACACGATCGTCGCCGACGAGGACGAGCTGGCCTCCGGCGCTCTTCGCCGGGATCGCGCGGGCGGCGGAGCTGATCGACCTGCGGGAGCACGTCGGCATTCACCCGCGGGTCGGTGCGGCGGACGTGGTGCCGATCGTGCCGCTCGTGGGCTCGCAGATGCGGCGCGCGCGCGAGGTTGCGCTCGAGCTCGGCGAGCGCGTCGGCGGCGAGCTCGGGCTGCCGGTGTTTCTCTACGGCGAGAGCGCCGACGGCGTGCGGCCCGCGTTCTTCCGCAAGGGTGGGCCGGCGGAGTTGCAGCGGCGCATCGACAGCGGCGAGCTGCGGCCCTCGTTCGGCCCGCCGACGCTCGACCCGCGGGCCGGTGCGGTGCTGATCGGCGCCCGGCCGCTGCTGATCGCGTTCAACATCGAGCTCCGCACGGGTGGCCTCGAGGATGCGCAGGCGATCGCGGCTGCGGTGCGGGCGTCGAGTGGTGGCATGCCCGGCGTGCAGGCGCTCGGGCTGCTGCTCCCGACGAGCGGGAAGGTGCAGGTCTCGATCAACGTGATCGACACGGAGCAGGCGCCGCTCGCTGACGTCGTCGCGCGCGTGCGGGAGGCGGCCGCCGAGCGCGGGGTCGAAGTGGGGGCGAGCGAGCTCGTCGGTCTGCTGCCCGAGGGCGCGGTTGCCGATCCTGCGTTGCTCGGCCTCGACGCGCTGACCGATGCGCACGTGCTGGAACGGCGGATTGCGCAGGGATAGCGCGGCTTCCGCGTTGCGGCGTGCTGTGGGTGCGGCCCATACTTCCGCGATGGAGATCGAAGCGGCGGAGGCACGCCGGAGGCTTCCGGAGCTGACCGACCTGCTCGTCGACGCCGTCGACGGCGGTGGCGGCAACGGCTTCCTGCGGCCGCTCGCGCCGAGCGTCGCCTCCGCGTACTGGGAGGGCCGGATCGGAGACATCGAGGCGGGCCGCTCGATCCTGCTCGGGTCGCTCGCGGCCGATGGGGCGCTGCTCGGCATCGTCGTCGTCGATCTCGCCGGACAGCAGAACGGACAGCATCGGGCCGAGGTGACGAAGCTCATGGTCCACTCGTCGGCGCGCCGCCAGGGGCTCGGCGCCCGGTTGATCGCCGAGGCGGAAGACGTTGCACGCGCGCGGGGCCGGTGGCTGCTCGTGCTCGACACGGTTCCGGGCAGCGACGCCGAGCGGCTGTATCGCCGCCACGGCTGGATCGAGGTCGGCGTCATCCCGGACTTTGCGCGCCTGCCCGACGGCGACCCGGCGCCGACGGTCGTCTTCTACAAGCGGCTCGGCTGACGCGGTCCGGCCCGCGCGTGCAGTTGTCATACACTCGCGGTCCGTGACCGAGCCGCTCCTGCTGACCGGGGATGACCTCACGGTCGACGACGTCCACGACGTCGCGATCGGCGGTCGCGCGGTCGCGCTGGCGCCGAGCGCGGTGGAGCGGATGGGTCGCTCGCGGGCGCTGCTCGACGATCTGCGTGGCGAGCACACGTACGGCGTCAACACGGGCTTCGGCCGCTTCGTGTCGGAGTCGATCCCCGAGGACCAGGCCGAGGAGCTGCAGCTGCGGCTCCTGCGCAGCCACGCCTGCGGCGTGGGCGAGCCGTATCCCGACGACGTCGTCCGCGCGGCGATGGTGCTGCGCGCGAACGCGATCGCGAAGGGATATTCCGGCGCCCGCGTCGAGACCGTCGAGCTGCTGCTGGCGGTGCTCAACGCCGGGATCGTCCCGCACGTCCCCGCGCGCGGCTCGGTGGGTGCGAGCGGCGATCTGGCACCCCTCGCTCATCTCGCGCTGCCGCTCGTGGGGGAGGGGGAGGCGTTCGTCGACGGGGTTCGGATGCCGGGCGCCGACGCGCTCGCTTCGGCCGGCCTGCAGCCGGTGCGGCTGCAGGCGAAGGAAGGCCTCTCGCTCATCAACGGCACGCAGTTCATGGCGGCAATGGCCTCACTCGGGCTGTCGCGCGCGCTGCGACTCGTGCGGACGGCCGACGTCGCGTGCGCGATGTCACTCGAGGCGCTGCAGGGATCCCTCACCAGCTTCCACCCGGCGATCCACGCCGCGCGTCCGCATGCCGGCCAGGTCGCGTCGGCGGCGAACGTGCGCCGCCTGCTCGACGGCTCGGCCATCCTCGTGTCGCATCGCTGGTGCGACAAGGTGCAGGACGCGTACTCCTTGCGCTGCGCGGCGCAGGTGCACGGTGCGAGCCGCGACCTGCTCGACTACGTCGAGCGCACGGTCGCGATCGAGATCAATGCCGCCACCGACAACCCGCTCGTTCTCCTCGAGGAGCGCGAGATCGTCTCCAACGGGAACTTCCACGGGCAGCCGGTCGCCTTCGCGCTCGACTGCCTCGCGATCGCGGTCGCCGAGCTCGCGAGCATCTCCGAGCGTCGCGTCGAGCGGATGGTCAACCCGAGCCTCTCGGACGGGCTGCCGGCGTTCCTCACGCGCGAGGGAGGCATCAACTCCGGGATGATGATCCTGCAATACGTCTCGGCCGCGCTCGTCTCCGAGAACAAGGTGCTCGCCCACCCTGCGAGCGTCGACTCGATTCCGACGAGCGCCGCCCAGGAGGATCACGTGTCGATGGGGAATGCAGCGGGGCTGAAGGCGCAGCAGGTGCTGGCGAACGCCGAGCGGTCGCTGGCGATCGAGCTGCTCGCGGGTGCGCAGGCGGTCGAGTTCCTGGCGCCGCTCGAGCCCGGCCGCGGGGTGGCGGCGGCGCGGGCGCACGTGCGCACGCTGTCGGAGCGGCTCCGCGAGGATCGGTCGCTGTCGGCCGACATCGAGCGCGTCGCGGCCTCGATCCGCGACGGCAGCATGCTGGTCGCAGTCGAGAGCGCGTGCGGGGAGATCGTCTGATGCCGATGCTGCCCGGCCGCCGGAAGCGCCGCCTCGACAATCGTCCGATCCCCGACCACCCGTACCGCGACACGGCCCTCGTCTACGCGGGCATGGGGGTCCTGCTCGTCATCGTCGCGTCGCTGACCGGCGGGCAGGCGCTGCGCGCGATCGTCGCCGCCGCGATCTTCTTCGTGATCGCAACGGCGTGGACCTGGTGGGGGTTCCGGAAGCGGATCCGCGCCCGCGCCGAGGCCGCGGCAGCCGAGGCGGCGCGGCGGGCAGGTGGGCCGGGGCCGGGCGGGAAGCGCGAACGGCACCGGCCAAGGGAAACGGGAACGGGCAAAGGAGGCCGAGGTGACGGACGAGCTGGACGCGAGCGCTGGACGCGCGGATCGAGGCGCTCTGTGGCGATCTCTCGGCGGTGCGGGCGCCCCGCGGGACCGAGCTGAACGCGCTGTCGTGGCAGACCGAGGCGCCGTTGCGGATGCTGCTCAACAACCTCGATCCCGACGTCGCGGAGCATCCCGAGGAGCTCGTCGTGTACGGCGGCTCGGGGCGGGCGGCCCGCTCGCACGAGGCCCTGCGGGACATCGTCCGGACGCTGCTGCGGCTGCGTGACGACGAGACGCTGCTCGTCCAATCCGGCAAGCCCGTGGGCGTGTTCCGGACGCACGAAGGCGCGCCGCGCGTGTTGATCGCGAACTCGCTGCTCGTGCCGAAGTGGGCGACCTGGGACGAGTTCCGCCGGCTCGAAGCCGAGGGGCTGACGATGTTCGGGCAGATGACGGCCGGGTCGTGGATCTACATCGGCACCCAGGGCATTCTCCAGGGCACCTACCAGACGTTCTGCGCCGCCGGGGAGGTGCACTTCGGCTCGGCCGATCTGTCCGGGCGGACGGTGCTCACCGCCGGCCTCGGCGGGATGGGCGGGGCGCAGCCGCTCGCGGCGACGATGGCCGGCGCGGCGATTCTCTGCGTCGAGGTCGACCAGCGGTCGATCGACCGCCGGCTCGCGACGCGGTACGTCGACGAGCAGGCCTCGTCCCTCGACGACGCGGTCTCGCGGGTGCGGGCCGCGGCGGCCGAGGGAAGGCCGCTGTCGGTGGCGCTGCTCGGGAACGCGGCCGACGTGTTCCCGGAGCTCGTGGCGCGCGGCGAGCACTTCGATCTCGTCACCGACCAGACGGCCGCCCACGATCCGCTGACGGGGTACGTGCCGGCGGAGGTGCCCTTCGAGGAGGCGGCTGCTCTGCGCGCCCGAGACCCGAAGCGCTACCTCGAGCTCGCCTCCCAGTCGATCGTGACCCACGTTCGCGCGATGTGCGACTTCGTCCGGATGGGTTGCTATGTTTTCGATTATGGCAACAATCTTCGAGGGGAGGCCTATGCAGGTGGCCTGAGTGACGCCTTCTCATACCCGGGCTTCGTCCCGGCCTATATTCGGCCGCTCTTCTGCCGCGGCATCGGTCCGTTCCGCTGGGCCGTGCTCTCCGGCGACCCCGCCGACATCGCGACGATCGATCGCGAGCTGCAGGGCCTGTTTCCCGACGACATCCTCCTGCAGCGGTGGCTCGAGATGGCACCCGACAAGGTCGCGTTCCAGGGCCTGCCGGCACGGATCTGCTGGCTGGGCTACGGCGACCGCGCCAAGGCGGGCCTCGCGATCAACGAGCTCGTCCGCGCCGGCCGCGTCTCGGCCCCCGTGGTGATCGGCCGCGATCACCTCGACTCCGGGTCGGTCGCCTCGCCCTACCGCGAGACCGAGGCGATGCTGGACGGCTCCGACGCGATTGCCGACTGGCCGATCCTCAACGCGCTCCTCAACACGGCCGCGGGCGCGACGTGGGTCAGCGTCCACCACGGAGGTGGGGTGGGCATCGGCAACTCGATCCACAGCGGGATGGTCGTCCTCGCCGACGGGACCGCCGACGCTGCCGACCGGCTCGAGCGGGTGCTGACCGCCGACCCCGGAACGGGCGTGATGCGGCACGCGGACGCCGGCTACCCGGAGGCGCTCGCGGCCGCCCGCGAGGGCGGGCTCGACCTGCCGAGCGTCGGCTAGGCCGCGCGGTGGCGCATGCCGACCACGGTTCAGACGCTGTCGCCGGTGCGCGTGCCATGAGCCGCCTGCTGATCCGCGATCTCGCGCAGGTCGCGACCCCGGGAGGCAGCGGCCCGCTTCGCGGCGCCGCGCTCCGCGACGTGCGGGTGATCGACGACGCGTTCGTGCTCTGCCGCGACGGGCAGGTCGAGGCGGTCGGCGCGATGCGCGATCTCCCCGCCACCCTGGCGCGGGCAGCGAGCGATGCGGCGGGCGACGCGGCGGCCGGCGACCTCGAGGAGATCGACGGCCGCGGGCTCTCGGCCATTCCGGGCCTCGTCGACTGCCACACGCACGCGTGCTTCGGCGGCGACCGCGTCAACGAGTTCTCGCTGCGCGCGGGAGGTGCCTCGTACGAGGAGCTCCACGCTGCAGGGGGTGGCATCCTCTCGACCGTCCGTGCCACCCGCGCGGCGGGGGAAGCGGAGCTCACGGCGATCACGCGTGCGCCACCGGTCGTGGATGCGCGCCCACGGCACGACGACGTTCGAGGGCAAGTCGGGCTACGGCCTCGACCACGACACGGAGCTCGCGCAGCTGCGCGCGGTCCGGGCCGCGGGCGGCATCCCGACGTGGCTCGGCGCGCACACGGTGCCGCCCGAGTTCGACGACGGCGATGCGTACGTCGACTTCCTGCTCGCGGAGGTCCTGCCCGAGGCGGCCCAGCTCGCGGAGGCCGCCGACGTCTTTCTCGAGCGCGGCTCCTTCGACGTCCACCAGTCCAGGCGCTACCTCGAGGCGTGCCGCGATGCGGGGCTCGCGCTCCGTCTGCACGGCGACCAGTTCACGGAGTCGGGCGCGATCGGGCTCGCGATCGAGCTCGGGGCGAGATCGGTCGATCACCTCGAGGCGACGGGGCCGGCCGGCGTGGCGCAGCTCGCGGCGAGCGACGTCGCCGGCGTCCTGCTCCCGGCCAGCGCCCTCTTCCTCGGGCGGCCGATGCCGCCGGGGCGAGCGCTCGTCGACGCCGGTGCGCTCGTCGCCCTCGCGACCGACTTCAACCCCGGCAGCGCCTTCTGCGACAGCCTGCCGCTCGTCCTCTCCCTCGCGTGCACCCAGCTGAAGCTCGCGCCCGAGGAAGCGCTCGTCGCGGCAACCGCCAATGCCGCCCACGTGCTCGGGCGCGCCGACCGGATCGGTCGCCTCGAGCCCGGCTACGCAGCGGACGTCGTGCTGCTCGACGCTCCCGACTGGCGTCACGTCGCCTACCACCTGGCCGGCGACGTCGTCCACACGGTCGTCGAAGGCGGAGCCGTCGCGTTCCGGCGCACGGCATAATCCGTCAATGGCAACTCAGAAGCAGCGCAGGCGACGGGCCAAGGAGAAGCGGCACGACTACGACCTCGTCTACATCGACGAGGACGGGGTCGAGCAGCCCGTCGAGCGACCGGACGAGCCGCGCAAGCCCACGGGACGTGGCAGCAAGGCGACGGTGTCGAAGAGCTCGAGCGTCGAAGCAGCCGTCGCCGGAGCAGCCGTGCGACCAAGGCCGCTCAGCCCCCGTCGTGGAGCAAGGTGCTCAAGCGCGGCGCCATCTTCGCGCCGATCTTCCTCGCCACGGTGATGCTGCTCGGCGGCAACAAGATGAGCTTCACGGCGGCACTCGTCCAGACGGTCCTGCTCATCGGCGTCTTCATCCCGTTCAGCTACTTCATGGATCGGGTCGTGTGGCGCCAGCAGCAGAAGCGCATGGCCCGGGGCTCGTAGTCCCTCGATGAGCCTCGAGGTCGACCAGCTCGAGCTCGGGCCGATCGGGACGAACACCTATCTCGTCCGCGCGTCGTCGAGCGCGACGGAGGCGGTGGTCGTCGACCCGAGCGGTGATGCCGCCACGATCCAGGCGGCGCTCGCTGCTCGAGGCGCCGCCTGCGCAGCGATCCTCGTCACCCACGGCCACTTCGATCACATCGTCAGCCTCGCCGACCTGGCCGAGCAGACCGGCGCGCCCGTCTACGCCCCGGGCGGGGAGCGGATCCTGATCGAGGAGCCTGCCGCGTTCACGCCGCCGGGGATCATCGTCCGCGGCTCGGCCGCCGACGTCTGGCTCGACGGCGGCGAGACGGTCGAGGTCGCCGGCATCTCCTTCGCCGTCACGCTCGTGCCGGGCCACTCGCCCGCGCACCTCGCCTTCTTCGCCGACGGCCACCTCTTCTCGGGCGACGTGCTCTTCGCCGGCTCGGTCGGCCGCACCGATCTTCCGGGCGGGGACTGGGAGGTGCTGCAGGCGTCGATCGCCTCGTTCCTCGACGCGTATCCGCCGGACACGATCGTCCATCCCGGCCACGGCCCGGAGACGACTCTCGCCGCGGAGCTCGCCCGCAACCCGTTTCTCGCCGACCTCCGCGCGGCGCGGGCAGCAGCAGTGAGCGGCAAGATCGAGCGTCCGCGCGGGACGCACGACGTCGTCCCCGCCGAGATGCCGCTCTGGCAGCGCGTCACGGGTGAGGTCGAGCGGCTCTGCGCGCTCTACGGCTACCGCAAGGTGCTCACGCCCGTCTTCGAGGACACCGCCCTCTTCGCACGCACCTCCGGGCAGGGCTCCGACGTCGTGCAGAAGGAGATGTACAACTTCACCGACCGCTCCGACCGGCCGCTGACCCTGCGGCCGGAGGGCACCGCCCCGATCTGCCGCGCGTACGTCGAGCACGGCATGCAGCGCGATCCGCAGCCCGTGAAGATGTTCACGATCGCGCCGATGTACCGCTACGGCAAGCCGGGGAAGGGTCGCTATCGCGAGCACTGGCAGGCATCGGTCGAGGCGATCGGCTCGGACGACCCGTCGATCGACGCGGAGCTGATCCAGCTCTACGACACGCTGCTCCACCGGCTCGGCGTGACGGCGTACCACCTCGAGCTCAACTCGATCGGCTGCCGCACCTGCCGCCCGGCCTATCTCGCGAGGCTCGCGCGCCTGGCTCGAGGAGAACGAGCACCGCCTCGACGCCGACACGCGCGCCAAGGTCGCGACGAGCCCGCTGCGGGTCTTCGACAACTACCTCGCCAAGCCCGAAGCAGTCCGGGCGGCGCTCGACGAGGCGCCGAAGATCGGCGAGTCGCTGTGCGAGGAGTGCGTTGCGCACTTCGCCTCCGTGCGGGCCGACCTCGACGCGACCGGTGTCGCCTACACGCTCGTTCCGACCCTCGTCCGCGGCCTCGACTACTACACCCGCACGACCTGGGAGTTCATCGGCCCGATGGACAACGAGAACTCGACCATCTCGGGCGGCGGCCGCTACGACGGTCTCGTCGAGGAGATCGGCGGCCCGCCGACGCCGGGCGTCGGCTTCGGCGCCGGCCTCGAGCGGCTGATCATCGCGATGGAGGATGCGGGTGCCACGGCCGTCGCACCGACGATCGACGTCTTCTTCGCGCTCGACGAGGGCGCACCCCGCAGCGAGGTGGCACGAATGCTCGCCGAGCTGCGCGCCGCGGGCCTCGCGGTCGACACCGACTACGCCGGTCGCTCGCTGAAGGGTCAGCAGACCCAGGCAGCACGCCTCGGCGCCGCCGCGACCGTGGTCGTCGGCTCGCGAGAGCGCGGTGCTGCGCCGGCCCGGGCAGGCGGACGAACCGCTCGCCCTCGCCGACATCGTCGGCAGACTGTCGGCATGACCTGGCGCGACATCATGTGCGGCGAGCTTCGCGAGGAGCACGTCGGCACGCGCAAGACGCTGTCCGGCTGGGCGGCGCGCCGACGCGACCACGGAGGGCTCGTCTTCGTCGATCTCCGCGACCGCACCGGGATCACCCAGCTCGTGATCAACCCCGAGCATGCGCCCGAGGCGGCGGAGCTCGCGAAGGAGATCCGCAACGAGTTCGTCCTCCAGGCCGAGGGCGAGGTCGTCGCCCGTGCCGCCGACGCCGTCAACCCGAACCTGCCGACAGGCGCGGTGGAAGTCCAGGTGACGACGCTCCGCATCGTCTCGCGCTCGACGCCGCTGCCGTTCCAGCTCGACGAGGAGAACGTCGACGAGACGCTTCGCCTGCGCTACCGCTGGCTCGACCTCCGGCGCGACAAGCTGCAGCGCAACATCCGGCTCCGCGCGCAGATGGTCGGGATCATCCGCCGCCAGATGGAGGCGGCGGGCTACCTCGACATCCAGACGCCGATCCTCTACAAGTCGACCCCCGAGGGCGCCCGCGACTTCGTCGTGCCGAGCCGCCTCCACAAGGGATCGTTCTTCGCGCTGCCGCAGAGCCCGCAGCTCCTGAAGCAGCTGACGATGATCGCCGGCTTCGACCGCTACTACCAGATCGCAATCTGCTTCCGCGACGAGGATCTCCGGGCCGACCGCGTCCAGGAGATCACCCAGCTCGACATGGAGATGTCGTTCCCCGACCGCGACGAGCTGTTCCTGCTGATGGAGGAGACGTTCGCCGCCGTCTGGCGCGAGTGCCTCGGCATCGAGATCCCGCGGCCGTTCCCGCACATGACCTTCGCCGAGGCCGACCGGCGCTTCGGCTCGGACAAGCCCGACATGCGCTTCGGGCTCGAGATCGAGGACGCCACCGAGGCCACGCGCGGCTCCGAGTTCGGCGTCTTCTCGGGCGCCGACGCGGTGCGGTTCCTCCGCGTGCCGCGCGTCTACTCGCGCTCGGAGGTCGCGACGCTCGAGGAGCGCGCGAAGGAGCTCGGGCGCGAAGGGCCTCGCCTACGTCATTCGCGACGAGGCGGGGGAGATCCGCTCGCCGATCGCCAAGTTCCTCTCCGAGCAGGAGCTCGAGGCGCTTGCGCCGGCGCCGGGCGAGACGCTGCTCTTCGCCGCGGATACGTGGGCGATGACCTCGCGCGTGCTCGGTGCGCTGCGCGTCCAGCTCGGCAACGAGCTCGGCCTGATCGACGACAGCGTCTTCACGTTCCTCTGGGTGACCGACTTCCCGATGTTCGAGTGGGACGAGGACGAGGGGCGCTGGACGGCCGTGCACCACCCGTTCACGCGGCCGACCGACGAGTGGAAGGACTCCTTCGCGGACGACCCCGGCAACGCGCTCGCGTACGCCTACGACCTGATCGTCAACGGCAACGAGCTCGGCGGCGGCTCGTTCCGGATCCACGAGCCCGACATCCAGGCCAAGGTCTTCGACCTGCTCGCGATGAGCGCCGACGACCAGCGCGCGAAGTTCGGCTTCCTCCTCGACGCGCTCGCGATGGGCGCGCCGCCGCACGGCGGCATCGCGCTCGGGATCGACCGGATGACGATGGTGCTCGCAGGCGAGCCGAACCTCCGTGACGTGATCGCGTTCCCGAAGAACCAGGCGGGCCTCGACCCGATGAGCGGTGCTCCGTCGCGGATCACCGATGCCCAGCTCGCCGAGCTCGGCCTCCGCGTCGTCGTCGATCCCCCGAAAGGCCCCGTCGGCTGACGTGTCGGCCGCGGTCGCACAGCGGCTCCTCGGGCTCGCAGCCGTCGCGCTGCTCGCCGGTGTGATCGCCGTCGCCATCGTCGAGCGACGGAGCGACGACGCCAACGCGACGCCGACGCCGACCGGCGCGGCCGCACCCGGCGGTGGCTGGTACTCGGCGCTCGCGGCATCGCGCGGGGTGGCGGGCGACGCAGAGCACACGACCTGCGGCCTGATCCTGACCTCGAAGTCCCTCGGCGTCACCCACCCGGTGCTCCCGTGCGGCGCCAAGCTGCTGATCCGCTTCGGCGGCCAGACGGTGCTCACCGAGGTGATCGACAACAGGCTGAAGAGCCCGGGGCGGCAGTTCGAGCTGACCGACCGGCTCGCCGCCGACCTCGGAATCGACGGCACCCAGGAGATCGACTGGCGCTTCGCCGCCCGGCCCACCGGCTAGCGACGCGACAGGCGAGCGACAGGCTTCAGCCTGTCGTCCGGGCTCGAGCCAAGGGTCCAATTTCCGCGCCGATCGACTAGAATGCGAACGCTCGACCCTGTGCGTGGCTCGGAGTTTCAACGTGAACCAAGACTCATCAAGGGAGCGTGTGTTCGGCGGAGGCTTTGCCAGAGGCTGACAGCGCACCCACCTGGCTCGCCAGGTTCTCAATTGGCTCCGGGAACATCGGCAGGGTGGGGCACTTTGCGCCTCGCATCCAGCGTCGCGGTCGCGATCACGGCCGCTCGCGCGACGAGATACGGTTGGCGCATGGGATACACGCTCATCAACCGCGACGACCCGTCGATCGAGTCGTTCCGCGGTGCGTTCTTCAAGATCCGCCGCGCGCTCGGCACGACCGCGATCGGGATCAACGAGATCCGGTTTCCGCCCGGGATCGAGGGTCCCGAGCACGACGAGCTCGACACCGGCCACGAGGAGATCTACATCGTGCTCGAGGGCTCCGGCACGTTCACGATCGACGGCGAGGCGGTTCCCGTCGTTGTCGGTGATTACCTTCGCGTCGACGCAGACGCCAGGCGGCAAGCCGGAGCCGGCCCCGACGGGATGACGTTCATCGTTGCGGGTGCCAAGTCGAAGCCGGAGTACGACGGCCGCGAATCCCTGTGACGGGAGTCACCGGGCTGCATCATGTCCAGGTCGCCGCGCCGCCGGGCTGTGAGCCGGCGGCACGCGCGTTCTACGGCGACCTGCTGCAGTTGACCGAGATCGAGAAGCCGCCGCTGCTGGCCGTGCGAGGGGGATGCTGGTTCTCGCTCGGCGACGGCGAGCTGCACGTCGGCGTCGAGGATCCCTTCAGGCCGGCGGCGAAGGCACACCCGGCCCTGCGCGTCGGCTCGGTCGCCGATCTCGAGGAGCTCGCGGCGGCGCTCGTCCCGGGAGGGCAACGAGATCACCTGGGCGGACGATGCCGAGATCCCGGGACAGCGCCGCTTCCACGTGAACGATCCCTGGGGCAACCGGCTCGAGCTCGTCGCCGACGACGGCGCGTAGCGCGCGCGTCGCGCTCCAAAGATCGGCCCACACGCACAAATCGGCCCACATTGGGCACAGAGTCGGCACGAAGGCGTCACGCCTTCCCCGATACAGTGTCATCAGGGCACGGGGGTGCCCCTGGGGGTGGTTGGTGAACCGGTGGTCGGTGAGCCTGGTGAGCGGCGATCGATCGGCTTGCCGCCGCCGGGTGGTGGTGTCGCGGTCGGGCGGCCAGCGCGCGCGTCTCACGCGCCGCGCCGCTCCCGCTCAGCCTCACACGTCGAGCGACCGCGACGTCTTGGCGGCCGCGCGCTTCTCCGACCGACGCTCCTTGAGGGACTTCTGGGCCGGCTTCTTGCCGGTCTTCTTCGGTTTCTGCGAACCCTTCATTGCCTGACTCCTGACTGCCGCAGCTGCGGCATCGTGTCGGTGGGCTGCACGTGAACCTGATGTGGCCGCGCGGGCCACGCGTCATTCAGTGTGACACAGATCCCCGTCGACTCTGCGTGCGCGAATCCGGCGCCAACCGGTGATCGAGCCGCCCGCTAGCCTCACTGCATGCCTCTGCTCGAACTCATCGGCGACTCCGCGCGCGGCGAGGACTACGTCGCCGTGCGGCTGGTCGTCGAGGACGACGTCATCGTCGAGGCCGATGCGCCGGGTCTCGAGCGGCCGCTCGTCGGCCTCTCGCTGCTCGAGGCGGCGGCCGTGCCGGGCGAGACGCTCGCCGCGGATGCGCTCGCGAATGCGATCGCCCCTGTGTTCGCCGCCGCGCCCGCCGCGGGACGCATCGCGGTGGCGATGAGCGGCGGGGTCGACAGCGCGGTGGCGCTCCTGCGCGCCGCTCCCAACGCGATCGGCGTCACCCTCCGGCTCTGGCTCGATCCCGCCGGCCCGAGCTCCGAGCGCTCGTGCTGCTCGCCCGCCGCCGTGATCGCGGCGCGCGAGACGTGCCATCGGCTCGGGCTCCCGCACGTCACGCTCGACCTGCGCGAGGAGTTCCGCGCCATCGTCGTGCGGCCGTTCGTCGAGGGCTACGCGCAGGGGCTGACTCCGAATCCGTGCATGCGCTGCAACGGGCGCTTCCGGTTCGACGCCCTCGTCGACTTCACCGGGCGCGCCGGTGCCGACGTGCTCTGGACGGGCCACTACGCCCGCATCGTCGAGCGCGACGGGCTGCGGCTGATCGCGCGCGGCGACGACCCCGCCAAGGATCAGTCCTACATGCTCGCGACGGTCGATCCGGCGCTGCTCGACCGCGTCGCGTTCCCCCTCGGCGGGCAGGGCAAGCGTGCGACTCGCGACGAGGCCGCCGCTGCCGGCCTCGCCGCTGCCGAGCGCGCCGAGAGCCAGGAGGCGTGCTTCCTCGCCGGCGACGACTACCGCACGTTCCTCGAGCGGCAGGGCCTCACCCGACGTCCCGGCCCGATCGTCGACGAGGACGGCGTCGAGCTCGGCCGTCACGACGGCGTCTGGCGGTATACGCCGGGACAGCGCCGCGGGATCGGGCTCGCCACCCCGGAGCCGGTCTACGCCCTCCGAGCCGACACGACGACGAACACGCTCACGGTCGGCCCACGCAGCGCGCTCGAGGTGCGCGAGGTGAGCGTTCGCGGCCGGCTCTACCTGCCGGTCGAGCGCGCCGAGGTGAAGCTCCGCTACCGATCCGACGCCGTGCCCGCGATCGTGGAGCCGACGGGCGACGGATTCGTGCTCCGCCTCGAGCAGCCTGCGTTCGCGGTCGCGCCGGGTCAGGTGGCCGTGCTCTACGACGACGGCGCGATCGTCGGAGCAGGCGTCATCGTCACCGCAACCGGGTAGGATCACCGCGATGACAACGCTTGCATTCAGCGCCGGAGACGCCGCCTACTGGGGTCTCGCGGTCTTCCTCGTCGCCATCGGGCTCGCCGCGGCCTTCATGCTGTTCCGCCTCGGACAGGCGTTCGAGCGGCTCTCGTCGTTCATCAAGGGAACCGAGCGCGACCTGCTGCCCGTGATCGTGAAGACGGGCGCGACGGTCGACCGCGTCAACTATCAGCTCGACAAGGCGGACACGGTCACCGACAGCGCCGTCTCGATGGCGGACAGCGCCGACACGGCCGTGCGCGCGATCTCGACCGTGATCGCGACGCCGGTGGAGAAGGTCTCCGGGCTCGCCGCGGGGATCTCACACGGGTTCTCGCAGTTCCGCAAGTCGAAGGACTTCAGCGAGGCAAAGTCGGCGGCGCAGGAAGCGTCGCGCCGGCGCGAGGCCGACCTGCACGACGATCTTCGCAACGCCGGCCGGACGCCGATGGAGACCGATCGACCGGCCGCGCAGCCGCGCCCCGACCCGCAGCCGAAGCCCGACCCATGGCCACGCCCGACGCCCGTGCCGAAGCCTGCTCCGGCTCCGGTGCCGCCGGACGAAGAGCCGCCAGCCGCCGCCTAGCCACCGCTGGCTTCGCGTGGCCGACGTCGCCGGCACGTCGATCCGTGTCCGTGCCGGCGGCACGCTCGTGGCCGATTGGCTCGGCGACCAGCGCCTCGCAGGCATCGGCTGAGATGGATCCTGACTGCCCCGGTACGATCGCCTGATGCGCACGGCCGCCGAGCTCCGCGAGGGGTTTCTCTCGTACTTCGAGTCGAAGGGACACCTTCGCCGTCCTTCTGCGCCCCTGATTCCGCCCGCCGACGATGCGTCGACATTGTTCATCGTCGCCGGCATGCAGCCGATGAAGAAGTGGTTCCTCGGCGCCGAAGCGCCGCCGGCGCCGCGCGTCGTCACCTCGCAGAAGGTCATGCGCGCCGGTGGCAAGCATGCCGATCTCGACGACGTCGGCTCGACGGCCCGTCACGCCTCGTTCTTCGAGATGCTCGGCAACTTCTCGTTCGGGGACTACTTCAAGGCCGAGGCGATCCCGTTCGCCTGGGAGTTCGTGACCGAGCACATGGGCTTCCCGGAGGAACGGCTCTGGGCGACGGTGTTCGCGGGCGACCCCGAGCTCGGCCTCGGCGAGGACGACGTCGCCGTGCAGGGCTGGCTCGACGTCGGCCTGCCGCGCGAGCGCATCGTCGGCCAGCCGCGCTCCGAGAACTTCTGGCAGGCAGCGGACACCGGGCCTTGTGGCCCGTGCTCCGAGATCTTCTACGACCGCGGGCCCGAGCACGGTTGCGGCGACCCGACCTGCGGTCCGAACTGCGAGCGCTGCGAGCGCTACCTCGAGTTCTGGAACCTCGTCTTCATGGAGTACGACCTCGCCGCGGACGGCACGCTGACGCCGCTGCCGCAGCAGAACATCGACACGGGGCTCGGTCTCGAGCGCGGCGCCATGCTCCTGCAGGACGTCGGCTCGATCTTCGACACCGACGGCTACCAGGCGATCATGCGGTGGGTGGCCGAGGAGTCCGGTGTCGCCTACGGCGCCTCCGAGCAGGCCACCAAGGCGCACCGCGTCCTCGCCGACCACGGCCGCGCGATGGTGTTCCTGATCTCCGAGGGCATCACACCGTCGAACGAGGGGCGTGGCTACATCGTGCGGCGCCTCATCCGCAGAGCGGTGCAGCAGGGCAACCGGATCGGGCTGACGGACGTCTACCGGCTGCCGGGGATCGTGATCGAGCAGGTCGCCGGCGCGTTCCCCGAGCTGGTCGAGCAGGCCGCCGAGATCGAGCGCGTGGTCAAGGCGGAGGAGGCGCGCTTCGGCGAGACGCTCGAGCGCGGTCTCAAGGTCTTCGAGGAGCTCGCCGGCAAGGACGCGATCTCGGGCGAGGACGCGTTCACGCTGGCGGCGACCTACGGCTTTCCGCTCGAGCTGACGATCGAGCTCGCGGAGGAGCGGGGCCAGCCGGTCGACGTCGACGACTACCGCGCGCGGATGGCGGAGCACCGCACGATCTCCCGCGCCGGCGGCGAGTCGGACACGCAGCGCGCCGCCGACTTCGCCCGCGCGTCCGATCCGACGACGTTCGTCGGCTACCACAAGACCGACGTGCTCACCGAGCTCCACGCCTACGAGGATCTCGGCGACGGCACGTTCCTGGCGAAGCTGCGCGAGACGCCGTTCTATGCCGCGGGCGGAGGCCAGGTCTCCGACCAGGGCGTGATCGAGCTCGACGGCGACCCGGGCACCCGCGCCGAGCTCCTGCAGGCGCACCGCGTCGGCGACGACCAGGTGCTCGTGTTTCGCGGCTCGGGCTTCGCCGCCGGCAGCCGCGTGCGTGCGCTCGTGCCGTGGAGCGTGCGCTTCCCGACGATGGCGAACCACACGGCGACGCATCTCCTGCAGGAGGCGCTTCGCGAGGTGCTCGGCGACCACGTCAAGCAGGCCGGCTCGGCGGTTCGTCCCGACAAGCTGCGCTTCGACTTCACGCACGACCGCCAGCTCACCCCGGAGGAGCGTGAGCAGATCGAGCACCGCGTCAACCAGGCGATCTTCGAGAACCACCCGCTACACATCTTCGAGACGCCGATCGACGAGGCCCGCAAGCTCGGCGCCATGATGCTCTTCGGCGAGAAGTACGGCGACATCGTGCGGGTCGTCGAGATCGAGGGCGTCTCGCGGGAGCTCTGCGGCGGCACGCACGTGCGCTCGACGGCCGAGATCGGGTCGTTCGCGATCCTCTCCGAGGGCTCGGTCGGCTCGGGTGCCCGCCGCATCGAGGCCGTCACCTCGGGCGAGGCGTGGGCGCTGCTCCACGGCCGCTCGCGCGAGCTCGACGCCGTCCGCCTCGAGCTCGAGGAGACCCGCAAGGAGCTCAAGCGCAAGCCTGCTGCGGGCGTCGCCGGCGGAGAGGTCGAGGCGAACGTCCGGCCCGAGAACGGCTTCAACCTGATCGTCCAGTCGGTCGAGGGGCTCGACGGGGACGCGCTGCTCGACCTGTCCGACCGCTTCAAGCAGCGTCACGCTCCGGCCGCGGTCGTGCTCGGCGGCGTCGACGAAGGCAAGGTGACGCTGATCGCGAACTTCGACGATGCCGTCGCCGACAAGGTCAGCGCCTCGGACGTCGTCAAGGGCGCAGCAGCGCTCGTCGGCGGAGGTGGGGGAGGCCGCCGCACGATGGCCCGTGCGGGCGGCAAGGACCCCGACCGGCTCACCGAGGCGCTCGCCGAGGCAGAGCGCATGATCCTGGCCGCACTCTGACATGCGCGTCCTCGCGCTCGACTACGGCGCCGCCCGTACCGGCGTCGCCGTCTCCGACGCGAGCGGCACGTTGGCCCGCCCCGTCTGCGTCGTCCGCAAGGCGGCGACCGAGAGCGGCCTTGCCGAGGTCGCCCGCCTCGTGACCGAGCTCGAGGCGGAGCAGGTCGTCGTGGGCCTGCCGCTGACGCTCCGCGGCGAGCACGGCAAGCAGGCTGCCGAGACGGAGCTGTTCGTGACCGCCCTGCGGGAGCTCGTCGCCGTGCCGGTCGAGACCGCCGACGAGCGCTTCACGACCGCGCTCGCGCAGCGCTTCGGCGGCAAGGCGCCCGAGGATGCGGTTGCGGCAGCGCATCTGCTCCAGAGCTGGCTCGACCGCAATGTGCGGGAGACAGCAAGGGTCGCGCATGAGGCGTCTCGTGGCCGTCGCGGCGGCCTCGGCGGCGCTGCTGCTCGTCGCCGGCTGTGGTGGCGGCTGGCGGCGACTCGACCGAGGCCGCCACGACGACGGCGCCGCCGGTCGCGAACCTCCGCATCATCTTCCCGGAGGGTCTCAACGTCCGCGAGATGGGCGACCGCGTCGCCGCCGTGCGAGAGATCGCGATCGCGAAGCGCGGCGTCACGCCAAGGCTGACCCGCGCCGGGTACCTCGCGGCCGTCAAGCGCGCCCGGCCGCCGAAGGTCTTCCTCCCCGACTGGAAGCCCGGCTCGCTGGAGGGCTTCCTCTTCCCGGCGCTCTACGACTTCACCCAGTACACGAACGGCAGCGAGCTCGTCTCCGACCAGCTCGCGGCATTCCGCAAGAACTTCGCCCACGTCAACCTCGGGTATGCGCGCTCGAAGAACCTGACGCCGTACGACGTGCTCAAGATCGCCTCGATGATCGAGAAGGAGACGGTGGCACCGGGCGAGCGGAAGCTCGTCGCGGCGGTGATCTACAACCGGCTGCACCAGAAGATGCCGCTCGGCATCGACGCAACGCTCCGCTACGGCCTGAACATCCCGGGCACCGAGTCGCTGACCAAGGCTGCGATCGCGAGCAACAACCCCTACAACAGCCGGAAGTTCACCGGCCTGCCGCCGACGCCGGTGGCGAATCCCGGCCTCGCCTCGATCAAGGCCGCGGCCCATCCGGCCGCGGTGGACTACCTCTACTACGTCCGCATTCCCGGCACGAAGCGGCACTTCTTCACCGCGAGCGAGAGCGCGTTCCTGCGCAAGGTGTGCGAGTACGGGTACGCCTGCAGCTGAGGCGTCAGGATCCGTCGGGCCAGGGAGGATCTGGCCCGTCGGGGATACTCCCGCCATGAGCCTTTCCCGGCTGATCGAGATCCGCGGCACGACGACCCTCGTCGGCCTGCTCGGCTGGCCGACATCGCACTCGCTGTCGCCGCCGATGCAGAACGCCGCGTTCGCCGCGCTGGCGCTCGATTGGGCCTACGTGCCGCTGCCGACGCCGCCCGACCAGCTCGCGGACGCGGTCAAGGGCCTGCAGGCGGTGGGCTTCGCCGGTGCGAACGTGACGATTCCCCACAAGCAGGCCGTGATCCCGCTCTGCGACGAGCTCGACGAGATCGCCCAGGCGGCAGGGTCCGTCAACACGCTCGTCTTCGACGGTGGTCGCGTGCTGGGCTCCTCGACCGACGGCGATGCGGTCGCGGTGCAGGTCGACCCACGCGACCGGCGGGCGCTCGTGCTCGGTACGGGCGGGAGCTCACGGGCCGTCGTGGAGGCGCTCGAGCGCGCCGGTGCCGAGGTGACGACAGCGGGTCGTCGCGAGGCTGGGCTGGCCGCCGTCCGCCGAGGGGTACGACATCCTCGTCAACGCGACCCCGGTCAAGGACGAGGTGATCGTGGCGCCGCATGCGCGGGATGGAGGTCGTGGATCTCGCCTACCTCCCTGACGGCGGCGACACGGCGCTCATCGCCGCGGCGCGGGCGGCCGGCTGCGACATCGTCGTCGACGGTCTCGACGTGCTCCTCTTCCAGGGCGCAGCAGCGTTCGAGCGCTGGACGGGTCTCGCGGCGCCGCTCGTCGCGATGCGCGAGGCGCTGCGCGGCTCCTGAGCAGGCCAGGCAGAATCGTGCGGACTGGCAGGAGGAGCGACGGCCGGTGCCGGAGCCGCACATCCCGGACGATCATTTCATCCTGTTCACGCTCGACGGAGGTCCGGCCTGATGTTCACGAACTCGGCGCACGTCTATGACGCCGTCTACTCGTTCAAGGACTACGCCGCCGAGTCGGCGCGCATCCACGCGCTGATCGAGGAGCGCTCGCCCGGCGCCTCGACCCTGCTCGACGTGGCCTGTGGCACCGGCAAGCATCTCGAGCAGTTGCGCGCGTGGTACGAGGTGAGCGGGCTGGATCTCGACCCGCAGCTGCTCGAGATTGCGAAGGATCGCCTCGGCGACGTCGAGCTGCACCAGGGCGACATGACCGCGTTCTCGCTCGGTCGGAGGTTCGACGTCGTCACGTGCCTGTTCAGCTCGATCGGCTACGTCGGCACGATCGAGCACCTCGGCGGCGCGGTCGCCGCCATGGCGGCGCATCTCAACCCCGGCGGCGTGCTGATCGTCGAGCCGTGGCTCACACCGGACGTGTGGGTGGTCGACCGGCCCCACCTGCTCTCGGTCGACGAGCCGGATCTGAAGATCGCGCGCATGACCATCTCCGGCCGCGAGGGCCGGCTCGCGATCATGAACTTCGAGTACCTGATCGGCACGCCGGCAGGGATCGAGACGTTCTCGGAGCGCCACGCAGCGGCGCTGTTCACGGACGAGGAGTACCGGCAGGCCTTCGCCGCCGCCGGCCTGGCCGTCGAGCACGACCCGGACGGCCTGATCGGTCGCGGGCTCTACATCGCGCAGCCGGCGCGATGATCTCGGCGCTGGCCCAGCTCGCGGAGGATCCCGATCTTCATGTCGACCCGCCCGAGGGTGCGGAGCGGATCGTCGACGACCGGTACTGCGTCACGATCGGCTCGGAGCGGCGCTGGGCCGGCGTCTGCCATCTGCGAATCGCGGACGATCCGGCTGCCGTCGCCGCGGTCACCGGCGAGATCCTCGGGTTGGTCGGGGACATCGAGCGCACCTTCTGGAACATCGGCTCGACGGCGGAGCCGCCGTCGTTGCCCGAACGTCTGCGGGCGCTCGGCTGGCGTGATCCCGAGCCGCCGTGGGACCGGTCGCCGCCGCGATGGTGCTCGCAGAGGAGCCGCCGGGGGCCGACGGCGTCGAGATCCGGCGCATCGAGACCTTCGACGACCATCTCGCCGGCCTCGAGATCATGCTTGCCTCCGATGCGTTCTCGCAGGAGGCGGAGGCGCGCGAGCGGGCGGAGGCGCGGCAGACGTTCGAGCAGGCGCACGCGCCGCGGCGGGCTGCAGTGGCTCGCCGTGCTCGACGACACGCCGGTCGCGTTCGCGCTCGCCGATCGGAGCCCGGTCGGCCTGTTCCTCGCAGGCGGCGCAACGCTGCCCGAGGCGCGGGGCCGTGGTTGCTATCGCGCTCTCGTGCGGGCGCGCTGGGACGAGGCGATGACGCTCGGCCTGCCGGGGCTCGCGGTGCAGGCGCAGTACAAGTCGTCGGCGCCGATCCTGCGGCGGCTCGGATTCGTCGAGACCGCCACGTTCACACGCTCAGGTCGCCGGCCGTCCGGCGCTGAGGCCCGAATGCGAGGGAGCCCCGGCGCGCGCCGGGGCTCCCTCGCTTCGTGCTGTCGCGCGTGGGCTAGACGTGGTGGTCGAAGTCGCGGTGCGCAGGACCACCGGGGCCGTAGTAGCTCCCGACCTGGTCGTGGTAGCCGGCATCCGAGATCCTCGACACGTCGTATTCGGGCGAATCCTTGATCTGCTCCTTGGTCCGGTTCACCCAGACCTTCTCGTCGGCCTCGTCGACGCGCTCGACGACGCCGGCCGGGAGCATGACCTTGTGATGGAAGATCCAGGGGCCGGTGTCGACGATGATGAAGCTCTTGCCGACCTCGTAGGTCGCCTCGTCGATCTTGCCGATCGAGCCGTCGAGCGCCTCCACGTGGTATCCGCTGAGATCGCGGCCGCTCGTCGCGTCGTAACCGAGCTGGCCCTCTTCGCGATACGTCCAGACATCCTTCTTCATGGCATGCCTCCTGTGGTCGTTGGGTCCGGGTTACCCCACGAGCACAGGCCCAAACCGATTGGGTCAGCCGACCGCCCGCGCACAATGGCCCATCCGCTAGGGCTCCCCAGGGGGCTCGCGAGCCTCGGGCTCGCGCGCCGCTTTCTGCCTACACTTGTGTCGTGGCGACCGTTCGCTACATGGTGCGCGACACCGACGAGGCCGTGAGCTTCTACGTCGACCGGCTCGGGTTCGAGCTCGTCACGAGCATGGGCCCGGCATTCGCGATCGTCGAGCGTGACGGTCTCGAGCTCTGGCTGAGCGGGCCGCAGAGCTCCGCCGCCCGGCCGATGCCGGACGGGCGCGCACCGGAGCCGGGTGGCTGGAACCGGCTCGTGATCGTGGTCGACGACGTTCCCGAGGCTCTCGCGCGGCTGGACGAGCAGGGGACGACCCGACGGAACGATCCAATCTCCGGGCCTGGCGGCACGCAGGTCGTGATCGAGGATCCTTCCGGGAATCCGATCGAGCTCTTCACTCCGCGCTCGTAGGAACCGGACCGCAGAGGCCCAACCCTCTAGGCTTGCGGCGTGGCACTCGGCCTCGTCACCGCAGGAGAGTCTCACGGACCCGCGCTCGTGGCCGTGCTCACCGGCCTGCCCGCGGGCCTTCGGCTCGACCGCGCCGCGATCGATGCCGACCTGCGGCGGCGCCAGCTCGGCTACGGACGCAGTCCGCGCCAGCAGCTCGAGACCGACACCGTCGAGGTCCTCTCCGGTCTGCGGCAGGCCATGACACTCGGCACGCCGCTCACTCTCGTCGTCCGCAATCTCGACCACAAGAACTGGACGTGGGGGATGAGCCCGTGGGAGCCGGAGGGCGAGCCGCACGGGAAGGGCACGAAGCCGGTGACGTTGCCGCGTCCGGGCCACGCTGACCTTGCCGGAGTGCTCAAGTACGGCCACGACGACGTTCGCAACGCGCTCGAGCGCGCGAGTGCCCGCCACACGGCGACGCATGTTGCGGCAGGCTCGGTCGCCAAGGCGCTGCTCGCGACGATCGGCATCACCGTCACGGGGAGGCCGCTCGAGGTCGGTGGCGCGCGAGGCGACGACGGCATGCGGGAGGCGACGGATGCGGCCCGCAAGGATCGCGACACGCTCGGCGGCATCGTCGAGGTCGTGGCCGAGGGCTGCCCGCCCGGCCTCGGCTCGTACGCGGAGAAGTCCGACCGGCTCGACGCGCGGCTCGCCTTCGCGCTGATGGGAATCCAGGCCGTCAAGGGCGTCGAAGTGGGCGACGGCTTCGCGCTCGCACGCGTGCGCGGGTCGCAGGCGCACGACGAGATCGACCCCGGTCTCGTCCGGCGCACGAACCATGCCGGTGGGCTCGAGGCGGGAATCACGAACGGGGAGCCGGTTGTCGTGCGCGCTGCGATGAAGCCGCTGCCGACGCTGATGAAGCCGCTCGACTCCGTCGACCTCGACACCGGCGAGGCGGCGCAGGCACTCGTCGAGCGCTCGGACGTCCAGGCAGTCGAGGCGCTCGCGGTGGTGGCGGAGGCAGCCGTCGCCTGGGAGCTCGCCCGCAGCGCCCGCGACAAGTTCGGCGGCGACGCGCTCGTGGACTTCGTCGGCGCGCACCGCGCGTACGTCGAGCGCATCCAATGGCCGCGAACGCTCTAGGCCGACACCTCGCGCTCGCCGGCTTCATGGGCGCGGGCAAGACGACGCTCGGGCGCGACGTCGCGCGCCGGCTCGGCCGGCCCTTCGTCGATCTCGATCGGGAGATCGAGCGCGAGGCGGGCTCGACGATCGAGGACATCTTCGCGCGCGACGGCGAGTCGGGATTCAGGCTGATCGAGGCGGGTGTTGCCGCGTCGGTGCTCGACGGGCCGGAGCCTGCGGTGATCGCGCTCGGCGGCGGCGCAGTGCTCTCGGCCGACACGCGGGAGCTGCTCGCGCGGCGCGCGTTCACGGTGCTGCTCGAGATCGACCCCGAGACCGCGTGGCAGCGGGCGCGCGAGAGTCGGCGCCCGCTGGCGATCGACCACGAGTCGTTCCACGCGCTCTTTCGCGACCGGCTGCCGGTGTACGAGGCGGTCGCGAATGCCCGGGCCAACGCGCACGACACGGACGGGGTAGTCCTCGCCGCTGCGGCGATCGACGTTCGGATCGGGGCGATCGACCTGCTCGAGGAGCTCGTGCCGGGCAACGGGCGCCGTCGAGATCGTCGCCGACGCGAACGTCGCGGGCATCCACGGCGTCACGGCCCAGCTCGCGCTCGGCGACCGCGATATCGCCCTGCACGAGGTGCCTCCCGGCGAGGCGGCGAAGGCGATCGCCGTTCTCGAGCGGCTCTGGCGCGCGCTGCGAATCGGACGGGACGGCACCGTCGTCGGGCTCGGCGGCGGCTGCACCACCGACCTCGCCGGGTTCGCGGCCGCGACGTACATGCGCGGCGTGCCCTGGGTCGCGGTGCCGACGACGCTCGTCGGCCAGGTGGATGCAGCGATCGGCGGCAAGACGGCCGTCGATCTCCCGGGCGGCAAGAACCTCATCGGCGCGTTCCACTGGCCCGCCCGGGTCGTGATCGATCCGGGAACGCTCGAGACGCTGCCCGAGCTCGAGCTCCGGAACGGCATGGCCGAGGCCGTGAAGACCGGCCTGCTGATGGGGCGGCCCGTCTGGGAGCTCTCGCTCGCCGACCTCGTGCGCCGCTGCGCGGCGTTCAAGGCCGCGGTGTGCATCGCGGATCCTCACGATCGCGGGCCGCGCAACCAGCTGAACCTCGGGCACACGTTCGGGCACGCGCTCGAGGCGGCGGCCGGCTACGACCTCCCGCACGGGCAGGCGGTGGCACTCGGGATGGTGGCGGCGCTGCGGCTCTCGGGGAACGACGCTGCGCTCGCGGCGGTGCGGGAGCAGCTCGACCCGCGGCCGGTTAGGGTCGACCGGGAGCTCGCCTGGGCGGCGCTCGCACGGGACAAGAAGGCGGTCGGCGGGGCGCCGCGCCTCGTCCTGCTCGAGCGCAACGGCGAACCGACGTGGGGCAACGAGCGTCCGGCGGCCGAGATCCGGGCCGCGCTCGACGACCTCATCGTCGATTAGCAGAGGCTCATCCGGCGGCTAGAGTCGCAGCGTGCGCATCGACGTCCTCAACGGGGTCAACCTGAACCTGCTCGGCAGGCGCGACCAGTCGATCTACGGCAGCCAGTCGATCCAGGATCTCGAGACGCAGATCTACGCCTGGGCCCGCGAGCTCGACCTGCAGGTGCGGTGCCGCCAGACGAACAACGAGGGCGAGTACGTCGGCTTTCTCCATCAGGCGCTCGGCACCGCCGACGGCCTGATCGTCAACCCGGGAGCCTGGACGCATTACTCGTGGGCGATCCACGATGCGCTCGAGCCCTTCGAGGTCCCGTTCGTCGAGGTGCACCTGTCCAACGTCGACGAGCGCGAGGAATGGCGTCGCCACTCGGTGCTCAGCGGGCTCGGTGGCCTGCGCATCGTCGGCAAGGGCTTCGACGGTTACCGCGAGGCCCTCGGCCTCCTGAACGAGAGGAGACAATGATGACCCGCCTCGCCCGCCTCGCCGCCGGCCTCTCCGAGCCGCTTCTCGTCACGGACGCGATCAACGTCCGCTACCTGACGGGCTTCGAGAGCTCGAACAGCGCCCTGCTCGTCGAGCCCGAGGGGACGACGACGCTCTACACCGACTTTCGCTACCTCGAAGCAGCCCGCGCGATCGAGGACGTCGAGGTCGACCCAGACCCAACGTGACGTGGCCGGCGCGCTCGCCGAGCTCCTCGCCGGCAGGCGGGTCGGATTCGAGGCGTTGCGGATCTCCTACCTGCAGTGGGAGAAGATCGGCTCGAGCGGAGCCGAGCTCGTTCCCACCCGGGGGCTCGTCGAGGCGCTCCGCATGGTCAAGGACGCGAGCGAGCTCGAGTCGATCCGCCGCGCTGCTGCAATCGTGGATGCCGTCTACGAGGCCCTTTCCCACGAGACGATCGTCGGTCGCACCGAGGTCGACGTTGCGCTGGTGGCTCGAGCGGACCATGCGCGAGCACGGCGCAGAGGCGCTGGCGTTCGACTCGATCGTCGCCGCCGGCGTGAACGGATCGCGGCCGCACGCCGATCCCGCCGACGTGGCGATCGAAGAGGGAACGCTCGTCACGGTCGACATGGGCTGCGTCGTCGACGGCTATCACTCCGACTGCACGAGGACGTTCGCGACCGGTGATCTCCCGGCGCAGCTCGAGGAGGCCTACGGACTCGTCGCGCAGGCGCAGCTGGACGGCCTCGCAGCGGTTCGCGCGGGTGCGTTCGGCCCCGACGTCGACGCTGCCTCACGCGTCGGGATCGCCGAGGCCGGCCTCGCGTGATGCCTACGGCCACGGGCTCGGCCACGGCGTCGGGCTCGACATCCACGAGGCACCGAACCTCCGGCCGGAGTCGACCGACACGCTTGCCGCCGGCAACGTCGTCACCGTCGAGCCGGGCCTTTACCTCCCGGGGGTCGGGGGCTGCAGGATCGAGGACCTCGTCGTCGTGACCGAGGACGGGTGCGAGATCCTCTCGTCGTTCACGAAGGAGATGCTGGTCGTCGCCTAGCCCGTCGAAGCGGCGGCGGCTCGACCCCGAGGAACTCCGCCAGCGGGCCGGTCGCCTCGTCGAGGCGCGATGTGTCTCCCCAGGCGCCCAGCAGCTTCATGGTGCCGCTCTTGCGGTCGACGACCGGCTCGGCCCGCCCGACGAGGCGGTCGCCCACGAGCAGCGGCAGGACGTAGTAGCCGTACTCGCGCTTGGCCGGGCGTGACGTACATCTCGAGGCGGTAGAAGAAGTCCCACAGCGCCTCGGTGCGGTCGCGGTCGTGAATCAGGCGGTCGAACGGCGAGAGCAGCGTCGCACGGTCGGGGATCGGCCCGTCGGTGGCGTCGGGGTGGGCGATCAGGCGGCCCTTCTCGAGCCGCACCCCGAGCGCCCGAAAACGCTGCTCTTCGAGGGCACGCCGAGCCTGGGCCTGCGTCATGGCGCTGCCGGCCGGATAGACCCGCTCGGCGAGGTCCCAGAGCCGCTGCCGCCCGCGCCTCCCCGCGACCGCAATCTCACCCCAGAGGTGCAGGATCGTCAGCATGTGGCCGACGCGACGCGTGCCGTACCAGCGGTGGTCGCGCGGCTCGCCCGCCGCGCGGTCGTCGAGCTCGCGCGAGAGCAGCGGGCCTCGCCGCTCGAGCTCTCGCATGACGTAGCGTCGGAACGACCGGTTCTCCGCCATGAAGCCGTGCATCCAGCGCTCGTGCGCGTAGTGGGTCGACGTCCGCCGACGCCGAATCAGGCCGCGGACCATCGGCAGCGACTCGATCGGCCAGATGAAGGCGTTCCACTCGAAGAGCGCCCGCTCCTCCCACAGCAGCCGGTCGAGCTCGCCGCGGTCGAAGGAGCCGAGCCGGCTCCACAGCACGAGCTCCTGCGGGGTCGCCACGGTGGCGATCGGGTCGAGCTGGAGGAACCCGAGTCGTCGCACCGTCTCGAGGACGCTCGGTCGCCGAGCCGTCGAGAGCCTGAGCGCGGATCGCGATCCTGCGAGCTTCCTCGACGCCGACCTCTGTGCCCCGGGAAGCCACCGTGGCATTGAAGCACCGCGACGATCGGAGCAGGTACCCTCCCGCGCGTCATGGCCGACGTGATCTCCACGAACCAGTTCAAGACCGGCATGCACATCGAGCACCGCGGTGCGATGTGGCGGATCATCGACTTCCAGCACGTGAAGCCGGGCAAGGGCGGCGCCTTCGTGCGCACCAAGCTCAAGAATCTCGAGACCGGCGCCGTGATCGACGACACGTTCCGCGCGGGGGAGAAGTTCACGCGCGTGCACACGGAGACGAAGAACGTCCAGTTCCTCTACGACGACGGCAGCGAGGCGCACTTCATGGACGAGCAGACCTACGAGCAGTTCGGCCTGCCGCGCGCCGAGGTTGCGGACGAGCTCGCGTACATCCTGCCGTCCTCGACGGTGCAGGTGCTCGCGGTCAACGGCAAGCCTGTCGGGCCTCCAGATGCCCTCGTCGGTCGAGCTGGTCGTCACCGAGACCGAGCCCGGCGTCAAGGGAGACACGGTCTCCAACGTGACGAAGCCGGCCACGCTCGAGACGGGCGCGGTCGTGGCCGTGCCGCTGTTCGTCAACGTCGGCGACAAGATCAAGGTCGACCCGCGCGAAGCCCGCTACATCTCGCGCGCCTGACAAGACCGGCGGCGAAGCCGCTTACCTCTGGGGAGAGGCTTCAGCCTCCTCCTCGGGTTCCAGCGATAAGGTCCACCACGAGATGCCCCAGATCGTCGACACCACCATTCGCCTGCTCTCGCAGGATCCGCTCGCCGGCAAGCTCCCGACCGGCGAGGTGCTGCGGATCGCCGAGATCCTCGACACGGCCGGGTTTGCCTACCTCGAGGTCTCGGGCGGCGGGGTGTTCGACTCGGCCGTCCGGCTCGCCGTCGAGAGCCCGTGGGAGCGCATCCGCGCGATCGACGCGCGCACGACGACGCCGCTCGGCCTGGCGCTCCGCGGCCGGTTCCTCACCGGCTCGCGACCGGTCTCCGCCGACATCGTGCGCCGCTTCGTCTCCTGCGCGGCCGACAACGGCATCGACATCTTCCGGCTGCACGACCCGCTCAACGACGTGTCGAACCTGCTCGAGGCGGGCGAGGCGATCCTCGCCGCGGGCAAGGAGTTCCACGTCGGCCTCGTCTACAGCGCCGGCCGCGAGGGCGAGATCGACGCGCTCGTCGAGCGCGCGAAGCAGCTGCCCGCGCTCGGAGCGACGCGCGTCATCCTCAACGATCCGACCGACGCGCTCCTGCCGCACATCACCGAGGAGCTCGTCCAGCGCATCGGCGAGGAGACGGGCCTGCCCGTCGGCCTCTTCGTGCAGGGTGCCGCCGGGACGGGCCTCCTGAACGCGGTCGTCGCGACGCGCGTCGGCGCCGACCTGATCGCCACCGCGATCTACCCACTGGCGTTGACGCTCCACCGCGTCTCCGGGGAGTCGCTCGTCGACGCACTCCACGGCCTCGGCCGCGAGACCGGCGTCGACACGGCACCGCTGTGGGAGGCCTGCGATCTCGTCGACGAGCACATCGGCGACCAGCCCGTCGCACCCGTGGCACCGCGCATCGCCGTTCGCGCTGCCGAGTACGACCTGCCCGCCGGCCTCGTCGCCGCGCTCGACGTCCATCTGCGCGCGCACGCGGCCGGGGATCGCCTGCTCGACACGCTCACCGAGGTCGTCCGCATCCGGGCCGAGTCCGGCTGGCCGCCGCTCGCGTCGCCGATCGGCCAGATCCTCGCCTCGCAGGCGCTGCTCAACGTCCTCTCGGCGCGTCGCTACGGCACGGTGCTGGACGAGTTCCGGATGCTGGTCGAAGGTGCCTACGGCACGACACCGGCGCCGATCGAGGAGTCCGTCTCGCGGGCGGTCGCCGCTCGTCACCGGCAGCGGCGGTGGTCTCGACGAGGATCCGCCGAGCGCCGAGGACGTGCGCGAAGCGGCGGAAGGGCTCGCAGCGAGCGAGGAGGACCTCGTCCTGCTCGCCATGTTCGGCCAGGAGGCCGAGATGCTGCTGCACTCGATCCGGCAGCGGCACTCCCGTGAGACGTCGCTGCTGCTCGGTGACGTCGACGCCACGCGGGCCGAGCGAATCCGCGAGCTCGTCAAGATCGTGCAGGAGTCCGGCGTCGGCGAGATCGAGATCGAGGACGAGGGCATGCGCGTCTCGGTCCGGCGGGCCGACGAGGCCGGCGCAGTTGCGGCGCCGCTCGCGGCGATCCCCGAAGGCGAGGACGCCGACCTCCCGAGCCCCGGCCGCGCGACGATGCGGGTCGAGTCGCCGATGGTGGGCGTCTTCTACCGGTCGTCGTCTCCCGGGAGCCCCGCGTTCGTCGAGGTCGGCGACGTCGTCAGCGTCGGCCAGACGCTGTGCCTGCTCGAGGCGATGAAGCTCTTCAACGAGCTCAAGGCCGAGCAGGAGGGCCGGGTGAAGGCGATTCACGTCGAGAGCGGCCAGCCCGTCGAGTTCGGCCAGCTGCTCTTCGAGCTCGAGCCGGCCGACACCCAGCCGATCGTCTAGCGCTGATGTTCTCTCGCGTCCTCGTCGCGAACCGGGGTGAGATCGCGGTCCGCGTGATCCGCGCGCTCCACGAGCTCGGCGTCGAGGCCGTGGCCGTCTACTCGACGGCCGAGCGCGAGGCGCTGCACGTGCGGATGGCCGACCAGGCGGTCTGCATCGGCCCGCCGTCCGCCACGGACAGCTACCTGCGGATTCCCAACGTCGTCGCCGCCGCGGAGACGACGGGCTGCGAGGCCGTCCATCCGGGCTTCGGCTTCCTCTCCGAGAACCCCGCCTTCGTGCGCGCCTGCACGGAGAGCGACCTCGTCTTCATCGGGCCGCCGGCCGAGGTGATGGAGAAGACCGGCGACAAGGCGCGCGCGAAGGCCGAGATGCGCGCCGCCGGCGTGCCGCTCGTGCCCGGCACCGAAGGCGTTGCGAGCCTCGCCGAGATCAAGATCGCCGCCGTCGAGCTCGGCTTCCCGGTGCTGCTCAAGGCGACGTCCGGCGGCGGCGGCAAGGGCATGCGCGTCGTCAACTCGCCCGCGGATCTCGAGGCCGCCTACGGCGCCGCGAGCGCGGAGGCAGAGGCGTCGTTCGGAGACGGATCCCTCTACCTCGAGCGCGCGCTCGTCCCCGCCCGGCACGTCGAGATCCAGGTGCTCTGCGACACCCAGGGCGGCGTGCTCACGCTCGGCGAGCGCGAGTGCTCCATCCAGCGCCGCCACCAGAAGCTCGTCGAGGAGTCGCCGTCGCTGGCGCTCACGCCCGAGACGCGCGAGGCGATGGAGGCGTCGGTCGAGCGCGCCTGCCGCCAGCTCGGGTACGTGAACGCAGGGACCTTCGAGTTCCTGCTCGGCCCCGACGGCGCCCCGTCGTTCATCGAGGTCAACTGCCGCCTCCAGGTCGAGCATCCCGTGACCGAGATGACGACGGGCATCGACATCGTGCGCGAGCAGCTCCGGATCGCGGCCGGGCGAGCCGCTGACCGTGACCGGCCGCGCGCCGCGCTCCGGGCACGCGATCGAGGTCAGGATCAACGCCGAGGATCCACGTCGCGACTTCGCGCCCGCCGCCGGAACGATCACGAAGTTCCGGCCGCCGCTCGGCCCCGGCGTGCGCGTCGACACGGCCGTGATCGAGGGCGCCGCGATCCCGCCGTTCTACGACTCGATGATCGCGAAGGTGATCGTGCACGACGAGACCCGCGATGCCGCGATCGCCCGCGCGATCCGGGCGCTCGAGGAGCTCGAGGTCGAGGGCATCCCGACGACGCGCGACGTGGCGCTCGACATCCTCCGCTCGCCGGAGTTCCAGGGAGGCGACTACTCGACCAGCTACCTTGCCGAGATGGAAGGCCGCCTGCCATCGATGCTGCCGGAGGTCGCGTGACCGTCGCGAAGGTCGGCCGGCGCCAGTCCCGGCGGACGGCGCTGTTCCTCCTCTATCAGTGGGACCTCACCGGCCAGCCGATGGCCTCGCTGTACGACGGCACGCCCGACGACTTCGCGCTCCAGCTCGCCGAGGCGATCGCGGAGCGGGCGCCGGCGCTCGACGAGCGGATCACCGCCGCTTCGGACGCCTGGAGCGCCGATCGGCTCGGTACGCTCGAGCGCAACGTCCTGCGGATCGGCGTCTACGAGCTCGAGGAGGGAACCGTGCCTGCCGAAGTTGCGATCAACGAAGCGGTGGTGCTGGCGAAGCGGTACGCGACGGAGGACGCCGCACGCCTCGTCAACGGCATCCTCGGCCGGATCGACCGCGAGGCGGAGGCGTGAGCGCGAACGAGAGCCTCGGCCGCGCGCAGGAGCTCGCAGAGCGCCTCCGTGCGAAGCTCGACGGCCTGGAGCGGCTTGCCGAGGCCGGCGACGTCGACGCTGCCGTGGACGACCTCGCCGAGATCGCCGAGCTCGCGAAGCAGATCGAGGCAGAGGTGCAGCGGGCACGTGCGAGCGCGGATGCGGGCGCCTGACGCACTCCTAGCGCTCGCGGAGGAGTACATCGGCGGGATCGAGCTGTCGTCCGACCTCGGCGACCAGCGGGCATCGATGCGCTACGGGCTCGAGGGCGGCAAGCGGATCAGAGCCGTCATCTGCCTCGCCACGGCCGAGGCCGCCGGCGCCGAGCCCGAGGCGGCGCTGCCGGCGGCCGGTGCGCTCGAGCTCGTCCACGCGTTCTCGCTCGTTCACGACGACCTCCCGGCCCTCGACGACGACGACGAGCGCCGCGGCCGTCCGAGCGCGCACAGGGCCTTCGGCGAGGGAATCGCGCTCCTCGCGGGCGACGCTCTGCTGGTGGAGGCGTTCCGCCTCGTGCTGAGCTACCCGAGCTCGGGGGCGGCGTTGGAGCTCGCGGAGGCAACGCTCGGGATGATCGGCGGGCAGTACCTCGACATCACCGGCGCAGACGACGATCTCGCCGCGCTGCATCGGCTCAAGACGGGGCGGCTGTTCGCGGCGTCGGTCGGGCTCGGGCTGCGCGTCGCCGGCGTCGCGCCGGCCGACCAGACGCCCTGGCGGGCATTCGGCGAGGAGCTCGGGCTCGTGTTCCAGATCGTCGACGACGTGCTCGACGGCGACGGGTATGCGGAGCGGCTCGGTGCCGACGAGGCGCGTCGGCTGGCGCAGGAGGCTGCCGATCGCGCCGTACGCCGCGCTCGACGCGATCCCGGCGGACACGTCCGTCTTGCGGGCGATCGTCGAGAGCCTCGTCGTCCGCACCGTCTAGGAGCCCGATGGAGCCCGCCGTCAAGGCCTGCACCGATCCGCCGTCGGGAGGCCGATTGCAGTCGCTGCACTGATCGGCGTCGCGTGGGTGATCCGCGTGCTCATCGGCACCCACGTGCCCGCTCCCTCCGTGTACATCGACGAGCTCGTTCACGCGGAGCTGGCGCGGAATCTCCTCGGCGGGAAGTGGTTCATGGTGCGAGGTGCTCACGTCAGCGTGAGCTTCGTGTACCCGATCCTCATTGCTCCGGCCTGGCTCCTGCACTCGAGCGAGCACGCATATGCCGTTGCGAAGGCGATCGGGGCCTTCGTGATGGTCTCGAGCGCCGTTCCGGTCTACCTCTGGAGTCGGCGAATGATGACGCACCGGTTCGCCCTCCTTGCGGTTGCCCTCACGCTGCTCGTCCCGGCGTTTTCGCTTACGAGCGCGCTGATGCTGGAGACCACTTTCCTGCCGATCTTCGTCCTCGCGCTTTTCGCCTTCGCGGTGACGCTGGAGCACCCGTCGATCCGCAATCAGGGTCTCACGCTGCTCACCGTCGTCGTGGCGTCACTGACGCGCTTCGAAGGGCTCATCCTCGTCCCGATCATCATCACCGGGATTGCCCTCTACTGGGCCGGTACACGGTGCAGGCTGCGTCCGTTCGCACCGATCGCCCTGACGATCGGCTGCGTCGCTGCGGCATACCTCGCCTGGCGACTGTCGGTCGGGAAGACGATCATCCCGTCCTCCGGGGTTTACGAAGGCTTCGTCCAGGCGCACTACACGGTCACGAGCGTCGTTTCGTGGTTCCATGCGAACGCGGCCGCGCTCGTGTTCGCGACAGCGCTCGTCCCCTGCTTCGCCCTCGGCTATGGTGTCGCTCGAGGTGCTCAGGCGCCGCGAACACGACCCGGCCGTCCGCGCCTACGTTGCGGTCACGATTGCGGCGACAGCCTGGTTGCTCGCATTCGCGTCGTTCTCTGCGAACTGGGAGCCGCTGGGGCTGAAGGAGCGCTACACGTTTTACGTCGAGCCGGTTGTCCTGATGGCGCTCCCGCTCTGGCTCTGTCGCGGGGCGTTCCGCGGGCGTCTAGGCGAGCTCGCTCATCGCGCTCGGGCTGACAGCGCTGGTCGTGACGCTGCCGCTCGAGCGGATTCTCGCCGCTCCTGCATTGCTCCAGAGCTACAGCTTCCTCGGGCTGAGCAGTTGGGCGAACGCACGCGGGACGGTTGGGACCCTAACTCTCGTCTCAGTCTGTGCGGCTGCGATGGCGGCGGCGGCCGTGATTGCCCCGCGCTCCGTCCTCGTCTGGGTCCTGCCTGTCGCCGTCGCGACTGCTCTGGCTGTGAACTCCTGGTATGCAGTCGCGTCCCTCGTAGAGCGCGGACGGGGCACGGACGAGCTCTCGGGCCTCCAATCGAATCGCCAGTTCATCGATGACGAGGCCTCGATCGGCGCCCACGTCTACTACCTCAATACGACCACGTATCAGGTCGAAAGCAGCCGCGGGCATTTTTGGGAAACGTGGGCCCCGGTCTGGGCGGCCGAGTTCTGGAACCGGTCGCTCCGGGGAACTCTGAACTTCGGCCTCGGCGAGGCCTCGCCACTCGAGCAGGGGACGGCCGCGCTCGACTGGGCCTCCGGCAGGATCGCAGCCAATGCACCCGGACCCTGGGAGGACTCCCTGGCACTGACCGATCCGAGGTTCCACCTGGTCGGGACGGAGCTTCGTCGGGAAGGCCCTTTCATCCTGACCAGGTTCCGGCAACCGCTGCGTCTCCGCTCTGCCGTCGAGGGCGTCGATGCCTCCGGTTACATGTTCTCGGGCTCGGCGTTACGACGTGCTAGCGGCGCGGTCTCGACGCGCGCGCGTCACTTTGCAGAGCCGGTATCCGCTCGATGTGACCTTCCAGACGGGCCCTCTGGGAGTCGAGGGGAGTACACCGATGCTCGGGAGCACCTTCTACGCAAAGCAGGTGCACGTCGTTGGCGGCCCTTCGCGCAGCTTCTGGATCCCCGTCCCTCCGCCTCCGTATCGAGTCGAGGTTCACTCGTCCGGAGCACCGGCGAAGGTCGATTTCGATCGGGGCAGGTCGCTAGCCGTCCACGGCGGCAGGCTCAATCAGTCGCCGTCGTGTCTCGTCGGATCCTGGCGATGCTGCCGGCAGGGAGCAGGTCGACGGCGATGTGCTCGGTCGACCAGCCCGTCGCTCGCGCGCGGTCGAAGAACGCGGCGGCGTGGCGGCGGCCGGGATCGGCGATCAGCGCCGTCACCGTCGGCGCGACGGCCGCCGTCGAGCAGGGCGAGCAGCGGCACGGCGTTGCGCTCCTCGTAGAGGACGTCCGCGGCGAGAACGAGGTCGAACGCCCGCAGCTCGCGGCGGAGGCCGGCCTCCCAGTCGAGAACGCCGTCTCGACGCAGGCCGTTGGCCGCAGCGTTCTGCGGCAACGAGCTCGAGGGCCTCGGGAGCCCAGTCCGTAGCCAGCACGTCGGCGCCCGCCAGGCGGCCGCGAACGACGGCAGCGCCAGCCCGCAGCCGAGCTCCAGCACCCGCTCGGCCCGCAAGGTCGAGCGTCGCAACATAGCCGGCGAGGGCAAGCCCGCTCGGCCACAGCTCGGCCCAGTAGGGGAGAAACTCGTCCTCCTCGAAGCGCTCCTCGTCGATGAGGCTCTCCGGATCGTCCGGACGGGCGATCAGGAGCTCGCGGCCCGCGATCGACGATGCGCTCCTCTCGCATCCGGCTAGCCTGCCAGGACGATGAAGAAGCGGCTCGACGTTCTGCTCGTGGAGCGCGGGCTCGCGGAAACGCGCAGCCAGGCGCAGGCTCTCGTGATCGCCGGCCTCGTGCCGGGGTACGACAAGCCGGGCACCCAGCTCGACGAGTCGGTCGCGCTCGAGGTCGAGCGGCCGCCGCGCTTCGTCTCCCGTGGCGGCGAGAAGCTCGCCCACGCGCTCGAGCTGACCGCGCTCGATCCCGCCGGCAAGGACTGCCTCGACGTGGGCGCGTCAACGGGCGGATTTACGGACTGCCTCCTCCAGGCCGGTGCGGCCCGCGTGATCGCGCTCGATGTCGGCTACGGGCAGCTGCACCCGCGGCTCCGCTCCGACGACCGGGTCACCGTCCTCGAGCGCGTCAACGCCAGGAACGTCACGAGCCTCCCGTTCCCGCCCGAGATCGTCGTCTGCGACGTCTCGTTCATCTCCGTCAAGACGGCGCTGCCGCCGTTGCTCCGGCTCGCTGCCCCCGGCTGGCAGGCCCTCGTCCTCGTGAAGCCGCAGTTCGAGGCGGGCCGGGCCGACACGCCGAAAGGCGTCGTCCGCGATCTGGAGGTGCGCCGGCGCGTGCTCCGCGACGTCTGCGCGGCGGCGGCAGGGTGGGGCTCGCGGGTGCTCGGCGTCGTAGACTCCGGTCTCCCCGGGCCGAAGGGCAACCGGGAGTTCCTCGTCCACCTGACCGACAGCCGGGAGCCGACAGACCCTGATGAGCTCGACCGCTGGATCGACGATGCAGTCGGCTGACCGCGTGACGCGGGCGGCCGTGGTGCTGCACGGCCGCCCGGATGCGCTCGGCTCGGGGCTCGAACGACTCGAGGCGGTTGCGGCGCAGGAGGGCGTCGAGCTCGTGATGGCAGGGGACGGCCAGGTCGTGGCGCCTGCCGACGTGCAGGTCGCGATCGTGCTCGGCGGCGACGGCACGATGCTGCGGGCGTTGCACGCGTTCCTCGGGACGGGGATCCCGGTGATCGGCGTCAACTTCGGCCGGGTGGGCTTCCTCAGCGCGATTCCGCGTGATGGGCTCGAGCAGGGTGTGGCGCGCGTGTTCGCCGGTGAGCTCGAGCCGGTCGAGCTGACGACGCTCGAGGTCGAGGCGGGCGGGAAGCGACACGTCGCCGTCAACGATGCCGTCGTGACGAGCGGTGAGCTCGGGCGCATGGTCGAGCTCGAGTGGTCGATCGGCGGCGAGGACTTCGGTCGCGTTCCGTGCGACGGCCTCATCTGCTCGACCCCGTCCGGCTCGACCGCCTACAACCTCTCGAACGGCGGGCCGGTGTTGATGTGGGGGCTCGACGCGATGGCGCTGACGTTCGTCGCTCCCCACGACCTCCGGGCGCGGCCGTTCGTCGTTCCCCGTGGCCACGACCTCCACATCTGGAACCGAACTCCAGACGTCGGCTGTGCCGTTCTCGTCGACGGCCACCGCGTCGGCGATGCGGGCACGGACGAGCGCGTGGCGATCGGGCTCGGCGAGCAGCGGTCGCTCCTCGGGACGCTGCCGGAGGCGACGTTCGTCCGGCGCTACCGGCAGAGCTTCGGCAGCACCTAGCCCGGGAGCCGGCCGCGGCCGTCGCACTGGTCTGTCGCATCGGGACAGATGTGCAGCCTGCGCCGCCGGTCTACCATCACGGGATGCTACGCCGCCTCCGGATCGAGAACCTCGTCCTCATTCGCGAGGTGGAGCTCGAGCTGACCGCCGGGCTCAACGTCCTCAGCGGCGAGACCGGGGCGGGCAAGACGATCTTCGCCCAGGCGATCGGGCTCCTGCTCGGCGTCAAGGGCGATGCCGGCGCGGTCGGGCCGACCGCGAGCGAGGCGTACGTCGAGGCGGAGTTCGACGTGCCGGACGGGTTCTTCGAGGAGAGTGGTGCGGAGGCTCTCGCGGAGCTGCGGCCGGAGGACGAGCCGGGCCTCGTCCTCGCGCGCCGCGTGTTCGGAGACGGCCGCACCACGGGCGTACGCGTGGGGGCGTGCGATCGCGCGCGAGGATCTCGCCGCCGCGTCGGAGCGGCTGATCGCGATGTCGGGGCAATTCGAGCAGCGTCGGCTCGCGCGGCCCGCCTACCAGCTCGACGTGCTGGACGCATTCGTCGGCGCGGAGCAGCTCGAGCGGCGACGCCAGGCGCGCGCAGCCTGGCGCGCGCTGAACGCTGCGCGACGGCACCACGAGGAGATCGCCCACGATGTCGGTGCTGCCGCCGCCCGCATCGAGGCCCTGCGTGATCTCGTCGAGCGCACCGACGGGCTGCAGGCGGGCGAGGAGGAGTCGCTGCGGGTCGAGCGCGACCGCATGCGCCACGCAGCCGACCTCGCGGAGGGCGCCGCGCGGGCGACGGCAGCCGTCGCGCCCGAGGACGGAGACGGAGCGGCATCGCTCGCGGCAGCAGCGGAGCGCGCGCTCGAGCCGCTGACCCGGCTCGCGCCCGAGCTCGAAGGCCCTGCCGCGGAGCTCCGTGACCTGACCGTGCGCCTGAGCGAGGTCGGCAGCGACCTGCACCGGTTCGTCGCCTCGCTCGAAGCCGACCCGGCGCGCCAGGAGGAGGTCGAAGCACGGCTCGACCTGATCGCAGAGCTGCGCCGCCGCTTCGCCGTCCAGACGCTGGAGGAGCTGCTCGAGCGTCGCGACAGCGCCGCCGCCGATCTCGACGCGCTCGACGGTGGCCTCGACCCGCTGGCGGTCGCCGCAGCCGAGCTCGCCCGCGCCGAGGAGGACTTCGACTCCGTGATCGCAGCGCTCCACGCGGCGAGGGCTGCGGCGGTCGAGCCGTTCGCCGTTGCGGTTGCCGAGAACCTCGAGGGCGTGGGCATGGGGGAGGGCGAGTTCCAGGTCGAGCTGAAGGAGCGCGAGCCTGGGCCGAGTGGCCGGGACGAGGCCGCCTTCCTGATCCGGCCAAATCCGCGGCATGCCGTTCGGACCGGTCGCCGACACGGCGTCGGGCGGCGAGCTCTCGCGCGTCGCGCTTGCGCTGGCCGTCGTCGCCGGTGGCGAGACGCTCGTCTTCGACGAGATCGACGCCGGTATCGGCGGCGTCACCGCGCATCGCGTGGCCGAGACGCTGAGCCGCCTCGCGGAGCGCGCCCAGGTCGTCACGATCACGCACCTGCCGCAGATCGCGAACGTCGCAACGCGGCACTTCCGCGTCGAGAAGGTGCCCGGCGATCCCACCCAGACGGTGATCGAGGAGCTCTCGGCCGCCGAGCGCCGCACGGAGCTGGAGCGCATGCTCGGCGGCGAGGAGTTCCTGACGGCGATCGCGTCCGAGCCCGAGCAATGACCGAGGTCGTCGGCACCGCCCGGCTCGGCCGGCGGACGAAGGATCTCGTCAAACGGCTTCGGCCCGGCGATCTCGCGATCATCGACCACGTCGATCTCGACCGTGTCTCGGCCGAGGAGCTCGTCGAATCCGGCGTGCGGGCCGTCGTCAACGTCTCGCCCTCGAGCTCCGGCCGCTTTCCGAACCCTGGTCCGCTCGAGCTGGTGCGCGCGGGCGTCTGCCTCGTCGATGCGACACCGGGCGCCGATCTGTTCGACGCGGTCGTCGACGGCGAGACGGTGACCGTACGGGCCGGCGGCCTGTGGCGGAACGGAACCCAGCTCGCCGAGGGCGTCGAGCTCACCGAGCGCTCGCTCGTGCGGGCGCTCGCCGACCAGCAGAGTCGCGTCACCGAGGCGCTCGAAGCGTTCGCCGACAACACGCTGCGTCACCTCCGGGACGAGGGCAAGCTCCTCGCCGACGGCATCGACTTTCCGCCGCTGACGACGAAGTTCAGGGATCGCCACGCCGTCGTCGTCGCGCGTGGGCCCGGGTACAAGAGCGACCTGAGGATCGTGCGGCCCTACATCCGGAACTTCAAGCCGGTCCTCGTCGCGGTCGACGGTGGAGCGGACGCGCTGCTCGAGATCGGCCTCAAGCCGCACGTCATCGTCGGCGACTTCGACTCGGTCTCCGACGCCGCGTTGAAGACGGGCGCCGAGCTGCTCGTGCACGCCTACGCGGACGGGCGCGCGCCCGGATCGGAGCGCCTGACGGCGCTCGGGCTCACGTACTCGACGGTGTCGGCGCCGGGGATCAGCGAGGACATCGCCCTCCTGCTCGCCCACGAGCGCGGCGCCGAGCTGATCGTCGCCGTCGGCACCCACTTCAACCTCGTCGAGTTCATGGAGCGCAACCGGGCGGGCATGGCATCGACCTTCGTCACGCGCCTCAAGGTCGGCGAGTCGCTCGTCGACGCGAAGGGCGTCTCCCGGCTCGTCTCGCCTCGGGTCGGGATCTGGCCGCTCGTCACGTTCGCCGTGGCGGGGATCAGCGCGGTTGTCGTCGCCGTGCTCGTCTCGCCGGCGCTCCGAAACGTGATCCAGTCGCTCGGGCGCTCGATCGGCAACGCGCTCGGGCTGTAGAGGTCTGGTCGGAGCCAGGCTGAAGCCTGGCACCAACGCTATTCCTGTCCGCACCTACACTCTCTTTCCGATGTTCGACCTCCGCTACCACGTCGCGTCGCTGACGGCCGTTTTCGTCGCTCTCGTGATCGGGATCCTCGTCGGGATCGGTCTCTCCGGCAAGGGCTTCGTCAACGATGCCGAGCGGGCGAACCTGACCGGCCGCATCGCCGATCTCCAGCACGAGCGTGACGTTGCGCGGGCCTCGCTCGACGCGGCGAATCGGGGAGCGCAGGCGTTCGACGACTTCGCCGACGCTGCGTATCCGAGCGTCGTTCCCGGAAGGCTCGAGCGGGAAGCGGGTCGCGGTGTTGTTCGTCGGCCCGGTCGACCAGGGCGTGTCGTTCGCCGTCGCCAAGGGCGTGCGAGACGCGGGCGGCACCGTCGTCCGCACGCGCTCGATCAGCGTGCCGCTCGACGTTGCGGCGATCCAGGACGGCCTGCGGGGGGATCCCGCCTTCCGCCGCTACCTGGGCTCGGATCACATTGCCGATCTCGGCGACGCCCTCGCGAAGGAGCTCGCCGCGGGAGGGAAGACACCGCTCTGGGACGCGCTCGGAAAGATCATCGTCCAGGAACGAGAGGGCTCGGCGACGCCGCCTGCCGATGCCGTCGTCGTCGTCCGGTCGGCCGAGCCGCAGCGCGGGCTGACGAAGACCCTCCTCGCCGGCATGTACGGCGGGCTCGCGCGATCGGGTGTGCCGGCCGTCGGCACCGAAGCGGCGGGCACGTCTCCGAGCGCCATCCCCGCGTTCTCGCTGGCGGGCCTCTCGACCGTCGACTCGGTCGACACCTCTGCCGGCCGGCTCGGGCTCGTGCTCCTCCTCGCCGGCGGCGAGCCGGGAGCTACGGCGTCGGGGAGACGGCCCACGACGGCGTGCTGCCGTCGATCCCTCCCGTCCAGCCGCAGGGGTGAACGACCCGCTCGACGCGGACCGGCTGACGGTGCTCGTCGCAGCGCGTGACGAGGAGGGCCGGATCGGTGCAACGGTCGAGGGGCTCCGCGCGCAGTTCCCGGAGGCGTTGATCGTCGTCGCCGACGACGGCTCCCGCGATGCGACCGCCGAGCGCGCCGAGGAGGCAGGCGCTCGCGTGATCAGGCTCGCGCGACGGGGCAAGGGGCAGGCGCTGACGCTCGCGGAGCGGCAGCTCGAGCCGGGGCCGCTCCTGCTCTGCGACGCCGATCTCCGTGGCGACCTGCGGCCGCTCGTCGATTCCGAGGCCGAGCTCACGATCGCGGCGTTCGCGGCGCGCGTCGGCGGCGGCCTCGGGCTCGCGAAGACGGCGGCGCGCTCGCTGATCAGGCTGCGCTGCGGGCTCGCGCCGCGTGAGCCGCTCTCGGGGCAGCGCCACCTGACCGCGCGCGCCCGCTCGGCCGTGTTCCCCGTTGCGATGGGCTTCGGGGTCGAGACGCGGATGACGATCGACGCCGTCCGTGCCGGCCTCGAGGTGGAGGAGATCGAGCTCGACCTCGATCACCGCGCGACCGGGCGCGACCTGCGCGGGTTCGCGCACCGTGGCCGCCAGCTGGCCGATCTCGCTGCTCGCGTGCGGGCCGCAGGCCGTCAACTACCGCGGGCTTCGCCTGCCGCTCGTCGGCGCGGCCGTCGGGCTGGCGGTGCCGGCCGTTGCGCCCGTCGCGGCGATCGGGCTCGCCGACGACCTCTGGAGCGGCCCGGAGCGCGGCTTCCGCGCGCACCTGACCTCCGGCCCGACGACGGGGACGCTCAAGCTCGTCGGCATCCCGTTGTACGCGCTCGCGAAGACGCGCTCGCTGTCGGGAGCGATCCTCGTCGGCCTGGCCGCGAACGCCGTCAACCAGCTCGACACCCGTCCCGGCCGGGCGCTGAAGGCGTTCGGCCTCGGCGCGCTGCTCCTCGGCGGAGCGCCGCGGAAGGCGGTCGCCGCGGCCGTCCTCATCGCCCCCTACGATCTGAAGGAGATGGCGATGCTCGGAGACGCAGGATCGAACGCCCTTGGCGCCGTGCTAGGTTTCTCTTCCGTGGAGTTGCTCACGGGACGGAGTCGGTGGAGCGCGATCGGAGCGCTCTCGCTCCTGACCCTCATCGGCGAGCGCCGCTCTCTCGGCTCGGTGATCGAGTCGACGCCCGTGCTGCGCGCCCTCGATCGGCTCGGCAGGCAGGCGTGACACCGAGCACCAGACGAAGTACGTCTTCGTCACGGGCGGAGTCGTGTCGGCGCTCGGCAAGGGGATCGTGGCCGCCTCGCTCGGCCGGCTGCTCAAGTCCCGCGGGCTCCGCGTCCAGGCGCAGAAGTTCGACCCGTACCTCAACGTCGACCCCGGCACGATGAGCCCGTTCCAGCACGGCGAGGTGTTCGTCACCGAGGACGGCGCCGAGACCGATCTCGATCTCGGCCACTACGAGCGCTTCATCGACGAGAACCTCTCCCGCAACTCGAGCCACAGCGCCGGCGCGATCTGGGAGACGGTGCTCCGCAAGGAGCGCAAGGGCGACTACCTCGGCGCGACGGTGCAGGTGATCCCGCACATCACGAACGAGATCAAGGCGCGCATCCTGCGCGGCGCCGTCGCGCAGCCCGCCGACGTCGTCATCTCCGAGATCGGCGGCACCGTCGGGGACATCGAGTCGCTGCCGTTCCTCGAGGCGATCCGCCAGTTCCGGCGCGAGGTGGGACAGGAGAACGTGCTCTACCTCCACGTCACGCTGGTGCCGTTCATCGAGGCCGCGGGAGAGCTGAAGACGAAGCCCACCCAGCACTCGGTCAACGAGCTGCGCCGCATCGGTATCCACCCGGACATCGTCGTCTGCCGCTCGCGCGACGTGCTCTCGGACGACATCCGCGAGAAGATCGCGCTGTTCGCCGACGTCGATGCCAAGGCGGTGATCGGCTCGCCCGACGTGCCCGACGTCTACCTGATTCCCGAGTTCCTCCAGCGCGAGGGCCTCGACGAGCTCGTGTGCGAGCGGCTCGGCCTCGACGCGCCGCCTGCCGTGCTCGGCGAGTGGAAGGACCTCACCGATCTGATCGTCGACCGCCGCGAGATCGTCGAGATCGCGCTCGTCGGCAAGTACGTGAAGCTGCACGACGCCTACCTCTCGGTGCACGAGGCGCTGAAGCACGCCGGCATGCACCAGGGAGCGAAGGTGCACGTGCGCTGGTTCGACTCCGAGAACATGACGTACGAGGAGGCGGTCGAGGAGCTCGAGACTGCGGACGGGGTTCTGGTGCCCGGGGGCTTCGGCTCGCGCGGGTGGGAAGGGAAGATCCTCGCGTGCCAGGTGGCGCGCGAGCAGGGGATCCCGTACCTCGGGATCTGCCTCGGGATGCACGTTGCCGTGTCGGAGTTCGCGCGTCACATGTGCGGTCTCGAAGGAGCCAACTCGACCGAGATGGATCCGGAGACGCCGTACCCGGTGATCGATCTGCTGCCCGAGCAGAAGGAGATCGAGGATCTCGGCGGCACGATGCGCCTCGGCGCCCAGGCGGTCGAGCTCGGTGAGGGGACGCGCACCCGCGAGATCTACGGCGAGGCGACGATCCACGAGCGCCATCGGCACCGCTACGAGGTGAACAACCAGTTCCGCGACCAGCTCGTCCAGCACGGCCTCGTCGTCTCGGGCACGTTCCAGGAGGGCAGGCTCGTCGAGATCGTCGAGCTGCCCGAGCATCCGTGGTTCGTCGCGAGCCAGTTCCACCCGGAGTTCAAGTCGCGCCCGACACGCCCGGCGCCGCTCTTCCGCGGGTTCGTCGGCGCCGCCCTCGAGCGGGCGCGGGCGCGATCTGCCGTCGCTGTCGAGGCCGCACGCTGAGCGACGTTCTCAGCCTGTTCCTCGAGCTGTGTGCGATCCCGAGCCCGCCGGGGCAGGAGCGTGCCGTCGCCGACCGCGTGATCGCCGAGCTCGACGACATCGGCCTTGCCTGGGACGAGGACGGCGCCGGAGCCGTCGTCGGCTCGACGATGGGGAACATCCTCTGCCGGCTGCCCGGGCGGAGTGAGGAGGGAACGCCGATCTTCCTCTGCGCCCACCTCGACACCGTTCCCGCGGACGGGCCGCTCGAGCCCGTGGTCGACGAGGAGGGGATCGTGCGGAACGCCGGTGGCACCATTCTCGGCGCGGACGACAAGTCGGCAGTGGTCGTGATGCTCGAGGCGGCGCGGCGGATCCTCGCCGAGGATCGTCCTCATGCCGGCGTCGAGCTGCTGTTCACGCCGAAGGAGGAGGTCGGGTTGCTCGGCGCGTACGCGTTCGACCAGACCCGGCTCGAGGCCGAGCTCGGCTACGTCTACGACCAGGCGGCGCCGATCGGCGAGATCATCCTCGGCGCACCGACGCAGAAGGCGATTGCGGCGCGGTTCCACGGACGCGCCGCCCACGCCGGGATGTATCCGGAGGAAGGGCGGTCGGCGATCTTCGCCGCAGCCCGCGCGATCGCCGACATGCGGCTCGGCCGGATCGACGACCGGTCGAGCGCCAACGTCGGCGTGATCACGGGCGGCACAGCGCGCAACATCGTCCCCGAGTGGTGCTCCTTCGATGCCGAGGCGCGCTCGCGCGACCCGAAGACGGTCGGCATCCTCGTGCAGGAGATGCTCGACGCGATCGGCTTCGCCGCCAGCACGTCCGACTGCACGGCCGAGACCGAGATCGAGGACACCTACCACGGCTACACGTTCACGGTCGACGAGCCGGCCGTGCGCCTTGCCGCCGAGGGCCTGCGGCGGGCCGGCTACGAGCCGACGACCGCGTTCTCGGGCGGCGGCGCCGACGCCAACGTCTTCAACGAGCGTGGCCTTCCCTGCGTGAACCTCGCGAACGGGATGACCGACATCCACACGGCAGACGAGCGGATCGCGGTCGCCGATCTCGACGCCATGGTCGAGGTGACGCTCGCGATCGTCGAGGCGGCGAGGGAGTCGTGAGGTGGCGTTGAGCCTGCGCTGGGGCACGGTCACGGCCGTCACCCAGCGGCTCGAGGAGATCATCCGCTGCGAGGTCGACGCGGTGCCGTGCGTCGCCTATCCGCGGCAGACCGGGTCCGGTGGAGGTCGGGGACACGGTCCTGGTCAACACGCAGGGGCGCGACCTCGGCCTCGGCTCCGGCGGCTTCGACATCGTCTACGCGAACCTGACGCGGGGGCTCGGATTGCCGCCGGCCCCGGGGGCGCACGTGATGGCGCTTCCCTACACGCCCGGGCAGTCCGCCGTGGCGTGCGTCGAGGAGCACGATGCGCTGGCGGAGGCGCTCGAGGGACTTCCGGTCGTGTGCTGCGGGTTGCACAGCCAGCTCGCCCCGGTCGTCGCCGGCATCGGCACCGGGGTGCGGATCGCGTACGTGCAGCTCGCAGGGGGTGCGTTGCCCGTTGCGTTGTCGGACACGGTGCGCCTGTTGAAGACGCGGCAGCTGCTCGAGACGGCCGTCGCCGTGGCGCCGTGCTTCGACGGCGACGTCCAGGCGCTCTCCACGGCGTCGGCGCTCGCGTGGGCGAAGGCCAAGGGCTTCGATGTCGTCGTCTGCGGGATCGGGCCGGGCATCGTCGGCAGCGGCTCGGCGCTCGGGCACGGTGGCCTCGCGGTGTCCGACGCGGCCAACGCCGCCGCCGCCCTCGGCGGCCGGGCCATCGTCGTCGTCAGGTACTCGGGCCGAGACCCGCGCGAGCGCCACGGGGGCGTCTCGCACCACACGCGCTCGGCGCTCAGGCTCATCCTCGGTCGACCGCGACGTCGTCTGGCCGTCCGGCCTCGGCGCGTGACGCCGCGATCGGTCGACGTGGTCGAGGTCGAGGTCGAGGGCTGGCGCGAGATCTGCTCGAACCTGTCCCTCATGCACATGGGCCGCCACGCGGACGCCGACCCGTGGTTCTTCGCCGCCGCATTCGCCGCGGGTAGGCATGCGCGCGCGGTGCTCGGCTGAGGCAGCGCGGCGGTTCGGTGATGGAGCAACGGCGGCTCGGACCGGTGATCGGGCTCGGGACGTACAAGACCTTCCTCGACGACGAGCGCCTCGCCGCGGAGGTCGTCGGGGCCGCGCTCGGCGCGGGCACGACGGTGTTCGACTCGTCGCCGATGTACGGCGCCGCCGAGGCGTCGCTCGGGAGCGCGTTGCAGGCGCGACGCGGTGACGCGGTGGTGGCGACGAAGATCTGGGCCAACTCGGTCGACGAGGGCAAGGAGCAGTACGCGGCTCAGCTGCGCGCCTTCGGCCGGGTCGAGATCGAGCAGATCCACAACCTCGCGGCCTGGCGCGAGCAGTTGCGCTGGCTCGAGGCCGAGCGCGACGCGGGGAGGATCGATCGGCTCGGTGTCACGCACTGGGATGCGGGGCAGTTCGGCGAGCTCGAGCAGGCGCTGCGCACGGGGCGGTTCGACACCGTGCAGGTCCCGCTCAACCCGCTCGAGCGCGAGTGCGAGGCGCGGATCCTGCCGCTGGCCGAGGAGCTCGGTGTCGCCGTGATCGTGATGCGACCGCTCGGCGGAGCAGGCGCGGCGATGCTGCGGCGCGAGCCTGCCGCGGGCGCGCTCGAGCCGCTGCGGGCCTTCGGCGTCGAGACCTGGGCGCAGGCACTGCTCAAGTGGTGCCTCGCCGATCCGCGGGTCGATCTCTTGATCCCTGCGACGTCGAAGCCGGCGCGGGCGATCGAGAACGCCGTGGCCGGCTCGGGGCCGCCGTTCGGCCCCGACGAGCGGCGGCTCGTGGAACGCCTCGCCGGCGCGTAGTTTCGGCCCGATCGGAGCTCTCGCCCGTCCGCAACGGCGAAGCGCCTGTGGACAAAACGTTGCACTTTCGGCACGAAGGGTGTCTCCCTCCGGGAGACTCCCGCGCGCTCGACGTGCGCTCGTTGCGGACGATTTCTGCTTCGCGAGGCGGTCGCCGTGGCCGTTCGAGCCACGTGCCTTCTGCGGCGCCTGTGGATAAGGCGTGCAGGCTGGCCGAGCGGTCCGCGCAGACGTCGTGACCGCGGCCGGGCAGCGTCGTTGGGCGGAGGTGGGAGTGGCCGCCGCTGCCGTTCCTGTATCGTCCGGCCGCGATGCGGATCGGAGTTGCCAGGGAGATCAAGCAGCGCGAGTATCGCGTCGCCCTCACGCCCGCAGGCGCGCTCGAGCTCGTGCAGCACGGCCACGAGGTCACCGTCGAGCAGGACGCCGGCGTCGGCTCGGGCTTCACCAACGACGCCTACACCGCGGTCGGCGCGAGGATCGCTTCGGTCGACGAGGTGTGGAGCTCGGCGGAGCTGCTGCTGAAGGTGAAGGAGCCGATCGCAGAGGAGTACCCCCGGCTCCGCGAGGATCTGACGCTGTTCACGTACCTGCACATCGCCGCCGACGAGCCGCTGACGAACGCGCTGCTCGCGTCCGGCATCACCGGCATCGCCTATGAGACGGTCGAGACGCCCAATCGCCACCTGCCGCTGCTCGCGCCGATGAGCGAGGTCGCGGGCCGGCTGGCGCCGCAGATGGGCGCCTGGTCGCTCGAGAAGGCACACGGTGGCCGTGGCATCCTCCTCGGCGGTGTTCCGGGAGTGCCGCCGGCCAAGGTCGTGATCCTCGGCGGTGGCGTCGTCGGCCTCAACTCCGCGATCATCGCCCTCGGGATGCAGGCCGACGTGTGGGTGCTCGACAAGTCCGTCGAGCGGATGCGCGACCTCGAGATCGCACTCGACGGCCGGGTCACGCTCGCGATGTCGAACCGGCTGCAGATCGAGGAGATCCTGGCCGACGCCGACATGGTGATCGGAGCGGTTCTCGTTCCCGGTGCAGTGGCACCGAAGCTCGTCACGCGAGAGATGCTCGGCCTGATGCGGCCGGGTGCGGTGCTCGTCGACGTCGCGATCGATCAGGGCGGCTGCTTCGAGACGTCGCACGCGACGACGCATGACGATCCGGTGTTCGAGGTCGACGGGATCATCCACTACTGCGTCGCGAACATGCCGGGCGCCGTGCCGGTCACGTCGACGAAGGCGCTGACCAACGTGACGCTGCCCTACGTCGAGGCGATCGCCAACAAGGGCGTTGCTCGCGCGATTGCGGAGGATGCGGCGCTGGCGAAGGGCGTCAACGTCGTCGGCGGCAAGATCACGTACGAGGCGGTCGCCCAGGCCCACGGCCTGCCGTACACGCCGCTCGCAGACGCGATCAGCGCGTCGTAGCGCACAGCGACCCGCCCACCGGCGGGCGATGGGCGGATGGAGGGTCTCAGCCCTTGTCGGGCTTGGGGGTGCGTTTCGCGGGCGAGATCTTGACGACCGCGAACGTGACGGCGGCCGAGAGCGAGAGGATCGCGAGCACGTAGAACAACAACTCGAAGAGGCCGAGGACGGTTTCCATGTCGTGCGTAGACTACCGGCATGCCACGGGCCTGCGTGATCGTGCTCGATGCCGTTGGCGCGGGTGAGTTGCCGGATGCTGCCGAGTGGGGAGACGAAGGCTCGGACACGCTCGGGAACGTCGCTCGCGCCGTCGGAGGCCTCGACCTGCCCAACCTCGAGGCACTCGGGCTCGGGAACATCGAGCCGCTCGAGGGCTGCCCGCCGCAGCCCGGCGCACCGGCGATCGCGGGCCGGCTCCTCGAGCGCTCGAAGGGCAAGGACACGACGGCGGGTCACTGGGAGATGATGGGCGTCGTCACTGCCGTCCCGTTCCCGACCTATCCGTACGGCTTCCCCGATGAGGTAATCGATCCGTTCATGAACCGCACCGGCCGCGGCGTTCTCTGCAACAAGCCTGCGTCGGGGACCGAGGTGATCCAGGAGTTCGGCGAGCAGCACCAGAAGACCGGCAAGTGGATCGTCTACACGTCCGCCGACTCGGTGTTCCAGATCGCGGCGCACGAGGAGACGATCCCGCTCGAGGAGCTCTACGACGCCTGTCGCTCGGCGCGCGAGATCCTGACCGGCAAGCACGCAGTCGGACGCGTCATCGCCCGGCCGTTCATCGGCACGCCCGGCCACTACGAGCGCACGCCGAACCGGCATGACTTCTCGCTCGAGCCGCGGCGACCGAACTACCTCACCGCCATCCGCGCCGCGGGGAACACGACGTACGGCGTCGGGAAGATCAGCGACATCTTCGCCGGCTGCGACATCGACGAGTCCTTCCCGACGAAGTCCAACGTCGACGGCATCAACCGCACGATCGAGCTGCTCGAGAACATCGACGCGGGATTCGTCTTCACGAACCTCGTCGAGACCGATCAGCTCTGGGGGCACCGCAACGACCCGGTCAACTTCCATCGCTGCCTGCAGGACTTCGACAGCCGGCTGCCCCACATCCTCGAGGCGCTCCGCGAGGGCGACCTCCTCGTCATCACGTCCGATCACGGCTGCGACCCGACGACCCCGTCGAGCGACCACTCCCGCGAGTACGCAATGCTCCTTGCGTATGCGGCCGGACGGAACGCAGCCGGGCGCGTGCACGAGAACGGCGAGTTCGGTGACGTCGGCGCGACGGTGTCCGCCTGGCTCGGGGCGAAGCACCCGGGCAAGGGGGCGCCAGGCTCGCCGATCATCGAGCGATGAGCCTGAACGACCCGGAGGTCGTTCGCGCGCAGTACGCGACCGAGACGGGGCTCGAGACGCGGCGGTCGATCTACGAGAACGTCGAAGGCGACGATGCCCGCGAGGTCGCGTTTCAGGATCCGGGTGACCGTGTTCGATGCTCAACGCCGATGAGCGGCACCGACCGCGGCAGACGGGGCGCTCTGTTAGAACGAGACCGATGATCCGCCCCGCCGATCTCATCGAACGGAAGCGCAACGGCGAGGAGCTTGCGCCCGAGGACGTGGCCGAGCTCGTCCTCGCCTACGCCCGCGACGAGGTGCCCGATTACCAGATGGCGGCCTGGTGCATGGCCGTCTACTTCAAGGGTCTCAGCGGCGCGGAGACGTTCGCGTTGACCGACGCCATGATCCGCTCCGGTGACACGCTCGCCATCGGCGCCGCGCTCGGGCGCAAGGTCGTCGACAAGCACTCGACGGGGGGCGTCGGCGACAAGACCTCGATCTCGGTCGGACCGATCGTCGCCGCCTGCGGCGTGCCGCTCGGGAAGATGAGCGGCCGCGGGCTCGGGCACACGGGCGGCACGCTGGACAAGCTCGAGTCGATTCCCGGGTTCAGGGTCGAGCTGACGACCGACGAGATGGTCGCCCAGCTCCGCGACATCGGCGTGGCGATCGTCGGCCAGAGCGCGCATCTCGTGCCGGCCGACAAGAAGCTCTATGCGTTGCGCGACGTGACGGCGACCGTCGACATCGTGCCGCTGATCGCGTCGTCGATCATGTCCAAGAAGCTCGCCGCCGGCGCGGATGCGATCGTCCTCGACGTCAAGGTCGGTGACGGCGCCTTCATGAAGACGCTCGACGACGCGCGCGTGCTGGCCCAGGAGATGCTCGAGCTCGGCCGTCGCGCCGGCAAGGAGGTCACGTGCCTGCTCACCGACATGGACCAGCCGCTCGGTCGCGCGGTCGGCAACGCGCTCGAGATCCGCGAGGCGCTCGACACGGTCCGGGGTGAGGGTCCTGCGGACTTCACGGAGCTCGTCCTCGACGCCTGCGCGCGCCTGCTTGCGTACTCCGACCTCGGGATCGACGTCGACGAGGGCCGCCGTCGGGCCGAGACCGCGGTGAGCGACGGATCTGCTTTCGCGGTCTACGAACGGTGGATCCGGGCGCAGGGCGGCGATCCCGATCCGCGGGCGCTGGCGGATGCGCCCGTGCGCCGCTCGGTTCCTGCCCCGGCGACCGGCGTCGTGTCTCGCGTCGGGGCGCTCGCGGTGGGCATCGCCGCGCTCGAACTGGGGGCCGGCAGGCGCACGAAGGCGGACGCGATCGACCACAGCGTCGGCGTGCTGTGCTTCGCGAAGCGCGGTGACGCCGTGCTCGCCGGCGACGACCTGGCGGAGGTGCACGCACGGGACGAGGCGTCGGCCGCAGCCGCCGTCGAGGCGGTGCTCGCCGCCTACACGATCGCCGACGAGGCTCCGCCCGAGCGCGGCATCGTGCTCGACGTCCTCGCCTGAGCAGCGGCCGGCGCAAGCCTGGCCTCGGCCCGGACGGCCGCGCGCACGGAGCTCGCCCGCGTCACGAGGCCGCCTGCCTAGACTGAGCGCGTGCCGGAGCTTCCCGAGGTCGAGACCGTGCGCCGGTCGATCGCACCGGTCCTCGAGGGGGCACGCCTCGAGAAGGTGGAGATCCGCGATCCACGCCTGGTCAGGCCGTTCGACCCGTCGATCGTCGCCAACGCGCTTGTCGGAGAGCGGGTCGGCGAGGTCGGGCGCCGTGGCAAGTATTTGATTGTCGGGTTCGAATCGGGTCGGTCTCTGCTGATTCACCTCCGGATGACGGGTTCATTGCGTCACGCGCGGAGCGGGGCGTTGGCCGACGACCCGTATACGCGTGCTGTTCTCAGATTAGACAATGGATCGGACGTCGGCTATCGAGATGTCCGCCGCTTCGGGACGTGGGAGCTGTTCGAGCAGGACGAGCTCGCGCCCTACCTCGCGGCGCGCCTCGGCCCCGAGCCGCTCGGCCCGTTCTCGGCGGCACGGCTCGGCAAGCGCCTCCAGGGCCGGCGTGCGCCGCTCAAGTCGGCGCTCCTCGATCAGCGAACGGTCGCCGGCCTCGGGAACATCTACGTCGACGAGGCGCTCTGGCAGAGCCGGCTGCATCCGCTGCGGGTCGCGGGCAGCCTCGACGCGGCCGAGCTCGGCCGCCTGTACCGCGCGGTGAGGAGCGTGCTGCGCAAGGCGATCGAGCGGCAGGGATCGACGCTCCGTGACTACGCCCTCCCCGACGGTGCGTACGGCACGATGCAGGAGGAATTCCGCGCCTACGGACGCGGGGGAGAGCCGTGCGACCGCTGCGGACGACCGCTCACGCGCATCGTCGTCGGCGGGCGCACGACCACGTTCTGCCCGCACTGCCAGACTCTGCCGGGATGACGCCGGAGGCGCGCTTCGACGAGCTCCTCGCAAACGGCCCGGGCCGACGAGTCGATCCTGGGGCTGATCCTCTACGGGTCGCGGGCGGCAGGCATGTTCGTGAGGGACGACTCCGACTGGGACGTCTGGCTGATCGTTCGCGTCGGCGCTTTCGCCGACTACGAGGAGCGCTACGACTCCGAGCACGGGGATCCGGTCGAGATCGGCACGGACACCGTCGCGGGCCTGCGAGCGCACGGCGAGCCCGGGACGTCGCATTGGTGGAACCGATACGCGTTCCGCCATGCCAAGGTGCTCGTCGACAAGCTCGACGGCGAGATCGGCGAGATCGTCGACAGCAAGCGAACGCTGCCCGAGGATGCTGCGCCTGCGATCGCCGCTGCGGCACTCGACGGCTATGTCAACAGCACCTATCGGTCGCTCAAGGCGCACCGTCTCGGCCAGGTGATCGGAGCGCACCTGGATGCCGCCGACGCCGCGAGCCACCTGCTCGACGCGCTGTTCGCCCTGCGCGGCCGCGTGCGGCCGTGGTCGAAGTACCTGCGCTGGGAGCTCGAGTCGGAGCCGCTCGCAGCGGGTGCCGCCTGGCGCGCCGACGTGTTCCTCGACCGCCTCGAGAGCCTGCTCCGTGAACCGTCGCCGCGGCCCAGCAGCAGCTCTTCCGCGACGTCGAGGAGCTCGCCCGCAGCGCAGGTCACGGCCCGGTGCTCGACAGCTGGGGGCCGTCGCTCTCGTTGCTGCGCGGAACGAAGAGCGGAACGAAGGAAGGATCGAGGATCGAGCTAGGCCGCGAGCCGCTCGGCGAGGAGCCCCGAGCGGTCGAGCGCCGCGAGCTCCTGGTAGCCACCGACCGGATCGCCGTCGATCACGACGAGCGGCACGGTCCACTGCCGGCCGAGATCCCACACGGTCTGGCGGAACGCGGGGTCGTCGTCGAGCGACACCTCGTCGAAGTCGAGGTCGCGCGCGTCGAGCAGCGCCTTGGCGCGGATGCAGAAACCACACCACTGCGTCGTATAGAGGACGATTCTGGGCACCAGGGCGCATAAACGCCTGCAACCGGCCGTCTATTCCGGGCGCGCGGCTGGTGCCCCGACGTGCCTACCGAACAACGCGATAGTCGACGAGCAGAGATCCGGTCGGTGAGGTCTCGCTGCGGATCGATTCGAGCCGAATCGCCGGCAGGCCGTCGAAAAGTCGTCGTCCCTGGCCGGCGATCGTCGGCGCGATCACGAGCCTGAGCTCGTCGGCGACGTCGGCGGCGAGCAACGCCTGCGCGACCGAGATGCTCGCATGGACGCCGATTTCGCCTCCGGGTCGCTGCTTCAGGTCCCGAACGAATTCGACGAGGTCGCCGTCGATCGCCGTCGCGTTGGTCCAATCCCGGTCGAGGGGCGTCGATGTCGCGACATGCTTCGTGACCCCGTTGATGAATGTCGCGAATGGCTCGATCTCGCTGCCCGGCCAGAACTGTGCCCACTCGGTGTAGCTGCGGCGGCCGAGAATGACCGCGTCCTGGGTCGCGATCACAGCAGCGAGGTTGGCGTCCATCGCGTCGTCCCAGTCGGCGATGAAGCCATCCGGGGCCTCGGCCACCCCGTCGAGGGACAGCAACTCGTACACGACGATCTTTCGCACTCGTACCACCTCCGATTGGTCTCGATACCCGCTAGGACTGATCACCCCGCCGGAACTCATCGCTGCTCCGGCCACGGCCGCTCGTACACTGGAGCCATGGCTCGCTCGACCACGTCCGAGGCAGTCGTCCTGCGCTCATTTCGGCTCGGCGAGGCCGACCGCATCCTTCACGTCTACACGCAGGACCGGGGGCGCGTGGGGGCGGTCGCCAAGGGCGTTCGCAAGACCAAGTCGCGGTTCGGCGCGCGGCTGGAGCCGTTCTCCCATGTCGAGCTCGTCCTCCACCAGGGGCGCGGTGAGCTCGAGACCGTCACGGGCGCCTCGCTCGTCCACTCCCACGACCGCATCCGCACCGATCCCTATCGCCTGCAGGCCGGGATGATCGGGCTCGAGGCGATGTTGCGCCTGTTCCCCGAGCAGGAGCCGAACGAGAAGGCCTTCACCGCTCTGACGCGGTTCCTCGAGGCGCTCGACGACGTCCCGGCCCGGCCGGGGATGCGCGCCGCACTCGATCCGGTCGTGCTCTCGTTCCAGCTCAAGCTGCTGTGGGTCTCCGGGTACACGCCGCACCTCGAGGCGTGTGTCGAGTGTGGATCGAACGATCCCCTCGTGGCCTTTCTCGCGTCCGCCGGCGGTGGCACCTGCAGCGCCTGCGATCCCGGCGGGATCCCGCTCTCACCCGAAGGAGTGCACGGGATGCGCGTGCTCCTCCACTCGCCGATCGCCGCCGCCACGACCGCCGGCCTCGGCGAGCGGGCACAGCGTGACGCGTTCGCCGTCGTCAACGCGTCGTACGAGCATCACGGCGGGTTCCGCCTCAAGACGCTGACCGCCTGAGCCGGCCTCGACCGTCAGCCACACGCCGAGCGGCCAGACCACCGGCACACCAACGATCAGCGAAGCTCGAACGGCTCCGGCACGCCACCGTCCACGACCGCGCGCAACCCGCGCAGGGCGCGCAAGGCGTAGCCACCGATCTCACCGGCGGCAAAGTCGCTCACGGCAACGTCCAGCGGGCTCGCCACGCCCGAGCCCGCGTCACGCCGCAGTTCGAGCGCGGGTACGGCACCGAGGGAGCCGTCGAACAACGCGATCGCGTCGTCGAATCCGATCGAGACGACGCCCTCGACCTCGTCGGGGTGGAGCCGGTACCGATCCAACGGCAGATCCGAGCGGAGCGCAAAGACCTCCTGGACCTCGTTGTCGGCTCCACGCACGCTGTGGGCGAACCGTCGTCCGAGCCGGGTCAGGTCGGCGAGCGTGAGCACCAGCCCGATCTCCTCCTCGGCCTCGCGAACCGTCTCGGCCAGGCTCTCGCCGGCCCGCAGATGCCCTCCGACCGCGACATCGAGCGCGCCGGGCCAGCTGTCCTTCGACGCGGAGCGGCGCTGGAAGAGCGCGAACGGCCGACCGTCGCCGTCGACGCCGCCGACCCAGATGTGGAGCGCCCCGTGCCAGTCACCGTCGCGGTGGATGTCGCCTCGCCGCTTGTTCAGACCGGTGGGCGAGCCGTTCGAGTCCAGGACGGCGAACAGCTCGTCCTGCGGATCGGTCGTTGCGGGGGTGCCGCTCAGAATCGTTCGAGGACGTGCTCGAGGGCGCCGTCGGCGATGAGCTGCTCGGTGAGCTCGTTGCGGCCCGGTCGCACCTCGCGCAGAACGACGCCGTCCTCGGCGAGCCGGTACTGGCCTACCCAGTCGAGCCGCGGGGAATAGACGTGAACCGTCACGGCGGGCATGCCCTCGTCGTGGTTGACCCGGTGGATGTAGCCGGGGCCGCCCTGGCGCGTCGAACCCTCGCACAGCCGACGGGACTGAGGCTCGCCGCCGTACACCATGATGTCCTCACGCACGCACCCGCGCGCGACGCAGAGTCCCACCCCGGAGATGTAGTGGTCGTGGAAGCCTGTTCCCTGACCGGGCATCCAGGACAGGATCCATGCGTCCATGCGGTCGTCCTCGTAGACGAGCTCGTAACAGCGGCGCTCGGGATTGCCATGGACGAGGGGCTCCCAGATGTCCGTTCGCGCCGCGATCGCGCTCGCCACACCCTCGAGCTCGTCGGGAGAGAGCAGCCCGTCGTGCGGAACGAGGCCGTCCAGCGATGCGAGCGCGGGGACGAAGATTGGCTCTGCGCTCAGCGACATGGTGTCATCGTACTCGATCCAGCCCGACACTGTCTAGGTTATGTCCAGACTTGTCGAGGCGTTCAGGGCTTCTCGTCCTCGAACAACCGCCGAACCGCTGCGCTGCGCGTCGACCAGAGTGCCGTTGTCGGCGGCAGCAGGGAACGGTTGCGGATCAGCCAGATCCCGATCGTGAGCACGAGCGCCAGGATCCCCGTCAGCGCCCAGATATCCGCCAGGTTGAAGGCGATGAAGGCGCTGTCGCCGCCGGCCAGAAGCGGGTTCGGGACCTCCATGTCGTTCCACGCGGCCGAGAGGCTGTTGCCGAGGATGCCGGCCGCGAGGATCCCCGCCGCCGGCGCCACGAGCAGCGACGGGATCTGCGCGACCAGGATCATCCCGGCGAAGAGCGCGAACGAGAGAAAGAGCCAGGCGATCGAGCGCTGGTGGTAGGCCCACGGCTGCGTCGGGATCGTCGCCTTGACGAAAAGGTCGACCGCCGCGAGCGGAATCGCAACACACAGCATGATCCCCACCCGTCGCACACGAGCGACGGTACCCGAGCGGCGGGTGGTCGCGACGGGCGGCGCCGCGCGGAGCGGCGTCGCGCGCGACCTCAGGAAGCGGGCTTCGGCGAGCTCCACGGCTCGGCGAGCCGGTCGAGCAGGTGCTCGCGCGCACGGGCGATCGAGATCCGCTCCTGCGCCAGCGAGTCGCGCTCCCGGATCGTGATCGTGTCGTCCTCGACCGTCTGCTCGTCGATCGTCAGTGCATACGGCGTGCCGATCTCGTCCTGGCGCCGGTAGCGACGGCCGATCTGCCCACCGTCGTCGTACTCGACCGAGATGAGCCCTCGCAGCTCCTCGTAGAGCTTGCGCGCCCGGCCGGTCATGTCCTCGCTCTTCCCGATCAGCGGCAGGATCGCCGCCTTGACGGGCGCGAGCTGCGGATGGAGGCGGAGCACGGTGCGGTCGCGGTCGGCGACGACCTCCTCGTCGTAGGCATCGACCAGGAAGGCGAGCATCGAGCGGTTGACGCCGAGGGCGGGCTCGATCACATGCGGCGTGTAGCGCGAGCCGTCCTGCTCGACCCACTCGAGCTTGGTCCCGGACGCGTTCGTGTGCGCGGTGAGATCGAAGTCGCCGCGGTTGGCCACGCCCTCGAGCTCCGACCAGCCGATCGGGAACAGGTACTCGATGTCGCTCGTCCCGCTCGAGTAGTGGGAGAGCTCGTCGGCGTCGTGCGGGCGGATGCGGAGGTGGCTCTCGCGAAGGCCGTAGCGGCGGTGCCAGTCGTAGCGCGCCTGCACCCAGTAGCGGTACCACTCGTCGGCCTCGGCCGGCGGGACGAAGAACTCCATCTCCATCTGCTCGAACTCGAGGGTGCGGAAGATGAAGTTCCCCGGCGTGATCTCGTTGCGGAACGACTTGCCGATCTGCGCGATCCCGAACGGCGGCTTGCGGCGCGCGATCTGGGCGACGTTCTTGAAGTTGATGAAGATGCCCTGCGCCGTCTCGGGGCGCAGGTACACCGGGACGCCCGTCTCCTCGAGCGCGCCGACGCGCGTCTCGAACATGAGATTGAAGTGGCGCGCCTCGGTGAGGTCGCAGTCGGATGTCTCACCGGGGTGCTTGCTCGGCCGCTGGCCGCACTGCGATTCCGCGAGCTGATCGGCGCGGAAGCGCTTCTTGCAGAACTTGCAGTCGACGAGCGGATCGGTGAATCCGCCGACGTGGCCGGATGCCTCCCAGACCTGCGGATGGAGGATGATCGACGAGTCCAGCGCGACGATGTCGTCGCGCTCCTGCACCATCGCCGAGAGCCAGCGCTGCTTGATGTTGTCCTTCAGCAGGACGCCGTAGTGGCCGTAGTCGTAGGACGAGCCGAGGCCGCCGTAGATCTCGGACGAGGGGAACACGAATCCGCGCCGCTTGGCCAGGGAAACGATCTTGTCCATGGTCACGGAGTCGCTCATCCCATGAGACTAGTCGTGCGGCACGGCCGACGTTCCCGGTAGCGTCCGTCGCCGATGGCCACCACAATGCCGGGCTCACGTCTCGTCTCGGACGACCTCGAAGCGCGCGCGATCGCGTGGCGGCGGCACCTGCACGCCACCCCCGAGCTGTCGTTCGAGGAGCACGAGACCTCCGCGTTCATCGAGCAGACCCTGCGCTCTTTCGGCGGCCTCGAGATCGAGCGGCCGGCGGGAACGTCGGTCGTGGCGCGGCTTCACGGGGCCCGGCCGGGGAAGGTCGTCGTGCTCCGGGGGGACATCGATGCCCTGCCGATCCTCGAGGAGAACGTGATTCCGCATGTGTCGATGCGGCCCGGCGTGATGCATGCCTGTGGGCACGACGGCCACACGGCGATGCTGCTCGGAGCGGCCCAGCTGCTGCTCGAGCACCGTGACGAGCTTGCAGGCGAGGTGCGCTTCGTCTTCCAGCATGCGGAGGAGCTCCCGCCCGGAGGCGCCCGCGAGATCGTCGAGGCGCGGGTGCTCGACGGAGCCGACCTGGTTGCCGGCGTGCATCTTCTCTCCGGGCTCGAGACGGGTCATGTCTCCTGCGCCGCCGGTCCGGTGATGGCGGCCGCAGACCTGTTCACGCTCGAGATCAAGGGGCGAGGCGGCCACGGTGCGAACCCGCACGAGACCGTCGACCCCGTCTCCGTCGCCGCACAGGTGATCACCAACCTGCAGCAGATCGTCTCCCGCGAGACCGACCCCTTCGACTCGGTCGTGGTGTCGGTGACGACGCTGACGGCCGGCACCGCCCGCAACGTGATCCCGAGCTCGGCGGAGATCGGCGGCACGGTGCGAACGCTTTCGCTCGCTCGTCGCGCCGAGGTGCGCGACGCGATGGAGCGCGTCATCGCGGGCATCTGCTCGGCCCACCGCGCCGAGTACCGGTTCGACTTCGAGGTCGGCTACGACCCGGTCGTCAACGACCGCAATGCCTCTGCGGCCGTCCGCGAGGCGATCGTGACCGAGCTCGGGGAGGAGGCGCTCGTGGAGGTCGCGCCCGTGATGGGCGGCGAGGACTTCTCGGCGTATTGCGCCGTTGCCCCGTCGGCCTTCTTCTGGGTCGGCAGCGGCAACGAGGAGCTCGGGACCACGTTCCCGCACCACCATCCGCGCTTCGACATCGACGAGGCCGCGCTGCGCGACGGCATCGCCGTGTTCGCCCGCACCGCGCTCGACGCGCTGCGGTAGGGCATCTGGGATGGCGGGAAAGGGGACGCCGGCGATCGTCGCCGCCGAACGCGCCGGGATCGCGTTCACGGTCCACGAGTACGCTCACGACCCGAAGGCGGCGTCGTACGGGCTCGAGGCGGCCGAGAAGCTCGGCCTCGATCCTGCCCGCGTCTTCAAGACCCTCGTCGCCGACGTCGACGGCACGCTCACCGTCGCGATCGTCCCCGTCGGCGCCCAGCTCGACCTCAAGGCGCTCGGCAAGCGTGTGACGATGGCCGACGTCAGGCTGGCCGAGCGGACGACGGGCTACGTCACGGGCGGGATCAGCCCGCTCGGGCAGCGCAAGCGGCTGCCGACGGTGCTCGACGAGTCGGCGCTCGCCTTCGAGACGATCCACGTCAGCGCCGGGCGGCGCGGGCTCGAGATCGAGCTGGCTCCGTCCGATCTGCTCGCGCTCACCGGCGGCGGACGCTCGCCCGATCGCGGCGTGGTGACCCGGTTGAGCTCGCGCGGATCGCCGCGTGGCTGACCGGCTCCAGCCGGTCGTCAGGGCCGCATCTTGTGTTGATTCAACACAAAGTGCTCCCCGTTCATGTCGTGAACGCGGCCCGGGCCGGCTTGTGTTGAATCAACCCAAAGTCTGAGCCCTGGTTGCGACCACCAACCGGGCGCTCTCGCTAGCGTCGAGAGCGTGCTCCGGCTCTTCCAGATCACGGGCTCGGCCAGCTTCGCTGCGCGGGCGGCGCTCGAGGAGGCAGGCGCCGGATACGAGGCGGTGAACGTCCACCCGCGCCGCCGCGACGAGCAGCCCGACTTCGAGGCCGTCAACCCGTTGCGGCGCGTCCCGGCACTCCAGGACAACGACGAGCTGATCTACGAGACGGGCGCCGTCCTGCTCTACCTCGTCGAGCGGCTACCGGGGCGCGGCCTCGGGCCGCTGCCCGGCGAGCCCGGCCGAGGAGCGCTGCTGCGCTGGGTGACGTGGCTCGCGGACACCCTCCACGGGGCGTATCACCCGCTCGACACGCCGAGCCGCCTCACCGACGACCCCGCCCGCTACGAGGGGATCCGGCTCAAGGGCCGCCAGAGGCTCGATGCCCAGGGGCGCGTACCTCGGGGAGCGAGCTCGCCGGCCGAGGTGGTGCCTCGGGAGGAGTTCTCCGTCGCCGACATCTACCTCTACATGCTCAAGGGCTGGAGAGCTACTCGGACGGCTACACGCTAGGAGGCGAGCACCTCGCCGCACATACAGGCGGGTCGGCGCCCGGCCCGCGATCGCCCGCGCGCGCGAGCTCGACGCCTTGACGAGCGCCTGCTCCGCCATCACCCCGAGTTGCGCGCCGGGGTGCCGGTCGACTGATCGAGAGGGGCTACGGCAGCTCGCCGGCAAGGACGGCGGCAGCCAAGGCGGGATCGACGTTCCGCCGGAGACGACGAGCACCATCGGTCCGTCCGCCGCTACGACGGCCCCGGTTCGAAGCGCCGCCAGCGTCAACGCAGCGGTGGGCTCGACCAGGAGCTTGGCCTCGAGCGCAAGCCAGCGCATCGCCTCGAGCACGGCCACCTCCGAAACAGTCACGATCTCGTCGACGAGCGCCGCGATCGTGGCAAACGTGAGCTCGCCGAGTGCCTGCGTCCTGACGCCGTCGCAGATCGTGCGTGTCACGTCGACCGCAGGCCAGGTGACGATGCGGCCCTCGCGCAGCGAACCCTGGCGTCGGCAGCGAGCTCGGGCTC
>CAVVWG010000023.1:0-140064 GCA_963751875.1 uncultured Thermoleophilia bacterium
CGAGGCCGGTGGCGAGTCGCCCGGCAGCGCGCTCGACCGGATCGCCACGCTCCTCGACGAGGTCGAGCGGGAGCGCGAGCGAAAGGCAGAGGTCGAGGCCGGCGTCAAGCGGCGCCGGCGCACCGCGCTCTAGCGGTCAGCCGGTCGTGCGGCCGGAAACTGCGAGCTGGTTCTCGGCGTGCCGGATGCGTTGCTCGAGCTGCCACCGGTCTCCCGACCCCGTGCCGGCGTCGAGCTTCTCGAGCTCTTCCTTCGCCGCCTCGAGCTGCGCCGTGGCGCGGGCGTCGTCGATCTCCTTCACGTTGACCGCGTCGTCGACGAGGGCGAGCGCCTTGTCGGTCTCGACCTTGAAGAAGCCGGGGCCGGTCGCGAACTCGAGAATCTCGGTGCCGCCGAGGTGGACCCGCGTCGAGCCGGCCTTCAGGGTCGCGACGAGCGGCGCGTGCCGGGCGAGCACGCCGATCTCACCGGCCTGGCCCGGCACGATCAGCATCTCCGCCTCGCCCTGGTAGACCGCCCCGTCGGGCGTGACGACCGAGACGTCGAACTTGGGATGCGCGTCAGCCATCCGAGATCCCTACGCGGCGACCTGCTCGAGCTGGCGCGCCTTCTCGACGGCCTCCTCGATCGGGCCGACCATGTAGAACGCCGCCTCCGGCAGATCGTCGTGCTGCCCGGCGATGATCTCCTGGAAGCCCTTGATCGTGTCCTCGAGCTTGACGTACTTGCCGGGCGTGCCCGTGAACTGCTCGGCCACGAAGTTCGGCTGCGAGAGGAACCGCTCGATCTTGCGGGCGCGCGAGACGACGAGCTTGTCCTCGTCGGTGAGCTCGTCCATGCCGAGGATCGCGATGATGTCCTGCAGGTCCTTGTAGCGCTGGAGGATCTGCTGCACCGCCGTCGCGGTCGCGTAGTGCTCGTCCGAGACGACGCCCGGCGACAGGGCGCGCGAGGTCGAGTCGAGCGGGTCGACGGCCGGGTAGATGCCCTTCTCGACGATCGCCCGCGACAGCACCGTGGTGGCGTCGAGGTGGGCGAACGTGTTCGCCGGAGCGGGGTCGGTGAGGTCGTCGGCGGGCACGTAGATCGCCTGCACCGAGGTGACGGAGCCGGTGCGCGTCGAGGTGATGCGCTCCTGCAGCTGGCCCATCTCGGTGGCAAGCGTCGGCTGGTAGCCGACCGCGCTCGGCATGCGGCCGAGGAGGGCCGACACCTCCGAGCCTGCCTGCACGAAGCGGAAGATGTTGTCGATGAAGAGCAGCACGTCCTGGCCCTGCTCGCGGAAGTACTCGGCCATCGTGAGGCCGGACAGGGCGACGCGGAGGCGGGCTCCGGGCGGCTCGTTCATCTGGCCGTAGACGAGCGCGACCTTGTCGAGCACGCCGGACTCTTCCATCTCCAGGTAGAGGTCGTTGCCCTCGCGCGTGCGCTCGCCGACACCGGCGAACACGGACACGCCACTGTGGGCGTTGGCGACGTTGTGGATCAGCTCCATGATCGTGACGGTCTTGCCGACGCCGGCGCCGCCGAAGAGGCCGACCTTGCCGCCCTTGATGTACGGGGCGATCAGGTCGATGACCTTGATCCCGGTCTCGAAGACCTCGACCGACGGCTGCAGATCGCGGAAGGCCGGCGGCTCACGGTGGATCGACCAGCGCTCGACACCCTCGACCGCGGGCTTGTCGTCGACCGGCTGGCCGATCACGTTCCAGATGCGTCCGAGCGTCGAGTCGCCGACCGGGACCGAGATCGGCCCGCCCGTGTCGACGACGTCCGTCCCGCGCGCGAGACCGTCGGTGGAATCCATGGCGACCGCGCGCACGCGGTCGTCGCCGAGGTGCTGCTGCACCTCCGCGACGAGCGTCGCGGTCGTACCGTCGGGCCGGTTGATCGGGATCTCGACGGCGTGGAGGATCTCGGGCAGGCGGTCAGGGAAGACCGCGTCGATGACGACGCCCTTGATCTCGATGATCTGGCCGGTGTTGGCACCGTTCTCGCTGGGCATGGGTCTCCTGAAAGCTCTTGGTCAGTTCACGGGTCAGTGCAATGGGTTGTCGGACGGGTGCTGCGTGGAAGCGTGAGCCTGCGACGTGCGTGATAGAGCGCCGGTCAGACGCCTTGCAAGCCGCCCTAGCCTATCGGATCCCGGCTCACGCGGCCCACGGGAACGGGCGATCCGCGATCGTTCCAGCCCGGCCGCAACGCGGTCGGCATGGTCGAGTGCTCAGCACTGAGAGGCGGTAGGTGGATACACCGTATCTCGATTGTACGTTCAGGCGCCCAGACGTTACATCCGCGCGACCTGCACGCTGGAACGCCCTACGTGTCCGTCGAGACCTGCCTCTGCCCGAGCGGCACAGGCAGCTCGGTCGGCGTCACCCGCGGCAGCCCGCCGGCCCAGTTCTCCCGGTCGTCGATCTGCGACGGATGCACGTAGCGACGTCTGGTAGGCGGCGGGGAGCGAGCCGCGCACCGCACGCGACGTCGAGAAGGGCGTCGTGCCGAGGCCGACGCCGATCGCGGCGACGATGGCCGCGACGGCGACACTCGCACTGATCACGCGCCGGCTACCACGCTGCCGATGGGGGATGAAAACGGGGCACGGGAGCGGCTCGAGCGGCCGTAACCGCAACATTCCCGTCAGGGCGACCGTGTTGTCCGCATGCGCCGCGCACGACGGACAGGAGAGGAGGTGGGCTCGCATCATCGCAAGCTCGAATTCCGATAGCTCGCTGTCGAGCCAAACCGAGACGAGCATACGCACACGATCACAATTTCCGAATCTTGGGCTCACACGACTCACACTAGGTAGGACGCCGGAGAATGGACGTGGTTAGGAGGAATTGTACGCACCACTCAGAGCAGCCTGTAGCGAGGATCGATGACGATCCCGATCACCACGAGCACGAAGCCGACGGCGACGAAGAACGCCGACACATTGATGGCCTCGTCCCGCTCCTCGGGCAACGCGAGCCGGGCACCCTTGAGTGAGCCGCGGTCACGACGCACCAGGCGAACCGGGCCGCGGCTGCCGACGAAGAACCCCATCACCAGCATGAACGACCCGACGACGGTGAACCCGAGTGAGATCGCGCGAGACTGCGGAGTGTCGAAGAGGAAGCCGAGGAGCGCAGAAACGACCGTGGTCGTTGCCCCGAGCACGAGGAACAGGATGACGAGGCGGCGGATTGCCGCAAGCAGCACGCTAAACCGAGGCCGTAGCCGGCTCGGCGGCCGACTCTGCCGGGACGATCTCGCGCTTTCGCCGCGCGACGACGTCGGGGTCGACGGAGCTGATCTCCTCGACCGTCATCGGCCAGTGCTCGAGAGGGAAGAAGCAGGCGGAGCCGTGGGATGCCGAGACCTCGGTGATCCGCGGCTCGACGACATCGCACACACCCTCTTGAAATCGCGGGCAGCGTGGGTGGAAGCGACAACCGCTTGGCGGGTTGATCGGATTCGGGACGTCTCCCTGCAGCACCACCGACTTGCGTGAGCGTCCTGCCCGCGGGTTTGCGATCGGCACGGCGGAGAGCAGCGATCCCGAGTAGGGGTGCTGGGGCTCGGCGTAGAGCTGGGCCGCGTCTGCGATCTCGGCCACCTTGCCCAGGTACATCACCATCACCCGGTCCGAGATGTAGCGAACCACGTTGAGATCGTGAGCGATGAAGATGTAGGTCAGCCCGAACTCCGTCTGGAGATCCTTGAGGAGGTTGAGGATCTGGGCCTGGACGGAGACGTCGAGCGCCGAGACCGGCTCGTCGGCGACGATCAGCTTCGGGTTCACGGCTAGGGCGCGGGCAACACCGATCCGCTGGCGCTGGCCACCCGAGAATTCGTGGGGAAATCGGTTGTAGTGCTCGGGGTTGAGGCCGACGACCTCGAGCAGCTCCTGCACCCGCCGCTTGATCTCCGTGGCCGAGCCCATCTTGTTGATCTGGAGCGCCTCCCCGACAATGAAGCCGACCCGCTTGCGCGGATTGAGCGACGCGTACGGATCCTGGAAGATCATCATCATCTCGCGCCGCACGGGCCGCATCTCGTTGCGCGTCAGATTCGAGATGTCCCTGCCCTCGAACGTGATCTTCCCCGCAGTCGGATCGAGCAGGCGCATGATCACCCGAGCCAGCGTCGACTTGCCGCAGCCGGACTCGCCGACGATCCCGAACGTCTCCCCCCGGTTGACCGTGAAGCTCACGTCGTCGACCGCCTTCACAGCCGCGATCTGCTTCTGGAAGATGATTCCGCGCGAGACGGGGAAGTGCTTCTTCACGTTCTCGACGCGGAGCAGCTCCTCCGCCATCACACACCCTCCGCGGCTTCAGGATCGAACGCGGCCAGCACCCGACGGGCTTCGCTCAGCTTCGTCTCCTCGTCGAGGAAGCACGCCTGGGTATGCGACGGATCCGAGAGCGCCGGCACGAGCTCCGGAAGCTCGCGACGGCAGCGATCGAAGGCAAAGGTGCAGCGCGGATTGAACCGGCAACCGGCAGGAGGCCGAAGCAACGACGGAGGCTGGCCGGGGATCTGCGTCAGGCGCTCGACATCCGTCTCGAGTCGCGGCAGCGAGCCGAGCAGGCCCCAGGTGTACGGGTGCATCGGCTGCTCGTAGATGTTGTCGACCGGTGCCCGCTCTGCCACGCGGGCCGCGTACATGACGACCACCTCGTCGGCGACCTCCGCCACGACACCGAGGTCGTGGGTGATCATCACGATCGCCGTCCCGTGCTCCTCCTGCATCCTGCGCATCAGCTCCAGGATCTGGGCCTGCGTCGTCACATCGAGAGCCGTCGTCGGCTCGTCCGCGATCAGCAGTTTCGGGTCGTTGATCAGCGCCATCGCGATCATCACGCGCTGTCGCATCCCGCCCGAGAACTGATGCGGGTAGTCGTCGATCCGTCGTTCGGCGCGTGGGATCCCGACGTCCTTCAGCGCCTCGATCGCGAGCTTGCGGGCCTGCTTCTTCGACACGTCCTGGTGGAGGAGCGTCGCCTCGATGAGCTGGGTCCCGATGCTGTGGACGGGATTCAGAGACGTCATCGGATCCTGGAAGATCATCGCGATCTCCCCACCGCGAATCTCGCGCAGTCGCGAGCCCGAGACCGTCAGGAGGTTCTCGTCCCTGAAGAAGGCCTCGCCGGTGGACAGCGAGACCCACTTGGTCGAATGCTGCAACGCCTTGCTCATCGCCTCGCCGCGACCGGGTCCTGCTGGAATATTCACCCGCCCGGGCTTGGGGTTCAGGCCCAGGATCGACATCATCGTGACGCTCTTCCCGCAGCCCGACTCGCCCACGATTCCGAGGGTCTTGCCGCGCCCGACAGAGAACGAGACGCCGTCGACAGCCTTGACGATGCCGTCGTCCGTCTTGAAGTAGGTGCGAAGGTCGCGAACGTCGAGAAGGAGCTCGTCTGCGCCGTCGGTCGCCAGCTCGTTGCCGGCAGCGGTGCTCGTCATCACTCGAGGCGGATCCGCGGGTCGATGCTGGCGTAGAGGACGTCGACGATCACGTTGAAGACGATGATTGCGAGCGTCGAGAAGACGACGACGCCCATGATCGTCGGCAGGTCGAACGCCTCGAGACTCTGGATCGCGAGCCTGCCGAGCCCCGGGAGGCCGAAGATGTACTCGGTGAAGATGGCGCCGCCGAGCGCGATGCCGATGTCCATTCCAAGCATCGTCACGACCGGCAGGAGGGCGTTGCGCAGGACGTGCTTCTGCATCACCTGGGTCTCGGGCGCGCCCTTCGCGCGCGCGGTGCGAACGTAATCCTCGCCGAGCGTGTCCATCACGTTGGACCGGATCATCCGGACGTAGATCGCGGCGAACAGAATGGCGAACGTGAACCACGGCAGGATCAGGTGCGTGAACCAGTCGACCGGCCCACCGCACGTTGCTCCGGCCGGCGGGTTGATGAAGTCGCAGTAGCCCGAGTTGGGTGTGAGCGCCCACTTGAAGCCGACGAAGTACTGCAACACGAGCCCGATCCAGATGACGGGCAGAGAGATCCCGATCAGCACGAACACCATCGCCCCTCTGTCCAGGAGCGAGCGCGGCCTCAAGGCCGAGAGGATGCCGATCGGGAGGGCCATCAGCATCCACAGGATGACGCCACCGAAGACGAGTGACGCGGTCACGGGCGCGGCCGCGAGGACCATCTCGTTGACGTCGCGGCGGTTCGTGAACGAGTAGCCGAGCGAACGGTTGATGACGAGACGCTGGAGGAACCTCTCGTACTGAATCGGGACGGGCTTGTCGAGCCCGAGTCGCTTCTCCGCGCGCGCGATGTCAGCAGCGCTCGCCGACTTCCCTGCCGCCATCGCGGCGGGGTTCGCCGGAATGACGAAGAAGATCACGTAGGTCACCATCGTCACGGCGATGAACAGAACCACTGCCCAGAGAAGTCGTCGGATGAGGTAGCGAACCACGTCTAGAGCCTAACGGAGAAGGGACGGGTGGGAAAGCGATGTGGGGCGGCGGCTGGCCGCCGCCCCACATCGGTTGTTGCGCGAACGGATGCTACTTGAGGCACATGGCGGCCAGGTCGGGACCCTGGTGCGCCGCCTCGTTGACGGTGATGCAACCGAACCGGTTCGACAGGAAGACCCGGTCGTTGCGGTAGTTCGTGGGGGCCCACGGCGGGTCGACGGTCATGATGTTCTTGTCGAGAGCCTGGTAGGCAGCACCACGGGCCGCGCCGCTGAGAAGCGCCGCGGCATGCATCTGCTTGTTGAACGTCGGGTTGTTGTAGTACGCGTAGTTGTTGTTGCCGGTCGAGTCGATCTGCGACCCGTCGAGCAGGATGTTGAGGAAGTCGTACGGATCGTTGTAGTCGGCTCCCCATGCCTCCAACGTGATGTCGTAGGTGGCCTGCGCGCGGATCTTGGCCGTTCCGAACTGCTGCGCACGCGGCAACAGCTTGATCTCGGAATCGATGCCGATGTTCTTCAGGTTGAACTGGACGACCTGCGCCTGGAGCGGCGCCGCGCCACGGTTCGACGACCAGATGACCGCCTTGCCGTCACGCGTGTTGCCCGACGCCAGCTTCTTCGCCTGGGCGATCGAGCCGGGCGTGACCTTCAGCGGGTAGAGGCTCTGGTCCTTGAACCCCGCCATCCCGGGCGGAAGGATCTGGTCGGCACGCTTGCCGGCCTGGAATCCGCGCTGGGCGACATACGCCTGCCGGTCGACGGCCCAGTTGACGGCCTTGGCCAGCTTCGGGTTGTTCTTGAACAACGGCCGATCGTGGTTCAGCGCCACGTAGTCGATCACGAGCTCGGGCCGCGTCTGGTACCGGCCGTCCTTCGTGTTGACCGGGAACTGCTTCGCGATCTCGGCCCACTGAGCCGGCGGGATCGCGGCACCATAGTCGGTCTTGTTCGAGAGCGTGTTCTGGTAGATCGTCTCGAGCGAGTTGCCGACGTTGACCTGGATCACGTCCGGGTTGTTCGGGCGCGAGCCCTTGTAGTTCGGGTTCCGCTTGAGCGTGATCGAGCGGTTCGGCGTGTAGGCCGCGTAGTAGTACGGGCCGCACGACGCGAACGTCTGGACGCCGGCAGGATCGATCGTCTTCGCGAGGTTGGTGTCGATCGCCTGGAAGAACGGCATCGTCAGCCGCGCGAGGAAGTCAGGGGCAGCCTTGGTCAGCGTGACCGAAAGCTTGTTCGCGCCGATGACCTTGACGCCCGAGATGCTCGAAGCCTTGCCGTCGATGACGGCCTGCGCGCCCTGGACGACGTCGAGGAACGGCGAGCCCTGCGACGCCATCTTCGGGTTGGCAAGGCGCTCCCACGAGTTCTTGAAGCTCTGTGCGGTCACTGCCTGGCCGTTCGAGAACTTGAAGCCGCTCTTGATCGTGAAGACGTAGGTCTTGCCGTTCTTGGAGACGACCGGCTGGCCGGCCGAGACCTCGGGCGTGAGGGCTCCGCCTGCAGCGCCTTCCTTGTCCGGCCAGTTGAAGAGCTTGCACGCGGTGGCGTACTGCAGCTGCCACGAAGGCGTGTAGTAGGTGAGCTGCGGGTCGTTGTAGTCGATGTCCGTGTCGAGCTCCATCGACGACCGTGCCCCCCTTCTTCGCGTGGGCGGCATCCGCTGCAGCTCCGGTCGTCTTCGCCGTCGGTGCGGCGGTAGCCGCGGCGACGAGAAGGCCGGCGCCCAACATGGCTGCGACGAGCGCGAGCCAGGTCTTTCTACTCATTGGACTCCTTTCGAACACATCGGCTCGCGCAGTTTCTGCCGAGCCATGGATAACGTTCCACTCCTGCACCTGTGACGGAGCCGGCGGAGTTTAGTTAGTTGTGCGAAGCCGGACAATAGGGATAGTGAGATGCGGCGGGTGCCGGGTTTCAGCGGGAGCCGCGCGGGTCGAACGCGTCGCGGAGACCGTCGCCGAGCAGGTTGAAGGCGAGCGTCGTGAGAAGCAACGCGATCCCCGGCCACACCATCAGCAGCGGCCGGGTGGTATAGAAGTTCGGCGCCTGGGCGAGCAACGTGCCCCAGCTCGACGTCGGCAGCTTGATCCCGAGCCCGAGGAACGAGAGACCGGCCTCGGCAAGGATGAACGCGGCGATGCTGAGCGTCGAGAAGACGATCAGCGGGCCCATCAGATGCGGGAGGATGTGCGAGCGGACGATACGCCAGTCGCTCGCGCCCACCATCCGGGCAGCCTCGACGAACTCCTTCTCACGCAACGACAGCGTGATGCCACGGAAGACGCGCGCCGAGTAGAACCAGCTGAACAGGCCGAACACGATCACGAGCGTCACGACGCCCTGGCCGAGGAACCCGAACGTCACCTTGTCGAGACGCGATCCCACGGTCGAGGCGAGCGCGATGACGAAGAGGAGATAGGGGAATGCCATCGTGATCTCGGTCACGCGGGAGATCACAGTGTCGGTGTAGCCGCGGTAGAAGCCTGCAACCGCCCCGAGCAGCAACCCGAGCAGCATCGCAATCAGCGTCGCGCCGACCGCAACCTCGAGCGACACCTGGGCGCCGTAGAGAATCCGGAGGAACTCGTCGCGACCGAGGGTCGAGTCGCCGCCGAGAACAAGGATCTGCTTCTCGGTCCCGGTGGCCGTGATTGCCTGGACGTAGGTCGAGCGGCTTCGCCGGCAGGAGCTCGGCGTCCACGCCGCCGCTCGCGAAGAACGGTTCGTTCGGACCGTGGCCGATGAAATGGGCGGCGACCGGAGCTCCGACGAATGCGACGAGGAAGAGGATCGGCGATGAAGACCGCCTCCGGCCAGCGCGAGCTTGTCCTTCTTGAGCCGCAGCCAGATGCCCGCCCAGTAGCCGCGCGCCTCGATCCCGGCCCGTCGTCGTGCTCCTCGATGCTCTCCGCCGCGATGAAGTCGTCGGCGAACGTCGTCCCCGACGCCGTAGGCGCGCCCGGCGGGAACAGGAGTGAGCGCGTCGTCCCGCGCAATCTCACCCTGGCGCATCGCTTCTGCGGTGCCGCCCGCGCCTTCTGGAGTCTGTTCGAGGTCGGTAGCCAAAGGAGCGTTCAGATCAACTTCGAGATAATCGAGTCTACCAGCAAGATCGCGGCGATTACGGATCCGTATGGAGTGGGACGCCATTCGTCGCGGTTGGTTAGTCACCTTCCGGCGTGCGAGCCTTGTCGACTAGCTGAGCGCCTCGGCACCGGCGACGACCTCGAGGATCTCCTGCGTGATCTCCGCCTGGCGGGCGCGGTTCATCTGCAGGGTGACGCGGTCGATCAGCTCGCCGGCGTTCTTCGAGGCATTCCGCATCGCCGTCATCTGCGCTCCCTGGAACGAGGCCGCAGACTCGAGCAGGGCCCGGTAGATCTGCGTCTCGAGGTAGACGGGCAGGAGCCGGGCGAGGATCTCCTCCGGCTCGGGCTCGAAGATGAAGTCGCCGCGGAACGCGTCGTCGCGGCGCTCCTCGTCGTCGGTCTCGAGCACGTCGGGCGAGATCGGCAGGATGTCGCGGTCGGTGACGCTCTGGGTCAGCGCGGAGACGAACTTGTTGTAGACGAGGATGACGCGATCGACCTCCTGCTCGGTGTAGAGCTCGGCCACCCGGTGCGCGATCGCCTGCGCATCGCTGTAGGCGGGGCCGTCCGAGAAGCCGACGAAGGCATCGCTCGCGTCGCGGCCGCGGAACGTCAGCGTCGAGCGTCCCTTCTTGCCGACGGCGACCCACCGCACCGTCTTCCCCTCGGCCACGAGCGCCCGCTCGAGGGCGAATGCGCGACGGATCACCTGGCCGTTGAACGCGCCCGCGAGGCCACGATCGCCGGTCAGCGGCACGATCAGGACGGTCTCGACCGTCTCGCGCTGCTGCAGGAGCGGCAGCGACCGCACCGACGAGGCAGCGCGGCCGACGCCGGACGATGAGATCGCTCATCGTGTCGGCATACGGGCGCATCGCCTCGATCCGGGTCTGAGCCCGCCGCAGCTTCGCGGCGGCGACGAGCTCGAGCGCGCGCGTGATCTTGCGCGTGCTGGTGACGGACTTGATCCGCCGCTTGAGATCCTGAACGGACGCCATCTAGCCGGCGATCCCCTTCTCCTCCAGGATGCTGAAGCCCTCGACGAACTTCGTCAGCGCCGCATCGAGCTTCGCCACCGTCTCGTCGCCGAGGTCCTTCGTCTCGCGGATCTCCTCGTAGACGCCGCCGCCGGAGCGGAGCGTCTCGCGGAGCTCCTCCTGGAACCGGGGCACCTGGCCGACCGGCACCTTGTCGAGGTAGCCGTTGTTGCCGGCGTAGATCGCGACGACCTGCTCCTCGAAGGGCCACGGCTGGTACTGCGGCTGGTTCAGGGTCGCGACCATCCGCTCACCGCGGCCGAGCGCCTGCTGGGTCGCGGGATCGAGCTCCGAGCCGAACTGCGCGAAGGCCTCGAGCTCGCGGAACTGCGCCAGGTCGAGGCGGAGGCGGCCGGCGACCTTCTTCATCGCCTTCGTCTGGGCGTTGCCGCCGACGCGGGAGACCGAGATGCCGACGTTGATCGCCGGCCGGACGCCCGAGAAGAAGAGGTCGGACTCGAGGAAGATCTGCCCGTCGGTGATCGAGATCACGTTCGTCGGGATGTACGCGGACACGTCGCCGGCCTGCGTCTCGATGATCGGCAGGGCCGTCAGCGAGCCGCCGCCGAGTGCCTCGCTGAGCCGGCAGGAGCGCTCGAGCAGCCGGGAGTGGAGATAGAAGACGTCGCCCGGGAACGCCTCGCGGCCCGGCGGGCGGCGCAGCAGGAGCGACAGCTGCCGGTACGAGTCGGCGTGCTTCGAGAGGTCGTCGTAGATGACGAGCGCGTGCTTGCCGTTGTAGAGGAAGTACTCGCCCATCGCGGCGCCGGCGAACGGCGCCATCCACTTGATCGGCGCGGCCTCCTGGGCGGGGGCCGAGATGATGATCGTGTAGTCCATCGCGCCCTCGTCGCGGAGCTTCTCGTAGACCTGCGCGACGGTCGAGGCCTTCTGGCCGACGGCGACGTAGATGCAGATCACGTCACCGCCCTTCTGGTTGATGATCGTGTCGATGCCGACGGCGGTCTTGCCGGTGCCGCGGTCGCCGATGATCAGCTCGCGCTGGCCGCGGCCGATCGGGATCATCGAGTCGATCGACTTGAGGCCGGTCTGCAGCGGCTGGGTCACGGGCTGGCGCTGGATCACGCCCGGGAGCCTTGAACTCGAGCGGCCGCGTGGTGGCGGCCTCGATCGGGCCCTGGCCGTCGAGCGGGTTGCCGAGCGGGTCGACGACGCGGCCGAGCAGGCCCTCGCCGACGGGCACGCTCATGACGGCGCCGGTGCGGCGCACCGGCTCGCCCTCCTTGACGAGCTGCCACTGGCCGAAGAGCGCCACGCCGACGTTGTCCTCTTCGAGGTTGAAGGCGATGCCGACGACGCCGTGCTCGAACTCGAGCCGCTCGAGCGAGACGCAGTTCTCGAGGCCGTGGACGCGCGCAATGCCGTCACCGACCTGCAGCACCGTGCCGACCTCGGACAGGTCCGTCTCGACGTCGTACTGCTCGATCCGGGACTTGAGGATCGAGGTGATCTCTTCGGGGCGTAGCTTCACGTTTGCTCCTTCGTTACCGGGTGGCGAGCTCGTGGCGGAGGCGTTCCAGGCGGCCGCGCACGCTGGCGTCGACGCGCAGCGAACCTGCCTGCAGGATCATGCCGCCGACCAGCTCGGGGTCGACTTTGCGGGTTGCCTCGACCTTGCGGCCGGAGGATTGCTCGATCTGGGCCACGATCGAGGCGGCCTCGTCGTCGGACAGCTCGAAGGCGGTGGTCAGCTCGACCGCGACGCGTCCCTGCGCGCGGTCGACGAGCGCCTGGAACTCGTCGCGGATCCCGGGGATCTGCCCGGCCCGCCCCTTCGCCGCGATCAGGCGGAGGAAGTTGTGGACGAGCTCGTCGGATCCCTCGGACAGCTCGCCGAGAACGCCGACCTTCGCCGCCGGATCGACCTGCGGGTTGGCGAGGAACGCCGTCAGCTCGGGCGACGCCTCGACGGCGTCGGCGAACTCGCCGAGGTCGCGCTGGACCGCGTCGACGCGGCCGCTGTCCTCGGCGGCCTCGAAGAGGGCCTTCGCATACAGGCGTTCGGCGACTGCCACGGCGTTCTAGCCTCTCCCCCGCTCGAGCGCGGAGAAGTCGAGGCCCTCGATCGCCTCGTCGATCAGGCGGCGCTGGTCGGCAGAGTCGAGCACCTTGCCGACGACCCGCTGGGTCGCCTCGAGCGTCAGATCGGCGACCTCGCCGCGGATCTGGTCGATCGCCCGCGACGTCTCGGCGTCGATCTGCTTGCGCGTGTCCTCGAGCCGGCGCAGCCGCTCGACCTCGGCCTCGTCCTTCGCCCGCTGGATCTGGGCGTCGGCGACCTTGCGGGCCTCGGCCAGGATCTGGGCCGACTCGGAGCGGGCCTCGGCGAGGATGGCACGGTTCTGCTCCAGCAGCTCACGGGCCTCGTCGCGCGCGGCGTCGGCCTCGTCGACTGCGGCCCGGATCTTGTCGCGCCGGTCGTCGATCGTCTTCTGGATCGGCTTGAAGGCGACCTTCTTGAGCACGAAGAACGTGACCGCGAACGCGATCAGCGTCCAGATCATCAGACCCGGGACGACCTCGATGAGGCCGCTCGATGCGAGAACGGTGCTCAACTCAGACGAGGACGTAGGCGAGGAGCCCGCCGATCAGGCCGTAGAACACGACCGCCTCGGTGAGGGCGAAGCCGAGCCACTGGATTCCCTGGAGCTCGCCGCGCAACTCGGGCTGGCGGGCGACGGCCTGGATCATCGAGCCGAAGATGTTGCCGATACCGACGCCGGCTCCGAGGGAGCCGAGGCCGATGCCGAGCGCGAGCGCGATGGCCTTGCCTGCGTCTGCGACGTTGCCGTCGGCTGCGCCGAGGAAGGTGAACGAGGACAGACATGTGGTGTCGATTCCTCCTTAGTGCTCCGGCTCGATGGCCGAGCCGATGTAGATGGCAGACAGGGCAGCGAAGATGTAGGCCTGGATCGAGACGACGATCACGACCTCGAACAGGTAGAACGCGATCGCAGCCGGCACGGCCACGACGGCGACGACGAGATTTCCGAGCACGAAGATGAGCCCGATGAACGTCAGGATCAGCATGTGGCCGGCGAGCATGTTGGCGTAGAGACGAACCGAGAGGCTGATCAGCCGCATGAACTGGCCGAGGATCTCGAGCGGGATGATCAGCGGATAGAGCGCCTTCGGGACATCGGGGATCCAGCTCTGCAGGTACCGCAGGACACCGTTCGCGCGGATCCCCTCGACGTGGGTGAAGACCCAGGTCATGAGGGCGAGCGCCAGCGTGACCGACAGCGTCGAGGTGGCGGCGAAGATCGCGAGGGTCGGGACATCGACGCCCGGCGATGTCGACCTTCTCGTCGGAGAGCGGCAGCGGGATGAACCCGAGCATGTTGACGACCCAGATGAAGATCATCAGGCTCGCGCAGTACGGGAACCAGGTCCGCATCGCCTTGGCGGGCAGCCCCTGCTCGGCGACCTGGACGCGCGCGATCTCGTAGATGATCTCGCCGAGTGCCTGCTTGCGGTCGGGGCCCTTGCCCGTCTTGACCCGCATCAGGAAGACGCCGAGCAGGATCGAGAGGAGCGCGCCGAGGAGCAGGTAGGCGACGGCCTTGTTGATCGACATGTCGATCGGCCCGATGTGGATCGAGATCCACGGGTGCAGCGTCCATTCCTCGGACGGATCGAACTTTTTCTCCGACGGGCGTCTCGTCGGCCGCGAGCGCGATCGCGGGCAGCGCGAGGAAGAGGCCCGTCGCGAGGCAGAGCATCCGCTTCATGCCTTGTGCACCTCCGCTCCGAAGAACGTGACGAGCGAGACCGCGAGCTCGAGCGTGTACGCGAGCGCGTAGAGGATCACGGCGGCGACGCCGACGCGTGAATCGGCGACGGTGACCGCCACCAGTGGAATGCCCACGATGAATGCTCTGAATCCCATGCCGATGCCCCTCACGCCTGACGCGGCGAGGTTACCCTCATCGAGCGGCAGCCGCGTCAGTAGGTAGCCGAGCGCCTGCGCGCCCGTCCACAGGACCGCGGTCAGCGCCCAGCCTTTCAGCGGCCAGCCGGCGATCGCGAACACCGGCAGCGCGAGCACGATCAGCGCGCTGCCCGCGAGCATCGGCGCGAGACGCCCCGGGACGGGACGTGGATTGGTGAAGAGGTCTTCTCTCACGACTGCCTGGAGTAGACCCGATAGACCACGAACACGGCAAGCGGAATGCCGACGACCGCGCCGACGAGCAGGCCGAGGGCGGCGCCGCCGAGCGCCCAGCCGACGAGGGCACCGACTGCCATCGAAGCCAGCCAGCGTGCCGAGGAGGAGCCCGGATGCCGTCGCAAGAGAATGTGGACTGGTGGGCGTCGATGCGACCATTCGGCGGCAGCATATCAGGCAGCTTGTGACAGGAGATTTCTCCTCGTTGAGCCAAAAACGACTAGATTCGTCACATGCTCGACGAGCCGCCGCGCATCGTCTTCGTCCACGGCAGCGTCATGGGCGGCCGTCCCACCTGGAGCGGGCAGCGCGAGCTCGGCGACCGGTTCCGGCTCGAGATCATGGAGCGGCCGGGATTCCCGCCGAATCCGCCCGTCGACCACGTCGACTTCGAGGAGCACGCCGTTCTCGTCGCAGAGGCGGTCGGTGACGGCGCGCATCTGGTCGGCCACTCCTACGGCGGCGTGATCACGCTGCTCGCGGCGGCCGCCGTTCCGGACGCGATCCACTCGCTGACCGTGATCGAGCCGCCGGCGATGCGCGTCGCGCGGGGCAACCCCGTCGTCGACGAGTTCATCCAGGGTGGGATCGAGTGGTGGCAGACAGGGCCGACCGACGATCCCGAGGCGTTCCTGCGCGGCTTCCTCACCTACGTCGGCTCCGACTACGTTCCCCCGTCTCCGCTGCCGCCCCAGCTCGAGCAGGGTGCGCGGACGCTGATCGTCGAGCGCAGCCCGTGGGAGGCGGAGATCGACCTCGACGCCCTCGCCGCGGCCGGGTTTCCGAAGCTCGTCGTCACGGGCGCGCACCTCGCCGCCTTCGACGCCGTCTGCGACGTGCTCGTGGAGCGGCTCGCCGCGGAGCGCCTCGTGCTGCCGGGCTACGGGCACACGGCGCAGCGGCATCCGGAGTTCAACGAGCGCGCTGGCGGAGTTCGTGGTGCGGGCGGAGAACCCGGAGGAGAGGCTGAAGCCTCTCCCCGACTCGCCTGCGCCTAGGCGCTGCGGCGCTCCTCGGCCTCCCGCTCGGCGACGCGGCGGCGCACCCGCGGGTTGCCGAGCTTGACGATCTCGAGCAGGTAGATGATGTAGACCGAGAACGCGAGCGCGAACAGGGCGATCGCGACCACGAGCACCGTCTGCCACGGGTGCCAGACACCGCCTTCGCGGAACGGGATGAAGCGCGTCGCGAGGGCGGCGATCCCGAGCGACGCCGTCCAGGCCCACATCGTCAGCGCGGCGCGACGCTGGCTGAAGCCGATGTTGATGAAGCGGTGGTGCAGGTGCGAGCGGTCGGCGGCGGAGATGGGCTGCCGGTACTTCAGGCGCTTGAGGACGACGAACGAGGTGTCGATGATCGGCACCGCGAGGACGAGGAGCGGCAGGAACAGCACCACGGTCGACGCCGTCTTCAGGAGGCCCGCGACCGAGACCGACGCGAGCGTGAAGCCGAGCACGAGCGCACCCGAGTCTCCCATGAAGATCCTCGCCGGGAAGAAGTTGTGGCGGAGGAACCCGACGCAGGCGCCGGCGACGATCGCCGAGAGCACGGCCGCGTCGACCTTGCCGAGCGACAGCGCGATCACGGCAAAGGTGACGCCCGCGATCGCGCACACGCCGGAGGCGAGGCCGTCCATCCCGTCGAGGAAGTTGACCATGTTCATCACCGCGACGATCCAGATGATCGTGAGCGGCACGCCGATCCACGGCGGCACGTCGACGGCGCCGAGGAACGGGAGCGTGAAGTGGTCGATCCAGACGCCGAACGCGGTCGGGATCGCGGCGGCCAGCACCTGGCCGGCCAGCTTCACGACCGGCGACAGGCCGCGGAAGTCGTCGATCGCGCCGACGACGCAGGCGACTGCGGCGCCGAGCAGGATGCCGCGCATCTCGCCCGAGAGATCGAGGAACGCGAGCGACGGCACGAGGATGCCGAGGAAGATCGCGAGCCCGCCGAGCCGTGGGATCGGGCTGCGGTTGAGCCGCCGCGCGTCCGGGTTGTCGACGACGCCGAGGATTCGCGCCATGCCGCCGACCGCGGGGGTCAGGAGAATGACGATCAGCAGTGCGATCGCGGCGCCGTACAGGACCTCCGGGTTGTCCCGAAGCTCGCTCATCCCCGTCTACTTCGTGCCGTAGAGCCTGTCGCCTGCGTCCCCGAGCCCCGGGACGATGTAGCCCTTCTCGTTCAGGCCGCGGTCGACCGACGCCACGACGATCGAGACGTCGGGGTGGTCGCGATGAATCCGCGCGATTCCCTCGGGCGTCGCGATCAGCGCGATCAGCCTGATCGAGGTCGCGCCGGCGGCCTTCACCGTCTCGACGGCCGCCGCGGTCGAGTTGCCCGTTGCCAGCATCGGATCGAGGAGCAGCACGTCGCGCTCGGCGATGTCGTTCGGGAGCTTCACGTAGTACTCGACGGGCTGGAGCGTCTCCTCGTCGCGATAGAGCCCGATGAACCCGACCCGCGCGCCCGGGATCAACGAGAGCACGCCGTCGAGCATCCCGACACCTGCACGCAGGATCGGGCAGACGGCGACCTTCTTGCCGCTGATCCGGCGGGCACCCATGCGCTCGAGCGGCGTCTCGATCTCGACCGCCTCGTCGGCCAGGGTCTTCGTCGCCTCGTAGGTGAGGAGCAGCGTCAGCTCGTTGACGAGCTGGCGGAACTGCTGCGTCGTCGTCGTGACGTCGCGCAGGAGGCCGAGCTTGTGCCGAACGAGCGGGTGATCGACCTCGATGACGTGGCTGTCCATCAGTAGGTCGTGTATCCGCGGAAGCCGTCGTACAACGGCCGCTTCTCGCACAGGGCCTCGCTTCGCGCCGCCAGGCCGGGAACGTCTGCGCCGTCGGCGAGCGCGCCGACGATGATCCGGCCCACCTCGCGAAAGTCCTCTTCGTCGAAGCCTCGCATCGTCGCCGCCGGCGTCCCGATCCGCACGCCCGAGGCCACGGTCGGCGGGCGCTCGTCGAACGGAACGGTGTTGCGGTTCGTCGTCAGCTTGACGGCGTGCAGCCGCTCCTCCGCGTCCTTGCCCGTCCACTCGGTGCGACGGAGATCGAGCTGGAGCAGGTGCGTGTCGGTGCCGCCGGTGAGGACGTCGACGCCGCCGTCCATGATCTCGGCGGCGAGTGCATCGGCATTCGCCCGCACCCGCGTCTGGTACTCGCGGAACGCCTCGGAGGCGGCGATCTTGAAGCAGGTCGCCTTGGCGGCGATCACGTGCTCCAGCGGGCCTCCCTGCAAGTCCCGGGAAGATGGCACGGTCGATCGCCGAGGCGTGCTCCTCGCGGCAGAGGATGAAGCCGGCCCGCGGGCCGGCGAGCGTCTTGTGGGTGGTCGAGGTGACCACGTCGCAGTCGGGCACGGGGTTCGGATGCAGGCCGGCCGCGACGAGGCCCGAGAAATGCGCCATGTCGCACCAGAGGAGCGCGCCGACCTCGTCCGCGATCTTGCGGAACTCCCAGGTCTCGACGGTGCGCGGGTAGGCCGAGCCGCCGCACAGGATCACCTTCGGGCCGGTGCTCCTTCGCGAGCGCCAGCACCTCGTCGTAGTCGACGACGGCTGGTCTCCCGCGAAACACCGTAGTGAACGATGGTGTAGAGCCGCCCCGAGAAGTTGACCTTGAGCCCGTGGGTGAGATGGCCGCCGTGGTCGAGCCGGAGCGACAGCACCGTGTCGCCCGGCTGCAGCAGCCCGAGATAGACCGCCATGTTCGCCTGCGCGCCGGCATGGGGCTGGACGTTCGCATGCTCTGCCTGGAAGAGCGCCTTGGCCCGGTCGATCGCCAGCTGCTCGATCTGGTCGACGATCTCGCAGCCGCCGTAGTACCGCTTGCCCGGGTATCCCTCCGCGTACTTGTTCGTCGGCACCGAGCCGACGGCCTCGAGGATCGACGGCCAGGTGAAGTTCTCCGACGCGATCAGCTCGATCTGCCCGCGCTGCCGCGCGAGCTCGTCACCGAGGAGCGCCGCGATGTCCGGATCGATCTCGGCAAGGCCCGCAGCGCGCAATTCGGCGAAGGAATGAGCGGCGGCAACCATGCCTCGACGATGCTACTGCAAGGGGCGTCGCCCCTCCGCGGCGATCCGCTCGAGCGCTGCCTCCGGGTCGCCGACGCCGACGCGCAGGACGACGGGCTCGGCACCGGTCACGTCGATGACGGTCGACGGGACGCCCGGCAGCTCACCCCCGTCGAGCGCAACGACCACCCCGTCGACGATCGCCGACGGCACGTCCGCGAGCGACACGAGGATCGGGCTCGCCGGGCAGGTTCGCGCTCGTCGCCACGACCGCGCCGAGGCGACCGACGATCTCGGCCGTCGGGCCGGTGAGCACCGGTACCCGCGCTCCGATCGACTCCGGCCGCTCTCCGGTGAGCCAGGCGAACCGCTGCGCCGGGTTCGGCAGGATCAGCGTGTACGGCCCGGGAAGAAGCGCGCGGAGGATCGCGGCCTCACGCTCACCGAGCTCGGGAACGAGCTCGAGCGCCTTGTCGACGCTCGCGAACAGCACCGCGGTCGGCTGGATCGCATCCCTCCCCTTGAGCCGGTAGAGATCGACGGCGGGCTGTCGTTCGAAGGCGGTGCAGACGAGGCCGTACACCGTGTCCGTCGGCAGCACTGCGAGCTCGCCGCTCCGGATCAGCGCGACGATCTCGGCGAGGTCGCTCAAGGACGTCGGCCCTCGACGACCCGATCGATGCCGGCGAGATCGGGGGTGATCCGCACCGCCGACGAAGTCGAGCCCGGCGAGGAGAGCCGCCGTCGGAGCAGCCTGCCCCTCCCCCACCTCCAGCACGAGTGCGCCTCCGGGCGCCAGCACGCTCACCGATCCACGCGCGACGGCCTCGACCGCGCCCTCGGCGCTCAGGGCTGCGTGTGGCTCCCAGTCGCGCACCTCCGGCTGCAGCGTCGCCAGATCGGCCGCGTCGACGTACGGCGGGTTGGAGACGACGAGATCCCACGGTCCCTCCGGAAGACCCTCGAAGAGGTCGTGTGCGGCGAGCTGCACCGCGAGATCCGTGCGCGAGGCGTTCTCGGCGGCGAGCGCGAGGGCGTCGGCCGAGCTGTCGATCCCCGTGACGAGAGCTCCAGGGTGCTCGTCGGCGATCGCGAGCGCAATCGCTCCTGAGCCCGTGCCGACGTCGAGAACCCTCGGCGCCTCGAGCCCAGCGAGCAGGGCGAGCGCTCGCTCGACCAGGATCTCGGTCTCGGGCCGCGGAATCAACGCCCGACTGTCAACCGTGAGCGTCAGCCGGCGGAACCCCCACTCCCCGAGCACGTACTGAAGTGGCTCGCGGCGTGCCCGCCGTCCCACGAGCTCGCGCGCGACGGCGAGCTCCGCTGCGTTCAGCGGCCGATCGAATGCCATGTAGAGCTCGATGCGCTCGAGGCCCGTCGCCTTGGCGAGCAGAAGCTCCGCGTCGAGCCGCGGCGTCTCGGAGCCGCGTGCAGCAAGGTGCTCGGTCGAGAGGCGGAGCACGTGACCGACGGTGTTCGGGGCGCGGCGGCTGCCGTGCGTCAACGCCTGGCTCGGAGTCGGATCGGAGTCGGAGCCAGGCTGGAGCCCGGCGCCGACGCTCGTCATTTGGCCTCGAGCGAGAGCCGCCGATCCTCCGACTGGATCGCCTCCGTGAACTCCTCGAGATCGCCGTCGAGAATCTGGTCGAGGCGATGTGCCGTCAGCTTGATCCGATGATCGGTGAGCCGGTTCTCCGGATAGTTGTACGTGCGGATCTTCTCGGCGCGCTCACCCGAGCCGATCTGGAGCTTGCGGGCCTCCGAGAGGCGGGCCTGCTCCTTCTCCCGCTCGAGCTCGTAGAGCCGTGCGCGAAGGACGCGCATCGCCTTCTGGCGGTTCTGCAGCTGCGACTTCTCGTCCTGCATCGCGACGACGACACCTGTTGGCACGTGGGTGATACGCACCGCCGAGTCCGTCGTGTTGACGCTCTGCCCGCCCGGCCCGGTCGACCGGTAGACGTCGATCTTGAGGTCGCTCTCGGCGATCTCGACCTCGACCTCCTCGGCCTCCGGCATCACGGCGACGGTGGCCGTCGACGTGTGGATGCGGCCCTGCGACTCCGTCTCCGGAACGCGCTGCACCCGGTGCGTCCCGCCCTCGTACTTGAAGACCGAGAACGCTCCCTCACCCTTGACGGCGAAGACGATCTCCTTGAATCCACCGGACTCGCTCTCGTTGGCAGAGAGGACCTCGGTCTTGAAGCCGCGGCGCTCCGCATAGCGGGTCAGCATCCGGTACACGTCTCCCGCCCAGATCGCCGCCTCGTCGCCGCCGACGCCCTGGCGCACCTCGACGATCACGTCCTTCGAGTCGGCCGGATCGCGCTCGACGAGCGCGCCCTTGAGCTCCTCCTCGAGGCGCGCGATGTCGCTCTCGAGGTCGGCGGCCATCGACGCGAGCTCGGGGTCGTCCTTGGCGTCGGCGAGGTCGGCGCGGGCGCGCCTGCCAGGCGACGGCGAGGTTGTGCGGCGTCTCGAGCTCCTTCAGCCGGCGCCCCACGTCGGCCGCCTCGCGATGATCGTTGTAGACGGCAGGGTCGGACAGCCGAGCCTGCAGGTCGGCGTAGGAGCGCTCGAGCTCCTCGATGAGTGGTTCGATTCCGGCCATGAGAGAGGGCGTCGGTGACAGGCTTCAGCCTGCTTCCGACACCGCATCATCGTAGCCCGGAACTAGTGATCCTGGAATGACGATCGTGGTCACGACGGTGGACGCGACAACGCTCGGCGAATGCTGGTTGCGCACCTCGGCGGCGATCCTCGAGCACGGAGCCGAGGCCGCCTACGACGGGTTGGCGATCAAGGAGCTCGCCCACATGGCGCTCGCGGTCGCGAGCCCCGATCCCGAGGACGACCTCATCGCCCGCCTCGGCGACCCCGCCTGGTCGCAGTGGATGCACGAGAACTTCTTCAGCCCCGAGAACGTTCCCGAGCTCGGGAACGCGCGCAGCTACGCGGCGCGCCTGTTCGACTACGAGGGCAGCGGTCGCGACCAGCTCGCGTGGGTCGTCGAGCGACTCCGCGCCGACCCGGAATCGCGGTCCGCGACGATCACGACCTTCGAGCCGCTGCTCGACACGACCTACATCCCGTGCGTCAGCATGCTCGACTTCTGGGCGCCGGCCGAGCGGCTCGAGCTCGTCGTGTACGCCCACAGCCTCGACTTCGGCAAGAAGGCCTACGGGAACCTCGTCGAGCTCGCCCGCCTGCAGCAGCTGGTCGCCGGCGAGCTCGGACTGCCCCTCGGTCCGCTCACGATCTACGTCAAGTCGGCGCACGTCTACGAGCCGGAGTGGGCATTGATGGCCCAGCTCGTCGAGCGACTCGGCGGGCAGTGGCTTCGTAACCCTGGGGAGAGGCTGAAGCCTCTCCCCGGCTCAGGCGAGCGCTGCGTCGAGCGTGATCTCGGGCACGCCCGCGAGCGCCTTCGAGACCGGACAGCCGACCTTCGCGCCCTCTGCGGCAGCGACGAATGCGTCCGCGTCGATCCCCGGCACCGATCCGCGCACGGTGAGCGCGATCTTCGTGATCCCCTCGCCCGGGACGAACGTGACGGTGGCCGAGGTGTCGAGCTGATCGGCCGGCGTTCCGGCCTGCGCAAGCGCGTGCGCGAGCGCCATCGAGAAGCACGCCGAGTGGGCGGCGGCGATGAGCTCCTCGGGGCTCGTCTTGCCGTTCGGCGCCTCCGCGCGCGAGGCCCAGCTGACCTCGAGCGGGCCGAAGGCACCGCTGCCCGCCTCGTGGATCGTGCCGGAGCCGTCCATCAACGTGCCGTGCCAGGTCGTGCTCATCGTGCGATCGGTTGCCATCACGGGCCTCCTTCTCGAGTTCTGGTCGACGGGTCTCTAGGACAGTGAAGCGGTCACGGCGACCGTGGCAGACGCGCGAATCAGCGCGGAGAAGGGACAGCTGGCATCGGCTGCCTCGGCGGCCTGGGCGAACGCTGCCTCGTCGCAGTCCGGCACCGTGCCGTGGGCGACGATCTGCGAGTGGACGATCTGGTGGCCCTTCCCCTCGACCTCGTCCATCGTGATCGTGCAGCGCACGTCGAGCCGCTCCGGCGGGGTGCCCGCCTTCGTCAGCTCGCCCGCGAGGGACATCGTGAAACAGCCACCGTGGGCGGCGGCGAGCAGCTCCTCGGGGCTCGTCTTCTCGGGTGCCGTGTCGACCCGAGAGGCAAGACTGAACGCAAGGTCGACGAATGCCTCCGACGACGCGGCGCTGATCGCGCCCGCGCCACGGGCCAGATTGCCCTCCCAGCTGACGTCGGCTTCACGGACGATTCTCGGCATGATCCTCCTCTGGCTCGGTGGTGCGGCTCGCGGGAGCCCTGCCTAGGCCATGACCTCGACGCGGGACTCCTGCTGCAGCTCGCTCTCGCTCTCGGACTGCTCGACCCGCATCACTTCCTGCAAGGCGCGAATCGACACCTCGATCTGGTCGAGCGACGGCTCCCTCGTCGTCAGCCGCTGCAGCCACAGGCCGGGCGCGAGCAGCGTCATCAGGACGCGGTTCCCCTGGTGCTTGCCCGCATAGCGGATCAGCTCGTACGCGAGGCCGGCGATCACCGGCAGCAGGAGGATCCGGCTGATGATGAGCCAGTACCAGACGGGCCGACCGACGAGCGCGAAGACGAACACGCCGATCACCATGACCCATAGCAAAAAAGCAGTTCCGCAACGAGGGTGGATCAAACTGAACTTCTGCACCTTCTCCGGCGTCAGCTCGGAGCCGCCCTCGAGCGCGTTGATCGCCTTGTGCTCGGCGCCGTGATACTCGAAGACCCGTCTCAGATCCGGCAGCAACCCGATCAGGACGATGTAGCCGATCAGCACCGCTACCCGGATCAGGCCCTCGACGACGACGAACGTGTACGTGCCGTCGATCGGCAGCCAGCTCGTCAGCAGCGCCGGCCCGACCTTGAAGAGCGCCAGCGCGAAGCCGATCGCGATCACGAAGGAGACGATGATCTGCCAGCGTGAGATCTCGGTCGAGACCTCGACCGGCTCACCCTCGGCGCCCTCCTCGCGGCTCCTCCTGCATCGCATAGTTCGCGGAGATGGCGAGCGCGCGAAAGCCGATCGCGAGCGACTCGCCGAGAGCGATGACGCCGCGGATCACCGGCAGCCGCCAGATGCGATGGCGCTGCATCGGCGAGACGACCGACTTCGTCACCTCGACCACGTCGCCGTTCGGCGTGCGCACGGCAACCGACCACACGGCCGGGCCGCGCATCATCACGCCTTCGAGCACGGCCTGACCGCCATACGAGACGCTCACAGGCCAGGCCTCTTATCCGCGGCGGGGACCGCCGGCCTTCTCGAGACGGCGCTGGAAGCGCTCGACCCGACCGCCGGCATCCATGAGCTTCTGCTTGCCCGTGTAGAACGGGTGGCAGTGGGAGCAGACCTCGACGTGGAGCTCCGACTTCGTCGAACGGGTCGTGAACTCGTTGCCGCACGAGCAGGTGACGTGCGCGAGGACGTACTCCGGATGGATCTCAGCCTTCATGGTGAAGCCAGAATAGCAGAGGCGATATCGGTGCTGACGTTGCCTCCCGAGACGACGGAGACGAGCGTTCCGCCGTCCACCTTGCCCGCCAGCACGGCGGCGGTCGCGACGGCGGCACCGGGCTCGACGGCAAGCTTGGCACGGCTGTAGAGAAAGCGGAATGCCTCCCGGATCTCGTCCTCCGAGACGAGAACGACGTCGACTCCGAGCGCTCCGCAGATCTCGATCGGGAGCCGGCCGGTGAACGGCGCCGTCAGCGCATCTGCGATCGTCTCCGGCGTCACGGGGACGGGCTCGCCGGCGGCGAGGCCGAGGGCGAGCGCGTTCGAGTGCTCGGGCTCGACCGCGACAACCCGAACCCCGGCCGGCACACAGGCGGCTGCGATCCCGGAGACGAGGCCGCCACCGCCGCAGGCGACGACGATCGTGTCGACTGCCGGCACGTCCTCGAGGATCTCGAGCCCGACGGTGCCGGCGCCGGCGATCACGACCGGGTCGTCGAACGGATGGACGAAGGTCCGCCCCGTCTGCTCCCGGAGCTCGTGCAGCCGGTCGAAGGCCGCGCCCGGACCCGGCGCCTCCAGATCGACCGCGGCGCCGTAGCCGCGGGTGGCGTCGATCTTCGCGGCGCTCGCGCCCTGCCACATCACGAGCAGCGCGTCGATGCCCTCGGTGGCCGCGGCCCACGCCAGGGCCTGCGCGTGGTTCCCGGCCGAGACGCTGATCACGCCGGCCTCGCGCTCGGCCGGCGAAAGCGCCCTGACCCGGTTCAGGGCGCCACGCGCCTTGAACGAGCCCGTGCGCTGGAAGAGCTCGGCCTTGAGGTAGCGATCGGGCCCGAGGCTCCGCGAGCTGAACGTCGGGGTCCGGTGCACGGCGTCCCGGATCGCGTCTGCCGCACGGCGCACATCGTCTGGGGTGACGCTCGGTTCCGGCATCGCGCGATCGTAGACGAACGACCCCTCACAGCCGACCGCCACAACCGCCACACTAGGCCGGTGACCGAAGTAGTCGAACCAGGCCACACGCCTCGCCGCCTTCCGATTCAGATCGTCGTCGCCGACGATCTCGAGCGTTCGCGCGTGACGGTGATCTTCCGCCTCCTGCTCGCGATCCCGCACCTGATCGTGGTCGGGCTCTGGGGGCTTGCGGCCCTCGCCGTGTCGATCATCGTCTGGCTCGCGCTCCTCTTCGAGGGCAAGGCGCCTCGCTCGCTCCAGGGATTCATCGTCTCGTACCTCCGCTACTCCGTGCACGTCAGCGCCTACCTCTACCTGGCGGCCGCCCCGTATCCGCCGTTCGGCGGCGGCGAGGGGTATCCCGTCGATCTCGAGATCGAGCCGTCCGTGCGCCAGTCGCGGCGCGGCGTCGCGGCGCGGCTCGTGCTCGCGATCCCGGTGCTCCTGCTCGCTGCGGCGGTCGGCGGTGGCTCGTGGTTCGTGAACACCTCGTGGGTGACCTCGCAGGACACGGGTGCCGGCTGGTCGACGGGCTGGTCGGTCGGCGGGCTCGCGGCAACGGCTGCTTTCCTCGCGTGGTTCGCGTCGGTCGCGCGGGGTCGTACCCCCCGGGGGCTGCGCGACCTGGTCGTCTACGCGATCGGCTACACGGCACAGGTCGTCGGCTACGTGCTTCTCGTCACCGACCGCTATCCAACCTCGGACCCGGCGCGGATCGTGCCCGACACCGCACTGCCCCCGCACCCGGTGCGACTCGAGCTCACCGACCGGCTCGAGCGGTCACGACTCACCGTCTTCTTCCGGCTGCTGCTGACGATCCCGCACCTGATCTGGCTCCTCCTCTGGACCGTGCTGGCCTTGCTGGCCGTGTTCGTCGCCTGGCTCGTCGCGCTCGTGATCGGCCGGGTGCCGATGCCGCTCCATCGCTTCCTCGCCGCCTGGGTGCGCTACGCGACCCACGTGATGGCCTTCCTCCTGCTCATCGGTGGCCCGTTCCCGGGGTTCGTCGGCGCGGCCGGCAGCTATCCCGTCGACCTGGCGATCGATCCGCCCGCGCGGCAGCGGCGGCTGGTGACGCTCTTCCGCGGCCTGCTCGCGATTCCCGCTCTGCTGCTCGGCGGGGCGTACTCGACGGTGCTCTTGATTGCGGCGCTGCTCGGCTGGTGGGCCGCCCTCTTCACGGGGCGCATGCCGGAGGGCCTGCGCAACATCGGGGCGGTCGCGCTTCGCTACTCGGGTCAGGCGAACTCCTACCTCTTCCTTCTCACGGATCGCTATCCGTACTCCGCACCTGCCGTTCGCGACCGCGAGCGTGACGAGCAGCTCGTGCTGCCGATCGACGAGCCGGCGGCAACCGGACCGGCGGGAACCGAGCCGATCGGAATCGAGCCGGCCTGAACCGCACGGTCCGCGTCATCGTTGCGGCTGCCGCGGTGGCCGTCTGGCTCGTGTGCGCCTCGCTCCTCCTCCGCACGGCGGTCCCGTCCGGCCTGCACCTCCCCAGGGTCGATGCCGACGCCGTGTTCGGCAAGGCTCTCGTCCGCCGGTCGGTGCACGTCGAGCGGTTCTTCCTCTTCACCTGGGTCCTCGGGCAGATCGCGCTGTTCGCGACGCTGTGGATCTATGCCCGTCGCGGGCCGCGGTTCGCCCGGGAGTCGGCCGCGGGGCCGATCGGCACCGGGATGCTGCTGGGCATGCTCGGGCTCGGGCTCGTCTGGCTGATCCAGCTGCCGTTCACGCTGCTCGACGTCTGGTGGGCACGACGGTACGACCTGACGGAATCGGGCTATCTCGAGTGGGCGCTCGGCCACTGGTTCGAGCTCGGCGGCGCGTTCGTCTCGCTCTGCATCGCGCTCCTCGTCGTGATGTTCCTGGCGCGGTGGCTCGGCGAGATCTGGTGGATCCCCGGGGCGTTCGTGTTCGTCGCGATCGGAGCCGGCTTCGCGTTCGCCCAGCCCTATCTGGCGGCGACGAAGCCCCTGAAGGACCCGGCACTGAGGCGCTCGGCCAGGGAGTTCGAGCACAAGCAGGGCGTCTCCGGCATCCCCATCCGCGTCGAGGACGTGAGCGGCACGACGAGCCAGGCGAATGCGTACGCGGTCGGCTTCGGTCCTTCGCGCCGCGTCGTGCTCTGGAGCACGATGCTCGACGGCACGTTCTCGGACGCCGAGGTGCGCGTCGTGCTGGCACACGAGATCGGCCATCATTCGAGCAGGCACATACCGAAGGGGATTGCGTGGTTCGCCCTGTTCGCGCTCCCCGGTGCGTGGGTGTTGATGCGGGCGACGCGGAGACGCGGCGGGATGGGCGAGGCCGCAGCGATTCCGCTCGCGCTCCTCGTCGTCGCAGCCTTGCAGCTCGCGCTGTTACCGGCGCAGAGCTGGATCAGCCGGCGGATGGAGGCCGAGGCCGACTGGAAGGCGCTGCAGACCACCCGCGATCCGGCGGCAGCCCGCGGCCTCTTCGTCGGGTTCAGCGATAGCTCCCTCGCGAATCCCGACCCGCCCGGCTGGGCGCACGTTCTGCTCGACAGCCACCCGACGCTGGCCCAGCGCGTCGCGATGGCCGAGGCGTGGAGAGCGTAATCTGTGGGGCCGGCTGAAGCCCGTCACCGACGCTAGGTCAATGTGTACTCGGGGCCGGAGCCGCCCTCGGGAGGCGTCAACCTGCCGCCCCGCGCGGTGATCGCTCCGCACTGGACGCAGTTGGACGGCGTCAGCTTGAGCTCGACGAGGCCGTCACCCACGTCGTCACCGACCTCGTAGACCTGCGCCGGGCACATCCACGCCCACATCTCGGCGACCTCACGCGGCACGTGCCGCTCGACGCGGACGTGATTCGGCTGGTCGTCGCGGGTGCGGTTGCCGGATGCGAACACCGACGAGAGCTTGTCGAACGTCAGCTTGCCGTCGGGCGCCGGGTAGCGCGAGGCACGATCCGTCCGGAGGAGCGGCGACGCGGCATTCGGCTCGTTGTGGAACTCCTTCGGCGGCAGCTTGCCCTTCGTCACCGTCATCGCGCTCGCGAGCGCCGCCACCGATGAAGAAGCCCTTCTCGAACGCCTGGCGCATGTTGCGCACCTCGTGCAGGCCCTTGCCGAGGTAGCCGGTGCGGACTTCGTTGTCGTACCCGTCGAACGCCCCGATCCGCGCCGGGCTCTCGCCCCGCTGCAGCGAGCGATAGGCGGCCTCGGCCGCGAGCCGGCCGGACTCGATCGCGTAGTGCACGCCCTTCAGCCGCGCGAGGTCGACGAGGCCGGCGCTCTCGCCCGCGAGCAGGAGCCCGGGCGCCCCGAGACTCCGCGGCATCGCATGCCAGCCGCCGCTCGTGATCGTCTTCGCGCCCCAGGCGACGCGCTCGCCACCGTCCAGGATCTTCCGGACGAATGGGTGGGTCTTGAACTCCTGCAGCAGGTCGTGTGCCGACAGCTCGACGTCCCGATAGTCGAGGCCGATCACGAAGCCGAGCGAGATCATGTCGTCGCCCATCGGATACAGCCAGGATCCTCCGAACTCGCGGTACTTCGCCGGCTTGCGCAGCGGCCAGCCGAGGGTATGGATGATCTTCGTGAGCGGCTTCGGGACGCGCCAGATCTCCTTCACGCCGAGCTCCCAGATCTGGGGCTCGCGGCCGTTGAGACCGAAGTGGTCGAGCGCCGCGCCGGTGAGATGGCCGGCCGTGCCCTCGGCGAGCACCGTCACCCTGGCCGCGATGTCCGCGCCCGGCTCGAAGTTGCCGAGCGGCTCGTTCTCCTTGCCCCGGCCCTTGTCGCCGCTGCGGATGCCGACGACCCGTCCATGCTCGACGAGCAGCCGGTCGGCCGAGGTCTCGGGAAGGATGAACGTGCCACTCGCCTCGGCCAGCTCCGCGAGATACCGCGACATCTGCGAGATCGAGACGATCCAGTTGCCGTGATTGCGGAGCGTCGGCGGCGGCGGGATCCGGAGCGCTCGCTTGCGGGTGAGCAGGTAGACGCCCTCCCCTGGCACCTCGCCGTAGGTGGGGATCCCGTCGAGCTGCTCGGGCCGGCCCCTGAACAGGCGCCGGACGGCGCGCGGGTTCATGACCGCGCCGGAGAGCAGGTGCGAGCCGGGCTGCTTGCCCTTGTCGACGAGTGCGATCGGAACCTCACCGAGGCGCTCGGCCGTCGCCGGATCGTCCTCGAGCAGCTGGCCGAGGCGAATGGCACAGGCGAGCCCCGCCGGTCCTCCTCCGACGATCAGCACGCCGACGTCGATCCGCTCGTCCGGCGCATCGGTCGGCGCCGCGATCACCTCGTCGCTCGAGAACGGCGGCGGATAGTCCGCGGCGCGAATCTCGGTTGCCACGCTTAGGCCTTGCGGGCCCGCACGAGCTCTGCGAGCTTCGGGACGATCTGGTTCAGGTCGCCCACGATCCCGAAGTCGGCGAAGTCGAAGATCGGCGCGTTCGGATCCTTGTTGATCGCGACGATCGTGCCGGAGCTCTGCATGCCCACCTTGTGCTGGATCGCGCCGGAGATGCCGAGCGCGATGTACAGCTTCGGCGAGACCGACTTGCCCGTCTGCCCGACCTGCGTCGCGTAGGGATACCAGCCGGCATCGACGACCGCGCGCGTCGCCGCAACCGCACCGCCGAGCGCAGCAGCGAGATCCTCCGCGAGCTTGAAGCCCTCGGGGGCACCGAGGCCACGACCGCCGGCGACGATCACGTCGGCGTCCTCGATCGACGGCCCGCTCGTCTCCTCGTGGGCCTGCTCGACCATCCGGGCGGCGGTGGAGAAGTCCTGCAGCGTCACCGCGACCTCCTGAATGGTGGCGCTCCCGCCCGTCTCGGCCGGCTCGAAGGAGCCCGACCGCACGAGCCCGATCCGGGGCGTGCTCGTCCAGCCGACATCGACCACGACCGTGTCGCCGAGGGCCGGGCGCTTGCCGACGAGCGAGCCGCCCTCGATGCGAACGTCGGTCAGATCCCAGTTGAGCCCGGCGTCGAGTCGCGCCGACAGCCCGGCTGCGACGTCGGCCGAGAGCACCGAAGCGGCAAAGAGGATGTTCTCGGCGCCCGAGGCGGCAACCACGGCTTCGAGTGCGTCGACACGCGGCTGGGGCAGCGGAGCGGCGAACTCGGGAGCGTCGACGACGTAGACGGTCGAGGCGCCGAACGCGCCGGCCGAGGCTGCGATGTCGCCGACCTCGTGGCCGACGACGACGCCGGCGACGTCCCCGCCGAGGGCGAGCGCCTTCGCCAGCACGCCCAGCGCGCCCTTCTGGATCGCGCCCTCGTGGTGCTCGAGGAAGACGAGCGTGCTCACAGCAGCTTCCTCCCCGCCAGCCAGTCGACGAGCTGCTCGGCGGCCGAGCCGTCCTCCTCGATCTTGATCTGATCGCCCTTCGCCGGCGGCGGGCCGAGCGCGAGCACGGACGTCCGCGAGCCGGCGGTGCCGGCGCGCTCGTCCTCGACGCCGAGCTCGGCGAGCGTCAGGGTCTCGGTCGGCTTGGACTTGGCGCCCATGATCCCCTTCAGCGACGGGTAGCGCGGCTCGTTGATCGCGTCGGAGACGGCAACGATCGCCGGCAGAGGCGCGGAGATCACGTCGTAGCCGAACTCCGTCTGGCGCTTGCCGGTCACGGACGCATCCTCGGCGGTGAGGTCGGCGACCTGGGAGATCAGCGGGCGACGCAGCCGGTCGGCAACGGCGGCCCAGAGAACGGCGCCGTCGGAGTCGGACGACTGCTGGCCGAAGAGGACGAGGTCTGCCTCCTCGCGCTCGAGCGCACGCGCGAGCGCGTAGCTCGTCGCGACGAGGTCCGACCCGGCGGCAGCGTCGTCGGAGACGAGCAGCGCGCGGTCGGCGCCCATCGCGAGAGCCTTGCGCAGCGAGTCGATCGCCTTCGCCGGCCCGAGCGAGACGACGACGACCTCGCCGCCGTGGGCCTCCTTGATCCGGAGCGCCTCCTCGACCGCATTCACGTCGGTGGCGTTCAGCGCGCCCTCGCCCGACCGGTCGAGCCGGTTCGTGGCCGCATCGAGACGCCTCACGGACGTCGCGTCGGGCACCTGCTTCACGCACACGGCGATCTTCACGGCCTGAGCCTAGCTTGTGCGCTTTTCGCGCGGAGGAGCGAACTGTCGGCAGGGTCTCCCATCCAAACGGTCTGGTAGGGTCACACCCTTCGAGCGCGAACCGGACGGGGGTGAGACAGTCTCACCCGGCCCACGATGAGCATGCACCGGACGACAGCCCGAGGAGCCCTCCTCCTCACCCTTCTCACGGCGCTGAGCCTTGCCGCCGTCTCATCCTCGAATGCGCTCAACGATCCTGATCCGTCGGGAACCGGAGACGCCTCCCCGATCATCTTCCCCGTCGTCGGCGCCGCCAGGTACACGGACGACTACGGCGATCCGCGGGGCCAGGGACGTCACGCCGGCATCGACATCGTCACGACCTGGCGCTCGCCGGCGGTCGCCGCGGAGGACGGCACGATCAAGTTCTGGACGACCTCTGCGCGCGCCGGCTGCATGCTCTACCTCTACGGCGCGAGCGGCACGACCTACCTCTATATCCACCTCAACAACGACCTCACGGCGAAGCGCGACAACAAGGGCAAGTGCGTCCCCGGGACGGCATATGCCACCGGGTTGAAGAACGGCGCCCGCGTGAAGGCAGGGCAGCAGATCGCCTACAACGGCGATTCCGGCGACGCCGAGGGCATCTACCACCTCCACTTCGAGGTGCACCCGAAGGACGGCGCCGACGTGAATCCGTTCCCGTACCTGAACGCCGCCACGCGCCTCCTGTTCGCGCTTCCCACCAAGCCGGGCGAAGCAGGTGACCATCGGTATGAAGGGCACCCCCGTCTCAGCCGGCGCGGGCATGCTCGAGATGTCGGTGACGTCCGTTCGGGTCTGGCCGGGCGGAGCGTGGACGGCCGTTCCCGCGCGCTCGGTGGAGCTCACCGTGCCGGCGGACGCACTCCTCGACCAGTCGGTCGCCGCGCAGATCGTGGCACCGACACGCCGCCTCCTGAGCGCGCGCTCGGCCACGCCGCTGGCCGTGTTCACGCGCCCCGCAAAGCCGACGTTCGACGTCGCGACCGCCGCTCCGAGCGCGCTCACCGTCGACCACATGATCCACGGCTGAGGCGTGAGGCGAACCGGGGTCGAGGCCGCCGGCGCGCCGGGGCGGCGCTACGGGACGGCGACCGCTGACCGGAGGAACTCGACGATCTCGGCCGTCGGCGCACCCGGCGTGAAGATCGCGGCGACGCCGCCCGCGACGAGCTCGGCAGCATCGTCGTCGGGAATCGTCCCGCCGACGACGACGAGCACGTCGTCGGCCTCGTTCGCCTTCAGGCCCGCGATGATCTTCGGGACGAGCGTCATGTGCGCCCCGGAGAGGATCGAGATCCCGACCGCGTCGGCATCCTCCTGGATCGCCGTCTCGACGATCTGCTCGGGCGTCTGATGGAGGCCCGTGTAGATCACCTCCATGCCCGCGTCGCGGAGGGCGCGGGCGATGATCTTGGCGCCGCGGTCGTGTCCGTCGAGCCCCGGCTTCGCGATCACGACGCGTATCTTCCGCTCCACATGGGCAGTATACGGCGGTGAAATTCAGCGTTATCGGCTCCTCGCCGGCCTGGCCCAACCCCGGCGGTGCCCATTCGGGCTACATGGTGGAGCACCACGGGGGGCGTCTCCTCGTCGACTGTGGGCCGGGAGTGCTGGGCCGGCTACGCGAGCGCGAGGGTTGGCCGCACGTCGATGCGATCGCGATCACGCACTTTCACCTCGATCACTGGGGCGATCTCGTGCCCTGGGTGTGGGGCGCGATGTACCGCGCCGCCGGTGTCGCGATCGACGAGCGGCCCGAGCTCTGGGTGCACGCCGGCGGGCAGGCGGTGCTGGAGCAGTTCGGCGAGCGGTTCGGCTTCCGGGACATGTTCGACCGGGTCTTCACGGTCCGCGAGTACGAGCCGGAGGGGCCGTTCACGGCCGCCGGGATCGAGGTGACGCCGATGCGGCTGCCGCACTACACCCTCGAGACCTACGGGTTCAGGCTCACCGCCAACGGGAGGACGATCGCCTACTCGGGAGACAGTGGCCCGAGCGAGCGCCTCGCCGAGCTCGCCCGAGACAGCGACCTCTTCGTCTGCGAGGCGACACTCGACCACGGTGACGACGACGGCCAGCCGCGCGGGCACCTGAGCGTCGACGAGGCGCTCGCGGCTGCCGACGACTCGGGCACGCGGCGGCTGCTGCTGACGCATCGTCCAGCCGAGCTCTCCGGTGCCCGCCGGGCGTCGAGCGGGCCTACGACGGGCTCGAGATCGAGGTCTGACCTGGAGGCTCTGGTCAGGAGTCGGAGCCGTAGCGCTTCGCCAGCGCCGCCTGGTGCGCGGCCAGTGCCCGGCGAGAGCGACGGCGCTCGACCAGGAAGAGCACGAGCGGCAGCATGAAGACGGTGAGGATGATCCCGACGGGGACGAGGATCCACCCCGGCGAGAGCCCCTGATGACCGCGGACGTTCTCGAGCGCGGCTGCGACACCCGCAGCGTGCTCGTCGTCGATCAGTGCCTGGGAGACGCCGCTCGGCACCCACGAGTACACGAGCCAGCGATCCTCGGCGGGGGTGCCGACGCGCTTGAACTCGATCGTGAACGTCTTGCGGTAGAGGCCGCTCTTCGGCACCGGCTGGAGAACGACGTCGGCGGCGACGTCGCCGGCGTAGGACCAGTCGAGATCCCAGGCGATGATCCCCTTGGCCGGGAACGGTACGACCGGGATATCCCCGGTCAGCCACTCCTTCTTCGAGAGGCCCTGCTTGAGGTTCGGATGGATGAGTGGCCAGGAGGCTTCGAGATTGTGGCGCTGACCGCGGTCCGAACGAACGCGTCCGTCTCGCCGATCAGCAGCTTTTGCAGCTTCGGGCTCGCTGTGACGCTCGCGGGCGTGGGTGCCGGGACATCCGGCGGGACGTTCTGGAACGTCTCCGCCTGGCGGTGCGGCTTCGGGAGCAGGATCGCCACGGCTGTGACCCCGACGATGACACTCAGCACGACCCCGACACGAATCAGCCGGCGTTTGGCTCGCGCAGACCGGGGCCTACGCATCGGGCCTTAGCTACCGCCGCGGAAGCGTGCCGTCGGGGATCGGCGCCGAGCCTCGGGGAACCCAGTTGTCGACGAGCCAGCGGGCCTTGTCGCCTTTGCCGAACTTCTTGATGTTGATGAAGAACGTCTGGCCCTTGACGCCGAGCCCTCCTTGGTGAGCAGCGCGACCTCCATCAGGACGTCGTCCGGAGTGCGCGTAGTCCACCTTGAACGGTGCGTAGTCGAGCTTGTCGACCGGGAACGGGATCACGGCGATGTTGCCGGTCTTCCACTTCGGCGAGGCTCATGCCCTGCTTGATCGAGGGCCGACGATGTCGTACGCGGACTCGAGGTTCTTCCGCGCGACTGCCGTCTTGATGAACTGCTGCGCGACCGACCTCACTTCGGCCGGCACCTTGATGTTCTTCTGCGGCTTCGTGACGTCGACGGCGGGCTCGTTCGAGAACGTCTCCTTCGGGTCACTTGCGGTGTTCCCGACGAAGACGGCCAGAGCGGCGATCGCGCCCGCGAACAGCAGCGCTCCGCCCGACCCAGGGCAGCGCCCGACGCCACAGCGGAACGTGGCGCGTCGCCTTCGAGGGCCGCGGACTGGTGGTCGTGGTGCTCATGCCGTCGGAATAGTAGACGTCCAATCGTTAAGGAAGGTTTGCAGTTATCGGAGCATCCGAGGGAGCCGGCTCGCCCGTTCGGGTCGAGCCGATCGAGGGACTCGAGCGCCGATTCGTGCCCTCTCCGGGGCGGTGATCGCTGAAACGAGGGATGGCCGAGCGGCGCCTGCGGTGCCGATCTGTCCTGCATGCGGCGCTTTCTCACGCTCTCCCTCCTGGCTGTCGTCGCCTCGGCAGCGGCGCTCACCGGACCGGTGAGCGAGTCCGCCGAGGCCAACGGCCAGCAGTGCGGCGCCGGTGCCAACGGCTCCCAGGGATACGCGTACGCGGGCCATCAGGCGACGCGCGTCTCCCACGGCATCCGCGCGACGATCACCCCGACTGCGGCCGCGAACGTCGATCTCGGGTCACGTGGCCGGCTGGATCGGCGTCGGCGGCCCGGGCCAGGGCGCGAACGGCCAGACGCTGTGGCTTCAGGTCGGCGTCGCGTCGATCCCGGACACGCCGACGATGGTCTATGCCGAGATCACGCGTGGCGGCCAGGATCCCGTCTTCGTCCCGCTCGTCCAGAACGTCCAGGTCGGCGAGAGCCACAAGGTCGCCGTCCTCGAGATGTCGGGCAGGCCGAACTGGTGGCGGGTGTGGCTCGACGGCAAGCCGGCCACGGATCCCGTGCTGCTCGAGAACTCGACGAACCGCTGGCGCCCGATCGCGACCGCCGAGTCGTGGAACGGCGGCCGCGCGGTCTGCAACTCGTTCGCCTTCCGCTTCGACGGTGTCGGCGTCGCCGCGGCGACCGGGGGCTCGTGGCGCCCGTTCGCCCCCGGCTTCAAGTTCCAGGACCGCGGCTTCGGCGTCAAGCGCCTGAGCGCCGCGCCGGGCTCACAGCGCACGCTGTCAGGCGGCGCGCCGACGCCATACGCCTTCGAGGCCTCGAGCCTCTAACCCGCTCGTCCGTGCGGCTCGCGCCGCGCGTTCGATCAGGTCGCGACGACGCGAATCGGGGTGCCGACCGGGATCCTGTCGCGCAGGAACGCCGCCGTGCTCGTTCGAGACCCGGATGCAGCCGTGCGGACACGGCCTTGCCGAGCACCGACGGGTCGTTCCAGCCGTGGAGCCCGACGACTCCCCCACCCGGCCAGTCCGACAGCTTCGAGTAGGCGCTCGTCTCGAAGGCGAACGCGCCCAGGAACGGCTCCTTGATCGGCTTGAAGCGGACGGTGACGTAGAAGAGCCCGAGCGGCGTCTCCATGCCCGGCGCGCCGACCGCAACCTTGTTCGTGTAGACGAGCTTGTCGCCCTTCCAGAGCTGGAGCACGCGCGAGCCGCGGAAGACGACGACCTGCCAGGGCATCGGGCGGATCGACACCTCCTTCGCCTTCACCCAGCCCGTGCGGCCGTTGGGACGGCCCGGGACCGCGATCTTGTACCAGGCGGGCGTGGTGCTCGTGACCACCTTCGTGGCGCTGCCCGGCTTTCGCTTCGCCGGTGCCGCCATCTTGCTGCCGATCGCGAGGATGGCCCTCGGCCTGTAGTCCTGCGGCCTGAACTCGCTCAGCCTGGCGATCACGGACGAGCGCGCCGTTCGGCGCCTTGCGCACGAGCAGCGTCGGGACGTTGATCGTGCCGGCACCGACGACCGCCTTGGGCGGTGACTGGCTGACGGTGGTCGACTGGCCGACCGAGAGGGCCGCCGCCGGGAACGCGAGCACCGCGATCGCCGCGACGAGGAGCTTGAGCACCGTACGAGGGTATCGGTTCACAGGATTGATCCGTTCGTCAGGGTTTGTCGATTTCCTACGCTGCGACGATCTTGATCGGCGTGCCGACTCCCATGACCGAGCGCAGGTACTGAATATCCTTGTTGTAGAGGCGGACGCAGCCGTGCGAGACCGCCTCGCCGATCAGGTCGGGCGTGTTCGTTCCGTGAACGCCGACGACACCGCCGCCGGGCCAGTCGGAGAGCTTGGAGTAGCCACTGGTCTCGAACGCGTAGGCGCCCAGCACGGGCCAGGTCGGGTCGAACTTCGCCTGCACGTAGAAGAGGCCGAGCGGGGTCTCCATTCCCTTCCGACCGACGGCGACCTTACCGGTTCGCCGCAGCGTGCCGTTGACGTAGAACTCGAACTTGCGCGAGCCGCGATAGATGACGAGCCAGCGATCGACCGGCTTCAGCGAGACGCTGCCCGCGGGGATCCAGCCGGTCCGGCCGTTGGGCCGCCCCGGGATCGTGATCCGGTACCACGAAGGCCGGCCGGTCTTCGCGTCGTCGAGCTCCGAGAGCGCGAGCACGAACCGCGCCCGGTAGTCCGGGCGGAACTGAGTCATCGTCTTCAGAACGGGTGCGCTGCGGCTCGGTTGCGAGCGCGCCGCCACCTGCGTCCAGTTGATCGGGCCGGCTCCGACGACGGTGACCGAGGCGATCGCCGACGGCGTCGACGGGCTCGCCGAGCCGGCGCCCGCTGCCGGAATTGCGACGAGGGCGCACAGGACGGCTATCGGAACCGAAAGCCTCACTCGCGAAGCGTAGTCACCCGTCAGGGGGGAGCCTATGCCTCGTTCGAGGGTTTCACATACTCCTTACACCGAGACGGCGACGCCCCCGGTTTCCCGGGGGCGTCGCCGTCGTACCAGGTGTGTGCGTCGGGCGGCTAGCCGGTGACGGGCGGCTCGAAGACGCCGACGACACCGATCCGCTGCGTGTTACAGGCCTTCTTGTTCTGGATCTCGACCCGGATGATGCCCGGCTTGCTCGGCTTGACGGTCACGGTGACCTTGCCGTTCTTGCCAGACGTCACGGTCTTCGAGATGCCGGGGCCGGTGATCTTGACCTTCGCTCCGGCGACACCCTTCTTGCCCTGGGTGACCTTCACGGTGATCTTCTGGCTCTTGCCGTTGGCCTTGAGCATCTTCGGCGTCACCGTCACCGTGTTGCAGATCTCCGGAGCGACCACCGGCGGCTTGACCGGGGGCTTGAGCCGGTGCAACCACGATCGTCTGAGCCGAATCCGTGTTGTTGGCCGGATTCGTATCGGGCGTCGTCGTGGTCGTCGTGCCGGTGTTCGTGATCGTGCCCGTCTGGGTCACGGTCGCGTTCACCTTGATCGCCACGGACTGGCCGACGGCGAGCGTGCCGATGCTGCAGGTCAGGAGCGCCCCGCCGCTCTGGATCGAGCAGGAGCCCTGGCTCGGCTGCTGCGCGACGCTCGCGAACGTCACGCCACTCGGTGCCGGGTCGGACACCGTGACGTTCGCGGCCGGGTCGGGCCCGTTGTTCTTGACCGCGAAGTCGTACACGATCGTCGCCTGGCCGTTGGAGCCGAGGGTGACCTGAGCGGTCGCGTCCTTCTGGATCGCAACGTCGGTCTTCGGCGCCGGCGGAGGCGGCGGCGGCGTGTGGTTGACCGTCACGGTCGCATCGTCGTGCGCCGTGACGCGGTTCTGCTCCTCGTCCGTGCCGGAGCTCGTGACGACGTCCGTCTCGGTCTGGGTCACCGTTGCCTGGAACGTGCACACCAGGCTCTCGTGAACCGGCAGCGTGTACGGGAGCGAGACGACGTTGCCACCGAACTTGCAGGTCGCCTTCGTCGAGCCCGTGAGCAGGTTGCCGTAGATCGAGTCGGTCAGCGTGTCGATCGTCAACGGATCGACGCTCGACGTGTTCGTCACGACAGCCGTGAAGGTGACGAGCCCGCTGTCCTGAACCACGGTCGGGTTCGCCGTCTTCGTGACGCTGATCGCCGGCTTCACGTCGGTGAGCGCGATGATCGCGTCGTTGCTCGAGGTCGGGCCCTGCGTCGTGCCCTCCTGATCCTTCCAGGAGACGTCGACGTGATCCGTCTCGGTCGCACCGGCGTTGCCGATCAGGTCATGCGTGAAGGTGCACGTGATCGACGCGCCGGGTGCGAGGGTGAACGGAAGCCCGTTGCCCGTCTCCGGCGTGCCGCACACGAGGCCGTCGACGTCGATCTCCTCGTCGCTGACGAGGTCGGCGAGGTCCGTCACCGTGATCGTGTCGGCAGCCGACGTGTTCGTGATCTTCACCTTGAAGAAGAAGGTGCCGCCGTTCTCCGGCTTCGTTGCAACGTCCGGCGCCTTCACGTACGTGCCGCCCGAGGTCGCCGACACGGTCTTCTCGACCGTGATCGAGCGGGCCTTGCGGGTGTTCGTGATCGTGCAGGTGATGTCGTCACCCTTGGCGACCGTGACGCTCGTGTCGGCACCGTCCGCGTTCTCGGCGACCGTCGACTCACCGTTCTTGCAGACGACCGACGAGTCGTAGAGGTCGACGCGTCACCCGCGGCACTCGTCTCGTCGACGCCGTACGCCGGTTGCGACCACCTTCGAGATCGAGCCGTCGGCGACGGAGCCCGACTGGGACGGTGTCGCCGCTCTTGATCTGCAGCGTCACCTTCGAGCCTCGGGGGCACCGACGAACTCCTTGACGACGGTGATCTTGCCCGTGTCACGCGTCAGCGTGTTCGTGGTCATGACGGTCGCACCCTTGACCGTGATCGTCACGTCGCGGACGGCGAGAACTCGGCGTACCGAACGTGTACCCGTCGGAGCCGACGGCAGGCTCGGCTCTGACCGTGCACTGGGTGCCGGTCGGGATCCCGCTGATCGTCTGGAACGCCGGCGTTCCCGACACATCGCCGGTGTGCGCCACCACACCAGGATCGTGAACGGCTCCTTGTAGCCGCACCGTCAACGCCTTCGACAGCTTCAGCGAGCCCGTGTCACGCGTCAGCGTGTTGTTCGTCGTCACCTCGACGGTCGCATCCTTGACCGTGATCGTCACGGTCGCGGACGGCGAGAACGTCGGCGTGCCGAACGTGTACCCGTCGGGCAGTCGGAGGCGTCTCGCTGACCGTGCACTGCGTGCCCGTCGGGATCCCGCTGATCGTCTGGAACGAGCCGGCGTTCACCGACACATCGCCGGTGTGCGCCTGTCGCAGACGTAGTGGATCGTGAACGGCCCGGTGTAGCCGTCGGCCCACCGTGAACGCTTCGACAGCTTCAGCGAGCCCGTGTCACGCGTCAGCGTGTTCGTGGTCTGCACGTTGACCGTCTGATCCTTGTTCGTGATCGTCACGGTCGCGGACGGCGAGAACGTCGGCGTCCGAACGTGTAGCCCGTCGGCGCAGTCGGAGGCGTCTCCGAGATCGTGCACTGCGTCCCCGTCGGAATACCCGTGATCGCTGGAATCGAACCAGCGACACCGACTTCGACCCGTCGTGCGCGCCGTCACGCAGTCGTAGTTGATCGTGAACGGCCCCGTGTAACCGGCCGGCCCACCCGTCAACACCTTCGACAACTTCAACGAGCCCGTGTCACGCGTCAGCGTGTTCGTGGTCTGCACGTTGACCGTCTGATCCTTGTTCGTGATCGTCACCGTCGCAGACGGCGAGAACGACGGCGTCCCGAACGTGTAACCCGTCGGAGCAGTCGGAGGCGTCTCCGAGATCGTGCACTGCGTCCCCGTCGGAATACCCGTGATCGCCGACGACGTCGAACCAGCCGACACCGACTTCGACCCATCGTGCGCCGTACCGTCATTGCAGTCGTAGTTGATCGTGAACGGCCCCGTGTACCCGGCCGGCCCACCCGTCAACACCTTCGACAACGTCAACGAACCCTGATCACGCTTGTTCACGTAGGTGCACTCGACCTTGCCGACCAGCGGAGCGTGATCGTCAGATTCGCGCCGCTCTTCTGGACGTAGTGTGCGCCGACGCCGCACGAGACGCTGTCGAAGCTCCAGCCGGCAGCGGTCGCACCCTCGGAGACGTGGTACGTCCCGGGGATGAGCTTGCTCATCGTCCGTCGACTCGCCGTCGGCGAGCTGGAACGTCGCAGTTGCCCGCGACAGGTCGGAGGTGAAGTCGAACTTCTGCGCGGCACCGCTCGGCTGGGTGATCCTTCTTGATCACGATCGAGCCGCACGTGTCGATCGCCCGTTCGCGAAGTCCTTCAGAACGGCGCTCGGTCGACTGCGAGGTGCGCGTATTCGAGATGAAGGTCGAGAAGCACGGAAGCGGCCTGACCCTGGGGAAGATCGCGCTCAGGTTGAGACCGCCCTCGTAGAAGTACGGCGACTTCAGATCGGACACCCAGGGCGCGTGATCGGGTCGATGTTCGCGAACGCGCAGGCGTTCATCGTGCCGAGCTTGCCGGCGACGCACACGCCTCGTCAGAGGCCGGTGACCTCGGTCAGCCGACTGCTCGCCCACTTGAACACGTGGATGTCGGAAACACCGCCACCGTTCGTAAGGGAGCTCTGGACGAGAATGTCACCGTCGACGTGCTTGCCGTCGAAGCCGCCGGTGGCGTTCGGGCCGACCGTCGGATCCTGGAGGAACCAGAAGCCCATGTTGGCGTCGCCGCCCTGCGTATCGATGCGCTCCTGCCCGAAGTAGAGGATCTGGTTGACCTGCTCGACGTAGACGGCCGCATACGCGTCTCGCGATGTCGTCCTTCGCCGGAGTGACGCCCAGTCGACCAGCCCCAGTTGCTGATGTCCGCCGTGTCCTTCGAGCCACCGCCGAGCGAAGCCGGTATCGGTCGCACCGGTGCCATCGGCGATCGAAGTCCGTCGACAGCGCGCTGCCGGCCCGTGGACTGGCCGCTCGCGTTGAACAGCGTCGCCCAGTCGTCGCGGCGGCGTCGTCGCGCATCGTGAACGACATTGCCGTCGAGCTCGAAGCCGGAGATATCCGGGTTCGCGCTGGAGGCGAACGGGATCACCACGAACGCGGTGGCGATAACCGCGGCGATCACGCAGAGCCAGAGCGCCTTGCGCCCCGAGGAGCGATGCGAAGCCGCACGACGCGAACCCCGCGCTGCGCGCTGCGGTTGACGTTCTTCGCCTCGAGCACCTTGAACAGCGAGCGCTCGGACGTTTCATCAGGCCCCGAAGGCTCGCTGCGATTCCCCATTCCCCACATCTGTGACTTCCCCCTGTCTGGACAGCTAAATACGTTCTCGTGTCCGTGCCACCGGGCTCCCCAAGAACCGGGACACGCAATGCGCACAACTCCGTTGTGGCTGGCCGAAGCGTATGCCCATTAAGGGGTATTGGCAACCCCTCATTCGAGGGATCGATCACCCCGATGGGCGGCGTCTCGGATCCTCGTCTGGACAAGAACGGGGAGGGGCGGCTTCGCCGCCCCCTCCCCACTGTTGCCGGATGGTTCCCGGGTTACCCGGTGACCGGCGGCTCGTAGACGCCGACGACACCGATCCGCTGCGTGTTGCACGTCTTCGCGCCCTGGATCGCGAGGCGGATGATGCCCGGCTTGCCCGGCTTCACGGTCACGGTCACCTTGCCGTTCTTCCCGGTCGTGACCGTCTTGTTGATGCCCGGGCCCGTGATCTTGACTTTCGCTCCGGCGACCGGCTTCTTCCCCTTCGTCACCTTCACGTTGATCTTCTGAGCCTTCCCGTTTGCCTTCAGCACCTTCGGGGTCGCGGTGAGTAGCTCGCAGATCTCGGGCTGCGGCTTCGGGGTCGGCGGCGTCACAGGGGCGGTAACGACCGTCGAGGCCGAGGCGGTGTTGTTGTTCGGGTTGGTGTCCGGCGGCGTCGTGTTGCTGATCACGAACGTTCGTCTTCGTCCCGGTCGCGCTGACCGTGGCGTTGATCGTGATCGGCACCGATTCGCCGACGGCCAGGCTCGAGATCGTGCAGTCGACTGCCTGAGCGGTCGTCGTGCACGTGCCCTTCCGGTCGTCGCCGAGACGAACGTGACATCCGCCGGAGCCGCATCCGACACATGCACGTTCTGTGCCGCGTCGGGGCCGTTGTTCTTCGCGACGAGGTTGTAGGTGATCGGAGCCGTGCCACCACCCTGCGGCAGCTGCACCGCCGGAGTGGCCGCTTTCGTCACCGACATGTCGGTGCCGGGATGTGCGGCGGCGGCGGCGTGGCGGTGAACGTCACCGTCGCATCGTCGCCTTCCTACACCGGCTGGACGTCGGTCGTCACCGCCGGTAGTCGTCGGCGTGGGCCGGTTGGTGTGCGCGACGGTGGCGGTGACGTTGCGCGTACACGGGGCACCCGGGAGGATCTGACCGGGGCCTGGCCAGGCCTCGGAGCGATGCCGACCTCGAGGGTGCAGGTGCCCTTCCCGTTCAGGTCGCCGAGATGCGGGTCGTCAACAGCAGCGATGTAGACGATCGTCGACCGCCGAGTCCCCCCGTTCCGGACGATGACCGTGAACGTGATCGGCCCGTGTCCTGAACGACCGTCCGGGCTCGCCGTCTTGGCCACCGAGATCGTCGACGGGATGGGCGGGGGAGTCACCGGGACGTCGGCCGTGCCGGTGTTGGTCGGGTGACCGCCGTCGTCATCGGTTCCCGTCACGGTCACCTCGTCGTGAACCGTGTCGCCGGCGTTGCCGGAGACGGTCTTGACAAAGGTGCACGTCACCGTGTCGTTCGGATGCAGCGTGACGGGCAGGCCGTTGCTACGTCAGTCGCTCGCGTTTGCAGTCGAGAAAGCGCTCACCGGGTCGACCGAAGCCCGCGGACCGGGACCTTGTCGGTGAACGAGTCGGCAGTCAAGGTGACGTCGTCCGTCGCGGAGGTGTTCTCGACGACGGACCGTGTAGGTCACCGGGGGCCGCCCGGCTCGGGGACGCTCGTCGGCGAGCGGGGGTCTTGGTGACCGTGATCGACGACGGCACGTCCGTGATCGAGATGTGAGCAGTGGTCGGGGTGTCGCTCGCCGTGTGGCCGTCGTCGTCGGTGGCCCGATGCCGTCACCGTGTCGGGGGTCTTCCGACGCACCCGGGTTGCCCGTGGAACGGGCGGGCCACGAACTGGCACTCGGCCGTCTCGTTCTGCCCGAGCAGCCGTCCCGATCAGGCGTGTCACACGGTCGTGCTGACGATCTTCGGGTTGTCCGGTGCCCCCTTGGTGATGTCACCGTAGACGTCGTCGGTGAGATCCGTGATCGTGAGCTTGATCGGGACGACGCCGCGGACGTGTTCTTCACCACGATCTTGTAGGTGAGAGTTGCCACCCGGCTCCGGCAGCGAAGCCGACTCGTCGAACGCATCTCCGGACGAGACCGTCTTCTTGGACGTCGATCGCCGGGGGTTGACGTTCACGATGTTCACCGTCGCCTCGGCGTAGTCCATGACGTTCCGGTTGGCGTCGTCCTTGCCGGTGACCGTGATCCGGTCGTTGACCGCCTGGGAACCGGCGTTGCCCGTCACATCCATGTGTGAACGTGCACGTGACCCGCCACCCACCGACCGGGAAGATCACGAGCGGCAGGCCGCTGCCCGGGTGGGCGCCGTTGCAGTCGAGATCGGTGATCGGAGTCACCGCGCCCCCACTCGCCGGGCTGATCGGTTGCGACCTTGTCGACGAAGCCCGCCTCGGTGAGGTGGATCTTGTCGACCTCTGACGTGTTCACGACCTTGACCGTGTACTTCACGTTGGCGCCCGGCTCGTTCACGCTCGGAGTCGGATCGGGCGTCTTCGTGACGTCGATCGACGACGGCTTGCGGGTGGTTCGTGAAGGTGCAGGTCACCTCGTCCCCGTATGCCGACGGCGAACGTGAACGAGCGGTTGGCGTGCGGCTCTCCCGCTGCTCCGCCCTTCTCGGAGTCGCACGAGACGTCGTTGAAGTAGCTCGACACCAGCGTGTCGCCGTGGTCGCCTCGGAGGGACCGTGACGTCGCCGGCGGTGACCGGGACGGGAAGTCGGTGCCCTGACCGTCGCCGTAGCCGTTGCCGCCGTTCGTGAACGCCTCGGTCGTGAAATGATGCCGAGGTTGAACGTGCCGCCGGTTCATCTGCCGGCACGACCCGCTTCATGACCTTGATCAGCGCCGGCTTCACATTCGTGAACGTGCAGGTAACTGTCTCACCCGGCTCGACGTTGATCGTCGCCTTCGAGCCGTCCACCACCGAGTTCTGGTCGTTGCAGGTGAGCTCCTTCAGCTTCCAGCCCTTCGACCGCCTCTTCGGTAGCGGTGTACGCACCCGGCACGACCTCCTGGTTGTTCGGCGCCGCAACATCCGTCAACGCGAAGTTGCTGTACCCCGCACCACCCGCAGTGAAGCTGAAGCTCTGCGGATCACCAGCAGGCAACGTCACCTTGTCGACCACGATATGACCACGCTTCGTATTCGTGATCGTGCAGGTCACCGTCTCACCAGGCTCGACATCGAGACTGCCGATCGTCTCGCCCTTATCGCAGACCGCGCTCGTCTGATCCCAACCCGCCGGGACCGACTCCGCCACCGAGTACGCACCCGGCACGACCTCCTGGTTGTTCGGCGCCGCAACATCCGTCAACGCGAAGTTGCTGTACCCCGCACCACCCGCAGTGAAGCTGAAGCTCTGCGGATCACCAGCAGGCAACGTCACCTTGTCGACCACGATATGACCACGCTTCGTATTCGTGATCGTGCAGGTCACCGTCTCACCAGGCTCGACATCGAGACTGCCGATCGTCTCGCCCTTATCGCAGACCGCGCTCGTCTGATCCCAACCCGCCGGGACCGACTCCGCCACCGAGTACGCACCCGGCACGACCTCCTGGTTGTTCGGCGCCGCAACATCCGTCAACGCGAAGTTGCTGTACCCCGCACCACCCGCAGTGAAGCTGAAGCTCTGCGGATCACCAGCAGGCAACGTCACCTTGTCGACCACGATATGACCACGCTTCGTATTCGTGATCGTGCAGGTCACCGTCTCACCAGGCTCGACATCGAGACTGCCGATCGTCTCGCCCTTATCGCAGACCGCGCTCGTCTGATCCCAACCCGCCGGGACCGACTCCGCCACCGAGTACGCACCCGGCACGACCTCCTGGTTGTTCGGCGCCGCAACATCCGTCAACGCGAAGTTGCTGTACCCCGCACCACCCGCAGTGAAGCTGAAGCTCTGCGGATCACCAGCAGGCAACGTCACCTTGTCGACCACGATATGACCACGCTTCGTATTCGTGATCGTGCAGGTCACCGTCTCACCCGGCTCGACATCGAGACTGCCGATCGTCTCGCCCTTATCGCAGACCGCGCTCGTCTGATCCCAACCCGCCGGGACCGACTCCGCCACCGAGTACGCACCCGGCACGACCTCCTGGTTGTTCGGCGCCGCAACATCCGTCAACGCGAAGTTGCTGTACCCCGCACCACCCGCAGTGAAGCTGAAGCTCTGCGGATCACCAGCAGGCAACGTCACCTTGTCGACCACGATATGACCACGCTTCGTATTCGTGAAGGTGCAGATCGTGGTCTTGCCGGGCTCGACCGTGATCGCCGAGATGCTCTTGGCAAGCACCACGCCGGTCGGTCCGCCGCCTTCGAGGGCGCACGATGCGCTCGTGAAGTCCCAACCGGCCGGCAGCACGCCCTCGGCCACCGCGTAGCTCGAGGCCGGAACGAGTAGGTCAGACGTGTCGGACGCGGTTCCGCCGACGGTCGTCAGGGTCGAGGCAATGCCGCTGATCGCATGCGTGAAGGCGAATGTGCCGTCCCCGCCCACGGCGTGCTTGACCAGTTGCAGGTCACCGCGCTTGGTGTTCGTGAAGGTGCACGTCACCGTCTCGCCCGGATCGACCTTGAACGTGGCCGTCGAACCGCTCGTCGTCGACGGAGTCGCTGAACCCCCGTCGTCGCAGGTCAGGCTGGTCAGGTCCCAACCGGCCTTCGGAGTCTCCGTGGACGTGTAGGTGCCTCCTGAGACATCCGTCGAGATCGTTCCGTTGTTGGTGTCGATCGTTCCGGACGGCGTTCCCGTGAAGGCGAACGATGCAGTACCACCGACCATCACCTTCTTGACGACGATCTGGCCCTTCCGCGTATTCGTGAAGGTGCACGTCACGTCCGTGGTGCCGATATCAAGCGTCTTCGAGTACACACTCGACGCGCCACCACCGGTGCAGGTCACCGACGTGTCATAGAGCGCCTTCTGCGCATCCGTCATCGTCTCGTCGAAGACCACACCATTCGTGCCAGCCTCGATCTGCTTCGAGACCGAGTCATCACCCGTGATCGCCTTCGACTGACCCGCCACCGAGATCGAAATCGGAGCCGGCGTCCCGACGAAGTCCTTCACCGTCGTGACCGTCACCTTCTTCCGCGTATTCGTGATCGTGCAGACTCCGCTCTGGCCGGCGTTGACGGTGACCGAGCTCGTGGTCGTCGCCGTACCTCCGTTGACCGAGCAGGAGTAGGTGGTGTCGTAGTTCGCCAGGCTGGTCCCGGCCATCGCCGTTTCGCCGATGGTGTGCTGGCCGGCCGTGACATCCAGGAAGCCCGTCGTACCTCCGTTACCGACGTTGGCGCCTGTGCCCGCCGTGCTGCCGTCGATCTGAAGGTTGAACTTGCCGGCATCGGCAGCCGGCACGAGAACCTTGTCGACCTTGAGCCGCGGCTTGCGAGCGTTGGTGATCGTGCAGACGATGTCCTGCCCGGTATCGACCGAGACGTTGAACGCTCCGGTGTAGCTCCCACTTCCGGGGCAGGTTCTGCGCCTTGCCGTTCTGTCTACGCATGCGTAGGTGGACGTGTAGTCGCCGAGATTCGTGGCTGGCGCCCTGCGCTCGCTGAAGCGGATATGTCCCCGCCTTGACCGTGGTCTCACCGGTCGTACCGTCCTCCTACGCGTGGCCCGCCGCGCCGCTGCTGAAGAGGTGTCGGCTGGCGGTGATCTTGAGATCGACGTTGCCGGCCGTGCCGACCCTGACCAGCTTCTTCAGCTCGACCTTGCCACAGGTGTCGACGTTGCCCAGCGCGAAGTCCTTCAGGTCGGCGCTTTCGGAGGCCGAGGTGCGCGTGTCGGCGAGGAAGTTCGTGAAACAGGGAACGGCGTCGAGGCTGCCGTAGATCTGCGTGAGGTCGATGCCGCCCTCGACGAAGGAGTACTGGCCGACGGCGAACCCGGGGGGATACGGGGGCCACTGGGCCGTAAACGCCGTCTGGTTCGAGATCATGCAGGCAGCCAGCGAGCCGGAGCTCGCGCCGCACTCGACCCCAGGGGTCGAGCTCGTCGACTGCTGCACGAGAGCGCCCGACTGCCACTTGAAGATGTTGATGATCGACGTGTTACCGCCGTTCGTGAAATCACTCGTGATCAGCAGGTCGCCGTCCTTGTGCGTGCCGACGAAATTCCCGCCCGTGGCGCCGCTGTCGGGCCAACCTTGTTCTGGAAGAACCAGAAGCCAACCGCGTTCACACCACTCGAAGCAGGCTTGTCCTGACCGAAATAGAGCAGACCGTTCGGATACGCCGCCGCATACGTATGCGCGATATTCGACTTACCCGGCGTCACCGTCCCCGTGACCACGTCCAGTTCGGGACGTCATAGGTGTCCTTCGTCAGGCCCGACCCATACCCCGTATCCGACGAACCCGTCCATCCGGCACGATCCCCGAAAACGACTTCGCCGACCCACCACCACCAGCCAGCGTATCCCAATCGTCCGGCGCCGACGCACCATTCGGATCCGCCGAATTCCCATCCAACTGAAAAACCACCGACGTATCCACCGCGCCGGCAATGGTCGTGTAGATGCCTACCGAGGCAACCGTCGCCACAACGGCGAGGATGCGAGAACGAAAACACGCCGACGGGAGCGGGAATCCGAGTCTTCGCCCTCGACTCCGATCTGCCGGAACGATGTCCGCTCAGACTGTTCAGCCGACCCCGAGGGTCGCTTCTTCCCCATCCCCCACATCGCAGGACTCCCCTGTTGTGTTGGCCCCGACCTGCGATCCCCGATATCCCCAATCGGGAGACCGCAGAACTCTCAGCGATCGCCTCGAGCCGTCGAAGCGTATGCCCCTTCTGGTGCAGGTCAACCCCTCGATCGAGGGGTCGAACCCCTCTAAGGGCCTAGCTGCGGTCGGCCGAATCTCCCCGCAACAACGGGCGAAGGGGGCCAACTCGGCCCCCTCCGCGCGGTCGATGCATCCTCCCCAACGAATTTGCGCCTCGCCGGTGTGCCGCATGCTCCGGCGAGGCTCGTGCACGCATCTTATGCCCCATTTGTGGGAGGGCAATCCTCCGATCGAGGGGTTCGGCTCACCTTCGCCGAAGTGCGTGCGCCGGCGCAACGAACCTGCCCAACAAGCCTGTACCTCAAGGTGAACTCGAGGGTTAGTCCCTCGAGCGAGGACGAATGGCCGCCTGCCTTCTAGCGGTCGCTCCGGTAGCCGCGGGCCTCGGCCACCAGAGCCTCGAACAGCCGCTTGTCGTCCTCCTCCATCTCGGGGTGCCAGAGCACCCCGAGCGCGAACCGCTTGGACGGATCCTCGATCGCCTCGAGCGAACCGTCCTCGGCGTACGCGCTCTCGACGAGCCCCGCGCCGACCCGGCCGACGCCCTGATGGTGACTCGAGCGCACCGCCTCGTGCCGCGGCCCGAGGATCGTCTCGAGCCGGGTTCCCTCCTCGATGTCGACCGGGTGGTGCGAAAACACGCCCGAGCGTCTCGCGGTGGCCCTCGTGACCGACCTCCTCCGGAAGATGCTGGATCGAGGTCGCCGCCGCGCAAGACGTTCAGCAGCTGGAAGCCGCGGCAGATCGCGAGCGTCGGCAGGTCACGCTCGAGGGCCGCCTCGAGCAGCCGCAGCTCGCCGGCGTCGCGATGGGCCTGCGCGGGGTCGGTCGCCGGATGACGCTCGGCGCCGTAGCGCGTCGGGTCGATGTCGATGCCACCCGAGAAGACGATCCCGTCGAGCACGTCGAGCGTCTCCTCGATCGCCTCCTCGCTCGGTGGCACGACGAGCGCCCGGCCGCCCGCCTGCTCGACGGACTCGACGTAGTACAGAGGCACGAGCGCTGCGGGCAATTCCCACGCGCCCCACCGGGCCGGCTGGGCGTAGGAGGTGATGCCGATGATCGGACGGCTGTTGCTCGTCATGACACCACGCTAGCGGACGGGTGGGTGACGCCCTCCGCCACTCCTTAGCCTCGCTCGAAGTAGCGCTTGCGCTCCCAGTCGGTGACGAACGCGTCGTATAGCCTCTGCTCGGTGCGCGCGTAGTTGAGGTAGTGGTCGACGACCTCGTCGCCGAACGCGCCCCGCGCCATCGTGCCCTTCTCGAGGGCGGCGATCGCCTCGACCATTGTCGACGGGAAGCGATCGGCATCCGACTCGTACGCGTTCCCGTCGAGACCGGGCGGTAGCTCGAGCTCGTGCTCGATCCCGTGCAGGCCCGCTGCGATCACCGCCGCGAACGCGAGATACGGGTTCGCGTCTCCGCCCGGGATTCGCGTCTCGGCCCGCCGCGCCGCCCCGTGGCCGACGACCCTGAACCCGCAGGTGCGGTTGTCGTTCCCCCACGCGAGCGTCGTCGGCGCCCACGAGCCGGCTGCGAACCGCTTGTACGAGTTGATCGTCGGCGCGAGGAACACCGCGAGCTCCTTGAAGCACGCGATCTGTCCGGCGAGCCAGCGCGAGAAGAGCGCCTCGTCGGTCGCGAAGCACGCCTCCCCGTCGCGCCACAGCGAGGAGTGGATGTGGCAGGAGTTGCCGATCCAGTCCTGGAAGGGCTTCGCCATGAAGGTGATCGAGCACCCGTTGAGGAACGCGATCTCCTTGGCGCCGTTCTTGTAGATCACGTGGTTGTCCGCCATCGTCAGCGCATCGGCGAAGCGGAAGTTGATCTCCTGCTGGCCCGGCCACGCCTCGCCCTTCGACGTCTCGACGCGCATGCCGGCAGCCTGCATCCCGTTCCGGATCTGGCGCAGGAACGCCTCGTCGTACGTCGTGGCGAGGATGTGGTAGTCGAGGATGTACGGCACCGACGGCGTCAGGCCCGAGTACTCCTTCTTGTGCGCTTCCTCGAACGTCTCGCGGAGGAGATAGAACTCGAGCTCGCTGCCCATCATCGGCGTGAAGCCGAGCGCGGCCGCGCGCTCGAGCTGGGCCTTGAGGACCTGGCGCGGCGAGGGCTGCACCGGCGCCCCGTCGTGCCATTGCACGTCGCCGAGAACGAGCGCCGTCGCCTCGAGCCAGGGGATCCGGCGGAGGGTGGCCAGGTCGGGCCGAACGTCGAAGTCGCCGTAGCCCTGCTCCCAGCTCGCGAGCGCATAGCCGGGCACCGGGTCCATCTCCATCTCGAGCGCGAGCAGGTAGTTGCACCCCTCCACCCCGTGCCCCGCGTCCATCTCCTCGAGGAAGAACTCGGCCTGGAGGCGCTTGCCCATCAGCCGCCCCTGCATGTCGGTGAAGGCGACGACGACCGTGTCGATCGCACCGGCCTCGACCTCCGCGCGCAGCTCCTCGTAGCTCAGCATCGGGCGATCCTATTCTGTCCGGGCGCGCGAGGATACTCCGCCACCACGGCTCACTCGCTGATCAATGGGTGGCATGTCTTGACAACAGCCTCGCCGATGCGGGTGAATACGCCACCGGCTCTACCGCCTCGGAGGCGACGGCCGGCCTGTTCTTCAATCAGGGAGGCGGCATGAGCGAGACCCCTGCACCGGCACCCGGTGCAATCCACACCTCGGAGGACGAGCAGATCCTTCACAAGATGGGATACGCCCAGGAGCTGTTCCGGGCGATGGGCGGGTTCCAGAACTTCGCGATCAGCTTCACGATCATCTCGATCCTCGCCGGCTGCCTCACCTCGTACTTCATCGCATTCAACAACGGGGGACCGGTCGCGATCACGTGGGGCTGGCTCATCGTCGGCCTGATGTCGACGCTCGTCGCGCTCGCAATGGCCGAGATCGCGTCGGCCTATCCCACCGCCGGCGGGCTCTACTACTGGTCCTCGAAGCTGGGGAGCCCGGCCTGGGGCTGGTTCACGGGCTGGTTCAACCTCGTCGGCCAGATCGCGGTCACCGCCGCGATCGGCTACGGCCTCGCGATCTTCGCTCACATCGCTGCTCGACCTCTGGTTCAGCTATCCGAACACGAAGCATTGGATCTTCCTCACCTACTCGATCGTGATGCTCGTCGCGGTCGTGCTCAACATGTTCAAGGTCAGCATCACCGCGATGCTGAACACGATCTCGGCGTACTGGCACATGGCCGGCGTCGCGTTCATCGTCGTCGTCCTGATCATCGTCCCGGACAACCACCAGTCCGTCAGCTACGTCTTCACGCGAGACGATCAACAACTCCGGCTTCTCCGGGTCACGGCTTCGGCAGCATCGTCTTCTGGTACGTGTTCGGGCTCGGGCTGCTCATGTCGCAGTACACGATCACGGGCTTCGATGCCTCCGCCCACATGGCCGAGGAGACGCACCAGGCCTCGCGGATGGCGGCGGTCGGCATGTACATGTCGGTGGTCGTGTCCGTCGATCTTCGGCTGGGTGCTGCTGCTCGCCGTCACGTTCGCCGTGCCCGACACCCAGGGCACGCTGGACGCCGTCGGCGGACGCCGTGACGTACATCTGGACGACGTCGATGAGCAAGACGTGGGCCGAGATCCTGCTCTTCATCTGCTGCGTCGCGCAGATGTTCTGCCTCACGGCCTCGGTCACGTCGGCGTCGCGGATGATGTTCGCGTTCTCGCGTGACCGGGCGCTCCCCGGCCATCAGCTCTGGCGGAAGGTGAGCCGCAGCCGCATCCCGTACAACGCCGTGCTGCGCGATCGGCGTCCTCGCCTGGGCACTGATGATCCCGACGTACTGGAACGCCGCCACCGGCTATCTCGTCGGCACCTCGATCGCGGTGATCGGGCTCTACATCGCGTTCATCCTCCCCGTCATCCTCCGGCTCCGGCAGGGCGACAAATTCGTGCACGGCGCCTGGAGCCTCGGCAAGCACTACAAGTGGATCGACACCGTCTCGATCATCTGGGTCGCGATCATCACGATCCTCTTCCTCGGCGCCGTGACGCCGACGGGGATCCCGTGGCATGACGGCTTCAACTGGGACGTCGCGAACTACGCCCCGCTCACGGTCGGCGGCGCGCTCATCCTGTTCGGTGGCTGGTGGCTGATCTCCGCCAAGAACTGGTTCAAGGGCCCGGTGCGGATGGGCACCGAGGACGAGCTCGAGCAGATGGAGGCCAGGCAGGAGGCGGGGTTCGCGGTTCCCGCCGACACGCAGTACGAGACCTAGAGACGCGGTCTCTCCTCGGTTGCGAGGGGCGCCGGCAGGCGCCCCTCGCCGTTCGAGCCGGATCAGGCTATCCCATCCAGGCGCCGCCGTTCTGGTCGATCGCCTGGCCGGTGACGCCGCGCGCGTCCGGTGAGAGCAGCCACGCGACGGTGCCGGCGACGTCATCCGGCTGCCCCATGCGCCCGAGCGGCACCTCGCGCATCGCGTCGCGGTAGGCGTCCTCACGCGTTCCGCCCGTCGACGCGGCGATCGCGTCGAGCCCCCGCCACGCCATGTCGGTGTCGACCCAGCCGGGGCAGATCGCGTTGACCTGCACGTTCTCGCTGCCGAGCGTGGCCGCCAGCGAGCGGACGAGGCCGAGCAGGCCCGGCCTTGGAGGCGCTGTAGCCCGTGTAGTCCGGCACGGCGATGCGGGCGAGGATCGAGGACATGACGACGATATGCCGCGGCTCTGGCCCCGGGGCAAGGTGCTGCAGGGCGGCGCGGCAGCAGTAGTAGGTGCCGTTGAGGTTCGTCGCAACGAGGTCGTCGAAGCGGTCCGAGCCGGCGTCGCCGCCGTTCGCCCCGCCCAGCCCGCTGCACGCGACGAGGGCGTGGACGGGGCCGAGCTTCTCGGCGGCGCCGGCGAACGCCTTCTCGACCTTGCCCCGGTCGCGAACGTCGCAGCCGGCCACGTGCGTGGGCTGCTCGAGCATCGCAGCGGTCGCCTCGAGCCGGTCGCGATCACGGGCGAGCAGGGTCAGCGACGCCCCGTCCCGGTCGAGCCGGCGGGCGATCGCCCGTCCGATTCCCGTTCCGGCACCGGTGACAACGATGTGCCTCGAGGGTTTGACAGCCATGTCTTCTCCAGACGGTCGCAATTTGCGGGAAAGTCGTTCGGGCGGGACCTTGCTCCCCGCCCCTGCCGCAGCATAGATTCCTGACTGCGCCGAGCACGGGGCGCCGGAGGACGAAGCATCGCCGGGCGACGGTACGCGGAAGCGGAAGGCCGGCCGGCAATGTGGACGAAGGCGGCCCGGCTCGGCGAATTCCTGGACCACTCTCTCTAGAGCATCATGTGCGAAGCGCAATTTGACGCTGCGCCCGATGCAAAGTTCGCAATTTGCGGGAACTCCGATCCAGCACCCACTTGACCTCCCGGGTCGGAGCCTCTACTGTGGTGATTGCACCGAGGTAGGAGCGCCTGAGGTTGATGGTCTCCTGATCGGCAGCCGCTTCGGCGGAGGTCAGTCAGGAAGCCGGACGAGGGAGCCACCGCCCCGGTGCATTTTTTGTTGGGCGCACAATTCGATCGCGAATTGTCCGGGGTCGGTGCGGGTCGAGTTCGACGGATTCCGAGGAAATCTCGTCGTCGAATGCGAACGAGCGCAAATTGCGCCTTTTTCGGCTTCCGGGCACTTGACGGAGCGCATCGCACCCCCTAGATTCCCGTGTGCACCGAGAACGGAGCGCCGGAGGTTGATGGCTCTCCCGATCGGCACCCGCTTCGGCGGAGGTCAATCGGGAAGCCGGACGAAGGGGCAACCGGCTCGGTGCATTTTTTGTGGTCCGGGAGCCTCGCGCGCACCCCCGATTCGGGCTCGAGCGGTCGACATAGGCTGTCCGGATGCGCCGCCTCGTCGCCGTCATCAGCGCAATCGTGTTTCTCGACGCCATGCTGTTCGGCGCCCTGATCCCGCTCGTTCCGGCGTACGTCGACGACTTCGATCTCAGCAAGCTCCAGGCCGGGATGCTCGTCGGTGCCTTCGGGGCGGGCGCCGTCCTCGGCGGCATCCCCGGCGGCATCGTCGCCGGCCGCGTCGGGCCGAAGAACGCCGTCATCAGCGGGCTCCTGCTGCTCGCGCTCGCGACCTTCGGGCTGGCACTCGCCGACTCGCCGGAAACCGTCGGCATCGCCCGCTTCCTCCAGGGCCTCTCGAGCGCATTGACGTGGGCCGGAGCACTCTCCTGGGTGACCGTGTCCACGCCGCGCGCGCTCCGCGGCCAGCTCCTCGGCACGGTCTTCGGGATCGCAGTCCTCGGCGCGATCCTCGGGCCGATGGTCGGGGCCGTCGCCAAGCTCGTCGGGCTCCGCGCCGGCTTCGCCGGGATCGGCGTGATCGCGCTGCTCCTGGCCGTCGCGGCATTCCTGCAGCCCCGTCCCGGGGTCGAGGTCGTCGAGCGCGGCGCGGTGCGCCGCGCATTCGCCGACCCGGCGTTCGTCGCCGGTCTCTGGCTCAACGCGCTGCCGGCGCTGTTCTTCGGCGTGCTCGACGTGCTCGCCCCGCTCGCGCTCGACGCGGGAGGCTACGGCGCCATCGCGATCGGGGCCGTCTTCCTCGTCGCCGGGCTGATCGAGACCGCCCTGAACCCGCTGCTCGGGCGGCTCTCCGACCGCCGCGGACGGCTCCTGCCCATCCGCTGGGCGCTCTGCGCCTCGATTGTCGTCGGGATCCTGCTCGCCGTCGCCGACTCCCCGGCTGCGATCGCCGTGCTCGCGATCGCGGGAGCGTTGTCGTTCGGTGGCTTCTACACGCCGGGGATCGCGCTCGTGTCGGACCGCGCCGAGATGGTCGCCCTTGCGCAGGGGTTGGCGTTCGGCATCATGAACACCGCCTGGGCGGCCGGCGCGCTGGTCGGGCCGACGGTCGGCGGCGGGCTCGCGGACCTGCTCGGCGATGCGGCGCCGTACCTCCTCTGCTCGTTCCTCTGCGCGATCACGCTCGTGACGATCAGCGTGCGCGTGCGATCGCGCCCACCGGCAGCCGGATGAGAAGCGGTCAGTGCGACCGCTGCGGCGGGGAACTGCTCGAGCGCCCAGGCGGCGTCGAGCGGGCGCCGGCGGTAGTCCTCGCCGCCGACGAGCGCGTAGTTCCGGGTGCGCGGGTCCATCGGCAGCCGCGACTCGGCCGGGTAGAACCGGTTGTGGGCGTCGATCAGGGCGTTCACCTCGTCGAACGACCACGCCCTCGACGGCGGCCGTCCACGCAGCCGCAAATGCGTCGTCATCGAGACCGGAGGCGAGCAGCTCCTCCCGGGCCGTCCCGGAGCCGGCGTTCGTGCTCTGCCGTCTGCTCGGCGATCGTCCGCAGCCGAACCATGTACGGCAGCGGGCCGCCGAGCGCGGAGAGGTATCCATCGGCCGAGGGACGGAAGTTGAGGAGCCGAAGCCGCAGCCGCCGGCCCTTGAGCCCGGTCGACCGGAGGTCCTCGGCGAGAGCTTCGCGGTCGCGCCGGTCACGGGGCGTCTCCGCCGACACGATGCCCTGCTTGAGGATCTGCTCGCGCTCCTCGCGCCTCATGCATCAAGTACAGCAGAGTCTGCACCCCAGATCAGGTGCATCAGTCGTCGAATCACGACTCAGACGCTAGCGAACCCTCAGCGGCGGTCGCGCAGGCGATCGAGCCAGGACGAGCGCGACGGCGGTGCGTCCGCGACGACCGGCTCGCTCACGACGGGCTCGGTGGGCTGCACCGCCTCCGGTGCCGCAACCGGCGCGGCGACGGGTGGCGCTACGGCGATCGGCGCCGCGACGTCCTCGCGCCGTGCGCGCAGCCGTTCGAAGTCGCCCCGGAGAGCTGCCCGCATCTCGCTCTTGTGGCTTTGCTCCTTCACGCGGCCTCGTTCACCGTCTACCCGGCGTCTCCTTCACGCGCTTCCGGAGCGCCCTTGTTCGAGCGCCAGGTGAGCGCGGACAGCCCGCCGAGGACGAGTGTCGGGACAACCGTGAGGAAGCGGTAGATGAGAACCGCAGCCACGACGCCTGCGTTGTTGCCGCCGAACGCGACGAGCGCGGTCGTCAGGCCGAGCTCGACGATGCCGAAGCCACCGGGGGTGATCGGGATCGCCCCGATGATGCGGACGAGCGACCACGCGGCGAAGATCTCGACGACGTCGACCTCCGAGGCGGGCACGCCGACGGCCCGGAGGCTGAGCACGAGCAGCAGGAAGACCGTCAGGCTGCCGGCGAAGGTCGCGAGCGTGAGCACGTGCCAGCGCCGCGCGAGCAGATCGACGGCCTCGTTGCGAAAGCGCGCGAAGCTCGCCCCGCCCCACTCCACGGGCTTGCGGCGGATCTTGGCCTTCGCCCACGAGACGAACCGCGCCACGACATCGCCGACGTCGTGCGCGAGCTCGTCCGAGTAGAGGATGAGCACGAGGACTGCGATGACGACGCCGAGCACGGCGACGCCGATGAAGGCCGCGGTGCCGAGCAGCGCCGTCTCGCCGCCGTCGATCTTGAGCAGGAAGAGCGCCACGACCGGGAAGACGAGGTTGGCGAGCTGGTTCCAGACACCGGTCAGCGTGATCGCCCGCGTGACGTCGGCGGTGCGGAACCCCCAGGCGCGGAGCATCCCCCAGGAGCCGGCCATCCCGACGGCCGCTCCGCCGGGGGCGATGATCGAGAGCGCCGTCGACGCCTGCGTCATCGCGAACGCCTGGCGGAAGCGCAGGCCGGGCAGCGTCACCATCCACGGCGGCGCGAAGGTGACGAGATTGAGCGCCGTCGCCCCGATCAGCACGAGCACCCACTCCCAGGTGAGCGTCTTGACGACGCCCCAGACCTCGCGGTAGTCGGCGATCTTCGGCAGCGCGAACGCGAACGTGACGATCACGATCGCGGCGCCGAGGCCGGCGAACGCGTAGCGCCGCCAGCCGGCCCGCTTCTTCTTGCGAAGCTCGGGCGCGCCGTCGGGGGTTTCGACGCTGCTCACACCGCCACGCTACCGCCCTCGCGGGACGGTGATCACCGGTGGGACGCTGGTATCTTCGCGCCATGGAGATGATGGGCAACGAGTCGGTGATCTGGGAAGGGCATCCGACCTGGCGGGCGATGCTCTCGTTTCACATCAAGTGGTTCATCGTCACCCTCGTCCTCTTCGGGTTGCTCCTGCTCGTCCGGTGGGCCGGCGTCGGCCTCAACTACGCCCTGATCGGCGCCGTCCTGGTTGCGGGCATCGCGCTGACGATCGCTGGTCGGCTGGATCGAGCGCTTCTTCACGCAGTACACGATCACGACGAAGCGCCTCAACATCCGCCGCGGGATCCTCTCGAAGACGGAGAGCTCGACGAACGTCGACCGGATCCAGAACATCACGGTCAAGCAGTCGCCCGTCGACCGGATCATGAAGGTCGGCTCGATCGACTTCGACACCGCCGGTGACGAGAGCTCCGACCGGTTCAGCTTCCTCGGGGTGAACAACCCCCAGGACCTGCGCGAGCGGATCATGCACGCGCGCGACGACGAGAAGGCCGGCATGCAGCACGATCCCCAAGGCGGGTTGGCCTGAAGCGTCGCGTGGGTCGCGCACTCCTGATCTCATTGCTCGTCGCCGCCGTTCTCGGCGACGACGGCAGGGCAGGCCGGTTCGAGCGGCACGTCGCGCGAGCGCGTGACGTTCATCGGCGACTCGATCGCCACCGCGATCGCCTACGACGAGCCCTCGAAGAAGCTGCTCGCGACCGGGATCGACCTCGACCTCCAGCTCGCCGTCTGCCGGCGCCTCGTCGGCGACAGCTGTCCGTACGAGGGCGTGCGGCCGCCCACGCTCGTCGACCTCCTCCCCACGATTCAGGTCGGGTCGACGGTCGTCGTCGAGGTCGGCTACAACGACTGGGAGGATCCGTTCGCGGACTCGGTCGAGACGTCGCTGCAGGCGCTCCGCAAGGCGGGCGCCAAGCGCGTTCTCTGGCTGACGCTGCGCGCCGACCGCACGTCGTACCTCAGCATGAACGACGTGATCCGGGCGGCTGCGACGCGCCATCCCGAGCTGACGGTGGTCGACTGGAACCTCTTCTCACGCAGCCATCCGGACTGGTTCCAGGACGACGGCCTCCACCTGAACAGCGTCGGCGCGCTGATGATGGCAACGCTCATCCATCGCTCGCTCGACGACCTCGGGCTCGTCGCAGGCGCCGCCGGTCGCGAAGCTGGCGATCACCACGAAGAGCCCTCCCGGCGGCACGGGTCGGGCGCGCGTACAAGGCGCGGCTGACCGCGACCGGAGGCAGGCGGCCGATCGTCTGGACGGTGAAGGCCGGAGCGCTTCCGGCCGGCCTGCGCCTCACGCGCGACGGGTGGCTGCGGGGGACGCCGAAGGCCGCGGGGCGGCCGGCGGCGACGCTCCGGGCGACCGATTCGGCGCGGCGCACGGCCGCCCGGCGATTCGTCGCTCGCCGTGCGCGCACGCTGACCCGAGCGGCTAGCATGCCCGCGATGCCTCTCGCCATCAGCACCCTGTACTTCCTGCCGTTCATCATCCTCGGAATCGCGCTGCTCTTCCTGCTCGTGCTGTTCCTGCTCGCGCGCATCCAGAACGGCCGCTTCCTGCGCCCGATCGTGACGCAGCTCTCGCGGATCCCGTTCATGAAGCGCTGGTTCCAGAAGATGTCGGTGGCCGCCTACGAGCGCTCGAATCCCGAGCTCGCGGGCGCGATCAAGAAGATGCAGAGCTTCGGCGAGATCAAGACGCCCGAGCAGGCGCAACGCGCCCTCGCCGTGATGACGCCGGCCGAGCGCAAGGCCTACATGGAGATGGTCGGCGATCAGGGTGTGATGCCCGAGCCCGTGAATCGCGACCAGCGACGTCGCGTCGAGCGTGGCGCGCAGGGGATGATCGTGCAGCAGCGACCCGGATCCGCCGGCCGCAAGGGCAAGAAGCGGTAGAGAGACAGCGCGGGCAGAGGCTTCAGCCTCTCCTCCGGGCACCCGCCTCACCCGGCTCACCGGTACCGGTAGATGATCCGCCCGCGGTTGAGGTCGTACGGTGAGAGCTCGACCTTGATCCGGTCGCCGGGGTTGACGCGAATCCGGTAGCGGCGCATCTTGCCCGCGGTGTAGGCGATCAGCTCGTGGCCGTTGTCGAGCCCGACGCGGAACATCCCGCTCGGGAAGGCCTCGAGCACCTCGCCCTCCATCTCGATCTTTTCCTCGCCGCCGATTGCCCTCGTCCTCTCTCGCTCGCTCTCAGACAGTGGCGCAGGCCCCCGGCGCGCTCGCGCGCCAGGGGCCGTGCTCAACGCCTAGATCGTGACGACGTTCGTCGCCTCCGGGCCTTTCGCGCCCTCGCGGGGCTCGTACTCGACCTTTGCATTCTCGGCGAGGGTCTTGAACCCGTCGCCCGCAATGTTGCTGTGGTGGACGAAGAGGTCCTTACCTCCCTCGTCAGGCGCGATGAAGCCGTAGCCCTTCGCGTCGTTGAACCACTTCACGGTTCCTGTTGCCATGAATCACACACCTCCTCTCACCCTTCTTCGAACGGGTGAGGGAAGCGTCTGTTGCCTCCGGGACCGCTCTGTTTGCAGCCGAAGCGTACCTACTGAGCACACCCGTTGCTGTCGCGCGCGGGCCGCGATCGTATGATCGAAAGCCCCGCCCCGCGAAGGAAATGACGCAGTGAAACCGCAGATGGACGACACGCTGGCTCGAGGCCCTCGGTGACGAGCTCGAGACCCCTGCCGATGCGCGATCTGCGGTCGTTTCTCGCGGCCGAGATCGCGGCCGGGCGCGGCTTCTACCCTCCCGGGCCGCTCGTCTTCAACGCGCTGCGGCTGACCCCGCTCGACCGCGTCCGCGTCGTGATTCTCGGGCAGGATCCCTACCACGGCCGCGGGCAGGCGATGGGGCTGTCGTTCTCGGTTCCGGCCGGCGTGACGCCACCTCCGTCGCTCCGCAACATCTTCGCCGAGCTCGGGACCGACCTCGGTCTCCCCGTGCCGGGCTCCGGCGATCTCACCCCGTGGGCCGAGCGCGGCGTGCTCCTCCTCAACAGCGTGCTCACCGTCGGCCCGGGCGCTCCTGCCTCGCATGCCGGCAAGGGTTGGGAGGGCTTCACCGATCGCGTGATCGCCGAGCTCTCGGCGCGGCGCGAGGGCATCGTGTTCCTGCTCTGGGGACGGTACGCCCAGCAGAAGGGAGCGATCGTCGACACGACGCGCCACCACGTGCTGACCGCGGCCCATCCGTCCCCGTACTCGGCGAGCAACGGCTTCTTCGGCTGTCGCCACTTCTCCCGCGCGAATGCGCTGCTCGAGGGCGACGGGTTGGCGCCGGTCGAGTGGCGGCTGCCCTAGCCCCTACGTCCAGGGAAGAGCGCGGCCGTCGAACAGCGGCAGCGCGATCTCGTCGCCGCGGCGCTCGCGCACCAGGCGGTACGCGGCGTCGAGGGTCGGCGGCCGCGCGACCGTGTGGCCGTCGGAGGCGGCGATGCCGACGAGCCCGGCATCGAGCAGCGCCCACGAGGTGCGCTCGGCGGTAGCGCCGTGCCCGCCGACGAGCGACGGTGCATTGAGGCACAGGATCCAGCCCCGCTCTGCGAGCGGGCGGACGCTCTCGGGATCGGCGGCGACGGGGCGGCAACGCTCCGGGTGGGCGAGCACGGGCACGAGCCCAGCCGCCTCGACCAGCTCGGCCGCCTCGACGACCTCGGCGATCGGATCCTCGATGTCGAGCCACGAGCCCGGGAACTCGATCAGGACCGCGCGGGTGCCGTCGAGCACGAGGTCGTCGGGATCGTTCCCTGCGATCTCGCTCGGGTACACCTCCCAGCCGCGCCGGAGGTCGAGCCCCCAGGCGGCGACCTCGCTGCGCATCTCCGCGAGCGACTCGGCATAGAGGCGGTCGCGTCCGTCCGTCCGCGGGTAGTGGTCCCAGGGGGCGTGCGCGTGCGGCGTCGCGAACAGGATCTCGGTGCCGGCCTCGTAGGCGAGGCGGCAGAGCTCGAGGCCCTCCTCGATCGTGGCGGCACCGTCGTCGCCTGCAGGGACAACGTGCGAGTGGACGTCGACGAAGCCGGGCATGCATCGACCCTAGCGAGCGGCGCCGCCGCTCGCGGTCGCCCTACAGAGCTTCGACGAAGCCGCGGATGCGCTCGACGGCCTGCTCGAGGTTCTCGAGCGACGAGGCGTACGAGATGCGGAGATGGCCGTCGCCGTGGCGGCCGAACGAGGTGCCCGAGAGCAGGGCGACGCCTGCTTCGTCGAGCAGCCGGTCGGCGAGCTCGTCGGCACCGATCGGCAGCTCCGACACGTTCGGGAACGCGTAGAAGGCACCGCCCGGCTCGATGCACCGCACGCCGGGAATCGTGTTCAGCGCGGGCACGAGGAAGTCGCGCCGACGGCGGAACTCGGCCACCATCTCGACGACCGCATCCTGCGGCCCCTCGAGCGCCGCCACGCCCGCCAGCTGCGCGAACGGCGGCACGCACGAGGTGGAGTTGACGATCAGGCGCGTCAGCGGATCGACGAGCTCGGCCGGCACGGCGGCGTAGCCGAGCCTCCAGCCGGTCATCGCGAAGGTCTTGGAGAAGCCGTCGAGCAGCACGGTGCGCTCGAGCAGGCCCGGCAGCGACGCAATCGACGGAGCCTCGACGTCGTAGGTGATTCGCGAGTACACCTCGTCGGTGAGCACCCAGGCCGGCGTTTGCTCGATCGCCGCCGCGGCGCGCTCCAGATCGGCCTGCGCGATGACGCCGCCGGTCGGGTTCTGCGGGGCGTTGAGGATCACGAGCCGCGTGCGCTCGCCGAGCAGTGCCTCGAGCTCGGCGGGGTCGAAGCTGAAGCCGCGCTCCTCGCGGAGCGGCAGCGGCACCGGCGTCGCGCCCGAGAAGCGCACCGCTGACTCGTAGATCGGGAACCCCGGATCGGGGTAGATCACCTCGTCGCCCGGACCACAGGTTGCGAGCACCGTGAAGAAGAGAAACGGCTTCGCACCGGTGGCGACGACGACGTTCTCGGGATCGATCGCGACGCCGCGCGAGTCGGCAAGCGACCTGGCCGCCGCCTCGCGCAGGACCGGGAGCCCCGCCGTCTGGCAGTAGTGCGTCTCGCCGGCACGAATCGCGGCGATCCCCGCCTCGGCGACGTGCGGCGGCGTCTCGAAGTCCGGCTCGCCGATCTCGAGGTGGATCACGTCGCGGCCCGTTGCCTCGAGCGCGCGTGCCCGGGCGAGGACGGCGAACGCCCCCTCGGTGCCGAGACGGCCGACGGCCGGCGCAATCGACGGCCTCACTGCGGGTCTCCCATCGGCTCGACATTACATCGTGCTTGACTGCGGGAATGACCGTTCCGAACGACCGGCGCGCGACGAGGAACGGTCGCGTCGCAATCATCGTCGCGGCGGTCGCCTGGTCGACGGCCGGGCCTCGCTCAGCGCGAGCTCGACGCGACTCCCGCGACCCAGGTTGCGGGCCGTGCCCTCTTCGCCTTCCTCGCGCTGCTCGTGGTCGTTGCCCTGACCGAGGAGTCGGGCGTGATCGCGTCCGTCCGCGCGCTCGGCCGGGACGGGGCCGTGGTCACCTTCTTCCTCGGCCTCTCCTCGGCAACGTTCCTGCTCGCGCTCAACTACACGTCGGTTGCGAACGTCCTCTTCCTGCAGGCGTCCGCACCCGTGATGGCGGCGCTCCTCGGCTGGGCGATCCTGTCGGAGCGGATCTCGCGACGCACCTGGATCGCGATGCTGATGGCCGCGGTCGGCGTCGGGGCGATGGTCATCGGCTCGTTCCACGCCGGAGCGCTGGCCGTGGCGCTGCCGATCGTGATGACGTTCTCGTTCGCGATCGTGATCGTGCTGACGCGGTATCGCCGCGACGTCTCGATGATGCCGGCGACCTGCGCCTCGCAGGCGCTCGTCGTCGTGGTCGTGGCGCCGTTCGCGTCGTTCGGATCGGCGAGCAGCTCCGACTGGGGAATCTTCTTCGCGCTCGGCGTCTTCCAGATGGGCCTCGGCCTGGCGCTGCTGACCGTCGGGGCGCGCCTGCTCCCGCCTGCCGAGGTCGCCCTGCTCTCACTCCTCGAAGTCGTGCTCGGCCCGCTCTGGGTCTGGCTTGCCTACTCCGAGCGGCCGACGACGGCGACGCTCGTCGGCGGTGCGGTGATCACGGCTGCGATCGTCGTGCAGGCCACGTCGAGCGACGACGCTCCCGTGGCCGTGCCGGAGCGCGTGCGAGTTCCCGCCCCGGAATCCGGCTAAGCCGCCTGCGATCTTGGCGCGGTAGCCCGCGGCCTGGAGGCGGGCGACGACCTTCTCGCGGTGGTCGCCCTGGATCTCGACCGCGTCACCCTTGACCGAGCCGCCGGAGCCGCAGTGCCGCTTCAGATCGCTCGCAACGGCCGCGAGATCTCCGTCGAGACCGCGAACGACCGTCACCGTCTTGCCTCCCCGCCCGCCCTTCTCGCGGAAGACGCGCACGACGCCGTCCTTCGGCAGCGCCGGGCCTGTCGTCGGTGCGGGCTTGCGTCCCGGCTTCTCGCGCCGGCGATCGCCGTCGTCGGTCGAGTAGACGAGGCGGTGGTTCGACATGCCCGCGATCGTAGCGAGCGCCCGTCAGGCGGCTAGTGCGCGTGCACCTCGTGCATGACCGCGTGACCACGTCCACGTGCGATCAGCCACCGGTTGACCGGGAAGGTTGCGGCGAATGCGATCACCAGGCTCGCGACCAGGCTGAGCCAGAACAGGCCGTCACCGAGGCCGGCGGCCATCGCGCCCGGGAACGATCAGGATGAACGCGTTGTCGACCAGCTCCATCGTCGTGATCGAGAGCGTGTCCGAGGCGATCGCGAGGCGGACGGCGCGGCGGCGCGGGATGCCCGCGCGCAACACCGGGATCAACGTGAGCGCGTAGCCGAAGGTGAACGCGAGTGCGATCGCAAGGGCGATCGAGGCGGCATTCCCCCAGCCGAGCGCCGTGGCGATCACCAGCCCGAGGATCTCGCCGATCGCACAGCCGGTCAGGCAGTGAGCGGTCGCCATGAATGCGGTTCGGTTCGAGCCGCCATGGCCATCGTGCTCGCGTGACGACACGTCATCGAGTGTCGACTGCGATCACGCCGTCAGCTGATCGCTGCGCAGCAGGTTGTCGGCGCTTGCGTGGGCAGCGTGCAGCGCGTTCGCGAGCCGCGAGGCTGCGGTGCCGCCCGAGGCATAGACGCCGGAGAGGAAGTTCCCGTGTCGCTGGTAGATGGCGATGATCTCCCGTCGCACCTTGCGGCCGTTCTCCGTCACCTCGACCGTCATGTTGATCGCCACGGAGCCTGCCAGCAGGCCTGGATCGTGGATCAGCGCGACCGAGAGGTACCGCTCGGCGCCGTGGCCGGGAACAGGGCTCTGCACGGGTGTCCGCGGGCACGTCCGCACGCGGCGTGCGACCTCCCGGAGCGCCTGCCGGGCACCGCCGGGCGCGTAGCGCACGACCTCGTTCGACAGCTGCGCTCCACCGGCCGGGTTGGCGTAGATCGTCTGGAAGCGCCGCAGCCTGAGCGCCTCGCTCCGGTAGCCGCCGCCGCAGAAGTCGAGCGTCACCTGGCCGTTGACCTGCCGGCCACCGTCCATCGTGAAGCGCGTGTAGCCGGGGCCGGCCTGCTTGGCGGTGAGGACGACCGAATCGAGTGGCGGCGGATCGGCGGTCGCGGTCGCGCCGGTGCCGGCCGTCAGAGCGACCGCAAGGATCGCGATCGTGCCGACCAACGCGCCACGTCGCCTCATCTGCACCACCTTCCGCTGGAGCCGTCGATCTCACTGTAGCGAGGCACCTTTCCGGCTCTGACGCAAAGGTGGTGTCAGCCGTACCGCGAGTGTGGCGTGTGCCGCAATGCGCCGATCGACCGCGGCTGCGAGGGTTCAGCTATCACCGATTCCTCTTCTGAAGGAGCCCCGCAATGTCCGCAGTCCACACGTCACCCGCCCGTCGTGAGCTCGCGTACCGCTCGTCGAACGGGATCGATGTCTTCCTCCTCTGGTGCCCCGCCGACGACTCCCTGGCTGTCGTCGTGATCGACGAGGCCGCCGACTCGTTCGAGCTCGCCGTCACGAGCAACGAGGCGCTCGACGTCTTCGACCACCCCTACGCGCACGCCGCGTTCCGCGGGATCGTCCTGGCCGAGACCCCGCTCGAGGCCGCAGCGTGACCGATCCTCGGCCCACCCGCACGTCACCGCCCTCTCCCACCACCGAGAGCCGGGCGCGCCCGACGCAGATCAACTGACCGGCACCGGCACCGACCCTCACTGCCGTTCTTGCCGTCGCTGCGATCGGCGCGCCCCGGCTCCGCGCACCCGTCTCTGTTTCACGTACGCGCTGACTGCGCTCAGCAGCAGTCTCGAACGACCTCGCGCGAGTGCGCGCGAAGCCGGACCGGTGAAGGACGGGGCTGCCGTGCGGGCGATCCCGCACGGCAGCCCGTGGGTCAGTGAGCGGCTTGCGGCGTCGCGTTGCGGCGGCCGAGCCGGGCGAGCAGGCCGAGCCGAAGCCGGGGCCGGCCTCGACGCTCTCGCGTCTGCAGCCACTCGGTCGTCTCGCGCTCGCGCGTCTGGAGCTGGGTGGGGCGAACGGTGTATGGGGTTGGATTGTTCATGGCCACAGGATCGCGCCGACGGCCCGCCCAGGGCCGTACGGTTGGCCGTAGATCCCGCGGGAGCCGACCCGCCAGTTGCGGCTACGCCCGAGCTCCGCGCAGGCGGCGAATCAACCTCGATCCGGATTGCGCAGCGATCGTCAAAGCAGCCAGAATGGCAGGAGCGACCGGAAGGATGTTCCCATGACACCGATTTCGCGCGGGTTCGGTCGACGGCGACGATCGACCGGGCGGTGACGCGGCGCGCGTGCCGCCGGGCCAGTACCTCACCGATGATTTCCCGGTGCTCTCCGCCGGGCCGACTCCGCATGCCGACCTGGAGGAGTGGGGTTTCGTCGTCAGTGGTGAGGTCGACGACGCCCGCTCCTGGACCTGGGAGGAGTTCCAGCAGCTGCCGCAGGAGACGGTCACCGTCGACATCCACTGCGTGACGAAGTGGTCGAAGCTCGACACCACCTGGACCGGCGTCTCGGTCGACACGCTGCTCGACGGCGTCGAGACGAGCGCCGAGTACGTCACGGCCTGGTCGCAGGGCGGCTACACGACGAACCTGCCGCTGGAGGATCTCCTGGGTGGCAAGGCGTGGGTGGCGTTCGAGTACGACGATGAGCCGCTCGAGCCCGAGCACGGCGGGCCTGCTCGGCTGCTCGTTCCGCATCTGTACTTCTGGAAGAGCGCCAAGTGGGTGCGCGGCCTGGAGCTGAAGCTCGAGGACGAGCCGGGCTTCTGGGAGAGCTACGGCTACCACAACTACGGAGACCCATGGCAGGAACAGCGGTACTACGGAGACTGACCTGGCAGGTCGCGACGGTGGTCGAGCTCGTCGAGGAAACCGCGCGGACGCGCAGCATCGTGCTCGATCTGCCGGAGTGGCCCGGGCATCGCGCCGGCCAGCACGTCGACGTGCGCCTCACGGCCGAGGACGGCTACCAGGCACAGCGGAGCTACTCGATCGCCTCCGCGCCGGAGGACGGGCAGCTCGTCCTCACCGTCGAGCGTCTCGACGACGGTGAGGTATCCGGGTACCTCACCGACGAGCTCCGCCCGGGCGACGAGCTCGAGCTGCGGGGGCCGATCGGTGGGTACTTCGTCTGGGAGGCGTCGCTCGGCGGCCCGCTCCTTCTCGTCGCAGGCGGCTCGGGCGTCGTCCCGCTCCGCGCGATGCTGAGGCACCACCAGGCGGCCGGGAGCGACGTGCCCGTGCGGCTTCTCTACTCGGCCAGGACGATCGACGACGTGATCTACCGCGACGAGCTTGCAACGGCGGCCTCTCACGACGCGATCGACATCCGCTTCGCGCTCACCCGGGCCTGGCCCGAGGACTGGCAGGGCTATCGCCGCCGCATCGACCGGGAGATGCTCGAGGAGGTCTCCTGGACGCCGGCCGAGCGCCCGCTCGTCTTCATCTGTGGCCCGACCTCGTTCGTCGAGGCGGCGGCCGAGGCCCTCGTCGGGCTCGGCCACCCGCCCGACCGAATCAAGACCGAGCGCTTCGGCGCGACGGGGTCGCGATGAGCACGGCGCTCGACGGCAACGCGATCGGCGGGCTCCTGCTGGAGGTCTTCGGCGTCGAGATGACCACCGCGGAATGCGTCTGCGCCTCCTGTGGCATGCACGGCGTTCTGGCCGGCTGCGAGGTCTACCTCATCGCTCCCGGAACCGTCGTCCGGTGTCGGGCCTGCCGGGCGGTTCTGATGGTGTTCGTCGAGGTGCGCGGAGTGACCTGCGTCGACTGCATGGGATTGCGCGACCTGGACGCTGGCTCGCGAGCAACGCCCGTACCCCTCTGACGATCGGAATAGGATCGCGGCGTGGAGGCCGCACGAACGATCGAGCAGCCGATCCGCGCCGCGGAGGTCGTCGGGGCGCTGTCACTCGCGACCGATCTCGGCACGGGGCAACCGCTCGAGCATGCCATGCGGAGCGCCGTGCTCGCCGTCAGGCTCGGCGAGCTCGCCGGGGCATCGCCGCAGGAGCTCGCGGACACGTACTACGTCGCGCTCCTCCACGCCTCGGGCTGCACGTCGAACGGGCACGAAGCGGCGCAGCTGTTCGGCGACGACATCGAGCACCGGGCGGCGTTCTTCCTGGTCGACACGACCAACCCGGCGGAGGTGCTCGCGTTCTACAAGGCCTATGTCGGGACCGGTCGGAGCCCGGATGTGCGTGCGGCGATGCTCGAGGACGCGATCGCGAACGCCGCCACGAGAGGGCGTGCGTCGTTCTCGATGATGTGCGAGGTGGCGCAGCGGTTCGCGGGCTGGCTCGATCTCGACCCGAACGTCCAGGCGGCGCTCGAATACGTCTTCGCCCGCTGGGACGGGCGAGGGTTCCCCGACATCGCGGGGGACGCGATCCCCTTGCCGATGCGCCTCCTGCATGTCGGCCGGGACATCTCCCTGTTCCTCTCGGCCGGCGGCCCCGCCGAGGCACGAGGACGTCGTCGCGCGACGCTCGGGTGCGGCGTACGACCCTCGGCTCGCCGAGCTCGCCGTTCAGAGCTTCGACAACCTTCTCGCCGACCTGGACGACGCGCAGGATGTGGGAGCAGGCGCTCGATGCCGAGCCGTTCCCGAAGCTGTGGATCGCCGGCGAGCGGGTCGATTCCGCCTTCATGGCCATGGCCGCGCTCACCGGGCTCAAGTCGCCGTGGCTGCGCGAGCACTCGACCGGCGTGGCGGAGCTGGCCGAGGCCGCCGCCTGGCGCCTGGGCCTTCCGGCGGCGTCCGTGACCCTCGTGCGCCGCGCCGCACTCGCCCACGATCTCGGCCGGATCGGCGTCTCGAATGCGATCTGGGAGAAGCCGGGCCCGCTCGGGTTCGGGGAATGGGAGCGCGTGCGGCTGCATCCCCATTTCACCGAGCGCGCCTTCGCCCAGTCGGCGGCGCTCGCCCCGATCGGGATGCTGGCCGGATCCCACCACGAACGCCTCGACGGTTCCGGCTACCACCGTGGCACGCCGTGGGCCGGAGCTCGACCAGTCGGCCCGCATCCTCGCCGCAGCCGACTGCTACGGGGCGATGCGCGAGGACCGGCCGTACCGACCCGCGCTCGACTGCCGAAGAGGCAGAGGCGGCGCTGATGCGCGAGTCCGACGAGGGACGGCTCGACCGGGAGGCCGTCGACGCCGTGCTCGCTGCCGCCGGCCACACGTCCAGCAGCGGCCGCGTGAGCTTCCCGCCCAGCTCACCGAGCGCGAGCTGGAAGTGCTGCTCGTGCTCGTACGCGGCAGGTCGAACCAGGAGATCGCCGACGACCTCGGCATCTCGGCCAAGACCGTCGGCCATCACGTCCAGCACGTCTACGAGAAGGCCGGCGTTCGCAGCCGGGCTGCGGCGACGCTCTGGGCGTTCGAGCACGACCTCGTTCGCTCCGCCTAGGAGCCTCCGCGGGAATAGGGCGTTTGCCCGATGCCGCGCCGGCGGCCGATCGCGCAAAGTCGGCTCACGAACGAGCGTCGAGTGGCGGCGCCGACTACCGAGGAGGACGAAATGCTCCTGGCAACGACGACGGTCGAGGACTTCGACCAGTTCGAGAAGATCTTCAGCACGAAGGGCGCCGACAAGCGCCGGCAGCACGGCTCGAAGGGCGCGACGGTCTTCCGCGATCCCAACGAGAACGACCGGGTCTGGGTGATCTTCGACTGGGACGGCGCGGGCTGGCAGAGCTTCGCCGACCGACCCCGACGTCCCGGGGATCATGCAGGAGGCCGGGCACAAGGGCAGGCCCCAGGTGGCCGAGCTCGGCGGACGCTACGACGCGTAGCCACCGCGGGGACGGAGCGTCTGGACGATGCAGCTCGAGCCGTCCTGCGTATTGCACGCCGGGCTGAGCGGGCGCGAGCTGGAGGTTCTGCTCGCGCTCGCTCACGGCGGCTCCAACCGCGAGATCGCCGACGACCTCGGGATCTCCGCCAAGACCGTCGGCCATCACGTGCAGAACATCTACGCGAAGGCAGGAGTTCGCAATCGTGCGGCCGCGACGCGGTGGGCATTCGAGCAAGATCTCGTCCGCGGACGTCGCCCGGACCAGGCGTACCTCTTCTACAACGTGGCGTGCTGCGAGAGCCTCGCCGGCCGGACGGGGGAGGCAATCGAGCACCTGCGCCGCGCGATCGAGATCCGGGACGGCTGCCGGGAGATGGCCCGGCACGACTCCGACTTCGACCCGATCCGGGACGAGAGCGGCTTCGCCACCCTCGTCGGCGACTGAGCGCCGTTCGCCGGCGGGGCGGCGGTGGTTGATCCACGGTTTGCGCTTCATCACAGCGGGCAGAACGAGCCAATGCCTGGCACCCATTCCAACGCGAACGGCAGCAAGACGCCACGGGCTCTCGCGATCTACCTCAAGGATCACCACGCGGCCGGAAGCGCGGGCGCGCGACTGGCGGCTCGCCTCGCGGAGAACGTCTCGCCGGCTGTCGAGGCGCGCAACGAGCTCGCTCGGGTCGCGCAGGAAGTGCAGGAGGATCTCCACACGCTGGAACGGGTCATGCTGGCGGAGCAGGTTCGTCCGAACGCGACCAAGGACACGCTCGCGAAGGGTCTCGAGCTTCTCGGGCGGTTCAAGCTGAACGGCCGGGTCACGGGTCGGGCTCCGCTGAGCGACGTGATCGAGCTCGAGACGCTGCTCGTCGGGATCACGGGGAAGGCGGCCCTGTGGAGGTCGCTCTCCGAAGGAGGCACGAGGGCGAGCGTCGACTTCGACGAGCTGCTCCGCCGCGCCGACGCGCAGCAGGCCACCGTCTCCCGTTATCGGGACCGCGCAGCATCCCGGGCCTTCGCCCGCCGCTTCCTGACGGTTAGGCCCCGTTACTCGGCCAGCGACTCGCCGGAGCCGCCGAGCTCCGCCGGGAAGTCCTTCAGCTTCGGCAGGCCGTCCTTCATCGGCAGCACGGTCGACTCGTAGTTGACGTGCACGCCGGGCTCGAACGGGAACGTCGGGATCGTCGCAGCGAAGACGTCGATGAGGTTCCACTCCGGGTGCCGCGTCATCAGGTGGCCGCCGCAGACCGTGCACCACTGGCGGTAGCTGCGCGGATTCGCGTTGTACTCGGCGATCTTGTCCTCGCCCTGCGTCACGGTGACGGCCTCGGGCGGCCAGAGCGTGAAGGCGTTGACCGGGCCGGCCGACCAACTGCGGCAGGCCTTGCAATGGCAGTAGCCGGCGCCGACCGGATCACCGGTGACGGTGATCTGGACCGCTCCGCAGTAGCACTGTCCCTCGTAGGTCTTCTCGTCCTGGCTCATGCGTCATTCACTCCCATCGGTCGGGCACAAGGCCGAATAGCACGAGGAACGCTATCCGAATTGCGCGCGAGAGACAAGGTGGGATCGGCGCACAAGGAATGAGGCCAGGTCCTCCTCGTTCCGGCGGAACGAGGAGGACCTGGCCCTGGCTGACTTACGGGAGGTAGTAGTTCGGTCCAGCAACGCGATACGGGCGCGAGAACGACAAGGGCCGCCCCGACGTGCGTCGAGGCGGCCCCATCGCTTGCAGGCGAGGTCCTAGCCGGCGGTGATCGATCCGAGGAGAGGCCGTGGGACTCCTGGTTCGGGCCGGCGAGGTAGTAGAGGGTCGTTGGTCGGCCCGGCGGCGGAGCCGTTGCCGAAGGCGATCGCCCAGAGCCCGTCGATCTCGATCGGGGTGCCGTCGGCATGGCGGAGCTGGCCCTTGTAGACCCATTTCGCGCCCCGCTTGGTGTAGGCGCTGATGCGGCCGTTGCCGAAGTTGCCGACGAGGAGGTCGCCGGCGAAGACGCTGAAGTCGGCCGGAGCAAGCGCGAGCCCCCAGGGCGCGTTCAGTGGCGCGTTGGTCTTCTGGGAGTTGACGACTCGCGCGACGAGGGTGCCGTCCGGCGTGAACTCGTCCACGTATCCCTGGCCCGGTGCTCGGCAATGTCGTCCTTCTTGGCCGCGTCTTGCTTTGCGTAGGTGACGAAGATGCTGCCGCCAGCGCCTGGATCCCGAACGGCGCAAAGCCCTTCGGAATCTGCGCGTCCGTGAAGCCGCCTGGCACCAGACGGCGAATGACTTGTCGAATACGTCGACGCGTCCGTTGTGGAAGTCGGTTGCATACAGCTTGTCGTTCGCGATCGCGAGGCCCTTGTAGACCGCGCCTGTCGCCGAGCGGTCGGCGCCGACGAGAGCGGCCGTTCCGTTCACCGTCGGCGACCAGCCCAGGATCGTGCCTCCCTCGGTGGCAAACAGGAACCTCGCCGCACCGCTCTTCCCGCTCTGGCTCACCGTGAACGCCGCCGCGTTCCCGTTGAAGACCGTCCCGGTCGGTCCGCCTGGCACCGCGACCGTCAATGCCGCCTTCACACCGGTACCGCTGTAGAGCGTCGAGGTGTTCGACCCGTTGTTGGCCGTCCACCACGGCGTTGTCGGGCCTGCGCTCAGCCCCCACCCGTTCACCAACGAAGCGTCGACGGCCGGAGCGCCGGTCGTCGCCGTGTCCCCCACGAGCTGGTGAACCGAATAGATGTCAGCCTCGGAGCGCGCATTCGCCACGGCGGCGACCGACGCCACAAGTGCCACCGCCGCCACGACCGTCGCGAGCATTCTTGATGACCTGATCGACATCCGAACTCCTCCCATCGACGTTGTTTCCGTTGCAGGGAGGTACGCCACAACGGCGCTCGCGGTTTGGCCCACGCTTCGCGCCGGAGCCGCGGCAGTTGATCGGGCGGCTCGCGGAGTGGCACGGGCTCTCGACGAGGTGGTACAGACGCCGGATTCGGAGTAACGTGCCGCCCATGTTCGGCGTTCTCTCGGAGGCTAAGGCGATTACGGGGCGAGTCCAAACACTCGTCCAGCTCAATCTCGAGCTTGCCAAGGTGGAGGCGAAGCAAAAAGCCACGTCACTGGGCATTGCGGGCGGTCTTGGAATTGGCGCGGCGGTGCTCGTGATCTACGGCATCGGTTTCGCGTTCGCAACCGCGGCGGCCGGCCTCAGCGAGGCTTTTCCGGTTTGGCTGTCTCTACTGATCGTCACTGTCATCATCCTGCTCGTGGCCGTGATTCTCGGATTCCTTGCGAAACGCTTTGCAGTCGAAGGCCGTACCCCCCAAGCCGGAGGCGGCAATCGAAGAGGCAGAACGCACGATCGGGACACTGCAAAGCCATGTCTGAGAGGACGGTCGAGGACATCCGAACCGAGATGGTTGCCGAACGGCAACGTCTCGACGACGACCTCAACAGGCTCAAATCGGATCTGCGGTCACTCGCGGTGTTCGTCGTGGCCGGCCTTATCGTCGTCGGGTTGGTCACCTGGCTCCTGGGCAAACGAAGCGGCGCCCAAACGGTCTGGAAACTCGTGAAATAACGAGACCGATTGTGGAAGCCCTCGACGTGGCGGCGGACTATCGTCACGCACGAGCGTCGCCAGAACTGGAGACAGAACGAGACGAGACCCATGAGGGCCTCGAATCGCTTTATGGAGGCGGCGGGTTCAACATGGACGAAGATCCACGCCGTCGCGCGCACCAGCCTCGCACGTGCGCCCGAAATGCGACCCAATAGCCAGCTCGCCTGAGCGGTTCGCTCGCCAGGCCCTTGACGACCGGCGCCGCGCCGCGGCCCAATCAGAGAGACTTCCGCTGTGCCACTCCCAGACGTGCACTACGCACGAAGCGGCGACGTCGCGATCGCGTATCAGGTCGTCGGTGCCGGCGCGCCCGAGTCGTGTTCATGCGCGGCATCGCCGGCGATCTCGTCTCGACCTGGGACCAGCCCCTCCTCGTCCGCCACGTCGAAGGACTCGCGGACTCCGGTCGAGTGCTCATGCTCGACAAGCGCGGCACGGGTCTGTCGGACCGGGTTCGAGAGGTGCAGTCGCTGGAGACGACGATGGACGACATCCGGGCGGTCATGGACGCGGTCGGATCGGAGCGCGCCGTGCTCTGGACGGGCGCAACGGTACCGGCATCGGCGTGCTCTTCGCGGCGACCTACCCGGAACGCTGTGCCGGCCTCGTCCTCTTCGACCCGAGGCTGAAGGGAGTCCGTTCGCCCGACTACCCGTGGGCCCCGACCGAGGAGGAATGGAGGGAACGCCTCGCTGAAGTCCGCGCCGGCTGGGGGGAGCGAGGCTACTTCGAGAGCTTGGCACGCGAGTGGGCGCCGGAAGTCGCCGACGACCACGGCTTCCTCGACTGGTTCGTCTGGCACATGCGCCGGAGCCTGAGCCCGGGTGCCGCGCTGACGTCGTTCCGCACGGCGATGGAGCTCGACGTGCGCGACGTCCTCGCTGCGGTTCGCGTGCCCGACGCTGGTCATTCCGCGGCCTGCGCTTCCCGGCCCCGGCCACTACGCCGCGGCGCGGATCCGAGGAGCCGAGGTCGTCGAGCTGCCGGAACTCCGCGGCCTGTACACCTGGGTCGACGACGAAGCGCACCGGGCGACGATGGAGGCGACGAAGCATTCGTCTCCCGTCTCAGCCGCGCGGGCCAGCCCGGAGAGGGTACTCGCGACCGTCCTCTTCACCGACATCGTCGGCTCGACGGAGCTGGCGGCGCGGCTCGGCGACACGGCGTGGCGCGAGCTGCTCCAGCGACATCACGCGATCGTTCGGCGGGAGCTCGCGCGGTTTCAAGGCCGAGAGCTCGACACGGCCGGCGACGGTTTCTTCGCCTCCTTCGACGGACCGGCCCGCGCCGTCCAGGCCGCCGCGGCAATCCGCGAACCGCTTCAGGGATCGGCCTCGACATTCGTGCCGGCCTCCATACCGGCGAGTGCGAGGTGAGCGACGGCAAGATCGCGGGCATCGCGGTCTCGATCGGCGCTCGCATCTCGTCGCTTGCAGCCCCCGGCGAGGTGCTCGTGTCGAGCACCGTCAAGGACCTCGTCGCCGGCTCCGGGATCCGGTTCGAGGACCGCGGCGAGCATCAGCTCAAGGGTGTCCCAGACGCCTGGCACCTTTTTGCCGTCGCCCGCTGAATGCCGCCGGCAAGCGGAGACCGGCGAAACCATAGGCCACGACCCGGGCCGAATATGAAGGTGGCGGGTTCGAGGAAAGCGAAGATTGGCTTGGCCACGCCGTTCCCGGACACCACTGCGACCGTGCAGCGACCGGTTTCCGCAAGAACGAAGTGCCTACCACGAAGATTTGTCACCGGCCCAACAGCTCTTTAACGCCATGGCCACGGTCCGAAAGCCCATTCATGGCAGCCCGTACCTGCGCCTTCGCCCGCTTGGTGGAGCCCTGCCGCCGTCAGGTGGCGGGCTCGCCCACCCGTCCGTGAGCTGGGTAGGTGGCGATTCGGGATGGAGGACGCCGGCGCAGCTGACGATGTGACAGTGGACTGTTACAATTGCCTTGTTCTTCCCTCGTCCCTCTGACCATCCCGGCCATGTGCGGCCTGGGACGATCGGAGTCCCAGGCGATGGCAGGCGGCTCGAGGGTTGATCCAGTCGGTGATTTGACGGCTGCTCGCGTCGGGGTGGCGCCGGACGTTGTTGTGTTGGCTCCTTCCGCGCCTGCGGGTTCTCTGGCGCTCCCAGCGACGGGCCGCGAGGTCGCGCAGTTTGTTGCGTTGAGAGCCGCGGAATGCGTCGGAGCTGACTACTCCAATCTCGCGCTGTTGAATCCTGAGGGCAGCTCGCTGCGGCTCTTTCACAGTCCGTTCCTCGACAGTGAGCTAGCGGCCCATTACACCGACGTTCCTCTTGATGCCCCGTATCCGATCGCGGTCGCGGCGCGTGACGGGCGAGTGGTCTTGCTGCCTGATCTCGCCTCCTACGAGGAAGAGTTTTCCGGCTTGGTGGCCGACACGATCACGGCAGGGGTGCAAGCGACAGCGTCATTGCCGCTCTACCGGTTCGACGGAACCGTTCTCGGGGCAATCGGTTTCGCCTGGTCGGAGCCGACCGTCTTCGACCGCAAGCTCGATGCCGCTCTTCGAGCCGTTGGACATCTCTGCGTCGAGACAGTCGAACGCGCCGAGCGCTATGACGCAGACCACGACCTCATCGTTGCATTGCACGACAGGCTGCTTCCCAGTCTCCCGGCGCTTGCCGGGCTGCGCGTCGCGGCCCGTTACACCACCTCGGATACCGATGCAACCGTCGGCGGCGACTGGTATGAGGGCCTACTTCTCGGGGATGGAAGGATCGCCTTGGTCGTCGGCGATGTCGTCGGTCATGGCCTCACGGCCGCCGCTGACATGGCCCTGATCCGCGGGATGATCAGCGCCTTACTCCACGCCGCCGTCGAACCGTCCCACATTTTCGCGGAGCTGACTGGCCTCCTCAGCCGATGCGGCTCGCCTCTCCTCGCGACAGCAGCGCTCGCGATCGTCGATGTCCCAGCTGCCACCCTTACCTATGCGACAGCTGGGCACCCGCCGCCCCTGCTGCAGCTACCCGACGGCGACGTCGAGATCCTCGACACCGCCAACGGCACCATGATCGGCGTCTATCTCGACCTTCCAGGCAAGACGCAAACAGTGCCGTTCCCACCCGGCGCCAGGCTTGTGATGTACACCGACGGACTCATCGAGCGGCGCGACAGACCCATCGACGAAGGAATACGCCAGGCAGCCGCCCAGCTAGCGATGACAACGCGCCTCGACCCTGACCAAGTCATCGAGTCACTCCGCGAAGCGCTCATCGCCGACAGGGCCACAGAGGACGACGTCGCCGTGCTCGTCGTCGAACACATCGGAGGCGCTGGATCAGGGGTCTTGTAACACCCCTGATAGGTGGTGACAGATCTGTGGTGTGCGCTTGTGTTGGGGAATGTCACCCCGAACATCGAGGCGGCGAGAGCCTCAGAATCGTATAGCCTCGACGGGCCGGGAGAGTATGGCTCCCAACGGAGGGCGTCCGGCGACGGACGCCACAGGGACGAGAACTACCGCCTGGTGCGGTTGCGTATGGAAAACAGTAACGTCAGGCGCGTACGTCCTGAAACCGCCGGCGCGATGCTGGCACTCTCCCGGCGTTGCGTCAGACCACCTGACCGTCGCCTGCGCCAGTGTTCGGGAATGTCACCCGACGGGCTACGCCATCCGATGATTTATGTGTCGCTGTTGGGTCTCTGTGGAAGCATCACTCCCACCCGCATACGAAGGAGATCACCAGATGACCAGCAACGCTCCCGCAGACGACCGCCTCCTGGGCAACCTGCGATCAGCCGAGGGAAAGGGCGTCGTACGGATAGAAGACCGCTTCGACACCGACATCGTCGACCTATGGTCGGCGCTCACCGATCCCGGCCGTCTCAGCCGACTGGATCGGCGAGGTAGAGGGCGACCTGCGCCTCGGAGGTGAGTTCCGGTTCCGCTTCTTTGCCACTGGATCGGAAGGCACCGGCCGCGTGGAAGCGTGCGAGCCCCCGCAGCGGCTGCTGGTCGACCATGGCCCTGGGCGAGCCGGACGAGGACGTCATCGAGGCCACGCTCGACCACCGACGGCGACCAGACCATCCTGGTCTGGGAGGAACGGGGTATGCCACTCGACCAGGTCGCCGCCTACGGGGCTGGTGTGCAGATCCACGTCGAAGACCTTGCTGCTTACCTTGCTGGCCGTGAACGCGGCGATGCAGCCGCCCGGTTCGACAAGCTCTTTCCTATCTACAAGGAGTTGACCGTCGGCTAGTTGCTAGCGACGAAACGGCTCGACTCTGGCTTGCGCCAGTGTTGGGAATGGTGGTGTTCGTCGTCACCGGTTGCAGTGGCGGCAAGAGTGAGCGCGTATTCGAGGCAGAGGATGCGACACGGGTTGCGGCGGTTCGGCCGGTGGCGACCGATTGGACGTGGCCACGGGCTGCGGCGGGATCGGAATCGGATCCGTCAGCCTCAAAATCGAGCGACCAGCTGTTGGTCGAACTAAAAGGGCGCATGGCGCTTCTGGTGGAGCGTGGCGACGCAGCAAAACACATGGGCGAGACAACGACAAGCTGGGCAATCTCGCTGTCGGCGTCTACGCGAGTGCTCAAGACGCACACGAGGCGATGGCGGCGATGAACGAGTTCTCCCGTGGGTGGGGTGAGCGAAGTGGCGCCGTGACCAAGGACGAGCAGGTCGACGACCTCGGAGACGAAGCCTGGCGACTGTGGGTCGGCGGCAGTGGAACGCAGGTGACGTATCACTGGCGCAGAGGGAACCTCGTCGTCGAAGCGCACGTTCACTGCTTCGGATCGTGTCCGAGTGACGTTGACGCCGCGACCCGCGCTTGGGTCGACGCGATCGACACTGCTGCAAAGTAGGCAAGTAGCCACGCGCGTGGCCGCTGGAAAGCGACATGTACGTCGCCTGCGCGAGCGTGCTCTCACTCGAGGTCGAGTCCTGGGCGGAGTATCAGGAGTTGGAGGCATGATCCGTTGGATGCAGGACTTCACCCGGCTGCGGGAGGGTTGGCTCGAATTCGATTCGCCTCCGGCGATACGTGGGTCAAGGGCGAGGGGAGATCGAGATCTCATTTCTCCGAGTTGCTCAGCGTTGAGAGAATGGCGTTCGTAAACGGCCTGCGGCTTCACTTTCGGTCACGTCAGTTGATCGTGGTTCCTTGTCAAACGCGTCGGCTGTCGGCCACGAGCGTCCTGCGGTGCTCCTGATGGACGGAGTCGGTCTACGTCGCTCTGAGGTACTCGGCTGTCGGTGGGAAGATCTCGACCTGTTCCGAGGGCGAGTACGCGTCCAGCGGAAAGGGCCTGACACTGGCACTGGCTGCCGATCGACCCTGACGTGTTGGGAGAGCTTCGGCACGGAGCTACCGCGAGCTACAGCCCGAGCCGGACGACCACGTGTTCACGGTGGAGATCGAGGTCTGGGTCAACGACAGCACACGCGAGAGCGACGGAGGAAGAGACCCAAAGATTCGCCGCAAGTGAGCAGGCACTGTGGCGACTCACGCGACGGATCTGCAAACGTGTGACGTGCGTCCCCTCTCCCCTCACCAGCTACGGCACGGCTTCGCAAACCGATTCATCCGCGAGAGCGGCCGAGACTTCATCGCGCTCCAACAGCTCATGGGCCACTCGCGGCCGGACACGACGCAGGCCTACACGGACGATCTCGAACTCGACGACCTGGCCGACGTGCTGTCGCAACGTCGCAGAGGACAGGCACGCACAAGCGTCGTCAGACTGGCGACAGAACGAGACGAGGCCCCTGAGGGCCTCGAATCGCTTTCATGGAGGCGGCGGGAATCGAACCCGCGTCCGCGGACGCACCGACAGAGGGTCTACGAGCGTAGTTCGCCTTGAATCTCACCCGACGGCCGGTGGCGAACGACCTACCGGCGGGCCAGCCCTCCTTTGGATGTCGCGCTTTGGGCGAGTGGCTCTCCCGTAGCGCCGAGCCCGATGGTTAGCGCCGCGCCTGGCCTCGGGCCCAGCCAGGAGGGGCGTCGCTAGCTAGTCGAGACTAGGCAGCGAGTGCGAGATCTGAACGATTCGCATTTGTGTGTTTCCCGGTGGATTAACGAGGCCAACCGGGGACCTCGGCTCGCAACTCAGCCGGAGAACCGACCACGTCGAAACCAGGTCGCCCCCGTATGTCATTTCTACGCTTCGGATGGTAGCCGTCAGGTGGGAGAGCGCAAGCCGGCGCGGCTGAACCGGCAGACGGCCTCACCGTCGCCGCTGCGTAGGATCACGCCATGGACCAGCGCGCCAAGGCAGAGGCTCTCCGCGACCTCCACGTCCCCGGCGATCCGCTGCTGCTCCTCAACGCGTGGGACGCGGCGAGCGCCGTCGTGATCGCCCGCGCCGGGGCGCGCGCGATCGCGACCTCGAGCGCTGCGGCGGCCAATGCCCTCGGCTACGCCGACGGGCAGCACCTCACCCGCGAGCAGATGCTCGGAGCGGTCGCCGCGATCGCCGGCGCGGTCGACCTGCCCGTGACCGCCGACATGGAGGCCGGCTACGGCGACGAGCCCGAGGCCGCTGCGGCCACCGCGCGCGGTGTCGTCGAGGTCGGGGCGGTCGGGCTCAACATGGAGGATCTCAGCGACGGCAGCGAGGATCTGCTCCCGATCGAGCGCTTCGCGGCCAAGATCGCGGCGGTGCGCGCTGTCGGCGACGAGACCGGCATTCCGCTCGTCCTCAACGCCCGCACCGACGTCTTCCTCGGGCAGGTCGGCGACCCGGGCACGCGGCTCGAGCGCGCCGTCGAGCGCGGCCGGGCGTATCTCGCCGCAGGAGCGGACTGCATCTTCGTGCCCGGAGTGATCGATCCGGGCGTGATCACCGCCCTCGTGCAGGGCATCGACGGGCCTGTCAGCGTCCTCGCCGTTCCCGGTTCGCCGCCGCTCACCGAGCTGAAGGCGCTCGGCGTCGCCCGGATCAGCACGGGCTCCGGCCCGTACCGGGCCGCGCTGTCGCTCGCGCGGACGATGGCCGGCGAGGCGTACGGCGCCGGCACGCTCGATTCGATGATCGCCGCCCAGGTCGCGTTTGCCGACGCGCAGGCGCTGTTCGCGAGCTGACGCCGCCCGGGGGCAGACAATTCGACCGAAACCGCGGTATCGTCCGTGCGGGAGAGCGATCGAGGAGAGGCTAGATGTCGTACGTGCAGCCACGCCAATACGAGAATCTCGTCGACCTACGCGACCGCGCGCGGGAGGAGGTCGGCAAGGTCGTCGTCGGCCAGGGCGACGCCGTCGACCTACTGCTCGTTGCAGCACTCGCGCAGGGCCATGTGCTGATCGAGGGCCCGCCCGGAAGCGCGAAGACGCTGCTCGGACGCGCCATGGCGCACGTGCTCGGCGCCAAGTTCAAGCGCATCCAGTTCACGCCGGACACGTCGCCGGACGAGATCACCGGCTGTCAACACGACCAAGATGGGCGAGCAGGTCTTCATGCCCGGCGTCGTCTTCACGAACGTCCTCCTCGCCGACGAGATCAACCGCACCCCACCGCGCAACCAGGCGGCGCTGCTCGAGGCGATGCAGGAGCGCACCGTCACGGTCGACGGGCAAGACGCACCAGCTCCCGGATCCCGTTCCTCGTGATCGCGACCCAGAACCCGTACGAGCACGAGGGCATCTTCCCGCTGCCCGAGTCACAGCTCGACCGCTTCATGTTCAAGATCATCCTCGACTACGCCGACAGCGAGAGCGAGATCGAGATGCTGCGGCTGCCCCACACCGGCGTGACGCCCGACATGCTCGGCGAGATCCAATCGCTCCTCGGCGTCGTCGGGCTCGACCGGGCCCGCGCCGACCTCGACCTCACCGATCGTCCCGACCGAGGTCGCCGCCTACGTCGTCGCGGTCGTGCGGCACACCCGTCAGAATCCCGGCCTGGAGCTCGGTGCGAGCTCCCGATCGGCGATCCACATGCTGAGCGCCGCGAAGGCTCAGGCGCGACTCGGCGGCCGCGACCACGTCATGATCGAGGACGTGCGGGACGTCGCGCCGTACGTGCTGCGCCACCGCCTGATCTGCCGCGAGGGCACGACGCCCGGACGACGCCTTGCGGGCCGCACTCGACGCGCTAGACGCGCGCGGGCGGGGCGCGACCAGCGCCCCGCCCGGAACGTCTACGTCAGGCGAGCGCCTCCGCGAGCGCGCGCTTCGTGAGCACGCGGGCGAGGTGCTTCCGGAACTCGGCCGAGGCCGCCGTGTCGCTCGACGGCTCGGTGCCGTCGGCGGCGTGCGCCGCCGCGTCGGCGGGCGAGGCGCCACTCGCGACAGCCTCTTCCACCGTCACCGCCCGCAGCGGCGTGCCGCCCATGTTCGTCAGCGCGACGGAGGCCCCGGTCGCGGAGCCGTTGTCGCGGTGGACGAGCGCTGCCACGCCGACGGTGGCCCAGTCCTGGGCGCGGCGGTGGTACTTGACGTACGCCCAGCCGGATCGAGCCCGCCGAGCTTCGGCACCCTGATCTCGGTCAGCAGCTCACCCTGGCCGACAGCGGTCTCGAACACGCCGGTGAAGAAGTCGGCGGCCGCCACGACCCGCTCGCCGCCGGCACCGACGATCACGAAGTCGGCGTCGAGCGCCAGCATCACCGCGGGGAGATCGGAGGCAGGGTCGCTGTGGGCGAGCGAGCCACCGATCGTGCCGCGATGACGCACCTGCGGGTCGCCGATCTTGCCCGCCGTCGTCGAGACGATCGGGCAATGCTCCTGGAGCAGCGGATCGGCGTGCACCGCGGCATGGCGGGTGAGCGCCCCGATCGCGAGCTGCGTGCCGGCATCGCGGACGTAGGCGAGCTCGGAGAGCCGCCCGATGTCGACGAGCTTCGACGGCCTTGCGATCCGGAGCTTCATCGCCGGCAGGAGGGAGTGGCCGCCCGCCAGCACCTTCGCGTCGGGATCCGTGCCGAGCAGGCCACAGGCATGCTCGACCGACTCCGCCAGCTCGTAGTCGAACGCCGCCGGGATCATGACTTCGCCTCCTCGATCGCGCGCCAGACTCTCTCGGGAGTCGCCGGCATCTGGATATCGGTGACGCCGAGGTGCGCGAGCGCGTCGACCACGGCGTTGATCACTGCGGGGGCAGCCGCGATCGTGCCGGTCTCCCCCACGCCCTTGGCGCCGAACGGCTGGTCGGTCGCCTTGCTCTCGGTGCGGTCGAGCTCGTACGAGGGCAGCTCTGCCGCCGACGGCACGAGGTACATCGCGAGCGTCCCGTTGAGGAGGTTGCCGTCCTCGTCGTAGATCGCCTCCTCGTAGAGCGCCGTCGCGATTCCCTGCGTGATGCCCCCGTGCACCTGCCCGTCGACGATCAGCGGGTTGACGACGGTGCCGACGTCGTCGATCGCGACGTAGCGGATCAACCGCGCATCGCCGGTCTCGGTGTCGACCTCGACGACCGCCGCGTGGGCGCCGGCCGGCCAGGAGAAGTTCGGCGGGTCGTAGGTCGCCGTCGCCTCCAGGTTCGGCTCCATCCCGTCCGGGAGGTTGTGCGCCGCGAACGCCGCCCACGCGGCTCCCTTCACGGTCATCTCCTTGTCGGGCGAGCCCTTGACGCTGAAGGTGCCGTCGGCGTAGTCGAGGTCGTCGGCCGAGACCTCGAGCTGGTGCGCCACGATCTCGCGCGCCTTGTCGACGATCTTCTCGCCCGCCGTCCAGAGCGCAGCCCCGCCGACCGGGAGGCTCCGGCTCCCGTAGGTGTCGAGGCCGTAGGACGAGATGCTCGTGTCGCCGTGCAGCACCTCGACCTCGGACGGGTCGCAGCCGAGCTGGTCGGCGACGATCTGCGACCACGCTGTCTCGTGGCCCTGGCCGTGCGGCGAGGTGCCGGTGACGACCTGGAACGTGCCGGTCGGCAGGCAGCGGATCGTCGCCGTCTCCCAGCCGCCGGCGGCGTAGCGGATGGCGCCGAGGATGCGCGACGGTGCGAGGCCGCACATCTCGTTGTAGGTCGAGAAGCCGACGCCGATCTGCTTCACGTCGCCCCGATCGCGGCGCGCCTGCTGCTCCGCCTCGAGCTCGTCGAGGCCGAGGTGCTCGAGGAGCTTGTCGAGCGAGGCGTGGTAGTCGCCGTTGTCGATCGTCAAGCCCCGAGGCGAGCGTGGCCGGGAACTCCGAGATGAAGTTCCTGCGCCGCAGCTCGACCCGGTCGATCCCGAGCTCGAGCGCGAGCAGGTCCATCGTGCGCTCGAGCACGTAGGTCGCCTCGGGCCGGCCGGCGCCGCGGTAGGCGTCGGTCGGCGTCGTGTTCGTGAACACGCCCGTGAACGTGACGCTGTAGTTCGGGATCGCGTACGGGCCGGCGTAGATCCAGGCGCCGAGCAGCGGGATGCCGGGCGTGACGAGCTGGAGATACGCCCCCATCGAGGCGATCACGTTCGCCCGGATCGAGGTGATCTTGCCGTCCTTCGTCGCCGCGAGCTCGAGCGTCGTCACGAAGTCGCGGCCGTGGATCGTCGCGAGCGCGTTCTCCGAGCGCTCCTCGACCCACTTCACCGGCGTGCCCAGGCGCCGCGCGATCGCGACCGCGAGCAGCTCCTCGGCATAGACGTCCAGCTTCGAGCCGAAGCCGCCACCGACGTCGGGGGCGATCACCCGCAGCTTCGTCTCGGACATCCCGAGCGTGGCGGCGGTGAGCAGCCGCAGGATGTGCGGTATCTGCGTCGCCGACCACAGCGTGACGTCGCCGCCGGGCTCGGGCCGGGCGACGACGCCGCGGGGCTCGATCGCGTTCGGGATCAGCGGGGGCTGCACGTAGCGGTGCTTGACGATCACGTCGGCGCCGTCGTCGAACGCTCCCGTCTCGAGCTTCCAGACGTACGAGACGTTCGTCCCGAGCTCCTCGTGCACGAGGGCGGCGCCGTCCTGCGCCGCGGCCTCGACGTCGACCAGCACCTCGAGCGGCTCGTAGTCGACGTCGACGAGCTCGGCCGCATCGATCGCGTGCGCGCGCGTGTCCGCGATCACGACCGCGACGCCGTCGCCCTCGTAGTGCACCTCGCCGACGGCGAGCGGGAAGTGCTCGGGGCTCTTCATGTCCTCGGTCACCGGCCAGGCGCACGGCATCGCCGCCTTCCAGTCGTCGCGCAGGTCGGCGCCGGTGAACACGGCGACGACGCCCTCGGCGGCCTTCGCCGCGGCGGTGTCGATCGACGTGATCCGCGCGTGCGCATACGGGCTGCGGACGACCGCCATGACGACCGTGCCCGGCAGGGTCGAGGTTGTCGACGAAGCTTCCACGTCCGCGCAGCAGCGGATCGTCTTCCTTCCGCTTCAAGGGCGCCCCGATGTGTCGTGTCGCGGTGGCGCTCATGCTGCGCTCCCCGCCGCGGCGGCGACTGCCTCGACGATGTTGTGGTAGCCGGTGCAGCGGCAGAGGTTGCCTTCGAGACCGCTCCGGATCGCGTCGCGGTCGGTTGCCTCGCCGTTCTCGATCAGCGAGACGGCGGCCATCACCATGCCCGGCGTGCAGTAGCCGCACTGGAGCGCGTGATGGTCGTGAAAGGCCTGTTGGACGGGATGCAGCTCGCCGTTCGAGGCAAGCCCCTCGATCGTCGTCACTGCCGCGCCGTCGGCCTGCACGGCGAGGACGGTGCACGATTTCACGGATTGCCCGTCGAGCAGGACCGTGCAGGCTCCGCACGACGACGTGTCGCAACCGATGTTCGTGCCGGTGAGCGACAGCTGCTCGCGCAATACGTGAACGAGCAGGTCACGTGGCTCGACCTCGACCTCGTGACGGGTTCCGTTGACAGTCAGCGCTACTCCGCGCAAGGCAACCTCCTTCGTCGGCGGATACACGATCGAGCCTACTCCTCCGACTCGGCGCACGACCAAGACGCGCGTATCGTTCGGTTGATGATCGAGATCAGGGAGATCGAAGCCGACGAGCTGGAGCGCTGGATCGGCGATCGCCGGCCGCGTCCGGGCCGACCGGAGCGGCGGCGTCGGCGAGTACGTCGACTGGAAGCGCCAGGCCGAGGACATGGTGTGGTTCGTCGCGTCGAAGGACGGCGAGGACGCCGGCGCCGCGCTCGCCTACGTCGGCTGGCACTCGAAGCCGGGCACCGGGCACGGCGAGGTCTTCGTGCTGCCGGAGCACCGCGGTGCGGGAGTCGGGTCGGCGCTCTACGAGCGGGTCGCGGGGTGGGTGCAGGAGCGGGGCTGCGTCACGCTCGAGACGGCCGTGGCCGAGGACGACCCCGAGAGCCTCGCGTGGGTCGACCGGCGCGGCTTCCGCGAGGTCGGGCGGAACTCGAAGATGGTGCTCGACCTGACCGCGATCGAGGCTCCCGCGATCGACCCGCCGGAGGGCGTCGAGATCGTGACCTGGGCGGAGCGGCCCGAGCTCGCGCGGGCCTCTACGCGGTGGCCTGCGAGGCGTACCCCGACGTGCCCGGCGACGAGGACACGCCGATGGACTCGTTCGAGGAGTGGCTCTCGAAGGACATGCAGGGCGACAGCGACCGGCCCGACGCGACGTTCGTCGCGCTCGTCGACGGCGAGGTGGCCGGCTACGCCAAGCTCTCGCTCTCGAAGTCGGACACGAAGGTCGCCTACCACGACATGACCGGCGTTCGGCGCGCGTTCCGTGGGCGCGGGATCGCGGCGGCGCTGAAGCGCACCGCAGATCGGCTGGGCGAAGCAGGCCGGCTACGAGAGGCTGCAGACCGCGAACGAGGTGCGGAACGAGCCGATCCGCCGGCTCAACGAGCGCCACGGGTACAAGCTGCGAGCCCGGGCTGGTCATGCTGCACGACGGCGCTGTCCGGGCCGGACTGAGCCCGGCGGTGAGGCTAGCCTCACCCGGCCTAGCGCCTGCTCTTGAGCTCCCGCTCCATCTGCCGCTTGGCGTCGCGGTCGGCGATCGAGCGCCGCTTGTCGCCCTTGTCCTTGCCGCGGCCGAGCGCGACCTCGACCTTCACCTTGCCGTCCTTGAAGTAGAGCTTCGTGGGGACGAGCGTCAGCCCCTTCTCCCGCACCTTCGCGTAGAGGCTGTCGATCTCGCTCCGCTTGAGCAGGAGCTTGCGGTCGCGGTCGGTGATGTGGTTCGAGATGTTGCCCTGGGCGTACTCGGAGATCGAGGCGCCGATGAGCCACATCTCGCCGTTGCGGACGTCCGCGAAAGCCTGGCCGAGCTGGGCGTGGCCCGCCCGCAGCGCCTTCACCTCGGTGCCGCTGAGCACGATGCCCGCCTCGACGCGCTCGAGCAGCTCGTAGTCGTGCCGCGAGCGGCGGTTCTCGGCGATCAGCTTGGTCGTTCCGGTGGTCTCCCTGGGCACCTGCGGATTGTAGGGGCCGCGGCGTCGCGCGGCCGCTACGCTAGGCCGCATGCATGCTCCTGCCGACGTGATCCGCCCGCTCTACGGCGACTATCGCGAACGCGGCGACCTGCGGGACTGACCGGGGCTCGTCCCCGTCCTGCACGTCCTTCGAAGGAGTCCCTGCATGTCCACCACCACCCTGCTCGCCATCATCGCCTCGTCGTGGGGCATCGCGATGGCGCTCTCGCCAACGCTCCAGATCCGCCACATGATCGCGCGCCGCTCGTCGGCCGGGATCTCGATTCCCTACCTCGGCGTGCTCGTCGTCGGGTTCGCGCTCTGGTTCGCCTACGGGGTCGCGCTGCACAACTGGGCGCTGATCATCCCGAACACGATCGCGTTCGTCGTCGGCGCGACGACGATCGCCGTGGCGCGGCACTACCGGCGCGAGGCCGCTCTACAGCTCGCCGTCGAAGTAGTCGACCGCGCTCTCGCGGCGGACCATGATCTTGTCGCGCTCGTCCGGGGGGAAGATCGCCGATCTTGCCGCTGTCCGGATAGACCGCGGCGGCGAGGCTCGGCTTGTCCGAGAGCAGCATCACGCGCACGGTCTCGGCCGCGTGTGTTCGTGAGCTTGTGCGCGCCCTCCGGCCCTTCCGGGAAGCAGACGACATCGCCCGGCTCGAGCACGTCCTCGCCGTCCGGGTGCCGCAGCGTCGGCCGGCCGCGGAGCACGATCGCCCACTCCTCGCAGCCGTACTCGTAGTGGTACGGGCAGATGCTCTGCCCCTCGTGCAGCTCGTAGACCGTGGCACCCATCGCCGTGGCGCCGATCTGAGGGCCGAACCTGCAGTGCCCGACCCGGTAGCCCTCGGGGTCGTCGTCGCCGTAGGCGATCTCGAGCTCGTCGAGGTTGATCTTCTGCACGGCGCCAGTATCGCGAAATCTCAGCGGCGGCCGAAGCAGCGGTCGCAGAGCGGGAACCACGGCGCGGTGGTCTTGCCGCAGCTCCGGCAGCGGCCGATCGTCGGCGCGTTCACCTCGAGGCGCAGGCGCGCGACGACCCGCGCGGCGGCGGCCTCCTCGAGCTCGGCGGCCCGCTCGATCGTGACGCCGCCGACGCCCGGATACTGCAGCGCGAACCAGCGCAGGATGCTTGCGGTTCGTCCAGCTTGCTCTGCTTCCTCGAGCGTCGAGTCACGAAGCCGAGCCGGGTCGAGCAGGAAGGTGAGCAGCGACCGCTGGGCCGTATCGCCGGCGAGCGGCGAGGGCCAGGGTCGAGAGCAGCTCGGCGTTGTCCTCGTCGACCGGAGCATTGATCAGCTTCCAGGTGTCCTCGATCGAGAGGCGGCGGTTGCGGTCGGCGAGCCGGCGCTGGATCGCGGCGAGCCGGCCGCGGATCGGGCTCAGCGACTCGACCGCGAGCCAGCCCTCGTGCGCCCAGGCGCGCGTCGCGACGCGATGCCACGCAGCGAGCGCCGCGTCGAGCCGGCGTGGGTCGTCGACGCCGAGGTCGGCGAGCCGCGGCCTGATCCGCGCCTCGTCGACGATGCGGTAGCCGAGGTGCCCCGACGGCAGCACCACGTGCGGCTGCAGCGCCTCCTCGACGATCTCGGGATCGGCGCTCGCCCACGGGACCCCGGTCAGCACGCCGACGTGGCCGCGCTCGACGAGGCCGAAGCGCCCGGCGCGGCCCGCGATCTGCGCGAGCTCCCACGGCAGCAGGTCGCGCCGCGACTCGCCGTCGAACTTCGTCGTCTCGGCGAAGAGCAGCGTCTCGCAGGGCAGGTTGACGCCGTGCCCGAGCACGTCCGTGGCGACGGTGACGTCGGAGCGGCCGCTGAGGAACCGGTCGATCTCCTCCCGCCGCGAGCTGAGCGGCATGGCGCCGTAGAGCACCGAGACGCGGTCGGGGTGCAGGCGGTTGATCTCGCCCGCGAGCGCAAGCACCGCCTTGCGGCTGAAGGCGACGACGACCGTGCCGGGCGTGAGGCCGCGGAGCGAGCGCTCGCCGACGAACTCGAGCGGCAGGATGCGCTCGAAGACCTTCACCTCGGCTTCCGGGAACGCGTTCAGCACGAGCGGCTCGGCATCGAGCGCGCCGAGCACGAGGATGTGGCGGTAGTCGCCGGCGAGCAGGAGCCGCGTCCAGGCCGAGCCGCGCTCGGGGTCGTCCGCCCACTGCACCTCGTCGAGCACGAGCACCTCGCCCGAGCTCGGCGCCATCTCGACCGTGCAGCAGATGATCGGGGCCGAGTCGTTGATGCGCTCCTCACCGGTGACGAGGCCGACGGCGTCCTCCCCGAGCTCGGCCGAGAGCCTGCGGTGCGCCTCCTGCGCGAGCATGCGCAACGGCCCCGCGTAGACGCCGCGGCCGCGCTCCTTGAGCACCTCGAGCGCGTGGTAGGTCTTGCCGGAGTTCGTCGGGCCGAGGTGGGCGACGACCGACTCGGGCGGCACGCGCCGGACCGGCAGCGTGATCTCGATCGCCCCCTCCGCGCGGGCAACCGCGGCGTTCACGCCGGCGGCGCGGGCGCGCTGGTGGCGCTCCGAACGGCTCGGGCGCTTCGCCCGGCCGCGTCCCTGTCTACGTCCGCCGGGCATGGATTGAGGGTAGCGGCGCGCGCCAGGTGCAGGGAGGGCACGGGGAATGAGCCCGGCTCGGATCACGCAGCGTGCAGCCAGGCGCAGGAGTCGCGAAGCTCTCCCCCGCGGTCGCTAGACCTTCAGGAAGCGGCGCAGCGTCATGCCGGAGCCGAGGGCTCCGACCGCGAGGCCGATGCCCGATCAGCATCAGCGCGATGAGCGGAGAACGACCAGGCCTGCACGTCGGGCGAGGTGTAGTCGCTCGGGATGATCGCCGGCAGGACGGCCTCCTTGCCGAGCATGAGGAGGACGACGGCCGCAAAGCGCCCCACCGAGCCCGCAGAGCAGGCCCTCGAGCATGAACGGACCGCGCACGAACCAGTTCGTCGCGCCGACGAGCTTCATCACCTCGATCTCTCGCCGCCGCGAGAAGATCGAGAGCCGGATCGTGTTCGCGATCAGCAGCACCGAGGCTCCGAGGAGCACGAGCACCGCGATCAGGAAGACGAGCTCGATCACGCGCGCGACGCTGAGGATCCGCTTCGAGAGCTGCTGCCCGTCCTTGACCGTCTCGACGCCGGCGAACTTCTGCTTGCGGATGTCGGCGGAGATCGCCTTCAGCGAGTCGGCGTTCGCCGGCGTGACCTCGAACGAGGCGGGCAGCGGGTTCGACGACAGGTTCTGGGTGAGCTTGGGATACGCCTTGCGCGCCTGCTTGAGCGCCTCGCTCTTCGAGACGAAGTGGTACTCGCTGATCCGCGTGTCGGTGCCGAGATACGTCGCCACCGTGTTGACCTGCTTCGGCGTCACGTCGTCGACGAAGTAGACCTTGATCTGCAGCTCGGACTTGACGTGGTCGGACCACGAGAGCGACCCACGTTCCGAGCGCGATGAAGAGGCCGAGCAGGAACATCCCGATCAGCACCGTCATGGTCGCGGCGATCGACGTCGAGAGGTTCGCCGTGATCGACCGGACCGCCTCGGAGAAGACGAGCTTGAAGCGGCTCATTCGGTCTCGTACCCTCCGCGCCGCTCGTCGCGCATCAGCTTGCCCTGGTCGAGCGCGATCACGCGCTTGCGCATCTTGTCGACCATCTCGCGGTCGTGGGTGACCATCAGGATCGTCGTGCCGGCCGTGTTGATGCGATGGAGGAGCTGCATGATCCCGACGGACGTGTCGGGGTCGAGGTTGCCGGTCGGCTCGTCGCAGATCAGGAGCGGCGGATGGTTGACGACCGCGCGCGCGATCGAGACGCGCTGCTGCTCGCCGCCCGACAGCTCCTCCGGCTTCGAGCTCATCTTGTGCGCGAGCCCGACGAGGTTGAGCACCTCGGGCACCTTGCGCCTGATCGAGGCCGTCGGCTCGCCCTGCACGCGAAGCGCGTAGGCGACGTTCTCGGCGGCGGTGCGGTTCGGCAGCAGCTTGAAGTCCTGGAACACGCAGCCGACGTTGCGGCGCAGCATCGGCACCTTCGAGTGCTTCAGCCTGCCGAGGTCACGGCCGCCGACGAGGATGCGTCCCGAGGTGGGCTCGAGCTCCTTCAGGAGCAGTCGGATGATCGTGGACTTGCCCGAGCCGGAGGCGCCGACGACGAAGACGAACTCGCCCTTGTCGATCACGAACGAGACGCCGTCGAGCGCCGTCACGTTCGGCTCGTAGACCTTGCGCACGTTCTCGAGCACGATCATCGAGGCGCCGCCGCTGGCACGGGCATCGTCACCGTCCGCGTAGGCGGGCGATGGCTCGGCAAGCGCCGTCGGGGTTGTCAGCTGGAGATCGTCGTCCATCACCGGATCAAGGGAAGCGGGCCTCGATGGCCGCTCCGGGTCGGATTGTCGGCCCAGTGTAGCGGACACGCTTTACACGACCTTTCCAGCGGCTTTGGCCAAAAGATAGGCGCGGACGAAGCCGTCGAGGTTGCCGTCGAGCACCCCCTGGGCGTTCCCCGCCTCGAAATCCGTGCGGTGGTCTTTCACCATCTGGTACGGATGCAGCACGTAGGACCGGATTTGACTTCCGAAGCCGATGTCCTGCGTCGCGCCCCGCTCGCGCGCGATCTCCTCCTCCCGCTGCTCCTCCTGCAGCTCGGCGAGCCGCGACTTGAGAATCCGCATCGCCGTGGCCTTGTTGGAGGTCTGCGAGCGCTCGTTCTGGCACTGGACGACGATGCCCGTCGGCAGGTGGGTGATCCGCACCGCCGAGTCGGTCTTGTTGACGTGCTGGCCGCCGGCGCCGCTCGCGCGGTAGGTGTCGATCCGGAGATCGCCCTCGTCGATCTCGACGTCCTCGTCCTCCGGCAGGAGCGGCGCGACGACGACCTGGGCGAATGCCGTGTGACGCCGGTGGGCGGAGTCGAACGGCGACTGCCGCACGAGCCGGTGGACACCCCGCTCCGCCTTGTAGGCGCCGTATGCGTTCTCGCCCTTGACGGTCATCGTTGCCGACTTGAGCCCTGCCTCCTCTCCCGGGCTCGCCTCGACCAGCTCCGTCTGGTAGCCGCGATCGGCCGACCAGCGGAGGTACATCCGCAGCATCATCTCGGCCCAGTCCTGCGCGTCGGTGCCGCCGGTACCGGCGTTGATCGAGACGACCGCGTCACCCGCGTCGTACTTGCCGTCGAAGAGGGCGTCCTCCTGCAGCCGCGAGAGCTCGACCGAGACGGGCATCAGCTGCTCGCGCAGCTCGTCCTCGAGCGACGGATCCATCTCGAAGAGCTCGCGGGCCTCCTCGACCTCGCCGTTGAGGCGGTGGTAGCGGTCGAGCCGGCGCGTCACCCGCGAGTGCTCGGTGGAGATGCGTGCCGCCTGTTGCTGGTCGTCCCAGAAACCGGGCGCGCCCATGAGGGCTTCGAGCTCTTCCTGGCGGGCCGTCAGCTGAACGGGGTCAAAGGTACTCACGAACCCAGTCGAGCTGGGCTCCGAGCTCCTCGAGCAGCTGCGCGAGAGGTTGGTTCTCCTGGTCGGCCACGGGCGGATCCTAGCTGCGCGAACCCTGGGGAGAGGCTGAAGCCTCTCCCCGCTCTCCGCGTTCTCCACGCAGCACGTCCCGCACGATCAGGCAACAGCAAAGCCATGCGAGCCCCACTGCGAAGCCTGCCGCGACGTCGCTGACGAAGTGCACGTTGAGCAGGACGCGGCTCGTGCCGATCGCGAGCGCCAGGACGGCGGCTCCGGCGAGCCACCCAACGGCCCGCAGGCGCGAGCTCGCGCGCTCGGCGAGGAGGACCCCGAGCGCGCCGTACAGCACCACCGCCGTCGCGGCGTGGCCGCTCGGGAACGAGTACGAGTGCGGCAGCGGGACCGTGCCGAGGTCGGGCCGCGCGCGCTCGTAGACGGCCTTCAGGACCGGGACGAGCACGTTGATGCCAACGAAGGCAGCGGCGAGGAACAGCGGCATCTGCCCGGCGGGAGGCGCGCCACAGCACGACGACGGCGACGACCGTGACCACGCTCGCGCCGATCACGCCACCGAGCCAGGTAACGACGCGTGCGATCGACTCGATCGAGCCGGGCAGGTTGTCGGCCACCCAGCGGGAGACGTTGTCGTCGAACGAGACGACGAGGCCGCCGTCGACGTAGGCGCGGGCGAGCAGGACGAAGACGAGCATGCCGACGACCGCAAGCGCGGCCTCGACGACGAGACGCGATCTAGGCGGTACCGCTCACGCCCCGTGGCAGCGCTTGAACTTCTTGCCCGAGCCGCACCAGCAGGGGTCGTTGCGGCCGATGTCGCGCTCCTCGTCCTTCACCACCTGGTGCTGGACGGGCTCCATCGTGGCGACGGGGGCGAGCCCACCGGCGGCGGCGATGGCGTCGGCGCCGGCGGCGGTCTCGTGCTCGTACGAGAGCATCTGCGGCGCCTCGACGGGCGCGAGCGCCTGCTCGGCCTCGTCCATGCTGCACCTCGACGTGGAAGAGCGTGGCGACGACCTCCTCGCGGATGATCTTGCTGAGCTCCTCGAACATGATGTGGCCCTCGCCGCGGTACTCGACGAGCGGATCCTTCTGGGCCATCGCCCGCAGGTGGACGCCCTCGCGGAGGTAGTCCATCGACTCGAGGTGCTCGCGCCAGCGCGTGTCGACGACCTGGAGGATCACGAACCGCTCGATCTCGCGCATCAGCTCGGGGCCGAAGCCGACCTCGCGGTCGTTGTACGCGTCGAGCGCGTCCTCGCTGAACTCCTGGACGAGCGACTCGCGCGAGAGGTCGACCTCTTCCTGCAGCTCCTCCACGGTGATGTCGCTGCCGTAGAGCGCGGTCATCTGCGCCACGAGACCCTCGAGATCCCAGTCCTCGACGGCGTCCTCGGCGGTCATGTTGAGCGACGTTGTTCGCGCACGACCTCCTCGATCCACTCGCGGATCTCCTCGGAGGTGTCGTCGCCGTTGAGCACGCTGCGGCGCTGTTCGTAGATGACCATGCGCTGCGTGTTCATCACGTCGTCGTACTTGAGGACGTTCTTGCGGGCGACGAAGTTCTGCTCCTCGACCTTCTTCTGGGCGCCCTCGATCTGGCGCGAGAGGATCGACGCCTCCATCGGCTGGTCGTCCGGGATCTTGAAGCGCTCCATGATCCCGTGGATGCGGTCGCCGGCGAAGAGCCGCACGAGGTCGTCCTGGGCGGAGAGGTAGAAGCGCGTCTCCCCCGGGTCGCCCTGACGGCCGGAGCGGCCGCGCAGCTGGTTGTCGATGCGCCGTGACTCGTGGCGCTCGGTGCCGAGCACGTAGAGGCCGCCGAGCGAGCGCACCTCGTCGTCGATCTTGATGTCGACGCCGCGGCCGGCCATGTTCGTCGCGATCGTGACGGCGCCCTTGAGGCCCGCGTCGACGATGATCTCGCTCTCGCGCTCGTGCTCCTTGGCGTTGAGGACGTTGTGCGGGATCCCGCGCCGGGTGAGGATCTCCGACAGGTACTCGGAGGTCTCGACGGCGATCGTGCCGACGAGCACCGGCTGGCCCTTCTCGTGCCGCTCGACGAGATCCTCGGCGACGGCGTGCCACTTGGCGTCCTTGGACTTGAAGATGAAGTCGTTCTCGTCGAGCCGCGTGACGGGGACGTTCGTGGGGATCTCGACCACGTGCAGGTTGTAGATCTCGACGAACTCCTTCTCCTCGGTCTTCGCGGTGCCGGTCATGCCGCCGAGCTTCTCGTAGAGGCGGAAGTAGTTCTGGAGCGTGATCGTCGCGAGGGTGACGTTCTCCTCCTGGATCTTGACGCCCTCCTTCGCCTCGATCGCCTGGTGCAGGCCCTCGCTCCAGCGGCGGCCCTCCATGATGCGGCCGGTGTACTCGTCGACGATCTTCACCTCGCCGTCCTCGATCACGTAGTCGACGTCGCGCTTGTAGAGCGACTCCGCCTTCAGCGCCTGGCTGAGGTGGTTGACGAGCTGGACGTGGCGCGGGTCGTAGAGGTTGTCGATCCTGAGCGCCCGCTCGACGGCGTCGAGCGCGGTCTGCGCCGGCGACACCGTCTTGTGCTTCTCGTCGTAGATGTAGTCGGCGCCGGAGAGCTCGGTCTCGTCCTCGCCCTTGGCCGCCTTGCGCGTCGTCGGCTCGCCGCGCAGCTGCTTCGCGATCCGCGCGAAGTCGACGTACGTGCTCGCCGCCGTCTCCGGCTCGCCCGAGATGATGAGCGGCGTGCGCGCCTCGTCGATCAGGATCGAGTCGACCTCGTCCACGATCGCGTAGGCGTGGCTGCGCTGGACGGTGCTCTCGAGCGACGTCGCCATGTTGTCGCGGAGGTAGTCGAAGCCGAACTCGGAGTTCGTGCCGTAGGTGACGTCGGCCTCGTAGGCGGCCTTGCGGAGGTTGAACGGCATCATGTTCTGGATGAAGCCGACGGTCATGCCGAGGCGCTCGAAGACGCCGCGGTTCCACTCGGCGTCGCGCTTGGCGAGGTAGTCGTTCACCGTCACGAGGTGGACGCCGGTCGCCGGCAGCGCGTTCAGGTAGAGCGCCGTCGAGGCGACGAAGGTCTTGCCCTCACCGGTCTTCATCTCGGCGATGTCGCCCTCGTGGAGGACGATGCCGCCCATCATCTGCACGTCGAACATCCGCTGCTGCGACTCGCGCCAGCGCGCCTCGCGCACGGCGGCGAACGCCTCGAACAGCAGCTCGTCGAGCGACTCGCCGTTCGCCAGGCGCTCGCGGAACTCGACCGTCTTCGCGCGCAGCTCCTCGTCGGAGAGCGCCTGGAAGTCGGGCTCGAGCGTGGCGATGTACTCCGCCTGCTGCTTGAGCCGCTTGACGCGCCGCCCCTCGCCGAAGCGAAGGACCTTCTCGAATTTGCCGAATTCGGTTGTAGACATCTAGAGGAGAGGTTACCGCGAGGAGCGCCGCGCCCTGATTGATTCTTCACACAAGCGGACTCCCTCCGCGCCCCGGGTTGCAGCCCGGCCTACCTGGGCATGCTTATCGTGGAAGGTGTGACCGTCATCGACAACAGCGGAGCTACCACGGCGCGATTTGGGCTGGACCTGCGAGGCGCGCGGAGGCTCACGTCGTGACGAACGGAGGGCTCGACCCCGAGCTGCGCGCCGCACTCGGCAGGATCGCGCGCGTCCCCCAGCTGCTCGTCGGGTGCGACTACGACGGCACCCTCGCGCCGCTCGTCGACGATCCGGCGGCGGCCGGCCCGCTGCCGGAGGCCGTCGCCGCCGTCCGTGCGCTGGCGGCACTGCCGCAGACCGTCGTCGCGGTGATCTCGGGCCGCGCCCTGCGCGACCTGGCGACGCTCTCGCGCCTGCCGAGCGAGGTGCACCTGGTCGGCAGCCACGGCTCGGAGTTCGACCTGGGATTCATCCAACGGCTTGCGCCGGAGCTCCACGAGCTCCACGGCCGGCTGCTGGCCGAGCTGCAGGCGATCTCGCGCGAGCATCCCGGGATCCGGCTCGAGACCAAGCCGGCGAGCATCGCCGTGCACATGCGCGGGGTCGACCCGGAGGTGAGCGAGGCCGCGCTCGAGGCGGTCCGCAGCGGGCCGGCATCGTGGCCCGACATCTACGTCACGTACGGCAAGGACGTGATCGAGCTGTCGCTCCTCGCCACCGACAAGGGCGCCGCGGTCACCTCGCTGCGCGCGCAGGCCTCCGCCAGCGCCGTCCTCTACCTGGGCGACGACGTCACCGACGAGAACGCGTTCGCACGGCTCCACGGTCCCGATGTCGGCGTGAAGATCGGCGGCGGCGAGACCCTCGCCGGGTACCGCGTCGACGAGCCGATCGACGCGGTGCGGGTGCTCGGCTTCCTGCTCGAGATGCGCCGGCACTGGCTCTACGGCGACCACGCGGTTCCGATCGAGCGGCACTCGATGCTCTCGAACGGATTCGACGGTGGCGCTGCTCGCCCCGGACGCCAGGGTCACCTGGCTGTGCCATCCCCGGCCCGACTCGGCGGCGATCTTCGCGGACGTCCTCGGCGGCTCTCGGGCCGGATACTTCTCGGTCACGCCCGAGCGCCAGGGGCTCCCGCTCGGCCAGCGCTACCGGCCGAGCACGATGACCGTCGAGACGCGCTGGTCGGGCGTGACGGTGACCGACTGGCTCGAGGGGCCGGTTCCGAACGGCGACGCCAGGCCGGCCGCCGACCAGGGCGCGGCGAGCTGCTCGACGCTCGTCCGCGTTCTCTCCGGGAGCGGTGTCGCGCGGCTCGAGTTCGCTCCGCGGCCGGAGTTCGGCCAGGTGCCGATCAAGCTGCAGCCGCTCGGCGACGGACTGCTCGTGCTCGGCTACAACGAGCCGATCACGCTCTACGCCCCCGGTGTCGAGTGGGACGTCTTCGAGGACGGTGGCCATGACACGGCGCGCGCGGTGGTCGACCTCTCGGCCGCCGGTGGGCACGTTCCCCTCGAGCTGCGCTTCGACTCCCACAACGTCCAGCCCCACCCGGACTCGATCGAGGATCGGCAGGCGCGGGCCGAGCAGCCGTCGCTCGACTGGGTCGGCGGGCTCGAGCTCCCCGACATCGCCAGGAAGGACGTCGTCCGCAGCGCGCTGACGCTTGCGCGGGCTCTGCCACGGCCCAACGGGCTCGATCCTCGCTGCGGCGACGATGGCGCTCCCCGAGGAGCTCGGCGGCGTGCGCAACTGGGACTACCGCTACTGCTGGCTGCGCGATGCCGCGATGACGGCGCGGGTGCTCGTCGACCTCGGCTCGCTCGGCGAGGCCGAGGCGTTCCTGCACTGGGTCGACGGGTGCATCGACCGCACGGGCGGCCATCCGGAGCGGTTGCACCCGCTCTACACGATCGAGGGGCTCGAGCTCGGGCCGGAGGCCGTGATCGAGACGCTGCCCGGCTACGCCGGGTCGCGGCCGGTGCGGATCGGGAACGCAGCCAACCGCCAGATCCAGCTCGACGTGTTCGGGCCGATCGCCGATCTCGTGGCCGCCGTCTCGGCTGCGCGCGGCTCGGTCGAGGACGAGCACTGGCGCGTCGTCGAGGCGATGGTGCAGGCGGTCGGACGCCGCTGGCACGAGCCCGACCACGGGATCTGGGAGGCCCGGCTGCCGCCGCGCCACCACGTCTACTCCAAGGTGATGTGCTGGCTCACCGTCGACCGCGCGCTCGAGGTTCAGGCGCTGCGCGGCGAGGCGCCCCGGCCGGACTGGGTCGAGCTCCGCGAAAGCATCCGGGCGAACGTGCTCGAGCACGGCTGGAACGAGGCAGCCGGCGCGTACTCGGTCGCCTACGGCGACGAGGAGATCGACGCGTCGTCACTCTGGATCGGGCTCTCGGGGCTCCTCGCCGACGACGATCCGCGGTTCCTCGCCACGGTGCTCAAGATCGAGGCCGAGCTGCGGAGCGGAGCCGTCGTGTACCGCTACCGGTGGGACGACGGCCTACCGGGCACCGAGGGCGGCTTCCACATCTGCACGGCCTGGCTGATCGAGGCCTATCTCCGCACGGGCCGGCGGAGCGATGCCGAGGAGCTGTTCCAGCAGATGCTCGAGACGGCGGGGCCGACGGGGTTGCTGCCCGAGCAGTACGACCCGTTCGCCGAGCGAGGGCTCGGCAACCACCCGCAGGCGTACAGCCACCTCGGGCTGATCCGTTGCGCGGCCGTGCTCTCGGCCGCGGGCGCGAGCTTCTAGTTGCGGGTCGACTGCGCCGGCGACTCACCGGGGACGAACTCGAGGGGCTCCTCGGCCGGCGCGGCAGCATGCCCACCCTGCGAGCGTCGCCGCATCTCGACGGTGCGCTTGTCGCGATAGCGCTCGACCTGCCGCTCCAGCTTGTCGAGCAGCCTGTCGATCGCGGCCTCGTAGGTCGGTGCCGACTCGCGCGCGACGAGATTCGGGCCCTTGGCATGCACGATCGCCTCGACCGTGTGGTCGTTGGCGATCGACGGGTTGTGCTCGCGCGAGAACGTGACCTCGATCAGGGTGAGATCGTGAAGACGGCGCTCGAGCTTCGACAACTTGGCCTCCGCGTACTGGCGCGTGGCCTCACTCGGGTTGTCGTGACGGGCGGTGAGCTTGAGTTGCATGGCGATCCTCCATCTCCCTCCGTCGTATCTCTTGCATCCATCCTACTACCGGACTGCCCGCGCTAAACACACGACGTCGACCCGGCGCGCGCCCGCTCGGCGCAGCTCGGTCGCGCAGGCCGTCGCCGTCGAGCCCGTGGTGTAGACGTCGTCGATGAGGCACACGCGCGGCGGAGACGTCCCGTGGGGAGAGAAGGCGCCCGCAACGTTGCCGCGGCGCTCGGCCCGCGGCAGGTCGCGCTGGCGATCGATTCCCGGCCGGCGCCGCAGGAGGGTCGCGATCGGGATCGACCAGGCAGCGGCGAGCTCGGCCGCAAGGGCTGCCGCCGGTGCATGTCCGCGCCTGAGCCCGCGATCGCGATCGCCGGGAACGAAGGTGACCACGTCGACCTCCGGCCTGGGGATCCCGGCGACGACGAGCTCGGCGGCGACGACCGCGAGGTCTCGGCGTCCTCGTTCCTTCCACGACGCGACGAGGGCACGTGCGCCGCCGTCGTAGACGAGCGCTCCTCGGGCCGAGGCGAAGGCGAGCCGCCGGCCGCCGCACTCGGCACAGCGTCGAACCGGCCACGGGCCGGGCGCACCGCAGCGCTCGCACCACGGAGGCGCGCAACGGACGAGTCGCAGCAGGCACGTGCCACAAAGCGACGTCCCGACACGGCCGCAGACGGCGCACCTGCGCGGGAGGACGACGTCGAGGAGCGACATCTTCCGACGCTACGGCACGACCCGTTACGAGAGTGAGCCGGATGCGTGCCGGCTTTGGCGCTCGTCGCTCAGGGCAGCGAGGGGCGTTGCGGAGCGTGATCGAATCCATCATCTCGTAGTGCTCGTTCGGATGGTTCACCGGATCGACGTTGACGTTGAAATCGACCGAGAGCGTCGGCAGGTACCCGCTCTGGCACGTCACCGATGTCGGCCAGAGGTTCCCGACCCAGCTCGTCGGCGTACCGCTCCCGGAGCTCCCGACGGCAGCCGAGTTCGTCGGCCAGGCGCCCGGCTGCGCGGCCAGGTAGCTCGTCTCGAACGTCGAGCCGGTGCCGCCGTCGCAGTCGGTGGGATTCGTCCCGAGGAATCGGTAGAGGTCGAATCGCGTCGTCGAGCCCGCGTAGGGGACCGTGCACCACTGAACGCCGGACGAGGCGGCGCCCGCGGGGATGACGGCCGGGCACCAGCCCGCAGGGCTCTGGTCGTTCGACTCCGTCAGCGTCAACGTGAAGCCACCGTATGAATTCTGCTCGACGGACGTCACGGCGCTCGCGCAATGGACGTCGAGCCGAAGTCGCTGCAGCGCCACCCTCGCATTCGCGTAGGCCTGTTCTCGCCGAGTCTGGCTCGCCTGCTGCGACCATGCCGCTGGCGAAGCTCGAGCTCAACGGAGCAAGCACGATCCCGAGGATCGCCATGACGGTGATGAGCTCGACCAGCGTGTAGCCGTCATCGCGGCCCAAGCGGTCCCGGAGTTTTCTCATCACGCTCGCGATCTGCACGACCTCCAGCTCATCGGCAGATCAGGCGCTGAACTTGAACCCGCGCCGACCGGGTGCAGCCGCGTCAGGCCAGATCACTCTTGTGGGTGACTGAAACGGATGAGCGCCTGCCGATGTGAGCCTGGATGGCCTCACAGCGAACCTCGGGTACGCCGGGTCGACGGTCGGTCGCTTGGCGTGCGCAAGCGTCTCTCGGACGAGAGCGGGCTCGCGCTCGTCCTGGCGCTGATCGTGGTTGCCGCGCTCTCGGTCGCGACGGCCAGCATGATCATGCTCGTGACCTCGAACCAGACCGCCGTCGGGCGCGACCGGCAGGAAGAGCGCGCGTTCAACATCGCGGAGGCCGGTCTGAACGAGGCCGTCTCGTACCTCTCGACGCAGGACACCCTGAGCATCTCGTCGGTGGCCGCGACGAACTACTACGCTCGACAACGGCAGCGGCCAGTGGTGGGCCACGAAGACGGCGAGCACCTCGACGGTCGACACGTGGACGCTCTACGCCCAGGCGACCTCCGGGAAGCGTCGACGCGCAAGGTCTCGGTCAAGCTGGCGGCAAACAAGAGCGTCCTCATCACGCCCGACGTCCGCCAGCTGGGGCAAGGGGTTCTTCGTCGCGGATCCCGCCAACTGCGCGATCATGAGCGGTACCGGGACGGTGCAGCATCTCGGTCTACGCCGCCGGCAACCTCTGCCTGAACGGAAACCAGCAGATCACCGAGCCCACGCCCGCGACCCCGAGCCTCTACCTCTACGTCGGGCGGCCAGGTGCAGCTGACGGGAGGGCCCGCGGCGATCGGAACCTCCGCGCGCGAAGATCGCCCAGGCCGACATCGTCGGCGGTTGCACCGTGAACGGCAGCGCCAAGATCTGCAGCAACTCCGCCCAGTCGAAGGTGTACGCCAACAACTACATCTCCACGGCCCAGTCGCTGACGAAGCCCCCGCTCGACGCGGCAGGGACCTACGCCGGCGGGGACTGGAACCATCCGGTCTGCAGCACCGGATCCTTCACGTTCGACGGCAACGGGACGCGCGATTCCAGCGTCGGCTCGATCACGCTCCTCACCGGAAGCGCGTACAACTGCACCGTCTACAAGACCTCGAGCCACGTCGCAGGGAACGAGATGGGCACGCTGAGCTGGAACCCGGCCACGAAGGCGCTGGCGGCCTCCGGCATTCTCTATCTCGACGGCAACCTGGTCATGAGCGGTGGCAACGCCAACTTCACGGGGACCGGGACGATCTTCGTCAACGGTCAGGGTCGCGATTTCCGGCAACATGACCATCTGCGGGCCAGGCGCCGCGGTCAGCGGGTCGACCTGCACCGGCAAGTGGAACGCGGCACTCGGCGCGCTCGCGGTCGTGGCCGTGAACTCAGGGCGGCGTGTCCGGCATGACCGGGTCCGGACGTCGTGCACCTCCCCGGCTGCCTGGAGCATGTCGGGGAACGCCCAGATCGACGTGCTCGCCTACGTCGTCGGCTGCTTTCAGCAGACCGGTACCTCGTACGTCACCGGCCCGGTGACGACCGACCAGGGGGTCATGTCCGGCACTCCCAAGCACACCGACGTGCTGAACCCGCCCCCGGGCACGCCCGGCGCGCCCGGGATCCGACGGCGATCGGCCTCGTGGGGGCACGTCGTACCCAGCAGCTGGCGCCAGATGCCGGCGGGCTGAGTGGCACTTCAGCCCGCATCTCCCGGTGCCGATGGTGAGGGAATGAGCCTGCGACACTCACTCCGATCGCTGCGTAGCGACGAATCGGGCTCGATGCTGATCGAGCTGGTGATCGCGATGACCTTCATCGTCGTCGCGGTCGGCGCGCTGATGTCGAGCTATGCCTCGAGCATGATCAGCCTGCACCATTCGGGGACGGAAGGCACCGCGCTCACGCTGGCGGATCGTCAGATCGAGGCCTACAAGAGCCTCCCGTACGACTCGATTCAGCTGGCGTCGTCGACGATCCCGAGCGGCAGCGACCCCTACGTGACCGCTCATTCGAGCGACGCCTCGATCCCTTCCTCCACCGGCCAGATCACGGGTGGCACGCCGGCGTCGTCATGCACCGCGTCGACCCAGGCTGTGGTCGGGTGCGCCACGCAGACCTGGACGGGGCCCGACAACCAGCCGTACCGGGTGGACACCTACATCGTCACGGCGACGGTGACCGGAGGGCGAGACATCAAGCAGATAACGGTCGCCGTACGCCAGATGGTGAGCGGCTCGCCGGGCACCAAGATCTGGAGCCGCGCGACCTCCGAGTTCGACCAGTCGAACCCTCCGCAATAGGCGCTCAGAGTCCGTCGGGTCGACCCCTCCGAGGTACTCGGGAGGGGAGTCGCGAGCAGCTCCCGCAGCGCGGGTTGGACCTCCGCGAGGTCGGCCGGCTCCTTGACCGGCAAGAAGCGGCCTCGCGGCCCGTGGCGCGGCACGACGAGGAACGTCGTCGGAACGTGGGCCGAGAGCTCGTGGTAGAGGCGCTCGAACTGCACCACCGGCTGATCGTCGACGGTCTTCTCGACGACGAGCCAGGTGAGCTCGATCGGCTCGGCAAGGGCGTCGACCTCGATCAGTGAGGTGTTGGTGTTGAAGACCGGGATGCGCGCCTGGTCGAACTCGGGCGGAAAGCGCATCGCCTCGAGCAGCTGCGGATGGCCGTCGACCCGTGCCGGTGCTCCGCCCGTGTCGTCGCCCTTCGCCACGACCTCCACGGTCAGGGGCGTTCCGCGAGCGCGTGCATCCCGACCACGACCGGGTCGAGGCGCGCGCCGAGGTTGTCGACGTTCGAGACGACGATCGTGCGGACGCCGCGGCGCTGGAGCTCGGCGAGCGTTCCGGACGACCGAATCGTCGAGAGGACGTCGCCGTGGCCCGGGCCGTAGAGCGACGCCTTCCCGTCCTCCTCGAGGAACACGCTGCCGTCGGGCTGCAGGCGCGGCGCAGCGGTCTGGCAGAACCAGAGTGGGTCTCCGAGCCCCTTCTCGGCCACGTGCGCGCGGACGACCTCGTCCGTCGCGAAGCTCGTCATCACCGCCACGGGAATCTCGACGCCGAGCGCCTTGCCCAGGCGAGCGGTCTCGCCGAGCTTGACCTCGAGGAAGCTCCGGCCGTCGATCGCCTCGGCGACCGCCTTGACGCCGCCGCCGAAGCGCGTCGCCATCCCCCCGGCGAGCACGACCATCGCCACGGTCCCGCCTGCAGCCTGTCGACACCGGCCGCCTGGGCCTCGGCGAAGCCCGGGTCGCCCGGCTCCGGCAGCGGCACGAGATCCGACGGCAGCGGCGGCTCGACCACGCCCTGAACCACGTTGCCCGCCGCCGTCAGCGTGCCGTCGGCGAGGCGGCGGCGGAGCTCCTCGAACTGCGCTCGTCGAACCCGTGCTGCTCGAGCGTCGCACGCGAGGCGGGATCGATCTCGTCCAGGATCACCGCGAGCCCACCGGCGCGGGCAGCGACTCCCCGTACGGTGCCCGGTGGATGCCCTCCTCGGTCACGATCGCCGTGATCAGGCCGGCCGGAGTGACATCGAATGCGGGATTGCGCGCGGGGAAGCGCGGCGTCACCTCGGCTCCGTCACGCTCCTCGATCGGGATCTCGGCACCGGATCGGGGTCGCCGGATCGATCGTCGAGCTCGGCGCCACGATCACGAAGGGGATCTCGTGGTGGCGGGCGAGCACCGCGAGGCTGTAGGTGCCGATCTTGTTGGCGCTGTCGCCGTTCGCCGCGATGCGGTCGGCGCCGGTGATCACGATGTCGACCTCACCCGCGGCCATGCGCGAGGCTGCCGCCGAGTCGACGATCACCGCATGCGGAATGCCGACAGCCTCGAGCTCGAAGGCGGTCAAGCGTGCCCCCTGGAGCAGCGGCCGTGTCTCGTCGACCCACACATGTGACACTCCTCCCCGCTCCGCGGCCGCGCGAATCGCACCGACCGCGGATCCGTACCCTCCCGTGGCGAGCCCGCCCGCGTTGCAGTGGGTCAGGATGCGCGCCGCCGGCGGCACGAGCTCGGCGGCGTGGGCGCCCATCGCGACGCACCGCGCGACCTCGTCCTCGTGGATGCGCCGCGCGCGGTCGGGCGTCGGATCGGCCCGCATCTCGTCGAGCGCCCAGCGGAGGTTCACGGCCGTCGGCCGCGACGACGCGAGAGTCTCGTAGGCGGCGTCGAGGTCCTGGCCCTGCGCTGGCGGCGAGCGCCAGGCCGTACGCGGCGGCGACGCCGATCGCCGGCGCGCCGCGCACTGCGAGCGACCGGATCGCCTCGGCGAGCTCCGCCGCATCGGTGCAGCGGAGCTCGACCACCTCGTCGGGAAGCCGCCGCTGGTCGAGGACGACGACGGCGTCGTCCTCGAGCCGGACGATGCGGTCCGGCTCGAGGTCCCGAGGCGGCTACCACGCATCCCCGCCTTGGCTAGGTTCCCTCGTCCCACGAGGCAAGGTACTTCGCCTGCTCCTCCGTGAGCTGGTCGATCGAGATGCCCATCGTCGCGAGCTTGAGCCGCGCGATCTCGTCGTCGATCTCCTTCGGCACGACGTAGACCTTGCGCTCGAGCTCGGTGGCGTTCTGGACGATGTACTCGGCCGACAGCGCCTGGTTCGCGAACGACATGTCCATCACCTGGGCCGGGTGGCCCTCGGCGGCTGACAGGTTGACGAGGCGCCCCTCGGCGAGCAGGTACACCTTGCGCCCGTCGGCGAACGTGAACTCCTCGACGAACTCCCGCGCCTCCCGCGTCTCGACCGCCATCGCGCGGAGGGCGCCGATCTCGATCTCGACGTTGAAGTGGCCCGTGTTCGCGACGATCGCGCCGTCCTTCATCACCTCGAAGTGGCTCTTCGCGACGACGGACTTGTCGCCCGTCGCGGTGACGATGATGTCGGCGATCTTCGCCGCCTCGAGCATCGGCATCACCTGGAAGCCGTCCATCACGGCCTCGATCGCCGGCATCGGATCGACCTCGGTCACGATCACGTGCGCGCCCATGCCCTTCGCGCGCATCGCGACGCCGCGTCCGCACCAGCCGTAGCCGGCGACGACGAACACGCGGCCCGCGAGGAGGACGTTGGTGGCCCGGATGATCCCGTCGAGGGTCGACTGGCCCGTCCCGTAGCGGTTGTCGAACAGGTGCTTGGTGCGGGCCTCGTTGACGGCGACGACGGGGAAGCCGAGCTTGCCGTCGGCCTCGAGCGCCTTCAGCCGGATCACGCCGGTCGTCGTCTCCTCGGTGCCGGCGATCACGTCGCCGAGCTGCTCGCGCCTCGCCGAGTGGAGGATCCCGATCACGTCGGCGCCGTCGTCCATCGTGATGTGCGGCCGATGGTCGATCGCAGCCTCGAGGTGCGAGTAGTACGTGTCGTTGTCCTCGCCCTTGATCGCGAAGGTGCCGATGCCGTACGCATCGACGAGCGCTGCCGCGACGTCATCCTGCGTGGACAGCGGGTTCGACGCGCACAGGACGACATCGGCGCCGCCGGCCTTGAGGGTGCGCATCAGGTTCGCGGTCTCGGTGGTGACGTGCAGGCAGGCCGAAACGCGGTAGCCGTCGAGCGGCTTCTCACGCTCGAAGCGCTCGCGAATGGCCTGGAGCACCGGCATCTGCCGGTCGGCCCATTCGATCCTGCGGACGCCCTCGGCGGCGAGGGCGAGGTCTTTCACATCGTGTTTTTGAGTCGTAGCCATGCTCGGGTCTCGCTTTCGGTGCGTGAACGCGACCGAGTGTAGCCGGGTGAGGCTTCAGCCTCACCCGCAGTTACGCGTCGCGCTCGGGCCGGCCGTAGCGGTCGTCGAGCCGCACGACGTCGTCGAGGTGCGGCGTCGAGACCTCGAGGATCGTCGTGTCCTCGAGCGCCGTGACGCGATGCACGGTGCCGGGCCGGTAGCGGAAGCAGTCGCCCGGCCCGATCTCGAGCGTCTCCAGCTCGCCGCCGACCTGTCCCAGCTCGAGCGAGGCGCGCCCGCTCTGGACGAGCCACGACTCGTCCTTCTGCTCGTGGTACTGGAGGCTGAGCGCCTGGCCGGCGCGGACGAACAGCACCTTGCCGACGTAGGTCTCCGACTCGGCCCAGATCAGCTCGTAGCCCCACGGCTTGTCGATGTGGCGCGATGCGAAGGCGTACGGCGTCGTCATGCGAGCCATTCTGGATGCTGCGAGACGTGCTCGTCGGCGCGGCGGAGCTCCTTCGGCGTGTTCACGGTCAGCCACAGCCCCGTGTGGCGATACGCGCGCAGCGAGCCCTCGTCGGCCAGCTCCGGGAAGATCGTCGTCTCGTGGTCGCCCTTCTCCGGGAAGCGCTCGATCGCGGCGGCGGACAGCGACGTAGATGCCGCAGTTGACCCAGTACGGCACCCGCGCCACCTCGTGGAAGCCGGTCACGACATCGTCGTCGGTGAGATCGACCTGCCCGAACTGCGACGGCGGCTGGGCCACGGTGACGGTCGCCGCCGCCCCACTCGCGCGATGCCGCGCCAGCAGGGCCGTGAAGTCGACGTCGACGAGCTCATCGCCGTTCATCGCGAGGAAGTCGCCACTCTCGCTGCGGAAGCCGGCCGCGAACCGGATCGCGCCTCCGCGGCCGAGCCGCTCGGTCTCGCCTGCGCAGGCGATCTCGACTCCGAGGCCGGCAAGACCCTCCTCGAAGTCCGGCTCCTGGCCGGCCGAGCAGCTGATGATCACGCGATCGACGCCGGCCCGGTGCAGGCGCCCGATCTGCCAGGCGAGCAGCGGCTTGCCGCCGACCTCGACGAGCGACTTCGGCCGGCCCGCCGTTGCGTCGCCCATCCGCTCGGCCTTGCCTCCGGCGAGGACGATCGCCTCCATCAGGCGATCCCGGGCTCGGCCGCGCGCCCGATGCCTTCGACCGTGAACCCGGCCGCGCGAAGCGGCTCCGGGTCGAGCATGTTGCGACCGTCGATCAGCACGCGGGTGCGCATCGTCGCGCCCACCGCCGCCCAGTCGACGTCCGCGAGCTGTGGCCACTCGGTCACGATCACGACCGCGTCGGCGTCGAGCGCCGCCGCCTCCGGCGTGTCGGCGATCTCGACGCCGTGCAGGTCGTGCCCGTCGACGACGGGATCCCACGCGATCACGTCCGCCCCCTCGGCCAGCAGCCTGCCCGCGAGGACGAGGCTCGGCGCCTCCCGCATGTCGTCGGTGTGCGGCTTGAACGCGAGCCCGAGCAGCGCGATCCGCTTGTTCCGCAGCGAGCCGAGGTGGCTGTGGAGCTTGCCGATCACGCGGCGCTTCTGCAGCTCGTTCACCTCGATCACGGCGTTGAGCAGCTGGAAGTGGTAGCCCGAGTTCGCTGCCAATTGCTTCAGAGCCAGGGAGTCCTTGGGGAAACAGGAGCCGCCGAAGCCGATCCCCGCCCGCAGGAAGCTCGGGCCGATCCGCCGGTCGAGGCCGATGCCCTCGGCGACGCGCACGACATCGGCGCCGGTCGCCTCGCAGACGTTCGCGATCTCGTTGATGAACGAGATCCGCGTCATCAGCGCCGCGTTCGCCGCCAGCTTGATCATCTCCGCCGACGCGACGTCGCAGCGAACGACCGGAGCCTCGATGCCCGCGTGCAGGCCGGCGACGGCGTCGCCGTCCTCGTCGTTGAACGCGCCGACGACGATCCGGTCGGGATGGAGGAAGTCCTTGACCGCCGTTCCCTCGGCCGTGAACTCGGGGTTCGAGGCGTAGCCGACCTGGCGCAGCCCCCGCTCGTCGAGGCGGTGGCGCACCTTGAGGCCCGTGCCCACCGGAACCGTGCTCTTCATCACGACGACGCAGCGCCGGTCGATCGCCGGCAGCTCGTCGATCACCGTCCACACCGCGGAGAGATCGGCGTCGCCGGAGTAGGTGGGCGGCGTGCCGACCGCGATGTAGACGAAGTCGGCGCCGTCGATCGCCTCGCCGACGTCGTCGGTGAAGCGAGGCGCTCGCCGTTTCGCGCGATCAGCTCCTCGAGGCCGGGCTCGTAGATCGGCACCTCGCCGCGCTGCAGGGCCGCGATGCGCTCCGGGATCACGTCCCGGACGACGACCGAGTGGCCGAGCTCGGCGAAGCAGGCACCGGTGACGAGGCCGACGTAGCCGGCACCGAAGACGGCGACGCGGGAAGGGGAGGCGCTCACGACGGTTGGGAGCGTACCCGGCCGCGGTCCCGCGGGGCGGCCTGGTTACGAGGTGTGGACCTTGCTGATCGGCCGCAGGCCCTTGGCGATCGCGAGCATCGTCTCGTTCGAGAGCCGGTCGAGCAGCGTGTTGACGACCCAGTAGGTCGCGCCCTTGCGGTTCAGCACCACCATGTGCAGGTGCGGGCCGTTGTAGAAGAGCCCGTAGCTCCGCCCGCCGATGCTGCGCGTGAAGTTGTTGCTCCCGAGCACGGGCGCCTTCTCCCAGTTCGACTCCTGCACGCCCCAGTAGTCGTTCGAGCCCATCTTGTACGTCAGCCGGATCGTCTTGTGCTTGTCCTTGTCGTCGAACCGGTACAGCCTGATCGGTCGCTCCCGATCGATCCAGGACGACCTCTCGAGCACGGTCGGCACCATCAGGTCGAAGTCGACCTTCTTCTGGCGCTCGCGGAGGAGATCGAGCGACGCGGAGGCGCCGGGGAGGACGTTCGCGGGCTCGCGCTTCGGCGTCTGGTCGACCGGGGCTGCGGCGAGCGTGCCGTGGAACGTCTGCCCGACGACGGCGGTCAGCATCGCGTCGTTCGCGAGCGCGGTGATCGCCGGCGTCGCCTTCTGCACGTCGGCCGAGCCGAAGAGCCCTGCCATCTTCGTCGCCGCCTGCTTCGCCCCGGCCTGCTTGGGGTCGAAGTAGATCTTGGTGCGGAAGTAGTCGAACGACGGCGCGTTGGCCGGGATGCCGTTCGGCGGCGTCAGGATCGGATAGCCACGCTGCCCGAGCAGGTAGCTCGCATTCGACGCCGAGCCGGTGACGCCGTTGCCGTTGAGAACGGTCACGCGACGTCTCCTTGGCGGCGGGGGTCTTGGTCTTGACCTTCTCGCCGAGCGCGACCGCGGTCGCCTTCTTCGGCGACTCGACGTCGGGGTTGGCCCACTCGCGCACGGCTGCGGAGATGTTCTCCTGCGAGGTCGTCAGGTCGGCGTAGCCCTCGAGCCCGTCGATCCGCGACTGGAAGACGTGACCCTTCGGCAACGAGTACGCGAGGAACGCGTACGAGAGCACCGTCTTGGCGCTGACGTCCTTGCCACCGCCCTGAGCGACCTCGATGTTGCTCGTCATCGCCTTGATCACCTTCGGCAGCTTGAACGGAGACAGGCTCGTGCGGATCTGATCCTTGAGCGCGCGAACGAAGCTCTGCTGCCGCGCGTTGCGGTAGAGGTCGCTGTCGGTGTGCCGGAAGCGCACGAAGTCGAGCGCCTGGGAGCCGTTGAGCTTCTGGTACCCGGGCTGCAGGTTGATCGTGGCGTAGCCGGTGGGGCCGCTGTGGCTGTTGTAGTAGCGGCGGTCGACGTCCATCCACATGCCGCCGAGCTTGTCGACGACCTGCGTGAACCCGCGGAAGTTGACCGTGATCAGGTAGTTGACCGAGACGCCGGTCAGCTTGCGCACCGTGTCGAGCGTCCCGCGAGAGCCACAGTTCGCATAGGCGGCGTTGATCTTGGTCACGTAGGTCGCCTTCCCCGGGCAGACGATCTCGGCCCGCAGGTCGCGCGGGAACGAGAGCAGCGAGATGGTCTTTCCTGCCGGATCGGCGCGGATCAACATCAGCGTGTCGGAACGCGACGGCGCGCCCTTCGCCTCGTTCGCCCGCCGGTCGTAGCCGATCACGAGCGCCGTGGCGGGCTGGCCCGCGATCGGGATGTCGAGCTTCTTCGCGGTTGCCTTCACGTCGATGCTGTGGGCCGCCACGGCGGCCACCGTCTCGTGGGTGTAGAGGTAGGCGCCGCCGGCGACACCGACGGCGCAGACGACGACGACGGTGAACGCCCAGCCGAGGATGCTCAGCGCGAGGCGCGAGCGGCTCCTGCGCGGCGGCTCGGGCTGCCGGTAGATCGTGACGGGTGCAGTTGGCCCCGGAGGCAACTGCATCTTGCCGTTGCCGTTCCCGGAATGACCACGCCCTACGCCTCTTTTGAGTGTCGTCCTCATACGAAAAGAGGCGCCGTGCGCCCGCGGTTCAGGATAGCGGAGGCCTCGGCCGCTCCCGCCGGGGTTTACGGTGGTTAACCCGCGCTGAACTGTGCCGAGAACCCGCGGCGGCGAGGGCTGCATCGAGAAGCTCGAGATCGGCCGCCGAGCCCGCACCGATCCGCAGTGACGTGGGCGCCCCGAACGGCGTCCCGGACTGCACGCTGACCCCCGCGGCGAGCAGCGCGGCGGTCGATCGCGTCCGCGTCGGCTCCGACCTCGACGAGGACGAAGTTCGTCGCGCTGTCCGGATGCGGCTCGAGCCCGTGCGCCCGCAGCAGCTCGGTGAGGTCGGCGACCGCGACCCGGTTCGCGGCCCGTCGCCGCTCCACCTCGGCCGTGTCCTCGAGGCTCGCGAGCGCCGCAACCTGGGCGAGCGTGCCGACGTCGTAGCCGCGCTGGACCTTGCGGATCGCGGCGACGACGGCCGCCGGCCCGACGCCGTAGCCGACGCGAAGCCCCGCCAGGCCGTAGAGCTTCGAGAACGTTCGCAGGGCGAGCACGTCGTCACCGGCGCGGACGAGATCCGCGATCGCGTCGAAGCGGTCGGCCGGATCGAGGTAGTCGAAGTACGCCTCGTCGATCACCGGCAGGACGTGCTCCGGCAGGTCGCGGACGAGCGCGATCAGCTCCTCCGCCGGAACGGCGCGGCCGGTGGGGTTGTTCGGGGTCGCGACGAAGAGCAGGCGCGTGCGCGGCGTGACCGCCGCCCGCACGGCGGCGACGTCGAGCCGGCCGGCGGCGTCGAGCGGCACCAGGACCGGCACGGCATCGCGCTTCTGCGCATCGCGGACGAAGCTCGGGAACGAGGGCCACGGCACGATCACCTCGTCGCCCGGGTCGAGGACGGCCTGGCAGACGTAGCCGATCAGCGCGTCCGCTCCCGCCGCGACCGAGACCTGCGCCTCCGGGACGTCGTGCCGGGCGGCGAGCGCTGCGCACGAGCGTCGCCGAGCCTCGCTCGGGGTAGCGGTTCAGGGTCGGCGTCGCCGCTGCGATCGCGGCGAGGGCGGACGGGAACGGCCCGCTCAGGCCCTCGTTGAGGCCGAGAGACGCGACCCCCGGCGCAAGGCCGGGAATCGGGTCTCCAGGCGGAATCTGCTCGAGTGACGGCCGGACGAACCGGGAGCCGTCACTCACGTCGCGACAGGCTCGGGTGCCGGCTCCGGCATCGGAACGGGCTCGGCCGGGAACGGCGAGTCGGGCGCCACCGGCTCCCAGTCGCCCCAGTCGTCGCCACCACCCTGCCGGCGGCGCCACCAGAACAGGCCGCCGCCCGCGATCAGCGCCGCCGAGCACCACCCAGCGGAGCGTGTGCCGCTTGTGCGGCTCGCGGAACGACAGGCCCTCACCGGCCAGGAAGCCGGCGACGGCGGCGGTGCCTCGCTTGCGGATCAGCCGCCTCAGGTACCACCAGCCGATCGACATCGCGACCGCGTTGCGACGGGAGCTCTCCGAGCCCAACATCAGCGGCGCTTGGGGGGAAGATGAATTGGACGTCCGAGTGCCACGAGACCTGCCTCCTTGATCGCCTCCGACAACGTTGGATGGGGCGCGATGCCGTCGGCGACGGTCTCGACCGTCGACTCCGAGTCGATCGCGACGACGCCCGCCTCGATGAGATCGGTCGCGTGCGGCCCGACGATGACGAGGCCGAGCAGCTCACCGTAGGTCGTCTCGTGGATCGACTTCACCCACCCCGACGTGGTGCCCGACATCACCGCCCTCGCGTTCGCGACCCACGGGAACGAGCCCACGGCGACGGCGTCGCCGTACTGCTCGCGCGCCTGCGCCTCCGTCAGCCCCACGCCGGCGATCTCGGGGTCGGTGTAGATGGGGCGCGGCACGGCCGGAGTGCCGAGCGCGGAGTCGTGGCCCATCGCGTTCTCGGCCGCGATCTCGCCCTCGCGGAACGCGGTATGCGCGAGCTGCCAGCGGCCGGCGACGTCGCCGGCGGCGAAGATCGTCGGGATCGCGGTGCGCATGTGGTCGTCGGTCGCGATGCCGGCCCGCGGATCGGTGGGAACGCCGATCTCGTCGAGCCCGAGGCCCTGGACGAGCGGCGCCCGGCCGACGGACACGAGCATCAGGTCGGCCTCGACCGACTCGCCGTCGCCGTACCGCACGATCAGCTGCTCGCCCGTGTCCTCGACGCCCGTGCACTGCTTCTCGAGCAGCACCGAGATGCCGCGCTTCTTGAACGCCTTCTGCAGCTCCTTGACCGCATCCGCGTCCTCCTGCGGAATGAGCGTCGGCAGCATCTCGATGATCGTCACCTCGCTGCCGAAGCGCTCGAAGATCGATGCGAACTCGCAGCCGATGATGCCGCCGCCGAGCACGACGAGCCGGCGCGGCACCTCGGTCTGCGAGAGCAGGCCGGTGGAGTCGACGCAGCGCGGCGAGTCGAGCCCCGGAATCGGAGGTCGGATCGGGTAGGAGCCGGTGGCGACGATGGCGCTCTTGAAGGTCACGTCCTCGGCGCCCTCGACCGCGATCGTGGTGGGGCTCGTGAACCGGCCGGTGCCCTTGACCCACTCGACGCCGTTCGCCTTCAGCAGGCTGGCCACGCCGCCCGTCATCTGCTTGACGACGCCGTCCTTCCAGGCGGCCGCCTGCGAAAAGTCGAGCTCGGGCTCGGACACGCCGACGCCGAGCTTCGCGAACGTCTCCCGGGCGTCGTGCAGCGCATGCGCGGTCTGCACCCATGCCTTGGTGGGGATACACCCGACCCGGAGGCACGTGCCGCCGACCTCGGGCTCCTGCTCGATGCACACGACCTTGCCACCGAGCTGGGCCGCGCGAATCGCGGCCGTGTATCCCGCCGGCCCTCCTCCGAGGACGGCGACGTCACATTCCATTCCGGTTCAACCTTTCGTCGATAGCGGTACTGCCGATCGTACTCACGCGAGCTCGGCTCGCAGCGTCAAGGAGTCGTCCGTCTCGGCGACCTGATGGAAGCCATGCTGCTCGTAGAGCGCGATCGCTCCCTTGTTGTGGCGGTCGACGCTGAGGCTGATGTCCGCGAAGCCCTCCGTCCTGGCCCGCTCGAGCAGCGAGTCGATCAGGGCACTCCCGACCCCCTTGCCGCGTGCGTTCGGAACGACGGCAATGGCCAGCTCGGGCGTGCGCTCGTCGATGAAGCCGTACCCGGGCGAGCCTGCCTTGAACAGGCGGAACCAGGCCGCTCCGACGGGGAAGCCGTCGAGCAGCGCGATCACCGCCGTGTCGCCGGGCCGTCCCCCACGCCTTGACGTAGAGCTGCACCGGGCCGGGGCCTTCGTCCGGCTGCCGCTCCTTCCAGTAGTACGCGTGGTGCAGCATGTCGCGCAGGAAGCGAACGTCCTGCGCGCCACCCCTCCGAACGACGACGGCCAGCCGCCTACGCCTACAACGCGAGCGCGGGTTGCTCGACGATCGAGACGAGCGTCCGCAGGAACTCGGCGCCGTCTGCCCCGTCGATCGCCCGGTGATCGCACGTCAGCGTCACGTACATCATCGGAGCGACGTCGACCTCGCCCTCGACGACGATGGGCGTCGGCTTCACCGCTCCGACCGCGAGAATCGCCACCTGGGGCGGGTTGAGCACCGCGACGAACTGCTCGACGCCGAACATGCCGAGGTTCGAGATCGTGAAGGTGCCGCCGTCCATGTCCTCGCGCGTGAGCTTCCCTTCGCGCGCGCGGCCGACGAGCTCGGCGCGGGCGCGGGCGATCTCCTGCACGCTGCTGCGGTCGACGTTGCGAATGACGGGCACGACGAGGCCGTTCGGGGCCGCCACGGCAAGCCCGACGTGGGCGCTCGCGTGGCGGTGGATCTCGTCGCCGCTGAAGGTCGCGTTGACGGCGCGGTGGCGAACAAGCGCGACGCCGACGAACCGCGTCAGCAGGTCGTTCACCGTCGGCTTCACGTCACCCTCGCCGAGCCGCTCGATCATCTGCTCGCGTAGGTGCAGCGCCTCGGTCATGTCGATCGAGACTCCGAGCTGGAAGACGGGCGCCGTCCACGCCTCGGTGAGCCGGCGCGCGATCGTCCTGCGCGTCCCGGTCATCGTCACGATCTCGACGTCGCCCTCGGGTGCCGGCGCCGGCGCGCCGGTGGCCGGCGCCGCGGCGCCTCCGGCCGGGGCGTTCTCGACGTCCTCGGCCACGATGCGCCCATCCGGCCCCGTGCCGGCGAGCGCAGCCAGGTCGACGCCGCGCTCGCGCGCGATCCGGCGGGCGAGCGGGGATGCCTTGATCCGCGCTCCGGCCTTGGCGGCCGGCGCTATGAGCATCGTGTCCGGCGGCGTCGCGTGGCGCGTCCGTGGCGGCTGCGGTTGTCGGGAGCTTCTGCCGGCGGCCGGCTCCTCTACCGTCGCGGCCGCACTATCTGGCTCCGCTGCCTCGGCAGCGGAGCCGTTCTCGATCATCGCGATCGTCGAGCCGACCTCGACCTCGCCTTCCTGGACGACGATCTTCAGCAGGATGCCGTCGAGATCCGACTCGACCTCCTGCGTGACCTTGTCGGTGTCGAGCTCGTAGAGCGGCTCGCGCTTCTTGACGCTGTCGCCCTCGGCCTTGAGCCAGCGCACGATCGTGCCGGACTCCATACCCTGTCCGAGCCGGGGCAGCTTGACCTCGGTCGCCATCAGCACAACCTCCCGGGTCGAACCGACGTGGCGCCCTGCGGCTCTCTCGCGACCGTGATCATGGACGCCATTATGCTGAAGCCGCGATGAAACTCGTCGATCAGTGGCATGACATCGAGAACGGCCTCCCCGAGGACTGGGAGAGCATCCGGCTGACGCTGACGACCGAGCAGGCCTCGGACCTGCCGCGCGCGGCCCAGGTGCTCGGCCCGATCAACGCCGGCAAGGTGGGCTCGACGCTCGTCGTTCGCGTTCAGCGGGCAGCGGGGCCACAGGGAGCGCAAACGGCGCTCCGCCTCTTCAGCCGGCTCGACGAGGAGCGCACCTGGTGTCTCATCGTGCCGTCCGACGTGGGTATCGCCGCGGCACCCGAGCCGCAGGAGTCGATCGAGCGCGCTCGTCGACGAGGCGTCAGTCGCCTCGAGCTGGGACACGGCACTCGCGCCGCTGCCGTCCGACTGGACCGACCTCCTCTGCGAGCTCGAGATCGTCTCGAGCACGCTGCTCGACCGCACCGCCCTCCTCTGTGCACCGCTCAATCCGGCGCGCTCGGGCTCACGGCTCGTCTTCACGTTCCGCTGCTCGGGCCGATCGGGGTACGGCGCGTCGAGCGGCATGGCCCGGCGCTGCTTCGAGCGGCTCGACCACGAGGGGATCGCGGGCACGACACGCATTCTCCGCGTCCTCTCGGACACGGACAACGTCGACACCCAGGGGCCCGTGTGGCTCGTGGGCGGCAAGACGCTCTAGTTCTCGGTCAGGAAACGGGCACGCGACCGCCGCGGAGCACCGGCTTGCGTGCGTCGCTCGCGTAGACGAGCGTGCCCTTCGCGAGCTTGACGTTCCAGGTCGCGGTGCCGACGAACTTGACGCCTGTCGCCTTGCTGACGCCGGCGCCGCTGAGCTTGACGCCACGGGTCGCCGAGCGGTCGCGCACCGCGATCACCGCCCGACCGGACTTCAGGGCCTTGACTGCCTTGCCGGCGGCGGTCTTGCAGCGTGACGGCCTGCGAGGTGACCGTGAGGACGAGCCGGGTCGGCGTGCCCGTCGGGGGCGGCGGTGGATTGGCAGGCGGCGGCGTGGACGGCGGGGCCGTGCCGACGGTGAACGTGCTCTTCATCTGCACCGGGTGGACGTCGCAGATGTACGTATACGTCCCGTCGACGAGGGTGACGGAGAACGTCTTCACCCCGACCGCCGCGACGTCGGTCGCCGCGTCGACTCCCCCGGGGCCGAAGAGATGGAAGTTGTGCTCGGCGGAGCGGTCGTCGACGGTGAGCGAGAACACCCCTGGATCGAGATGGGTCGTCCGCGTCCCGGATCCGTCGTCGAGGAAGATCGTGAAGTCAGGCCCTACGACCGCGTGCAGCTCGTTGCCCGCCGCGCCGGAGATGCCGGTGAAGACGAGACCCGACGCGAAGAGATCCGATGAGGAGGCGGCGCAACGTCATCTGACGTGGTGTTACGCAGGTCGCCGACGATCGGATTGCTCTCACCGCCTAGCCACGCAACTCGGCGTCGAAGCGCTCGACGAGCGCACTCGACGATGCGAGCGCGGACGACGGTCGCGTCGTCGTCCGACAACGTGCGGTCGGGCGCCTGCAGCGAGAGGTGGATGGCGACCGACTTGCGGCCGTCCCCGACCTGGTCGCCGCGATAGACGTCGAAGACGCGCGCCTCACGCAGCTCGGGCGCACCCGCCTCGAGCGCCGCGTCGACGAGCGCCGCGGCCTCGACTTCCTCGCCGACGACGACCGCGATGTCCTGGCGCAGCGGCGGGAACGTGATCACGTCGTCGTAGAGGATGCGCTCGGGAATCGGAGCCGTCAGCTCTTCGAGATCGAGCTCGAACACGCCCCACGTCCCGTCGAGCAGCGCCGGATGAAGCTCCCCGAGCCACCCTGCGGCGGTCGTCGCCGCCTTGCCGGGGTGGAGGAACGGCAGAACGGTGCGGCTGGGCCGGAACTCGAGATGCAGCGTCTCGTAGAGAACCTCGAGCGCCCCACGCGCCGCCTCGAAGCCTCCGCCGACGATGCCGCCGACCCGCCAGCGCTCCTCGGGCAGGCGCTCGCCGCTCGGCAGGTAGACGCGCGCGAGCTCGAACAGCGCGATGCCCTCGTTGCCGGCATCGACGTTCTCCCTCGCAGCCGCGATCAGGCCCTCGAGCAACGTCGTGCGGAGAATGGCCTGATCGCCGCTCATCGGATCGGGCAGGCGAATCGCAGCCGGGTCGGGATCGGTGGCGACGAGGCTCCAGGTGTAGGCCTCGCTGAACCCGGCACCGACGAGCACGTCCTCGACCTGCCGCCGCAACCGCTGGTCGCGGCTCAGGTGACCGGCGACCGAGCGGCGCAGGGGCATCGTGTGCGGCACCCGGTCGAGCACGATCCGGGCCACCTCCTCGATCAGGTCGACCTCGCGCGTGACGTCGCGCGCCCGCACCGTGGGGACGGTCACGTCCCACGTCGTCGTCGACCTCGAAGCCGAGTCGCTCGAGGATCTCGCGCTGCTCGGCGGCGGGAAGCTCGAGCCCGACGAGGCGCTCGGTGCGCTCGGGACGGAGGCGGACAACGGGCCGTGCGCGGCAGGCCGCCGTGCACGTCCGCACTGCCGGCAAGCTCGGCGCCGGCGAGATCGACGATCATCCTGCTGGCCAGCACCGCTGCCGGCTCGGCGAGATACGGGTCGATGCCCTTCTCCCAGCGGTTCGAGCCCTCCGTGCGGAGGCCGAGCCGCTCCGAGGTCTTCAGCACGCCGATCGGCTCGAAGTTCGCCGCCTCCAGCAGCACCTCGGTCGTCGTCTCGACGACCTCGCTGTTGGCGCCGCCCATGATCGCGGCCAGCGCGACCGGCTTCTCGCCGTCCGTGATGAGCAGGTCGCGCTCGTCGACGCGGCGCACCGTTCCGTCGAGCGTCTGCACCTCCTCACCGGCCCGCGCATGCCGGACGACGATGCGCCCTCCGGCAAGGGCCGACCGGTCGAATGCGTGCAGCGGGCTCCCGTACACGTGCATGACGTAGTTCGTCACGTCGACGACGTTCGAGATCGAGCGCATCCCGGCAGCATGGAGCCGCGCCCGCAGCCACATCGGCGACGGCCCGATCGGTCACGTTCGAGAGCACGCGCGCGAGGTAGCGCGGGCACGCCTCGGGGCTCTCGACCTCCACCTCGACCCAGTGTGGATGCAGGATCGGGGGGTCGACGACGTCGATCGGAATCAGCTCGCCGTCGAAGAGCGTGGCCACCTCGCGGGCGAGACCGACCATCGAGAGCAGGTCGACCCGGTTCATCGTCGGCGTCGTGTCGAGCACCTGCTCGCGGACCGGCAGCACGTCGGCGAGCGGCGTCCCCGGCTCGATCCCGTCCGGGAGCACCATGATCCCGGCGTGGTCGGAGCCGAGCCCGATCTCGTCCTCGGCGAGGATCATCCCGCGCGAGAGCTCGCCGCGGAGCGGCCGCTCGTCGAGCGGCGCCGGGAAGCCCGGCAGGAGGACGCCGGGAAGCCCGACGGCGACCGTCGCGCCGACGCCGAAGTTCCAGGCGCCGCAGACGATCTGGCGCGGCTCGCCCTCCCCCACGTCGACCTGGCAGAGCTGGAGCTTGTCGGCGTTCGGGTGCTTGTCGGCGACGACGACCTTGCCGACCCGCAGGAACGAGAGGTTGTCGCCCGTGTCCTCGACGCCGACGTCGATCACGCGCTCGACCTCGAGCGACGAGACGTTGAGCTTCCGCGCGATCTCGTGCGCCGTCGCGTCGACGTGCACGTATTCGCGCAGCCAGGAGAGCGGCGCGCGCATCAGAACTGCCTCGAGAAGCGGAGGTCGTTGCGCCAGAGCTCGCGCAGGTCGGGGAACTCGTGGCGCAGCATCGCGATGCGCTCGAGGCCCCAGCCGAAGGCGAAGCCGCTGTAGCGCTCCGGGTCGTAGCCGACGAACTCGAACAGCTTCGGATCGACCATCCCGGCCCCGCCGACCTCGATCCAGCCGGAGTGGCGGCACACCGGGCAGCCGGCGCCGTCGCAGACATGGCACGAGACGTACGCCTCGATCGACGGCTCCGTGAACGGGAAGTAGTGGGTGCGGAACTCGGTCCGGCGCTGCTCGCCGAAGAGCTTTCGCAGCAGGAAGTCGAGCGTGCCGGTGAGGTCGGCGAGCGTGATGCCCTCGTCGACGGCGAGGCCCTCGACCTGGTGGAAGATCGGCGAGTGCGTCGCGTCGGGCGTGTCGCGGCGGTAGGTGCGGCCGAGCGAGACGATGTAGACGGGCGGCTGCTGCGCCTCCATCGTGCGGATCTGCGAGGGCGACGTCTCGGTGCGGAGCACGGTCTCGTCGTCGACGAAGAGCGTCGCGAGCGGAGAGCGGGCCGGGTGGCCCGGCGGGAAGTTGAGGGCGTCGAAGTTGTAGCGCGTCGACTCGACCTCGCGGCCGTCGACGACCCGGTAGCCGAGCCCGAGGAAGACGTCCTCGACCTCGCGCCGGATCTGCGTGATCAGGTGCAGGCGGCCGCGGTTGTAGCCGCCCACGGGCAGCGTGACGTCGGCGCGCTCGGTCGTCAGCCTGGCGTCGAGCTCCGCCCGCGCCAGCTCGGCCTCGCGGGCGTCGATCGCGGCCTCGAGCCGCTCGCGCACGGCGTTGAGCGCCATCCCGGTCTCGCGGTCGCGCACCTCGCGCAGGGCCTGCTTGATCGCGCTCTTGCGGCCCAGGTACTCGACCCGGACGGTCTCGATCTCGGCCGTCGACGATGCCGCCGCAGCGGCGGCAAGTCCTTCGCGTTCGAGCGCGGCGGCATCCATGACGGCCGAGCGTACCAACGCGCTCGCCCGCACACAGCCGCCCTACACTGCCCGACGTGGCCCTCTACGACTCGATCGCCGGGATCTACGACCCGTGGAGCGCCTCGGTCGTCGAGGACATCGCGTTCTACGTCGAGGAGGCGCTCGGCTGCGACGGTCCCGTCGTCGAGCTCGCCGTCGGCTCGGGCCGGATCGCGGTTCCGATCGCCCAGGCGGGCCGCGCCGTGATCGGCGTCGACCTGTCGGAGGGGATGCTCGCGGTCGCGCGCGCCCTGGCCGAGGAGCACGGCGTCGGCTCGCTCGTCGACCTCCGCGTCGGCGACCTGCGCGAACCACCTGTCGACGAGCGCGTGCCGCTCGTCATCTGCCCCTTCCGCTCCCTGCTCCACATGGCCGACGAGGAGCAGAAGCTGAGGGCACTCCGGGCCGCCCGCGAGCTGCTCGAGCCCGGCGGCCGGCTCGTCTTCGACGTGTTCGCCCCGAGCAGCGAGGACATCGCCGAGACGCACGGCATCTGGCTCGAGCGCGAGGACGGCATCTTCGAGCGGGCCGACTGGGACGAGACGTCGAGGACGCTCAAGCTGTCGGTGCGGTCCGGCGACTCCGCCGCCTCGATGGAGCTGCACTGGCTCTCTGCGATCGAGTGGCGCCGCCTGATCGACGAGGCGGGCTTCGACGTCGCCGGGCTCTACGGCTGGTTCGACCGCCGTCCCTACCGGGGCGACGAAGACATGATCTGGGCCTGCCGCCGCCGCGACTGACGACGTCGTAGCGGCACCTCCCGCGGGCTCGGAGCGCTGTGGGAGGTGCCCCTGCGCGGCGCTCGCTATGCCTTGAACCGGACGGTGAGCGTGCTCTTGCGGCCGTCCGGTGCGGTCGCCACGAGCGTGACCACGTAGGTCTTCCCCTTCGTGAAGGCGCCGTCTTGCCGAACACCGCCTTGGCGGCGAACGCACCCGAGCCGCGGGCCGCGGTGAGGGAGAAGCGCGCTCGTCTTGCTCGTCGTCGAGCCGAGCTTCGAACCGGCGCGAAGGAGCAGAGCCTTCGTGCCGCCCTGACGGCTTCACCGACATCGTCACCGCGCGGCGCGGTTGAGCCTGACGCCGAAGCCGACCGCGTCGTCGTCGCGACATGCACGGGCTTGATCACGGTCGTCGTGCCCGTCCGGGTCAGCTTCGGAGCCGGGAGCGATCGCGCCCGGGGTCGGCGGCGGTGGCGGGGTGGCCGTCGAGACGACGTGTCGTGACGCGTGTTGTTCGCCGGGTTGATGTCGGGCTTGCTCGAGGTGAGCACCGACGGTCGCGACGTAGCGACCCGTTCGCCGAGCACGCTCACGACCCAGCGCGAATGTGCGCCACGACGACCCGTTGAGGAAGTCGAGGTTGCACGTGAGGCACCGGTCGTGCCGCGTGCAACCGTTCCGCGGTCGAAGGACACCTCGCGAGCGTGACGCCGGCAGGCAGCGTATCGTCGCCACGACTATCACGGACGCCGCCGGTGCCGAGATCCTGCAGCCGTCACCTGGTAGGTGAACGAGTCACCGATCTACGCCGATCGACGGGCGCGAGATCCGGCGACGAGGTCGTTGCTGCCGCCACCGCCACCGCCTCCGCCGCCGCCACCGCCACCACCGGACGGCGGGCGGTGATCACGGCCGTCGGAGCCGACTCGACGGGTCCGGCGACGCCGCCCGTGTTCGAGGCGCCGACCTTGACCCGCAGCGTCAGGCCGAGATCGGGCACGCCCGGGACGTAGGTCGAGAGCGTCGCGAGCGCGATGTCCGTGCACGCGACTCCCAGCGCGTTGCAGCGCTCCCACTGGTACGTGAACGTCGGAACCGGGAACCCGAGCCACGACCCGGTCGCCGCCGTCAGCGTGGAGCCGGTCTGGGTCGTGCCCGAGATCGACGGCGGGGTCAGGTTCGACGGTGCGCCGGGAACGCCGACGGGTGCCGACGTTGCGGAGCCCGAGCCGGCGCCGTTCGTCGCGGTGACGACGACGCGGATCGTATGACGCGGAATCCGCGATCGTGATCACATGGGTAGAGGCGGTCTCGGCGACCAGGTCGGAGCAGTTCGCCCCGACCGAGTCGCAGGCGCGCCACTGGTACGTGAACGTCGGTGCCGGGTAGCCCGACCAGGTGCCGTTCGCAGCCGTCAGCGTGTCGACCGACCGTGGTCGTGCCGCTGATCGTCGGCAAACCCGTGTTCGCCGGCGGCCCGGCGATCTGTGCGGTCGCAGCGGACTCGGCCGTCGCGTTCGGGGGGACGCCGACGCCGTCACCCTGACCCGGATCGTCTGCGCCGTGTCGGCAGGAGCGGCGAGCGTATACGTGGAGGCGGTCGCCGCACTGATGTCGCCACAGGCGTTCCCGGCCGCGTTGCAGCGCTCCCACTGGTAGGCGAACGTGCTTGCGGGGAAGCCAGACCAGGTCCCTGGATCGGCCGTGAGCACGGCCCCGTTCTGAAGCGGGGTGCCGGAGATTGTCGGCAAGGCCGTGTTCGCGGGAGGGGCGCCCACCGTCAGCGCGGCAACCTTGGTCGTCGTCTGCCCGTCCGGATTCGTGATCGTGAGATCGTGCGCTCCGCCGGTAACGCACCCACTGTTGAGAGTCGAGCGTGATATGCGTCGCATCGGTGAAGGTCACCGAGTCGACGGTCACTCCGCCGCTGGCCGCGGCAGCGATCCGGCACTTCCCGCAGCCGGGTCCCAGAATCCAGAGCCCGTCGTGGATGTTCCGGTCAACGGTGACCATCGACCGAGGTGGAGCCGGCATCGATCGTCGCGGCGAGAGCGTCGAGGCCGGCGTCGCCGGGCGGCGAGCCATGATCTTGCCGACCTTCACGCCCCAGCTGTCCGTGCCGTCGAACATATTCCTGGATCGTCCAGAACGTCTGCCCGTCGCACGGATCGACGCTCGTGTGCGAGAAGTCGCCCCAGCGGAAGGTCGAGTCGCCTGCAGATCGACGTTGTAGTTCGCGCTCGCCGACGAGTGACGTCGCACGGCGCGACTGAACGTAGTACGTGGCCGCTGAGCATCGACGAGAAAGCCGCGTTCGGATGGAGCAGTCGAGCCGCTCGCTCGACATCCCGATCACGGCGTGACCCTGTCGCGAGACGGCGATGGACGGCATCCAAAACGATTTCGGATTGACGTTGGTGGTCGAGTCGAAGATCGTGCCCTGCCGCGCCACGACGGGTGTGCTCGAGAGGCTCGATAGCTCGTACCAGCGGGCACCCGTCCGCGTCGGGAACGTGCTGGGCGGGTTGCTGAAGTCGGCAACCATCCCCGACGAGTCGACGATGCCGATCGCCTCGGCGGTGTAGAGCTTGCCGTTCTGGATCATCGCCGCGCTGAGGCGATCGTCTCCGCCGTCGAGCTTGTTCGTGCTCCCGACGACCCGGATGCCGTCACCCTGCTCGCTGCCGGGGTAGAAAGTCTTGTTGACGGCGACGGGCGTGTCCGCCGAGAGCGTCGGCGTGTTGCTGCCGGGGTTCGTGACCCGACGCACGTTGAGCGTGCTGAATTCTCCCCAGTCGGTACCGACGATGTAGCCGGCCGTCGCCGCGACATCTCCGTTCGTCGCTCCCTGCGCGGTCAGCATCCCGTTACTTCCGCCGTCCACGTCCGGGATCAGATCGCGGAAGGGGGTTACCACGATGGGGCCGGCCCCGAGCACCGACGCCTTCTTGATCACGAAGATCGACGTATTGACGAAATCGCCGCGGGCGTGTAGATCGATCCCAGATATAGACCGCGTTCAGATCGACGCCGAGCGTCGGGAAGTCGGCAAAGTCGCCGTTTCCGGCTCCACCGATGGTGTCGTGTTGGAACTGGAAAAATGTCCAGACGGTGCCGCTGGTAATCGTGTCGCTGTCGCTGACGGCGAGCATGACCCGGTTGGAGGCGAGCGACGCGGGTGCGTCGATCGCCGAGACGAACCAGCGTTTCGTGGTCGTGTCGAAGACGACGCGGGGGTCGACCGAGTCCGCGCCCGCGCTGAGGACGGAGGCGAAGAATGTATTCAGGGTTGCGTCCAATGCGCCGGCGGTGCCGTTCTTCGCGTACACCTTGATCCGGCCGTTGAGCACGACGAGAACCTGCGAGGTGCCCGCCGCGGCGTCGGTGTCCGGCGGAAAGTAGCCGGCGTCGGCGAGCGTCGGCCAGTCGGAAGCTCGTCGAGACACGCGAGAAGCGCTGGCGACGCGAAGAATCCCGCCGGGGACAGAGCATCCCTCCCTAACCGCCGTGCGCGGAAACCGCGTGGCATCCGCCGAGGCGTGAATCGCCGTGACGGCTGCGACGTGCCCTCGGCTGCGGCGCGAGATGCTGCCGTCAGCTCCGCCGTCGTGCGAGCGATACCCGGCGCACCCGCAGCAGCGACGCCGACGCGCTCGCCTGCGCCGCTTGCCCGGCTCGCGCTTCCTGAGCTCCCAGCGCTCGCCTGCACAACCACGAGCAGTGCTGTGGCGGCAACCGAACCAGCCACGACCGCGCACCTCCGTGCCCACATGCCATGGAAGAGACCCCGAACAGGCACCGATGCCACCTCTCATTCGATCGTCGCTGACCGTAATCCCTACTGGCCAACGCTCTGACTTCTGTGAGCCCACACCCTCCGCGTCATTACACGCCATCGAGGTCCCGATGTCCACCCGGTCAGCTGCCGGGCCATCGCCGACATCGTGACGGCCACGACGGTAGTGGCCGTGTCTAACGGACGGCCAACAGAATCGACGACATGCTTCGCGCCGGGCCGCCGAGCCGTTAGAGTCGCTTCGTGTCCTGGGTCCTGATCGGAATCCTCGTCGTCGTCGTGCTGCTCGTGATCTACGTGATCGCGCTGTACAACGGCCTCGTCCAGAAGCGCAACCGCGTCGACAACGCGTGGGCCCAGATCGAGGTGCAGCTCAAGCGGCGTCACGACCTGATCCCGAACCTCGTCGAGACGGTCAAGGGCTACGCGGCCCACGAGCGCGGCACCTTCGAGGCCGTCACCCAGGCGCGCGCAGCTGCGGCGGGCGCGCAGGGCCCGGCCCAGACCGCCGCGGCCGAGGGCATCCTCAGCCAGGCGCTCGGACGGCTCTTCGCGGTCGCCGAGGCCTATCCGGACCTGAAGGCGAGCACCAACTTCCTCGACCTCCAGCAGCAGCTGCAGGACACCGAGAACAAGATCGCCGTCTCGCGCCAGGTCTACAACGACACGGTGCTGACGTTCAACAACGCGATCCAGGTGTTCCCGGCCGTGCTGATCGCCGGCCCGTTCGGCTTCACCCGGCGCGAGTTCTTCGAGATCGAGGACGCCGCCGACCGCGAGGTGCCGACGGTCAGCTTCGACCCGCCGCTCCGGCAGCCCCGGAGCTCCGGTCGCCCCGGCAGCTCCCCCCGCCGGCGATGCGCCTGCGCCTCCGACGACCTAGCCGCTCCTCCTCGCAGCGGCGCTCGCCGCACTTGCGATCACGGGGACGGCCGGCGCGAAGTCGTTCAGCCTCCCGCAGGCGGCGATCTCGGTGCAGGTCGCGAAGGACGGCAGCCTGCTCGTCGACGAGCACATCACCTACGCGTTCAGCGGGGCCGTTCAGCGGCGGGTTTCGCGACATCCCGCTCCGCGACGGCGAGACGATCGACCGCGTCCGCGTGACCGAGGACGGCCGGACGTACCGGCCGGGAGGGTGCACCGAGCTCGGCTGCATCGACGCCGCCGGCACGTACGGGACGACCAAGGTGGGCCACTCGCTCCGCGTCGTCTGGCACTACGGAGCAAGCGACGAGCTCCGCACCTTCACGGTGCACTACCGGATGAGGGGCCTCGCCGTGGCCTACGACGACGTCGTCGACGTCAACCTCAAGGTCTGGGGCTCCGAGTGGGAGGTGCCGCTCGACCGCCTCACCGCGACCGAGGTCGCTCCCGGCAGGGTGCTCAAGGCGTGGGGCCACCCCGTCTACGTCCGGGGCGACGTCCAGCTCCTCGGCACGAAGGTGCTGCTGCGGGCGCTCGACGTTCCCGCCGGCCAGTTCGTCGAGCTCCGCACGGTGATTCCCCGCAGCGCGTTCAGCTCGACGGCCGGGATGCGGGTCGTCGCAGGGCAACGGCCTGGCGAAGATCGTCGCCGCAGGAGACGGCCGACGCCGCTGCGTTCGAGAAGGACCAGGAGCGCATCGACAACGCGAAGGCGCATCCGTTGCGCTACGGCCTCTACCTGCTCCTGCTCGGCACGATCCCGGCGTTCCTCATCGTCGGCGTCGGTCTTCTGGTTCTACGGCCGCGAGCGGAAGACCGGCTACGACCGCGAGTACGAGCAGGAGCCACCGACCGATACCGCGCCGGCGCTCGTGCCGACGCTGCTGCGCCAGGGCGGCGAGCCGGGGTCGTTCGAGTTCACCGCGACCCTCTTCGACCTGATCCGGCGCGGCGTCTTCACCTCGACGCCGGTCACGACCGAGCGCAAGACCTGGGGCGGGCTGCGAAGCGAGAACGTCTCGGATCTCGAGCTCGGCCCGGGCAAGGACGACGAGAAGCTCACGCCGTGGGAGAACGCCGTCGCGCGCGTCGTCAAGGGCGTGATCAAGGACGGGCCGGAGCGGCTCTCGAACTTCCGCGAGCGGATCGAGGACGACCGGACGGCGATGAGCAAGCACTTCACGTCGTTCAAGGCGAACGTCGGCACCGAGGTAGGCAACCGCAAGTGGTTCATCTCCCGCGGCGCGGTGCCGCTGGCGCTCTGCCTCGTCCTGTTCCTCGGGCTCGGCGCACTGCTGATCTTCGTCGCCGCCAACGGGTGGCGCTCGGTGTACCCCCGCTGGAACGACGTCGTCCTCATCGGCCTCGCCGTCGCGACGCTGATCAACGCGGCGATCATCATCGGCGCGCTGACGCAGCGGAAGCTCTGGCGCCGCCGCTCGCAGGCGGGCGAGGTCGAGGCGGAGCGCTGGGAGGCATTCCGCCGCTACCTCACCGACTTTCCGCGCCTCCAGGAGGCTCCGCCTGCGACGCTCGCTCTCTGGGAGCGGCTCCTCGTCTACGGGATCGCGTTCGGGATCGCCGAGCGGGTGCTGCAGGCGGCGCACATGGCGATGCCCGAGGAGCTGGCCCAGGCGTCGTCGATCTACTGGATCTCGAACGGCGGCGGCCTCGGCAACGGCGCCACGTCGATGGGCATCGGCGACCTCGCCTCCGGCTTCGGCTCGGCGCTCGCCCCTCCGTCGTCCGGCTCGGGCGGAGGCGGTGGCGGCTTCTCCGGCGGGGGTGGCGGAGGCGGCGGGGGTGGCGGCGGCGGAGCCTGGTAGGCCGGCGGTGCCGGCTTCAGTCGGACGCCGGGTTCAGCGCCGCGAGAGCTCGTACAGCGCGATCGCTCCCGCCGCTGCGACGTTGAGCGACTCGGCGTCGCCCGGCATCGGGATCGACGCGACGAGGTCGGCCTCCTGCAGGAGCTCGTCCGTCAGGCCCGACCGCTCGGCGCCGAGCACGATCGTGACGGGAGGCGCGAGATCGGCCTCGGCCAGCGAGACGGTGCCGGTCGCGGCGAGCGCCACCTGACGTCCGGGCCGCTCGGCCCACGGCACGAGCGGCACCCGGAAGATCGCCCCCGCGCTCGCACGCAGCGCCTTCTGCGACAGCGGATCCGCGCAGCCCGGAGAGAGCGAGACCGCCGCACCGAACGCGTCGGCGGAGCGAATCAGCGTGCCGACGTTGCCGGGATCCGAGAGCTGCCACAGCGCGAGGCACGTCTCACGCAGCCCGACGGGCAGATCGGCCCGCCGGAACACGCCGATCGCGCGTGGCGGGTGCGGCAGCGTCGACACGGCCGCGAGCAGCTCTGCCTCGACGTTCTCGCCGGCGATCAGGAGCTCGACCGGCTCGATGCCCGCCTCGAGCGCCGCGTCGCAGAGATCCTCGCCCTCGCAGGCGAACAGGCCGGTCTCGTCGCGCTCCTTCTTCCGCTGCAGCGCGCGCACGAGCTTGAGCTTCGGGTTGTCCTTCGAGCTGATCATGCGGCCAGCCAGTCGATCCAGTTGCCGTGGAAGTCGACGAGTGCCCGCGAGCCTCTCGGGCTCCGGCCAGACGCGGATCGCGAGCTCGAAGCCCGTCCTCGGTCTCCGTCTCCGTCTCGTCATGACGGCGCGACGAGACGAGCGCCAGCGGACGGCCGTCGGCTGCCGCGCGCTCGAGCGACCGGCGGAGCTCGGCGTAGCGCTCGGGCGTCAGGTAGCCGGTCGAGGCCGTCTGGTAGACGACCGTGAGCCGATCCTCGGCGCGGTCGGCGAGCAGGCCCGGGCAGCAGGTCGACGTAGTCGCCCTGGATCAGGGTGGGCCGGTTCGGGGTCGTCGACGAAGGTGTCGATCGCGGCATCGAGGCGCGCGACCCGCTCGTCGAGACCCGGCCAGATGAAGCTCTTCAGCAGCACGACGTCGTCGGGATCCGTGACGTCGATCGGCGAGAGGTCGATCCCGACGCGCGAGTGGACCTCGATCGGCGTCTCGAGCAGCGCCGCCGGCACCCGGCCGCGCTCGACGGCGTCGAACCGAAGGTGCGCATCCGGGAGCGCCGAACGTGCCCTCGGCATAGCGGTAGCCGTAGCGGTCGAAGACGAGATTGAGCCCGGCGCTCGGGCCGAGCTCGATCAGGTCGAGCAGGGAGCCCCGACGCGGCGGCGACGGTGAGAAACGCGGGCACGAGCGCCACGCAGCGCTGGGTCTCGTTCGTCTGCACGCCCTGCTCGCGCACGAACCGCGTCGAGCGCTGCCTCGTGGGCGGCGAGCGCCGCGGCGAAATCGTCCCACTCACCGGAGAGCGCGTCCGGCGCCACGCCGGTGAGCACGAGGTAGTGCACCGCGCCGAAGAGGCGCAGGCCGAGATCCCACGATGCCTCGTCGCCGAGGATCGCGCGCGCGGGGCGCGGATCCTCGGCGAGCCGGCCGGCCAGATGGCCGTAGACCGGCGAGCCGAGCATCGTGAAGTGCTCCGCCTGGCGGCGAAAGAGCTGATCATCGGGGTCGCCCCGCCGCCGCCGCGTGACTGAGAGGAGCGTGTCACACGGCTTTGGCGGTTCGACCCGCGAGGATCAGGCTGCCTCGGCCTCGAGCGCGGCCTTGGCCTGCTCGGCGACCGCGGCGAACGCCTGCGGATCGGACACCGCGATGTCGGCGAGCGACTTGCGGTCGAGCTCGATGCCGGCCTTGTGCACACCCGAGATGAACTGGTTGTACGAGAGGCCGTGCTGGCGGGCGGCCGCGTTGATGCGGACGATCCAGAGCCGCCGGAACGTGCGCTTCTTGTTCTTGCGGTCGCGGTAGGCGTAGGTGAGCGAGTGCTCGACCTGCTCCTTGGCGTAGGTGTAGTGCGAGTTCTTGAGGCCCCAGTAGCCCTTCGCCTGCTCCAGGACCTTACGGCGCTTCTTGCGCGCGGCGACTGAACGCTTGACCCTTGGCATCGGTTACCTCAGCCCCAGCAGTCGCTTCACGGCCTTGACGTTCACGTCCGCGACCGGCTGGTCCTTGCGGAAGCCGCGCTTACGCTTCGAGCTCTTGTGCTCGAGGTTGTGGCTCTTCATCGCGTGGCGACGGATCAACTTCCCCGTTCCGCTCACCTTGAAGCGCTTCTTCGCTCCGCTTCCCGTCTTCACTTTCGGCATCTGGCTTCACTCCTGCGTTTTTCGTCGGCCCGAAGACCATGATCATGTTCCGGCCATCAATGAGCGGGGGCTGCTCGATCTGCCCGACGTCCTTGATGTCCTCGGCGAGCCGCATCAGGAGGTCTCGACCGCGCTCGGGATGCAGGTTCTCCCTGCCCCGGAACATGATCGTGACCTTGACCTTCGCCCGCCCGTTGAGGAAGCGAACGACATGGCCCTTCTTCGTCTCGTAGTCGTGTATTCCGATCTTCGGTCTGAGCTTGATCTCCTTGACGTTGATCTGCGACTGGTGCTTGCGCGCGACCTTCGCCTTCTGTTCCTGCTCGTAGCGGTACTTCCCGTAATCCATCACCCGCGCGACGGGCGGATCTGCCTGAGCTGCCACCTCGACCAGGTCGAGATTCCGGCTGTAGGCGTACTCGCGCGCCTCATCGGTCGTCTTGATCCCGATCTGCTCGCCGTCCTCGCCCACGAGCCTGACATTGGGCACACGAATCTGGTCGTTGATCCGCTCCGTGTGGACGACGGGCCGGGTCCTGTCCTCAGGACGCCGCCGGGGTCTCAAAGGCTTCTCACCAAGCTGTATCTCTCTTCAAAACTGTGCTGTTCCCTTCCTTGAACGAAAAAACCGCTGGCAAGCAGCGGCCGTATTTCCCAACCAGGACGTTCCCGTCCTCGTACTCGGTTGAACCCGCGCAGCTCGTGGCTCCGGAGGTGAGGGTAACGGCCCCTACTTTGCAGGCACGAAGCGTAGCAGGGCTGCGGGCGCTATGGGAACCCCGGAGAGAGGCTAAAGCCTCTCCCCCTCCGCGCTTCCTCTACCGCGACGGCGCCATGAGCTCGTCGAGCTCCGCGAGCAGCTCCGCGAGCGACTTCGTCGTCTGCCCGTCGGCGCGCGTGCGGACGGCGAGCGCGTCGTCGGACTCGCGCTCCCCCCACACGACCACGTAGGGGATCTTCTCGAGCTCGGCGTCGCGGATGCGCTTGCCGAGCGTCTCGTCGCGCTCGTCGATCTCGACGCGGTACCCCGCCTCGGCGATGCGCTCCTTCAGCCCCCGGGCGGCCTCGCGATGCTGCTCGCTGACGGCCAGCACGCGCACCTGCACCGGCGCGAGCCAGAGCGGGAACGCGCCGGCGTAGTGCTCGATCAGGATCCCGATGAAGCGCTCGAACGAGCCGAGGAAGGCCCGGTGGACGACGAAGACGGGATGCTCCTGGTTGTCCGGGCCCATGTAGGTGAGACCGAAGCGAGCCGGCATCTGCGCGTCGAGCTGGATCGTGCCGAGCTGCCAGGAGCGCTGCAGCAGCGTCGGTGACGTGGAGGTCGATCTTCGGCCCGTAGAACGAGCCCTCCCCCGCGCCGACGAAGTACTCGATCTCGTGCCGCTCGAGCGCCTCGACGAGCTTCCCCTCCGTGAAGTCCCATTCCTCATCGGTGCCGAGCTTGTTGTCGGGCCGCGTCGAGAGCTCGGCCCGCGGCTCGATCCCGAAGAGGCCGTAGAGGTAGCGGAGGTACGCGAGACAGCCGTCGAGCTCGGCGTCGACCTGCTCCTGGGAGCAGAAGATGTGCGCGTCGTCCTGGGTCACATAGCGCACGCGGGTGAGCCCGTGGAGCGCCCCGGCGAGCTCGTTGCGGTGGAGCGGCGCCGCCTCCGCGTAGCGCAACGGCAGGTCGCGGTAGCTGCGCAGCTGGCTGCCGAACAGGAGCATGTGGCCCGGGCAGTTCATCGGCTTGACGGCGTAGGTGTGCTCGTCGTCGATCGGGATCAGGAACATGTTCTCGCGGAACTTCTCCCAGTGGCCCGAGGTGACCCAGAGCGCCTTGTCGTAGATCAGCGGCGTCTTGACCTCCGAGTAGCCGCGGCGGGCGTTCTCGCGCCGGCGCAGGTCCTCGAGCACGTTGAAGATCGCCATCCCCTTGGGATGCCAGAACGGCGACCCCGGCGAGAGCTCGTCGAAGTGGAAGAGGTCGAGCTGCGTGCCGAGCCGGCGGTGGTCGCGTGCCTTCGCCTCCTCGAGCAGCTCGAGGCTCGCGTCGAGGTCCTTCTGGGTGAAGAACGCCGTCCCGTAGATCCGGGTCAGCTGCGTGTTGTTCGAGTCGCCGCGCCAGTAGGCGCCGGCGAGCGACGTGAGCTTGAAGGCCTTGATCGGCGCCGAGTTCTGGAGGTGCGGGCCGCGGCAGAGGTCCGTGAAGTCGCCCTGCGTATACAGCGAGATGGCGCCCTCAGCGGTGTCGACGAGCTCGACCTTGTACGGCTCGTCCTCGGCCTCGAACCGCGCGCGGGCCTCGTCGGCCGTGATCTCCTCGCGCTCCCACGTGCGACCCTCGGCGAGCTCGCGGTTCACCTCGGCCTCGATCGCCTCGAGGTCGGCCGTCGTTGATCGGGGTCGGGAAGTCGAAGTCGTAGTAGAAGCCGTTCTCGATCGGCGGCCCGATCGCCACCTTGACGCCGGGGTAGAGCCGACGCACGGCCTCGGCGAGCAGATGCGCCGCGGAGTGGCGGAGGACGGCGAGCGCGTCGGGATCCTGCGTGTCGCGCGTCGTCAGGATCTGGAGCCTGGCGCCGTCCGCGAGCGGCAGCCGCAGGTCCTGCGGCACCCCGTCGGCCTTGACGAGCACTGCCTGCTCGGCGAGCTTCGGCCCGATCGCGCGGGCGGCGTCGAGACCGCTCGAGCCGTCGGGAAGCTCGAGCTCGGTGGCGTCGGGGAGGATGACCTTCATCGCCGTTCCAGGATAGTCGGGCTTGCCGGAACGCGATGCGCGAGGGCATCGTCGAACAGGTCCGGTCGGCCCGAGTGGCTCGCCCCAGTATCGTTCTGGGATGAAAGCAGCGATTCGCGCCTACGAGAACCGGGACTTCCCCGGCTCGTTGCGGCTTCTGCAGGCCTCGGCCGAGGGCGGCGAGACGATCGAGCGGCTGCTGGCGCTGCTGACGGACGAGGGTGCGGTGTCGATGGTGGCCGAGGACGGAGGCTCACTCGTCGGGATCGCCGCCGGTGCGGCAGCGGGCGGCACCGGCTGGATCGGCGTCGTCGTCGCCGACGACGACGAGACGCTGGCGAGGCTCGTCGACGCGGTCGAGGCTGTCCTCGCCGACCGGGGCGTGAAGCGTGTCGTCGTCGTCGCCCAGGAAGGCTCGACCCTCGCCCGGCGGGGCTACACGACGGCCGGGCTCCACGTCTACGAGCGCGCGCTCTCGGGTGCGAGCTCGCACGGAGCGGTGGCGAAGCTCGGCGGCCGGATGATCGATCCGGGGCTCTGGGACGAGCTGCGCGGCATGGACGAGCCGAAGGAGATCATCGAGCGGCGCGTGATCCTGCCGCTCGCCGAGCCCGAGCTCGCCCGCCGGCACGGCGTCGTGCAGCCGAAGGCGATCATCCTCTTCGGCCCGCCGGGCACCGGGCAAGACGACGTTTGCGAAGGGAATCGCCTCGCGGCTCGGCTGGCCGTTCTTCGAGGTCTCGCCGTCCGAGATCGGCGCCGAAGGAGCGGAGCGGCAGGCGAAGCTGCTCGCCGAGACGTTCGACGAGCTGCTCGAGGTTCCGGCCGGCGGTGGTCTTCGTCGACGAGGTCGAAGACCTCGCCTCGATCCGCAACGACGAGCGGCGCGTGAGCCCGAGCGTGACCAACGAGTTCCTGAAGCAGATCCCGCGCATGCGCGAGGCTCCGCACCACCTGCTCGCCTGCGCGACGAACTGGGTCTCGCGGCTCGACTCCGCGTTCCTGCGCCCCGGACGCTTCGACTACGTGCTGCCCGGTCGGGCCGCCCGACGCCGACGCGCGCGCGAGCTGATCTGGCGGCGCTACATCGGCGAGATCACCGACGAGCCCGTCGACGTCGGCGAGCTCGTGCTCGGCGAGCAACCTCTTCACCCCGGCGGACGTCGAGTGGTCGCCGCGCGCAACGCGGCCCAGATGGCGTTCGAGCGCGAGCACTTCGACGGTGTCGGCCAGCGCGCCACGACGGACGACTTCCTGGCCGCGATCCGGAGCGCAAAGCCGACGCTGACGCAGGAGATGATCGACGAGTTCCGCGTCGAGACCGAGCGGTTCAAGCGCGCCTGACCGCGCGCAGGGACGCGGAGTGCCTCCGCCGGGAGCACGACTCACCCGTTCGGGCGATAGACCCAAGCCCACCCCGCCGCCGACGATTGTCGCATGCCGCTGCCCGTGTATACGGGTCATTTTGGACCTGCTGAAGCCGAGAGGCTTCTCTGGCGCGCGGGCTTCGGCCCGCGACCGGGCGAAAAGCGAGTCGCTCGCCGCGCGCGGCCTCGACGGCGCGGTCGCGCATCTCCTCACGACAGGCCCGGACAACCTGGTCGGCAAGGCGCCGAAGGTCAACGGCCGCCGGCTGTTCCCACTCGACAAGTTCGGGCACGACCATCTGTGGTGGCTCGACCGGATGGTGCGAACGAGCCGGCCACTGACGGAGCGAATGACCCTCGTCTGGCACGACTGGTTCGCGACATCGAACGAGACCGTCGGCTCGCAACGGCTGATGATCCGCCAGAACAACATGTTCCGGCGGTCGGGGCTCGGCTCGTTCCCCGGCCTCGTCACGCGGGTGACGGAGAACCCCGCGATGCTGCTGTACCTCAACGGCCTCGAGAGCGAGAAGGGCGCGCCGAACGAGAACTACGCCCGCGAGCTGATGGAGCTGTTCACCCTGGGCCACGGCTCCGGGTACACGGAGCGTGACGTCCGCGAGCAGGCCCGGGCCCTGACCGGGTTCACCGCGACGTACAAGAACGGGTACGGCTGGGTCCGGTTCCGCTTCGACCGCAACCGGCACGACGACGCGATGAAGGTCGTCTTCGACAAGCCCGGCCCGTACGGCTGGAAGCAGGCCGTGATGCTGACCATCGCCCATCCCGCCCACAAGACGTTCTTCACCCGCAAGCTCTGGGGCTACTTCATCCCGGAGCCCGCGGACGACGAGACCCAGGCGGGGCTCGAGGAGCTCTACGTCGGGTCGGGCTACTCGACGAGGGCCGTCCTGAGCGCGATCCTCAAGCATCCGCGGCTCTACGAAGGCCCCCGGATGGTGAAGCCTCCGGCCGTCTATCTCGCGGGCATGCTGCGGATCCTCGGCGACCGCATCTCGACCGAGGACTACGTCTGGCTGTCGATCCAGGCCGGGCAGCTGCTCTTCTACCCGCCCAACGTCTCGGGGTGGAACGACGATCGCTGGCTCGACACCTCGACATTCCATGCCCGCTGGAACATCGCCGAGCGGGTCTTGCGGAAGCACTCGTACAGCCCTGACCACACGAGACGGGGAACGGTGCCGTCCGACCCGGCGAAGCTCGTCGACCGGGCCGTCTCGTTCTGGGGCATCGACATCTCGGACAGCACCCGCCGAGCGCTCGTCAGCTACGCCACCAAGGTGATGGGTGCCGCCGTCGCCGACGACGACCGACAGAGGAAGTTCCCGCCCATGACACTCAACGCGCTCCGCCATCTCGTCGCCGCCTCACCCGAGATGCAGACCTCATGAACTGCTGCAACGAGTTCTCCCGCTCGACCCTCCTTCGGCGAGCGGTTGCCGAAGCCGGGAACGGCCTGCCGTCGATCGAGCCGGGGATGCCCGCCCCTGCCGGCACCGGGCTCGACCGTCGCACGTTTCTCTCCCGGACGCTCGGGGCCGCACTCACGGTGTACGGCGCGTCGGCCCTCGGCCCCCGCCTCCTCGACGACGGCGATCGCGCGAGCCGCGGCGACAGGAGGGGCGGGGCGTCACGTGCTCGTCTCGATCTTCGCCCCCGGCGGCTGGGATGCCCTGTCGCTCCTGTATCCGATCGGCGACCCGCGCTACCGGAAGCTGCGCAACTCAGCTGGCGCTGAAGCCGGGCGACGGACCGACGTTCCGCTCGGACAGCCGCCTGCACTGGCATCCGTCGCTGAAGCCTCTCGCACGGCTCCACGCGCAGGGACGGCTGACGGTCTTCCCGGCGATCGGATATGCCCACCCCGACCAGTCCCACTTCACGTCGCGCCACTTCTGGGAGGTCGGTGCGCTCGACCCACAGTCGGGCACGGGCTGGCTCGGCCGCCTGCTCGACGTGATCGGGACCGAGGAGAATGCGATGCAGGGCCTCTCCCTCGACGGCGCCCTCCTGCCTTCCCTCGCGACCGCCCGCGTGCCGGTGGCGACGCTGTCGAGCCCGTCCGACTACGGCTTCGGGTCGCACAACGTCTGGGACGTGCCGGGCGAGCTGCTGAACGACGCAATCGGCTCGCTCGGCGAGCCTCGCGTCCGACCCGGACCCGATCCTCGCCCAGGCCAGCCGCACCGTGAAGCAGTCCGACGAGCTGCGGCGCCAGCTCGGCCGATTCGTGGGCAAGGACGGCCAGGTGCACATCCATCCCAAGGCGAAGTATCCGGACACCGATTTCGGCCGCCGCCTCTCGGGGCTCGCCGCCCTGCTCGATGCGAACTTCCCGATTCGCACCGCCGCGCTCACCGGCCCGGGCTCGTACGACACCCACGCCGACCAGCAGGGGCCGCTGCAGGACGGCGCCACCCAGATGGCCGAGGGCCTCGTCGCGTTCCAGCACGATCTGGAACGGCGCGGGATCGCCGGGCGCGTGCTCACCCTCGTCTGGAGCGAGTTCGGCCGGCGCGCGCAGCAGAACGACTCGAACGGGACCGACCACGGCGCTGCGGGAGTCGCGTTCCTGATGGGGACCAGGGTTCGGCAGCACATGGTCGGCGAGTTTCCCGGCCTCACGAAGGGCCTCGACAGCGACGGCAACCTTCGGGCGACGTCGGACTTCCGGAGCGTCTACTCGTCGCTCGTCGAGCAATGGTTCGACGTCGACGCCGCCCGGATCATTCCCGACGCCGCGAAGATGCCGAGAATGAGGCTGGTCGCATGAGGCGCCTGGCACTCATCGTCGCCGCCGCTGCGATCGCCGGCCTCGTGGCGCTCCCCGCCGGCGCCGCGCCCGAACGGCTGTCGTTCGTCCAGGTGGTCGAGAAGGAGTTCACCCTGACGCTCTCGCGACAGAGCGTTCGCAGCGGCAGCGTCAGCGTGGAGCTCGTGAACTTCGGGATGGACAACCACGATCTCGTGATCAAGAGCGTCAAGCCCGGATCGACGCCGATCCGGTTCAAGCAGCTCGCCCCGCGCGGCCGAGCCGAGCGCACGCTCCGCGTCGCCCCCGGCCGGTACTCGCTGTGGTGCTCGGTCTCCAACCACAAGGCACGCGGGATGCGCGCGACTCTCGTCGTGACCCGATAGCGGTCAAGGAATGCGCGAAGCCGGGCGATAAGGGAAGAAGCACCTGATGGCGACGATTTCCCGTTACTCCGGCACCTTCGGTACCGCTCAGGCCGAGCGTCTACTCTGGCGCGCCGGGTTCGGGCCTCGCCGTGGCGAAGCCGCGAGCCTCGCCAAGCTCGGTCTGGACGGAGCCGTCCACTCGCTCACGCACCCGCCGGGCGAGCGCTGGATCGGGCCGCGGCCCCACGACGACAAGGGCCGGCCGCTCGCGCCCGCCGACGCCTGGGGCCACGACCACCTCTGGTGGCTCGACCGCATGGTGCGAACGCGGCGGCCGCTCGTCGAGCGGATGACGCTCGTCTGGCACGACTGGTTCGCGACCTCGAACGCCGGCGTCGGCTCGCAGAAGCTGATGCTCGCGCAGAACCGGCTTCTACGGCGCAACGCGCTCGGCCGCTTCGATCGACTGCTGGTCGAGATCACCGCCAACCCCGCAATGCTGCTCTGGCTCTCGGGCACGGACAACCGCAAGGGTGCCCCGAACGAGAACTACGGCCGCGAGCTGATGGAGCTGTTCACCCTCGGCGAGGGCAACGGGTACACCGAGCGAGACGTCCGCGAGCAGGCGCGCGCGCTGACCGGCTGGACGAGCACCTGGACGCGCAGCAAGGGTCAGACCAACTTCCGCTTCGACCCGACCCGCCACGACCCGGGCGAGAAGACCGTGTTCGGCAAGCGGGGCGACTTCGCCTGGCGGGACTCGGTCTCGCTCTGCGTCCACCACCCGAAGCACCCGGGGTTCTTCGTCGACAAGCTGTGGAGCTACTTCGTTCCCGTCCCGCCGGATGCGAAGACGCGCGCCGGTCTCGTCGAGATCTACGAGCACGGCTTCGAGGTGACGCCGGTGCTCGAGGCGATCCTCCGGCATCCCGCGCTCTACACCGGCCCGCGCATGGTCAAGTCCCCCGTCGTCTACATCGCCGGGCTCCTGCGCGGGCTCGGCCGCGGGATCGACACGACGGCGTGGGTGTGGCTCGCCGAGGGGGCCGGCCAGCGGCTGTTCTACCCGCCCAACGTGGCAGGCTGGGACGACTCGCGCTGGCTCGACACGAACACCTTCCACGGCCGCTGGTGGATCGCCAACACCGCGCTCGAGAAGGTCTCGATCGGCGACCGCAAGGGCAAGAAGGCGCCCAAGGTGCCGAACGATCCCGAGGCGATCGTCAAGGGCGCGCTCGCCGTGCTCGGGAACCCCACGATCCGTCCCGAGACGCGGCGTGAGCTGCTCACGTTCGCGCGAAGCTCGCTGAAGAGCGCAACCGGCTGGAAGGCGGATGCCTATCCCCCACTCGTCGCCAACGCGGTGCGTCAGCTCCTCGCCGTCTCCCCCGACCTCCAGACCTGCTGATGGCGCACTGCTCCGAGCATTCACGTGCAGCATTCGTCCGGCGAGGGCTCGCCGAGGCGGGCCGCGGGCTGCCGGCGATCGAGCCGGGGATGCCGATGCCGGCGGGCACCGGGCTCGACCGGCGGACGTTCGTCGCGCGGGGCGTCGGCCTCGCCCTGGCCGTCTACGGCGGCGCGGCACTGCGGCCGGAGCTCTTCGACGAGGGGATCGCGGCTGCAGCGGCTGCAGCGCCACAGCGGAACGTGCTCGTCTCGGTGTTCCTCGATGGTGGTGCCGATGCGCTCTCGCTGCTCGCGCCGACCGGCGATCCGCTCTACCGCCAGCTGCGGCCGCGGCTGGCGCTGCCCGACGGAGGGCCGGCGTTCGCGGAGGACGACACACTGACCTGGCATCCGTCGCTGGCGCCCCTGGCCGAGCTGCACGGCGAGGGGAAGGTGAGCGTGATGCCCGGCATCGGCTACGACCACCCCAACCAGTCGCACTTCACCTCCCGGCACTTCTGGGAGGTCGGCGCCGCGGACGAGCGGCTGACGACGGGATGGCTCGGCCGCTATCTCGACCGGGTCGGCAGCATGAACAACCCGCTCCAGGGCCTCTCGCTCGACTGGAGCCTGCAGCCCTCGCTCGCCACGGCGAAGATGCCGGTCGCCGCCGTCGACGCGCCGGACAGCTACGACTTCTGGGCGCGCGGCGTCTGGGGCGAGGTCTCCGATCGGATGGTCGCGACGATCGGCAGGCTCGGCGCGATCCCGACCCGGCACGATCCCGGGCTCGAGGCCGCAGCCGATGCAGCGCGCCAGTCGGCCCGGCTCTACGAGCAGCTCACTCCCTTCCGCCCGAAGGGCGACAAGAAGCCGCCACCCGGCCCGGTGGCCTACCCGGAGAGTCAGGACGCCTTCCCGCGCCGCCTCGCCGGCCTCGCGGCGATGCTCGCCGCCGGCATGCCGCTGCACGTCGTCGCGCTGTCGGCTCCCGGCGGCTACGACACGCACGACAACCAGGCAGCCGATCTCGCCGACGACCTGAAGCTGACCGCCGACTCGCTCCACGCCTTCCAGCGCGACCTCGAGGCGCGTGGGCTCGCCGACCGCGTGCTCGTGCACGTCTGGACGGAGTTCGGCCGGCGGGCCAAGGAGAACGGCTCCGGCGGCACCGATCACGGCGCCGCGGGCACCGGCTTCCTGATCGGCTCGCGCGTCGCCGGGACGATGATCGGCGAGTTTCCCGGTCTCGCCCGCCTCGACGCCGACGGCAACCTCCGCGCCACCGCCGACTTCCGCGGGCTCTACAGCGCTCTGACCGAAGACTGGCTCGGGGCCGATGCGACCTCGATCATCCCCGGCGCCGGCAAGTTCCGGCGGCCCAAGATCTTGAGATGAGACTGCATCCTGCGATGAGGCTGCTCGCGGCGGCTGCACTCCTCGTGCTCGGCGCGACGGTTGGGCCAGTTGCTGCGGCGCCGGTGACGCCACGCCGGCGCGGGCGCAGGTGTCCGCCAGCGAGTTCAGGCTCACGCTGTCGCGCTCGGCGATCCGTCGTGGCCCGGCGATCATCGAGCTCGTCAACTACGGCGAGGACGACCACGACCTCGCCCTGCGCAGGGTCGGTGGCACGCGCACCTACCGGATCGCGCTCGTGCACCCGGGCACCACGGGTGAGCTCGACACGCGCCTGCGGGCGGGCCGCTACGCCGTGTGGTGCACGCTCGCGGACCACCGCGCCCGCGGCATGCGC
>CAVVWG010000024.1:0-68884 GCA_963751875.1 uncultured Thermoleophilia bacterium
TCGCCTTCCTCCTCTTCCTGCTCGTGCTCGGCTTCGCACTGCTCGTGGTCCCGCCGCTCCGGCGCCGGGCCTCCGACCACGTGCTGACCCAGACGCCGAGCTGGAAGCTGCGGCCGGAGTAGCCGTGCTCGGCATCCGCCGCAGCCGCACGAGCGCCGACATCCCGGGTGTCGCGGGCAGCCGGCCGGTGATGCTCGTCACGTTCGACGTGCCGTTCGAGCCCGAGGCGACCGAGCTCGCCGTCGATGCCGCGGTCGAATCGGGCCAGCGGCTGATCATCGTCAACGCGGCCGAGGTGCCGCTCGGGCCGATCTCGCTCGCGATGGGGTACGAGTACATCGGCACCGAGGAGGTCGAGGACGCGCTCCGCGCGCCGGCCGCCCTCGCGCTCTCGCTCGCGGTCGAGGTCGAGCGGCTGCGCCTCTGCAGCCCGCGGCCGATCGAGGCGCTGCTCGAGCTCGTCGCCGAGCGCGCGCCGGGCCTGCTCGTCGTCGGCCCCGACCGCGACCGGATCAAGCGGCGCACCTACGCGAAGCTGACGAAGCGGATCCGCGAGCGCGCGGCCTGCCTCGTCTGGCTGCCTGCCTGACGCCCTAGCGCGCCTGCAGACCCGAGCTCGGCCGAGAGCGCCGCGGCGTGGTCGAGCAACAGTCGGCACCGCGGCCCGCATCGCCCGGCCGGTCGAAGCGCGACGCCGGGCCTTGCACCCCGACGATGCCGACGAGGTCGCCACGGCTGTCGAACACCGGCGCGGCGACCGCCGCGAGATCGGCCTCGCGCTCCTCCCTGCGCCTCGGCGTACCCGCGCCGGCGAACGCGCTCGAGCTCCGCGACGAGCTCCGCCCGCGTCGCGATCGTGCGCGGCGTGAACGACGCGAGCGGATCCGACGGGAGCTCGACGTCGCCGAACGCGAGCATCACCTTCCCCGCCGCGGTCGCGTGGCCGACGCTCGGGCGGCCGAGCTGGGCGACGCTCTGGACGACGGAGGAGCTGTGGGCGAAGTCGACGGTGACGGCGTCGTGCTCGCCCGGGGCCGACAGCGTCGCCGTCTCGCCCGTCTCCCGGACGAGCGCCTGCAGATGCGGCCGGGCGAGCGCCCGCAGGTCGAGCCGTCCGAGCACGGCGTTCCCGAGCTCGACGAGGCGCAGCGACAGCCGGTAGCGCCCCGTCTCCGGCACGTGCTCGACGAAGCGGGCCGCGGCGAGCGTCGCGAGCAGGCGCGAGACCGTGCTCGCGTTGATCCCGGTGCGGCGCGCGATCTCGTTCGTGCCGAGCTCCTGCCCGTCGGCGAGCGCGTCGACCACCGCGAAGGCGCGCTCGACGGCGGCGACGTGGCGGACAGCTGGTTGACCGGTGCGGGCCGTGGTACCCTCCCTCTGCTCGTTTTTGACACGCCGTTGCCCGGGAGGCAATTCCACATGATACCCGCTTCGTCCCGTTTCGTCGTCGTCGGAGCCGGCATGCACGGCCTCTCGACCGCCTACCACCTCGCCGTCGAGCTGCGGCAGCGCGGCCAGGGCTCCGGCGCAGACGTGATCGTGCTCGAGAAGTCCGACCCCGGGCTCGGGCGCGACGGGGATCGCCTGCGGCGTCGTCCGCAACAACTACTTCCAGCCCGCGATGAGCGAGCTGATGCAGGCGTGCGTCGAGGTCTGGGAGTCCGACCCCGAGGCGTACCACTACAACGGCGTCGGCTACATCGCGCTCGGGCCGCAGGTGCAGGAGAGCGACCTCACCGCCGTCTACGAGCGCCACCAGCGGATCGGCTACCGCTCCGACCTCTACCTCGGCGAGGCCGAGGTCGACGCGCACATGAAGGAGCTCTTCCCCGACTGGCGCGCGAAGGGCGTCACGGTGTGCCTGCACGAGCACCAGGGCGGCTTCGCGTTCAACCTCGAGTCGGTCGCCGGCCTGCGGGACAAGTGCCTCGCCGAGGGCGTCGCAGATCCACTCGCACACCGAGGTGACGGGCTTCGAGCTCGGCTCCGACGACAGCGTCACCGCCGTCGAGACCGACCAGGGCCGCATCGCCGTCGGCGAGCAGCTCGTGATCGCCCCCGGCCCGTGGGCCAAGCGGTTCTGGGCCATGCTCGGGCTGCCGATGACGATCGACATCCACACGCCGTCGGGCGACGTCGTCCGCGACCAGCCGATGTGGACGTACTGGAACCTGCAGGAGGGCGAGATCACGGTCGACCCGCTGATGTTCGACACGGCCGACGGCGGCGCGCCGCCGGTGATCCACCTCGACACCGACGCGCCGCTCCACACGGACGACGGCGCGCCTGATCACCGACGAGCTCTGGGGGATCTACTACAAGCGCGACCGCCACGGCGTGCAGGGCGGCGCCTCGCCGCTCACGGTCGACGGCGACGTCGAGCTCGATCCCTACCCGTCGACGACGAACGTCGACGACTCGTTCCCCGACATGTGGTGCGCGGCGCTCTCGCACGCGATGAGCCGGTTCGAGGGCTGCCGGGCGCTGTACAAGCAGGCCCGCTCGGGAGGCGTCGGCTCGTTCACGGCCGACAACTTCCCCGTGTTCGACTACCTCAAGCCGAACGTCTACGGGATCCTCGACTCGAACCACGGCTACAAGATGATCGGCGTCGGCCGCGAGGTGGCGCGGGTGCTCCTCGGCGACTCGGCGCCGCTCCTGACGCCGTTCCGGTTCGAGCGCTTCGCGACCGGCGATCTGCACCCGGTCTCGAACTCGCCGTATCCCTGGTCGTAGGCCGGCCGGTCAGCCGCCCGCTGCAACGGCGGGTACCGGGCCGCGGGCGACGGCCGCCGCCAACCCGACAACAGCGACGGTGAGCGCAATCAACCCGGTGACGACGACGCCGTGCCACCCCCACTCCTGCCACGCGACCCCGGGGACGTAGGCCCCGAGCGCGCCCAGGCTGTAGTAGATGCTGAAGTAGAGGGCGGTCGCAGCTCCGCGGTCGACCCGGGCCACGTCGCTGATGCCGAGCTGCGCCGCGGTGACTCCCGCGAACATCGCCGACGCGACGCATGCGAGGCCGAGCACGAGCAGCGGCAACGCATCCGGCAGCGTCAGGAGCACGCCGAGAGCCGGAGAGCAGAACGGTGCCGAGCGCAACGCGCCGCCAGCCGACCTGCTCGGCGAGCCGGCCCGTCAGCGGCGCGGAAAGGCCTGTCAGCCAGAGGAGGAAGATGAGGCTGGAGGCGGCGACGGAGTACGAGAACGGGGGCTCCTCGAGGCGGAAGATGACGTAGGTGAAGGTGCCGACGAACGTGAAGAAGAGCGCTCCGGCGCAGATCGAGACGCCGATCAGGCGGAGGTTGCGGAGATGGTGGCGATGCCGCCGCCGCGGTGCGGCAGGTCCGGCTCGGGCAGGCCGCTCCGCATCGCGATCGCCGCGGCGAGGGGGAGCAGCGGCGAGCACCCCGATCGCCACGCGCCAGCCGACGACGGCGCTCGCGAGCGCGACCCCGAGGCGGCCGATCAGCCCGCCGACGACGAGCGCGGAGACGTAGTACCCCATCGCGCGGGCACCGATCCGGGGCACGAACGCCTCGGCGACGTATGGCACACCGACGGTCAGCAGGCCCGGCATGCACAACCCCTGCAGCGTCCGGAAGACGAGCAGCGCCTCGAAGCTCGGCGCGAGCGCAACGCCGATCGTGGGCGGCACGAGCAGCAGGCTCGCGAGCCGGATCGAGCGAGGACGGCCGATCCGGTCGGAGACCGGCCCCCACACGAATCCCCCGACTGCGACCGCCAGCACGACGAACGAGATCGTCAGCCCCGCGCGCGACGGGCTGACATCGAAGTCCCGCGAGAGCTCGGGCAGGATCGCCTGCGTCGAGTACATCGTCGCGAACATCCCGGCCGCTCCGAGCATGAAGCCGGCGAGGGCCTTCTGGAGCGGATCGGCGGCGCCCATCCGGACAGGCTACGCAGCCCGGGTATCGTGCGCGGATCGGGATGGCGCACGCGAACGTGGCATCGAGTCCGTACGCCGCGGTCGAGCAGAAGCTCGCCGAGGACCGCTGCGTCGTGCTCGACGGAGGCGTCGCGACGGAGCTCCAGCGCATGGTTCCCGCCGGGACACTGCCGCGTGAGGGCGACCTGTGGGGCACGTGGCCCCTCTACCGCGCGCCGGAGACCGTCCTCGACGTCCATCGCGCGTACGTCGCGGCGGGCTGCGACGTCATCTCGACCGACACGTGGTCCGTGCTCACCGATACGGATGGCTCGGGCGAGGCGAAGAGCGGCCTCCTCCACTGGATGGACATCGCGCGCACCGGGCATCCGCCTCGCGCGCACGGCTGCCGCCGAGGACACCGACCGGCCGCGGGCGGTCGCCTTCTCCGTCTCCGACGAGGCGGAGTCGCTCGGCCGCGCCGGCACGGCCCGCCTGCTGGCGCGGATCTTCGAGGACGAGCCGCCGGACCTGATCCTGCTCGAGACGCTCTCGCTGATCCGCGAGCCCGACACCTTCGATCTCGTCTCGTCCCTCGTCGAGCTCGGCCTTCCCCTCTGGCTCTCGTTTCGGCGCTGCCGGCACGGCGTCTGCGGCGTCTACGGCCAGCACTGGGGGCCGCCCGAGGGCGATCTCTTCGGCCGCGCGGCGACGCGGTTCGAGGAGATGGGCGTGGCCGCGCTCCTGATCAACTGCCTCCCCGTCGACCACGTCCCCGGGATGATCGAGCTGGCTGCGCGACTTCACCGACATGCCGCTCGGCGTCTACCCGAACCTCGGCCACCTGACGCGCGGGCTGTGGCGCTTCGACGACCGCATCGACCCGGAGGCGTACGCGCGGCTCGCGCTCGAGTGGCGCGAGGAGGGCGCGCAGATCATCGGCGGCTGCTGCGGCGTGACCCCGGAGCACATCGCCGCCGCCGCAGCCGCGCTGGACGGGAACGCAGCGCGGGCCACCGGCGGGTCGCTCCTCGTGCCGACACCGTCGACGGCGCCCGCCGGCCGCGGTCGACGCGTGGCGCGACGCGGAGGGACGCACGATCTACCCGCTCCCGTTCCCCGATCTCGCCGTCGAGCCCGGCGTCTTCGTTCCGACGCAGGGGAGCTACCTGCTCTGGAAGCACCTGCAACGCACCGGCCTCGGAGCCGGCGGCACGTGCCTCGACGTCGGTTGCGGCTGCGGGATCCTCGCCGTCCAGCTGGGGCTCAACGGCGCCGCCTCGGTGCACGCGATCGACATCGACCGTGGCTCGGTCGCCAACACGCTCGCCAACGCGTTCCGCAACGACGTCGCGGCGCTCGTCACCGGCGAGACGATCGACCTCTTCCAGTGGGAGCCGACGGAGCGCTTCGACGTGATCGCCGCGAGCCTCTACCAGATGCCGGTCGATCCCTACGAGGAGCCGAGCGGGCACCGGCCGCTCGACTTCTGGGGGCGCAACCTGTTCGACCGCTTCCTCGGGCTCCTGCCCGACCTCCTCGCTCCCGGCGGCAGGGCGCTCGTCCTCCAGCTCTCGATCCTCGGCCAGGTGAGGACGGCTCAGCTCCTCGCGGCCCACGGGCTCACGGCGCGCGTGGTCGACTACAGCTTCTTCCCGTTCGGCGAGGTCTTCGAGACCAACGCGGAGCAGATCGCGCGGGTCGAGGAGCTCTCGGATGCCCATCACCTCGCGGTCGGAGGCGACAACGTGATGATCGCCTACCTCCTCGAGATCGAGCGGGGCGGCGGCAGCGCGGCTAGGCGATCGGCAGGCCGCGGCAGTCGAACGCCGCGAAGCCGACGCTGGCTGCAGGCGAGCCGGCGAGCTCCTCCGCGAGCAGCGTGAAGACCAGCGCGTCGCGCGCGGATGCCACCGCCCGCAGGCGGGAGCCGGCGCCGCAGAAGACCCTCCTCGCGAAAGCCGAGCCGCCGCGGCAATCGTGGCGCTCGGCTCGTTGCCGACCTCGACCAGGATCTCGATCCGGTCGGCGCCGGCGAGCTCGATCCCGACCCTCGTCAGCGCCGCGGCGACCGAGGTCGCGATTCCCCGCCTCGTGCGGTCGGCCCGCACCCAGTAGCCGATCTCGAGCCCGCCCTCACCCGACGCGCGTGTGCAGCCCGCTGCCGCCGAGCACCTCGCTCTCGTCGGCGGCGAAGATCCCGAAGACGAAGTCCTGGCCGAGGTCGAACAGTGCCGCGAAACCGCCGCAGCAGCGCTGCCTTCTGCGTCGATCTCCTGCGGCTCGTCGTAGGCCCACGGCATCCACTGCCTCAGGTGCTCGAGGCTCGAGTCGACCGCGTCCTTGAGCAGCGGGGCATCGCGCGGGTCCCAGCAGCGGACGACCGGGCCGCCCTCGACCTCGATCCGGTACGGAATCGCCAGATTCGTCCGCGCGTCCACGCCGCAAGCCTACGCAGCCGCTCAGTGTCGCGCGACGGCGCCGAGGTGCTGCTCGTACGCCCTGCTCGCGAGGATGTCGCCGATCTGCGCGATCGCGAAGCGGATGTCGTCGTCGGAGTTGTAGTAGTGCGGGCCGAGGCGGATCCCGGCGTCCGGCCGGAAGTCGCAGAGGATCTCGCGCTTGGTCAGCTCACGGTGGACCGCGGCGAACTCGGGCACGTGGACGGTGACCGTGCCTCCCCGGCGCTCCGGGCTGCGCGGGCTCCGCACCTCGAAGCCGGCCTCGTCGGCGAGGTCGATCAGGAGCTGGGTCTGGCGCAGCGAGTTCTCGCGGATCCGCTCGACGCCGACCTCCTCGATCAGGTCGTAGCCCGCCGTCGCCGCGTACAGCGCCGGCACGTTCGGCGTGCCCGTCAGGAAGCGCGCCGCGCCCTCCGCATACTCCATCTCCTCCTCGAAGCCGAACGGCCGCTCGTGCGCCTGCCAGCCCGTGTACGTCGGCCGGAGGCGCTCCGCCAGGTCGGGGCGGACGTAGAGCCAGCCGTTGCCGGGGCCGCCGCACAGCCACTTGACCGAGCCGCCGACCGCGAAGTCGACGTTCAGCGCAGCCACGTCGAACGGCACGATGCCGGCGCTCTGGTAGCAGTCGAGGATCACGTAGGCGCCGACCTCGTGCGCCCGCCGGATGATGGGCTCGATCTCCTGGATCTCACCGGTCTTGAAGAGCACGTGGCTGATCGGCACGAGCAGCGTCCGCTCGTCGATCGCGTCGACGATCGCCCCGTCGTCCTCGCAGACGACGACCTCGAGATCGGGTTGCGCCTGGTAGAGGTAGCGCACCGAGGGGAAGTTCCCCTGCTCGTAGACGACCCGGTTGCGCGCAGGGTCGATCGGGAAGAACGACGAGAGCACGACCGCCTCGGCGACGGCGACGTTCTGGTGCATCACCGTCGTGTCGGGCGCCCCACCGATGATGCGGCCGATCTGGTCGCCCACCGTCATCGGCATCGTCCACCAGCCCTCCGCCCAGGAGCGGATGCCGCGCTCCTTCCACATCCGCGCGTACTCGGCGAGCCGCTCCTCCGCCTTCGCCGGCATCGCGGCGAGCGAGTGGTTGATCAGGTACGTCGTGTGCTCGAGGATCGGGAACTCGGAGCGGTAGTCGAGGAGCTCGCGCATCGGAAGGGAGCCTAGGCGATCTTCTTGAGCACGCCGAGCGCCTGCTGGTTCCACGGCACGCGGTGCGTGGTGCCCGCCCCGCGCATGTCGGCGAGGTGCTCGAGGTACCAGTCGTAGGTGGCGCACAGCGTCTCTGCATTCGAGAGCCGGGGCTCCCAGCCGAGCAGCTCGCGGGCACGCTCGATCGAGACGAACGAGTCCTTGTGCGCTGTCTTGTAGTGCCACTCGGCGAGCGGCGAGAGCCGCGCGAGCTCCAGCGCGCGCAGCGAGAGCTCGGCCGGCGCGACGGGGACGGGGAACAGCCGCGAGCCGGAGCCGGCGTGGTCGATCAGCGCCTGCAGGTCGTCGCGAACGGTGCCGAACGACGCCCGCGCCGACGTTCACCGCCAGGCCGCCGACCGGGGCGGTGAAGGAGCGTGCGACAGCGTCGACGAGATCCTCGACCGCGAGCAGCTGGTAGAGGTTGCCGCCGTCGCCGAGGATCGGGATCCGGCGGCCGTCGCGAATCCAGTCGAACAGGATCTCGAACACTCCGAGTCGCTCCGGGCCGATGAACGTCTTCGGCCGGATGATCACGACGTCGAGCCCGCGGCGGCCGAACTCGCCGGCGAGCTGCTCGGCCTCGATCTTCGACTCGCCGTACCACCCGACCCCGACGAGCGGATCGTCCTCGACGATCGGATGCCGCTCGGGGACGCCGTAGACGGCGGTCGACGAGATCAGGACGACGCGCCGCACGCCGGCGGTGAGGGCGCCGGCGAGCACGTTCGCGGTGCCCTCGACGTTGACGGAGCGAATCGCTGCGCGCGACGACTGGATCGGCAGCGCCGCCGCGGCGTGCACGAGCACGTCCGCGCCGTCGACGAGCGCGCGCACGTCCTGCTCGGAGCGGATGTCGCCGCGAACCTCCTCGACGCCGCGCTCGAGCTCGCGGTCGTCGAGCGGCGCCACATCGAGCGTCCGCACGCGTGCCGCCGTCGGCGAGCACGCGGCGCGCGAGATGGAGCCCGAGGAAGCCGGCCCCACCGGAGATCGAGACCAGCGTCACGCGTGCAGGGTAGCCCGCGGCTCAGAGATGTAGTGCCCGCGTCACCGACCGCGTGCCGCCGGCGGGATCCGCGGGCGGCGGGCGCTCGTTGACGAGCACCGCGGCGACGAGCAGCACGAGCATCGCGACCATGCTCTCGCCGATCAGGCTCCGCCGCAGCGCCCCCGGCGTCTCGCCGCGCTCGAGCCGTGGCCGCACGAAGAAGTGGTGCACCGCTCCCCAGCTGAGCGCGACGCAGACGATCGCGATCTTGACGAGCAAGGCATGGCCGTAGTGCGTCGTCCAGAGATCGGAGAGCGTCGGCAGGCGGGCGATCGAGAGATAGGTGCCGGCGAGCACGAGCACCGCCACGAGGACGGTCGCGATCCGGGAGAAGCCGAGGAACGCGCTCCGCCGCAGCGTCGGGGCGAGCGGCCAGACGCACGCCGCCAGGGCAACGAGGCCGCCGACCCAGAGGATCGCGGCGACGAGGTGCAGCCAGTCGGCGAGCTCGGTCAGGAACGTCGAGTTCGGCTCGACGCCCTGATGTCCCGACAGCGACAGGCCGGAGGCGAAGCCGAGCCCGATCAGGAACGCCGGCCAGAGGAGCCGCGGCCGGTCGAGGATCCACGCGAGCAGGACGAGGGCCGTCACGATCGCGTAGCCCAGCGTCATCGCGACGAACGCGACTCCGAAGCGCGTCTTCGTCGCGAGCGGCGAGAGGTCGCCGTAGAGCAGGTCGACGAACGGCACCTGCAGCGCATCGGACGCCCGCATCACGAACGCCGCGATGCCGACGTTGAGCACCGCGATCCCGCCGGCCGTCGCGATCCCGTAGAGCCGGTTCGAGAGCCGCTCCTGGAGCGGCTCGCGCAGGATGAGGAGCCGGAATCCGATCGTGCCGAGCAGCAGGGCGAGCGAGACGAAGAACGCCCACCGCGCTGCGTCATCGGCCCACCCCGGCCCGGTGGAGCCGAAGGCCTCGGTCGGCGGCGGCGGCGTGACGCCGATGCCGAACGTGTAGACGCCCGAGCCCGTATGACCGTCGGCGGAGGTCGCGCGCCAGCGCACCGTGTACGCCTCGCCCTGGTGGAGACCGGAGAGCGGTGCGCGGACGCCGCGCCCGCCGGCGTCGACACGGCCGGGCCGGAGACCTTGTGCCCGCCGGCCGGTGAACACCTCGATCGCGCGCGACGTGATCGTGACCGTCTGGTCGAAGCGCATCACGACGGCGGTCGGGGGCTTGTCGAGGCGCGACTGCGTCGCCGGCGAGACGAACGTGAGGGTCGCGTGTGCGGACGCGCCCGCCGGGAACATCAGCGCGACGACGACAACGGCGAGGACGCGCTCTCATCGCGGGCCGCCTGCGAACTTCGAGAGGTGCCCGAAGATCGGTGCGACGTCCCGGTCGCAGAACAGCATCACGGCGACGACGATCCAGGTCATCGCGAACCCGGCCGACCAGGCGAACCGCCGCGGCTGCAGCGCCTGGCCGAGCGGGAAGATCGCCGCCACGAGCAGCGTCCAGCCGATCGCGTGGTGGAGGAAGGCGGCGCGCGAGAAGAACCACGGGTTCTGCTCGTGGATCAGGAACGCGGCGGAGCTGACGAGCAGCGTCACGCAGAGCGACAGCGTCCACCAGCGGCTCGTCAGCTTGCCGCGCACGAGCGCGAGCTGAATCGCACCGGCGAGCATCGCGACCTCCGCCCACGAGGCGTGGGCGAGCATGTGGAGCGTGGAGTTGGTGTAGAAGACCGAGACGGGCCAGAGCAGAACGCCGATCGCGAAGGCGATCGACGGCCACAGGTAGAGGCGCCAGCGGCGCATCGCGAAGACCTCGGTGCCGACGATCGTCTCGGCCAGCAGGATCAGCCCGAGCAGCAGGAACCCTGCCGCGAAGAGCCAGTGGACGAGCTCAGCTCTGGGGGTCATGGGCCGCCGACGCGGAGCGGAGATCGTCGAGCAGGCCCGGAGCAATCACGAGCGCGAAGAGGAGGCCGACGCCGATCACGAGCAGCGGTGGCTGCACGAGGTAGTCGTAGAAGCCCTTGCCGGCGTGGTCGAAGAAGACGATGCGGTACGGCTGGAAGATCGCCCAGACGATCCCGCCGACGATCGTCACGGGACCGAGCGACTCGATCGCGAACGCCCGAAGGGAACGCCGTTCGATCTCTTCACGTTCGGGGGCCCGTTCGAGCGGGCCGACGATATCCGAGCTCACGTACGCCTCCCCGGTATTCGCCCTCGACGGTCGGTGCAAGTCTGCCACTGACGTTACACCCCTGGCAACTCCCTGCGTCGGATGAGCTGTGCTTACAGGCGCGGGGAAGCGCTCGCGAAACGTGAATGCCTGCGGTGAGGGGCCTCGGGCGCGCAGCGTCGCCAGCCGGTCGAGCGCCTCGTCGAGCGTCGGAATGTGCCCGGCTGCGACCCACCACAGGGCGGTCGGCGCCTCGGTGTGACGCTCGAACCACTCCCGGCGGCGGCGCAGCACGGCGAGGTGCGAGGCCTGGCGATACGCGAATGCCTCGAGCGCCTCGACCGACTCCCACACGGTGAGGTTCACGATCAGGAGGGGATCGTCCGACACCTGGACGCCGGTCGCATCACCCGACTCCGTCTGCAGCCGCCAGACGAACCCGGGCGCCGCATCTGCGTGAGCGTTGACCGGCGCGAGGGCGGCGACGAAGTCGGCCGTCTCCGGAGCGTCGATCGGTGCGCGCAGCCGGGCAACGTTGATCTGCGCCAGATGGTGACGACTCACAGCCCGTAGGCCTCGAGCAGCTTCAGCCAGAGCTCGCTACGGGTCGGGAACGACGGCACCGCGTGCCAGAGGTCGTCGATCGTGATCCCGGCGACAACCGCGATCGTGGCCGCGTGGAGCGCCTCGGCGACCTCGGAGCCCGTGATCGTGGCGCCGACGATCACCCGCCGGTTCGTGTCGACGACGATCCGCGAGGTGCCGACCGCCCCGTGGCCGACGAACGAGCCGCCGGCGTTGCCGCTCGTCTCGACGTCGACGTGGCGGACGTCGAGGCCGGCTGCCTGGGCTCCCTCGAGCGTGAGGCCGACGGCCCCGACCTGGGGATCCGTGAAGATGACGCGGGGCGATCGCTCTCCGTCCGAGCGGAGCTCGACCGTGCGGCCGAGGATCGTGTCGGCGGCCAGCCGGCCCTGGTACTTGCCCATGTGCGTGAGCAGGACGCGGCCGTTGACGTCGCCGATCGCGTAGAGCCAGTCGTGGCCGGGAACGCGGAGATCGTCGTCGACGACGAGCGGGCCGTCCGGCTCGATCCCGATCGTCTCGAGGCCGATTCCCGAGGTTCCATGCCGGCGACCGAACGCCGCCAGCACCTCGTCCGCCTCGAACGTCGAGCCGTCGTCGAGCTCGATCACCACCGGGCCGGGACGGGTCACCCGCGTCACCTGGCGCTGGAGACGGACGTCGACGCCACCTTCCTCGAGAGCCTCGAGCACCTGGGCGCCTGCGAAGGGCTCCTCCCGCTCGATCAGCCGGTCGCCGCGGTGGACGAGCGTGACCGTCGACCCGAAGGCCGACCACGCCTGGGCCATCTCGACGCCGACGACGCCTCCACCGAGGATCGCGAGCCGTGCCGGAACCTCGTTCGCGGTCGTTGCCTCGATGTTCGTCCACGGGCGCGCCTCGCGCAGGCCGTCGATGTCGGGGATCAGCGCGCTGGATCCGGTGGCGACGATCACGGCCTTCCGGGCAACGAGCTCCTCGCCGTCGCCCGCGCCACCGTCGACGACAACCCGGCGCTCGCCGTCGAGCCGCCCGCGGCCCCGGACCAGGGTGACGCCGTGCTCCTCGAGCCACGGCAGCTGGCCCGAGTCGTCGAGGTTCGAGATCACCTCGTCGCGCCGCGCGAGAACGGCAGGCACGTCGATCGGGCCGATCGAGAGCCCGGCCACGCGCTCGACCTCGCGCCTGCAGCTCGACAGGACGCAGCAGTGCCTTCGAGGGCATGCAGGCGTAGAACGAGCACTCGCCACCGACGAGCCGATCCTCGACGACCGCAACGGAGAGCCCGTTCTGCCCCAGCCGGCCGGCCGCGACCTCGCCGGCCACGCCGGCCCCCACCACCACCACGTCGAACTCGCGCACGGTCCCTCCCATCGGTTGGCCCGACGCCAGGCCTTCGGCCCGGCGTCACACTCCTCGAGCCTAACGCTGTCGGGCGCCGGGCTGAAGCCCGGCATCGAGCCTCTAGCGCGTCAGCCCGCCGTTCGCCGAGACCTTGACCGCGTGGGCGCCGAAGTCCAGCCGCGAGAGCGTCCGCACGATCCCGTGAGCGCTCTCCGTCGGGTCGATCGCCGGGAAGCCACCGCCGACCATTCTCGTCGGGACGAGCGTGCCGCTGTCGAAGGCGCCGTTGCCGCGGAGGGTCACGCGGAGGATGCCGCTGATCGACAGCGGCCCACCGAGGGAGAAGACCTTGTAGCCGGCGAAGTTGCCGAGCGAGTAGGCGATCAGGTGGCCGCGGTACCACTCCATGCCCCGCAGGACATGCGGCCCGCTGCCGATCACGAGATCGGCACCCGCGTCCACCACCGCATGCGTGAACGCCCGCGAGTTGCCGCGGTTCTCTCCGAGGAACATCTCGGTGCCGCGGATGACGTGCGTGTGGCTGCTTCCCTCGGCGCCGGCGTGCATGGTGACGATGACGACGTCGGCGTTGGCCGCCGCCTTCTTCACCAGCCGGCGGGCGGCCGGGATGTTGGTCAGCGACTGCGCCCACTTGTACGGCGCGAAGCCGAGGATCGCGACCTTGATGTCGCCCACCTGCTGGTAGGCGATCTCACCGGGCCGGCCGGTGGTCGCGAGGCGCTGCTTCTGCAGCGCCGCGAGCGTCTGCGCCTGGCCCGAGGGGCCGTAGTCGTAGGCGTGGTTGTTGGCGAGGTTCATCACCGTGAACCCGGCCTTCTTCAGCCACGCCGCGTAGGACGGCGGCGTCTGGAAGGCGTAACAGTTCGTGCTGCCGGCGCCGCATTTGGAGCCGCCGCCGACCGAGAGCGTCCCCTCGAGGTTGCCGAGGACGATGTCACCCGCGAGGTCGGTCTCGACGCTGTCGAAGAACGAGCGGCCACCGTCCGGCGGCAGGTTCGGCGTCGAGCCCATCACGATGTCACCGGTGGCGGCGATCGTGACGACGCCGGCCGGGGTCGTCCGCGCGGGTCGTCTTGGCGACGGTGGTCGTGGTCGTCTTGACGGGCTCGGGCTTCGACGCGGCCTTCGCCTTCAGCCCCACCGGAGCCGGCGTCCCGTCGATGAGCAGCGAGAAGACGAACGCGACCGCGACGAGCACGGCACCCGCTCGGAGGACAAGTGCGAACGGCCGCACGGGCGCCCGCTAGCGGCGGGAGGCGATGAGGTAGATGAGCTGCGTCAGGGCGACGAGCGCGGCCGCGACGTAGGTCAACGCTGCGGCGCTGAGCACCTTGCTCGCGCCCTCCGCCTCACCGGAGGTGACGAGCCCGAGCGAGCTGAGCTGCTGCTTGGCGCGCCGCGAGGCGTCGAACTCGACCGGCAGCGTCACGACCTGGAAGAGCACGACGACCGCGAACAGGATGATCGCGAAGGTCGCGAGGCCCGAGATCTGGGCGAAGATCGCGATCACGAAGAGGATGAACCAGGTGCTCGAGGCGAAGCCGACGGCGGGCGCCATCGCGCTCCGCACCTTGAACGGGCCGTAGGCCTTCTCGTGCTGGATCGCGTGGCCGACCTCGTGGGCGGCGATCGCGACCGAGGCGACCGAGCGGCCGGAGTAGACCTCCTGCGAGAGGTTGACGGTGCGGTTCCGCGGGTCGTAGTGGTCCGAGAGCGGGCCGCCGGGAGACGGGTTCACGGGAACGCCCGCGAGGCCGTTGTGCTGGAGGATCATCAGCGCGACCTCCTCACCGCTCATCCCGTTCGCAACCGCGACCTGCATCTGCTCGCCGACGGTCTTCTTCAGCCGGTGCTGGATCACCAGCCCGACGACCAGCGGCGGAATCAGGAAGACGAGGTAGAAGCCGAGGCCACCCATGCACCCGAATCGTACCTATGGCGGCCGTCGGCGCCGACACCGCGCTCACGCGGCCGGGCCTGCATCGGTACCTCCTTGTATTTTTGAAGTGACGTTGCTATACATTGGATAGCGTTAACCATCACGAGCGATCGAGGGAACTGGCCCGACGACAATCGCCGCAACCGGGACATCGCGTGTCCGTCAGGTGCGAACTCCAGCCGCGAGCCGCCCACCCGGGGCCGGTGAGCGGGAAGATGGTGAAGCGCAGGTGCCGCAGGCACCGTCCAGGGCTCCGGGAATCGGGGCCCGTTTTCGTTCCGGGGCGGAGGCGCAGCATGACGGACGGCACTGCATGACGGAAAGCCGAAGGTCTTGAAGGAAGCCCCGACGCTCGAGCTCGTGCTCAAGCGCAACCCGGTCGAGCGGATGAAGCGCGAGAAGAGCCCGCTCTCGATGATGGGCGAGCTGCCGGCGCTGATCGCGACGGGCTACGCCGACATCGAGGAGGAGGATCTCGTCCGGCTCAAGTGGTGGGGCCTCTACCACGACAAGCCGAAGATCGGGACCTTCATGCTGCGGATCAAGCTGCCCGCGGGCCGGATCACGCCCGAGCAGCTGCGCACGGTCGGTGAGCTCTCGAACGAGCACGGCCGCGGCGCCGGCGAGCTGACGACCCGCCAGACGGTTCAGCTCCACTACCTCGAGCTCACCTCCCTGCCCACCGTCTTCGACCGCCTCCGCGACGTCGGCCTGACGACCGTCGGCGCCTGCGGCGACGCCGTCCGGAACCTCACCGGCTGCCCCGTCGCCGGGCTGGCCCACGACGAGCTCTTCGACGTCACCGCCCTCCAGGACGAGGTGACGGCGTTCTTCTACGGCAACCCCGACTACTCCGACCTGCCGCGCAAGCACAAGATCTCGATCTCGGCCTGCGCGCATCGCTGCAACGCCCCCGAGATCAACTGCATCTCGCTCGTCGGCGTGATCCGCAACGGTGAGAAGGGGTTCGCGGTGCTCGTCGGCGGCGGGCTCTCGTCGGTGCCGCGCATCGCCCGCGACCTGGGCGTCTGGATCCGCGAGGACGAGGCGATGCCCGTCATGCGCGCCCTCCTCGATGCGTGGAAGGAAGACCTGCGCTACCGCATCTCCCGCGTCAAGGCGCGGATGAAGTTCATGGTCGACGACCGCGGCCCGGAGGGCATGCGCGAGGAGGTCGAGCGCCGGCTCGGCTACGCGCTGCCCGACTACACCCTCGAGCCGCTCGACCACGACCCGGCCGACCACATGGGCGTCGAGCTCGAGCACGAGCCCGGCGTGCACTCGATCGGCGCGCCCGTTCACCTCGGTCTCATCTCCGGCGACCAGATGCTCGCCGTCGCCGACCTGGCCGCCGACGCAGGGCCGCGACATCAGGCTGACGCGCCAGCAGAACCTGATCGTGACCGGGGTCGGCGACGTCGAGAGCGCGACCGCCGCGCTCGGCGAGATCGGCTTCCCGGTCGACGCGAACCGCCTGCGCTCGAACGCGATCGGCTGCACCGGCGAGCCGCACTGCAACTTCGCCGTCGCCGAGACGAAGGGACGCCTCGGCACCCTGATCGAGCACCTCGAGGGCCGGTTCGGCCACGACGTCTCGGAGCTCCGCCTGCACCTCGACGGCTGCCCGCACGCCTGCGGCCAGCACTGGGTCGGCGACCTCGGCTTCCAGGGCACGACGGTGCGCGACGCCGAGGGCAAGCGCCACCAGGGCTACGACATCCTGCTGCGCGGCGCGCTCGGCCCCGTGGCCGCGATCGGCCGGCCCGTGTTCCGGCGCGTGCCGACCGAGGAGCTCAACCAGACGGTCGAGAGCCTGATCGTGGCCTGGCTCGACGCCCGCGCACCCGGCGAGAGCTTCCGCGCGTACTGCGACCGCACGACCGACGACGAGCTCGGCGTTCTGATCGGCCGCGAGCCGGCCAAGTCGCGCCGAGGAGCAAAGGACCTAGAGGAGGAGGCAGCGTGAGCACGCACATCGACGAGCAGCTGGACGATTGGGAGGCCGGCGAGCTCTCGGTCGAGTTCGAGGGGCAGGAGCCGTGGGACCTGCTGGAGTGGGCGATCGACCGCTTCGGCGGCCGGCTCGCGATCTCGACCGCGTTCCAGGAGGGCGATGTCGCGCTGATCGACATGGCCTACAAGATCGACCCGGACGTGCGCGTCTTCTCGATGGACACGGGCCGCCTGCCGCAGGAGACGTTCGACCTGATCGAGCAGCTCCGCGACCGCTACGAGGGCCTCCGCCTCGAGCTCATCTCGCCGGATGCAGGCCAGGTGCAGCGCCTCGTCGACCGCCACGGGCCGAACCTGTTCTTCAAGTCGGTCGAGAACCGCCTCCTCTGCTGCAACGTCCGCAAGGTGCAGCCGCTGACGCGGGCGCTCGCCGACCTCGATGCCTGGGTGACCGGCCTCCGTCGCGACCAGTGGGCGTCGCGCTCCGACATCCGGAAGGTCGAGATCGACCACGACCACGGCGCGATCGTGAAGCTGAACCCGCTCGCCGAGTGGCAGGAGGACGAGGTCTGGGACTACCTCCGCGAGAACGAGGTCCCGACCCATCCGCTCTACGAGCAGGGCTACACCTCGATCGGCTGCGCGCCCTGCACGAAGCCGGTCGCCAAAGGTCAGCCCGTTCGGGCAGGACGCTGGTGGTGGGAGACGGACGCCCCCAAGGAGTGCGGCATGCACTGCGCGATCGAGACCGGCGGCTTCGAGCACGAGCTGCACGCGATCCTCGGCGAGGGCTCGCATGCCTGACGCCGCCGTGGCCGCCGGGATCAAGGTGTCGGAGACCGAGCGGGAGCTCGCGCTCGCCGAGACCCGGGCCGTGCTCGCCGCCGCCGCGTCCGAGGAGTACCGCGAGCAGCTGCTCGAGCTCGAGGAGGCTCTCGAGGAGGGGCTCCTCGACGATCAGCACGCGCTGACCCTCGAGCCGATCCTCGAGCTCGCGCTCCAGGCGGGCCGGATCCGGGGGATCTACGGGCCTCCCGGCGAGACCGCAGCCCTCCGCCTCTACCGCAAGCTGCCGCGCGGGGTTGCGCTGCAGCAGAGCGCCCGCGAGGTGAGCGAGGCGCTCAGCTCGCTCCAGGGCCACACGCTCGAAGGCGCAACGCTGACGGCCGTCGGGCCCGGCGCCTACACGCTGTCGATCGCGACGGCCGAGGGCCGCCTCTCGGTCAAGCTCGACCGCCAGGGCGCCCGGATCACGTCGGTCGAGGTCTAGGACGTGACGACGCCGAGCTACGCAGCGCCGTCGTACTACATGGCGTGCATCGACCTGACCGGCCGCGCCGTGCTCGTCGTCGGCGCCGGCCGCGTCGCGCTCGAGAAGATCGAGGGCCTGCTCGCCGCCGGGGCCGAGATCACGGTCGTCGCGCCGCAGGTCCTGCCGGAGGTGGAAGCTCTCGGGCTGACGATCATCCGCCGCGGCTACCGCCCGGAGGACCTGGACGGGAAGTTCCTCGTCGTCGCCGCCACCGCGACGACGTCGGTGAACCGGCGCGTCTTCCGCGATGCCGAATCGCGCGCCCTGCTCTGCAACGTCGTCGACGTGCCCGAGCTCTGCTCGTTCATCCTCCCCGCCGTCCACCGCCACGAGCCCATCGCCGTCGCGGTCTCGACCGGCGGCGCCTCACCCGCGCTCGCCCAGCATCTGCGCGACCAGATCGCGACCGTCGTTCGGCCGGAGCATGCCGAGCTGGCGCACCGCCTCCGCGAGCTGCGCCCGTGGGCCAAGTCGCACTTCGCCACCTACGAGGAGCGCAAGGCGTACTTCGCCGGCCTCGTCGCCGAGGAGCTCGGGCACGTGACCGTCCACCTCGTCGGCGCCGGCCCCGGCGACCCGGGCCTGATCACCGCCCGCGGGCTCGAGCTCGTCCGCGCGTGCGACGTGCTCGTCGCCGACGTGCTCGTCGCCCAGGAGCTCATCGACGAGGCTCCCGAGGACGCGATCGTCGATCTCCCGCGCCGGCATGAAGCAGGAGGCGGTCACGCGCCTGCTCGTCGCCTACGGCACCACCGGCCTCGACACCGTCCGCCTCAAGGGTGGCGACCCGTTCGTCTTCGGCCGCGGCGGCGAGGAGGCGCTCGCGCTCGCCGAGGCCGGCATTCCCGTTCGAGATCGTCCCCGGCGTCTCGTCGATCGCGGCGGTTCCTGCCTCGGCATTGATCCCCGTCACGCACCGAGGCGTCTCCGACCGCGTCACGATCGCGAGCGGCCACGGCGCCGACGGCGGCGAGCCCGACTACGCATCGCTCGCGGCGGCCGGTGGCACGCTCGTGCTGTTCATGGGGCTCGAGCGGGTCGAGCAGCTCTGCCGTGGCCTCATCGCTGCCGGGCTCCCGTCCGCGACGCCGGCCGCGGTCGTCTCGCGCGGCACGCTGCCCGAGCAGGAATCCGTCTCGGGGACGCTCGAGACCCTGGCCGAGCTGGCGGCCGGGCTCGAGTCGCCGGCGCTCGTGATCGTCGGCGAGGTCGTCGCCGTCGGTGCGAGCCTCGCGGCTGCGATGGCCGTTCCCTGCAATCGCCTGAGCCAGAGCCTCTAGGCTGGCCGCATGGAGTTCCGCCGGGTCGACAGCCTGCCGCCGTACGTCTTCGCCGTGATCCGGGACCTGACGCTGGAGCTGCGCCGCGCCGGCGACGACGTCGTCGACCTCGGCTTCGGCAACCCCGATCTCCCCTCCCCCGACCTCGCGGTCGAGAAGCTCGGCGAGGCCGCGCAGAATCCGCGCAACCACCGCTACTCGGCCTCGAAGGGGATCCCGAACCTCCGCCTCGCAGCCGCGACGCTGTACAAGCGCAAGTTCGGCGTCGACCTCGATCCCGAGACGCAGGTGCTGAACACGATCGGCGCCAAGGAGGGGTTCTCCCATCTGATGTGGGTGCTGCTCGAGCCGGGCGACTCGGCGCTCGTGCCGAGCCCGAGCTACCCCATCCACATCCAGGGGCCGATCTTCGCGGGCGCCTCGGTGACCCGCGTGCCGATGGGCGCCGACCAGGATCTCTTCGCGAACCTCGAGGAGGCCTGGGAGCGGGCGCAGCCGAAGCCGCGCGTCGTCGTGCTCTCGTTCCCCCACAACCCGACGACGGCGACGGTCGACCTCGCGTTCATGGAGCGCGTCGTCGCCTTCGCGCGCGAGCACGAGCTGCTCGTCGTCCACGACTTCGCCTACGCCGACCTCGCGTTCGACGGCTACGAGCCGCCGTCGATCCTCCAGGTTCCCGGGGCGGAGGAGGTCGCGGTCGAGCTCTACACGCTGACCAAGTCGTTCTCGATGGCGGGCTGGCGCGTCGGCTTCGTCGTCGGCAACGCAGCCGTCGTCGGGGCGCTCGCGCGCCTCAAGTCGTGGCTCGACTACGGCACCTTCCAGCCGATCCAGATCGCGGCGATCGTGGCGATGAACGAGCTGCCCGACTATCCGCGCGAGGTGTCGGCGATCTACCAGTCGCGCCGCGACGCCCTCTGCGACGGGCTCGAGCGCGCCGGCTGGTCGTTCCCGAAGCCGAAGGGGACGATGTTCGTCTGGGCGCCGATCCCGGAGCAGTTCGCCTCGCTCGGGTCGCTCGCCTTCGCCGAGAAGCTCGCGCGGGAGGCGAGCGTCGCCGTCTCGCCGGGCATCGGCTTCGGCGCCGACGGCGACGGGTTCGTGCGGTTCGCGCTCGTCGAGAACGAGCAGCGGATCGGCCAGGCCGTGCGCGGGATCAGGAAGCTGCTGGAGGCGAGCGGCTGACCGTGCGGGGGTGAGGCTTCAGCCTCACCCTGCAGGAACGGGCCCTCAGAATCCAAGAGCGGGCAGAAGGCTAAAGCGATCACCCTTTCAATCACTCACCCGCGCAGGTACGCGTCGTCGCCGCGCACCCAGTCGTCCCGCACGGGCGAGAACACGTCGAGCACGACGGAGTCCTCGATCGCCTCGACCGAGTGGGGGATCTCGCTCGGGATGAAGACGCTCTCGCCGGCCGAGACGATCTGCTCGTCGCCGCCGACGACGAACCGCAGCCGGCCCGCAAGGACGTTCGCGACCTGCTCGTGCACGTGGTGGTGGCTCGGGACGATCGCGCCCGCGCTCAGGAGGATGCGGCCGATCGTCATCGTCTCGGTGTGGAGGAGCTGCCGGCCGAGGAGCGGCGTCAGCTCCTCGACGGGCTCTTCGTGCCAGTGCCTGACGAGCATGGGACGAGTCTAGAGGCTTCGATGCAGATCGCGTGCCGGCGCGAGACGTCCGCGCCGTTGGGTACCATGGCCTGCTACCAGGCTTGTTGAGGAATCGGTTGCGGTGCTCCGATTCCCGTTACGGCCCGCTCGGAACGCAGTTGACCCGTCGTGCAGACGCGATCTTGGACATACCGTTTCGGCCTTGCCATTGCCGTAGTGGCTGCTCTCGCCGTGGCCACGGGGATCACCACGCCGCAGGCCGCTGCCGCTCCGACCTGCGACCCACCGGCAAGTTGGGGGAAGAACCGCGCCGATCTTGCGTCCAGGGTCGTCGCGTTGATCAACGGCTTCAGGTCGCACAGCGGCCTGCGTAGGCTCGCCGTCTCGCCGGCGCTTACGGCGTCGTCGCGGTGGAAGTCATCGCACATGGCAGCCCACGGGACCTTCGCGCACGAGGACAGGGCGCCACCCGTCTCGCGATCTGCGCACCAGCGCGCTCTCGACTGCGGCTATCGGGGAGCGTGGTGGGGAGAGAACATCGGCTTCGGCTACGCATCGCCGCAGTCCGTCGTCGCCGGGTGGCTCGCCTCGCCCGGCCATCGGGCCAACATCGCGAACCCCCGCTTCACCTCGACCGGTGTCGGGGTCGCAGCGTCGGGCAGCGGAAGGCTCTACTGGACCCAGAGCTTCGGCGACGATGTGTCCACTCAGACCGTCAAGCAAGTAGGTTCTCGCCGACGACGTACCGCCGGCGCTTCGGATCGAGCTGAGAGGGAGGGATCGCGGGGAACGCGCAGGTTCCCGGCTTCAGGATCCGCGCGACGGTCGCTGAGCGCTCGCCGTAGGGGAAGGAGCGATACGCCTCTCACATCGCTCCTTCCGCCACGGCCTCACTACCTGCGCGCGGCGGGCTTCTTCGCCGCCGGCTTCCTGGCGGCAGGCTTCTTGGCCGCGGGCTTCTTGGCGGCCGGCTTGGCCGCGGGCTTCTTCGCGGCCGGCTTCGGCGGCCGCGGCGACCGCGGCCACCGTCGTGTCGACGACCTTCGCGCCTGCGGCGAGCTTCTGCACCGATGCGACGCCCGACAGGGCGGCGCGCTTCGTCTCGTACGCCTCGCTCGACGCGACAACCTGGCCGTTGGTCGAGAGGAGACTGAAGCGGAACTTGCCGGTCGGGCCTTTCTTGACGACGAACTTTCCGGGCATGGTTGCCTTTCGTTCCGAGGGTGTTGGTGCTGTTCGCGGCGAATGGTTGCACGCGGGGAGGAAGGCGGCGTCTCCCGAGACGTACGGCCGGGGCAATCGGGAAGCTGCAACACTGCCTGCATGGAGACCTGGAGCGTCACCCAACTCGTGGTCGCACTCGTGATCGCATCGGCGGTGTCGATGGGCACGTTCGCCCATGCCGAGCGTCACGGCAGCAGTCACTCGACCGCCTGGGGCGTCGGCGCATTTCTCTTCGCCGCGCTCGTCGTGCCGGTCTACTTCGGGCAGTACTGGCTTCGCACGCGCCGCTCCGCGTAGCGCCAAGCCTCAGCTCGCGAGAAACGCAACCTCGTCGACGTAGCACCAGAACCAGTCCTCCCCGGGCTGCGCCGAGCGGATCACCGGATGGCCGGTCTCGTGGAAGTGCGCCGTCGCGTGGCGGTTCGGCGAGTCGTCGCAGCACCGGATCACGCCGCACTGAGTGCAGAGCCGCAGGTGCACCCAGGTGCTGCCCATGGCGATGCACGGCGTCGCACACCCGAACGTCGGGCAGCTCGGTGTGCTCGATCGTGTCGAGATGCGTACAGGAATCGCTCACGTGTCGTCTCCTCTCCACGCCGACGGGCCGTCGACGAATCTCCCCGGAACGCTACCGTCGCAGGATGACCGGCAACCTGCTCGTCTTCCTCGGCGCTGCGCTCGCGAGCGCGGTCGAGATGGTGGAGGCGCTCACGATCGTGCTCGCGCTCGGGGTCACCCGGGGCTGGCGCGCGCCGCTGCAAGGCGCCGTCGCAGCGCTCGTCGTTCTCGCCGTGCTCGTCGCCGCACTCGGGCCTGCGCTCGAGGCGATCCCGATCGACGTGCTGCGACTGATCGTCGGCTCGCTCCTGCTCGTCTTCGGCCTCCAGTGGCTGCGCAAGGCGATTCTTCGCGCGAGCGGGCTCAAGGCGCTCCACGACGAGGACGCAGCCTTCGCGGCGGAGGTCGCCGCAGCGCAGGCGATGGGAGTCCCCGCGGGCCGCGATCGCTACAGCCTCGTGATCGCGTTCAAGTCGACGCTGCTCGAGGGCCTCGAGGTGGCGTTCATCGTGATCACGCTCGGCGCGAACCAGGGCGCAACCGCCGTCGCCGCGGCGGGAGCGGTCGTGGCTCTCGTCGCCGTCGTGATCGTCGGCGTCGTCGTCCGGAAGCCGCTGAGCCGCGTGCCGGAGAACACGCTCAAGTTCACGGTCGGCGTGATGCTGACGTCGTTCGGCACGTTCTGGGCCGGCGAGGGCGTCGGGATCGACTGGCCGGGCGACGAGGCATCGCTTGCGGGGCTGATCGTTCTCACACTCGCGTGGTCGCTCCTCTTCGCGCGGCTGCTCGGCCGCTCCGCCGAAGGTCGTGACGGCGTGAGAGGCCTCTGGCACGGGATCGTCGATTTCGTCGTCGGCGACGACATCTGGATCGCGGTCGCGGTGCTGGTGCTGCTCGCCGTCGCCGCCGCGGCCGTCCACTTCGGCGCCGACGCCTGGTGGCTGCTGGCCGTCGGCGTCCCGGCCGCGCTCTGGGTCTCCCTCCAGCGGGCGCAGCGCGCGCGCGGGGAAGGCGTCATGACGACCGGCAGCGACGACGAGTGGCGCCGCCCGATCGACCTGATGGTCGACTCGGACGCGCCCGACCAGATCGCGCTCGAGCTCGGCCGGCGGCACGCGCTCTACCTCCGCGAAGCGCAGCGAATCGTGCTCGAAGGCGCAGTTCCCGACGAGGGCGGCCTCACCGCCGGCATCAAGGCGGAGACGGCGCGCTACCTCCGCTCCCAGCCGTGGCTCGCGGTCGACGCGCTCGCTCCGGCCGTGGCCGGCGTCGAGGAGAGCACGCTCGCCGCGCTGACGGGCGATCGTCGCGACGGCCGTCGCCGCTCCCGCCGACGCCTGCACCGCCGCCGCGCGCGCCCGATCCGGCGCCTTGCGCTCCAGCCCTCGGCGACGATCGTCGGCAACATGGCGGTCCGCAAGCAGCCGACGGAGCGACGGCCTCGAGCTCGCCTGGGATGCAGCGCCGCAGGTGATCGAGTGGGTCCTGCGCGTCAGCGTGAGGCCCGATCCGCGCCAGGACTACGTCGAGGGCGAGGCGGAGACGCTCCCGGCCACCACACGCTCGTACGAGGTCGAGCTCGACGAGCACCCTCGCCGGATCCAGCTCTACGGCCACGCCCGCGGCGGCAGGATCGTCCGCCGCGCCGTCATCTCGGCGCTGACGAGCGGCAACAGCGGCGCGCAGTGGAAGCGGCAGGCGACCGCGAGCTGATCGCCGCCGCGCTGTCTCCCTTGACAAGGCTAACATCGTTAGCCATACTCGGCTAACAACGTTAGCTAGCGAAAGGTGGTCGAGGGAATGGATGCAACTGCTGAGCTCCAGCTGGGACCTGCGCCGCCTGGCGTACGCCGCGGGAGCCGTCGTGCTCCTCGTCACGTCGATCGCGGTCTTCGTGAGCGTCGATGCAGGCTGGTGGGTGTTCCCGGTCTTCGCGATCGGCCCCGACCTCGCGTTCCTCGCCGGGATCGGCCACAAGGAGCCTCTCGTGCACGGTCAGATGCCGAGCCGGGCCGTACCCGCCTACAACGCGCTGCACCGCGTCGCCGGCCCGATCGCCCTCGGCCTGCTCGCGGCGTTCGGACTCCTGCCGCCGGCCCTCCTCGTCGGCGCGCTCGTCTGGGGGTTCCACATCTTCCTCGACCGCGCGATCGGCTACGGGTTGCGCACGCCCGATGGCTTCCAGCGCGCCTGACGAGCTGACCCCCCGGGCGCGCGAGGTCGTCGCCGCGGCGCGGCTGATCCTCGAGCGCTCGGGCCCGGACGGCCTTTCGATGCGCGCGATCGCTGCGGAGCTGGGCATCCGCGCACCGTCGCTCTACAAGCACGTCGCCGACAAGGAGACGCTCGAGGTCGCGCTCATCGCCGACGCGCTCGCCGAGATCGGGGACGTGTTCGAGGACGCCGTCGCCGGCAGCGACGACCCACTGGCAGCCGTCGCGGCGGCGTACCGCAGCTGGGCGCTCGCCCACCCCCACCTCTACCGGCTGATGATGGACCGGCCCGCTTCCCCGCGAGCGCCTGGCGCCGGGCCTCGAAGATCGCGCCGCGGCGGCCCTCGTCGCGGCCACGGACGGCGACCCGGATGCAGCCCGCGCCGCGTTCGCATTCGCGCACGGAATGGTGGTGCTCGAGCTCAACGGCCGCTTTCCGCCGGACGCCGACCTCGACGCCGCCTGGAAGCGCGGCGTCGACGCATTCCGCCCGATCAGGAGCCGAGCGGGCCGACCGCGGCGACGGCCCTGACGCGGTCGCCGGCGAGGAACGCGACGCAACGCCGTTCGCCGTCCGCGCTGAACGTCGCCAGCTCGACGCGATCGTCGAGGTCGATCGGGTCGCGGTAGTCGAGCTCGGCACGGTGGGGCGAGGACGGATCGATGCCCTCCCGCGCGCACCAGTCCTCGACCGCCTGCCAGTAGACCGCGTTGTTGACATGGCCGTTCGCGTCGAGATCGGTCGAGCGGAGCGCCCACGGCACGCGCCCGGCGTCGGCCGGCGGGTCGGGCAACGCGAGCTTCGTCGAGACCGGGCGGCCCGGCGGCGGCCCGGCCATACGGCCCGAAGTCGCCGATCCGGGCCGGCCGCTGATCGGGGCCGAGGTGGATCCAGACGCTGTCGATCTCGACGTGGCCGCCCGCGTCGCCCCGCAACCGACCAGCGGCGGCCCGCCGCAATCGCGGCGACGCCGCTGCACCAGGTCGCGATCTCGACCGAGCGGTCGCGCAGCAGCGGCGCGACGACGTCGACCCGGATCTTGCGGATCACCCAGATGTGCTCGGGGATGCCCCACCCCGTCTCCTCGACGTCGTCGATCGCGGCGTCCTGGAGGAAGCGGGCAACGGCATCGAGCCGCACCCGCCCGGCCGCGTCCATGTCCGAGAGGCGGACGCGGCGTCGCGTCGAGTACACGCGAGCGCCTTGCGGGCGGTTCGATCCCCGTCTCGAGCATCACGCCAGTCTGCCGGGGACGCGCATGCGCTGCGAGACACAGCGAGCCGGGGTGGAGGCCACGCCCCCACCCCGGCTGCAGTGGCTCGAACGATCCGCGCTAGGCGGCGAGCGCCAGCTCCTCGACCTGCCCGTCGGCCTCGACGGCCGGAGCGGCGACGAGCTCCTCCTTGCGGATCAGCACGGCCGAGGCGACCACGCCGAGAGCGGCAATGGCCGTGCCGACCCAGAACGCGGCGTGGAAGCCGGTCGTCAGCGCCATCGGGCACGCTGTCGCCCGCGCGGGCCGCGGATCCGGTCTGCGCCACGGCAACCGACGAGAGGATCGCGATCCCGAGCGCGCCGCCGATCTGCTGGGAGGTGTTGATCATCCCCGACGCGAGACCGGCGTCCTTGGCCTCGATCCCGGCCAGGGCCGCGATCGAGACGGACACGAAGGCGAAGGACATCCCGACCGCGACGATCAGGAACCCCGGCAGCAGGTCGCGCACGTACGAGCCTCCGACCGAGACCTGGGTGAAGTAGAGCATCCCGACGGTCAGCAGGCTCATCCCGGTCACGAGCACCGTCTTGACGCCGATCCTCGTCACGAGCTGCGAGGCAAGCGTGGCCCAGACGATCGAGGTCCCGGCGACGGCGAGGTAGGCAAAGCCCGACTTCAGGGCCGAGTAGCCGAGCACCTGCTGCATGTAGAGGGTGAGCATCAGGAACATCGAGAAGAGCGCGGTGCCGAGGATGAAGCCGGCGACGTTCGCCCCGGTCACCGTCTTGATCTTGAAGATCGAGAACGACATCAGCGGGTCCTGTCGTCCGCCGCTCGACCGCGACGAAGGCGCCGAGAAGCGCGGCCGCCGACGGCGAAGAGCCCGAGCGTCTTCGCCGACGTCCAGCCGTAGTCGTTCGCCTTCGTGATCGCGAAGACGGAGGTCGAGAGACCCGCCGTGACCAGCACCGCGCCGAGGGCATCGAAGCCCTGCCCCCGCGCGTCGCGGCTCTCGGCGAGCAGGACCGGCGTCAGCGCGAGCGCCGCCAGCGCCACCGGAACGTTGATGTAGAAGATCCACTCCCAGCTGAGCAGGTCGGTGAAGATGCCGCCGAGGAGGACTCCCGCGGCAGCGCCGAACATGCCGACGGCTCCCCAGACGCCGAGCGCGATGTTCCGCTCTCGGCCCTCGCGGAAGGTCGTCATCAGGATCGACAGGGCCGCGGGAGAGATGACCGCGGCGCCGAGGCCCTGCAGCGACCGGGCGCCGATCAGCGACGCCTCGCTCCAGGCGAAGCCGGCGACGATCGAGCCGGCGGCGAACAGCACGAGCCCGGCCACGAAGACGCGCCTGCGGCCGAGCAGGTCGGCGGCTCTGCCCGCCGAGCAGGAGGAAGCCCCCGAACGCGAGCGCATAGGCGCTGATCACCCACTGCAGGTTCTCCTGCGAGAACCCGAGGTCGACCTTGATCGAGGGAAGAGCGACGTTGACGATTGCGATATCGAGCACGACCATGAACTGCACGGCGCTGATGAGCGCCAGTGCAAGCCATCTGCGATCAGGTGAAGCAGCCATCGGAATCCGCCTTTCAAACGGAGGGTGGTGATGGATCCGAGGCTACTGTCTTACTTGCAAAAAACAAGTACGGACTTGCGAACTTGAAGTGCGGCGAACCGAACCCCAGCCGATGCTCAGGCCGCGAGCTCGTCCCTGACGGCGACGAACTGCGCCACCGCGAAGTCGATGTCGTCGAAGGAGTGCGCCGCCGAGAGCTGCGTGCGGATGCGGGCTGCTCCGCGCGGGACGACCGGGAACGAGAAGCTGACCGCGTAGACGCCGTTCGCCCACAGCCGCTCCGCGAAGGCGGCCGCGACGGCGGCGTCGCCCATCATCACGGGCACGATCGGGTGCGTGCCCTCGACGATGTCGAAGCCCGCCTCCGTCATCGCAGCGCGGAACCGGCCGGTGTTGGCCCAGAGCCGGTCGCGCAGCTCGGGCGAGCCCTCGACGAGCTCGATCGCCTTCAGGCCCGGCGGCGGCGATCGGCGGCGCGACGCTGTTCGAGAAGAGGTACGGCCGGGCGCGCTGGCGCAGGAGCTCGATGATCTCGCGGCGGCCCGAGACGTAGCCGCCCGAGGCGCCGCCCATCGCCTTGCCGAGCGTGCCGGTGAGGATGTCGACCCGCTCGGTGACCCCGTGCAGCTCCGGCGTGCCGCGCCCGTTCGGCCCGACGAACCCGACGGCGTGGGAGTCGTCGACCATCACGAGCGCGCCGTGGCGGTCGGCGAGGTCGCAGATCCCGGCGAGGTCGGCGATGTGCCCGTCCATCGAGAAGACGCCGTCGGTCGCGATCATCCGCGTGTGGGCGCCGGCCGACTCCTCGAGGCGGGCCGCGAGCTCGTCGAGGTCGCCGTTCGCGTAGCGCAGCCGCGCCGCCTTGCAGAGCCTGATCCCGTCGATGATCGAGGCGTGGTTGAGCGCGTCGGAGACGACGGCGTCATCCGGTCCGAGCAGCGCCTCGAAGAGGCCGCCGTTGGCGTCGAAGCACGAGCTGAAGAGGATCGTGTCCTCGGTGCCGAGGAAGGCCGACAGCCGCTCCTCGAGCTCCTTGTGCAGCGTCTGCGTGCCGCAGATGAACCGCACCGACGCCATCCCGAATCCCCAGCGCTCGAGCGCGTCACGGGCAGCCTCGATCACGGCCGGGTGGTCGGCGAGACCGAGGTAGTTGTTGGCGCAGAGGTTGAGCAGGCCGCCCATCCCCTCCACCTCGACGTGCGCCGACTGGGGCGACTCGAGGACGAGCTCGCCCTTGTAGAGCCGTGCCTCCCTCAGCTCGTCGAGCTCCTCGACGAGCTCCTGCTGCAGCGATCCGTACACGGCCCCTCCCTTCCTAGAGATCGGTCCAGTCGAGTATCACCTTGCCGGACTCCCCCGAGGCGGCGACCGCGAACCCTTCCTCGAAGTCGCGATAGGAGAACCGGTGCGTGATCACGGGCTTGATGTCGAGCCCTGCCTGCACCAGCACCGACATCTGGTACCAGGTCTCGTACATCTCGCGGCCGTAGATGCCCTTCAGCGTCAGCATGTTGAACACGATCGGCGTGAAGTCGATCGGCACCTCGCCGGTCTGGATCCCGAGCAGCGCGATCCGGCCGCCGTGGGCCATCACCGGCAGCAGGCCGCGCAATGCGGCCGACTGACCCGACATCTCGAGGGCGACGTCGAACCCCTCCGTCATCCCGAGCTCGCCCTGGATCGTCTCGAGCCCGCCGGTCGTCGGGTCGACCGCCGCGGTCGCCCCCATCTGCAGCGCGACCGTGCGGCGATACGGGTTGGGGTCGGAGGCGACGATGTGGCGGGCGCCTGCGTGGCGCGCGACGGCGACCGCCATGCAGCCGATCGGGCCGGCGCCGGTGACGAGCACGTCCTCACCGAGGACCGGGAACGTGAGCGCCGTGTGCACCGCGTTCCCGAAGGGGTCGAAGATCGCCGCCACCTCCTCGTCGATGCCCGGCCAGTGGTGCCAGATGTTCGTCATCGGCAGCGCCACGAGCTCGGCGAATGCTCCCGGCCGCTGCACCCCGAGGCCGATCGAGTGGGCGCAGAGATGCCGTCGTCCGGCCATGCAGTTGCGGCAGCGTCCACAGACGACGTGGCCCTCGCCGCTGACGATGTCGCCCGGGATGGAAGTCGCTCACGTTCGCCCCGACGTCGACGATCTCGCCGACGAACTCGTGCCCGATCACGAGCGGCACGGGAATCGTCTTCTGCGCCCAGGCGTCCCACGCGTGGATGTGGAGGTCGGTGCCGCAGATGCCGGTCTTCCGCACCCGGATCAGCACGTCGTTGATGCCGATCTCGGGCTCCGGCACATCCTCGAGCCACAAGCCCGGCTCGGCCCTCGCTTTGACGAGCGCTCGCAACAGCTCCTCCTCCTCGCGTCGCCCTCGCCCCGAGCGGGCGCGGCGAATCTTCGAGCGATTATCGCAAGCCCCGTCGCCGCGGGCCGCGACGCGGCATGATCACTGCATGGGCGACAACCCGTTCTCGCTGGCAGGGCGCGTTGCCGTCGTCACCGGTGGCACCGGCGCGATCGGGAGCGCGCTCGCCACGGGGCTCGCGGAGGCCGGCGCCCGCGTCGTCGTCCTCGCCCGCAGCGCCGACGGGGTCGAGCGCACGGTGCAGGCGCTCGAGGCGGCCGGCCACGAGACGCTCGGCATCTCCGCCGATGTCCTCGACGCGGCGGCGCTCGAGTCCGCCCGCGATGCGATCCTGGCGCGCTTCGGCAGCATCGACGTGCTCGTCAACTGCGCCGGCGGCAACGTCGCAGCGGCCGCCGTGCCGGACGACACCTCACCGTTCGACGTGCCGATCGAGGCCTATCGCGATGTGATCGACCTGAACCTCGTCGGGACGCTGCTCCCGATCCGGGTGTTCGGCCCCGCGATGCGCGCCTCGGCCGGCTGCTCGATCGTCAACGTGTCGTCGTTGGCGGCCGGTCGCGCGCTGACGCGCGTCGGCGGCTACGGCGCGGCCAAGGCGGCCGTCGAGAGCATCACGCGCTGGCTCGCCGTCGAGCTCGCCCGCCGCGGCACCGGGATCCGGGTCAACGCGATCGCACCGGGATTCGTGATCGGCGACCAGAACCGCGGCCTGCTGATCGGCGACGACGGGGAGCTCACGGAGCGCGGCGCCACGATCGTCGAGCACACGCCGCTTCGGCGCCTCGGTGAGCCCGAGGAGCTCGTGTCGACCGTCGTGTGGCTCGCGTCCGACGGGGCGCGCTTCGTGACCGGCATCGTCGTGCCGGTGGACGGCGGTTTCAGCGCGTTCTCGGGCGTCTGAGAGCCCGACCGGAGCCGCGCGCGGGACCGGAGCGTGTCCGGTACCGCGAGGTTCGCGTCGCCGGCGGAGGTACCGTATGGTATGAAGCGCCTCTGTTCTCGCTCGCCGCGGTGGCGTCGTCGCCACCGTCTTCGTGGCGACCGCCTCCGCGAAGACGATCCGCGGCACGGCGAAGGCCGAGGTGCTGCGCGGCACCGCGAGCGCCGACAAGATCTATGGCGGGGCCGGCAACGACAGGCTCTACGGCCTCGGGGGAACGACTACTTCTACCCCGGCGCCGGCGTCGACATGGTCTACTGCGGCGCGGGGATCGACCACGTGCTCGCGGACGTGAACGACAAGGTGGCGAAGGACTGCGAGATCGTCCTCCGGCCGAAGATCGAGATTCCGCCGCAGCCCCACGATGGGGTAGCGGACAGGCGCGAGCAGGCGCGGCTGTCCCGGCGTGCCGGCGGAGCAGCGAAGATAGGGCATGGAAGCCGGGACCCTCCTGCTGATCGTCGGCGGCGTGCTCGCCGCGAGCATCCTCGTCGGGCTCGGCGCGTCGCGGGCCGGCGTCCCCGCACTCGTGGCCTTCATCGCGTCTCGGGATGCTGCTCGGGTCCGACGGGCCGGGCGGGATCGAGTTCGACGACGCGGAGCTCGCGCGCACGGTCGGCGTCGTCTGCCTCGTCGCGATCCTCTACGAGGGCGGCCTCTCGACCTCGTGGCGGCGCATGCGCAGGGTCGCGATCCCCGCGGCGCTCCTGAGCACGATCGGCGTCGCGGTGACGGCGCTGCTGACCGGCCTCGCCGCGCACGAGCTGTTCGACCTCGCCTGGCCGGAGGCAGTCCTGCTCGGCGGCGTCGTTGCGTCGACCGACGCCGCTGCGGTCTTCTCGGCGATGCGCTTCACCCACATTCGGCGCAAGCTCGCCCGCACGCTCGAGGGCGAGACGGGCCTCAACGATCCCACAGCGATCGCGCTCACGATCGGGTTGATCGAGTGGATCGACGATCCGACGTTCAGGGTCGACGACCTCGTGTTCCTGATGGTGAAGCAGCTCGGGATCGGCCTCGTGATCGGCGTCCTGCTCGGCTTCGTCGCGATGAAGGTCTTCGCCAACCTGCCGGCCACGGTTGGATCGTTCGCTCCGGTCGCGTCGGTGTCGGTCGCGGCCCTCTCGTACGGCGTCGCCGACGTCCTCGGCGGCAGCGGCTTCCTCGCGGTCTACCTCGTGGGCCTGGCCGTCGGCAGCACCCCCTCGCGGCATCGCGGTCACCTCGTCGCGTTCCACGAGGCACTCGCGTTCCTGGCGCAGGTGACGATGTTCGTCGTGCTCGGGCTGCTCGTGTTCCCGAGCGACCTGCCGGAGGTGATGGTGTCCGGCTTCGTCCTCGCGCTGCTCCTCGTCGTCGTCGTGCGCCCGCTCGCGGTGTTGGCCTCCACCGCCTTCAGCGACTTCACCGCCAGGGAGCGCACGTTCCTCGGCTGGGCCGGCCTGCGAGGCGCGGTGCCCATCGTCCTCGGCACCTTCGTTCTCTCCGAGCACGTCGACCACGGCGAGACGATCTTCAACGCGGTCTTCTTCGTCGTCCTCGTGTCCGCCCTCGTGCAGGGGACGACGCTCGAGTGGGTCGCGGCACGCCTCCGGCTCATCGATACGCCGCCGCCCGTGATTCCCAAGCCGCTCTCGGTCGACGAGGCAGGCCCGCTCGATCTGATCGAGTTCGAGGTGAGCGGCGCCGACGCGATCGCCGGCGCGGCCGTCCGGGAGCTCGGGCTGCCACGGAGCGCCCTCGTCGCGGTGATCGCCCGGGGCAAGCACACGATCCCGCCCCGCGGCAGCACCGTGGTCGAGCCCGGCGACCGGCTCTACGTGCTCATCCCGCAAGGGACCCGGGGCGCAATCGACGACGTCTTCAGCCGCTGGCGCAGGCGCGTGTAGGAATGACGATCCTCTGTTGCCCCGACAAGTTTCGCGGCAGCCTCACCGCACGCGAGGCAGCGGCGGCGATGTGCCGCGGAGTGGAGCGAGCGGGCCACGACGCCCGGCCGCTGCCGCTCGCAGACGGTGGCGAGGGGACGCTCGACGCGATCCTCGGCTCGCGCGAGGGCACGCTGCACTCCGCCCGGGTGACGGGGCCGGACGGCCACATCATCGACGGCGGACTGGGCAGCGCTCGCCGACGGCACCGCGATCGTCGAGATGGCCCGCGCCAGCGGCCTCGCGCTCGTGGTGCAGAACGACCCTCTGGCGGCGACGACGTACGGCACCGGCGAGCTCATCGCCGCCGCGATCGCCCACGGCTGCCGCCGGGTGATCGTCGGCGTGGGTGGCTCGGCGACGACCGACGGCGGGCTCGGAGCGCTCGACGCGCTCGGCTGGACGCTGCACGGGGTCGACGTCGAAGTCGCCTGCGACGTGACCACGACCTTCCTCGATGCGCCGGCGATCTTCGGCCCGCAGAAGGGGGCGTCGCCCGCCGACGTGGAGGTGCTCGAGGAGCGCCTGCGCGATCTGGCGCGGCGATTCGACGAGCTCCACGGCGTGAACGTCGTCTCCCTGCCCGGCTCGGGCGCCGCGGGCGGTCTGGCCGGCGGCCTCGCAGCGATCGGCGCGCGCATCGTCAACGGGTTCGACGTCGTCGCGGCTGCGACCGGCTTCGCCGCGGCGCTCGAGGCGAGCAGCGCGGTGATCACGGGCGAGGGAAAGGTCGATTCCTCGACGCTGACGGGCAAGGCCGTCGCCCGCGTGCTCGACGCAGCACGGGCTGCCGGCCGGCCCGCCGCCGTCATCGCGGGCGCGATCGCGCCGGAGGTCGAGCTGGACGTTCCCGCGAGATCGCTCAGCGCCATGGGGAGCGGCGACACCTTCCGCGACGCCCCGGTGCTCGTCGAGGCAGCGGCCTTCGACCTCGCGCGGGAGCTGCTCGGCTAGTCGGCGGAGGCCTGCGGCTCGCGGAGCCTGATGAGGTGCGAGCGAGCCGGGTTGCGGCCGGGGACGGCGAGCGCCGCGCCGACCGCCGCCAGGAGCGCGAGCGCCATGACCGCAAAGGAGAGCGTGTAGCCGTTCTCGCCGGGCAACCCGTCGGCGAGCAGGCGTCGCCGCGAGCAGGCTTGCCGCGACCTGTCCGCCGATCGCCCCTCCGATCGTTCGCATGACCGCGTTCATCCCGGTCGCGACGCCGGTCTGGTCGGGCCTCACCGCCTCGACGATCAGGTTGGCCATCGAGGCGAAGGAGAACCCGACGCCACTGCCGAGCAGAATCGACGCCAGATAGATCTGCCAGTGCTCCGAGTGAGCCAGCGTCAGGAGGACGAACGCGAGGAGCGTGAGAGTGGCCCCGAGCACGAGCGGCACCTTCGACCCGAACCGCCCCGACATCTTGCCCCCGATCGGGGCGGCGATCAGCATCATCAGCGTCGACGGGACGAGGAACAGGCCGGCCTGCGTCACGGACGAGCCGAACCCGTAGTGCGTCGACGTGGGCGTCTCGACGAACTGCGGGATGAGCACGAACGAGCTGTACATCCCGAAGCCGATCAGGAAGCCGGTGAGGTTCGTCGTCCAGACACCGCGGAGTCGCATCATCTGCATGTCGACGAGCGGGCTCGGCGACCGCAACTCGGCCCTGACCCAGACAGCGGCAATCACGACCGCGAGCACGATCAGGCCGATCACGCGGGCCGAGAGCCACCCCCACGTCGGCGCCTCGCTGATCGCCAGGAGCAGGCAGATCAGCCAGAGCGAGAGCAGGATTGCACCCGTCCAGTTGACGGTGCCGGGCGCCCGGATCGGCGACTCGGGAATCACGATGACCGTCGCGATCGTGGTCAGGACGATGAGGGCGAGCGGGATCCAGAACAGCCAGTGGTAGTCGAGGTGCTGGAGGATCGGCCCGGCAAGGACGATCCCGAGCCCGCCTCCGATCCCGAGGAGCCCGGAGATGAGCGCGATGCCGCCCGCCACGCGCTCACGTGGGAACTCGTCCCGGATGATGCCGAACGCCAACGGGAAGATGGCTCCACCGAGCCCCTGGATCACGCGGGCGATGATCATGACGGGGAGCGTCGTCGCCAGGCCTGCGAGGCCCGTTCCCGCGGCAAGACAGACGAGCACGACGAGCAGCACCCGCTTCTTGCCGAACATGTCCCCGAGCCGCCCGGCGATCGGCGTCGCGATCGACGCCGCGAGCAGATAGGTGGTGAAGATCCACGTCACCCCTGTCGGCGTCGTGTTGAGATCCTGCTGCAGCGTCGGCAACGCCGGCACAACCAGGGACTGGAGCATGGCGTACGCACTTCCGCCGACGGCGAGCACTGCGAGCACGAGGCCGGGACGCGGAGCCGTCCCGGCAGCAACTTGCGCTTCCACCCGCCTCAATCTATCATAAGCGGATCGCCCCCTCCGCTTATCAGAATGTCGCCGAACGGCCCCTTCGCCGCGACGCCAGAGAGAATCGCGAGCGGATCCTCGCCGCCGCTCGGGTGGCCTTCGCCGAGATCGGCATCGACGTGAGCGTCGAGGAGATCGCGCACCGCGCGGGCGTCGGCATGGGAACGCTGTACCGGCGGTTCCCGACCAAGGACGCGCTGATCGACGCCGTCTTCGAGCAGCATCTCGACCACCTCACCGCGACTGCCGAACGGGCGCTCGCCGACCCCGATGCCTGGACGGCGTTTCTCGACTACCTCACCGGCGTCGTCGCGCTCCAGGCGAACGACTGTGGCCTCTCCCAGATCCTCGGCGCCTACCTGAGCGCGGAGGACCTCGTGGCGAGGGCGCGCACGCGTCTGCGACCGCTCGTCCAGCAACTGATCGAGCGAGCGCAGGAGCAAGGCGAACTGCGGCCCGACGTGGTCTACGAGGACATCTCGGTGCTGCTCTGGACGACGGGCCGCGTCGTCGACGTGACCCGCGGAACCGAGCCCGAGTTCTGGCAGCGCTACCTCGCGCTCGCGGTCGACGGCCTCCGCGCGTCGAGCGCGACGCCGCTGCCACGACCGCCGCTGACCCCGGCGAAACACCGCCGCGCGATCGCGCGGTTCGCCGAGCAGCGCAGCCGCACCCAGCGCTGAAATCCGCACGGTCGGCTCCCACGAGATTCTCAGCCGGCTCTCAACTCGGCCGTCCATGATGCAAGCGAGCGACAACGAAAAGGGTCCAGTGACGGACAGGACGCCGACGATCCGTCACCGCTGACCGGCGAAAGCCCCGGCAACCCTCCTGGCCGGGGCTTTCGCAATTTCGTCGCCGCGATCGGGAGACGGCACTGCGCCGGCCGCGTCGCGGACCGCCCTATGATCGGCGGCTTGAAACGCGTTGCGCATGAGCCGGAGTGGGCGGATCCGTCGTGACGAGGATCGCGCTCGTCACCGGGGCCGGCAGCGGCATCGGGACCGCGGTCGCCGTCGCCCTCGCGCAGGACGGCTGGACGGTCGTCCTCGCGGGGCGGCGCCTCGAGCCGCTCGAGGCAACCGCCGCGCTCGCGGGAACCAGCGGCATCCCGATCGCGTGCGACGTCACCGATCCTGCCGCCGTCGGGTCGCTCTTCGCCGCGATCGACGAGCGCTACGGGAGGCTCGACCTGCTCTTCAACAACGCGGGCGTCGGCGCACCGGCGATCCCGCTCGAGGAGCTCAGCGTCGAGCAGTGGCGGTCGGTCGTCGACACGAACCTCACCGGAGCATTCCTCTGCACGCAGGAGGCCTTCCGGCTGATGAAGCGGCAGGACCCACGAGGCGGGCGGATCATCAACAACGGCTCGATCTCGGCGACGACTCCGCGCCCGCTCTCCGCGCCGTATACGGCCACGAAGCACGCGATCACGGGTCTGACGAAGTCGACGGCGCTCGACGGGCGTGCCTACGACATCGCGTGCGGGCAGATCGACATCGGCAACGCGGCGACCGACATGATCAGGGCGGCCGCCGACGTGGGTGCGCTGCAGCCGGACGGCAGGATCCAGCAGGAGCCGACCTTCGACCCGGCGCATGTCGGCGAGGCGGTCGTCTACATGGCCGGCCTGCCGCTCACGGCCAACGTCCAGTCGCTGACGGTGATGGCGACGAAGATGCCGTTCGTCGGCCGCGGCTAGACGATCTCGATGTCGCTCGCGTTCATTCTCGCCGGGCACGCGCTCAACGCGAGTCTGCTCAACGCCGTCCGCGCGGTTGGCCCCGCGCTCGGCGGCGGCCTGATCGCGATCGTCGATGTCGGCTGGTGCTTCGTGTTCAATGCTCTCTCGTTCATGGCCGTCTTGACCATGCTTCTGTTGATGCGCAGCTCGAAGGCGTTCTCCCTCGGCGCCGCCGGGCTCAGCCTCTCGGCGCTCGGAATCGCGGTAGGCTCGAACACCGTTCAGGTGCAGGTGTGAGCGCGGCGGAAGACGGTGGCGGGTCGATTCCACCCGATGCCGATGCAGCGCCGTCGCCGTGGCGACTCAGCTCGGGCCTGCTCAAGATCATCGCCATCGGCCTCGTCGCGGGGCTGTTCAGCTCGCTGTTCGGCGTCGGCGGCGGCATCGTCGCCGTGCCGCTCCTGATGATGCTTGCGGGCTTCCCGGCCCACGAGGCAACCGGCACCTCGCTCGCGGCGATCGTGATCACGGCCACGGTCGGCGCCACGCTGTACGCGTTCGAGGGCGAGGTCGACTTCGCCCGCGCCGCGCTCGTCGGGATTCCCGCGGTCGGCGGCGTCCTCCTCGGCACGGCGCTGCAACAGCGGATCCCGGCTCGCAACCTCACCTTTGCCTTCGCGGCACTGCTCGTCGGGCTCGGGATCTGGATGCTGCTCGGTGACGGCACCGAGGCCGCGGCCGGCTCGAGCGCCGACACGCGCACGATCGTCGCGGCGCTCGCCGCCGGCATCGCGGCGGGAATCCTCGCGGGGCTGTTCGGCGTCGGCGGCGGCATCCTCTTCGTGCCTGCCCTCGCGGCGCTCGGCCTCGGGCAGCTCTCTGCCGAAGCGACGTCGCTCGTCGCCGTGATCCCGACGGTCCTGGTCGGCGCCTACCGGCAGCACGGCTACGGGAACGTGCGGGTCAAGACCGCCTGCATCCTCGGCGTCTCGTCCGTGGCCGGGGTCTACGTCGGTGTCCTCGTCGCCCTCGCGGCCGACGAATCCCACCTCCGCAAGCTGTTCGGCGTGCTCCTCATCGCGACGGCGGCGCAGCTCGCGTGGCGGTCGGCGAAGGCGCCGAGGAGAACATGACGCTGCCGGCCCCGTTGGGGCCGGCAGCGTCTGCGAATGGATCTAGGTGCCGCTGATCAGCTCGGTCAGCCGCGAGCGGACCGACTCGAGCTCTTGCGTGTGAGCCATGATCTCGGCGCTACTGGCGCCGCGGCTCGAGAGGATGTCCCGCACGACAGCGAGGCCACGCATCTGGAGCAGGAGGTCGTCGATCTCGCGGTTGAGCAGGGCCGGGGTATCGGCGTTGAGCACTGCACTGGTCATGCTGCCTCCTTCAGGACGTCGAGCTCTTCCTGGGGCGCCTGTGCCTGGGCAGCACGCTGCGGCTTGATCCAGACGCCGGCGATGACGGCACCGACGACCAGGAGCCCCGTGAGCACGTAGAGGGTGGTCTGGAAGCCGTGGTCGAGCGCGGCTGCACTCGCCGCTCCGACCCCGGGGTGAGCATCTGCGTAGTTGGCGGTCGACATTGCGGCGATCGCGCTCATCGCGGCGAGACCGATCGCTCCGCCGATCTGGCGGCTCGTGTTGACGAGGCCCGAGGCGATGCCCGCATCGGCACGCTCGACGCCCGCGAGGCTCGCGATCGTGAGCGGCACGAACGAGAAGCCGAGGCCGAGGCCGCCGAGCACGAAGGCCGGGAACATGTCCCAGAAGTAGTGGCCGTCGAGCGGCAGTCGCGTCAGCCACGCAACCGAAAGCGGCCGAGGCGAGGATGCCTGCGGTGAGCGTTGCGCGGATGCCGAAGCGGCTGACGACAGCCTGCGCCAGGTTCGACGCGACGACCACGGAGATCGCGAAGCCGCTGAACGCAACACCGGTCTGGATCGCCGAGTAGTGGAGGATGTCCTGCAGGTAGAGCGTCAGCAGGAAGAACTCCGAGAACGTGACCGAGCCGATGATCACCATCGCCGCGTTGGCTGCGGCGAGCGAGCGAATCCGGAAGATCCGTAGCGGCAGGAGCGGCGCCTTGGAGCGCAGCTCGATCGCGATGAACGAGAGGACGAGCACCGCGGATGCCGCGAGCAGCCCGATCGTCGTCGCGGTCGCCCAGCCGTCGGTCGTCGCCCGCGTCAGCGCGTAGACGAGGATCATCAGCCCGGCGGTGATCGAGGTTGCACCCGCCACGTCGAAGTGGCGCAGCGCGTTCTCGGCCCGGCTCTCCCGGAGGAGGAGCGGAGTGAGCGCGATCGCCGCGAGGGCGACCGGCACGTTGACGAAGAAGATCCAGGGCCAGCTGAGGTACGAGGTGAGCACGCCGCCGAGCAGGACGCCCACGGCGGCGCCACTGCCTGCGGCGGCGCCGTAGATGCCGAGCGCGACGTTGCGCTCACGGCCCTCGGCGAAGGTGGTCATCAGCAGCGCGAGGGCGGCGGGAGCGAGCATTGCGCCGCCGAGCCCCTGCAAGGCTCGGAACGTGATCAGCGATGCCTCCGACCACGCGAGGCCGCACAGCAGCGAGCTCGCCCCGAAGACCGCGAGCCCGGCGACGAAGAGCCGCCGTCGTCCGAGCAGGTCGCCGAGACGCCCACCGAGCAGGAGCGCCCCGCCGAAGAAGATCGCGTAGGCCGAGACGACCCACTGCAGGCTCTCCTGCGAGAAGCCCAGGTCGGACTTGATCGACGGCAACGCAACGTTCACGATTGCGACATCGAGGATGACCATGAACTGCGCCGTGACGATCAGGGCGAGCGCGCCCCAGCGCAGCTGCCGTCCTGTGATCCTGCGCCCTGCCGTTTCAACCAAGGAAATTGACATTTATCGTCCCTTCAAATCGTTGTCTGGAACAATCATATCACGGATCAATACTTGTTCGCGCTACACTCTGGAGTGAACATGTCCGTAACACCGACATCCATCGACGACGAAGCTCCAGCCGTTTCCGGCCGGGCCGCCGCAGGAATTGCTCCTGAGCAGCGCTTTTTTGATCAAGCGGCTCGGGATGATGATCAAGGAGAGCTCCCTCGCCGCACTCGAGCCGACGGGCCTCACGCCCCAGCACCACGCGGTGCTGACCCTCCTCGACGAGGGGATGCGCGAGACGCAGGGTGAGATCGCCGACACGCTCGGCTACGACCGCAGCCATCTCGTCGGCCTGCTCGACGAGCTCGAGGAGAAGGGCTACGCCGAGCGCCGCCGCGATCCGGCCGACCGCCGCCGCCAGCTCGTCAGCCTGACGCCGGCCGGCAAGGTCGCGCTCGACGAGCTACGCGCGATCTCGAAGAAGGTCGAGAAGGAGCTCCTCGCACCGCTCGACGCCGAGGAGCGGCGGACGCTGCACACGTTGCTGCTGCAGCTGACCGCCCATCACGACCCTCGCTGCGCCTTCAAGCCCTAGAGGCCGTGGCTCCGTTCAGGCGGGCGTGCGCTCGCGCGCAGCAGCCACCGCGCTCGCGAGCTGCTTCGCCTCGATCCCGGCCCGCCGCAGGGTGCCGCCGAGCGTGACCTCGAAGCCGACGAAGTGGAGGCCCGGCGCACCGGCCGGCTCCTCGACGTCCCGCACGAGCGGACGCCCACGCTCGTCGAGGACGTCGAGGTGCCCGACGAGCGGCTCGAGGCCGGTGCGGAACCCCGTCGCCGCGACGACGGCGTCGACCGCGACCCGGCTGCCGTCGTCGAGCACCGCGACTCCGTCCTCGAAGCCCGTGAGCGCGGCGACGACCCGGACGCGTCCATCCTTCACCGCCGCGGCCAGCCCGACATCGACGATCGGGATCACCCGCCGCTCGAGGAACGCCGAGTAGGGACGTGCCGGAGCGGGCAGCCCGAGTGACTCGAGATCGGGGATCGCGACCCGCCTGATCCCGGCCGCGATCCGGTCGGCGACGCCCGTCGGAAGATGAGAGCTTGCGATCCCGAACAGCTGGCTCGGGACGCCGAGCGTGTCGCGCCGCACGATGCCCGGAGGCGTCCGCACCGAGAGCAGCACCTCGCTCGCCCCTCCCTCGGCCAGGTCGACCGCGATCTCGGCGCCCGAGTTGCCGGTGCCGACGACGAGAACGCGCCGCCCGCGGTACGCCGCCGCGTTGCGGTACTCCGCGGAGTGGACGATCTCGATGCCGTCCGCGCCGGGCCAGTCGGGAGTGAAGGGCACGTTGCTGAGGCCCGTGGCGATCACGACCCGGTCGGCGCTCAGCGGACCGTTGGGCGTTCTCACCACCCAGCCGTCGCCCTCCCGGTCGACGCGCTCGACCTCGACTCCGATGCGGACGTCGAGCTCGTGAAAGGCCGCATAGAGCGCCAGGTACTCGGCAACGCGGTCGCGTGCGGGCCACTTGCCGAACCGGCGCGGGATCGCGTAGCCCGGCAGGCCCGAGAGCCAGCGAACCGTGTGCAGGTGCAGGCGGTCGTAGCGGCTCGCCCAGACCGCGCCGACCTCGTCGCGCTCGAGCACGACGACCTCCTCACCCGCGCGCGCGAGCTCGGCCGCCGCCGCGAGCCCGGACGCACCAGCGCCGATCACCGTGATCACACCGTGGTTCTACACGACGGCGCGACCAGGCCCAACGCCGGGCTCAGCCGATCTTCACGACCAGGGTCGACTTCCGCCCGTACGGGTCGAGCGCCGCGATCCGCAATGTGTGCGGGCCCTTCGCCCGGAGCTGGGCGGCGGGCACGCGGAGGCGGAACGGGAGAGCACCCGGCTGGAGCTGGAGCGCCTGCAACGTCTTCGCGGGCTTGCCTTCCAGCCAGCGGCCGACCCGCGAGCCCTTCTGCGGGAGCAGGAGCTTCGTGCCGTTTGCCGCCGCGAGGGTGACGTAGAGGTGCGCCTGCGTGTCGAGCGTGATCCTGCCGTAGACGACTCTGCTCCCGTCGGCGCCCTTCTCGACGATGACGTGGTTGACGAGCGCGACGCGCGGCTTCAGCGCGGTGGCGTAGCGCGGGTCGCCCCACTTGCCGGCCGCGAACAGGGCGATGCGGCCCGCCGTGCGCGTGAGCAGGTGCAGCGTCCCGGCCGCGTCGCGGTAGGTGCCGGCCTGCTGCGCCGGCGGCAGGATCGGGGTCGGGAGCTCGGCGAGGGGCTGCCACACGCCCTGGAGCGGGAGGATGCCGGGCACCGCGTCGGCCGGGGCCGCCGGGTACTGGACGTCGATCGGCCAGGGGAGCGGCGCCACGGCGCCAAAGCTGAGCCTGACCGAGGTGCCCTTCAGCGAGAGGTGGCTCGTCGCGTCGACGAGGCCTACCGCAGCCTGGTTCGGCAGCGTGCCCGGCTGCCAGGTCGCGGTCGCGACGCCGGTGACGGTCGTGACGGCGCCGGCCTGCCCGGCCTGCGCGATCGTGTTCTCGATCGCCGGCGCCGGCACGGGGGCGGCAACGATGATCGCCGTCGGAGCCGCCGTCGCCGAGCCGGCGCCACCCTTGCCGATCGCGGTGACCGTCAGCGAGATCACGGAGCCGATGTCGCCGGGGGAGGTCGTGTACGTGTCGCCGCCCGCACCCGCGATCGCGACGCACGCCGTCGCACCGGTCGCACAACGGCGCCACTGGTAGGAGTACGAGGTGGGCGACCCGGTCCAGGTGCCGACCTGCGCGGTGAGCACCTGCCCGACCTGGTTGCTGCCCTGGACGGTCGGCAGCTTCTGCGCCTTGGGCGCCGCGCCGCCGGTGGCGCCCGACGCCGCGACCGCGAGCGTCGCGATCGACGACGCCGAGGCCGTGCCCGCAGGGGTGACGGCGCTCACGCGGACGAGCAGCGCGTGGCCGACGTCGGCGGCGGTCGGCGTGTACGTCCTGCCGACGGCCGCCGAGATCGCGGCGCAGCCGCGGCCGGCGGCGTCGCAGCGCTGCCACTGGTAGCCGAACGACACCGGCTTGCCCCCACCCCACGTTCCGGGAACCGCGGCGAGGAGCTTCCCGGCCTGCGGGCCACCGACGATCGTCGGCGCGGTCGCGAGGGTCGGTGTTCCGGCCGGATAGGCGGGCACGATGACGCTCGTCAGGCTCGATCCGTTGAAGCGATCGCCGTCGACGCAGCCGGTGATGCCCGCGATCTTCTGGCAGTTGCTCCACTGCCAGAACGACCAGCCGAGCCCACCCCAGCTCGCGCCGGGAAGGATCGGCAGCGCGGCCTTCGTCCAGTGGGCGATCCACAGCCGATGCCCGGCCGCCGCGACGACGGGCGAGTCGCCCAGCTTCGTCTTCCAGAAGCTCGGCGAGACGTAGACGATCGGCTTCAGGCCCGTGCGCGCGACGACCTGGCCGAGCCACGTCTGCACCCAGAGCGAGAGCCGCGGCGACGGAGAGGCCGCCGTCGTACTCCACGTCGAGCACGGGCAGAAGCTCGCCCTTGAGCGGTGTCGCGACCGAGAGGAAGTAGTCGGCCTGGGCGATCGCGCTCGCCACGACCGCCGAATCGGAGGAGCCGGACGGACGACCCATGTGGTACGCGCCGAAGCGCATCCCCAGCACCGTCGAGCCCGATCGGTTGAGCGGGAACGTGAGGTCGGTGAACGTCGTCGACTCCGTCGCCTTGGCGAAGACGAAGGAGTTCCCGGTGCCGGCGACCGCGACCCAGTCGATCTGCCGCTGCCAGTTCGAGACGTCGATCCCCGAGAGGCCCGTCTGGGCCTGCGCCGTGTTCCCGGTCGCGAGCACCGCAACCGAGACCAGGAGCACACAGAAGAGCGCTGCGCGGACACGGTTCCTCTGGCTCGCGGCGACGTCGGGCATGGTCCGACCCAAGCTAGCGAGCGCGTGTTTGGACGCTGTTAGCGGGGAATCAGCGTGCTTCTCGAGGGCGGGTCGGGCGTTGAGAGGCTCGACTCGCGGACAGGCCCGGACCAGACCAATGGGTGACAAGACCCCTCGAATTGAGGATTGCGCTCTCCCCCTTCAGGGGTACCGTTCGGTGAGATCACCCTCGCGCCCTGCGGCACGTACGGCGCACTCACCCTGGAAGGAACGAATATGAAACTTGCGCTTCGCCTTGCCCTCGTACTCGACTCTCATCGCCACCACGGCACTCGCCGTAGCGTCGATGGCGACGGCTGCCACGGCACCCGCACCGACCGGCTTCTTCAGCGGCAACATCAACTCGTGCAGCTCGGGCGACAAGTCCGTCGAGGCCGTGCTGGGCGTCGCCGGACCGTGGAACGGAGCCAACTCGGGGAGCTGGCCCGCGACCCAGGTGTCCGGGGATGGGCTCGACGTCACGATCAGCAACGTCACCACCGTCGATGGCCAACTCGTGTTCGACTGGTCGTCGAACCTTCCGGTCGACCTCGCGATCGTCAAGCAGGGCGATGGCGGTGCGTACTGGCTCTATGACCCCTCAGTCACCTCCGGGACGCTCGCCGCATACAAGAACGGCGAGCCCAGCGGCGGCGTCAGCCACGTGTTGTTCTGTTACCACCCGGGGAGCCAGGGCGGCGATCCGAAGCTGCTCGTCTCGAAGACCGCGGAGACGCACATCACGAAGACCTACGACTGGTCGATCGCCAAGAAGGAGAAGGACGACAAGACGCAGCTGAACGGCCAGGTCAACGGCCCGGCGGGGACTGCGAACTACGAGATCAAGGTCACGAAGGAGCTCGTCGTCGACCGAGTACTCGGTGAGCGGCGTGATCACCGTCAAGAACGACTCGTCGAAGAATCTCGTCGCCGCGACGGTGACGGACACGCTGCCCGGGAGCAACTGACCTCGTCCTGGCTCTGCCCTGCACCGGCGCGTTTGCGCTCGCAGCCGGGGCGACGATCGAGTGCGCATACAGCGCCAAGCTGCCCAATGCCGATGCTCGCACCAACACGGCAGTCGCCGATTCCGGATGTGATGCGGTCGAGGACGGCAGCGGCACGGCGGGCGTCGCCTTCGACGACGAGACCCCGGTGACGGTGGTCAACGACTCGATCGACGTGAGCGACAACTTCGCAACGCCGGGCTCGACGAGCGATGACAAGCACTGGACGGACATCGACGAGACGACGACCCTCTCGTACGCTCAGGCGTTCACGTGCGGCGGCACGAGCGGCTCTGCCGGCTTCACGAACATCGCCTCCATCGACGGGACGGCCAAGACCGCCTCGTGGACGGTTCAGGTCACCTGCGCAGCCAAGGAGACGGAGACGCCTCCGACGACCACTCCGCCGCGATCGACTCCGCCCGCGTCGACTCCGCCCGCCACGACGCCTCCGCCGGCGGTGACGCCGCCGTTCACGCCGCCCGTGGCGAAGCCGAAGCCCAAGCCCAAGCCGAAGCCCAAGGCCGCGAAGGCGGCCGCAGTCTGCACCATCGTCACGGTGGCGCAGAAGACGATCCCGGCCGGGAAGAAGGCGAAGGTCACGATCAGGCTGACCGCTGCCGGCAAGCCGGTCGCCGGGGCACGGGTCCGCCTCGTCGGCCCGGGGATCAACAAGGTCGTGAAGACCGGCAAGAACGGCGTCGTGTCGGTCTCGCTGAACGCCAAGAAGGCGGGCATCGTCACCATCACGGTCGTGGGCAAGAAGTCCTGCTCCTCGACGAGGCTCGGCGTCGTCGGGACGTTCGAGCCGCCGGTCACCGGCTAGCCCGGACAGCAAGCGCAACGAACGCAGAAGGGCGGGGCCAGGCTGGCCCCGCCCTTCTGCGTTCCCGCGTCTTACTCGGCCGGCGGCGACCTCGTCCGAGCCCACGGCGATACTGCGGTGCATGCTTCTCGAGCCTGGATACGCCGAGGGAACGCGCGTCGTTCACCTCACGCACACGACCCTCGTCGTCGAAGCCCTCTGCGGCGAGCCGGCCGGCCTTCACGGCGAGCCCGACCTCGCCGTCCTCTGCGACGAGTGCCTCGAGCATGCCCGCGCGCTCGGCGTCGACATCGAGGTCTGGGTCACCGAGGTGCAGATCGACGTGCAGCTTCCGCTCGCGGCCTAGACGACTAGCGCCCTCTCGGCCATGCCACCGAGCGCCGAGGAGTTCCGCGAGCTGTTCATGCTCGACCCCGAGGTGACGTTCCTCAACCACGGCAGCTTCGGTGCCGTGCCACGCCCCGTCTTCGAGCGGCAGAACGAGCTGCGGCGCGAGCTCGAGCTCGAGCCGGTGCTGTTCCTCGCCCGCAGGCTTCCCGCGCGGCTCGCGCGGGTGCGACAGAGCATCGCCCGGTACGTCGGCGCGGCGTCGGGGGACGACCTCGGGCTCGTTCCGAACGTGACGACAGGCCTCAATGCGGTGGCGCGAAGCATCGAGCTCCGGCGAGGCGACGAGATCCTGCTGACCGACCACGAGTACGGCGCCAAGCGGATCCTCTGGGACGAGGTCGCGGCGCTCGCCGGCGCGAAGGTCGTCGTCGCCACGCTGCCGCGGCCAGCGCTCAGCGAGGACGAGCTCTTCGACGCCGTTGCGGCAAGGTTCACGGCCCGCACGCGCGTCCTGTTCGTGAGCCACATCACGTCGCTGAGCGCCCTCGTCCTGCCGGTGGCCCGGCTCAGTGCGCTCGCCCGCGAGCACGGCGCGGTCTCGATCGTCGACGGCGCTCACGGCCCCGGGCAGATCGACCTCGACCTCCCGTCGATCGGATGCGACGTCTATGCGGGCAACCTGCACAAGTGGGTGTGCGCGCCGCGCGGCAGCGCGTTCGTCTGGGCAACCCCCGAGGCGCAGAGCTGGATCCGCGGCCCGGTCGTCTCCTGGGACTGGTCGTGGTCCGGGCCGGAGGCGTTCCAGGGCCGGTTCGGCTGGGCCGGCACGACCGACCCGACCGCCCTCCTCTCCGTCCCGGCCGCCTTCCGGTTCCAGCGCGAGCACGCGTGGCGGCAGGTGCGGCGGCGCTGCAACCGGCTGGCGATCGAGACGATGGCCGCACTCGAGGCAGAGGTCGGAGCGATCCCGCTCGCCGCCGTCGGGATCAGAGCGCCACAGATGGCGGCCTTCTCGATTCCGTGCTCGGATCCAGACGGCGTCCAGCGGTCGCTGTGGCAGCGCCATCGCATCGAGATCCCCGGCGAGATGTTCTACGACCTCTCGCTGCTCCGCCTCTCCGTGCAGGCGTACACGCGCGAGTCGGATTGCGAGCGCCTCGTCGAGGCATTGGGAACGGCGATCCGCCGCCGCCGACGGCGCTAGGGGATCGGAACGGCCCGGTAGGCGTCTCCGACCGCCTCGACCATGGCATGGCCGGGGAAGGGGAAGTGGAAGCCCTGCACCGGCATCTGCTCGCGGGCGAGCCACTCGAGCGTGCGGCGGCGCGTCGCCTCGGCCGCGACCGGATCCTGGTCGAAGGCGAGATGCCAGCCGGGGTGCTCGAGGGAGAGCGCCGGGTGATTCGACACGTCCTGGATCAGGAACACGCTCTCGCCCTGCGAGGAGACGAGATAGGAGGTGTGCCCGATCGAATGCCCGGGCGTCCCGATCGCGGTCACGCCCGGCACCACCTCCTCGTCCCACGCGTGGGTTCGCACCCGCTCGGCAAGCGGGTCGAAGACCTGGCGGTTGTGCTCGAAGAGCTGCTCCATCCGGCCCGGCGTCGCCCGCTCGCGCTCGCCGTCGTCCATCCAGAATCGCCACTCCTCCGCGGGAACCGTGATCTCGGCGCTCGGGAACGCCGGGCCGCCGTCCGGTGCGACGAGGCCGCTCACGTGATCGCCGTGGAAGTGGGAGATGATCACGACATCGACGTCGTCGGGGCCGATCCCGATCGCGGCGAGGTTGCGCATCAGGAACCCGGCGGTCGCGCCGGGCTCCTCGGCGGTGTCTGCACCGCAGCCCGTGTCGACGAGCACCGTCTTGCCGGCAGTCCGGATCACGGTCGGGTTGAACGGCGTGTTGCCCTGGCCCTCCGGGATGCCGTGGGCAACGTAGGCCGCCTTCACCTCGTCGATCGGCGCATTGAGGACGAACCCCTCCGGGACGGGCGCGGTGCGCTCGCCGTCGGGCACGACGATGACCTCGATCTCGCCGACCGGGTAGCGGTGCGTAGTAGTTGCCTCGCGCGGCTCCATTCGCCGACGTTACTTCGGCCGCATCCGCAGCGCGCCGTCGAGCCGGATCACCTCGCCGTTCAGCATCCGGTTCTCGATGATCGTGCGAACCAGCGTGGCGTACTCGGCCGGGTTGCCGAGCCGGGACGGGAAGGGAATGTCCGCAGCGAGCGCCTCGCGCGCGGGCTCGGGCAGCGCCGCGAGCATCGGCGTGTCGAACAGCCCGGGAGCGATCGTCATGACCCGGATCCCGTGCCGGGCGAGATCGCGCGCGACCGGCAGGGTCAGCGCGGCAACGCCACCCTTCGAGGCCGCATACGCGGCCTGGCCGACCTGGCCGTCGAAGGCCGCGATCGAGGCGGTGTTGACGATCACGCCCCGCTCGCCGTCCGGCCCGGGAGCGGCCTCTGTCAGCGCCGAGGCAACGAGGCGGATGACGTTGAACGTTCCGATCAGGTTGATCTGGATCGTGCGCGCGAACGAGTCGAGCGCGTGCGGCCCGTCACGTCCGACGGTGCGCTCGGCGATGCCGACGCCCGCGCAGTTGACCGCCCCCGCGAGCGACTCGCCTGCCGACTCCACCGCCGCGGCGACGTCCGCCTCGGAGGTCACGTCGGCGCGAACGAACTCGGCCCTGGTGCCGATCGCAGCCGCCGTTCCCTCACCGCCGTCGACATCGACGTCGAGGCAGACGACGTGCGCGCCCGCGCCGGCGAGCTCGATCGCGGTGGCCCGCCCGAGCCCGGATCCCGCGCCGGTGACGATGAATGTTCTGCCGTTGATGTTCATGGTGCTCCCTACGTTCCGCCGGCAACACTAGAGGCTGGGCAACGACCAGCTGCAGCCATTCCGCGACGAGCGGTGCGGCGTCGGCGAGGCCGCGGCGCAGGCTGTGGTCGCCCGGGACGACGCAGACCGTGCGGCGCGGAGCCGCGGCAGGCATCCCGAAGCTGTCGTTCTCGCCCTGGACGATGAGCACCTCGGCGTCCACCGCCTCGAGCTCGCCCAGCCGGCTCGGCCTTGGCTCGGGTCGAGCGCCCTGGGGCGGCTGCAGCGGGAATGCGAGGCACAGAACGCCGACAGCACCGGTTGCCGCGGCTGTACGGCAGGCGACCCGCGCGCCCGACGACCGTCCGCCGACGACGAGCGGCAGCTCGTGGAACCAGTCGGCGCGGAGAGCCTCGACCACGGCCGTCCAGGCGACGTCGAGGTTGGCCGCCGGCGGCGGCGAACGCCGGCCGGCGACCCGGTAGGGCTGCTCGACGAGTGCGACGGAGAGCCCCGCCGCGACGGCTACATCTTTCGCCCCGACGAGATCCTTCGCCCCGATGCCGCCACCCGCGCCGTGCCCGAGCACGACGACGCCTCGGCGGTCGTCGGCCTCGGAGATGTGGGCGTGCGCCGGACCGAAGGGAGTGCCGAGCACGAGAATCGCCATGCCCCATGATCGCAGCGCACGAGCGTCGTGGCTGATCCAGACCAATTGTGTCTACAACTCGAGGCCATTCCAGCCGATAAGACCATCGTGGAGGATCAAGCGAAGCTCCTGGGCCCCCTCTTCGTCGAGGAAAACCTGCTCGCTCCTGAACAGCTCGAGCGCGCGCTGCGTTTTTCACGGAACACGGGTCTGCCGCTGGACCAGATCGTCGTTGCCGAGTTCCCCATCTCCCAGCCGGATATCTCTCGCCTGCTCGGTGAGGTGGGCCGGAGCGCGAGATGGGGGCGGGACGACCGACGCCGACGTGGTCGTCGGAGACAGACCCAACCGTCCCGACCGCTCGGACTCTCACCTCCGCCGCCCGATCGGCCAGATCTTCGTCGACCTCGGGTTCATCACACCCGACGATCGCGAAGCGGCGCTCACCGTGCAGCGAGAGAACGGCGGGTTGCTGGGCGAGATTCTGATCACGCAGGGAAAGATCACCCGGCTCGAGCTTGCAAACGCGCTCTCCGAGCACTGGGAGTCGGCAACGGGGGCGAGCGAGCACGACGCGCGAACCGGGGGCCGTCGCTCGATCGACGTCCCCCGTGGAGACGAGAGCTCTCGGCGCGTCGAGCCCTCGGACGTCGCGGAGCTTCGCCGATTGCTCGCCGAGCTCGAAGCCGCACGCGTGGCCGCCGTCCAGGCAGCAGAGGCCGGCCTCAGAGCCATCGACGAGGCTCTTGCCGCGCTCGCCCAGGCACGCGCAGCCGAAGCCGAGGGCACCAGAATCGCCAACGACGAGCTCCGCGAACGACTCGACGAGCTGATCGCCCTCCGAACCGCCGACCTCGAGACGAGCCAAGCCGCACAGAGCCAGGCAGCACACGCCACCGCCGAGGCCAGCCGGATCGAAGCAGACCCTGGCCGGCGCCCTGGCCGAGCTTGCCGTCCAGGTCGACGACCTCGCGCACCGGCTCGACGACCCGCTCTGCCGAGGTCAGCAAGAAGCGATCGAAGCGCGCGAAGGACAAGAAGAAGCCAAAGCGCTGATCGCTCAGGCTTCGACGGTTGCAGAGACGCGTCGACAGGATCCGCGGACGCAGAGGTAGGGCAGGGTCGCGGCAAGGAAGAGGATCGAGTAGACGGCAGCGAGCGCTCCGATGCCACCCACGGCGATCGCCATCCCCCCGGCGAGCGAGCCGAACAGGTAGCCGAACTGGGTCGTGACGCCTCGAACGGTGCCGACGGCACTGCGGAGCTCCCCGGCGACGGCGAACCCGTACACCGTGCCGGACACCATCCGTACTGCCGTGACCGCCGCGGTGAGGGCGAAGAGGACGAGCGTGACCGACATGCTGCGGGTGTACGCCCAGGTGAGCGCGACCGCGACGGAGGCGGCGAGGCTTCCTCGAAGCATCCACTGCCGGGCGAGTGCGGGGCTCGTCCGCCCGGCCCACTGGTTCCCGGCGAGGTAGGCGGCGGCGACGATCGCGAGCGCGACTCCCGTCGCGGCGGATGAGGTGCCGTACGTCTCGGTGAAGAGGACACCGCTGTACACGAGCGTCCCGGCCCAGGCGGAGTTGGCGGCGAGCTCACCGAGCGCCCAGCGGCGAGCCAACGGGATCCGGAGGAGCGCCGTCAGTGAGGTCTTCGACCCGGCGATCGGGGTGTCGGCGGGCCGTCGGGCGGCGGCGAGCCCGGCGAGCACTGCCGCCGGCAGCGGCAGCACGAGGAACGCGAGCCGCCAGTCGATCGAGCTGACGAGCCCGATCACGGGCATGCCCACGATCCACGCGGCCGGCGCCCCGGCGAGCGCGCGACTGACGAGCCTGGTGCGCTCCTCCGGCGCGCTCCACGCACCGGTGGCGGCGACGCCCGCGGCGAGCAGCATGGCGATCCCGCCCCACATCGGCACCTGCGCCAGCGCGAGCAGCACGAACGTCGGGGCGGCCGCGCTCGCCAGGGAGCCGACCGCGAGGAGGGCGCTGCCGGCGCCGATCAGCGCTCGCGGCGAGTAGCGGGCGAGCGCCCGGCCCGTGAGGAGCGCGACACCGGCGGCGAACGGGGCGGCAAGGATCCGCAACTGGCCCGCCGCGGCGATCGAGACGTCGAAGTCGGCCGCCACGCGCGCGAGGATCGGCGACATCACGAGCACCCCCGCCTGGCTCGCGAACAGCGCCAGGAACAGCACCACGGTGGGCGACGCGAAGCGCGCGGGCCGCCTTGCAACGGCGGCGGGCGAGAGCGACACGGAGGGGATCGAGGACACCATGCAACGATCGCCTCGGACGCGCGTCGACCGCGATGGGATGAACCCGCGAATTGCGGTGCGGTCAACCGAACGCGTCGGTGGTAGGCCGGTACGCCCGGACGCGAGGGGGTGACCGTACAACAGGTGCACGCAAGAAGAGTCGAGTCAGGCTTGGCGGACCGAGGCTACGGGCTGCAAGTCCCGCTCTTTGCGAGGCACCAGGAGCGATGTGAGAACGGCGCCCGCCGGCTAGGAAAAGAGCCGGACGAGGTGCTGCCGCGCGGCGAAGTAATCCATCGTCTCGTCCGAGGGCCGCGACGCGTAGCGGCTCGCAGCGTCGAGCACCCTCGGCAGCAGGCGACGTCGCCGACCGTGTTCAGGAACACCCCGGACCGGCCGAGCACCCAGTGCACTCCGAGGTCGATGTCGTCCTGCTCCTGCAGCGGCTCGTACCAGGTCGCCGTCGTCTGCTCGCGGCCGTCCCAGGGCGCGAGCGCGATGGCCTTGATCGTCTGCATCGCGACGCCGCGCTCGGCGCACACGGCGGCCAGCGCCTCGAAGTCGGACGCGTACCGCTCGTCCCGCATCTGCACGTAGCTGTAGGGGAGGAGCACGGTGTCGAATGGGAAGCGCTCGAGGCTGCGGTGGTGCATGTGCGCCACCGTCAGCCCGTGGCCTGTCACGCCGATGAAGCGGACGAGCCCTTCGTCGCGTGCTTCGACCAGCGCTTCAAGCGCACCGCCTTCGCGCAGCGCCGTCTCCCACTCGATTACGTCGACGAGGTTGTGCAGCTGGATCAGGTCGACCTGGTCGACGCCGAGCCGGTCGAGCGAGCGGCGAATCTCTTCGCGTGCGCCGGCGCGGTCGCGCTGCCCGGTCTTCGTCGCGAGGAAGAACTGCTCGCGGTGCTGCGCCAGCCACGGCGCGAGACGCAGCTCCGCTTCGCCGTACGACGCCGCTGTGTCGATGTGGTTGATGTCGTGCTCGAGTAGCAACTCGAGGGTGGTGTCCGCCTCGGCTTGTGTGAGGGAGCCCAGCGCCGCCGCGCCGAAGATCGTGCGTGTGCTTTCGTGGCCAGTGCTCCCGAATGGCGCCTTTTCAATCACTCGGCGACCTTAACCTGTTCGTGTGCCGCATGACGTGATCGCCCACAAGGCTGAAAACCCGCATGAACGCTGAAGCCGACGCGCGGACTCGAACCGCGGACCCCTTCATTACGAGTGAAGTGCTCTACCAGCTGAGCTACGTCGGCGCGGGCTTGATAGTAGCCGCTTGAGCGGCGCGGGCTCGGGATTGCCAGGGGCAGGAGCCGACGAGCCGAGGTAGTGCCAACCGCACCACAACTCTCGCGTGCGCCGGACTGTACGCGGCCCTGCCGCGTGCGAAGTTGCTGCCATGAGCAACGAACCGCAAAGCCTGCACGTCACCGACGCTGCCACCCTCCAGCACGAGCCGGGGACGACCGTCGCAGACCACATGACCCGCACCGGCGCGCTCGGCGCCGTTCTTGCCGTCGCTGCGATCGGCGTGCCCCGGCTCCGTGCAGGCTTCCTGCTTCCGCCGGATCCCCGCCGAACTACCTGAGCAGCGGGCGAACGCTACGCGGCTGCGAGGCTGACGCCGTCGCGGCCGCTGCGCTTCGCCTCGAACATCGCATTGTCGGCGGCGATCAGGACCTGGTCGTCCGCACCCTCGCCTTCGCCGAGTGTCGCGATCCCGATGCTGATCGTGACGGGCACCATCGTGTCGGCCACGGGAACGGGCTCGGAGCGCACGGCCGTCCGGATCTCGTCGGCGATGCGGCGGGCGTCTTCGATCGAGTTGAGATCGAGGAGGAGCACGGCGAACTCGTCACCGCCGAGACGGGCGATGATGTCGGTGTCGCGCAGGCGGAGAACGAGTCTCCTCGCGATCGACTGGAGGACGTCGTCGCCGGCCTTGTGGCCGTACGTGTCGTTGACACGCTTGAAGTGGTCGACGTCGATGTACAGGATCGCGGCGCGGCCGTGGTGACCGGCGGGCTCGCTTGCGCTCTCGCTCGAGCTCTTGCTGGAACCGGCGACGGTTGAGCAGACCGGTCAGCGAGTCGTGCTCGGCGAGACGGGTCAGCTCCCGCTCGACGCGCTTTCGCTCGTTGATGTTCTCGACCTGCGAGATGAAGTAGAGAGGCTCGTCGTCCATGCCGCGCACGAGCGAGACGGAGAGCATCACCCAGATCGATTCTCCGTCGGGACGCACGTACCGCTTCTCCATCTGATACGAGCGCACCTCGCCGGCCAGCAGCTGCCGGGAGTGCTCGACATCGATGTCGACATCGTCGGGATGGGTGATGTCCTGGAAGGTCGAGGCGAGCAGCTGTGCCCCGGAGAAACCGGTGATCTCGGTCAGCCTTTGGTTGACCCGGAGCCAGCGCCCGTCCAGCGCGACGAGGCCCATGCCGATCGGAGCGTCGTTGAAGGCGCGACGGAAGCGCTCCTCCGCCTCGCTCAGGGCCGCCTGCGCGTGGACACGGTCGTTGATGTTCTCGATCTCGGCAACGGAGTAGAGCGCGGTCCCCGCGGCATCTCGCACGAGCGTGCTCGTGACCGCGACCCAGACGGTCGTGCCGTCCGCACGGAGATACCGCTTCTCGATTCGGCTTTCGGCGTGCATGCCCTGGACCTGCTGCCGCGTGCGATCCAGCGTCGCCTCGAGGTCGTCCGGATGGGTGAGATCGGAGATGTTGAGCTCGAGCAGCTGTTCCTCGCTGTAGCCGACGAGCCGGCACAGCGCGCGGTTGACCTGGAGCCACCGGCCAGCCGGAGAGACGAAAGCGATTCCGATCGGAGCGCTGTCGAACGCGGTGCGATATCCCTTGCTCGCAGACACGATCTCGGCAGCGCTGCCTGCGAGCTTCGTCAGTGCCGCTCACGGCGCCGGCGAGAGGGTCGAAGGCGGACGAGCTCACGCGACCTGCCTCGAATCGACCGCCGCGCCGGCGCGGTCAAGCGTCTCGCGCAGCTTGGCGGCCAGGTCCGCGGCCGAGAACGCCTCCTGGTCCTGATATGCGGCAGGGGTCACAATGACTTGTCATCGGCATGCGCAAGCGAAAGTTGAGCCTGCGTATCCGCCGGGGCCGGGTGTCGCCACCTGCCCGGCCTCCACCCGCGCAAACGGATGTGTGGCAGGCTCTGGTCGACTCGCATGGGCGCCGATGAGTTTCGCTCCGCCCGGCAGTCTCTGCTTCGAGATCCTGGAACAACCACGCTCAGGGAGGGAACCCAGATGCCCCAGATCGTCCTACTCGTCGGAACCCGCAAGGGATGCTTCGTGCTCGAGAGCGACGCCGATCGCAAGGACTGGAACGTCCGCGGGCCGTTCTGCGAGGGCTGGCCCGTCTACAACGCCGTGCACGACCCGGTGTCCGGCGCGCTCTACGCCGCTGCCGCCAGCGAGTGGCACGGCGCCGGCGTCTGGCGCAGCAACGATCTCGGCGAGACGTGGACGCTCTCGAGCGAGGGCTTCGAGCATTCCGACCCGACGCTGAAGCTCTCGAAGATCACCGGCCTCAACGCGTCTCACGGGCGCGTGCTCGCGGGCACGGAGGCGGCCGGCATCTTCGAGAGCACCGACGGCGGCGCGACGTGGTCGCTGCTCAGCACCCTCGACGGCCAGCCCGGCCGCGACGACTGGAACGACCCCGCCAAGCAGCCGCCCGGCCACCTCGGGCTGCCCGGGATCCTGCCGCACCCCGACGAGCCCTCCCGCTTCTGGGTCGTGATCCAGGGCTTCGGCATCTTCGAGACGACCGACGACGGCGCCACCTGGACGCCGCGCAACCGCGGGCTCCGCGCCGACTGGCCGCTCGAGGATCCCGAGGTCGGCTACTGCGTCCACAAGCTCGTGATGTCGCCCGCCGACGAGAGCCGCATGTACCAGCAGAACCACGTCGGCATGCACCGCAGCGACGACGGCGGCCACTCGTGGACGGAGATCACCGAGGGGCTTCCGACCGAGTTCGGCTTCGCCGCCGCCGCCCATCCCCACGACCGGGAGAGCTTCTACGTGATCCCGCTCGACCCGGGCCACGGACGCTGCATGCCCGACGGGCACGCGTCGGTGTGGCGGACGAGCGACGCCGGCTCGAGCTGGCGGCAGCTGGACAACGGGCTGCCCGCGCGCGACGCGCACATCGGCGTGCTGCGCGAGGGGATGGCGATCGACTCGCTCGACGTCCCGGGCCTCTACTTCGGCACCAGCACGGGCCAGATCTTCGCGAGCCGCGACGAGGGCGAGAGCTGGGACGAGATCGCCGCCTACCTGCCCGCGATCTCCTCGGTCGAGGTTGCGGTGCTGGGGTAGCGATGGCCGACATCCATCTCCCACCCACGCTGCCGCCGCTGTTCGAGAACCTGCCGCGGCGGCTCGACGTCGACGCCGCCACGGTCGACGAGGCGATCGAGCGGCTCAACGAGCAGTGGCCGGGGATGCGCGACCGGCTGTGCGAGCCGGGGCCGGTGCTGCGTCCGCACATCAACGTCTACGTCGACCGCGAGCGGGCGAGCCTCGAGACACCGCTCGAGCCCGGCTCGCGGGTCGACGTGCTCGCCGCGATCAGCGGCGGCTGAGGGTCGCTTCACCCGCATCGCGGCCTGAAGTTTGGCGGGCGGCCGGATGCGGGTAACGAAGCGCTACCTCAGAACAAAGGAGCAGTCATGACCGAGAGCATTTCTTCGGATCGTCAGGACGCCAAGGACGATCTTCGCGAGGCCGGCGACGACGCGGCGCGCGCCGCAGACCGCACCGGCGACAAGATCGGTGACGCAGCCGAGCACGCCAAGGACGGCGCGGAGAAGGTCGGCCACAAGCTGTCGGACGCGATCGAGGACGTCATCCCCGGCGATTCGGACGGCGACGGCCACTGATCCGAGCGACGACTGCCTGTGTGGGCGAGCCGGCCCACACAGGCAGTGATCGCCGCGCAGCCGACGTTTGCCTGCTCGCGACGACGGGTGCGCCGAAACCCGAGCCCGCGCGCCGAGCCGGGCTGCTAGATCCAGTCGCGCGCTTTCGCAGCGACGAGCGTGACGACCCCGATCGAGATGATGACGCGCGATCGTGGCCCAGAAGAGAAGCGGGATGCGTGAACAGGCTCGGCTTGAAGTTCATGCCCATGATCCCGGCGATCAGGGCGCCGGGAAGGAAGATCACGGACGCGAGCGTGAGAACCTTGACGATCTCGTTCGTCCGGTGGCCCGTCCGGGCGATCAGGACATCGAACGATCCGAAGATGCTCTCGCGGACGTCGCGCGCACCTTCGAGCGTCTGCTCGTAGCGGTGCACGAGGAGCTCGAACCGTCGCGCAGAGTCTTCGTCGCCGAGGGCTTCGAGCTCCGGATGCGCGAGTGCGAGCAGCAGCGATCGGTGTGAGACGAGCGATCGCCGCAGCTTGCCGACCTGCAATCGCAGCGTCACGAGCCGCTCGATCTCGTCCTCGGGGTCGCTCTCGCCGCGCATCCCTCTCGAGTCGACCTGCTCGAGCTCGTCCTCGATCCGCTCGAACGCGCTCGAATGCTCGTCGAGCACCCACTCGAGCAACCCGGCCAGGAACATCGGCCCGTCGAGGTCGCCCGTTCGTCCCGAGCCCTCGGCGAGCTCGGCGAACTGGTCGAGCACCGCCGCCGGGCGCTCGTGGGCGGTCACGACCCAGTTCTCGCCCACCACGCACTCGATCTCGCTCGGCTCCGAGTCGGCGTCCTGCGCCGGGAGCCGACGCGGTGACGTGGATGTACTCACGCCGGTCCCTGAAGGAGACGCCGTCGCTCGGGTCCAGGAGCCTCTCGACGCTCTCGTCGTCCAGGCCGAACTCCTTCGCGACCTCGTCGACCTCATCCCGTGACGGATCACGCAGATCGACCCACAGCAGCATCGAGCCGCTCAGGCGTCCGGGCTTGTCGGCCAGGGCATCGAGTTGCTCCGCGCTGCTCACCCTCGAAGAGGATCGTGCTGATCACGAAGCGGCGCTCGACAGGAATATGTTCGGTTCGAGCATCACTCTGACCTCGCGAGGTCGTGCTTGTTGAAATGCCGCGGCGGAACAGCGCGGTGTCCGACGAGAGTGGTCTCCCCGGGTCCCTCTGTGGCAAACGCGCCTGCCGAACGTCCCGGCGCTGCAGGGCCGAGCTAGAGCGGTGCGGGCGAGAGGGGCTCGTCGGCCGCCGCGGCGTCCGGAGCCGACGCAAGCGGCGGTGCCGTCAGGGGGATCGCGACCCGGACCGTCAGGCCCTGCCCGCCGTCGCGACCCTGGTTGACGACCGTGGCCGAGCCGCCGTGCGATTCGGCGATCGCCGAGATGATGGCCAGGCCGAGCCCGGCGCCGCCGGCGTCTCGCGACCGGGAGGTGTCGCCGCGGTAGAAGCGCTCGAACGCATGCGAGAGCTGCTCGTCGGAGAGGCCGGGGCCGGCGTCTGCCACCTCGATCACTGCGGCGTCACCACCGTTCAGCACCCGCACCGTCGCCGCGGAGCCGGCGGGCGTGTGCGCGCGCACGTTCGCAAGGAGGTTGTCGAGGATCTGTCGCAGCCGCTCCCGGTCGCCCTGCACCTCGACCGGGACCGGTGCATCGAGCTCGATCTCGCGGCCCGGGTCGAGCGTGCGCGCTGCCTCGACGGCGTCGCGCGCCACGTCCTCGAGCTCGACGGGCTTGCGCTCGAGCGGCCGGCCCTGGTCGAGCCGGGCAAGCAGGAGGAGGTCGTCGACCAGGAGCCCCATCCGTCGCGACTCGCGCTGGATGCCGGTCATCGACCGCTCGAGATCGTCCGGGCGCTCGCGGGCGCCGCGGTCGAACAGCTCGGCATAGGCGCGCACGGCGGCAAGCGGCGTGCGCAGCTCGTGCGACGCATCGGCGATGAAGCGGCGCAGGCGGTTCTCCGACGCGGTGCGCTCGTCGAATGCCTCCTCGATCTGGCCGAGCATCGTGTTGAGCGCCCCGCCGAGCCGGCCGACCTCGGTGCGCGGATCGTCGTTCTCGACGCGCTGCGAGAGGTCGCCGCCGGCGATCGCGGCAGCCGTCTGCTCGATCCGGCCGAGTGGCCGCAGGCCGACGCGCACGAGCCAGAGGCCGAGGAGGAGCACCGCTGCGAGCACCGAGGCGGCGACCGCCAGCTCGACGATCAGCAGCCGGTGGAGCGTGTCGTCTGCGTCCTTCAGCGGCGCGGCGACGACGAGGAGCTGGTTCGTGGCTGCCGATCGGCTCGAGCTGCACGCGGAACCGCGTGTCGCCCGTCGACGGCGTTCACCGTGAAGGGAGCCGCCGCGCCGCCGCCGCGGCGGTGGCACGGCCCGCCGGCAGGCTCGGCTGCGACAGCGGCGTCTCGCCGGGTCGCGTCCTGATCGCCGCCCACTGACACGTTCCGGCCGAGTTGAACGCGCCGACGTAGAGGCCCGGGTTGGCGGCGCCGATCGCGTCGAGCGCCGCCGGGGCCCGGCGCCGCCCGTGCTCGAGCGACTGCGCGATCGCCTCGGCACTCCCCTGCGCCTGTGCGGTCGACGCGGTCGACGAGGAACGAACGCAGCTGCTGGTAGGTGACGATGCTTGCGACAACGAGGCCGATCGCGGTGAGCGAGACGACGACGGTGAGCAGGCGCGCCCGAAGCGACACGGAGCTACGACTCGCGGAGCGCGTAGCCGACGAGCCGCACCGTCTGGATCAGCGGCGGGCCGAGCGGATCGAGCTTCTTGCGCAGGTAGCTGACGTACGTCTCGACGACGTTCGCGTCGCCGCCGAAGTCGTAGTGCCACACGTTGTCGAGGATCTGGCGCTTCGTCAGCACCCGGCGCGGATTCAGCATCAGGAACCGCAGCAGCTCGAACTCGGTGCGGGTCAGCTCGATCGGCTCGTCGCCGCGGCGCACCTCGCGCGTCTCCTCGTCGAGCGTCAGGTCGGCGAAGCGCATCGGCCCCTCGACGTCGCCGCGGGTCCGCCGGAGGACCGTCTGCACGCGCGCGACGATCTCGGCCAGGCTGAACGGCTTGGTCACGTAGTCGTCCGCCAGCGCGAGGCCGGCAACCTTGTCCTCGGTCGCGTCCTTCGCGGTCAGGAAGATCACGGGCACGCGGTGGTTCCCGTCACGCAGCCGCCGCGCAATCGCGAAGCCGTCGAGGTCGGGGAGCATCACGTCGAGCACGATCAGGTCGGGCCGGAACTCGTCGATCGCCAGCTCGGCTGCTCGCCCTGCTCCGACCTCCATCGTCTCGAAGCCCTCGTAGCGGAGGGCGGTCGCGACGGCGTCCGTGATCGAGGGCTCGTCGTCGACGACGAGCACCTTCGCAGTGCTCGTGGGGAGGATCGCGATCTCGGCCATGGCTTGAAGAGTGCCAGCGTTTCTGTGAATTACCTGAGAGTTTCCTGTGATCGCGGACTCGATGCGTCGTCCGGTCGGAGCTGACCGGCTCAGCGCGGTCAGGCGAACGAACGCCGGAGCTGCACGAAGAGCGCGTCGAGCCAGAGCCCCGTGTTGACGTTGAACTCCTCGGCCGACCGCCACGCCTGCCGCACGAGCGCTGCCGCCCGCTCGGGGCCGCGACCGAGGTCGCGGGCCGCGTCCGCGCGAAGGTCGTCGAGCCGGTCGGCGTGGATCGTGGCGCTCTCGGCTCCGCTCGCGACGACGACGAGATCCCGGTACCACGCAGCCAGCTCCTCGAGCTGCGCGAGCAGCTCCTCGCGCTCGGCGCCCCGCTGGACGCGCTTGATCCGCTGCTCGGCGTCTCGGTCGGACAGGTCGAGGCCGGCCACGACCTGCTCCTCCCCGTCCTTCGCCATCGCCCCGCGCAGCGAGATCGCGTCGAGGAGCGCGCGCGACGCATCGGCCGGCTCGAACGCGGGATCGAGATACGCCCCGCGGGCGGCGGTGATGATTGCGGTGCGACGCTCACGGACGTCGGGGTCGATCAGCCGGCGGGCCCGGTCGAGCCGGCCGCCGGCGACGCGTGCCAGCGCTGTCGCTTCGACGTCTCCGAGCTCGGGTGCCTGCTCGTCGAGCCAGTCGCGGATGGCGCGCTCGGACAGCCGCCGGAACGGGACGAGCTGGCAGCGCGAGCGGATCGTCTCGGGGAGCGGCCCGAGCTCGTCGGCGACCAGCACGATCGTGGCGTAGAGCGGCGGCTCCTCGAGATCCTTGAGGAGCATGCTCGCGGCTTCGAGGTTGAGCAGGTGCGCCCCGAGGAGGAGGTACACGCGGCGGTCGGCCTCGAACGGACGGAGATGCAGGTCGTGGTGGAGAGCGTCGATCGCCGCGACCCGGATCATGTCCCCGAGCGGCTCGATCACCTGGAGATCCGGGTGCGTCCGTTCCTCGACCCGGCGCGCGTCGCCGAGCTGCACGCCGGCGAACGCGAAGGCAGCCGCCGTCTTGCCGACCCCGGCCGGGCCGTGGAAGAGGAACGCGTGCGCGCCGTCGTCGGCGAGCGCCGCGGTCAGCAGGCGCTTCGCCTCGAACTGCTCGGAAACGTGTGCGAACGGGTCGTCGCTCAATGCACCTCTCCCACTGCGGCGGCGATCTTGTCGGCGAGATCCTCGGCCGGGAGCGTTCCGTCGAGCACGACGTAGCGGTCCGGCTCGCGCTCGGCGAGCTGCCGGTACGCACGGGCCGCACGTGCGTGGAAGTCGTCTTCCTCGCGCTCGATCCGGTCGCGCTCGCCGCCCATTCGCCCGACGGCATCGTCGGCTCGGATCTCGAGCAGGATCGTGCGGTCTGGCATCAGCCCCTCGACGGCGGCAAGGTTGAGCTCGAGCACCCGCTCGAGGCCGAGCCCACGGGCGATGCCCTGGTAGGCGACCGAAGAGTCGACGTAGCGATCGGAGATCACGGTGGCGCCACGCGCGAGCGCGGGTCGAATCAGCTGCTCCACGTGCTGGGCGCGCGAGGCCGCGTAGAGCGCCGCCTCCGCCCACGGAGCGACCTCGCCGCCGTGGAGGACGAGGTCGCGAATCTCCTCGCCGAGGGGCGTGCCACCGGGCTCGCGCGTGAGGACGACCTCGATGCCCTCGGCCTCGAGCCGGGCACCGAGCAGGCGCGCCTGGGTGGTCTTGCCGGAGCCGTCGAGCCCCTCGAAGGTGATGAACATCTCCCGGGTAGATTACGGCGATGCGAGCTCTCGTCACCGGCGGTGCCGGATTCATCGGCTCGCACGTCGTCGAGGCGCTCCTGGCGCGCGGCGACGAGGTGCACGTCGTGGACGATCTCTCGACGGGCAAGCGCGAGCAGGTGCCCGCTGCCGCGACCCTGCACGTGCACGACATCCGCGAGCCCCTCGATGCGATCGTCCGCGAGAGCGGAGCGCAGGGGATCGTGCACCTCGCTGCCCAGGCAGACGTCCGGGTGTCTGTCGGCGACCCCGCGTTCGATGCGGCGGTGAACGTTCTCGGCACCGTCAACGTGCTCGAGGCTGCCCGCCACGTCGGCGCTCGGGCGGTGTTCGCGTCGACGGGCGGGGCGATCTACGGCGAATGCGAGCGGCCGGCCCGAGAGAGCGACCCGTGCCTTCCGCTCTCTCCGTACGGCGCCGCGAAGCTCGCGGGCGAGGGATACCTCGGCGCATTCGGGCGCCTCTACGACGCGCCGCACGTCTCGTTGCGGTTCGGCAACGTCTACGGGCCACGTCAGGATCCGCATGGAGAGGCAGGCGTGGTGGCGATCTTCCTCGGGCGGCTGCGCGACGGAACGCCATGCAGGATCTTCGGCGACGGGTCGCAGAGCCGCGACTACGTCTACGTCGAGGACGTGGTCCGCGCGGCCGTGGCCGCGCTCGATGGAGACTCGAGTGGGGTGTTCAACGTCGGCACCGGGATCGCAACGTCGGTGCTGGAGCTCTACGACATCTGCCGGTCGACCGTCGGCACGGACGCCGCGGCCGTCCATGAGGCCGCCAGGCCGGGAGAGCTCGGCCGAAGCGTGCTCGACGGTGCGCTCGCCGCGACCACGCTCGGGTTCCGTCCCGAGATCGCGCTCGCGTCCGGCATCGCCATGACCTGGGAGTCGATCCGCTCCGACCGCTAACGGCCAGTCAGGTGATCGCGGGAAGGAGCCGAGCGCCCGCGGGCGAACGTCGCACTCGTGGACGTGACGCTCCAGCACGACGACCGGATGATGCAGCCGTGGCGCACGGCCGCACTCGTCGCCGTCGCGGTTGCCGCCGTCGAGCTCCTCGTCCTCGTCGTCATCGGCGGCGCGCTGATCGCGAAGCCCTCGACCGGCACCGCCACCCACCCCGCCAAGGCGAAGTCCTCAGCGGCGGCGTCCACGCACAAGAAGGCAGCCGTCAGGCACACGGTCCATCGCGTTGCCGCTCCTGCCGCGCACATCGGCCGCACGAAGGTGACCGTCCTCGTCCTCAACGGCAACGGCCGGCAGGGGGCTGCAGCAGCGACAGCCTCCCGCGTCTCACGTCGCGGCTACAAGATCGGCGGCGTCGCCAACGCTCCCAGCTCGGACTTCACGCGCAGCCTCGTCATGTATCGCAAGGGATTCGAAGGCGAGGGCCGCCGCCTGGCGCGGGATCTCGGCATCGGCATCGTCGGCCCGCTCGACGGCCTCCGTACCTCGCAGCTCCACGGCGCCAACGCCGTCGTCGTCGTCGGCGCGTAGAAGAACGCGGCGAAGCCGCTCCCCTCCGGGGAGAGCGCTTCAGCCTCTCCCCTGGGTTCCGCGGTCCTCCCTACCGCAACGGCCCGCAAGCCGGATTCTCCGTATCGTTGACCGCAGCCGCCGCCACCGCCAGCGGGCCGTGCGGCGTGAAGCGGCTGCCCTTCGGATCGAGGGTGTAGGCGGCGTTGAGGGCGAAGTACGCGCTGCACTGGTTCCCGAGCGCGGTCTGCCGGAAGAAGCCGAGCTCCCACCAGGTGTCCGGGTTCTCCGGTTGGAGCCGGGTCGCCTGCTCGTAGAACTGCTCCGCGGCGGCATTGTCTCCTTCGCTGGACGCGACGGTCGCCCGCGCGTAGAGCGGCTCGGGCGAGAGCGGGTTCAGGCTCTGGGCCCGCCGCGCCGACGCCGCCGCGGCGCCGAGATCGCGTGCGTCGATCTGCCGGTAGGCACTGGCGACGGAGCGGGCCGAGAGCTCGGGCGCCGCCAGCACCCAGATCGCGACGAGCGCACCGACCACCGCGCCCGCCGTCACGGTCGCGCGACTTCGGACGATCGCGGACGGTCGGCCGGCGGCGAGCAGCGCCCCCGAGACGAGCGCGGTCGGCGCTGCCACGGCGAGGAAGTCGAGGTCGTAGTCGACGAGCGAGTGCAGGCCGAAGGCGAGCGGCAGGGCGACGAGCCCGACGGCGGCGGCGCGCTCTCCGGGCTCGAGCCGTCTCACGGTGGCTCGAAGCCCGAGGCCGAGGCCGACGACGAGCGTGATCCCGAGCAGGAGGGCCGGCAGGCCCGTGTCGGAGAGCAGCTGCAACGGCAGGCTGTGCGGCTCGGTCACGTTGGCGGCATCGTCGCGATACCGCTTCCGCGCGATCTCGAAGGTCCGCGCCCCCGTGCCGCCGGCCGGATGGGCGCGGAACACCTGCCACGCCTCGCCCCACCACACCGTCCGGTTGTTCGTCTCGAGGCTGCGGAGCCGGCCCGGGTCGTTCGCGACCTCGCCCGAGCCGCCGATCTGGTCGGCCGCCCAGCGTGAACGGGTTCCCCACGCTCGCAACGAGGCCGATCGCTCCGGCCACGGCGACGAGCGCAACGGCACCGACGAGCGCACGCACGACATCCCGCCGTCGGGTCTCGACGAGACGCTCGACGGGGACGAGGGCGACGAGCGCGAGCACGAGAAGGGCGCCGAGCACGATCAGCACGCCGAGCAGCCGCCCGTCCGAGACGCGATCCGGCCGCGCGGCGCCGTCCTCGACGAGAGCGGGTCGCGTGAACGCCCAGCCCGCGACGATGATCCCGGGGACGGTGGCAAGGAGCCCGAGCAGCGCGGCCTCGACACGGCGCTCGGACAGCCAGAGCGCCAGGGCGACGACGACCACCGCGGCGATCAGGCCCGCGCGCGACTGCGTCAGCAGGATCACGATCGTGGCCGCGTAGAGCAGCAAGGCGCCTCCCGGCCGGCCGAAGCGCTCGCGGACCGAGACGAGGAGCCAGAGGCCGAGCCCGAGCGCCGCGTCCGCGAGGAGAGCGAGGGCATTCCAGTAGCCGATCGATCCCTTCAGGCGCGCGATGCTGCCCACGTCGTCGGGGCCGAGCGCCGGAATCGCCTTGCCGAGCAGGGCCCAGGCGAGGACTGCGCCGAGCGCCACGGCGAGCAGGAGCGCAAGCGATCGCAACGGCCGGCCGGGAAGGACGCCGGCGGCGAGGCCGACGACTCCGAAGGCGAGCATGACGATGCCGTTCGCGAGAGCGTTCCAGGAGCGGTCGCCGGCGATCGACCACCAGATGCTGAGGCCCGTCCAGGCGACGAGACCGATCGCGGCGGCGGCTGCCACGAAGCCGGCGCGGTCGAGTCGCGGGAGCGCGACGCGCCCGCGCGACCAGCCGACGACGAGAGCCGCCGCCACGAGCACCGCGGCCGTTCCGAGGGGTGCCGTCGCGTCGGTGCCGGAGGCGCCGCCGGCGAAGAAAGCCCACGCGACGAGGACGGCAACTGCTGCAAGGACGAGGGCGACGAGGCCTGACCGCTTCGCGCCTGAGGCCGCGTCCATGGCGCGCCACGGTACCACCCGGCGAGGTCGGTTCAACGACGGCCAAGACTTACAATTCGTTTACCCTGCACTCACCACCGGCTCAATGGCAGCCGGGAGACTTGCCACACTCCCTCGGGAACGCTGGGCACCCCCTGCTCGCTCCGCATCGTGATTCGAACCCTCACCCTTCACCGCGCCCTGCGCCTCGGTCTCCTGCTCATCGCACTCGTGATGGTGTCGACGGTGGGAAGCAAGCCGGCCATGGCGAAGGCGAAGAGCTGCGCCGACCAGGTGATCGCCGACTGGTACGACGACGGCAGGGTCGGCAAGATCTACCCGCTCCACTGCTACACCGAGGCGATCGCGAAGCTTCCGCCGGACGTTCTCGACTACTCGAACGCGAAGGAAGAGATCGGCCGCGCGCTCGCGTTCGCGAAGCAGGGCAAGCCCGACCCGGGCGGCAGCGACCCCTCGCCGGGCTCGACCGGGACGACCGAGACGACCACCACGGAGCCGAGCACGAACACCACGAAGACGACGACCGACACGACACGACCGAGACGCCGCCCACCAAGCCGACGACCACGGTCGACACCGACACGACCGCGACGGTCGTGTCTCCGACGGACACCTCCGGGCCGTCCTCGGTGCCGGTGCCGCTGCTCGTCCTCGGGGGCCTTGCGGTGCTGCTTCTCGCAGCCGGCTCCGCCGGCTACCTGCGCCGCCGGATGAACGGTGGCGACGACGGTGACGGCACGCCGCCGCGCCGCGCCGCCCGTCGCGTAACCGCCGTCTCCCGGTAAACTACGTGGAGCGACTGGGCTCGCTCTTTTCCTGCAAATTGCATGAAAATGGCCTGTTTTTCGCCGTGAAATCCGGGGCGTCGTGGGCACCGTCCGACCCACCTCCTAGCATCCCGAATCCCTCCCAGCGTCACGACCGCGGGACGGAGGACATTCTTTTCCAGAATCGACGGACGGCCGGGAGGCAGGCATGGCGACCACCAAGGCAGGACAGTCAGCAGAGTCAGGGACGGCGACGACGATCGATCCCGCAGCAACCGACGACTACGTGAACGCGGTCGTCGACGAGGCGGCGAGCATCACGCCGCAGAGATTCTTCACGATCCCCGGCCGCGACCCGTTCGACGAGATCGAGTGGGAACTGCGCCACGCGCTGATCCCGGGCAAGGACGGCCCGGCATTCGATCAGAAGGACGTCGAGTTCCCGCGCTTCTGGTCGCAGACGGCGACGAACATCGTCGCCCAGAAGTACTTCCGCGGCCGCATGAGCTCGCCGGAGCGCGAGCGCTCGGTCAAGCAGATGATCGGCCGCATCGTCGACACCGTCGGCGGCTGGGGTCGCCTGGGCGGCTACTTCGCGACCGACGAGGAGGCCGAGACGTTCGAGGCCGAGCTGAAGGCGATCCTCGTCAACCAGATCGCGTCGTTCAACTCGCCGGTCTGGTTCAACGTCGGCTTCGAGGAGAAGCCGCAGTGCTCGGCGTGCTTCATCCTCTCGATCGAGGACTCGATGGACTCGATCCTCGACTGGATTCGCCGTGAGGGCGTCATCTTCCGCGGCGGCTCCGGCTCGGGCATCAACCTCTCGCGCCTGCGCTCCTCGCAGGAGCAGCTGTCGAAGGGCGGCTACGCCTCCGGCCCGGTCTCGTTCATGCGCGGCGCCGACGCGTCGGCCGGCACGATCAAGTCGGGCGGCAAGACGCGGCGCGCGGCGAAGATGGTCGTGCTCGACATCGACCATCCGGACGTCGACGAGTTCATCTGGTGCAAGGCGAAGGAAGAGCGCAAGGCGCGCGTGCTCGAGCAGGCGGGCTACGACATGTCGCTCGACTCGCCCGACTGGGCGCTCGATCCAGTACCAGAACGCGAACAACTCGATCCGCGTCACGGACGCCTTCATGGAGGCCGTCGTCGAGGGCAAGGAGTGGAACCTGACCGCGCGCACCGACGGCTCGGTCGTCCGCACCGTCGATGCCCGCTCGCTCCTGAACGACATCGCCGAGGCGTCGTGGCAGTGCGCCGACCCGGGCGTGCAGTACGACACGACGATCAACCAGTGGCACACGAGCCCGAACACGGGCCGGATCAACGCGTCGAACCCGTGCTCCGAGTACATGCACATCGACGACTCGGCCTGCAACCTCTCGTCGCTGAACCTGATGAAGTTCCGCAAGGAGGACGGCGAGTTCGACGTGCCGATGTTCGAGCACGCGGTCGACGTCATGTTCCTCGCGCAGGAGATCATCGTCGGCTACTCGTCGTATCCGACGCCCGAGATCGGCCGCAACGCGCTCCGGTTCCGCCAGCTCGGCCTCGGCTACGCGAACCTCGGCGCGCTGCTGATGGCCCGCGGCCTGCCGTACGACTCCGACGAGGGCCGCGCCTACGCGGCGGCGATCACGGCGATCATGACCGGCCGTGCGTATCGCAAGTCGGCCGAGGTCGCGAAGCGGATGGGCCCGCACGCCGGCTACGCGGAGAACGCGGCGGCGATGATCGGCGTCATCTCGAAGCACCGCGCTGCGGTCGGCAACATCCAGCACACCGACTCGGTGCCGGCGGAGATGCTGTCGGCGGCCCGCAAGGCCTGGGACGACGCGCTCGACCTGGGCGAGGTCGCCGGCTTCCGCAACGCGCAGGCGACGGTGCTCGCGCCGACCGGGACGATCAGCTTCATGATGGATTGCGACACGACCGGCGTCGAGCCCGACTTCTCGCTCGTGAAGTCGAAGAAGCTCGTCGGCGGCGGCGAGCTGACGATCGTCAACAAGACGGTGCCGATGGCGCTCGGCGAGCTCGGCTACGCGACGCGCGAGGTCGAGGAGATCGTCGCGTACATCGACGAGCGCGGCAACGTGATCGGAGCCCCGCACCTGAAGCAGGAGCACTACCCGGTCTTCGACTGCGCCATCGGCGAGCGCGCGATCCACTACATGGGTCACGTGAAGATGATGGGCGCGGTGCAGCCGTTCATCTCGGGGGCGATCTCGAAGACGGTGAACCTGCCCGAGAAGACGTCGGTCGACGAGGTCTCGCAGCTGCTGATCGAGGCGTGGCAGCTCGGCGTCAAGGCGATCGCGATCTACCGCGACAACTGCAAGGTGGCGCAGCCGCTCTCCGGGTCGAAGGACACCTCGGAGGAGGGCCGGATCGCGCAGATCCACGCGCTCGGCGGTGTCGTCGCCGCGCCGAAGCGGCGCCGGCTGCCGGACGACCGCACCGAGGTCGGCCGCAAGTTCAAGGTCGGCGAGTACGAGGGCTACATCCACGTCGGCCTGTTCGAGGACGGCACGCCGGGCGACATCTTCGTGGACATCGCGAAGGAGGGCACGACGCTCGCCGGCCTGATGAACTCGTTCATGATCTCGGTCTCGCTCGGCCTCCAGTACGGGGTGCCGCTCGAGGTGTACGTCTCGAAGTTCAGCCACATGCGCTTCGAGCCGAGCGGCCTCACGAACGACGCGGACATCCGCGTCGCGAAGTCGATCGTCGACTACATCTTCCGCTGGATGGGCAAGAAGTTCCTCTCCGCCGACCAGCAGGAGGAGGCCGGGATCCTGACGCCCGAGGTGAAGGCGCGGCTCGCAGCCGCCTACGCCGCCGGCGAGGCAGCCCCGGCGTCGCACGAGGCCCCGCCGACGGGCCAGAC
>CAVVWG010000025.1:0-83306 GCA_963751875.1 uncultured Thermoleophilia bacterium
CGACTGCGGCACGAATACCGGTTGCAGCTGACTGGCTGACTGAGGCCGACTCAGCCGACGTGAGGTGTGCATCGGGCCGTCCGCAAGGGCGGCCCGATGTGACTCTGCCGGCTGTATCGCCAGGTTGCGAGACGAAGGTACCGCGCCTAGCCGACGCCGCTGACGAGCACCTTCAGCGTTCCGGTGGCGCCGACCGCTGCGGAAGGTGACGCGCCAGCAACCGGCGGTGGGAGGTGCGAACGACGTCGGGAAGACGCGCCCGTTCGGGAAGTCGCCGCCCGTCCGAGAGTGCAACGTGAACCGGCGGGCGGGGAGGGGAGCGAGCCGTTTGAACGAGATCGTGAGATCGCTGCCAACGCCCGAGTTGACCGGGACGAACCAGGGAATCTTCTGGGAGAGCCCGATCGCGCGGTCACGGTAGACGCCGACATGGAGCCTGAATCGTCCACCGACCACGTCATACCTCGGCACGACGTAACCAACGAAGGGATCCGCCCTGACGATCTGGCCGGTCACCGGCGCCGAAAGGCAACGCCATTGGTCGTGGCCCTGAGAGGGCGAGACGATGAGGGCGGCGACGCTCACCGCGGCAAGCAAGGCTGACGCTCCTCGAACGACGGCTCTCACCTCTAGCCCCCTGCGGTAGTCGAGGTCTCATTGTCTCGCGCTGCAACCCACGTCGACAAGAAAGACCGCCGCTGTCAACCAATACTTGTGCGGCAATACTTTCCTTTGTATAGTGACTTCACAAAGTGAAGATTCCTGACAGAGGAGGGCACATGTCCACAGCCGCAATCGAGTCGGCGCTGGCGCAACCGGAGATATCCACAGGCGAGCTGAGCAGCCGGATCGGCGAGACCGGCCTCTGCGTCATCGACGTACGCCCGTTGTTCCACTACAACGGCTGGAGCGAGCCCGGCGCTGCGCGAGGCGGTCATATCCCCGGCGCCGTCGCGCTTCCCTCCGCGTGGCTGACGCGGCTCGACGAGACCGAGCTCCAGGAGCTTCTGGTCGACAAGGGCATCGCGGCCGGCGCCGAGATCGTCGTCTACGGCAGCCCCGAGGGAACCTCGCTCGTCCGCGATCGGATCGCAGGGAGCCTCGATGCGCCACTCCGCACGTATGCACGCTGGGCCGACTGGGTTGCAGACGAGAGCCTGCCCCTCGAGCGGCTTGCGCGCTACGAGAAGCTGGTCCACTACGACTGGCTCTGGGAGCTGCTCGGTGGCGGGCAGCCGGAAGCGGCGCCGGAGGGCCGGTACCTCCTCTTCCACGTCAACTTCGGCGTTCCCGAGGAGTACGTCGACGGTCACCTCCCCGGTGCGCTGTACCTGGACACGAACCAGCTCGAGAGCCCGCGCGACTGGAATCGGCGCTCTCCGGAGGATCTCGAGGCGGCCCTGCGGGCGCTCGGGATCACGAGCGACACAACGGTGATCCTCTACGGCCGCGACACCGAAGGCGAGGCGAACGAGAAGTGGCCCGGACGCCGCGCCGGCCAGATCGCCGCCACGCGCGCTGCTCTGATCCTGTCCTACAGCGGCGTCGAAGACGTGCGCCTCCTGGACGGCGGCTACGACGCCTGGGTGCAAGGCGGGCATCCGCTCGAGACGGTTCCACGGTTCCCGACCTCGGTTCCCGTGTTCGGCGCCGACGTCCCCGTTCACCCCGAGCTGATCGTCGACCTCGTCGAGGCGAAGCAGATCGTCGCGGATCCCGAGGGCGCCGCCCTCGTCAGCGTCCGCACCTGGAACGAGCACATCGGGAAGATCAGCGGTTACAACTACATCCAGCCGGCGGGCCGGATCGCGGGCGACGTCTGGGGCAACTGCGGCACCGACGCGTACCACATGCAGCACTACCGCAACCTCGACAACACGATGCGGCCGTACCCCGAGATCGCGGCCAACTGGGACGAGGCCGGGATCACGCCCGACAAGTGGGTCGCCTTCTACTGCGGCACCGGTTGGCGTGCGAGCGAGACCTGGTTCTATGCCCGGCTGATGGGCTGGCCGACCGTCGCCGTCTACGACGGAGGCTGGCTCGAGTGGAGCCAGAATCCCGGCGAGAACCCGATCGAGGTGGGCGAGCCGGCCTAGACCACGGCCTGACGACTCGGACGCGGCCCTGACCCGCGAGGAGGGACAGCAGGGCCGCTGCGCAGCGGAGGCCTAGACACGAAGCCCACGGGGTAGCCTCAGGTATGGCCCTCGTCGCCGTCGATCCGGCGTCCGGTGCGCTCCTGCAGGGCGGCCGGAAGATCTTTCCTCTCTGCCTCTCCAACGGCCCGCCGGCCGACCGCGCCGCGCCGAGCGGTCGCAACGGGCTCGCCGAGGTCGCGGCCGCCGGGATCAACATGCTCCGCACCGGCTCGGCCGCCTGGGGAGCCGAGACGGCGCCCGGCCTGATCGCGCTCGAGCGCGCAGAAGCTCGATGCAGCGGCGTCACACGGGCTGTTCGGCTGGCTGTGGCTCGGCGACCTCACCGACCTGCCGCCGCGGCAGTCTCCTTCGCAGCCGTCGGACCGCGAGCGCCTTCTCCAGACCGTCGTCAGCGGCCTCGAGTCGCACCCCGCGCTCGCAGCCTGGAAGGGCGTCGACGAGCCGCGGAACCCAGCCCGCGGCGACGCCTGGATCCGCCCGGCAGGGCTCATCCGCGGCTACGAGCGCCTGAAGCAGCTCGATCCTCGCCATCCGCTCGTCGTGATCCAGGCCCCGGGCAGCACGGCGGCCCAGCTGACGCCCTACCGGCCCGCGTTCGACCTGACCGGCATGGACATCTACCCGGTGTCGTATCCGCCCGGAGTGCACGGTGGTGCGACGAACAAGGCCGTCTCGGTCGTCGGCGACTGGGCTCGCGTGATCGGAACTGCCGCCGGGCCGAAGCCGTTCTGGATGACCTTGCAGATCGCGTGGACGGGCGTCGTCCGCTCGCAGCAGAGGCCCGCCGTGGTCCCACGCTTTCCGACCTCGCAGCAGGCACGGTTCATGGCGCTTCAGGCGATCGTCAACGGCGCCCGCGGTCTCGTCTTCTTCGGCGGCCACCTGACCCAGGTGTGCACGCCGGCCGACGCCAAGGCAGGCTGGAACTGGACGTACTGGGACCGCATCCTCCGCCCGCTCGTCGTCGAGCTGTCGTCCGACGACGTCCGCCCTGCCCTCGTGGCGCCGAAGGCGACGGCGACCGTCAAGGCGGGGATCGGCGGAGTCGAGGTCGCGACGCGGCAGGAAGGGCGGACGCTCTGGGTGCTGGCCGCGCGCCGGGACGGAGGAACGTCCACCGTCGGCTTCACCGGTCTCCCCAGCAGGCACGACGGGCAGAAGCTCACCCGCGGCGAGGTCTTGTCCGAATGGGTCCAGGATCCACCCCCGCCTCCGCTCGGCGCCGGGCGGCAGGTGCTCCGCAGCGTTGCCGTCGAGAACCGTGGCTTCCGCGACTGGTTCGGGCCTCTCGACGCCCGCGTCTACCGCTTCCGTCTCTGAGACGCATTCGGGCGTGGGCAGGTGACCGGGCCCGCCGGGTCGAATACGGCCAGCACGATGTCTGTCTGCTGAAGGGAGCGGACCGATTGAGACGCAGCCTGGTGCTCATCGTGCTGGCCGCGGCAATCGCAGGAGCGACGGCCGCGCCACCGGCGGATGCGGGGACGACGGTCGATCCGCGAATCGCCGCGCTGCAGATCACCATGCGATCGCGGCTGCTCTACCGGGGACCGGTCACCGGGATCGTCGACGAGCGCACGACCGCCGCGATCGCGATCCTCCAGCAGCGGCTCGGCGTCACGGCCGACGGGATCTTCGGGCCGCAAACACGCGCCCGCCTCTTCCCCTACGGAACGCCCGTGCTCGGCACGCGCCTGCTCTCGATCGGCGCCAAGGGCTACGACGTCGCGCTCCTCCGCGTCGAGCTCGCGTTCCACGGCTTTCCCTCGGGTCCCTTCTCGAGCGCGTACACGCCACGGACGGCCCGCGCGGTGCTTCGGTTCCAGCGCTTCGCCGGTCTCCCGACAACGGCGATGGCAGGCCCGCTCACGGCTCGAGCGCTTCGCGCGCCGGTGCCCGTCTCGCCGCTACGGCTCTCCTGGCCGGTGGCGACCTCGATCACGAGCGGCTACGGGCTCCGCGGCGCCCGGTTCCACGGAGGCGTCGACATCGTCGCCGGCCTGGGAACGCCGGTCGGCTCGCCCGGGAGCGGAGAGGTCGTCTACGCCGGCTGGCGCACCGGTGGCTGGGGCAACGCGGTCATGGTCGCCCACGGTGGCGGGGTGCGCTCGCTCGTGGCGCATCTCTCGCGCATCGACGTCCACGTCGGCGACCGCGTGCGGACCGGCACACGGCTCGGGCTCGCCGGAGCCACCGGCAACGCGTCCGGCCCACACGTCCACTTCGAGGTGCGCCTTCGCGGTGCGTACGTCGATCCGATGACCGCGCTGCGCTGACCAGCCCGCGAGGTTTTCGATCCGTGCCCGCCGGGAATGCAGTCACCGTGCAGCCGATGCCCGGACTCAGAGTCGAGGTCTACTCGCTGGAGGGCAGCGATCTCGGGCCGGCTCACGTGCCACCCCCGGTCTCCGTCGGCGACGTCCTCGCGCTCGGGTTCGGACCGCCGCTCAAGATCGTGTCGGTCTTCCACGAGGACGAAGAGCCCGTGGCAATCTCGGTCAGGCCGCTCTACGTGACGATCGGCAACTCGCCCGAGATCTAGCGGCTAACGGCCGAACCAGGCTTCGAGCCGGGTGGTCTCGAACGCCGCCTTCTCGGCCGCGTACGCGGCGCTCGGCCCGTCGATCTCCACCACCGGATCGGGCTCGGCGTACCAGTTGCCGCGCACCATTGCTCCGGCATTCGGCCCGACCTCGACCGGGCAGTAGCCCGTGCCGTCGAACGGTGCCGGCGGTTCGCCGACCCCGAGCTCGGCTGCGATCGCCCGGGCAACCCGCAGTCCCTGGAGCTCGGCCATCACTCCGGCCTTCGGCAGCGGCAACCCGTTCGCGAGCGGAATCAGATTCACGTCGCCGATGGCGAAGACACCCTCCGTGGAGGTCTCCAGCGTGCCGGCATCGACCCCGATCCACCCGTGTCCTGCGACGAGGCCGCTCTCGGTGACAACGGCCGGCGGCCGGTGCGGCGGCACCGTGAGCAGGAGATCGAACGACTCCTCGCTGCCGTCGGCGAGAACGACGCGACCAGCCTCGACGCGCTCCGCCTTGGCACCGATCCGCTGCGAGATGTTGCGCTCCGCCAGCTGACCGGCCATCCACTCCGACCCGGCCCAGCCCGCGTTCGGCATCAGCATCGGCTGCAGCGTGACGACGGCAAGGTCGGTCCGGTCGCGGACGCCGCGCTGCCCGAAGTACCTGTGCAGATGGAAGGCGCACTCGTACGGCGCCGGTGGGCACGGATAGGGGGCGCCGGCGATCAGGATCAGCAGGCGCCCACCGTCGAATCGCTCGAGCGCCTGGGCCGCTGCCGGCACGCTCGCGAGTGCCCAGACGTCGTGCCCGTGCTCGGCGAGACCGGGAACGAGGTCGGGCCGGGAGACCGCACCCAGCGCGATCACGAGGTGGTCGGCGTCCAGCCGGCCGCTCGTCATCTCTGCCGCGCGGGCCTCCGGGTCGATCGCGACCACCTCGTCCTCGACGACGCGCACCCCGCGCTCCCCGAGCAGCGCCCGCGCCCTGCTGCCCTCGGCGATCGTCCCGTGACCGACGAGTCCCCACAGCTTGCGGAGCCCCATCGTGAACTCCGGCTTTCGGTCGACGAGGACGACCTCGTGGTCGTCCCCGAGCAGGCGCTTCAGCTCGAGGGATGCGGCGATGCCTCCGAAGCCGCCGCCGAGAATGAGCGTTCGTCGCGTCACGCCGTGGCGTGGTCAGGTCCCGGCCTGGGCGCGATCGAGCTCCAGCTGGCGGAGCTCGATGCGGCGGATCTTGCCGGTCAGGGTCTTCGGCAGGTCGGGCACGAACTCGATCAGGCGCGGGTACGCATAGGCCGAGAGCCGCTCGCGGACGAAGAGCTTGATCTCGCCCGCCGAGCTCGTCCGACGGCTCGTACCCGTCCGCGAGGACGACGAACGCCTTGACGACGTTGCCGCGCAGCTCATCGGGCGACGCCACGGCGGCGGCCTCGCGCACGGCCGGGTGCTCGAGGCAGGCCGACTCGACCTCGAACGGGCCGATCCGGTAGCCGGCGGCGATGATCACGTCGTCGGCGCGGCCGACGTACCAGTAGTAGCCGTCCTCGTCCTGCACGGCTGCATCCTTCGTGTGGAACCACTCGCCGCCGAACGTCTCGGCGCCTGCCTCGTCGTTGCGCCAGTAGCCGAGCGGGTAGTGGGGATTCGATCGCGCCCGCAGGCAGATCTCGCCACGCTCGCCCTGCACGACCGGCTGCTCGTCCTCGTCGAGGATCTGCACGTCCCAGCCCGGCATCGGCCTCCCCATCGACCCCTCGCGCACCTCCATCCAGGGGAAGTTCGCGACGAGCGGGTACGACTCGGTGAGGCCGTAGAAGTCGAGCACCGTGACGCCGTACTGCTCGCGGAACCAGCGGATCGCCTCGGGGTTGAGCGGCTCGCCCGCCGAGCACACCCGGCGGAACACCTGCGGATAGAGCGAGCCGGCGTCCTCGATCGCCATCATCGACCGCATCGCCGTCGGCGTCGTGAACACGTTCGTGACGCCATGCCGGCTGAGGAACGAGAGCTGCCGGTGCGGATCGAACCCGGCCTCGCGCCGGTAGACGCACTGCACCGCGCCGAGCCGCCAGGGGCCGAGCAGCGGCGCGATCCCGGCAGCCCACGCCCACTCGCCCATGCCGTGGAACTTCTCGCCGTCCTCGACCTCGTGGCAGTAGGTGAACTCCTCGTGGGCCAGGATGTAGCGGTGCGCGTGCACGATCCCCTTTGCGAGCCCGGTCGTGCCCGACGTGTAGTAGAGCTGGGCTGGATCGTCCGCCGCCGTGTCCTCACAGATGAAGTCGGTCGGCGCCGCCGCCAGGGTCTCCTCGTCGATCACGAGCGTGTCCGGCGCCCACGGCCGGTCGAAGCGCGGCGCATTCTCGGCATCGGTCACGAGAACGCGTGCCTGCGAGTCCGAGAGCCGGTGCTCGATCCCGTCGTCGCCGTAGAGCACCGACATCGAGAGCAGGATCGCGCCGAGCTTCCAGACACCGAAGAAGATCGCCGCCGTCTCGGGCGTCGGCGGCAGCACGACCGCCACCCGGTCGCCGCGGGTCACCCCCCTGGCGGCGAGCGTGTGCGCCGCCTGGTTCGCCAGGTCCTGCAGCTCACCCCAATCGAGCTCGCGGACAGAGCCGTCAAAGCTCTCCCACACCATCGCCGGCTTGTCTCGCGGGTGCTTGTCGCAGACGTCGGCGGCAATGTTGTAGCGCTCCGGCACGACCCAGCGGTGGGCGGCACACATCTCGTCGTAGCTCCGAGTGCTCATCCGACGGGATCATCGCATGCCCAGGACGGTGTGAGGCTTCAGCCTCGCCAATCATTTAGCCTTGGCCGATGAGCACCTCGAGCACGACGGCTCACCTCTGGCACCCGTTTGCGGCGATGGGCAAGGTCGAGGGCCACGAGCTCGTGCTCGACGCGTGGCGAGGGCTCCACGGTCTGGGATGTGGACGGTGCGGAGTACCTCGACGCGACCGCCGGGCTCTGGTTCGCGAACGTCGGGCACGGGCGTGAGGAGATCGCCGCAGCCGTTGCCACCCAGCTGCGGACGCTGGCCGCGCATCACATCTTCGGCGACACCGCCAACGTCCCCGCCCTCGAGCTCGCAGCACGCGTCACCGGGTTGGTGCCGATCTCCGACCCCGCGATCTTCTTCTGCACGGGCGGCGGTGAGGCGATCGACACGGCCGCGAAGATCGTGCGCCGCTACTGGGCGATCACGGGCGAGCCCGAGCGGACGGTGATCGTCTCCCGCCGTCACGCCTACCACGGCACGAATGCCTACGGCACGTCGCTGTCGGGGATCCCCGCCGTCCGCGACGGCTTCGGAACGCTCGTCGGCGGCGGCGCCGAGGTGGCGTACGACGATCCCGATGATCTCGCCCGGACGCTCGACTCGCTCGGTGGCACAGCCGCGGCGTTCGTCGGCGAGCCGCTGATCGGTGCCGGTGGCGCGATCCCGCCTCCGGACGGGTACTGGCCGGCGGTCGAGCGCATCTGCCGCGAGCGCGGCGTCCTCCTGATCGCGGACGAGGTCATCTCCGGCTTCGGGCGGCTCGGCCGCTGGTTCGGCTGCGAGCGCTACGGCTTCACGCCCGACCTGATGACGTGCGCGAAGGGGATCAGCTCGGGCTACGTGCCGCTCGGCGCGGTCGTCGTCTCCGACCGCGTCCGCGCGCCGTTCTGGGACGTCAACGCCGCCCCGTTCCTGCACGGCAGCACCTACGCCGGCCATCCGGCGGCGTGCGTCGCCGGCCTCGCCAACATCGACATCCTCGAGCGTGAGGGGCTGGTCGAGCGGGCGGCGGTGCTGGAGCCGGTGCTCGCGGGCCTGCTCGAGCCGTTGCTCGACCTCCCGGGAGTCGCCGAGGTGCGGTGCACGGGCCTCGCGGCAGCCGTGGAGCTCGACGGCGATCTTCTCGCCGCACATCCGGCCGCGGGGCAGGCAACTGTCCTCGCGGCGCGACAGCACGGCGTGATCAGCCGGCTGCTGCGCGGCGTCGCCCTCCAGATCTCTCCGCCGCTCGTCGTCACCGAGGACGAGCTCGCGCGAATCGTCGACGGGATCGGCGCAGCCGTGAGCGCGACGTTCTCGTCGCTTCGCTGAGCCGAGGCAGCGCCGTAAGGGTTTCGTGAAGAGCGCCAACGTCGGCCCGCGGCCGGCGTCTCTACCCGCATGCACGGCTGCGGCGACCCTGGGACAGGCGCGATCGTCTATCTCCTTGCCGAGCTCCGATCGGAGGAGCGCGGCGCGGTGCACGAGATCGGCTCGCGGGCGCGCGTGCTCGGCGTCGAGGGAACCGAGCTGACGCTCGCGGTCACAGGCTGCAGCGGAGAGGCGATCATCAGCTGCCCGCAGAGCCTGGTCGTGCCGGAGCGCCGGTCGCTGGCAGCCCGCCGGCGCAGGCTGCGCTCGGACGACGTACGCGCCGCAACTGCCTGACCGCTACGGCGGGACGCCGGTTCAGCCGTCGGGGTCGATGCCCTTGGCGCGGAGCTCGTCCCGGGCGCGCTCGGTCTTCCCGGGCTCGACAGCGAGGCTCCGCAACACCGCCGGCGTCTTCGTGAACTGCACCTCGTCGTACTGCACGACCTGGATGAGGTTCCCCCACGGATCGCGAAAGTCGAGACCACGGCCCGGCAGGATCTCGACTCCCGCGGCCTCGAGTGCACGCCGCGTTGCGTCCCTGTCGTCGACGACGAGCCCGAAGTGGCGATGCTCATCGCGCGGCTGGGTGCGCCCCCGAGCGAGCGCGAGGAACTGGTCGCCCATGTCGACGAAAGCCATCCCGTGCGAGCGGCCGCGCAGCGTGAGCTCGAACAGCTGACCGTAGAACGCGAGCGCCTCGTCGATGTCGCCGACCTCGAGCGCGACGTGATTGATCCCCACGAGCCGAGCCTGTGGCATGTCCGTCACTGTAGTCGGCCGCGGCCGCCCGAGCGAGTGCCGGCTGCCGGTCAGCGCTCCGTCGCGGGCGGGCTCGAGAGCCGCCAGACGAGGCCGCGGTTGAAGGCGGTCTGCTCGAGCTCCTCCGACCAGTCCTCCGGATAGCCGAGCAGGCCGAGCAGGTCGGCGATCGCGGCGCGCGAGGTTCGCCGCCTGCGCGCGATGACGGCGTCCTGCAACGCGTGCACCACCGCCCCGTCGGCGAACGGCTTGCGGACGACCGACGTGACGCCGGCGTCCATCGCTTCGTCGACGAGCGCGCCGGACATGCCCGTGAGGGCGACGATCGGGACGTCTCGGTGGGCGAGGATCCGGCGCGTGGCCTCGACGCCACCGAGGCGGGGCAGGCCGAGGTCGAGCAGGATCACGTCGGGCTCGGTGCTCGCGGGCGAGCTCGATCGCCTCGACGCCGTCGCGGGCGTCGGGGCAGACGTCGAAGCCTGCGGTCTCGAGCACGAGGCGCAGGTCGGCCGGATGATCGGATCGTCCTCGACGGTGAGAACGCTGGTTGGAGCTGCTGCAAGGGACATGGGTCATCCTCCGTGGGTCGTCGGTGTCGGTCGGTCCCGGGAACGAAAAAAGGCTCCGAGCGCAAACGCTCGAAGCCTCGAAGCCGGGCCCGAGCGCCTGCGGCGGCACCCGGTCACTGAGGTTGACGATAGCAGCGGGTCCCGACCGTCCCGGAGCTGACGGCTGTCGATGGCTCCTCGGCTTCGTAGCTGCCGCCGGAGCTCGGCGTCCCGGCCACGACCGATCGTGGCGGCACGGGCAGCGCCATCGTCACGAGCACCGAGACGATCGCGCCGGCGAGCGCGATCACGAAATACGGCGTGGAAGCCGGTGAGCCCGTTGACCGTGGTCGAGTAGCCGGGCGAGGGCGATCGAACCGGCGAAGCTGCCGATGTAGCGAGACGTCGAGAAGAGGCCCGGCCGCGACGCCGGACTGTGACGGGTCGAGCGCCTCGATCGCCGAGGTCTGAAGCCCCGCCGTCGAGAGACCGACGCCGGCGCCCATCAAGGCGAGACAGGGCAGCAGGGCGTACGGGCTCAGGCCCGCAGCGAGGGCTGAGTGGCAGCAAGCCGACCGTGAGGACGACGCACCCGATGACCGACGGCAGGCGCCGGCCGTAGCGGTCGGCGAGGCGGCCCCGATCGGCGAGAACACGATCATGGGGGCCGACAGCAGCGCAAGCGCGAGGCCCGACCTGGAGGCTCGACCACTCGAGGTGGCGGGTGAGCAGGATCGGGAGTCGCAAGCAGGACGGTGTAAAACGCAAGGTTGCTGGAGGAGATGGCGGCGTTGGCGGCGGCGAACGGGCGGATCGCGAAGAAGCGCGGCTGAAAGACAGGATCGGGGTGCCGTAGCTCCCACCAGATCAGTGCAACGGCGAGCACGAGCAGGAGCGGGATACCCGGGGCGAGCATCGCCGGGGCGTGGCCACCCTCGATCACGAGGAGCGCCGACCCGATCAGGACGGTCGCGAGCAGCGCAGCTCCGAGCCAGTCGAACGTGGTCGTCGGCGACGGCGCCGGGACGCCGCGGCACCGCTCGCCAGGCGATCGCGAGCGCGGCGGCGACGAACGGGATGTTGACGAGGAAGATGGCGCGCCACCCTCCGGCCGCCACGAGCACGCCGCCGATGAGCGGCCCGAGGCCGGCGGCGAGCGCGATCGAGCCTCCCACGATCCCGAATGCTCCTCCGCGACGATCCGCCGGGACGAGCTCGCGGATGAGACCGGCGCCGTTCGGGAAGACGACCGCGCCCGAGACGGCCTGCAGAACGCGGAACACGATCAGGAACGCGAGCGACGGAGCCAGCGCTGCGCCGAGCGATGCGACTCCGAAGATCGCAAGCCCTCCGAGCACGAACGCTCGGCGGCCGTGCCGGTCGCCGAGCTTGCCGGCGACGGGCTGGACGACGGCGAGGGCGAGAAGGTACGAGGTGACGAGCCATCCCGACGGTGCCGACCGTCGTGTCGAAGTCGTCGACGATGTCCGGCAACGCGACGGCGATCATCGTCGAGTCGAGCGGCGCCAGCAGGGCGCCCAGTGCGACGGCGATCAGCACCGCACGCTCGGCGCCCGGACGAGCATCGGTCACAGCGCGGGAGTATTTCACACTGGTTGTCGGGTGGTGAACGCGGAACATGCCCGAGGCCATCGAATACGGTTACGACGTGAAGGACGTCGTCGAGCGCTATCTGACGCTGGGGCTGGCGCTCGGGCGGCACGTAGACGGGCTCGTCGACTCCTACTACGGGCCGGCCGAGCTGGCCGAGGCCGTCAACGCCGCACCGCCGGTCGACCCCGCCGAGCTGGCTGCGCAGGCGGATGCACTCGCGGCCGACGTGTCGAATGCCTCCGGGCTCGATGCCCAGCGCCGGGGCTGGCTGTCGGATCAGATCCACGGTGTCGCCACCTACGCCCGCGTGCTCGCGGGCGAGAGCCTCTCGTACACCGACGAGGTCGAGCAGTGCTACGGGATCAGGCCGCAGCTGGGATCCGAGGCGGCGTACAGCGAGGCGCACGAGCAGCTCGAAGACCTGCTTCCGGGCGACGGGTCGCTCCACGAGCGCTACGAGGCCTATCGCCGCGAGCACGCAGTCGAGCCGGCGCGAATGGTTCCCGCGCTCCGTGCGCTCATCGCGGTGCTGCGCACCCGCATGGGGACGCTGGTCGAACTGCCGGACGGCGAGCAACTCGTCGTCGAGGAGGTGCACGACGAGCCCTGGTGGGCGTTCAACTATTACCTCGGCGATCTGCGCAGCCGGATCGTCGTCAACTCGGACGAGCAGACGACCGCCGCCGATCTCGTCACGCTCGCCGCCCACGAGGCCTACCCGGGCCACCACACCGACCGCGTCGTCAAGGAGCAGTTGCTCGTTCGGGATCAAGGGTTCCTGGAGGAGTCGATTCAGCTCGTGCCGACGCCACAGTCGCTCGTCAGCGAGGGCATCGCCGAGCTCGGCCTCGAGGTCGTCATGGACGCCGAGCTCGAGCGGGAGCTCGAGGCGACGCTGACCGCCCACGGCCTCGACGGAGACTCGCCCGGGCGTTCGCGATCCGCCGCGCCCGTCAGCCCATCCAGGCGTCGGGCCTCGACGTCGCCCTGATGATCCACGAGCACGGGATCTCGACCGAGGAGGCGCGGGCACACTACGAGCGCTGGACGATGTCCACGCCCGAGCGGTCGGCGAGCGCCGTGCGCTTCGTGACCGACCCGACCTGGCGTGCGTACGTGGTGACCTACTCCGTAGGCGAGGATCTCTGCGAAGGCTACGTCGCCGGCGACCCGGCGCGCTTCCGCACGCTGCTCACCGAGCAGGTCCGGGTCGACGACCTGCTCGCCGCGCAGCCGTAGAAGTCCCTAGGCGGGAGAGGCGGCGCCGAACCAGGCGTCCGCGACGCTCCCGACGTGGCGGTGATCGGTGCCGCAGCAGCCGCCGAGCACCGTCAGGTGCGGGAGCCGCTCGCCGATCGCGAGGTACTCCTCGGCGAGCCGGAGCGGATCGCCGTCGTCGAGGACGTCGGACTCGTCGAGCTCGGCGTGGCTCTTCGTCGACGCGTTCGCCCGAATGCCGAGCACGCGGTGCCACGGCCCCGGCCCGTCGAGCACGGACAGGAAGTGGGTCGGGTGGGCGCAGTTGACCATGAAGTACGCCGGCGCGGCATCCGTCTCCGCATCGACCTGCTCGATCGCCTCGGCAAGGGACTGACCGGTCGGGAGCCGCCCGTCGGTCTCGACGGTGAAGGACACCGCGACGGGGAGACCGTGCTTCGTCGCGGCCCGGACGATGCCGATCGCCTCCTCGACGTACGTGATCGTGAGCGCGGTTGCGATGTCGGCGGCCGTTTCCGCGAGAACGCCGAGCTGCCACGCGTGATACGCCTCCGCCTCTTCGGCGGTCATGCGGCTCTCGGGGTCGTAGGCATCGCCCTCCGGCCCGATCGGCGCGCTGAGCACGATCGGCCGTCCCGGGGCCTCCTCGCGCTCGCGGATCCTGGCCACGAACCGGACCGCCCGCCGGTTCGCCTCGGCGAGATCGTCGAGCGAGTAGCCGAGCTGGGCGCCCCACGAGGGATTCGCGCGCCAGGTGTTCGCCTCGAGCACGAAGCCGACCCCGTGGCGGCGCGCGACCTCGAGGTACGGCTCGAAGTAGGCGTCCATCGCCGCCCTTCCGTCGTCCCGCTCGAGGAGCGGGAACGAGGCGAAGCACGGGAGGTCGAGACCGTCGAGGAAGATCAACGTCGTCTCCATCCCACCGTCGGTGAGCAGCACGTTCCCGTTCAGCTGTGGCAGCGACTCGCGGTAGCGCACGGCGCAAATCGTACGACGCGCCGGATGGCCGTGCAACGCTCGGACCCGCCGTACACTCGCCTCATGCGCGAGCACGACCTCGAACTGCTGGAGCTGCCGGCCGTGCTGGCCCGGCTCGCCGGGGCAGCGGCGAGCGAGCCCGGAGCGCTGCTCGCCGAGGGCCTGCGGCCGTCGCCCGACGCGGAGGTGGTGCACCTGCGCCAGCAGCAGACGACCGAGGCGATCGCGCTCCTCGACGACGCGGCCGAGCCGGATCTGGGAGGCGTCGCCGACGTGACCGACGCAGCCGAGCGGGCGGCGCGCGGCAGCACGCTCGACACGAGGAGCCTGTCGCTGATCGAGCGGACGATACGGGCCGGTACAGCCGGACGCCGCGCGCTCACGGCGCGCGACGACCTGCCCGCGCTGCAGGAGCTCACCGCCGGCATCGAGGTCTCGCTGCTCTCTGTCGCGGAGGAGATCGGGCGAGCGGTCGAGGAGGATGGCTCCGACCTGAAGGACTCGGCCTCGCCGGTGCTGCGCCGCCTGCGTCGCGAGCTGCGTGAAGGTCGCGGGAAGCTGGCCGAGCGGCTGCGCAAGATCGCGCGCGATCCGGCGCTCGCCGAGCACCTCCAGGACGACTTCGTCACCGAGCGCGGCGGCCGGCCCGTTCTCGCGCTCAAGGCGTCGGCGCGCGGCCGCGTTCCGGGGATCGTGCACGACTCGTCGGGCTCGGGGCAGACGCTCTTCATCGAGCCCCTCGCGGCGGTCGACGACTCGAACCGGCTGCGTGAAGCCGAGGTCGCCGAGCGCGACGAGGTGGCGCGGATTCTCCGCAATCTCTCCTCGCTCGTGGCAGGCCAGGCGGAGCCGCTGATCGTTCTCGTCCGGGCGACCGCCGAGCTCGACCTCGTGATCGCCCGCGGCACGCTCTCACGCGGCTGGCGCGGAGCGCTCGTGACGCCGAGCCGCGACGTCGTCCTCCGCGGCGCGCGGCATCCGCTGCTCGAGCGGGCCTCGGCCGTCCCGATCGACCTCGAGCTCGGCAGCCTGCGGGCGCTCGTGATCAGCGGGCCGAACACGGGCGGCAAGACCGTGGCGCTGAAGACGCTCGGGCTCGCGGCCGCGCTCTACCAGAGTGGCCTGCGGCCACCGGCGGACGAGGCGGCGCTGCCCGTGTTCGACGAGATCCTCGTCGACATCGGCGACGAGCAGTCGATCGCGATGAGCCTCTCGACCTTCTCCGCCCACCTGCGGAACCTCGTCGGGATCCTCGAGCGGGCGACGGCCGAGTCGCTCGTGCTCCTCGACGAGATCGCCGCCGGCACCGACCCCGTCGAGGGTGCAGCTCTCGCAGAGGCGCTCCTCGACCGCCTCGCGACACAGGCACGGCTCACCGTGACGACGAGCCACTTCGCGGAGCTGAAGGAATGGGCGAGCGCGGCCGACGGCGCCGCCAACGCCGCCACCGGGATCGATCCGGAGACGAACGAGCCGCTCTACACGGTCGACGCTCGGCCGGCCTGGAACCTCCCACGCGCTGCAGACGGCAGAGCGGCTCGGGCTGCCGGCGCCGATCGTCGCGGCCGCGCGCGACCGCATCGCGCCGGAGCGGTTGCAGGTCGCCGAGCTCGTGGCCGAGGCAGAGGCAGCCGCGCGCGAGGCGCACGAGCTTCGCGAGAGCGCCGCCGCCGAGCGGCGGGAGGCGGAAGCGGCTCGCGCTCAAGGCGCAGCGCGCGGCCGAGGGTCTCCAGGACGAGATCGAGCAGGTGCGATCGTCGGCGGCGGCCGAGCGGCAACGCGCCCTGACGCAGGCCGAGGCGGAGCTCGCGGATGTCCGGGCAGAGCTCGAGGAGCTGCGAGCCGAGATCAGGGCGGCGCGGAAGCTCGAGCGGGAGCGCGGCCGTGCCGCGACGCCGGCCGCGCAGAAGAAGGAGGCCGAGCGCGACCGCAGGCTCGGCGCGGCGTCGGATCGAGCCGTTCGCGCGTCCCGCTCTCTCGCCCGCCTCGACGAGCCGCTGGCGCTGACCGCGCCGCTCGCGGCGGGCGACCCGGTGGTGGCGCCCGATCTCGGTGTCAGGGGGACGATCGCCGAGATCGTCGCCGGCGAGGCGACCGTGCTCGGGCGGGGCGGCCTCCGCATCCGCGTCCCGCTCGACCGGCTTCGTCCCGATCGCGACGTGACACCGGCCGATCAGCCGGCCGAGCCCGCCGTCACGGTCCGGGCGATGATCCAGAACGACCTGCCCGACGAGATCGACCTCCGCGGCCGAACCGCACAGGAGGCGCGCGAGGCTGTCCGCGATCTCATCGACGCGGCATCGCTGGCCGGGCCGGGCGGAGGTGCGCGTGATCCACGGCCGCGGCACCGGCGCGGTGCGCAAGGCCGTCCGGGACGAGCTGGCGAAGCATCCGCTGGTCGAGGAGCAGGTGTCGGACTCGGCCGACGGGGCGACCGTTGTGCGGCTCGGGGCAGCTGAGCGGAGCGATTCGGCGACCCCGCCGTACCTCGAAGGACGTTCTGCCTGGGGGGAAGGCTGAAACGCCTGTCCCCCAGGCTTTCCCTAGTCGGCCGCGGCCCGATGGAGAAGCGGTGCCAGGGCGGCCCGCTCCTCCGCCGACCAGAGCCGGCCGAGCGCAACGCCGGCCGCTTCGTTCGCGGTCACGCTCGCTTCCTCGGCCACCTCGGCGCCGCGGGCCGTCAGCACGACGAGCGCGAGCCGGGCATCGCTCGGATTCGACTCGCGGGTGACGAGGCCGATCCGCTCGAGCGGCGCCAGCTGCCGCGCGATCCCGGAGGTCGTCACCGCGAGCCGGCGGGCGAGCTCGACGCGCCGCAGGGTCTGCGCGGGAGCCGACTTCAGCTCGAGCAGGACCGCGAGGTCGTTGAGGCCGAGGCCGTGGTGCCCGCCGAGCGGCTGGTCGACGTCGCGCAGGACGACCGTGCGCGCGCGGGCAAGGTCGAGGACGAGGTCCAGGTTCGGCGTCGTGGTTGGGTTCGTTCCATCCGTTGACATGTCATCAATATATCATTGATATATGGTCGATGTGAACGAGCGGGTGCTCACGACCGACCGACGACCACCCGACGCGCCCAGCGCCGACCCCACCGCTCGACCAACCCGGGCGCAAGGGACGCGGCCTCAAGCGCGGCAAGAATCCGATCGGGCATGACCTCCTCCGCTGCACGTATCCTGAAAGGTTCGTGTCCGCACCCGAACTGATCCAGACCGGCGCTCTTTCGGAGCGCGCGACGCTCGAGATCCTGTGGCAGCAGGACGTGAGCGCCACCGTGCTCGCGCGCGGCGCCGACGGCTCCCTCTCGGCCGGCGACCTGCACCTCGGCATCCCCGCCGTCTCCGACCTCGGTGGGCTCGGACAAGGGGCGAGCGCACGCCGGGTCGGGCTCACGGAGCTGATCGGGCTACGGGCCGAGACGCCGCCTGACCTCGAGCTCGGCGGGTCTGCCCGAGCGACGTTCGCCGTCCTCGACCTCGCCGACCGCTCGGTCACGGAGGGCCTTCTTCACCCGCAGCTCCAGCACGGCGGCCGCACCTGGCTCGCCTACTGGGGCGCGACCATCGACGAGCCCATCCAGCAGGCGCTCGACGCCATCGCAGCGGCCCTGCCCGAGGTCTGCGCCGACGCGTTCGACGGCGATCGCGACGCGCTCGTCCATGATCTCTACGCGTGCGCCGTCGACCAGATCGCGCGCGACCGGCTTCGCGCCGCGGGGATCCGGCTGGGCAACCGACTCATGCGCACCCGGCCGAGCGCTCCCGAGCTCTTCCTCGACGGGCTCACATCGACGGAGCCGGAGCTGCCGCCCCACGCCGGCCTCGGCGCGCTCGAGCGCCGGCTCACCGACTGGGTCGACCGCGGCCTCGAGCGCCGCTCGAGCGCCCCCTGGTTGCTCAGCCTGCGTCTCGACGAGCGCTCCGACGACGAGCCGCGCGAGGACGACGACGCCGAGCGGTCGTCCTCCGTCGTGCTCGAGCTCTGGCTGCAGGCGGCCGACGATCCGACGCTGGCCCTCCCGACGTCGCTGCTCCATGACGGCGGCGATGCGGTGTTCGGCTTCCTCCGCTCCGCCGACCCGCGGATCGCCGTCCATCGCCAGCTCGGCCTGATCGAGCCCGTCCTCGCCGAGGGCGGCCTGGCGTTCGACGCGGCGGAGCCCACCCGGATCGAGCTGTCCGACGACGACGTCCGGTTCGTGCTCCGGACGGCGATCCCACGGCTTCGAGGAGCTCGGCGTGCCGGTGCTGCTGCCACGCAACTGGGTCAGCTCGTCGAGTCGCCTTCGCGTCAACCTCACGGCAACGAGCGTCGCCGCGCGCTCGAGCGGGCTGCTCACAACTGACGCCCTCGCGAGGTTCGACTGGAAGCTCGCGATCGGCGACACGACGCTGACCGAGGAGGAGCTCATCGAGCTGGCGGCCGCGAAGGAGCCGCTGATCCGCGTGCGAGGGCGCTGGCACGCGCTGCGGCGCTCCGAGGTGGAGAAGGCGCTCCTGTTCCTGGAGCGCCGGCGCGAGGGTTCCGTGGTCGACCTCGTGCGTGCCGTCTCGGGCATCGAGCTCGAGGACGCGGGGCTCGAGCTCGGCGACGTCGTTCTGGACGACGCGCTCACCGCGCTGCTCGACGGCGGCGACGAACGGCACTACGAGCCGCTCGGCACGCCGGCTGCGATGACCCAGCCGCTCTTCCCGTTCCAGGAGCGCGGCCACGGCTGGCTGCGGCTCCTCGGCGACCTCGGGATCGGGGCGATCCTGGCCGACGACATGGGGCTCGGCAAGACCGTCCAGGCGATCGCGATGCTCACGTCCGAGCGGGAGCAGTTCGGAGTCGACGCGTTCGGCCCCACTCTCGTCGTCTGCCCGATGAGCGTCACCCGGCAGTGGGCGAGGGAGATCGAGCGGTTCGCGCCGTCCCTGCGGGTCCACCTGCACCACGGAGGCGAGCGCCTCACCGGCGCCGAGCTCGTGGAGCGTCGCCCGCTCGAGCGACGTCGTGATCACCTCGTACGACATCGCCACCCGCGACATCGAGACGCTCTCGCTGATCCGCTGGGACCGGCTGCTGCTCGACGAGGCGCAGGACGTCAAGAACCCGGCCACCAAGCGGGCGCGGGCGCTGCGCCGGCTCGATGCGCGCCGCACGCTCGCGATGACGGGGACCCCGATCGAGAACCGGCTCGACGAGCTCTGGGCGATCATGGACATCGTCAACCCCGGCCTGCTCGGCTCGCGGGAGCGGTTCCAGCGCAGCTTCGCCCGCCCGATCGAGGCGAACGGCGACACGCGGGCGCTCGAGCGACTGCGGGCGATGGTGCAGCCGTTCATCCTTCGGCGGCCGAAGGACAGCCCCGAGGTCGAGCTCGAGCTGCCCGAAGATCACGGTCACGAAGGAGTACTGCAAGCTCACGCTCGAGCAGGCGAGCCTCTACCAGGCGACCGTCGACCGCTGGATGCCGCGGATCGAGGAGCACGAGCGCAGCTTCGGCCGGCGCGGTGCAGTGCTCGCGATGCTGAGCCAGCTGAAGCAGGTGTGCAACCACCCGGAGATGGTGCTCGCAACCGGCCGGCCGCTCGCCGGCCGCTCCGGCAAGCTCGAGCGCCTCGTGGAGCTGCTCGAGGCGATGCCTGCCGACGACAAGGCGCTCGTCTTCACGCAGTACCCCGGGTTCGACCGGCTCGTGCCGCACCTGCACGAGCGGCTCGGCCGCGAGATCGGCTTCTTCCACGGCGGCCTGGCCGCCCGTCAGCGCGACGAGCTCGTCGAGGCGTTCTCTCACCCCGACGGGCCGTCGATCCTCGTGATCTCGATTCGTGCCGGCGGGCGCGGCCTCAACCTGCCCGCCGCGAACCACGTCTTCCACTTCGACCGCTGGTGGAACCCCGCCGTCGAGCAGCAGGCGACCGACCGCGCCTACCGGTTCGGACAGCACAAGGACGTCTTCGTCCACAGCCTCATCTGCACCGCCACGCTCGAGGAGCGGATCGACGAGCTCCTCGACTCGAAGCGCGAGCTGGCCGAGAAGGTCGTCGCCGGCCGCGCCGACGACTGGCTCGGCGAGCTCGACCTCGACGCGATTCGCGCCGCCGTCTCGCTCTCCGACAACTCCGTCGAGGCGGCGGCATGACGCTCGTCAACGAGGGACGCCCGATCTTCGTCACCGGCGACGACGACCGCATCGGCCGCGGGCCGTGGGCGCGCTGGGTCGCAACATCCGTCGTCCCGGACGAGGCCTCGCCGCGCGCCGAGCGGGGCAGGATTCTCGCGCGGACGGGGCACGTCCACAGCGTCAGGATCGTTCCCGGCGAGATCTCGGCCCTCGTGATCGGCTCGAGCGGCGCCGAGTACGCCGTCAGCATGGCGGCCGCGCCGGTGCCGCCCCGCGTCTGGGCGGCCGTGATCGGCTCGGCCCGCGGTCGCACGCTCTTCGAGGCGGCCGCCGCCGGCCGCGAGCAGTCGCTTCAGCTCGAGCACGTGATGACGGTCGACTGGGAAGAGCCTCTGATTCCGCCGGGGAAGTCCGTGCGCCGCTCGTGCACCTGCCGCGACGCCGACCGATCCGGCACGTGCAAGCACGTGATCGCGCTCGGCTATGTCTTCGCCGCCGCAATCGACGACGACCCGTCGCTCCTGCTCGAGTGGCGCGGGTGCACCGCCGTCGAGGAGCCTCGCGAGCCGGTGACGCTACGACCGGAGCCGACGGCGGATGCCTGGGCGGCCGGCCCGCTGCCCGAGCTCGGCCCTGCCCGCCCGCTGCCGGTCGGCTCGGTGCTCAAGCGGCTCGGCCGCAGCGGCCTCGTCGTCGACGGCACCGATCTCCGTGACGCGCTCGAGCCGGCGTACGCGGCGTTCGCGGGCCGCGACAGCGACAGCTAGCCACCTCCCCCGAACGCGGTGAGGGGCGCCGCAGCGCCCCTCACCGTTCAGCGTCGTGGCGGTTCGGGTCTAGGCGAAGACGAGCGAGGACGTCGTCGAGGAGGACGACGAGCTACCGCTCGAGGACGACGAGCCCGAGTCGGCCGGCAGGCCGAAGCCCAGGCCGAAGCCCGGCCCACCGGGACCGCCATGGCCGTGATGGCCGCCGGGACCGGCGCCGAAGCCCGGGAACGTCGCGGCGTTGATCGTGGTCTTCAGCTCGGTCGCGTAGGCCTCGGTGATCTGACCGGCCTTGAGCGCGGCGTCGACGCGGGCGATGGCCTGCGCCTTCTGTGCGCTCGCGTAGGCGGCGTTCACCTTCGCCTCGGTCGTGTTGAGCTCCTTGGCCACCGTGGCTGCCGTGGCCAGCCGGATCGCCGGGATCGTGCCGTCGGCGAGGGCATCCTTCAGCGTCGTCGCCTCGTCCGCCGTGATGTCACCGGCGGCAAGCGCGGCGTTGATCCGGGCCGTCGCCGCGGCCTTGATCGCGGCGTTGAGCTTCGCGGTCGTCGTGCCCAGGTTCGATGCGACCGCCGCGTCGAACGACGTGCGGCCGGCGATCTGCGCGGCCTGCTCCTTGAGGGTCGGGCCGTTGCCGCTGGCCGCGAATGCGGTGCCGACGCCCACCATCAGGGCAAGGGCCGTCACCGTGGCGAGCAGCATGCGTACCTTCGTGAGTCTCATCTTCGTTCTCCTTTCGGGAGAGTTCGAGGTGAGACTCATCCAAGCGTCGCGGTCTGGGAGCGCCCTGTGGCCTCCATGCAGACCTGGTGTGAATCAGCCCTGGAGGATGTTGACCGCCCGGGCGGCAACGATGAGCAGCGTGACCGCCGCGATGAGCGATTCGATGCCCATGAACAGCTTGGCCCGGTGGGTCAACGGCATCGCGTCGGTGGGGCTGAAGGCAATCGAGTTCGTCGCCGCGATGTAGAGATAGTCCTGGAGAGCCGGCGCCCAATCCTTCTGTGCGAGCGTGGGATTCTCATCCTGAGGGAACTGGAAGTCGGGTGTGACGCGGCGATCGGCCATCGCCCGAGCCACCGGACCGTCGCAGTCGACCTCCCAGAAGACGAGCGCGAACGTGATCACGTTGACGAAGATCACGACGGCTGCGGTGGCGAGGAGCTGCAAGCCGGTCATCTGGGCGCCGCCGCCGACGAGCGACCCGAGGACGAGAATGACCGCGATGAGGTTCCCGAGCACGAGGAGCGCGAGCAGGACCACGGCGACCTTGCGCCGGTGCTCCCTGCTGACACCGAGGCGGCCGAAGCCGAGCACGAAGACGAATGCGAGCAGCGCGGCGGGCAGCGCCAGCACGACCCAGATCCACCAGTCGTCCGGCGAGTAGAGCTGCCAGTGGTGCCAGGCGCTGATCAAGGCGAGCGCCCCGTCGGCGACAGCGGCGAGGAGAACGAACGGTGCCGCCTCTCGCCGCGCGACCTGCTGGGCCTCCTCGACCCGCTTGGCCTCCTCGAGCTGCGTCTTCGCTCACCTCTGAACGTTCGCCGCGGACCACCTCACACCTACAGGCGATTCCGGTCGACACGCAAACGGCGGCTGTGGAGCGGAGGCCCGCCTCAGCAGCTCGCTCGTCTTCGCTACGCGTGCTTGCACATCGTCGCGATGTCGATGCCGTACACCGCGCTGCAATCGCCTGGCGCGGGCTCACTCGGGATCGACGACGACGCCGGCGAGCGCGCCGTCGATCGCAGCGAGCGTGGCCTCGTCGAGGCGAACGCCGGAGGCTCCGGCGTTCTCGTCCAGCTGCTCGGGCCTCGAGACGCCGACGATCGCCGCCGCAACGTTCGGCTCCCGCAGCACCCAGGCGAGCGCGAGCTGGGAGAGCGTGAGGCCGGCACCGCTCGCGATCGGCCGCAGGCGGTCGACCGCCGCGAAGATCTCGTCGGTCAGGAACCGCCCCATGGCCCAGCCCATCTGGTCGGACGAGGCGCGCGAGTCGGCCGGAGGGGGCACGCCGACCTTGTACTTCCCGGTCAGCACGCCCTGACCGAGCGGAGACCACACGATCTGCGAGATCCCCTCCTCCCTGCTGAGCGGGATGACAGCGCGCTCGGGCAGGCGCCAGAGCAGCGAATACTGCGGCTGGCTCGAGACGAACCGCTCCACGCCGGGCAGCGCGTGGGCGGCCTCGATCTGCCCCGCCGACCACTCGCTGAAGCCGAGGTAGCGGGCCTTGCCGGCCCGGACGACCTCGGAGAGCGCCTCCATCGTCTCCTCGAGAGGCGTCGCCCGGTCGTAGCGGTGGCACTGGTACAGGTCGACGTAGTCGGTCTGCAGTCGCGAGAGCGACGCGTCGATCTGCTTCAGGATCTGCGCCCGCGACAGGCCACGGTCGGTGTCGCTCATCGGGAAGTAGAGCTTGGTGGCGAGCACGTACGAGTCGCGCGGCCGGGTGCTGAGCACCTCACCGAGGAACTCCTCCGCTGCGCCGCGACCGTAGACGTTCGCGGTGTCGAAGAAGTTGATCCCGAGTGCGAAGGCCCGATCGATGCACGCGACTGCCCGCTCGCGCTCGACGCCGCCGCCGAACGTGAGCCAGGAGCCGAGGGCGATCTCCGAGACCTCGAGGTCGCTCGAGCCGAGGCGGCGGTATTCCATCGTCAGCCCGAGCGCTAGCGCTCGCTCGATCCCGCCCAGATGTTGACGGCGCTCTCGGGCGTGTAGCCGTCGATCGCGTCGAGCTCCTCGGCCGTGAACTCCAGGTTGTCGAGGGTGCCGAGGTTCTGCTCGAGCTGTTCGACGCTGCTGGCGCCGAGAAGCGTCGAGGTGATCCGCGGGTCCCGCAACGTCCAGGCGAGCGCCATCTGGGCGAGCGACTGGCCGCGCGCCGCGGCGATCGTGTTCAGCCCCTGGACCTTGGCGAGCGCCTCCTCGGTGAGCGTGTCGGGCGCGAGCGACTCGTTGCGGCTCGCACGCGAGCCCTCCGGGATCCCGTGGAGGTAGCGGTCCGTGAGCACGCCCTGGGCGAGCGGCGAGAACGTGATGCATCCCACCCCGAGCTCGCCGAGCGTCTCGACGAGGTCCGGCTCGATCCAGCGGTTGAGGATCGAGTACGAGGGCTGGTGGATCAGGAGCGGCGTGCCGAGATCGCGGAGGATCGCGTGCGCCTCCCGCGTCTTCTCGGCGGAGTAGGACGAGATCCCGGCGTAGAGCGCCTTGCCCTGCCGCACGGCGCTGTCGAGCGCGCCCATCGTCTCCTCGAGCGGCGTCGAGGGGTCGACGCGATGCGAGTAGAAGATGTCGACGTACTCGAGGCCGAGCCGCGCGAGGCTCTGGTCGAGGCTCGCGAGGAGGTACTTGCGCGAGCCGCCGTCGCCGTAGGGGCCGGGCCACATGTCGTAGCCGGCCTTCGTCGAGATCACGAGCTCGTCGCGGTAGGGCCGGAGGTCGTCCCGCATGATCCGGCCGAAGTTCTCCTCCGCAGATCCATAGGGCGGGCCGTAGTTGTTCGCGAGGTCGAAGTGCGTGACGCCGAGATCGAACGCGCGACGCACGATCGCCCGGCTCGTCTCGAGCGGGGTGATGCCTCCGAAGTTCTGCCAGAGCCCGAGCGAGATCGCGGGCAGCGCGAGCCCGCTGCGGCCGCAGCGGTTGTAGCGCATCTGGTCGTAGCGGTCGCCGCCGGCAACGTATGACATCGGCTCCACCTCTTCCTGTCGTCGCGGACGTTGCCTCGAACCTAACTGATCCGAACCGAGCCGCGTCCCAGCGCGCTGCCGTAGGATCGGTCGGATGGACGAGCGACTCCTCGGCGGCAGCGGAACTTCGGTGACGCGGATCATCCTCGGCTGTGGCAACTTCGGCGGGATCGGCTCGTCGCCGGCGTTCTTCGGCCAGGGAACGTCGAAGCCGGATGCATTCCGGTTGCTCGACACCGCCTGGGACGCCGGGATCACGACGTACGACACCGCCGACGCGTACGGCGGCGGCCGCAGCGAGAGCTTCATCGGCGAGTGGCTCGCGACGAAGGGCTCGGACGTGCGCGACCGGATCGTGATCGCGACGAAGACCTTCAACCCGATGGACGAGGGCGCCGATCACGGCCTCGGCCGGGGACGGATCCAGCGCCAGATCGACACGAGCCTGCGCCGGCTCGGCGTCGAGCGCGTGGCGCTCTATCTCGCGCACGACTTCGACCCCGACACACCGCAGGAGGAGACGCTCGAGGCGTTCGCCGGCCTGATCGCCGCCGGCAAGGTCGGCGCGGTCGGTGCGTCGAACTTCACCGGCGAGCAGCTCGCAGAGGCGCTCGAGCTCGCGCGGCTGGAAGGGCTGCCGCGCTACGAGTGGGTGCAGAACGGCTTCTCGCTCCTCGACCAGGGCGACCGCGAGACCGTGTTCCCGGTCTGCCGCGAGCACGGCCTCGGCTACACCCCGTTCAGCCCGCTCGCGGGCGGCTGGCTGACCGGCAAGTACCGCCGCGGCGAGGCGCCTCCCGCCGGATCGCGGATGACGCTTCGGCCCGAGCCGTACGTCGGCTACGCCTCCGATCGCGTCTTCGACGCGCTCGAGGCGCTCGAGCGCTGCGCCGCCGAGCGCGGCGCCTCGATGGCCGGGCTCGCCCTGGCCTGGGCGCTCGCCCAGCCCGAGCTGACGGCGATCGTGATCGGCCCCGGCCGCGCCGACCACCTGGCACCGGCCCTCGAAGCGCTGACCATCACTCTCTCCCCTACCGACCGCGACCATCTGACGGAGGTGTTCTCGTGAGCGTTCTCGTCCTCTCCGAGCACGACGTGCGCGGACTGCTCGACATGGAGTCCTGCATCACGGCGATGGAGGACATCCTCGCGCGGCTCGCGCGCGGCGAGCTGACGAACCCGTTGCGCTTCCTCGTCTCGCCGCCCGGGCCGACGGCGATGGGGCTGATGCCGTCCCACGCAGCCGGAGACAGCCCGGTGTACGCCCTCAAGGAGATCGTGGTCGCCCCCGGCAACTCGGCGAGCGGGCTCGACCCGCACCAGGGCGCGGTGCTCCTGCACGACGGCGTCACCGGGCAGCTGATCGCGATCCTCAACGCATCGCCGATCACCGAGATTCGCACCGCAGCAGTGTCCGGGTGTCGCGACGAAGCTGCTCGCGCGGCCGGGCTCGCGCACCGTGGCGATCCTCGGCTCCGGCGTGCAGGGACGCTCGCACGTCGACGCGATGCAGACGGTTCTCGACGATCCGATCATTCGCATCTGGAGCCGGAACGGCGACCACGCCGAGGCGCTCGCGCTCGAGACGCACTCGCTCGTGGCCGCGTCGATCGAGGAGGCGCTCGCGGGTGCGGACATCGTCTGCACCGCCACGTCGACGAGCGAGCCCCTCGTCGAGCTCGAGTGGCTCGCGCCCGGCACGCACATCAACGCCGCCGGGGCGTTCCCCGACGGCAAGTCGAGAGAGCTCAGCACCGCCACGGTCGCCGCGTCGCGATTCTTCGTCGACCGGCGCGAGTCGACGCTCAACGAGGCCGGCGACTACCGGGTCGCGGCCGCCGAGAGCGGCTTCGGGCCCGAGCACATCATCGGGGAGCTCGGCGAGCTCCTCAACGGCACCGTCGAGGGCCGTCGCTCGGCCGACGAGCTGACGGTGTTCAAGTCGATGGGGATCGCCGTCGAGGATCTCGCCGCGGCGCAGCTCTGCGTCGCCCGGGCGCGCGAGCGCGGCGTCGGCGTCGAGGTCGACTTCTGATCCCGCTCGCCGACATCGAGGCTGCCCGCGAGCGCATCGCCGACGTCGTGCTGCGCACGCCGCTCATCCGGCTGCAGGTGCCGGAGTCTCCGGCCGAGATCTGGCTCAAGCTCGAGTGCCTGCAGCCGATCGGCTCGTTCAAGATCCGCGGCGCCGCCAACGCCATCCGCTCGGCACCTCCCGGCGCCGTCGATCGCGGCGTGCTGACGACGAGCGCAGGGAACATGGCCCAGGGCGTCGCCTGGATGGCCCGCGAGCTGGGCGTGCCCGCCACCGTCGTCGCGCCCGAGCATGCGCCTCAGACCAAGCTCGACGCGATCGCCCGGCTCGGGGGGACGGTGATCAAGGTGCCGTACGAGCGCTGGTGGCAGACGATGGAGGAAGGCTCCTACCCCGGCGTCGACGGCTACTTCGTCCACCCCGTGCTCGACGACGCCGTGATGGCGGGCAACGGCACGATCGGCCTCGAGCTGGTCGAGGATCTCGACGCGATCGACACCGTGCTCGTCCCGTGGGGCGGCGGCGGCCTGTCGACCGGGATCGCGAGCGCGCTCGCGTCGGTGAGCCCCGCAACCCGCGTGCTCGCCTGCGAGCCCGAGACGGGCGCCCCGTTCGCCGCGTCGTACGCGGCCGGCACTCCGGTCGAGGTCGACTACACGCCGTCGTTCGTCGACGGCGCGGGCAGCAAGCTGCTGCTCGGCCCGATGTGGGATCGCGCCCACGCGTTGCTCTCCGGTGGCATCGCGCTGACGCTCGACGAGACCGCCGGGGCGGTGCGCACCCTGGCCGAGCGCGCCCGCGTGATCGCGGAGGGCGCGGGAGCCCTTGCCGTGGCGGCGGCGCTGTCAGGACGCGCGGGTGAGGGCAGGATCGTGTGCATCGTCTCGGGCGGCAACATCGATGCCGCCCGGCTCGCCGCCATTCTCGAGGGCCGCACCCCCGCGTGATCATCCCCGCGCGCCACATCGAGGCGACGGCCGAGTAATCTCGCGGGCACACGGCCGGGGAGTGCCGTGCGGCGCCTCCCCGGCCGCCCCTCGCCCGAGCCGCGTTGCGGGAGAATGCCATCGATGCGAACCGTCTCCCTCACCGCCCTGCGCCGGATCGCGATCGATGCGCAGGGCTACGCGACGCGCTCCCGCGCCGGCTCGACAGCCGAGGTGGAGGCGGCGATCCGCCGGCTCTCGTGCGTGCAGCTCGACTCGATCTCGGCGGTCGAGCGCAGCCACCGGATCGCGCTCGCGTCGCGCGTCGGCGCGTACAAGCCCGGCATCGTGCCGCGGCTGCTCGGGCAGGGTCGCGTGTTCGAGTACTGGGCGCACGAGGCGTGCCTGCTTCCCGTCGAGGAGTGGCCGCTCTTCGTCGCCCAGATGCGCGCCGGAGGGCGGCGCTGGTACGGGAACGTCGGCGAGACCCATCCGCACCTCGCGGACGAGATCCTGGCCGAGATCCGAGCCCGCGGCCCGCTCGGCTCGCGCCACTTCGAGGGAGCGAGCGCGGCCGGAGGCGGGATGTGGAACTGGAAGCCGGCGAAGGCGATGCTCGACCGCCTCTGGAACCACGGCGACCTCGTGATCGCGGGCCGGCAGGGGTTCCAGCGGCTCTACGACCTGCCGGAGCGGGTGATTCCGAAGGAGATTCTCGATGCCCCGGTCCCGGATGACGAGGCGCGCCTGCGGGCGCTTGCGGAGAAGGCCGTCGTGGCGCGCGGAGCGCTGACCGAGTCCGGGATCGTGGAGCACTGGCGGCTCCGGGGCGGCACCAAGCGCATCCGGCCCGTCGTCGACGCCCTCGTCGCGGACGGGGTGCTCGAGCGGGTCGCCGTCGCCGACGGCGGAGCGCCGGTGATCGTGCAGGCCGGCGCGGCGCTCGATCCCGCTGCGCCTTCGGCGGCGGTGCTGCTGTCGCCGTTCGACAACCTCCTCTGGGACCGCCCGTTCGCGCGGCGCGTGCTCGGGTTCGACCACCTGATCGAGGTCTACAAGAAGGAGCACGAGCGCCGCTACGGCTACTACGTGCTGCCGTTCCTCTGGCGCGACCGCATCGTCGGCCGGGCCGACCTGAAGTCGGAGCGAGCCGAGGGCGCGCTCGTCGTGAAGGCGTTCCATCGCGAGCCGGGCGTCCGCGACTCGGCGGCTCTGGGCGATGCCTTCGACCGCGCGCTCGACCGGCTTCGGCGTGCGTGCGGGCTCGAGACCGTCCGCCGCATCTAGGATCCAGCCATGGACTTCGAGACCCGCGCGATCCACGTCGGCCAGGAGCCCGACTCGGCGACCGGGGCGGTGACGACGCCGATCTACCAGACCTCCACCTACGCGCAGGAGGCGGTCGGCGTTCACAAGGGGTACGACTACGCGCGCGTCGGCAACCCGACGCGCACGGCGCTCGAGGAGTGCCTCGCCTCGCTCGAGAATGCCGCGTTCGGGCTCGCCTTCTCGTCGGGCCTCGGGGCGGCGACGACGATCATGCACCTCGTCGATCCCGGCCAGCGGCTCGTCTGCGTGAACGACGTCTACGGCGGCATGTACCGCATGTTCTCCCAGGTCTACGAGCCCAAGGGCTACGACTTCGACTACATCACGCCGGACGAGGTGTCGACCAACCTCGCCGCCCATCTCGACGAGCGCACCCGGATCGTGTGGGTCGAGTCACCCACGAACCCGCTGCTGAACGTCGTCGACCTCCGCGCCGCAGCCGACGCGGCGCACGCCGCCGGCGCGCTGCTCGTGGTCGACAACACCTTCGCGACGCCGTATCTCCAGCAGCCGCTCGAGCTCGGCGCGGACATCGTCGTGCACTCGACGACGAAGTACCTCGGCGGCCACTCGGACGTCATCGGCGGGTTCGCCGCCACGAACGACCCCACGATCGCGGAACGGCTCCGCTTCCTGCAGAAATCGCTCGGCGCCGTCCCCGGCCCGTTCGACGCCTGGCTCGTGCTGCGCGGCCTCAAGACCCTCGCCGTGCGGATGCGCCAGCACTGCGAGAACGCCCGCGCGGTGGTCGCGTTCCTCCAGGATCACCCGAGCGTGACCGACGTGCTCTACCCGGGGCTGCCGGACCACCCGGGGCACGAGATCGCCGCGCGCCAGATGCGCGACTTCGGCGGCATGGTCTCGTTCCTCGTCGAGTCCGAGCAGGAGGCCGTCGACCTCGTCGCGCGCACGAAGCTGTGGACGCTGGCCGAGAGCCTCGGCGGCGTCGAGAGCCTCATCGAGCACCCTGCCCGGATGACCCATGCCTCGACGGCGGAAGGCCCGTTCGCCTCACCCGGCAACCTCGTGCGGCTGTCGGCAGGGATCGAGTCGGCCGACGATCTCGTCGAGGATCTCGCGCAGGCGCTCCAGCCGGTTCGCGCTCGCACCGCGTAGCACGGTGTCACTCCCGGAGCCCATCGACCTCCTGCACCGCGGCCTCACCCACAACGTGGGCTGCTACGTCGTCGAGACGGACGACGGCATCGCGCTGTTCGACTGCGGGCCGACCCCGTGCATCCCGAACCTCGAGGCCGGACTCGCCGGCCGCGGGCTCGAGCTCGGGGACGTGTCGCACCTGCTCCTCTCCCACATCCACTTCGACCATGCCGGGGCGACGGGCGCCCTCGTCCGCGCGAACCCCTCGCTGCAGGTGCACGTCTCCGCGGTCGGCGCGCCGCATCTCGTCGAGCCGAGCCGGCTCGAGGCGAGCGCCCGGCGGCTCTACGGCGACACGTTCGACGTGCTCTGGGGTGAGCTCGTGCCGGTCCCGGCCGGGAACATCCACGTCGTCGGAGACGTCGTGCTCGGACTGCAGTGCTTCCCGAGCACCGGTCATGCGAGCCACCACGTCTCGATGCTGCACGACGACGGCACCCTCTACGCGGGCGACTCGATGGGAGTCCGCATCGCACCCGGGCGCTTCGTTCTGCCCCCGACCCCGCCGCCCGACATCGATCTCGAGGCCTGGGAGGCGACGATCGTGGAGACGGAGCGCCGCGAGCCGGCCCGTCTCGCGCTGACCCACTTCGGCGTCTTCGAGGACGTTCCCGGCCACATCGCGCGGCTCCGCACGACGCTGCAGCGTTGGGCCGACCGCGTCGCCCACGGAATGGACGAGGAGACGTTCGTCGCGGCCGCCCGGGCCGACTGCTTCGCCTCCGACCCCGACGAGGTCGAGGACTACGACCAGGCTGCGCCGTACTCCCAGTGCTACCTCGGGCTCGAGCGCTACTGGCGCAAGCGGGGTGAATCGGCTGCCTAGCGCCTTGGCGCCGCTTCGCGCCGGAACTCCGGCTACTCTGATGCGATGGCGTCCGCTCGATGTTCAGGCTCGGCGGTGGCGCCCGGCCTCGCGCTCGGACGAGCGCGATCGGCGGTCTACTGACCTCGGCGTCGGCCATCGCGATCGCGATCCGGCCCGCAGGTCTTCTTCCTGCTCGACGGCGCGTCATCGCTGCCTGTATGCCGCGGCAGCTGGCGATGGTCGACCGAGATCGGCGGCGTCACCGTAGGCTGTCGCGGCGAACGCTCATCGCGCGCGTGAGCCCGATGCTGAACCGGATCGTCGGCCTCGCGGTCGCGTCGACGAGCCGGCCACCGAGGCCGTTCTCGACGCAGCCCTCGAGGCGATGGGCGACGATGTCGCCTGCTACGTCGTGGTCGCTCCGGAGGCACGGCCCGCGGCGCTTGGCGACTGGCTCGCCGACCGCGGCCTCGAGCCCGGCTGGGGCTGGATGACGTTCCGGCGCGGGCCGTCGAGCCCGTGGGACGGCCGACCGACACCCGCTCCGGCTCGTTCGCGTCGGCGCTGCCGAGGCGAGGACTTCGGCCGGATCGTCGTCACGGGCTACGGCCTTCCGGCCGCCGCTGCGCCCTGGGCGGCAGAGGCACCGAAGCTCGGCTGGGACTGCTGGCTCGCCCTCGACGGCGACGAGCCGGCGGCTGCGGCCGGCGTGTTCATGGCCGAGGGCGTCGGGTACCTCGGCTTCGCGGCCACCCTGCCGGAGCACGGGGCAAGGGCGGCCAGAACGCCTTGCTCGCGGAGCGGATCGATCACGCGCGGGAGGCGGGGTGCGACGTCGTCGTCACCGAGACCGGCGAGCTCCGCGAGGAGCTTCCCTCCAACTCGTACCGCAACATCCTCCGGGCCGGCTTCACGGAGGTGGCGGTGCGGGCCAACTGGCTCCGGCCGGTGCTCGACGCGGCCGCCTAGGGCTAGGCGAACCCGGTCACGAGCCAGCGCCGCCGGAGGAAGCGAGCGCCCATCAGGCGTCAAGCGCGTGACGATGAGGAGGAAGAGCGCGGCCCAGACGCCGCGCACGCCCCAGCCGGCCCAGGCGACGACGGCCAGCATGGCTGCGCACACCGCGAAGGCGGCGGCCATCGAGAGCGCCAGATAACGGCCGTCGCTCGCTCCGATCAGGATGCCGTCGATCGCGAAGACGATGCCGTTGAGCGGCTGCATCAGCGCGAAGAGCGGCCACAGCAACGCGCACTGGCTCAGCACCTCGGCATCCGACGTGAAGGCCCGCGGGATCACGCCGGAGAGAGCGAGCAGGACGACGCTGAAGGCGGCACCGACGATGATCGAGAGCCAGATCATGCGCACGCTCGCGTCGTAGGCCGCGTCCGGGCGGGAGGCGCCGAGCTCCTGCCCGACGATGATCTGCCCGGCGATCGCGATCGCGTCGAGCACGAGGGCGATGAAGATCCACAGCTGAAACGCGATCTGGTGCGCAGCGAGCGGCGCATCGCCGAGCCGCGTCACGACCACCCCTGCGAGGACGAACGAGGCGATCAGCGAGACGGTGCGGATGAAGATGAACTTGCCGAGCGAGAGCAGGCGCCGGGCGAGAGCGGGCCGCAGGCCTGCGTTGGCGAGGCCGACCCGGCGCAGGATCGCGATGGCCATGGCGATTCCCATGCCGGTCTGCGCGACGACCGTTCCCCAGGCGGAGCCCTTGATCCCGAGATCGAGGCCGTAGACGAGCGCGATCTCGAGAATGACGTTGACGACGTTGCCGGCGATCACGATCAGCAGCGGCGTGCGGAGATCGGAGACGCCCCGGAGGAAGCCCTGGCCGCCGATCGCGAGGAAGGCCGACGGAATCCCGAGCGCCGCGATCCGCAGGTAGGTGACCGCGTAGGCCGCCGTCGTCGCCCTCCGCCCCGAAGAGATCCACGACCGTGCCCGCGAGCAGCGCGACCGCGAGCGCGAGGGCGCACCCGAAGGCGAGTGAGAGCCAGAGGCACTGCGCCCCGAGCCTCGCTGCCGTCAGGTCCTCCCCTGCTCCGGTCGCCCGCGCGACCTGCGCCGTCGTCCCGTACTGGAGGAAGTTGAACATCCCGAGCACCGAGAGCACGGTGGCGGCGAGGCCGAGCGCGGCGAGCTGCGAGCGGCCGAGGTGGCCGACGACGGCGGTGTCGACGAGGACGTAGAGCGGCTCGGCCGCGAGCGCCCCGAGGGCGGGGATCGCAAAGCGGAGGATCTGGCGGTCGTACGGTGAGCGCAGGCGCAAGAGCAGCGGCAGCGCTACGAAGTCTTGCGGACGACGTGCGAGCCGGACGACTGGGCGATCGCCTTGATCACGATCTCGTCGAGGTTCACGTGCAGCGGCCGGGTGAGGGCGAACATCACGCAGTCGGCCACCTCGTCGGGCGTGACCGGGGTGAGGCCGTCGTACACCGCGTCCGCCTTCTCCTGGTCGCCCTTGAAGCGGACGAGGGAGAACTCGGTCTCGACGAGGCCCGCATCGACGGTGGTGATCCTGATCGGGCGCCCGAGCAGGTCTTCCCGCAGCGCGTAGGAGAAGCCGCGCACCGCGAACTTCGAGGCGATGTACGAGGCGCCACCGGGATATGCCTGCCGGCCGGCGATCGAGCCCATGAACAGGATGTGCCCCTCGTCGCGGATGTGCGGGAGCACGAGCCTCGTCATCCGCATCACGCCGTCCACGTTCGTGTGCACCACCCGCTGCTCGTCGTCGGCGGTCGACTCGGTGAACGGTGCCCGCCCGAGCGCGAGCCCGGCGTTGTTGAAGAGGATGTCGACCCCGCCGAGCTCGGCGACCGCGGCCTCGACGAATGCGGCCGAGTTGGCCTCGTCGGTGACGTCGACCTCGAGCGCGATGTCGGCCTCGACGCGCTCGACGCGGCGCGCGCCACCGGCGACGCGAACCCCGGCCTCGCGCAGCTTTCGCACCGTCGCGGCACCGATTCCGGAGGAGGCGCCGGTGACGATCGCCGTCTTGCCGCTCAGGTTCATGTCCATGCGCCGAAGGGTAGAGGCTTCAGCCTTTACCCGGAGTGACTACCGCGAGCGACCCAGGGGAGAGGCTGAAGCCTCTCCCCGTTTTCCGGTCGCTGCGCTCGGGCTAGGAGAGCTCTACCCGGTCGATCGTGACCGGGGTCGTCGGGCGGTCGCGGCCGTCGCGGTCGACGAGCGAGATCCGGTCGACGACGTCCTGGCCGCTCGTGACCTGGCCGAAGACGGTGTGCTTCCCATCGAGCCACGGAGTCGCCGGAGCCGTGACGATGAAGAACTGCGAGCCGTTGGTATTCGGTCCGGCATTCGCCATTGCGACCGCGCCCTTGACGACCTTGTGGTCGTTGAACTCGTCCTCGAACTGGTAGCCGGGGCCGCCCGTGCCGATGCCTTCCGGACAGCCGCCCTGGATCATGAAGTCGGGGATCACGCGATGGAAGATGAGCCCGTCGTAGAAGCCGTCGCCCGCGAGCTTGGTGAAGTTCGCGACCGTCTTCGGGGCCTCGGCGGGGAAGAGCTCGATCTCGATCGGGCCCTCACTGGTGTGGAGCGTTGCCTGTGTCATGGGATCGACGCTAGCAGCCCTGAAGCGCCTGCCCGGCCGGTTCACGATCGCGCGCCTACCGCACCGCCAGCACCGCTCGGTTACCCGATGGATCGGCGACGACGCTGCGTCCGCTCTCGTCCTCACCCGCCTCGATGCCGGCAGCGGCCGCGGCCGCCAACGTCGCCTCCAGCGCCACCTCGTCCGGCAAAACGATGGTGTACGAGCGAAGCCCACGCGCTCCGAGGGGCGGGGCGGGCGCGCCTTCGCCGGCCCAGGTGTTGAGCCCGATGTGGTGGTGGTAGCCGCCCGCCGAGACGAACAGCGCGCCCGGGATAGCCGCGCACGGTGGCGTCGAACCCGATCCCGTCCGTGTAGAACGCATCCGCCGCCGGGATCGACGCGACCTGCAGGTGCACGTGACCGAGCGTCGTGCCTGCGGCCATCCCCTCGCCGGCATCGCCGGCGGGCGCGCTCGCGAGCACTCCCTCGAGGTCGAGCGGAAGCGTCGCCATCTGCAGCTGCCCCTCGGCGCGCGGCCAGTCCTCGCGTGGCCGGTCGCGGTAGATCTCGATGCCGTTGCCCTCCGGATCGTTGAGGTACAGCGCCTCCGACACGAGATGGTCGGACGCGCCCGTGAACCGGTGGCCCGTCGCGGTGACCCGGTTCAGCGCGCGGGCGAGCTCGGCCCGGTCGGGCACGAGGAGCGCGAGATGAAAGAGACCCGTCGTGCCACGGGGGCGCAGCGGCGCATCCGGATCCTCGATGAGCGTCACGAGCGCGACGTCGTCGTCGGGCGCTCCCAGCTCCGCGACCCCGTCCGCGCGGCGGAGCTCGCGCAACCCGATCGCATCGCGATAGAAGTTGGCCTGGGCGTCGAGATCGCCGACGACGAGCTCGACGTTGGCAAGTGAGGTTGCGGGATCGATCGTCATAGCGCCTCCACGGCGTCGCCGATGCGGATGACGCCCGGTACCTCGACGCCGCCCCAGACGCCGAACGGGAGCGGCTCGTCGGTCTCGATCTCCGAGCGGTACTTCCTGATCACGCGCAAGGTGCTCAGATCCGGCACCCCGGTGTCCGGATTCTGCGACGTCACCGCGCACCGGCCGACGAGACCGTGGATCCGCACGACCGCGTCGCCGATCGCCACCCGGCGCCCCGCCCAGGCGTCCTCGCCATGCGGTGCGATCCCGTCGAGCTCGAACAGCATCCGGAAGCGGCGGCCGTCGACGCTGTCCTCGCCGGCCTCGCGCGCGAACGCCTCGAGCGAGCCGCGCGACACCGCCGAGACGGCCCCGTCGACCCCGCGATCCGATCCGGCGCCGGGCTCGTCGACGCGCACGAGCCGGAGCGAACGGCCCGCGTGCTCCGACAGCGCCTCCGCGAAGGTGCCGTTGACGAGGCGCCCGGCGACGGGGCGGCCGTAGAAATTGGTCTCGACGGCGTTGCCGAGCGTCACCGGGCCGGCCTGCACGGAGCCGTCCGGAAAGCGGAGCGAGAGCGACTCGCCTTCACGGTCTGCGGTCGCGGCGACCTGGACGAGCGTGCCCGCGAACTTCCCGTTGATCAGCCGGCCGTCGTCGTCGATCAGGTGAAAGCGGCGATTCTCGCGGACGCCGGTCAGCTCCAGCTCGACCTCGTCGACGTGGACGAGGCCGAGGCCCTTCACGGGCGCGTAGGTGATCGAGGTCACGTTCACCCCGCCGGCCGCCGGATGTGAGCTACGGTCAGCGCCCATGCGACGTACCGTATCCGCCAGGCTCGAGCTCGCGATCAGCGATCCCGCCGAGATCGCGCTTCAGATCACGGCGGCCGCGGGCGAGCGGGTCGACGAGCGGCTCGAGGTTCACCTCGACGGTGTCCCGGTGACCTGGCAGGCTGTCGACGGGGCGCACGGCGGCCGCGCGCATCTCGTCCACGTCGGGACGGGGGCAGCTCGCCGTCACGTACGCCGCAACCGTGATCGGCCGCGCCGCGCCCCCGACGTGCGGCGACGACGAGCGCCTCGTCTACCTGCGTCCGAGCCGCTACGCGGAGTCGGACCGGCTCGCCGAGTTCGGGCGACGGCAGTTCGGCGGCATCACCGATGCCGGCGAGATTCTCGGGGCGGTCTCGTCGTGGGTCGGCTGGGAGCTCGGCTACGAGTCGGGCAGCAGCCTGCCGACGCACGGCGCGGTCGACACGCTGCTCGGGGGCCGCGGCGTGTGCCGCGACTTCGCCCATCTCGTCGTGGCGCTGCTCCGCGCCCGCGACGTCCCCGCACGCGTCGCCGCGGTGTACGCGCCCGGTCTGCAGCCGATGGACTTCCACGCGGTCGCAGAGGCGCTCGTCGACGGAACCTGGCGCGTCGTCGATGCGACGCTGCTCGCGCCGCGCTCGTCGCTCGTCCGCATCGCGACAGGCCGCGATGCCGCAGACACGGCGTTTCTCACCGTGATCGGCGGCACCGTCGATCTCGTCGGGCTCGAGGTGAGCGCGATCGTCGAGGGGAGTCTCCCCACCGACGACCCACGCGAGCTCGTCTCGCTCGGGTAGGGCCCTACCCCATCTCGATCTCGGCCGGCAGGCCGAGCCGGCCCATCGTCCGCAGATGGAGGAAGTGCGAGCGCAACGCGCGGCCGAGCGACGAATGAGAGGAGTAGCGAACATCGTGCTTGGCGCAGTTGCGGCGCACGATCTCCGCGATCTTGGGGTAGTGCGTGTGCGGCACCTTCGGGAACAGGTGGTGCTCGATCTGGAAGTTGAGGCCGCCCAGGATCCAGGTCAGGACCGGGTTGCGCGGGCAGAAATCGACGGTGGTCTCGACCTCGTGCACGGCCCAGATCCGCCTCTCGCTGCGGAGCTCGTCGGCCGACGCGAACGATGCCTCCTCGACGCAGTGGGCGAGCTGGAACGTCGTCGCCATGATCAGGCCCGTCAGCATCGCGAAGCCGATGTAGATGCCGAGCGACGGCCCACCAGGGATAGACGAGCATCGGGATCACGAGCGCCCATGCGATGAAGAACGCCTTCCCGGCGAAGAGGCCGACGAGATTCCATCCGCGCGGCGACCCGGAGCGCGCTTTCGCCGATGCTGCCACGGCGGAACGCCGCCAGGTCGCCGACCAGCTGCCAGCGGAGACCCATCAGGGTGTACATCGGCCAGATGTAGTACTGCTGGAAGCGGTACCAGGGCCGCGCGGGCTGGCTCGGGGTGAAACGGGCGAGCGGGGCCTGCGTGGCGTCGTCGTCGAACCCTTCGACGTTCGTATACGTGTGGTGGGCGACGTTGTGCTTCACGCGCCAGGCATAGCTCGAGAAGCCGAGCAGCAGGTCGGACGACCACCCGACGAGGTGGTTCCAGCGCCGCTTCTTGAAGTAGGCGCCGTGATTTGCGTCGTGCATGACACAGAAGGCGGTCAGCGTCGAACCGGCGACCAGTCCGGCGAGACAGAGCGCGATGCCGATGAATCCCGGCTGCACAAAGATCAGCACCGCATAGGAGATCGCGGTCAGGGCAAGGGCGATCGGTGCCTTGACGTAGAGCATCACTGCGCCCTTGATCCGGGTGCTGCCGCGGGCGAGATACTGCTCGACTTCCCGGCGCGTGTCCTGGATGAACGCCCCGCCATTGTCAAACGCAAGCTTCGGTGCGGCTGCCTTCATGATGCCTCTCCTCTATGACGGATAGGGAGGGCGCGAGAGTGGCGCCGGCCGAATACTCGTCTTCGTGTGCTCACAGCGTATCCGCAAACCCGGTCGGCCAATCATTGCGCGTTCGTGAATACCGAGGCACTCGAGCGGAGCGGAGAACGAAAGAGAGGAGCCGCCGCCGACTCCTCCCCTACGCAGGCTTCCTCGAGGGAAGCTCATATCTCTCGATTCCGCGTCCGCCGCACCGTCGCGTTCGATCGAGGTAGGAGCATCTTGCACTACGCGAGCGCGGCCTGCACTCACCCGTCCGTGGTTGACTGCTCCCCCGTGCGGGGTTGACCGGCTCGGTTCACCCGGTTCACCCGCGCCCGGCCGCCGGATATGCGTGGACGGACGCGGATCGGGGCATACCCTCAGCATGGATTGCCGTGTCGACGGAGGGTGGTGTGCGTGCTGACGATCCTCGACGGCTCGACGTTCGTGGTCAGCGACGACATCGGCGATGTGGGCCTGGGCGCCGAGGGCATGTTCGCCGACGACACCCGGATGCTCTCACGCTGCAGGCTGCTGCTCGACGGCGAGAGCCCGCTGCTCCTGACCTCTCGCGCCGTCGACTACTTCAGCGCGACCCACTACCTGCGCAACGCGCCAACACCCCGGATTCCCGCCGACACGGTGTCGATCGGTCGTGAGCGCTTCGTCGGCTCGACCGTGACCGAGCACCTCACGCTCAGCAACGAGAGCATGTCGGAGCTGTCGTTCGCCGTCGAGCTCGAGCTCGCCGCCGACTTCGCGGACATCATCTCCGTCAAGGCACACGACTTCGCGTTCGGCAATCCCGAGTCGGCAGCGGCGCTGCCGGCCGAGCCGAGTCTGCTCGTCGGTCGAGGACGCGACATTCGCGATCGAGGACGACGAGGGCTACCGAACGACGATTCGCTTCTCCCAGGCGCCCGAGCTGACGCCGGCCGGCGCCCGCTTCTCCGTCTCGCTCCCGGCGCATGCCAGGTGGGAGCTGACCTTCGACGTCCGCTTCGGCCCGGGCGTCGCGTCGGAGCCTCTCTCGCGCGACCGGACCTTCGGCACCGAGTTGCAGCACGTGCGTGAGAGCCTGGGGGCGTGGAAGCTGCGGGTGCCGCGGCTCGAGACGCCTGCATTCGAACTGCAGCACGTCTACGAGCGCTCGATCGCAGACCTCGCGTCGCTTCGGCTGAAGGGGATCGAGGGGATCGGAGAGCTCCCGGCCGCAGGCATGCCCTGGTTCATGACGGTCTTCGGGCGTGACACGTTGATCACCTCGTTGCAGACGCTCGTCTTCGGGCCCGAGCTGGCGATCGGAGCACTGCGCTCCCTCGCCGCGCTCCAGGCGGTCGAGGACGACCCGGCGATCGACGCCGAGCCCGGCAAGATCCTCCACGAGTTGCGGCGGGGGAAGGCTGCGACGAGCTGGTTCCCGATCTACTACGGCTCGGTCGACTCCACCCCGCTCTTCCTCGTGCTGCTCTCCGAGGTCTGGCGCTGGACCGGCGACGCCGCGATCGTGAAGGAGCTCGAGCCGGCCGCGCGGGCGGCGCTCGCGTGGATCGACGACTACGGCGACCGGGACGGCGACGGGTTCGTGGAGTACGAGCGGCGTGCGCCACACGGGCTCGCGAATCAGTCCTGGAAGGACTCGGGCGACTCGCAGCGCTTCCGCGACGGCAGGCTCGCTGCCACGCCCATCGCCCCCGCCGAGGTACAGGGGTACGCGTACGACGCCCGCATTCGGGCGGCGGAGCTCGCCGACCGCGTCTGGGACGATCCCGACCTCGCGATCCGCCTGCGGGAGAGCGCCGGCGTCCTCCGCGACCGGTTCAACGAGGCCTTCTGGGTCGAGGATCGGGGAACGTATGCACTCGCGCTCGACGGCGACAAGCAACGGGTCGATTCGCTCTGCTCCAACCTCGGTCACCTGCTCTGGTCGGGAATCGTGCCCGCGGGCCGGATCGACCAGGTCGCCGCCGCACTCGCCGGCCCGGAGCTCTGGACCGGCTGGGGCGTACGCACGATGGGCGCGGCGGAGGCCGCGTACAACCCGCTCAGCTACCACAACGGCACCGTGTGGCCGCACGACACGGCAATCGCTGCCTGGGGGCTCGCGCGCGCAGGCTACACCGATCTCGCCCAGCTGTTCAGCCTCAGCCTGATCGAGGCAGCGGCTTCCCTCGACTACTCCTTGCCCGAGGTGTTCGCGGGCTACGAGCGCGTCAAGACGGCGTTTCCCGTCGCCTACCCGACCGCCGCCAGGCCGCAGGCGTGGGCCGCCGGAGCGCCCGTGCTCTGCCTCACGCTGCTCCTCGGCCTGCGGCCGGATCCCACCGCCGGCGTCCTTGCTACCTCGACCCTTCGGGCACCCAACTGGCTCGAAGGAACGCGGCTCGAGGGGATCCGAGCCGTGGGCCGAGTCTGGTCGGTGGAGGTTAGGAACGGGACCATCGTGGTAGACGAGAAGTAATGCATATTGCTCTCTTCAGCCCGGTCTGGTTCCCGGTGCCCCCCGATCGCTACGGCGGAATCGAGGCCATCGTGCAGTTACTTGCCGATGGGCTCGTCGAGGCGGGTGCCGACGTCACCCTCTTTGCGTCGGGCGATTCGACCACGAACGCGCGGCTCGTCTCTGCGTTCGACGTCGCGCCGAGCGAGCGCATCGGCGAGAGCTACTGGGAGCTCCAGCACCTGCTGCCGTTTCTCGAGCAGCGCGACGAGTTCGACATCGTGCACGACCACTCGGGCCTGCTCGGCCTCACGGTGCTCGGCCTGACGTCGTGCCCGACCATCCACACCGTTCACGGGCCGCTGACCGGAGATCCCGGCGACGTCTACCGCAAGGTCTGCGAGATCGTTCCGAACGCTGGGCTCGTCTCGCTCACGATGAATCAGCGGCGCCCGCTCCCCGGTCTGCCGTGGGTGGCGAACGTCCACAACGCGATCGACGTCTCGCGCTACCAGGTCGACCGGAAACCGGGCGACTCGCTCCTCTTCCTCGGCCGCATGAGCCCGGACAAGGGCGCCCATCGCGCGATCCGGATCGCGAAGCGCCTCGGCCGGCCGCTCGACATCGCGGCCAAGTGTCGCGAGCCGGCCGAGATCGCCTACTTCGACGAGTTCGTCGCGCCCCACCTCGACGACGACATCCGCTACGTCGGCGAGGTCGATCACGACGAGAAGTGCGAACTGCTCGCTCGAGCGCACGCGCTGGTGGTGCCGATCGAGTGGGAGGAGCCGTTCGGCCTCGTGATGATCGAGGCGCTTGCCAGCGGCACTCCCGTCGTCGCGATGCGGCGCGGCTCGGTGCCGGAGATCCTGCGGCATGGCGAGACGGCGATGATCGCCGACGACCTCGCGGGCATGGTGGCCATGGTCGACCAGGTCGGGGTCCTCGACCCCGCACGCCTCAGGCGCGAGGCAGAGAAGCGTTTCTCCGTTGCGCGGATGGTGGAGGGCTACCTCGACGCGTACGAGATGATGATCCTGGGCGAGCCCGAGCCCGTTCTCTCCGCCGTCGCCTGACGCTACGCCGCCGTCAATCACGAAGCTCGATTCCGCGCAGGGTGAAGGTCGGGGGATGGAGCGGGTGCGTGGCCTTGCACGTGAGGAGTCCGGCCTCGTCACCGACGGTGGGGTGCACGGTGACCGTCAGCCGCGACCCGGCGTGGAGGAGGTCGACGCTGACGTCGCCCTCGAGCGTCGTGTTCCGGCCGATCGGGTCGAGATCGTCGATCAGGACGCTGCCACGGGCAATCCTCGCGAAGTGTTGCGCGGCCTGGACCGGCGGGCGGAAGACCGACCGGCCCCGCAGGAGATCGACCACCACCTCGCCCGCGCTCCTGGGCGGCGACGAGGTCGAGGGCGCGGGCCGGCTCGACGCGCCCGTAGGTGAGCCCGTGCGGGAGCACGAGCACGTTCGGCGCGAACCGATCGCCGCCGAGGTGGGAGCACTCCCAGACCTGGCCCGGGCCGATGGGCGGCGAGCTTCGCCGCGACCGCCCGGCCGCGAAGCGCACAGCACGCATCGTGGCGCCCGTGGGTGCAGACGAGGTAGAGCGTCGACGGAGGCCCGTCGGGCGCCTCACCGTCAGGAGGCATGTCGAGCGGGATGTCGAGCAGCTCGCGGTCGGAGGCGTAGGAGCCCCAGGTCGTGCGCTCCGCACCGGGCGTCGAGTCGACGACGGCCCAGGCGCGCCGCGGCTCGACTGCGGCCCGTCCCGGTCGCTTGATCAGGAGGACGCGGTACGACACCTCGGCAGCACGCGCCGCGACGACGTTCGCGATCCCGGGGTCGAGTCGCGACTCGCTGAGCGCGTTCTGACCCCAGGCTCCCGGAGCCTCGATGAGGAGAAAGCCGTTTGCGTGGGCGGCGGTGCCGGCGAGAGGATCGCCGCGCTCGTCGGCAGCGTACGAGCATCGCAGCCGGGCGGCGGCCGACGGTGCGCCCATCAAGACGTGGATTCGATACCCGGCCCGGCGGCAACCACGACGCCGGCGCGCATCAGCCGCTCGACGAGCTCGAGCCGCTCCTCGTCGTCCAGCCCCGGGAGCCCGCCGACCCGGATCGGATCGCCCGAGAGCAGCGCCGTCAGCGCGTCACCGGCCGTGGCGGCGAACGTCACGCTTCCGCCCGGATGCTCGAGCACCACGCGCTCCCCGCTGTTCCGGATCGTGACGGGTTGCCGCGACCTGACCGAGACCAGGGTGTCGGCGCTCAGCCGCTCCAGCGCCTGCGCCTGTGCGAGCGGCCCGACCGGAGCCGGGCGCGTGCTCCCTCGTGCGCGTCGCGCCATCACCGGCGCGATCTCGGACACGGGTGCCGCCTGGATCTGCTCGGTGAGTGCGGTCACGGTTGCCGCGAGGTCGGAGCTCAGCTGGGCGGGATCGCCGATGTCGACTCCGAGCGGTAGCGACCGGCGGAGCCGCGGATCCTCTTCGGCCAGCTCGAGCAGCGATCGCACGAGGTCGTGGCGTGTGTGGCTGTGGATGCCGATCGTGAGGTGAACCGAGACGCCTCCCAGTGCCTCCGCCGAGTGGATGAATCCCCGCGGCAGGTAGAGGACGTCGCCTTCCCCGAGCACGTCGTCGGCGCGCGGGTCCTCGGCCGCCCGCGACTCGACCGCTCTGCGATAGCGCGTCCAGGGCTGGCTCGGAAGCGGATCCGGGTGAACCGGATCGTGGATGATCCAGCGCTTCGAGCCTGCGATCTGGAGCACGAAGACGTCGTGGACGTCGTAGTGGGCCGAGAAGCCCTGCGACTGCCTGGGGGTGATGTACGCGTTGATCTGGACCGGATGGGCCAGATCCTCGCTCAGGGCACCCGCGAACTCGACGAGCGGCGGCCAGAAGCGGTGGAGCGCCTGCAGCACGACCGTATGCCCGGACGCGAACAGCTCCATGATCCGGTCGTCCACGACCTGATCGCCGACGGTCGCCCCCACGCCGCCGGGGCCGGTGAAGCGCGCCGTGTCGATGATCGCGCCGTCCTTGGCGACGCGAATGAACGGCGTCCGGAGGCCCCGGGTCGAGAGGATCTCGTCCGCGGCCTCGAGCGAGAAGAGGTCGCCGAACCCCTGGCGGAGCTCCTCACCCCTCGTCAGCAACGGCGCGGTGGCCCAGAACTGGTCGGCAAAGCGGGACGACGTCATGGCGAGCAGTCGCCCCAGAGCCGGGCGGCCCCGCAGGTCCGCCCGGCGTCCCTCGAGATCGATGACGGTCAGGAGCTCGCTCCGCCGTCCGCGCCACCGTCCGCGCCACCGTCCGCTCCGCCGTCCGCGCCACCGTCGGATCCGGCGCCACCGTCGGCACCACCATCGGCACCACCGTCATGACCGGAGCCCGCTCCGCCGTCCGCCGGCCCGTGGCCGCCGGCGCCGCCGTCCGCTCCGCCGTCTGCCCCGCCATCGGCACCACCGTCGGCGCCGCCATCATGGCCAGAGCCCGCTCCGCCGTCGGCGGGGCCGTGCTCGTCGCGTACCTCGTCGCCCATTTCAGTCCTCCCGGCTCGTAGGTTGTCCGGCCAATTTCGCCGGCGGTCCTGCCTACCCGACGCGCGCGACCGCCAAACGCGGGCGCGCGGGACGTCCAGGCATGGATTCTCGCCGGAATGCGGGTATCCGGACCCGAACCCCGTGAGAGGAGGCGCGAAAATGCCGAACGATGGATGCGATAGCCAATGTGGTCGTCCTCGTCGCCGCGGGGAGTCGGAGCGATCCTCGCCGTCGTCTGCGCTGTCGAGCTCCTGCCGACACCGCCGCGGCGGCAACGACAGCGGCCGGTCTGACCTCCCGCCAGGACTGGTAGGAGATCGCCATGGCGAAGGAGCCGAACGATTCCGTCGAGCCCGCCGTCGTTCCGCACGGCGCTGCGACCGGCAGATCCGCGAAGACGCCCGCTATCGCGATCGGCGCGATGGTGGTGATCATCGCGGTCCTGTTCGTGATTGCTCTCGGCCTCGCCGCACTCGCATACGTGCTCGCCCGCTAGCTCGACGTTTGGTGTCCGGGGTGCGCGGATCCTCGCGCCGTGCAACAGTTAGGTACGACCCGTGGACCGAACTGAGGTTCGAAGACGTGACCGGAGCAGCGTAGAGGCATGCCGACCGACGCGAACCCGTCGCGGGAGACGCCGCCTCCGGCCCCGACCGGCTCGGCTCCGGGTGGCGCCCGGCGCCCGTGGTACCGCCCGAGCGGCCGGTGGATTGCCTTCTTCGTCGTTCTGCTGGCGCTCAACTTCTTCCTCAGCAGCAGGGCGATGGAGCCACGATCCCGGGTGCGCGTCCCGTACAGCCCGCTGTTCCTCCAACAGGTCAAAGCCGGCAACGTCGCGGAGATCACCTCCAAGGGAACGGATATCCAGGGCACGTTCGAGAAGTCGGTGAGCTACAAGGACTCGAAGCCGACGACGCGGTTCCGGACCGAGATCCCCGCCTTTGCCAACACCGACGAGCTCTCCCAGGTGCTGCAGGAGAACGACGTCACGGTCAACGCCGAGCCGCTCGACACCGGGGCAGCCTGGTGGCAGACGCTGCTCTTCGGCTTCGGCCCGACAATCCTCTTCATCGCGCTGCTCTTCTGGCTGTTCCGTCGGGCGGGGAATATGCAGAACGCGCTCGGCTCGTTCGGACGCTCCCGGGCGCGTCGCTACGTGCCCTCGGGCGACAAGGTGACGTTCGCGGACGTCGCCGGCATCGAAGAGGCGAAGGACGAGTTGAGCGAGGTCGTCGACTTCCTGCGTCACCCCGACAAGTACGGCCGCCTCGGCGGCCGGATCCCTCACGGCGTTCTCCTCTCCGGCCCGCCCGGGACAGGCAAGACGCTGCTCGCGCGCGCGGTCGCCGGCGAGGCCGAACGTTCCCTTCTACTCGATGGCCGCGTCGGAGTTCGTCGAAGCGATCGTCGGCGTCGGCGCCGCGCGGGTGCGGGACCTGTTCAAGGAGGCGAAGACGAACGCTCCTGCGATCGTGTTCATCGACGAGCTGGACGCGATCGGCCGCTCGCGGACGAGTGGCATTGCCGGCTACAGCGGCGGCAACGACGAGCGCGAGCAGACGCTGAACCAGATCCTGACCGAGATGGACGGATTCGATTCCTCGACCAGCGTCATCGTCATCGCCGCCACGAACCGACCGGACGTGCTCGACCAGGCGCTTCTTCGCCCCGGGCGGTTCGACCGCCGCGTCGCCGTCCAGCCGCCCGACCGCGCGGGTCGCGAGGCGATCCTTCGCGTGCATACGCGCGGCGTCCCGCTCGGCTCGGACGTCGATCTCGCCCGGATCGCGGCCACGACGCCTGGCATGGTCGGAGCCGATCTCGCCAACCTCGTCAACGAGGCTGCGCTCACCGCCGCGCGGCGCGCCCACGACGTGGTCGAGGAGGCGGACTTCACCGACGCTCTGGAACGGATCGTGCTCGGCGCCGAGCGGCAGGTGATGCTGAGCGCCGAGGACCGGCGACGCACGGCCTACCACGAGGGTGGGCACGCGATCGTCGGGATGCTCACGCCCGGCGCCGATCCGGTGCGCAAGGTCTCCATCATCCCGCGCGGGATGGCGCTCGGGGTGACGTTCTCCGCGCCGGACGCCGATCGTTTCAACTATCTGCAGCCCGAGGTGCTCGCGAGGATCAAGGTCGCGCTGGGCGGGCGCGCCGCCGAGGAGATCGTGTTCGCCGAGGTCAGCACCGGCGCCGAGTCGGACATCGAGCAGCTGACCGGGCTCGCCCGGCAGATGGTCGGCCGTTGGGGAATGAGCCCGACGGTAGGGCCTGTCGCCGTCATCTCACGAGATGGATCGGGACCGTTCCTCCCCGGTGCGAGCGAGGTGTCACCGGAGACGCAGCGGCTGCTCGACGACGAGGTGCGTCGTATCGTCGCCGACGCGCACGAGGAGGTCCTGGCCCTGCTGCGCGAGAACCGGCAGCGACTCGACTCGCTCGCGCAGGCTCTGCTGGAGCACGAGACGCTCGACGAGGACGACGCCTACGCGGCCGCAGGCGTCGCGCGACCCCGACTGCCGTCGTCCAGCGAGCTGGCGACAGCGGCTCGCTCGCGGACGTAGAGGATCCGGCCGAACCGCAGCGAGCAGGCATCGCGATCCCCTCCAAGCCCTGGCTCGGTGGGTCGAAACGGCTTGCGCAGGTACGATCGGCCGGCCGCCCCCATCGACTAGCGGCCTAGGTCACCACCCTTTCAAGGTGGCTACACGGGTTCGAATCCCGTTGGGGGCACTACGAGTCGACCGCTCAGAGGCCGGCTCGCTCGAGTCGGGAGTGGCGCGTTTCGGTGGTCGCACCTCGCGACCCGTTCGGCGGTGTCGTGGCCGCGCGGCGCCGGCAGGGAGCTCTCCGCCAGCACGGATGTGAAAGCCGTGACGACGGTTGCGTCGAATTGCGTCCCGGCGTTGCGGTCGAGCTCTGCCACGGCGTCCTCGCTGGACATTGCCTGCTGGTAGGGGCGATCGGTGGTCATCGCGTCGTACGCGTCGACGACGGCAATGATCCGGGAGCAGATCGGGATCTGGTCGAGCCGGAGGCCGTCGGGGTAGCCGGTGCCGTCCATGCGCTCGTGGGCCGAGCGGATGATCGGCGCGATCTCGCGGAGCGTCGGAGCGGCCGCGACGATTCGTTCGCCGATCTCACTGTGACGTTGCATGAACCTGCGCTCCTCGTGGTCGAGCGGCCCTGGCTTGTTGAGGATCGAGTTCGGAATCGCCGCTTTGCCGATGTCGTGGAGCTCCGCGGCCAGTCGTGCCCGGTCGGCCTGCTCGGTCGGCAGGTCGAGGCGAATGGCCGTACTCCAGGCGAACACGGCGACATGGTCGAGGTGGTCGACGAGGTTGCCGTTCTGCTCGGCGAGCACCTGCAGGAGCACGTCCTTTACCTCGGTGCGGGCATCGCGCCGGGTTCCGGACCGCTTGTCCGCGTACAGCCGCTGGTCTGCGACATGGAGCGCCTGCTCCAGCGTATTCCCGGCGATGATGCGGGTGGAGCCGACCGAGCAGCCGATCCTGAAACCCGAGACCGCTCTCGCTGAGCGCGGCCTGGGCGGCCTTGATCACCCTGACGTCCGAGCCCGAAGCGGTGGCAATGACGAATTCGTCGCCCCCGATTCGGTAGACGCTGCCGAGATCACCGACCACCGACTGCGAGCCGGTATCCCAGCCTGGTGAGAAGGGCATCGCCCGCTGGATGCCCGAAGCTGTCGTTGTAGGCCTTGAAGCCGTCCAGATCGAAGATCGCGATCGTCACGGCCTGCTCGGGGCCGAGAGAGCCGATCTTTCGCTCCATGTCGGCGAACAGCTTCCGCCGGTTGCCCAGCCCCGTGAGCGCATCGGTCGTCGCTTCGTGATCACTCAACCTTCGCTCTCTGACAGAGCGGTGGAAGGCAAGCGAGAAGGCCAGCAGGAGGGACAAGACTGCCGCGATCGTCCCGACCTTCGCCACGTTCCGCGAGCGTGCCGCCTCCGCCCGGTAGTCGAGATCAGCCCGGTCGAACGCCTGATTCAGCTCCGCCTGGACGCCGCCGGGCCGTTGGCTTGCGCCGAGCTCGAGCGCCGCTCGGCCGGAGGCGTTGTTGGCGACCAGCAGCGAGAGGCGGTCGGCAAGCGCGTAGTACCGGTTCGTCAACAGCTTGATTCTTGCCGGCTCATGGCTGTGGCCGAGACTCGCCAGCGTGGCGACCGAGCCATTCAACACCTTCTTGGCCCCGGCCAACCGAATCTTCGTCTCGGCACGCGCCGGGGCATCGTTCGTGCCGGCGACCGCGGGATCGAACGCAACCTGGATCAGCGCGCCCTGCTGGTTCCGCATCTGCGCGATCACGACCTGCGCTCGTCGCGTCTCGTCGACTCGCCGGTCGAACTCGAGGACGGCGCCAAGCACTATCAAACCGAGCAGCCAGATCCCCACCACGAACAAGGTCGCCTGGCGGTATCGGGTCGGCCCTCTCGCGGCGCGAGCGGCAGACCCGCGGCTCGCCATCGTGCGCGTGGGATCGGGGCTCGCGTTCGCGGGCGAGGGCACCTCCCGGAAGTGGAGCAGTCCTGCTCGGTTCATATCGGGCCTCCTGAAAGCAACTCTCATCAGGGCCTCCGAGCGGACAGATGCCGGTCGGCGCTTGGAGACACGGTTCGCCCGCACGAGGGGGAAGACCGAGCAGCCCGTTCACCTTCTTCATCGACCTTCTGGGTCAAACCTCGATCACCCGGCAGGGGGCAATCCTGACCGGCGTCTTCGAGCAGAACCGCGACCGTCACGCGCAGGCCCTGAGCGGTTCGCCGCGAACCCGTCGCGAGGCCTCCCACGCTAGGTCGGATCGATCGGTGGACCCGGGTCCGGGGAGGCCCCGGCCGCTCGAGCACGCTGGTGCAGGTCATCGCTCACGGTCGGCACGGATCCCGCGCCTCACGAAGATGGGGCAAACGCCTCATGACGCAGCGTCGCCCCCGCTCTAGCGTTAGCTTCGGAACCCGACGAAGGAGGCGACGAGATGCCGAAGGTCTCGAGGGAAAGCGCAACGCAGGGTGGGGATTACGGCGTGGTGGTGGATCGGTCGGACGAGGTCGAGGGCTACTCGATCAACTTCACGACGTTCCGCGAGGACATCGACGCGACACCGTTGCTGAAGGGACTGCCGGACGACCGCTGCCAGTGCCCGCACTGGGGCTACGTGATCGCCGGCAGGGTCACCTTCCGCTTCGAAGACCGCGAGGAGAGCTTCGAGGCCGGCGATGCGTTCTTCACGCCGCCCGGTCACGTCCCGGTGAAGCACGAGCCCGGCAGCGAGGTCGTGATGTTCAGCCCCGCCGAGGAGCTCCACAAGACCGAGGCCGTGATGATGAGGAACATGCAGGCGCTGCAGGGGGCGCACGCCTAGACGGACACGCGCGCGGGGAACTCCTCCTCCGGCAGCAGCCCGTGGCGCATCGCATAGAGGCCGGCCGCGGCGCGGGTCGAGGTGTCGATCTTCGCGTAGATGTGCTCGGTGTGGTTGGCGACCGTCTTCGGCGAGATCACGAGCCGCGCGGCGATCTGCTTGTTGGAGAGACCGCGGGCGAGCAGGCGCAGTACCTCGATCTCGCGTGCCGTCAGCCCCGCCGGGCCCTCGCGCCGCCGCGCGACGCGGTGGCCGGCCGCTCCGAGCACCGCCTCGACGGCGTCGGCGTCGTAGAGCCCCGCCTTCACGTCTGCCCGCAGCTCTCCGGCTGCCTCCTCGGCGGAGCGCTCCGGCCGGTGGGGACGAGGCTCGCGCATCGCCTGGTAGGCATCCGCAGCGGCAAGGATGCGCGCCTCGCGCGAGATCGCGGCGCCCGAGAGCCCGCGCGGGTAGCCCGAGCCGTCGATCCGCTCCCGGTGCTGCACCGCAATCCGGGCCACGGGCGCGAGCGCCTCGGACTGGCGCAGCATGCGATCGGTGACGTAGGGCTGGAGGCGGACGCGCTCCCACTCGCCGGCGCCGAGCGGGCCGGGCTTGTCGAGGATCGCGTTCGAGACACCAAGACGACCGAGGCCGTGGACGAGCCCGGCGCGGCGAAGCAGTCCCACCTCGTCCTCGCTGAGCCCGAATCCGCGACCGGCCTCGGCGGCCAGCTCGGAGACGGCACGCGCGTGCCCGAGGAAGTACGGCGACTTCAGATCGACGAAGCTCGCGATCGCGAGCAGCGCCTCGTCGATGCTCTCTCCCACGAGCACGACGGCGAGCGCCGGCTCGGCATCGATCACGGCGCCCCACACGCCCACGGTGTCGAGGTCCGGACAGGATCACCTCGCCCTCGGTCTCGACCAGCCCGGCGAGCACCGGGTCGAAGTCCCCACCGCCCCGCTCGCGGGCGAGCTTCCGCGCAGCCTCGACTCCCCCGAGGCGGTTCGCGACCTCGATGTACTCGGCCACGTGCGCGACGCGTGCGGCGAGGGGGACGTCGTCTCCCTCGAGCTCGCCGGGCCAGCCACGGCCGTCCCAGCGCTCGTACGCAGCGCCGATCGCCTCGACGACGTCGTCCGGGAGCGAGAGCTGCTCTGCCATCGTGCGGGCGATCGCCGCGTGGTGGGCGATCATGCCGTCGACCTCGCGGTGCCCCGAGAGCGCGAACGCGAGGCCGAGCCGGAACCGGTGCAGCGGAGGGCTCCCGGCCCCGAGCTGCCGCATTCCCGTCGTCGCCATTCGCAGGCTCCTCGGGTCGTGGTCGTACTTGACCGACTTGAGGGCGATGTCGTCGCCGAACCACTTGGCCTGCTCGTGGGCGTCGGTGTGGCAGCCCACGTTGACGAGGAGGGCGGTGTAGTAGACGACCGCGCGCTGCTCCTCGTCGAGCCCGAGGCCCTCGGCGAGCCGCAGCGCGATCAGGCACTGCCGCAGGACGTGCTCCATCGGCTGCCCGAAGCCGAGGTCGATGCCGAGCGAGAGCGCGGCAACGAGCTCCGCCAGACGGACCTGCGCGCGATCGCTCCCGCCGGCCACTTGCTGTGCCATCTGCGACGAACGATAGGGCAATCGCGCGCGGACGAGGGCACCGCCGGGTTAGCCTCCCGGCGTGCCCTCCGGACGCTGGATACTCCGGCACGCCGCTGCCGCAGAAGCTCGGGATCCGCGAGGGCGACGCCGTCTGCGTCGTCGACGATCCCGGGAACGCGCGCGAGCTGATCTCGCCGCTTGCCGCCCGGCGCCACGTTCGCGAGCGACCCGCGTGCGGCCCAGGTCGTCATGCTCTTCGTCACCGCGCGGCGAGCACTCGAGGAGCAGGTCGACGAGCTCGGCCGGCCGTCTTCCCCGACCGCTCGCTCTGGATCGCCTGGCCGAAGCGGAGCTCGGGCGTCGCCACGGACATGACCGAGGACGTCGTCCGCGAGGTGGCCCTGCCGCTCGGCCTCGTCGACAACAAGGTGTGCGCGATCGATGCAACCTGGTCGGGGCTGCGGCTCGTCTGGCGCAAGGAGCTGCGCGACCTAGCCGTCGCGCGGGATAGCGGCGATGAGGGCAACGAAAAGGGAGGCCACCGCCGTGGCCTCCCTCTTCGCGCAGGCTCCCCTCGAGGGAAGCACGTATCTCTCGACCTCCGCGTCCGCCGCACCGTCGCGTTCCGTCGAGGTAGCCGCATCCTGCACCGCGGGCGTGGCGATCACACTCACCCGTCGGGAGTTGACCGGTCACCCGAATGGGGTTGACGAGCCTGCTTCACCGAGATTCCCCTCGGTACCGAAAACCGCTTCAATGGCGTCAGCTCACGGGCGGTTAGCTCAGTTGGTAGAGCACCTCGTTTACACCGAGGGGGTCGGCGGTTCGAGCCCGTCACCGCCCATGCGATAGACAAGCCGTTTCTGAAAGACAAAGGCCCCAATTTCCGGGGCCTCGCCTTGCAAAAGTAAGAATAAATCAGAATTGGTCTCCCTCTTGGGGTCGTCAACGGTGATGAGATACGCGACCTTCCCGCAGCACGTCGGCCACGTTTCCCGAACCACGGTGGGAGTTCGCCCTCGAACTCGTCTCCACACGCGACGCACTCGAAGGTGGCCTGCTCGACGGTCTCCGAGTCCCTCCGTGATCTCCGACGCTTCCTGAGCACGCGTTCCGTAATCGAGATCGGAGCCGCGTTCGCCTTTGCGACGGTCGGTGTCCGGGTAGTGACGGATTTCGTGAACGACTTCGTGGTGCTTCCATTGCACAACACGGACAAGAACGACGACCCAAGCGTCGGCCCGTTCAGCAATGGCGCCGTTACGATTGTTCACCACCTGTTCTACTACGAGAACTTTCTGTGGGACGTCGTGATAGCCGCTCTCGTTGTCGGTGTCGTGACTTTGATCGTGAGATGGACCGCGAGAACATCTTCGGTGACGAGACCTTCACCGAGTGCCCGCACTGCCTCTCAGAGATCCCTGTAGGCGCATCGGTCTGCTCGGCTTGCACGCGCGAGGTCAATGCCAAGACGGCGCACTGAGCGCAGCACCGTGCGCAGGTGTTCGGGAATGTCGGCCGGCCAACCGTCAAATGTGACGAGTCCGCGGCGATTAGGAGCCGAGGAAGATCCTCACCGAGTCAGTCCCACCAAAAGTGCCGCGGCAACTCGTGGTTGTCCCGGCGCCCGGAGTCAGGCTCTTGCCTGTGGCGAAGGGGTTGCCTGAACCAGACGCAGAAGTGCTGCATGTCGTTGAGGGGGTTGCGTAGCTGAGTGCGGGGAAGAGGGCGAGGGTCGCAAGCACCTCGGCAACGACAGCAACGACGATCCACCTCACCGGCTGACTATGACAGCATGCGTTGGTGATCATCTGGATCAACGGCGGGTTCGGCGCGGGTAAGACGACGCTCGCGGAGGAACTGCATCGGCGGCTTCCGGAAGCGGTCGTGTACAACCCCGAGGACGTCGGTCTCATGCTCTGGAAGTGGACGCCGCCCAACGGCGATTTTCAGCACCTGCCGAGCTGGCGGGAACTGGTCGTCGCGACGGCTTTGTCGCTGCGCCGACACCACGCGGACACGCTCATCGTGCCGATGTCGCTCATCCGCGACGCCTACCGGGACGAGATTCTCGGCGGCCTGACAGACGCGGGCGAGAAGGTTCTGCACGTCTTCTTGGAGTCGGACGCCGAGGCGCTCCGGGAGCGGCTCAATGCCCGCGTAACTCATCCCGCCAAGGAATGGGACGATGTAGCACGCCAATCCGGCATGACCGGCGTGGATGAGATAGTCGCTGCTGCTGCCCGGCAGCCGAGTGGGACGCTCATGCTGCGCTCGGACCGGCTCACCCCGGCCGAACTGGCCAACAAGGTGCTGGAAGCCCTCCGCGCTGAGCCCGACTGCGCGTAGCGCCGCTGCAAGACACACCGAACGGCTCCTACGGAACGGCGGAGCGTCCGCCCGCGAACCCGCCTAAGCGGATCGCCTGCGGACAGACACCCTTCCCCTAACCGAGTCAGACCGGGATCTCCTCTCCGAGGAAGTGCCCGGCGCTGTCTGGGGTCATCATCGCAGGTCTGGGCACGGCACGCATGACGGGAGGCTAGTCCGCCGCAGAAAGTCGGCCCCCAAAGGGAAGAAAAAGGAGTCGGCCCGCGTGCCGTGCCGTCATGAGTGTCTCACCGTTCGGTGGTGAAGTAAAATGCTGAGCGAGGCCTGCGAGTAAGCGCCGGGAGACCGAAGGAGGAGTCGGCCCCCGGCTGTGTCCTCGGAGGCAGGTGACGCAGGGGAACTTCCGTAGGCGACGCCACCTGGATCTTTCGAGCCTGCCCCGTTTTGCGTTTGTGAAACATCAAGGAGAGCGGGGCTTCACTGGCGGGAACGGTAGACGTGTCTTACGACAGCGGTAGTGATGACGAAGCCGGCGACGACCACCGCTACCAGCCAAAGCCACTGGGCAGCCGTAGGCCGTTGCCTTCTACGCCGCTTCCGTCCGCCGCTCAGATGCCCATCACCGCCTTCGGAAGCTACCCAACATCGGCCCGAGGCCAAACCGGCGCTACCGCCGCGAGAGAAGCAGCGGCGGACACCAGATGGTCAGTTCGAAGATCCGGTGCCCGCCGGCCTAGCCAACGGCTTCCCTCGAGCGTCAGCCTAGAGTGGTCTACCCGGAGCACCCCAATCCAACACTCCCCCCGACAACCCAGCGTGGCACAAGGCGACGGAGCTCCGCCCTACCGAGGCAGAGCGCATGCCCAGGCTTCTCGGCCGCAGCCCGCACGGAACCCCCAACGCCTGCAAAGGAGCAGCACGATCCGCAGCGGTCATCCTCGTGATGGGACGGCGGCTTCTGGTTTGGAGACCCGCGACGCGATTCTGCTCGAGCTCGTCGAGTGGGACGATCTCGCTCATAGTGCGCCTGGGCTTTTGCGGTTGCGGGACAGGCTCGCCGTTCCGATGGGACACAGAACCATCTAATTCGGGCGCGGGTGTCCCGAAGCGGGTTTCACGCAGGCCGATCGCGTGGCGCCGATCTCTACCCCCGGCTGGCGCTTTGACCGGCCTTCCCACCGACCAACTTACTCCTGCGGTCGACAATCGACAACGCACCCGCGATGCTGACGCCGGCAAATTGGAGGCACCCCGCGTTAGGCGGTGATTGGGTTTTCGCGCCAGGCTTCAGGGTCGTCGAACTTTGGCACAACCCAAGCCTCGTAATGCACGGCCTGGCCCTCGATGGTCTGCAAGCTCCGCAAGATCCTGAAAGACGATCCATCCGGGCAGAATCTCGTGGCCGACTTGGCGATTTGCGCCGACCACAGTGTGGACGGACGACTCCCGGCCGCTGCCATCTGGGTAGTGGATCAGGTACACGAAACCAGAGGCCATGTCTCCTTGTACATCGGTGGCAGCCTGCGGTCTAGGGAGGGTGGGGCCAGCCTACGAAAGAAGCTGGCTCAAGGCCACGATCAACCGACGCCAAGCGAGGAACGGCAGGCGGCGCCGAGTCTGGGTGGGCCGGTCACCCTGACGGGATTGGGAGAGTGCGAGATGGTGCGCCGCGCATGTGAACCCATCGGCACGACCCGCCTCTGGCTGAACGCGACTCCCTCGTCCGGGATCCAACTTGGTTCGGCCGGGAGCGTCGCCAGACCCACCGGGGCGACGCTCAACCGGCAGACCGACAACGACCGAACCCCCACCCGTCTCAGCCGTCCTCGACCGGTAGATGCCCTAGGGGCGTAAAGGTTGCGGATCGGCGGCATAACTATTCGGCCGGCCGCGCTCCCCTTCCCCTCGGGCGCGGTCGGCGATTCCTCGCTGAGCTGATCCCTCGCGATCTCGCCACGCCTGTTGCTTAAGCAGGACGGCCGGAGCTCGCACAATCCTCGGGACAATCGACGAGCACCTGAAGGATGTCGTCCCGGTGAGCGATCGACAAGGCGAGCACGGCGGTCTCGTGGTGGTAGGCGGTCTCGAGGCGTTAGGCGGTATCGTCGAGGCCGGCGTCACGCAGCTTCGCGGCGAGCGTCAAGACGCGTTTGTCGTCTACGGGGATGCCGGCAAGGAACATGGTCCGAGCGTAGACCTGTTCGTGTCGCCGCATAAGTGGCCAGAAGGGACATGTCCGCGCGGCGGTGCGCGCATCACTTCTGGAACACGATGACGAGGTCTGATTCGTCGTCGCTCCATGCTGCGTCCCGATCTCGGAAGTGCTCGTGCCCGTCCACCATGCCGGCGGCTTCTCGCTCGACGAGGACGTCGCTGATGAACTTTCGGATTCGCCTTAGATCCTCGATGCTGCAGGTGAGGGTTGCCTCGCGAAGCCTCATTGGCATCTCGGAGTCCCAATCGTCGACTGCGTATCCGTACGCCTGCATGTTTCGTCCTCTCGTCAGGGCCGGAGGGACTCATTGTGACCGGTCGTGCTCGACGCGAACGAGATGGCTTAGCCACTTCCGTCAGTCCAACGCTTCTGCGTTCCCCGTGTTGCGCTCGCTCGCTACGAGCCAAGCTACGATCGAGTCGCGGCGATCGTTGTACTCGTCGAGCGTTACATCACCGACGACGTACGAGCGGTCGAGGCTATCGAGCGCCTCGGCGAGTTCTTGCTTGAAGCCCGTGTACGTGTCCGCGGTGGAGATGGTGTTCAGCGTACTCCTCTGCCCCGCTCAGTTGTCCCCCATCCAGGTGCGGGCACAACTCAAAGCCGCCGATCTGGGCGCGCGGGGTTCGCGCTAAGCGCCTGCGAGCTCCAGGGTGGGCATCGGTAATCCCATTCTTGTCCAGACGGCGCCCGCACTTACGGAGCCGGTCGGGACGGCTCCCCGAACAAGCCTGACTCCGTACGGTAGCGCTGCATTCGCCTGATCTACGCCGGCTTGGGCGGCCTCCTTGGTGGCGAACTCGCGACCGAAGCAGAGTTGATCGGGATCAACAACAGCGACATATCTGCGGTGACGCCACTCATATGGGAACATATGTTCGTGACCTCCAAAGGCTCGGCGGCTTCAAATAAATCGTGCAATCGAACGGCGCGAGTCTGATCAACGCCGAACTCGCTGCCCGGGGAGATGAGCCCAGGTCTCGCTCGAGCAGGCGCTCCAGCTAGTGATCCTCTACGCCGAACAGGGCGAGGGGAACGATTCGAGAAAGCGGCTGTCAGGTGGCTGGGCATGCTGCTCCTCGAGAAGCCGATGCCGATCTCGCTCGCGGCTCAATGCGTGGAGCTCGTCGGGTAGTTGCGGGCCGGAAGAGGGGGTCGGCGGTTCGAGCTCGTCACCGCCCATGCGATAGACAAGCCTTTCTGAAAGACAAAGGCCCCGAAATCGGGGCCTCTGTCTTGCTCCAAGTAAGGATTTATCAGGAATCGTGCTCGCTCTCACCTGCCCGACGCGCAGCGATGATCTTCCCGGCGCAGATAGCGTGACTTGCCTAGTGTCCGTGAAGGGGCACGGCTGGATGCCAAGCTCGAGGGCCTGCTCGGAAAGCACGTGAGGGCCGGGCGGCAGCCGAACACCCTTTTTTGCGGGAAGGTGATTACATCGCAGGCGACACCGACCCTCGTCCAGCAGCATAAGACGCCAGGGCGTGAGACACAACATTGCCTCCGGGACGCCGGCATCGAGTAGGGCGCACTGCTAGAAGATCGGCCGGGAGCCTGGCGAGGCAGGAATCGCTCCAGTTCTTGCGGAGCGCACACACGCCGACCCTTGCGAACTCCATCGTCACGCCAGGGCTTGGTGCCGTTGCGAGCCTGGACTTCGGCTCACAACGAGCGGATACTCGGGAACGGGGGTTCGGCACACGACGGACACCTCCGTCTTGCCGGGGCGTCTACGGGTGTTTGATGGCCTTACCCGAACGACGGCAGGGAGGGTCGGCAAGCCCTACGAAAGAAGCTGGCTCAAGGCCACCACGATCCGACGCCAGCCAGGAACGGCGGGCGGCGCGGGGCTGGACGGGCCGATCACCTGACGTTGCTTGGGAGAGTGCGAGATGGGCGCCGCGCATGTGACCCCATCGGCACGACCCGCCTCTGGCTGAAGGCGACTCCCTCGTCCGGGATCGACTCAGTTCGGCCGAGGGCGCCGCACGACGGGGCGACGCGCTGTTAGCGGCCTGTTAGAGGCGGGGCGGACCCTCCAGGCATGAAACCGATCGCACTATTGGCCACGCTGCTCGTCGTTCTTGGCTGCTTCGCACCTGTCGCACGAGCGGATACGTACCCGTACCACTACTGGAATCGGCCATGGGCGGAGGCGATGCTCGTCCGTAGCCAACTCAAGCAGGTCGCTGTGTTTCGGGGCAAGGTCCTCGACGCTCGGTGCGGCGGTGTCGGGACGATGCTTCGTTCGTCGCTCGGCGTGAAGGCCTATCGGAACTTCTCGTGTCGGTTCCTCGTGAAATATCGCGACGGAAGCCGGCTCAGTGGAACGGCGCCGTGAGCATCCACGTGACGGGTCCGACAACGTTTAGCGCGACGTTGAACTGAGCGCGGCAAGCGCTCAAGCTCTGTGTGACGGACGGCGCTCCCCAGGGGCACCGCCCGTCCTCGCACTTGTTCCCCGGTCAGGCCGAACGGGAACCGTCGGCGGTCTGCACTTCCGCGTATGACGGCACCCAGGGGACGACCCAAACCTCCCATTGGATCGGTTCGCCATTCCATACGCCGATTGCGAGGTTGTAGTCGGCAACCATGTAGCCGGTCGGGAATTCCTCCCCGCGTGCAGGCCGCTGTGGTGGGCGGTCAGCGATCTGGGGCGGATCGGGTGGCGGCAGGTGTACGAGGACTCTCTGGGGCATACGCCTAGTGGACGCCTGTCGGCGTGGAAACTTGCGCGGCCGACGGGCTCGTCATCCCGGCGGTCGCTCGTTTTTCGTGTTCGCGATTCGCCTTGTTGTCTCGCGGCGCGGGCTAACCGAGTCGTTACAAGATGTCGCTGCTGGCGCACGGAGCGCCGCACGCATAGCGGGAGTCCGCCGCAGAAGTCGCCCAAGGGGAGACAAAGGGGTCGGCTTGCGTGCCGCGCCCGTCATCACTATCTCACCGTTAGGGTAGTGAGTATTTCACCGTTAGGGTAGTGAAGCCAGATCCCTCCTATGACTTGGTGAGCGCGTCGTGGTTCGCATCAGTGGAGGTCGGCTGGGGGCGCCGGGATCGCCGCCGATGCGGCGCCCCTCGAGCCGATCTTCTAAGCCCGCTGCCCCCTCGACAGCAGGTAGTACCTAGTAGACGCGCGGGGAGCGTAGAACTTGCGGGTTCGCGGAATAACAGATGGGCCGGCCGCGCTCCTTTCTCCCCCTCGGGCGCGGTCGGCTGGGTGCTTCGCTGGCTGATCCCCTCGCGATCCCGCCACGCCTGTTGCTTCAGGAGTACGGTCGCGGAGCTCGCCGGCTGAGGAAGACCCGCCGGAGCGGGCCTTCCTCTTGTGTCACGCGTGTTCGCCTTGCGAGTGCGGAGCCGCGCGACCGTCGCGGTTCTCAGTTCTTGGCCATGTAGGTGTAGCCGCCCGGATCGCCGTGGCCGCCGTAGCCGACCATCTCACCGGTACGCGTGTACCCGGCAGGTTGTCGCAGCTGATGCCCTTGTCCTGGTAGTAGTACGCGGGCGTCGCACCCTTGTAGCGGGGGTCCGTCGACGGCTGGTTACGCCGAGGTCGAGGAACGTGCCGGGCGGGATCGCCGTCCCGTTCGGCGTCAGTGTTCCCCGGCACCGAGCAGTACCCGGCCCTATTCACCTGGGTTGACGTGGTGGTCGTGTCGAGAGTCAGCGACCACGAGGTCAGCGCTCCCGAGTCGTTAGCGCATCCATCTTCGATGTACAGCCGCCACGCTCCGGTTCCGGGGCCGCCTGCAACGCTTGCCAGGGTGGAGCCGTACGGTCCCGCTGGAGCCGGACTAACGAGCGACCCAGTCCAGTTGCAGTTCCCGGGCGCACCGCTGACTGGGTCCTGGGCGGGGCGCCACGTTCCTGCGGAATTGCCGCCTGCCGAGTCGCTGTAGGACAGCGCTGCTGCATCGTCGAACGTCACATCTCCCGACGGAGCGCCGCCCGCGCCCGTCTGCGCCATGAGGACGACACTGCTGCCGTTCGGGGCGACGAGGAGCACATTGAGGTCCTCCGGCCACGTATGTGTCAGCCCGTGCAGCGTCACCGTGGCCTTCGTCACCGTCCCAAAGCCAGGTCCCACATTGATCACGGAAGGTGACGGTGAGGCCACCGTCGGCCCACTCGAGTAATCGTTGATTGTCACCGGGCCGTCCGAGCTCGTAAACGTCGTTGTCGCCGCTCCTGCCGCCCCGACAACAAACACAGCAAACACCACCGCGCTGCCGCCCGCAGCACAACGCTTCCACCAATTGCGGACCATCTGACCCCTCCCCTAGACGAATGTGCGTACGGACGAACTGCATTGAACGGCAAGCGCCGATCAATGCGTCTCCCGAACTTACCTATCCGCCTTCTCGGAGTCGGACGCAACTGTGCGAGCATGTGTTCGTGACAGCCCAAGGCTCACCGGCAACACGGTTCTCTCGAGCGAGCAAGAGCAGAGGGCGGCACCACGCTATAGCTCACCGCCGCGACCCTCCACGCAGCAGCAGCCAGTGCGACCCGACTGCGGCAGGCGGCCGGCTGACGGCCGCGCGGCGACCCTCGGCACCAACGTCGGCTGCGCCAGCGTTACGGGACGTTGCATGAAGCGTCGCACCCTGGCTCCTAGCTTCCTGCGCCGTAGCCGTCGACGCGCTCGGGATGGATCTGGATGATCACGCGCTGCTCGCCGGGGCCGAGGTAGGGGTACTTGTCCTCGCCTAGGTACTTCTTGGCGAGCAGGTTGATGTGCTCGAGGGCGCCCTCCTCCACGATCGTGGCGCTGCCGCTCACCATCACGTAGCCGGACTGCTGGTCCTCGGCGGGTAGGACGGTGACCGTCGCTCGCGGGTCGCGCTCGATGTTCTTGACCTTCGTCCTCCCGAGAGCGCTGTTGACGAGCACGTTGTCGCCGTCGTAGTCGATCCAGACGGGGGTGACCTGTGGTGATCCGTCCTCGCGGATCGTCGCGATCACGCCCCAGTTGCGGTCGGTGAAGAGCTTTGCCTGATTCTCGCTCAACGTGACCATCCCTGGGTCCTCCTCGGGTCGCATGCTTGTGCGGCAATGTTCGTTTCGGACGAACCTTCAAACGCGCTTCCGAGTGCAAATAGTCCGCCGTACGCCAGAACTCGGCCGCCTGGCCGCGTACGACGCTTGGCTGCGCCACTGTTCGGGAATGTCACCTGACGATGCTCTTTTGCGATAGTCGGCGGAGGGCGATAATTCAGACGTGAAACTGGCAGTCGCAACCGCCGTGATGTTCGCAGGTGCGACGGTGTGGTCCTTCCTGACTGCCCCATGGGCGGCACCAGCGTTCGCACTACTTACGGCCAGCCAAGTGTGCTCGTCGAGGCTGCAAATCGGGACGCACGACAACGCAGCAACGCTTCGATTGATCTATGCCCGGATGGCGCTCATGTACCTCGGATTCGCGTGGCTGCTTGGATGCTTCGTGGGCAAACCCAACACGATTGCGTTCTGGGCGGTCTTCGGAACGGTCTGCGTGATCGTCGCTCCGATCCTGACCGTGATGTGGAGATCACTGGGGCCAGCGGGCCGGTAAAGCCGTCTCGCCTGCGCTGCGGGTGACCTACCCGACGTCGTCTCATGAATACAAGGAATTCAGCTACCGCCTCGCAGCAATGCCCACTCGCGTTCCAAGATCGCGTAGAGAACGTCACTCTGCCACTCGCCCTTGACCCACTCGTTCTCGACAAGGTGAGCCTCCTTGCGCATGCCGAGCTTCTCCATGACCCGGCATGACGCCACGTTGCGCGGCTCTGCCCGCCCGTAGACGCGGTGGAAGCCGACCTCCTCGAACGCCCAGCACAACAACTCACGCGCAGCTTCAGTTGCATAGCCCTTGCCCTGATGGCGCGGGTGAACGATGAATCCGAGTTCGCCGCCGCGATGCTCGTGACTGCGAACGTTGAGCGACAAGGCGCCCACCACCTCACTGCCAGCAACGACGGCACAGTTGATCCAGGCGAAGTTCCCGCCCATCTCGTAGCTCATCAACCTGTAGTCGAACAGCCGCCGCGCTGCGGCCTCGTCGCGGGGATCCCAGTACTCCCATCGCGCGACCTCCTCATCACGCTGCATCTCGTAGAACGCCCCGAAGTCGCCCTCGGCCCACGGACGGAGCGTGAGGCGCTCGGTCCTAAGCGGCCAATCAGGCTTTATGGGGGCTGCGAGGAAGGGGTCGCTCGTGCGAGGTTTCGATGCCGAGTCGGCCATGAAACACACCTTTCTCTGATGTCGCAGCGCACTGAGCGTGAGTGGCGGGCGAAGCCCGCTCTGCCCCGATGCAAGACCGTAGCGGACGCCATGCCGTGCCTCGCGCAGGCCGGGTTGATCTGCGCGCCTCCTGTGCGGGCGACTCCCGTCTGCGGACGGTGTGGTCTTTGGAGACATGACGGTCGCCTGCGCCAGCGTCCTCTCGCTGCTCTCGAGCGCAACCGACCCGCCGTTCACCTCCAGCACGCTGCAGGTCCAGCTGGCCTCGAACGCGATCGGCTACTGGTACACGGCCTACCCGGACAACGTCCGTCTCATCTTTGCGACCGACACCGCTGCCACCACCATCCAAGCCTAAGCCAGGCGGTTTGGGACAGATGTCGCGGACGGCCCAAGCATCCGTCCTCATGGGGGTGAGGGAAGGCACCGGTAGCTGCGGCTACTACCCGTACCTCTGTGTGCCTGGGCCGTCCGCAAATCGAAGGGTGGCACCCGGCTCCGCATTGGGAATCCCCCATTCGGGGGTCACCGGACAACGGGTCACCGTGCGATCGTTGACCGGACGCGAGGGGTAGTTCTCGTCAGGACAACGGTAAGCGGTTGAGGCCCGGGGCATGCGAGCCCGGGCCTCCCGCTTTCCGCAGGCCGAAAGGAGCACCGCCTGCCGTCAATGGTTGGCTTGGGCGACACTCCTTCGGTCTAGCGCCGACGACCATCGCCCCCTCAGACTCAGGGCGTCCGCAACCAAGTAGACGCTCGGGCGAGGAAGAACTTGCGTGTTCGTATCGAGGCGCTACTCCGAACCTGGTTCCGTCATGCGCGCGACCGCCGTTGTGGCAGTGAGAGTTCCGCAGCCACCCGTCGCCGGGCTTTCCCGAGCCGCTGGCCCCAATCGAGCTCGAATCGTTGCCGCCAGAGTTCGTTGGAGAGCGGCCTCGGGACTCCGTAGGACTGGTTATGACGGGGCGGTGCGATCGTCGCTATCAGTGTCCAACGTCCACCACGAGCCTCGAACCACGTGTGCGTGACCTTGATCTCGTCCCTGGCTGCCTGTTTATGGAGCGCGTCAACCCACGCTTGCTCCTCTGCGTTCAAGCCATGCTTTCCACTCGCCCAACGAGGAACGCAGAAGCCGCACCGCAATAGCTCTGCGTAGTCCTCCACAGCAGCTTCAGGGGCGAGTTCACTCACCGCTCGGCTCGTCGTCCCCTGGGAGAGCGAGCGTCTCGACCAGTTTCCCGATCTCGCGGTACAGCAGTTGGCGCTCATGGGAGATCCTACGTTCGTTTTCCCTGTACGCCTGGAGGCTAGCTACAGCCTCCGGCGCGTCCGAAGCAGCCTGCTCGAGCGAGTCGATCGTCCGATGCAGGTTCCGCCGCCGTTCGCAAAGCACAGCATGAGACGCCTGCAGAACGGACAAACGTTCAGCGCCCCTCAACTCGCTCGACACGCCTACATGCTACTCAGTCCAACCATGCCTTTCAGCCTTGAGGCAACGGCCGGGCCAGCGGTTTCGAACCTCTAGCTGCCTCTCGTGACGGCAACGAGCTCGGCTCGTTCGTTGCCGCCCTTCACGGTCTGCTCGACCACGTTGCCAACACCGCGTACGTACATCTTGTGGTCGAGCGTGCCCGGCTCGAGCGGCGTCCATTCCTCGGTGAGAAGGATGTTCTTGACGCTCGATGGCCCGCCCACGACGGTGCCGGAAAGTGCGATCACCCTGAAGTGGTCTTCTGCAATGCCCCGTAGCGCGCAGCGCTGCGCTGGGACTCAGGCTGCTCCTCGCCGGTTCGAGCCCGTCATCGCCCATCGCGTCACCGGCGCGCCGGCCATGGATAGAACGCGAGATGGATGAGGAGGACCACCAGGAGGGCTGCGGCGAGGCAGGCGGCCAGGGTGAGTCGTCGGGCGAGGCAACTGATGGTCACGACGAGCGTCGTGAAGGGAGCGTCGCGCTTGAACCAGTAGGCGGCGACGTTCGGAACCACGACCCAGAAGATCGCGATCAGGCTGTAGAGGACGTATCCGACCGCGAATCGGTTGCCGCTCGGAGATACCGCCAGAGGAGCGGCTACGACGATCAACGTCGCGATCACGAAGTACGGGGTCGAGAAGAACGGGGACGTGCCGAGGTCGGGTGGCGTGCCTGCCGCGAGTTGCTCCAGGGAAACATCGCTCTGCGTGAGTCGCCCTTGCGGAGTCCGGGAGATCGCGGACATGTCCGCCTGAAGGGCGGTCGTTGCCGGTTTCAGGCGCAGCGCGCTGTAGCCGTAGCCGACGATCAGCACGACCGGGATCAAGGTCAGGACCGGCCAGCGGTCCTGGAGATGCCCGACTGTCGTCGAGATGGTCGGCCAGTAGAAGTCATCGCCCGATATCGCGGCCCAGATCTCGGGGACGCCGATGACGACTCCCATCGTGAACCAGACCAGGTAGCCCGAGCGTTCCGCGGGGCTCGCGTCGGCGAATCGCTCTCCGAAGAAGCGCCGAACGCGTTTGGGGATCAGCTTGGCGAGCTCGGCAAGGATCCCGCGGTACATGAAGTCTCCCCTCTCGAGTTCGACCGCACTCCGGACCCTGGCCATCGAGGTTAGGGGACTTCTGTTGCTCGTACTACCCGCCGAAAGGGGCATCTTGCGCCCCGTGGCCGAGGCCGCGGAACGCCTGCCGAATGCGCTTTGCGTGAGCGGCTGTCCACCGCGCGCTCGGTTGGAGCGCGTATGGGGGTCTCGTGCTCGTGCCTCGTGTACGTTTCGACGGCCGATGCAGACCCCCGCCGGCCGGATCACGTTCCTTGCGCTGGTGTTCGCGCTCGCGGCCTGCGCCGCCACGAGCTCGGCTCCCGCGTCGCCGAGCGTCCAGTACGGGATCCAGGACGACACGTGGCTGGAGTTCGGCCCCGGCAAGCTCGACCAGCGCCTGACGACGTTCAAGCGACTCGGCGTGCCGCTCGTTCGCTTCACGCTGCGCTGGAACGAGATCGCCCTGCGGCGGCCAAAGAATGCAGCCTCGCCAGCCGATCGCGCCTACGACTGGCATCGGCCGGACAGGATTCTGCTCGGCCTTCGCCGCCACGGGCTGACGCCCGTGCTCACGGTCGTCGGCACTCCGCCGTGGGCAAACGGCAGGCGCCCGCCGAACTTCGCGCCGCCGCACCCTCGAGACTTCAGCCGATTCGCGACGGCCGCAGCACGTCGCTACCCCTGGGTTCGCTACTGGCTGATCTGGAACGAGCCCAACAAGCGTCTCTGGCTGAGGCCGACGAAGCCGCGGATCTACGTCGAGCACCTGCTCAATCCCGGGTACGACGCGATCCATGCCGTCCTGCCCCACGCCCGGGTGGGGGGAGGCGTGACAGGCCCGCGTGGCGCAAACGGCGGCGTCTCACCCGGCGACTGGATTCGCGGCATGGCGCGCGCCCATGCGAAGTTCGACGCCTACGCCCACCACCCGTACCCCGCATCGCCGTCCGAGACGCCGTCCAGCGGCGGCTGCAAGAACTGCCCGTGGATCACGATGGCGACGATCAGGAAGCTCCTCATCCTCGTCAAGCGCCACTTCGGGTCGAAGCCGATCTGGCTGACGGAGTACGGCTACCAGACGAACCCGCCCGACACGTTCCTCGGCGTGCCCCTCAAGCGGCAGGCGACGATGCTCAGCCTCGCGGCGATGCGCGCGTGGAGGCTGCCACGCGTGACGATGTTCTTCCAGTACCTCTATCGCGACGAGCCCCAGCTCAGCCGGTTCCAGAGCGGCCTCGTGTTCGCGGACGATCGCTGGAAGCCGTCGCTGCAGGGATTCAGGCTGCCGTTCGCGCAGATGGGGCGAGAGGGGGACCGGGCGGTCGTCTGGGGACAGGTCCGCGGCGGTCGGCACGGGCGAAAGACGTACCGGCTCGAGGTGCTCCAGAAGAACGTGTGGAAGCCGATCCGGCCGGTCCGGCTGACGAACGACGACGGTGTCTTCGTCCGGAAGATCCGCCTCAAGCGCGGCGCCCTGCTCCGGGTCTGGTCGCCCGGCCAGCGGCGGTTCAGCCTGCAGCTGCGGATCAGGTAGGCCCGCGGTTCGGCGGCTGTTGTCCCGACCTAGTGGTCGTGCGCCATCGACAGGATGTCTTCGCGCGAGTACTTCCCCACCATGTCGGGATGATCAGCGGCGACATGCGCCTCGACGTTCTCGACGAGGGCGTCGTCGGTCTCCCCCTCGACGTCCGTCCCGCACGGGCAATGGACGACCTTCATGGCAGCCTCCCTGATAGTGCATCGTGTGGACGTCCTTCACCATACTCCCGCCCGCAGCCATCCCACGGCGGAGTTGCCGCGGGATGGCTGATCGTCGCAACCCGACATCCGGTTGAAGCCGGACATCAGCGGCTCTTACGCCCGCGCGAAGCTGCCCGGGTGGTTCGCGGCGGCGTCGCCGACGAGCGTGTTGTGCATCTCGTAGCGGGTGATCACCGGCGGGGCCGGGATCCCGACCTGCTGCGTGTACGGGCCGATCTGCTCCTCGGCGAACTTGTTGAACTGCTCGTCGCTCTCCCAGACGTCGACGACGATGATCCCGTCGTCGGTCGCGGAGACCCAGTGAAAGACGGCGCCATCGGGCGAGCTGTCGCCCTGGTCGAGGCCCATCAGCTCCATCACGCGGTCGTACTGCTCGAGGGTCGCGCCCTCGAACTTCATCTTGAATGCAACGGCCATTCCACCGCCTCCTTGTGCTCGGCGCGGAGCCCGCGCCAGGGAAAATGAACGCGCGTGGTTCGCAGGGTACGCCGATTGGGTTCGCGCATACAACGTCGTTCTCCGACCGTTAACCCCTCCGAAACGAGATAGAGGGCGGAGCCGAAGCCCCGCCCTCGTCATTCGGCGATCCGCCGATTACTCCGCGGGCTGTGGCTCGAGCTCGAGCGCGCAGGAGTTGATGCAGTAGCGCTCGCCGGTCGGGCCGGGGCCGTCCGGGAAGACGTGGCCGAGGTGGCCGCCGCAGGCGGCGCAGGTGACCTCGGTGCGGATCATCCCGTAGCTCGTGTCGACGTGCGTGTCGACGCTCTCGAGCGAGGCGGGCTCGACGAAGCTCGGCCAGCCGGAGCCGGAGTCGAACTTGGCGTCGGAGCGGAACAGCTCCGTGCCGCAGCCGGCACAGCGGTAGATGCCGGGCATCTTGGTGTCGGTGTAGGCGCCGGTGAACGCACGCTCGGTCCCCTTCTCGCGCAGCACTGCGTACTGCTCGGGGGTGAGACGGGCCCGCCACTCGGCGTCGGTGAGGTGTGTCTTTTCCATGCTCATGACCGTACCGTCCTCCGGGAGGGCAAGGCGTTACACGACGACGAGCGAGACTGCGATGAACTGGGTCGTGGCGGCCGCGACGACGAGCAGGTGGAAGATCTCGTGGAACCCGAACGTGGCCGGGAACGGGTTCGGCCAGTGCGAACGCGTAGACGAGCGCGCCGACGGTGTAGAGCGCGCCGCCGACCATCACGAGCACGGAGCCGGGCACGCCGACGCCCGAGAACATCTGCGGGATCGTGATCACGCCGACCCAGCCGACCGCGACGTAGGCGAGGACGCTGACCCACTTCGGCGCGTCGAGCCAGTAGAAGTTGAGCACGAGGCCGAGCGCCGCGCCGAACCACACGGTCGCGAGGACGACCCAGGTGATCGTGCCGTTGAACGCCAGCAGCGCGAACGGCGTGTAGGTGCCGGCGATGAAGAGGAAGATCGTCGAGTGGTCGAGCCGCCGCGCCCACACGCGGCGCGCCGCCGACTTGAACGGGTAGCGGTGGTAGAGCGCGCTCGCGCCGAACATCGCGGCGAGCGCCATCGCGTAGACCCACGCGGCGAACCGGGGCAGCGCGCCGTCGGCGAAGGCGATCGAGCAGCGACCCCGGCCACGATCGCAACGAAGAACGCCCAGAGGTGGAACAGGCCACGCAGGCGCGGCTTCTCCACGATCGACCACGAGCCCATTCTGCCTGTCGCCGCCGGCGCCCGTTCGAAATCGCAGGCTACGCGCCGGCGTTCCTTACACTCCGCCGCGGGGCCGTTAGCTCAGCTGGTAGAGCAGGGGACTTTTAATCCCAAGGTCGCTGGTTCGAGCCCAGCACGGCCCATTCGCGAATATCACCTTCAAGCGAAGACGTGTCCTCGCCTTGATAACGAGGCGGAATCATCCTGTAGGCCCATTGCGCGGCGTCCTATGTACACGATAAGTTTGCCTGCGCAATATGCGGCGGCGGTGCCTGAGGCGCCGACCAACGAAAAACCGAGGAGGGGTTATGCGAAAACTGATCGTGCTGGCGGTGTGCGCGTGCGCACTCGCTGTGGCAGGTGTCGGCCAGGCGGCGACGTGGCAGGTTGCGGCGGGCGAGCAGGCGCGCCCGCCTGCTGGGACGCCGAAGGGGACGACGCTCGATGCGTTCTTCCCGTCGAAGCTCGTGATCAATGCGGGCGACTCTGTCGTGTTCTCGAGCGCGACGTTCCATACCGTCACCTACACCGGCGGCAAGGCGCCCGCGAGCCTGTTCATTCCCGACCCTGCGAAGGGCATGTATACGGGCCTCAATGACGCGGCCGGCACCCCGTTCTACTTCAACGGACTGCCGAAGCTGATCTACAACCCCGCTGCGTTCGCGCCGGCAGGCGGTAAGACGATCACGAAGGGGGTTCCCGCCTCAAGCGGTGTGATGTCGCCGAACGGGCCGAAGGCGCCGCCTGCGAAGGCGACGTACACGTTCCCGAAGGCCGGCTCGTTCAACCTGATCTGCAACGTTCATCCGGGCATGCAGATCGGGGTCACGGTGAAGCCGGCCGGCACGCCGGCGCCGCTCTCGCCTTCGCAGGTGACCGCGAAGAGCCTGACTGACGTCGCGGCAGCGTGGAAGAAGGCGAAGCCGCTCGCGAATGCGCCCGTGCCGCCCAACACGGTGTACGCGGGTGTCGGGAGCACGACGGCGATCCTCGGCTTCTTCCCGAAGGTTCTCAAGGTGAAGGCCGGCACGACGGTGACGTTCCTGAACCGCTCGCCGTCGGAGGTGCACAATGTCGCCTTCGGGCCTGCGAAGTACTTGCTCGCGTTCTCGAAGAAGACCGACCTGCTCCCGCAGGGGCCGACGAGCCCGAACCAGGTGACGCCGCTATATCCGTTCGGCACCGAGCCGAAGGGCGGCTACACCTACGACGGGACGAACCACGGCAACGGGTTCCTGTCGACTCCGCTCACCGCGGGATCGCCGAAGGTACCGCTGCCGAAGGCGGCGAAAGTGACGTTCACGAAGGCCGGTACGTACAAGTACATCTGCTTCTTGCACGGCAGCGACATGGCCGGAACGGTGGTCGTCACGCCGTGACGGTGGCGCATTAGAGGTTCGATCGAAGAGGGTCAGGAGTGCTCGCACTCCTGACCCTCGCCCTTTCGACAGCGGCGCTCGCGATCGGCGTCGTTGCGACGCATGCCGTCGTCGCCCGCGCGGAGGAGGCGCCGCCTCGTGCGAAGCACCTCGTCGAGGTCTGGGTCGCGGCCGTCCCGGTGACATGGAACGTTGTCCCGAACGGCCACGATGCGATCGAGCACATGGACCACTCGCCTACGGAGACGACGTTCCGCACCGTCGTCTACCGCCAGTTCACGGCCGATTTCGCGAAGCCGATCCCGAACGCGCCCGGCGATAGGGGCATCCAGGGTCCGCTCATCCATGCCCGCGTGGGTGACACGATTCTCGTCCACTTCCGCAATCTCGACACGGCCTTCAACCGGCCCCACTCGATGCACTTCCACGGCGTCCACTACCGGTTCGGCTCGGACGGCTCCTACATCCCCGGCTTCTCGGGGCCGGGCGCGAACGTCAAGCCGGGCCAGACCTTCACCTATCGGCTCGTCGCCGGCCCCGACTCGGCCGGCGTCTGGCCCTACCACGACCACTCGCCGTCGATGATGGACTCGATCAGCGGCGGCCTTTACGGCGCGCTATCGATCCTCGGGCCGCGCGAGCAGGCGCCCGATCGCGAGTTCGTCGTCTACCTCGAATCGCAGCAGGGATTCATGACCATCAACGGCCGCGCGTTCGTCGGCAACACACCCGTCTTCCGCGCGCGCGTCGGCGAGACGGTGCAATGGGACGTGCTGACGCTCGGCGACGAGTTCCACACCTTCCACGTCCACGGGCACCGCTGGCGAACGCCCGACGGTGCCGTCCGCGACACACAAGTAGTCGGCCCGGCCGAGAGCTACAAGATCCGCTGGCGCGAGGACGCCGCGGGGACATGGCTCTATCACTGCCACGTCGAGAGCCACATGATGAACGGGATGATCGGCATCTACCGCGTGACGCGATGAGACGGCTCGGGGCGCTGACCGTCGCGTGCACGCTCGGGGTGATCGGTGGCACGGCCGCCGCGGCCGACGCGCCTACGCGTGACGTGGCAATCCCGGGCAAGGCGTACGAGCCGGCGCGCATCACCGTGCTCGCCGGGACGACCGTGACCTGGCGCAACGGCGACTCGCTGAACCACACGGTCTCCGCCGAGAGCGACGCCTTCGACTCGGGCTACGTTGCCCCAGGAGGAAGCTTCTCGTACACGTTCACCAAACAGGGGCACTACGCCTACAACTGCCTCATCCACAAGTTCATGAAGGGCAGTGTCGACGTCTTCTCCCTCGTCCTCACCGGACCAGAGCGACCTGTCCTCGCAGGAAAGCAGGTCGTCGTCGCAGGGCTCGCACCCGCAGGAACAGCTTCCGTCACGCTCACCAAGGTCGGCGGCGGCGAGCCCGCCCGAACCGTCAAAGCGCGGCCCGACGGGAGCTTCACCGTCCTGTTCCGCGCCAGAACGCCCGGCGCCTACCGCGCAGCCGTCGGCAAAGCAACCAGCCCCATCGTGCGGGTCTCGGTCGTTCCACGACTCACCCTCACGCATACGGCGAACGTCGTCAGCGTGACCGTAGACCCCGCCCGGCCCGGCGCCCCGGTCGCGCTTCAATCCTACGACCGCGACCACTTCACCTGGCGCACGATCGCCCGCGCCCGGCTCGACCACCATTCCCATGCAAGCGTGGCGATTCCTCGACCTCAGCCCGAGCGTGTCCGCATCGTCGTCCGCGGCGACGCAGGCTGGGCCGACGCAGCCTCACCGGCAATCGTGCTCGGACGCTGAGGGCTCGCCCATCAGCCGCGGGTGGTTCCTCGGCTACTGCTCCCCAGTTTGCACCGAGTTGTAGGACATCGCCGCCGCCCGTCATGTGGACGTCATTCCTCGTCGCAGGCGGCGGCGTCGGCGCGCGCGCCGGCGAAGCTCTGCCGCCATGGAGTGACGCGACTGCCTGACCGCTGCCTCCGGGTACGGATGCCGCTCCATTCCGCCGGCGGCGTGCCAGCCTGCGAGCCGACCACGAATCCCGGCCGGCGTCCGGTCGACCGCCAGCTGCGCAGCGCAGATGCCGACTTCGCGCGCGACCGCGACGGCCCCGCGTCTGCCCCCGAGGACTCCCCACTTGCGGAGCACGTAGCTGCGGCCGAAGCCGGTCAGGTAGTTCTTGCGGGCCGACCCAGACCCGAGCGTCGCCGAATGCGAGTGCACCGCTCGCGCATCCGGCACGAGCACACACCGGGCGCCGGCGAGCCGGAGTCGCAGGACGAGATCGACGTCCTCCCAGTACGCAAAAAGTTGTTCGTCGAAGCCGCCGCACTCGAGGAACGCCGCCCGGTCGAAGGCCGCTGCCGCGCCCGATGGCCCGAGCGGATCGGCCAGCTCTTGCGTGAGGACGCTGATCGGTTGGCCGTTCAAGTAGTCGAACACGAGCAGCGTGTCGTCGAGCTCGATTCCCGCACTGTCGACAACCGTCGGATCATGGGCCTCGAGCAAGACTCCTGCGGCCATCGCGACGCCGCGCGACGGGTCGAGTGCGCCTGCGAGGCGCTCGGCAAAGTCCTGCTCACAGACACAGTCGTCGTTGAGCAAGACGATCGTCTCCGACGCGGCAACGGCCGCTGCGCGGTTGATTGCCTTCGAGTAGCCGTGGTTGCGTGCGAAGCGGATCACGTCTACGTCGGGGAAGCGCCGGGCGAGCACCTCCGCCGTATCGTCGGTCGAACCGTTGTCGACGACCACGATCGCTGAGCTTGTGCCGAGCGACGGCAGCAGCCGCTCGAGGCGGCGCGCGCCGTTCCAGCTCGGCACGATGATCGTCGTGCTCACGGGGCGGTTCTCTCCGCGTGGACGACGAGGGCGCCGCCGAGTCCGGCTGCCATCGCAGCCGTCTCGAGGAGCGAGCCGGCGAGCGCGGCAGGGACAGCCGCGAGTGCGCTCACGACCAGATCGCGAGTCGGGACGTCGGCGAGGTCGCCCTTGAGACTGCGGAACGCGACGTTCTGCTCGCGCGTTAGGCGGTTGAGGAGCGTCTGAGCGGCACCGAGCAGGTTCTGGTCGAGAACGAGATTGCAGACACGCGTCACCACGAGGCCGCAACGCCTGAACAGGCTCATCAGCCCGCTTCGGGTGAAGTGGACAGCATGGCGTGGCACGTCGAGATGGAACCATCGCGCCCCGCCGATCCGCGCCTGAAGGCTATCGAGGTTCGGCACCGATACCACGACCCGGCCGTGCCGGCCGAGCATCTCGACCGCTCGGCGCAAACCCAACGCCGGGTCGTCAAGATGCTCGAGCACGTGCCAGAGGACGGCAATGTCGGCGACCTCGGTGGGCGCGCCGAGCGCCTCGACCGCCGTGTCCCGAACCGGCAGTGGTCTGTCGCCCTGCGCCGCGTACGGCTCGATGCCGACGACGCTGTGCCCCTGTTCCGCCAGCCGACGGAGGAGCCGGCCGTCTCCCGACCCGATCTCGATCACGCGCGATCCCGGTGCGAGCGGGCCGAGCGCACGGAGAACAGCGGCGTCCCCGAGGCGCCGCAGCGGCTCGAGCAGCAGGTCGACGGGAGCGGGAGGCGCAGCGTAGGCGCCGCCCCGGTACAGGCCCGTCGCATCGTGTCGGGAGCGACCGACCGTCACCGCCGTGCCGCACGCACGGCAGCGGTCGAGACGGTAGAGAGGCGCCGTCGCCCGGCGGTCGGCACGGCGAACCGAAAGCCAGGCCTCCATCGAGGCGACTACCGCAGGCGACACAGGCCGCACCCGTCGCCATCAGTACGCTCCCCGCCGCCGCAGAACGGGCGCGAACGTCAGTGCGATGATGCGCAGGTCACGTCCGACCGACACGTTCTCGATGTAGTCGCGCTCGACTGCGAGGCGCTCGTCGAAGTCGAGGGCACCGCGCCCGTACACCTGCATCGGGCCCGTCATTCCCGGCTTGACGGTGAGCCGGAAGCGCTGCTCCGGCGTGTAGTGCTCGACGATCTCGACCTGCTCGGGGCGTGGGCCGACGAGACTCATCTCCGCGCGCATGACGTTGACGAGCTGCGGAAGCTCGTCGAGACTCGTGCGGCGCAGCAGCCGGCCGACGGAGGTCACACGAGGGTCGTCGCGGAGCTTGAATGCTGGCTCCTCGAGCTCGGCGATATCGACGATCTCGCTCAGCCGATCGTCGGCGCCGTCCACCATCGTCCGGAACTTGAACATCCGAAAGGCCCTGCCGCCGACTCCCGCCCGCCACTGCACGAAGAAGACGGGGCCGTTGCCGAGACGCGGATCGCGAACGCGATCGCGAGCAGGAGCGGTGAGAGCAGGACGAGCCCGAACAGCGCCACGGTGAGGTCGAGGATGCGTTTGCCGAGCAGCGTCGTCCGGCTGGTATCCCAGGTGTAGTACTCGATGAATGGCAGATCCGCGACATGGGAGAGCTGCACCGCCGTGCCGAGCATCCCGCGGACAGGCGGCACGACGCTGAGCTTGAGCTGACGCTCGCGCGGCGACCGCGATCGCCTCCGCCAGAAGACGCTCGTCGAGCGTCTGCGACGCGACGATGACGCGATCGACGTCGTCGAGGAATGCGTCGTCGGCGCGGAAATCCTCGGTCGCGCGTCGTGGCGACCGCCTCCACATGGATGTCCGGGAAGAGCTCGAGCTTCCGCCGTGTTGCGTCCACGAGCGGGCCTTCGCCGAGTATCAGCGCGCGCTCGGGCGGCGTCACCCGCCGCCAACATGCGCGCGCAGCCACGCGGAACACGAAGACGCTGGCGGCGACGAGAACCCAGAGCCGAAGCTCGACGGAGGGGCTCAGCTCGTTGAAGCCGAGGACGAAGAGCACCGTCGCAAGCGCGGTCGTGCCGGCGAGCGCGACGCCGACGATCCGTCCGAGCTCGTCGATCGTCAGGCAGCGGATCGAGCGGTGGTCACGGTCGTAGAGGCCGCACACCTTTGCGACGAGAAGCCAGCCGGGAATGAAGAGCACGATCGCGGCCGCGCTCTCGGCCGGTGCGCCGGAGGCCCACACCGCTACCGCTGCGACGACTACTGCCATCCCGTCGCCGAGAGCGATCATCCGCCGACGGAGCGAGTCGCGTCGGAACCGGCGCCGCGCGTGTCGACTCGGCGCTCTGGTGACAGGTGCGGCTTGTGTCTCGTCTGCGGCGCGGCTAACCATCAGAACAATTCCCCTCCGGCCGGTCCCCGATGGGGGTGTGACCGCTCCTGTCGACAGGATACGGTGCCGGCGACAGTCCGTGAATCGGCGTCAACCTCTTGCAAAGATCGGCGAACGTGGGTTCAGGCGCCGCGCCGCTCGAAGATCGGCCCGGGCAGCGCTCACCGCGCCGCGGCGCGTCTCGATCCGTGCTGCGAGGAGACGCACCTGCCAGTTTTCGGCATTCAGTCGGCGCGCGGCGTCGACCCACTGCTGTGCCTCGAGAAGATCGCCGCGCGACTCGGCGAGCAACGCGAGTTGCTCGAGCGGTGCGGTCGCCCACGGTTCGAGTGCGCGGGCGCGAAGGGCGGCGTCACGCGCCTCCGACGGCCGGCCGTTGAGGGCATGCTGCCGACTTTGGTTCAGCGCGAGACCGGCGAGGAGCGGAACGAACTCGAGCACCACGACGGCGAGGGCGAGTCCCGCGAGCGCTCCACGGATTCCCCGACGACGGCGCGAAGACGGTTTCCGCGCCGGTGGGCCGTGGGCGAGCGCAAGCGCCGAGACTCCGACGAGGGAGACGGCGGGAAGCTGCCAGAGCCAATCCAGGCCGGCGCCGACCGCGAAGGCGACTGCAACTGCGGTGGCCGCGGCGAGCGAGATCCGAGCTTCGCCCTCGGTGCGTCGGCACGTACGAGCTCCGATCGCGCAGCCACCGACCCAGATCGCGGTGACGAGGAGAAAACCCACGGCTCCGAGTTCGCCGAGGCTCTCGAGGTAGAGCGAATGCGCGTTGCGGACGAACATCCGCAAGGATCCGTGCTCGGCCCACCACGCAGCGAACGAGCCCGCGCCTGAGCCGATGACCGGCGCGGAGCGCCACTCATCGACCGCAGCGGTCCAGAACTGCCAGCGGCCGCTGCCGCTCCCACTGATGAGATGTGCTTGCACGAAGCGGGGTGCGTCGGGTTCGACAGGGGGGCTCGAAAAGGCGTGAATTCGCGCCACCGGGTGGGACACTGCGGCGAGCGCGACGAGCGCCACGGCGACGGCGACGACGACTCCCATGGCGACTCGTCGCGGCGGCGTGGGAATCTTGCGCGCAAGGGGCTCGAACGCAAACCAAGCGACTCCGGTGGCGCGCGACGACCGCCACGATGAACAGCAGCCACGTCCCGACCTGCGGCACTCGCGGCATGCGAGCCGAACGGCCCGTTGACGAGCACGGGCCGCGACTCGAGCGCCAGGACGGCGACGACGCCACCGCCGACGCCGAGGGCAGCTGCGGACGCGACGCGCAAGCGGTCACGACAGAGGGCGACGAACGTCGCAACCGCAACGACACCCACGATTGCGCCGCCCCGCGAAGAGGCCAGATAGATGTCGGCAACGATCGGCGGGATAGCGGCCACCGCGGCCGCCGAGGCGAGCCGCGACCGGCCGTCGGCCACGTTGCGAAGCACGAGGGGCGGCGCGAGCGCCACGAGCATCGCGAGACCGTTCCAGTAGCCGACCGGCCAGCTCAAGCGCTCGACGAAAGCGGGCAGCGCGCGTCCCGCCGCAGCTGTCGTGGCGAGATCAGGAAACAGCCGGCCGCCAAGGGCGACAAGCGCGATCGCGACGATCGCCAACGCAATCCCGTCGAGAACGCGTGGCATGGTCTCGCGCGTGACCGTGGACGCGACGAGGAAGAACGCTCCCGCGTAGAGCGCTACTTCGGCGGCCTGAAGGTACGCTGCGCTCGCATCGGCCGCCCACTGCGTCGAAACGAGCGCCCATGCGCCGAGGAGCGTCAGGAGCGTCCCGGTCACGAGCGTCAGACGCGCCGGTTGACGTCCGGGCAAGACGCCGATCAGGACCAATCCGAGGGTCCACCAGACGAGCACACCGGCCGCAGCCCAGGTGGTCGTGTCGTAGCTCCCGTTGCTGTAGGCGAGCACGAACACCACGCCGCGCGGGCAGGAGCGTGAGCCCGACGTCAGAAACGAACCCGGCTGCCCTTGGTCGATCCGCGTGCAGCTCGTCCACGGCTGCTAGCGTAGTGGGCGTCCGATGCGGATGCTTCTTGCTGCCACTTGCTCGGCAGGCGTCGCGGTCGCTACTGGCGTCACCCGCAACCGCAGACGCTCCGCCGCCGGGCGCTCCGTCTGACGCAGCGATCGCCCAGTACGTCGAGGCCGTGCCCTCTGTGACGTGGGCTCGTGCCGGTGGGCGAGCGGCGGAGGGCGTCGACGACGCTCCCACCTGCCGTGCGCGCCAAGGTCGAGCAGACAGCCGGCGCCGATGCCCCCCTGTTGATCGACATCACCGCGGACTCCCGGTTCGGCGCGCGCCCCGTGGCCCATGCCGATCCCAGCTCGACGAAACGGGCAACCCCGGCGCAAGCCGGTACTGCGCACGCCGTCCCACGACGACCTGCCGCACTCCCGACCATCGCGCCGGGGCCGCTTGCAGCGGCGGCATCGACGGCCGGTTCCGGCGGATTCCTGCTCGTCGCCCTCTTGCTTGCCGCGATTACTGCCGCGGGCATCGCCGGTACCGTCCGCGCCGCTAGCCGGTCGAGCGGCGCAGATCTCCGCCATTGTCGCGTCCCGCGAGAGGACGTCCTGACCACCGTGAAGACAACCTGTTGCGACATAAGCTGCGGATAGATGGACGCCTACTCGACCGAAGCGGAGCTCGACGCGGCCGGTGACCAGGTCGAGCGGATGATCCCCGTCCTGCGCCCCCGCCTCCCTTCTGCGGAGCAGCTGCTGCCGTACCTACGCCGCATCGACGCGACGCGCATCTACACGAGCTGGGGCCCCTCGCACTCGAACTCGAGGAGCGTCTCTGCCGCCGCTTCTCGCTCCCGGTCGGTGGCGTCGTCTCCGCCAGCTCCGGAACGTCGGCGCTGACCGCTGCCATCCTTACCGCGGCCGGACGGGCTGCGGGCCGGCGAGGACTTGCGATCGTCCCGGCGCTCACTTTCGTCGCCACTGCGGCGGCAGCGGAGGCGTGCGGGTACACGGTCCGGATCGTCGATGTCGATCCGGAGACATGGCAGCTCGATCCGGAGCGTGTGGCCGCTCGAGCCGATCTTGACGAGGCGGCGATCGTGATCCCCGTCGCCCCGTTCGGGCGCCCCGTGCCGCAGACCGCCTGGCTCGAGTTCCGGGAACAGACAGGCATCCCGGTCGTGATCGACGGCGCCGCCACGTTCGAGGCTGGCCTCCGAGCCGACCCGAACGGATCCTCGGGGAGCTTCCGGTCGCAATGAGCTTTCATGCAACGAAAGCATTCGCGACCGGTGAAGGCGGCTGCGTTGCATCGACCGAGACCGAGCATGGTGGAGCAGGTCGGACAGGCGCTGAACTTCGGGTTTTCCGGCAGCCGGGACTCCGCGACCCCGAATCTCAACGGCAAGTTGAGCGAGTATCACGCGGCGGTCGGGCTCGCGGAACTCGATGAGTGGGACGCCAAGACAAGAGGCGACGGCGCGTGTTCTCGACCTGTATCGGGAGAGCTTCGACAGACTCGGCCTTGCGGACCGCCTCGTCTGCGGCCCGGAGGTCGCCTCGATCTACGTGCTGTTCCAGGCAAGAACGCAGCTCGAGGCGAGCGACGTTGCCGCAAGCCTGGCGGAGGACGGGCGTTTCCCACCGGCTCTGGTACGGGGGGGCTGCAGCACATACGCGCTACGCAGGCTGCTCGTCCGACCCGCTCCCTGTGACCGAGGAGCTTGCGCCCCGCCTGCTCGGGCTTCCATTTGCCGTCGATCTCGACGAGCGGGCTGTGGAGCGAATCGGTGCCGCAGTCGCGCACGGACTGGGACGGCGGTGACCGGCGGCGGCGCCGCAACCCGTTCGGTCGCCGTGATGCAGCCGTACTTCTTCCCGTACCTCGGCTACTTCCAACTGTTGGCTCGGGTGGATGTCTTCGTCGTCCACGACGACACGCAATACGTCAAGCAGAGTTGGATCAACCGAAACCGCATCCTCGAGCACGGCGTGGCTGCCTATCTCACGCTGCCCGTGGCGCGCGCGAGCCATCGCCAGTTGATTTGCGAGAAGCGCCTCGCCGGGGCTCGCTCCCAGCAGCGGAAGGCGCTGAGGAAGATCCGAGAGGCATACCGTGCTGCCCCGAATCTCGACTGGGTGTCGGCCTTCCTCGAACCGCTCTTCCCCGGCGACGACGAGACGGTCGCATCCTTCAACGTCCGCGCCCTGGGTGCGCTAAAGGAGCTTCTCGGGCTGCCCACCCGGATCGTCGTCGCCTCCGAGCGCGCCTACCCGCGCTACCGCACCGCACAGGAGCGGGTGATCCACATTTGCCTGGAGGAGGGCGGCGCGCTGTACATCAACCCGATCCGCGCACGGTCTCTTGGTCTCTACGACAAGCAGCATTCGACGCAGCTGGACTCGAGCTCTCCTATCTCAGAACGGATGCGGACATCCGCTACGACCAGAATGGCGGGCCGTTCGTGCCCGATCTGAGCGTTATCGACGTTCTGATGTTCAACTCTGCCGCGCAGACGCGCGAACTGCTCGACCGCTTTGCCCTGCAACCCCCGCAGTCATGAGGCGCGGCGGGCGACGTAGAGCCCCCGGCCCCAAGGCCCTCTGGCGTCCCACTCGACGATTGCAAGATCGGCTGCGGCGAACGCGTCCCGGTACTGCGTGTCGGTGAATAGGCCGGCCTCGTGCACCTCGACGAAGGAATCGACGCCGCCGCCCGGCGTGCCGACGAGGTAGTGGTTCTCCCAGTGTGCGAGGTCGCCCACCCGGTCGTTCGTATACATCCATGCGATCTTCAGGTCGGGCTCGTCCACCACATTCAGTTTCAGCTCGCCCTCGCGGTGCGCGTCGGGCTCCCAGAGGGGCTCGACGAGCAGGAGGCCGCCCGGTGCGACGTGACGTGCCAGCGTCGCGATCGACCGTTCCATCGCCCGAACGGTCCGCACGAAGGTGATCGAACCGAAGAGGACCGCTACCACGTCGAACGTGCGGCCGAGGTCGAACTCCGTCATGTCCTTCTCGTGCAACCTGACTCCTGGGAGTCGGTTACGTGCGATGTCGAGAAAGCGAGGGTTGACGTCGAGCCCTTCGACCTCGAATGTCTCGGCGGAGATGCTCGAGATGTCGCCCGGTTCCGCATGCGACGTCAAGGAGAGACCGCGCTGTCGGACGGTGGCGGCGGATGGCTTCGACGAGGTAGTCGGCCTCGGCAGCGTAGTCCTTGAAGGCGAACATGTCGTCGTAGAACGGCACGAACCGGTCGTAGATCGGATCAGTCACGGGTCGGCGAAATGGTAGGGCGGGAAGAAGGCCGGCCGCGGACGCCCGACGCCAACGCCCGCAGCGGCACAGAGCTGCCTGAATCGACCCGGCGCGAAGACCTGCTTCAGACGCAGCAATGGCCGCGCATTCGCGCCGAACAGCTGCTTCGCCCGCTCGACGTCGTCGCCGGGACGGACACCGCCGCCGATGTTGAGAAGCGAGATGTCTCGTATCCTGAGGCGTTCGGCTCCCTCGATGAGCAGTGCCGTCGCGGCATCGCGGCCCTCGGGCAGAGAGATGTTGAAGAGAGCGTCCGCGACGCCGTCTGCCCAACCGAAAAGCGTCACGGCGACGAGCCTATCGTCACGGAGCGCACCGATGAGCTCCACCTGGTCGCTGGCGCCAAGGCCTGCCAGGTCGCTTCCGAAAGGAAATAGTTCGGAGCTGCCCCGACCCGCTGAAAGAACCCGGCCGCGGACTCGAGGACGAAACGGAGGAGCGCATCGCGATCCGTACACAGCCAGCCCGGGACACGCCATCGTCTGAGCTGGCGTGTCCGGAGACGTGAGAGGCCCTGGTGAAGTGCATCCAGATCGTCGAGGGTGAGCCAGTAGAGGTTCTGGGCGGGCTCGAACGCTTCCTCGGCAAAGAGGCCGTCCGGACGGAATAGCGGGTTCTGGCCGATATATGCGCACACCCACTCCTCGCGCGAAGCGAAGGCCCGCCATTGCTCGGCGAAGTTCGCACAATGGCCACGCCCGGCGAACCCCGAGAATCCGAACGGCGTCGCAACGTCGGCTAGTACCGTGGGACCGCCGCTCGATCAGCGGGCAGACGACGCTGCCCTCCGGGCATTCGGCGAGGTAGAGATACGTCGGCAGGTCGGTCGTCAGCGAGAAGCGTGGCAGCTGTCCCACGTGTGACCGAAGCCGTGTGGGATGCCCACAAGAGCAGTACGCCAACGGTCGCGTTCGTCGAGCCCGATCAAGCTATGGCGTATGTCGCCAATGTCTCTCCCGTACACGCCGACGTCCGTCTCGTGCCATTATGTCGCGTGTGATCGGAACCGAGGGTCATCGGCCGCGGCCGCACTGATGGCAGCGACGCGGAAGGTGACGTTCCTCGTTCCTGCGAGCCCGACACCCGGGTTCCTCTCGCAGATCGCTGCTCTCCAACTCGCGCTTCGTCGTCTGCCGTGGACGCGATGGCAGGCGGACATCGTCGTATCCCTAGGTGGTCGTCCAGGGCTGGACACGAGCTTCCAGCTTTCCCGCTGGCTCCCCTACCTCGCGGACGTGACCATGGTCTTCCCCCGCGAGCGGCTCACGGACGGTGCCTACGAAGGGCAGATCGACGAGTTGTACCGGGCGGCGCCGGTCGACGCGGACGTCCTCGTGCGCGCCGACGCAGACGTGCTGCCGGTCGCGAACCTCGAGCCGGTTCTCGATTTCGTGTTCGAGCGGTCGGCAATTGCCGGGGTCACAGGGCACTACCGCTTTCCTCCGCCGCCCGGAATCGGCAATCGGGAGGCGTGGGACGCTGTTGCAGAAGGGTTCCTCGACGAGCCGCTGCGCGTAGAGCACAGCTACTCGCTCGTGACGTCCGCCGTACCCGCGGAGGAACAGGCGTGCCCCTTCTACCTGAACGACGGCTTCGTGCTGTTCGCACGCGAGTACTTCGATCGGTTCGCTCCGCTCTACCTCGAGACGCGCCCGCCCATCTCCGAGCGTCTTGCCGACCCCTATTACGCGGGCCAGGTCGCCCTTGCTCTCTCGGCCGCGCGGGTGCCGCTGCCGTCGGTCGCTCTCCCGTTGCGCTTCAACTTTCCCAATGACCCTGTGGCGGCCGAGCAGTACCCGGAGGAGCTGGAAAGCGTCGTCGTCTTTCACTACCTCCGCGAAGACGAGCTCAACCGGCAGCAGATCTTCCGTTGGCGCGAGATGTACTCGGTGTTTCGCACCCGGCCGCTCAACCCTGCGAACGCCCGCTTCCGGGATTCGCTGCGCTTGCTCTTCGGCGATGAGTATCCGTTCGACCGCGCACCTGAGCGACCCCAGGTCGAGGTTCACGAGCCGCCGTCCGAGACAACCGCAACCCGGGGCAACCCGAGCGCGACCCTCACCTCCGAGCAGGCCCTCGTTGCGAGATTCCGAGAGACCGGGGCACTCGAGCCGCTGATGAAAGCCAAGCAGTCCCTCGTCGCCCGCTTCGGCGTGGAAGCCGGCTGGAGCCGGTACAAAGAGCTCCTCGGATTGCCGACTACAGCCCGCATTCGCTACGCCACTCTCGGCGGCCAGGGTGAGTACGCTCGTCGCCACGGGCTCGCATTTCGCCGAGACGTTCGCGGGCGGCGCCCCGTTCCGCGTCGAGGGGCTAGCCGTCATCGACGGCGTCAGTTGTCCTGCGACCCTCTGGCGTGCTCGTTCGACACATCTCGCATGTCTCGAGAATGCCTTCGTCCGGGGAGGCTCGGCAGCCATCGTGACCGACCACCACGCCCTGCTCGACGTCGAGGACGCCGAGCTGGACATGTTCGACTGCGAGTTCGACATCGACCCGTCCTTCTTCGCCGCCAGCCGTCACTCGGCCTGGGTGGTCACCGCCGAAGACGACACGGCTCGTCTCCAGATCGATGAGGCCTTCACGCTGCTCGGGCCGCAGCTCGGCGCCTTCGGCGACTTCATGATGCAGTACCTGCCACGCTATGTGTGGGCAGACATGTCCGGCGAGCTGCCGCACGTCCCTGTCCTGTCGTCGAGCAAGGTTGCCGCAGACGATCCGCGATGCCATTCGGCTCGTCGTGCCCGACGACGTGGAGATAATCGAGGCCGATCCCTTGCAGCCGCTTGAGGTGCGCCGGCTCTGGTGTCGCGCGAACCTCACGTACGCACCGGCGCGTGAGGTCATGGACGAGCGGTATTGACTTGCACACCTAGCCGTCACCGGACCTGATCGGGCCGGTGATATCCGAGCTCAACCGGCGCTCGCCTGCGCGTCGCGCGCGAGGAGTGAAGAACGTCTTCCTCGCACGCCAACCGAGGCTGTGGGCGAAACTCGTCAACGCCGCGGAGATCGAGGCCGTCGCGGAAGAGCACGGTTTCACCGTCGTCTATCCAGATGAGCTGACGTTTGTGGAGCAGGTGAACGTGGTCGCCAGCGCGGAACGCATACTTGCGCCCGAAGGATCGGCGCTCTTCCTCTGCTACTTCGCCCCGCCAGGGACGAAGGTGCTCGTTCTCGAGAATGCCGTCGTCGAGGGCGCCAACGTCTGGCGCGCGTTCTTCCCGCAGTGCGAGCTGACAGCGCTCGCGGGAATCGTCGTCGACCGCGACGAGACGTTTCCGCATCGGTCGAGCTACCGCATCGAGCCCCAGCGTTTCCGCGACGTGCTCGGAGAATGGCAGTAGAGGTGCAGCCCGCACACGAGGCTGTCGAGCGGCGGCATCCGCACGACCTCGACGACGCAGATCTGGCGCGCGCTCGCAGCGAAGCCGCGCGACCGCGATCTTCTCGACCGGCTCGTCGAGACAGGACGGGCCGTCTTCGGCTTCTTTCCCGACCACTACCCGCACACGATCAACTACCCCTGGGTCCTCGAGCGGCTCGAGTCGCTCCAGCCGGGGCCCGGGTGCTGGACGTCGGTGCCGGCGTCAGCCCTCTCCCGATCGCCCTCGCACGGAGAGATCTCGTGGTCGAGTGCATCGACAAGAGCCCGACGATACGCGTGATGCCCGTCACGGCGGAGTGGAACGAATGGGGCTTCTTCGACTACTCGGTCGTCGACGGGCGCATCCAGTCCCACAACCTCGATGTGC